>CAUJDF010000093.1 GCA_963169045.1 Myxococcota bacterium
AGCTCGAGATGGAGCTCGGGCCGCTCACCGTGCCGCCGCCGCCCGAGGCGGCGACCGAGCAGCAGTCGTCGGGCTGATCGCGCTGTGTCCATGCGCGTGATCGTGATTCAACGGTCACGCGGCGCGACCACCGGTTCGTGCAGCGGATACGATTGCCGAGTCCACCCGCCGCGGGACTCCGCAATCGACGTTGGTCGCACCGCACTCGGGGTCAGTCGATGACGGAGAGGTCGCAGCGGTCGAGGACGACGGCGGCGCGGGCGTCGTTGGGGAAGCCGAACCCGGACTTCTGCGGGGTGTAGTAGAGGCAGAGATCGCCGGTGCCCGGACGGACGGGCTGCGTCCACCAGACGTTGAGGATGTCGAACAGGCCGCAGCCGAACAGCTCGCTCGCGACGGCGATGGCGTCCTCATCGAAGCCGTTGGGCCCGAGCAGGGCGAGGTTGTCGCACACGAAGCTCTGCTCGGCGTCGATGTCGCCGCCGAAGCTGGCGACCGGGGCGTCGTCCACGCGGAGCTCGTCCTCGACGAGCAGGATGTCGCAGGCCGAGGCCTCTCGGGCCTCGGCGAAGTGCTGCCAGCACTCGACCAGACGGCGGAGGAACTGGAGGCGCGCGTCGAAGTCGGGTCCGCCGATGGCGGTCAGCTCGGCGCAGAAGCCACCGCCGGTGCATGTGTCCCGCGCGTCGCCCTCGCCGCCGCAGTGGAAGTCGTCGAGGCACTCGACGCAGCGGCGGCTCTCGTCGTGGCAAAGGAAGATGTCGTTGCAGTCGCACGAGTCGTCGCACGGCCCGCCTTTCGCCTGGTAGCAGCGCGGGGCGAGGTCGTCGCAGGCGTCGAGGAGCACGCACTCGGCGGTGGGGTTGCACTGCGCGTTGTCGTCGCAGGTCTCGCCATCGCGGATGCGGCACTGGTTGACTTCGGTGTTGCAGTAGAGGCCGAGCTGGGCTGCGCACTCGCCGTCGGCGCGGCAGGGCGCGCCGGCCTCGCCGACGCAGGCTGCTCCGTCGCAGACCTGGTTGCGGCGCGGACACTCGTCCGTCTCGCCGTTGCAGTTGTCGTCCTGGCCGTTGCAGGTCTCGCGCGCGCCCGGGTTGACGTCGCGGTCGCGGTCGTCGCAGTCACGGTTGCCGCGGGGGCACGCGCCCTGGCCGAAGCCGTCACCGTCGGCGTCGATGCACTCGCCGGTGCCCATGCCCACGCAGACGTCGTCCCGGTCGTCGCAGTCGTCGTCACGGCCATTCCCGCAGATCTCGCGGCGGCCGGCGTTCACGCGCGGATCGGCATCGTCGCAGTCGGCGCCGCGGCAGCCGTCGCCCTCGCCGTAGCCGTCGCGGTCCGCGTCTCTGCAGTCCTGGGGGAGGACGGCGTCGCTGCCGTCGCAGTCCTGGTCGATCGTGTCGCCGGGCAGATCGACCGCGCCGGGGTTCGTGTGAACGTCGGTGTCGTTGCAGTCCTCTGCGGGGCAGCCCTCGCCAGTCCCGAAGCCGTCCTTGTCGCGGTCCATGCAGTCGGCGGGGCAGGGGAGGTCACTGCCGTCGCAGTCCTGGTCGACGCCGTCGCCACAGGTCTCGCTGGCCCAGGGGTTCACTGCGGAGTCGGCGTCGTTGCAGTCCGCCCCGAAGCACCCGGAACCATTGCCGAATCCGTCGAGGTCGGCGTCCATGCAGTTCGGGAGGCAGGGCACGTCGCGACCGTCGCAGTTGTCGTCGCGGAAGTTGCCGCAGCGCTCGGCGGCGCTCGGGCTGATCGAGGCCTCCATGTCGTTGCAGTCGCCGCCGTTGCGACGGTCGGCGTTGCAGGCGGCGTCCTGGTGGCCGTCGTTGTCGAGGTCGGCGCAGTTCTGGTCGCAGCCCTCGTTCACTCGGCCGTCACAGTTGTCGTCGATGCGGTTCGCGCACTTCTCGTCCTGGCCGGGGCGGACCAGGTTGTTCGTGTCGTCGCAGTCGACTTGCGTCGTCAGGCGGCAATCCTGGCCGCGGACCTGGTAGCCGTCGCGGTCGAGGTCGGGGCACGCGCGCGGTCCCGGAGCGCCGCCCATGCCGCCGGCGCCGCCCACGGCGCCGTCCGGCTCGCCCACGCCCCCACCCGCCCCGCCGGCGCCGCCCGCCGCCGCGTCGGGCGCACCACCGGCGGGGCTCGAGGCCGAGTCGGCGCACGCCGAGAAAACGAAGACCGCCGCCAGCGCGAGCAGCCGCTGCATGAAGATCCCCCCGCTCGTCGGAAAACGGGCGGATCTTCCTTCAATCACCGCGGCGGGAGCAAGCGGCCTCAGCCCTTCAGGACGGCGAGGTCGGCCGCGAACCGGTAGCGGCCGGTGCAGCTCTCGGCGAACGCCTCGGGCGTGACGTCGGCGGCGAGCTCGCGCACGAGGAACCCCTCGGGGGTCACGTCGATGACGGCCATGTCGGTGACGATGCGCTGGACGCAGCCGATGCCGGTGAGCGGCAGGGAACAACGGTCGACGAGCTTGGGTTTTCCATCCTTGGCGGACTGGATCATCGTCACGATGACCTTCTTGGCGCCGCTGACGAGGTCCATGGCGCCGCCCATGCCCTTGACCATCTTGCCGGGGATCATCCAGTTGGCCAGGTCGCCGTTCTGGGCCACTTCCATCGCGCCGAGGATGGCCACGTCGATGTGGCCGCCACGGATCATGGCGAAGCTCTCGCTGCTGTCGAAGAAGCTCGACCCGGGGACGGTCGTGACCGTCTCCTTGCCGGCGTTGATCAGGTCCGCGTCCTCGTCGCCCTCGTACGGGTACGGACCGATGCCCAGCAGGCCATTTTCGCTCTGAAGGACGACCTCGATGCCCGCAGGAATGAAGTTCGCCACCAGTGTGGGCATGCCGATGCCCAGGTTCACGTAGTCGCCGTCTTTCAGCTCGCGGGCGACGCGCCGGCAGATCTGGTCGCGGGTCAGTGGCATGTCACTTCTCCTCGCGCGGGCGGATCGTCCGCTTTTCGATCCACTTCTCGTAGTGCTCGCCCTTCACCACACGCTGCACGTAGATCCCCGGCAGGTGGATCCCGTCCGGATCGAGCTCGCCGGCGGGCACGATCTCCTCGGCCTCGGCGATGGTGACCCGCGCCGCCTTGGCCACGAGCGGATTGAAGTTGCGGGCGGTCTTGCGGAAGACGAGGTTGCCGTGGGTGTCGGCCTTCCAGGCCTTCACGAGCGCGAAGTCTCCGTGCAGGGCCTCTTCGAGCAGGTACGGCTTGCCGTGGAACGTGCGCGTCTCGCGGCCCTCCGCCCGGAGGGTGCCGACGCCCGTCGGCGTGTAGAACGCGGGGATGCCGGCCCCGGCGGCCCGCAGGCGTTCGGCCAGCGTGCCCTGGGGACACAGCTCGACCTCGAGCTCGCCCGACAGGAACTGGCGCTCGAACTCCTTGTTCTCGCCCACGTACGAGCCGACCATCCGGCGCACCTGGCGGCTCTTGAGGAGCACGCCGAGGCCCTTGTCGTCGACGCCAGCGTTGTTGCTCACCAGCGTGAGGTCGCGGACGCCCTTCTGGTGCACCGCGCGGATCAGGTTCTCGGGATTGCCGCTCAGTCCGAAGCCGCCGACGAGCAGGACGGTGCCGTCGGTCATGTCGGCGATGGCGGCATCCGCCGAGGGATGGACCTTGTTCATGCCTGTACCCCCTGACGCGCGGACCTTAACACGGGGCCGCCGCCGCCGGAATCGGTTGGCGGCCGCGGGGCCCGAAAGGTACGGTGCGAGGTCATGCTGAACCTGTACATCGCCCCGAAGAGCGGCCGCGCCGTGCGGCCCGCCGACGCCGCGGTCGACGCGCTCGTGCGCCGGCTGCTCGAGGCGAACATCATCGGCGCCGAGGCTGACGGTGCGCACCCGCCGGGCACCGACGTGGCCGGGTTCTTCCACCCCGACGCCTCCGACTCGCACCTGCCGGCGGAGCTGACCTTCGACGCGCTGCGGGTCCACCTCGAGACGAAGCCGCGATTTCTCCCGCCCGACAACGGCGCCGGCTTCCCCGACGCGCGCTGCACGATGTGCGGCGACACGCTCGACCCCGACGTGCTCCAGGGCGCCGTCGAGCGGCTGCGCTACTTCCCGGTCGACCGGTTCGAGCTGCGCTGTCCCTCGTGCCGCTACGATCTGCGGATCGGGGACGTCGACTTCGGTCAGCCCACCATCGTTGCGCGCTTCTGGCTCTTCGTCGAGGGGGCGGCCACGAGCCGTCTCAGTCCCTCGCTGCTCGACGAGATGAGCCGCGTGCTCGGCGTGCCGCTGACGGTGGTCCCCGAGGTCCCCGAGGAGGACGTCGAGAGCTGGGTGCCCGCCCGCCGGCGCCCGAAGCGGTGGCGGTGAACGGGCGGCGTCTCGGGTGCCGGCTCGCCGCGGGCCTTCTGTGGGCGCCGCTCGCCGCGTGCGGGCCCGACCCGGCGCCGCCGACGCTCGACGCGCCGCTGCAGCGCCCCTCCGAGGACGTGGTGCGCGTCGCGGCGACGGCGATGGCGACGCCGCTGATCCGGCACCTGGCGGAGCACTTCGCGGCCCTCGACCCTCGTCAGGCGGTGCGGGTCGAGGAGCCGCTCGGCGCGGCGGGCGCCCTGCGCGCAGTCGACGACGGCGTGATCGACGCGGCGGTGGTGGCGCTGCCCCTCGGCGAAGCGCCGCCGCCCGGGGCCGTCGCCATCGGCGCCACGCGGGTGATCCTCGCCGCCGGCCCGGGCGTCGCGGTGCGGCGGCTCTCGCTCGACGACCTCGTCGCGACGGTGAGCGGCGCCGTCGGCGCGTGGCCCGACGGCACGCCGCGGCGCTTCTTCCTGCGGCCTGAGCAGGACGTGGCCCAGGCCGCGTTGGGGGCCGCCTGGCCGCCGCTGGGGGCCGCCCTCGGCGAGGCGCTGGCGCGGGGCCCGGCGCGCCGCATCGCGCGCGACGACGGCCTCGCCGAGGTGCTGCGGCGCACGGCGGGATCGCTCGTCGTGGTCGACGAGGGGCAGTTGCGGCTGCGGGCGGCGCCGGTGTGGTTCGTGGCCCTCGAGGACGCCGCCGGTCGGCCGGTGGCGCCGCGGCTCGTCCTGTACGCGGTTCCCGGGGCGAACGCGAAGCCCAGGTTGCTCGAGTTCTTGAAGTTCCTCGCCGAGGACGGCCGTGGGCTCGCCCAGGACGTCGGCTACGAGGCGCCACCGTGAAGCCGCGTCCGCAAGCGGGACCGTTCGCGCGCCGCATGGCGCCGCTGGCGCTGATGGCGGGCCTCGTGGTCGGCGTCGTGCTGCCGCTGGTCTACCAGACGCTGTCGTTCCGCGAGCGGCGCGCGCAGGCCGACATCTGGGCGCGCCACGTGGGCGCACGGCTCGAGGAGCTGGCGCGAGAGCGGCCGGAGCTGTGGTCGTACGACGCGGACCGCCTCGGCGAGCTGGTCTATCCGCTGGTCGCGCCGCCGGTCGAAGCGCACGTGCGGGTCGACGTGAGCGGGCGCGAACGGGTGTACGAGTCCGGGCCGGCGGGGCGGCCGGACGAGGTGGCCGGCTGGTCGCTGGTGCGCGGCGGCGGGCGCGCGGTCGGGCGCGTCGAGGTGCGCATCGAGGCGGCCGATACGAGGCGCGCCGTGCGCCGGCTGTGGGTCGTGGCATCGCTGTCGGGCCTGGGGCTGGCGCTGGCGCTGTTCTTCCTGCCGCTGTGGACGGTGCGGCGCGCGGACGCCCTCGACGTCCAGCTGTGGCGGGCGCTGGAGGAGGCGAACGCGACGCTCGAGGCGCGCGTCGAGGCGCGCACACTCGAGCTGCGGGCGCGGGAGCGGCAGCTGAGCGAGCTGAGCGCGCGGCTGGTGGCGGTCCAGGAAGAGGAGCGCGCGCGGTTGAGCCGCGACCTGCACGACGAGCTCGGGCAGGTGCTGACCGGCCTGCGGCTGCGCCTGACGAGCCTCGACGCGGTGGCGCGCACCGCGCCGAAGGCCGCCGCGGACCTCGACGCGGCGCTGGCGGCGGTGGATCACGCGGTCGAGGAGGTCCGGCGGCTCGCCCACCGGCTCCGGCCGCCGGCGCTCGACGCGCTGGGGCTGCCGGCGGCGCTGCGGGCACACGCCGAGCGGTGGGCCGAGGCTGCCCAGCTCCGGGTCGACCTCGCCGTCGGCGACGTGCAGCCCGAGCCGGCGTTGGGCGACGTGCTCTTCCGCGTGGCCCAGGAGGCGCTGACGAACGTGGCGCGCCACGCCTCGGCGCGGACCGTCCGCGTCGAGCTCGCGGACTTCGACGACGGCTGGCGCCTCGTGGTCGAGGACGACGGCCGCGGCCTGCCCGCGGACACGCCGAAGCGGGGGCTGGGCCTCATCGGGGCGCGCGAGCGCGTCGAGGCGGCGGGGGGCTACCTCGACGTCGAAGGCGGCGACGCGGGCGGCGTGCGGCTCGTGGCGTGGCTTCCGCGCGAGTAATCCTACGGATGGGCGGCGGCGCGGGGGTGCGCTACAAGAAGGGGAGCGCGAGGGATTCGGCATGGAGAGCATCCGCGTCCTCCTCATCGAGGACCACACCATCGTTCGCCAGGGCGTGATCGCGCTGCTCGGGACCGCCGAGGACATCGAGGTCGTCGGGGAGGCCGGCGACGGCCGCTCGGGTATCGACGAGTGCCGGCGGCTGCGGCCCGACGTCGTGGTGTGCGATCTGGCGCTGCCCGGCTTGAGCGGGCTCGAGGTGATCAAGCGCCTGGCGAGCGAAGAGCCGGCGCCCAAGGTCATCGTGCTCAGCATGTACCACGACGACGTCTGGGTGCAGCGCGCGCTCGAGGCCGGCGCCGCGGGCTACCTGCTCAAGGGCGTCGGCGTGAAGGACCTGGTCAAGGTCATCCGCAAGGTGGCCGGCGGGGAGCGCCACCTGTCGCCGGGGGCGGCGCGCTCCGCCGAGAACGACCCGCTCTCGGAGCGCGAGCGCGAGGTGCTGACGCTGCTGGCGGAGGGCCACACGAGCAAGGAGATCGGCAGCATCCTCGGCATCAGCCGCCGCACGGCGGAGCACCACCGCGCGCGCCTCATGCAGAAGCTCAGCATCCACGACGTGCCGGGCCTCACGCGCTACGCCATCCGCTGCGGGCTCGTCGATCAGAACCTCAAGTAGTTCCCGCGTCAGACTCGAGTTTCGCCATTTCGGCGTCGACCGAGCAACGACCGAGTCGCAGCAAGGAGCAAGGCGAATCTCGGTCGAAGGCGTGCTTGATGCACGTCGAGACCGAAATGCGCCGCGCGCAGGGAAGCGACCGACCCCTTCGGGCAGACTCGCCACCGCAAGAGGGCGGCTTCGCCTGTGGGAGCAAGCTGCGGCGGCCGGTCGGGGCCGGCCGCAGGCAGCCGGAAATGGCGAAACTCGAGTCAGAGCATGAAGACGAGGTAGAAGAGGACGCGCTCGATCTCGGCGGAGAGGTTCGCCTCCTGGTGGAAGGAGGTGAACACGACGACGCCGGACGCGCCCTCGGGCTCGTAGCTGACGAGCAGCGGCGCGCGCTCGACGCGGCCGCCGGGCGCGCAGCTCCGGGGGCCGACGCAGAGCTGGACGTCGCCCTCGAGCAGCACGGTCACCGCCGGCCCCGCGGACTCGGCGACGACCCAGTGGGCGGTGCGGACCTGCTCGTCCTCGGGGAAGTCCACGTCGACGGCCTCGGCCTGCATGAAGGCACGCAGCTCGTCGGAGACGATGCGCGCGTGCACCCGCTGCGGCGCGGCGCCCATGCGCGCCTCGCCCTGCCACTCGGCGTCGTCGCCGTGGAAGTCGAGCGCCTCGGGGAAGGCGTCTTCGAAGAAGAAGAAGCCGTAGTCGCTGACGTAGACCGAGCCGCCGTCGGCGACGAAACGCCGGAGGCCGGCGACGACGTCGTCGTAGCGCGTGAAGGCGTCCTTGCGGATGCCGCAGTTCAGAAAGAGCACGTCGTACTGTGCGAGGCGCTCGGCGTCGGCCAGGAACGCCTCCGTCCCGGCCACGTCGTCGACGCCGTCGAAGAGGTCGAACTCGCTCAGGCCGAGGTCGACGAGCAGCTCCTGGACGCGGTCGTAGCGGCCGCCGACGACGGCGAGGCGCGTGGCGTCGGCGGAGAGGCACGTCTTGCGGTCGCCGGCGGAGAGGTCGATCTCGGCGCCGGCGCGCACCGTCACCACGCGCTCGCCGCGGAAGCTGCCGCGCTCGATGCGCAGCAGGTGGGCGCCGGCGGGCAGATCCTCGAGGCGGAACGCGCCACTCTCGTCGGTGACGGCGGTCGCGGCGCGTGACTCGCCCGTGCAGGCGTCCGTCCACTCGACGGTCACCGAGGCGCCGACCAGCCAGAGGCGGCCGTTGGGCGCGCAGACCTGCCCGACGACCGCGCCGGCGCCGGGTGGGACACAGCCGGCGTCGGGCGGCGGCGCCGCATCGGGGGGCTGGAAGTCCCAGAGGACGAGGGCGTCGACGGGCCCGGCGTCGGGCGCCGAGACCCGCGCGTCGGCGATGCTGCGGACGTCGGCGTCGGGAGGCTCGCCCTCCGCGTCGTCGCAGCCCGGCGCCAGGAGCATGCACAGGAGGAGCAGACGCCGCATGTGTCCAGCCTACCAGCTCAAACGCCGAGCTTGCGACGCAGGATGGCGTCGGCGCCGCGCACGTCGGAGGCGATCCAGAGGGCCTCGAGCGCGGCCAGGCGCTCGGGCGAGAGGTCGCCGGTGCGGCCCGCTTCGGCGAGCCGGGCGCGCACCCGGGAGAGCAGGGCGTGCAGCGTGATGCCCACGGCCACCGACACGTTGAGGCTCTCGGAGAAGCCGGTCATCGGGATGCGGAACGCCCCGTCACAGAGCGCCATCGTCGCGGGGGCGACGCCCTCGAGCTCGTTGCCGAAGAGCAGCAGGAGCGGACGATCGACCGGCAGCGTGTCGACGGTCTCCGTCGCGCGGGGGCCGGTGGCGTAGAGCGCCATGCCGCGGGCGTCGGCCCAGGCGCGCAGCGCGCGCGCGTCGGGGACCGGTTGGAGATCGAGCCAGCGCTGGGCCGCCTTCGAGATCTTGCGAGGGATGCCCGCCAGGCCCTCGGCCTCCTCGGTGGTGAAGGCCTCGGCGGAGCCCACGGCGAGCACGTCCTGGAGGCCGAGCGCCTCGGCGGTGCGCAGGCAGGCGGCGGCGTTGTGGGCGTGGTGCAGGTCCTCGAGCGCGAGCGCGACCGACCCGACGCGGGCGGCGAGGACGTCTCGCATGCGCGCGAGGCGGGCGTCGCTGAGGTGGGGCGCCAGCGCGGAGACCACCGCCGGCACCGGGTAGCGCGCCTCGCCGACGCGGAGGTGCGCGGCGTCGTCGAGCGCGAGTGGGGCGCCCGTTCCGGAGACGCGCGGGCGAGGAAGCGGGGAGGGGTTCGTCATCGATCGTCTCACCTTGACACGAGGGGGGACGAGGGCGCGTGCCATCCGGTTGCGACCTTCTCCGGCCGCCGGGCGTCGGTGCTTTCAGTCCCTCGATTCGGACCCTTCGTCCGCGCGATTCGCATGCAGGAGCGGTTCATGGGCGCCTGGGATTCTCGAGTGTTCGTCGACGGTCGTGCCCTCGTCGCGGAGTACGGCATCCGGCCGAGCGGCGTCGTGTACCGCAACCCGGACGCGGATGTCCTCTACCAGGCCGCCGTCCAGCGCGGGCAGGCCACGGTGCCGGCGAACGGGGTGCTGCACCAGCGCACGGACCCCTATTACGGACGAGCGGCCAAGTCCTCGTTCTATGTACGGGATCCGGACGACCGGCACGAAGGCCGGCGCCTCGACGACCTGATCGCGTGGGGTGATCCGGCGGCGGGCGAGCTCAACAACCTGCCGATCGGCAAAGCGACGTTCCGCCGGCTGCGGGACCGCGTGGTCGGCCACCTGTCGCGGTCGGGCGATCTGTACGTCGTCGACGGGTTCAGCGGTCGGACGCCGGCGACGCGGCTCCCCGTGCGCGTCGTCACCGATCGCGCGCCGAGCGCGCTGTTCGCCCGCAACATCTTCTTGCGCGCCGGCCTGGACGAGCTCGTCGGATTCCGGCCGGGGTGGAGCATCCTGCACGCGCCCGACGTCGAGGCCGAGCCCGACGACGCCACCAACGGCGTGGCGTTCATCGTCACCGACATCGCCAGCCGCACCACGATCATCGGCGGCACGCGCTATCACGGGCAGATCAAGAAGGCGATCTTCTCGGTCCAGAACTTCCTGTTGCCGCTGAAGGGCATCCTGACGATGCACGCCGGCTGCAGCGAGGGCGACGGCGGTCTGTCGGCCATCCACGCCGGCCTGTCGGGCACCGGCAAGACCACGCTGTCGAACACCGGGCACCCCGTGGCCGACGACCAGATCTGCATCGAGATCGAGGGCCCGGCGGACCGCGTCATCAGCAACATGGAGGGCGGGCAGTACGCCAAGACCGAGAGGCTGCGCGCAGAGAAGGAGCCCGAGACCTGGAACGCCATCCGCTACGGCACGGCAGCGGAGAACCTGGCGATCGACGAGCGCGGCGGCGTGGACTACGACGACACGAGCGTGACCGCCAACGGGCGCGTGGGCTACCCGCTCGAGTTCGTGCCCACGGCGAAGGCGTCGGGCACGGCGCGGGCGCCGGCGAACATCACGTTCCTGACGGCCGACGGCTACGGCGTGTTGCCGCCCGTGGCGCGCCTGTCGGTCGAAGGCGGCATGTTCCACTTTGCGTGCGGCTTCACCAGCAAGATGCCGGGCACGGAGAAGGGCGTCATCGAGCCGGTGCCCACGTTCTCGGCCTTCTTCGGGAAGCCGTTCATGCCGCTCAAGCCCGTCTTCTACATGGACCTGCTCGCCAAGCTCATCGAGAAGCACGGGACGCAGGTCTGGCTCGTCAACACCGGGTGGCTGGGACCGAATCACCCCGGGCGGAGGCGGGTCGACATCCTCGTGAGCAAGGCGATCATCAACGCGGTGCGCGACAACCGCGTGGACCTCTCGGAGGGCAACTTCTGGTTCGATCCGGTGTTCAAGCTGCACGTGCCGAAGGTCGTGCCGGGCGTCCCGGACGAGATGCTGAACCCCCGCAACGCGTGGCCGGACGAGGCTTCGTTCCGCCAGGCGTCCAACCGGCTCGCGGAGATCTTCCAGGAGGCGATCCGCAAGCTCCCGCAGGTGCCGGCGCATGTGCTCGCCGCCGGCCCCGCCCCCGTCGACGCCTGACGGCGCTCCGTCCGTCCCTCAGCGACGCGTCGGGCCGCGTCGGCAGATCCAGCCGGCGTCCTCGTTCAGATCCAGGCGGGCCTCGATCGCCAGCCCCTCGCGGGTGAAAGCCGCCTCGAGCGCGCCGACGTCCTCGCGTTTGAGAACGCTGACGGCCGCGAGACCGCCGGGCCGGAGGATGCGCGCGATCTCGGAGACTTCGGGCAGCGCCGGGCCGAAGTCGATCAGCGAGGTCACCGCGAAGGCGAGCCCGAAGGCGGCGTCGCGGAAGGGGAGGCGGGCCATGTCGGCCTGTACGCGGACCGGCGCCGGGCAGCGCGCGAGCATGCCGCCCGACGCGTCGACGCACAGCAGGTCGAGGCCGGAGAGGCGGGCGACGAGGCCGGTGCCGCAGCCGAGGTCGACGGCGGGCGCGGGCAGGGGGCGGGACAGCGCGGCGAGCAACCCCTGGATCTTCGGCGTCTGCTGCCCCGTGAAGACCTCGTCGTACTCGGCGGCGAACCGGTCGTAGCTGCGCCGGAGGAGCTCGACGTCCATCAGCGCGCCGCGGCGCGCTCGGCGATGCGCCGGAAGGCCTCGGCCTCGGGACCGGCGGCGCGCTCGAAGCGGCGGGCGGCTTCGTCGTAGAGGCCCGCCTGGAAGAGCGCCACGCCGGCATTGAGGTCCGCCGGATAGTCGGGCAGGACGCGCAGCGCCTCGGCGGAGGCCAGGCGCTCCTCGAGCGGCGCGGCGGCGTGCCACTCGAGGCGCCAGCGGTGCAGCCACTCGAGCTCGTCGGAACGCAGGTAGCCGGTCACGGGCGCCCGCTGCCGGACGTGCCGCGTCCAGTGGTCGAGGAAGACGCCCTGCAGGAGGGCGGGCGCGCCGGTCTCGAGCAGCCCCGACGCCTCGGCGTGCAGGGCGAACGCGCCGCCGGCGTCGACGAGCGCCTGCCCCTCTGCCGAGCCGAGCACGTCGCGCAGCGGCCGCCCGCGGGGCCGCGCCGCGAGCGCTTCGACGAGGGTCAGGCCCCGGTGCCGACCGTGGTCCACGTAGGCGGCGCCGCCGCGCATCTGCACGAGGTGCAGGGCCGCCGCCCGCAGCTCGGCCGCCGCGCGGACGAAGCGCGGGTTCGTCGTCGGATCGCCGTTCGGCGCGAGCGTGGCGGCGACCTCGGCGCGGTTCGCCTCGACGAAGGCGAGGGAGAGGCGCGCGTCCTCGGGGCCGGGCGCGGTGGGCGTGACCTCGACGGCCTGACGGTAGGCCGTCCAGCGCGCCTCGGGGATCGGCGCGCGCGCCGGCGCGAGGGTCGGCGCGTGGCCGGTCCGCAGCGCGAAGAGGGCCGCGGCGGCGACGGCGAGGCCCAGGACGGCGAGCAGGAGGGGACGGCGCATCGGCGGCTACGATAGCGGAAGACGACGCCGGGCGCGGGGCGAGGCGCCTCGCCGCGGGGCGTTCAGAAGCGCGCCTGCGCCAGCAGGCCCACGCCGAGGATGTACGGGTTCTCGAAGGCGCGCTTGCCCTCGTCCGGGTTGTTGGCGACGAGGTTGCGGTCCATCGTCAGCTGGACCTCGGCCACGAGCGTGATCAGATCGCTGATGTCGCTGCGCAGCGTGAACTGGCTGCTGAAGACCGGGAGGACCTCTTCGCCGGAGGGCAGGGGGTACTGGTCGAGCGTGCTGTCGCCCGTGACGTCCTTCGACTTGCGGACGACGCTCTGGATCTCGATCTCGCGCCCCTCGGGATCGAGGCCACGGCCGCGCACCGACGCCGGCAGCTGGACGCCGAGCGTCACGCCCGGCTGCAGCCGCAGGCTCTGGATGTAGTAGTCGGCCCCGACCGCCGCGAAGAGCTCGGGCGTGGTGTCGAGCGACTCGGGCGTCGTGCTGAACGGGAACAGGCCCGGCGTGCCCTGAACGAGGAACTCGAGGCTGCGCATCACGAGGTCGCCGTTGAACGACCACGCGCCGTCGCGCGCCTGGAAGTTCACGTCGCCGGCGAAACCGCTGTCGCGGGTCGAGGTGCCGACGTTCTCGTAATCTTCGAGCACCTGCGAGACCACCGCGCCCTCGACGGACACGAGCCAGCCGGCGGAGCCCGCCTTGTAGCGGGGCCCGACCCTCCCCGCGCCGGTGTTGCGCAGCAGCTTCGTGTCGATGGGCGTCTGCGGGGCGATGCCGTCGCTCCACGTGACCTGCGCGCTGGCGCCGTACAGGTGGATCGGCGTGCCCTGGAGCTCGCCGCGGTCGATGGGGATCGTGCCCTTCTTGAACCAGCCGCCGGCGGCCTCGACCGACAGGTGCGGGCCGAAGAAGAGACCGGCGCCGGCGAGCGCGGCGTAGAGCGGCTCCTCCTCGTCGCGCTGCGGATCGTCCTCTTCGAGCGTGAACGTGTGCGCCCGGCCCGTCTTGCCGCCGACGAAGGCGTAGCCGCCGTCCCACTGGTAGCTGAGGCGGGCGCCGGGCACGCGCCGCGCGAGGATGAAGCTCTCGTTGCCGCCCCAGGACAGCTCCCAGGAGTAGCCGATGCGCATGCGATCGCTGTCGAAGGGGAACAACACCAGCGAGAGGCGCTGCTTCTCGTCGAACTGCCAGTTGACGCCGAGGTAGCTGCCCTTGTCCCTGATGCCGCCGACGGTCGCCCGGTTCGTCGTCTCGGCGTAACGCTCGATGGTGCGCGCGTTGCGGTTGGCGTCCCACTCGAGGACCATCGCCGCCTCGGGCGACACGCCCTCGAAATAACCGTCGAACGCCTTGTAGAGGACGAGCTGGGTGCGCGTCTCCTCGCCGGTGTCGCGCCGGTTGTAGTTCTCGAAGAAGAGCGCGTTGCCGCGGCGCGGGCGGAAGTCGAAGCGCGGGCTCGGCTGCAGCGTCTCGCCCAGGCCGGCGAGCACGTTGTCGTCGCTGGCGACGAACGTGACCGTCGTGTCGATGAAGTCGCCGGCCGACGCCACCGCGGGCGCCAGTGCGAGGAGGGCGGCGAGGGCGCGCATCAGAACTCGGCGCGCGCCATCATGGCGGCCCCGACGGTGAGCGGCTCGTCGAACTCGCGGAGCGTGTTCACCTGCAGCGTGTCCTGCACGAGCTTCGACCGGTTGGCGTCGTAGAGCAGCGTCACCTCGCCGATGAGCGCGAAGCCCGCCGCCAGGTCGAGCTGCAGCGAGCCGCGCGCCCCATACACCGGCAGGACGTCCTCGCCGTCGGGGATGATGAACCCGGTCAGCAGGCCGGTGTCGTCGAACATGTCGGCGCGTCGGTAGACGATCGTGCGGCGGCCCTTCAGCGCGTCGGGCGCGTAGATGCCGGCCCGCGGCACCGTGTTGCTCGTCGACGCCGGCAGCTGCGCGCCGAGCGTCAGGCCCGGCGTGAGGTGCGACGCGGGCAGGTGGTGCTCGAGCGACACCGTGGCCACCATCTCGGCGGTCGTGTCGACCTCCTCGCTCAGCGCCTGGAACCGCTGGTTCACGCCGGCGTGGTCGAAGAACAGGAAGCCGAGGTCGCGGTAGAGGCCGAGCGCCGAGACGCGCGTATTGCCCGTCTGCAGCTTCAGGTGCGCGGCGGCGGCGAGGCCCGGCTCGATCTTGGTGCCACCGGTCTTCTCGACGTCCTCGAGCACCTGGCCGACGTAGGTCGCCTCGACGGCGGCGCGCCAGCCGTCCTTGCCCCAGGGCTCGACGTTCCACGGCAGGATGGGGTCGCTCGAGTAGATGCGCGTGTCGGTCGTCGGCACGAAGGGCAGGCCGTCGACGTAGCTCAGGCGAGCGCTGACGCCGCCGGCGTCGACGCGCTCGCCGCGCACCGCGCCGTTCGGGTTGCGGCCCTTCTCGAAGAAGCCGCCGTTCGCGTCGAGCCGCAGCCCCTCCTGCTTGCGGCCGATCCCGAAGCCGCCGAACAGGCCGTAGAACGCCTCGATCTGGCCGCTGCGCTCGTCGAGGTCGCGGGTGACGAACTGCATGCGCGCCGTCTTGGCGCCGGCCTCGACCGAGTAGAAGGGCGCGTCGAAGGTGACCTTGAAGCCGGGCACGACCGTGGCGCCGGGGAAGACGTCGTCGCCGCCCCATGAGATGTCCCACAGGTAGCCGAGCCGCAGGCGGTCGCTGCTGAAGGGCATCAGCACCACCTCGAGCTCGGGGTCGCCGAGGTCGCTGGTGATGCGCAGGAACGAGCCGTCGTCGGCCACGGCGCGCGGGTCGCCCGTCAGGATGCGGTCGTGGTCGAACTCGAGGACCATCGCCGCGTCGGTGGTGACGCCCTCGAAGTAGCCGTCGGCCTTGGCGTGCAGGACGAGGTGGGTGCGGCTCTCGATGCCGCGCTCGCTGCTCTCGCGGTTGTCGTAGAACGCGTCGTAGCCGGCGCGGTCGCCGATGTCGGGCCGCGGCGACGGCGGGACGGTGAGCCCCGCATCGTGCATGAAGTCGTCGTCGCCGACGATGAAGACCAGCCGCGTGTCCATGAACTCGCCGGCGGCGGCGGGTCCGGCCGCGGCACAGAGCGCCGCGGCGACGAGCAGGGGTTTCCTCACGGCTGGGGTGCTCCGGAGATGAAGTCCGCCGCGTCGCGCGGCTCGACGATCCAGATCGTCTCGACGCCGGGCCCCGGCTGGGTCTGGCGCAGGTGCCCGACGACGCGCGTGAGGCGCTCGCCGGCGTGGGCCTTGGGGTCGTAGCCGGCCCCGCCGAGCGTGTCGCGGGTGGAGACGTAGAACTTGGCCCGACAGCTGTCGCCCTGGCAGCCGACGCCGACGCCGAATTGGCCGAACTGCTTCAGCGAGCCCTCGATCGTGCAGAGGGCGTCCTCGTTGCACGCCTTCTCGCACTCGCCCTCGTTGCAGATCATGGCGCAGCCCGCCGACGTGCAGACCTCGCCGCACAGCGCCTGCTCGCCGCGGGTGCGGTCGATGCGCTCGTCGCCGTTGTAGTCGCACTCGACGTAGTGCTTGCTGATCGTGACGTCGTCGAACGCCACGAGCGCGTGCTCCCACGGCTCCATCGCGAAGTTGTCGCGCCGGCAGTCGATGGGGCTCTGCCGCGCCGCCATGCCGAGCGCGATGCGGGCCGCGTTGCAGTCGGTCGCGTCCTCGAGGCCGGGGATCTCGGCGTCGCCCGGCGCGCAGAACCGATAGAAGTCGGCGGGGACCTCGCCGCCCATGCCCAGCAGGTGCTCGGCCGCGAGCGTCACCGGCGGCGGCAGCGCGGCCACGTCGATGTCGCCGGGATCGACCAGCCGGCACGGGACGATGTCGCCGTCGTCGATCTTGCGGTTGCGGTTCGTGTCGGCCAGCTCGAACGACGGGAAGTTGAGCTGCGTATTGCCGATGAATTCTGCGGCGTTGCCCGAGATGCTGCACAGGCGGTCGCCGCGGCGCACGTCGCCGGGGCTCGAGTGCGTGAACAAGAAGACGCTGTTGTGGCCGCCCGCCGGACCGTCGAGGTCGGTGACGTAGAGGCCCGCCTGGGTCGTGCCGGTCACGATGAACTTGCCGTTCGCGATCGTGACCGTCTCGCCGCCGAGCGGCGTGTCGGTCGTGCAGCGCGGCGCCAGCTGGAGCTCACGGATGCGTGGCTCGGCGAACCGCAGCGAGGGCGAGATGCCCGTCGCCTGGGTGGCGTGGGCCGGGGCGGGCTCGCGCGCCCGGCCGCAATCGGGATCGGCGGCGTCGACGAGGTCGTCCTCGTCGTCGTCCTTCTCGTTGGCGCAGTCGAGCTCGGGGTCCTCGCCGGCGTCCTCGACCCAGATCCGCGTCGGACCGAACGCGTACCGGATCTCGGCGGTGGCGTCGGCGACGCCGTCCTTCACGCGCACGCGGTTGGCCGTCCGCGGGATCTCGCCGGGCTCGACGTCGAGGCGCACGGTGCCGTTGAACTGGCGGAACGGCTGGCCGTCGGCGCCGCGGGCGACGATGCGGATCGGCACGCGGGCCGGCACCGCGCTCGGGAACGGCAGCGGCGTCTCGGCCGTGCCCACCTCGTAGCCCCGCGGGAACAGGATCTCGAAATCGACGATCTGCGGGAGCGGCTCCTCGTACGACTTCTCGCCGCACGCGGCCAGCAGCAGCGCGATGGGCAGGAGGCGCCGCATCAGTTGGGCTCCTCGTCCTGGCCGATGCCCGCGAGGTCCTTCGGCTCGCACGGCGACGAGAGCGCGAGCTCCGCGCACAGGTCCGCCCCCGTGCCGCCGGCGAAGGCGTCGCGGGCCGCCCGGATGTTCTCGAAGTTGCGCGCCTCGAGGCGATCGTCGGCCTCGCCGATCACGCAGGCCAGCTCGCGGCACAGCGCGTCGCTGCGCTCGTACGCGTGCAGCTTGCAGCCGCAACGGTCGCTGGGCCCCGGGATGCCGAGCTGCCGCAGGGCGATGTCGGCGCCCTTGCGGACGTCCTCGATCGGCAGGCCCAGCGTGACGGCGTACTGCAGGATCTGCTCGGTCAGGAAGCAGTCGTCCTCCATGACCTCGCCGGGCTCGAGGGCGGCGCCCGCGCTGCGGATGGCGCGGCAGTAAGGCTTGAGGATGGCCAGCACGGCGCGTGGATCGTCGATCTCCGCCGTCGGCGTGCCGGTGAGCTCGGGCGCGCGGTCGACGAAGTCGCACCAGTCGCGGGGATCGCGCGTCTCGAGGCCGTCGCAGAAGCGGTCCTGGTAGGCGGCGACGTCGGTGAAGCAGTTCGTCGCCTCCTCGCAGCCGCTGCCGGCCAGCGGCTCCTTGTCGAGCTGCTCGCGGCACTCGCCCGGCTTCTCGGTGGCGTCGCACCGCTGGCCGCAGATGTCGACGCAGCGAGGGAACGCCTGGAAGCGGTCGGAGACGGCGTCGCGGATCGAGATGTCGCTCGGCACGCGCGAGCGGTTGAACTTGAGCACGCGGAAGCCCGAGCCGCCCTGCGCGATGTAGTCGTTGACCGCCACCTCATAGATGCGGTCGCCGGAGATGGGCTCGCGCGACGCCACGTCGCAGGTGGCCTCGTCGTCGCCGCGCTCGAGGCAGGCCTGGTAGACCTCCTGGTTGCGCACGGCGACCTCGCTGGCGAAGGAGCACTCGGGCTCGTTCGACACGCAGTTCATCTTGAGGTGGACGCGATCGGAGAACTGGGCCTGCGGCTGGCACCCGCGGCCGGCGCTGCGCCGGGCCACGAACGACATCAGCTCGCAGACGTCGCGGCCGCCCATGCGCATCTTCACGATCAGGTTGTCGAAGGGGAACACGTTGTACATCTGGTCCTGGGTGATCGGCCCCCGGATGATGTCGGTGCGGATGCCCAGCGTGTTCGTCAGCGCGAAGTCGGCCTGGATGCCTCGGCGATCGGCCATCGACTCGGCGGCGATGTTGCCGAGCTCGGAGTTGGCCTTCTCGCGGCCGAAGCGCGGCACGAGCCGCGGCGCGTACGCGATGATGCGCGTCAGATCGAACTGACGGTTCAGCTCGAGGATGTACGGCTCGAGGAACCGCACGGCGTCCGGATCTTCGGAGACGCTCGCGTCGATCGGGAAGAGGCTGTAGCGGTGGGTCTTGACCTCCCAGCGGTAGTACGGGTCGCCCGAGTCCTCGGCGACCACGTCGAGCCGCCCGAGGTACTTCATGAAGGCGCCCGAGTGCGTGAGCACCACCGGCCGGCCGGTCTTGTCGTAGCGCACCTGCGGTGGATCGAGCACCACGTGCAGGTGGCCGCCGAACACGAAGTCGAGGCCGGTCGTGCGCTCGATGACCTCGTAGTCCTCGTGGCGCTCGCCGTGCCCCGTCAGGCCGAGGTGGCTCGTGATGCCGATGAGGTCGACGCCCTGGGCCGTCAGCTCGTCGATGTAGAACTGGACGGTCTGGACCTCGTCGACGGGCGTGATGCCGAGCGAGTTGTTGCCCTCGCCGATGCTGTTGAGCGACGAGAGGTTGGCCATGCCGATGACGCCGACCTTCAGCCCGCCCGCCCACATGATGGCGTAGGGCTTGGTGATGCGGGCCATCGTCTCGGCGCCCTTGGTGTCGCGCTCCCAGATGTAGTTGGCGGCGAGCAGCGGGTAGGTCGCCCACTTGTCCATCTGGATCGCGAGGTTGTCGAGGCCCTTGTCGAACTCGTGGTTGCCGATCACCACGGCGTCGGGGCCCAGCAGCGACAGTGCGCGCGTCTCGACCTCGCCGCTGAAGGCGTTGAAGATCGGCGCGCCCTGGAAGCAGTCGCCGCTGTCGACCCACAGCACGTTGCCCGGCGACCGCGCCCGTTCGCGCTTGATGAGCGTGGCGATGCGCGACAGGCCGCCGATCTGCACGAGCGTCTGCCCCGGCGCGAGGATCGGCGAGTCGGGCGCGTAGTTGCGGATCAGGCGCTCGTCGGTCGCCGCCAGCTGCAGGTCGTACGGCAGGAGGCGCGAGTGCCAGTCCGACGTGTGCAGGAACGTGATCTGGACGGTGCGTCCCGCGGGCACGGACGGCGCGCCCTCGCGGGTCTCGCAGCCGGCGCCGAGCACGAAGAACGCGAGGAGCGGAAGAGGCAGAAGGCGTCGCAAAGCGCCGGCATCATACGTCTTTCGGTTTTCCAAACAAGTGTCACTTGTTGCACCATGCGCACCCCATGAAGCCCTTCCTCGAGTCGGCCGCGCGCGGCGGCGTCCTCTTCGACGGCGCGATGGGCACCGTGCTCTACGAGCGCGGCGTCTTCCTCACGCACTGCTTCGAAGCGGTGAACCTGTCGCAGCCCGAGCTCGTCCGGCAGATCCACCAGGAGTACCTGCAGGCGGGCGCGCAGGTGCTGACGACGAACACGTTCGGCGCCAACCGCCTCAAGCTCGACCGGCACGGCCTCGCCGACAAGGTGCACGAGATCAACGTCGCCGGGGTGAAGCTCGCGCTCGAGGTGGCCGCCGGGCGGGCCTGGGTCGCCGGCAGCGTCGGGCCGACGGGGCTCTCGCTCGAGGCGCTGGCGGGGCCCGAAGGCGTCACCGCGCGCGAGGCGCTCGAGGAGCACGTGCGCGTGCTGGCCGAGGCCGGCGTCGACATCGTCTGTCTCGAGACGTTCACCGTCCTGCAGGAGCTCGAGATCGCCATCCGCATCGCGCGCGAGGTCACCGGGCTGCCGATCGTCGCCCAGTACACGTTCCAGGAGAACGGGCTGGGGCTCGCCGGGCACACGCCGCAGCTCGTCGCGCGGCGTCTGGTCGAGGCGGGCGCCCACGTCGTCGGCGCCAACTGCGGCGGCGGCCCCGACCTGCTCTTCCGCGTGACGTCGGCCATGGTCGAGGCGGGCGCGCCGGTCCTCGCGCAGGCCAACGCCGGCCGCCCGGAGTCGGTCGACGGCCGCACGATCTACGTGGCGAATCCCGAGTATTTCGGGGTGTTTGCGCGCCGGTTGCTCAAGGCCGGCGTCAAGCTGGTCGGCGGCTGCTGCGGGACGAACCCCGGCCATGTCAAGCGCATGGTCAACGCGGTGCGCATGTTGTCCGTCGAGTCGGGCGGATCGCCGTCGCCGCGCTTCGGGGGCGGCGCGCCGGCGCTCGAGGGACAGCCGATCCCGCTGGCCGAGCGCAGCGACTTCGCGGCGCGCCTCGCCGCCGGCGACTTCGTGACCAGCGTCGAGCTCAACCCGCCGTCGGGCCTCGACCTGGCGAAGCAGGTCGCGGCGGCGAACGAGCTGCGCGATGCGGGCGTGACGACGATCAACATCGCCGACGGCCCGCGCGCCTCGCTGCGCATGGGCAACCTGGCGATGGCGGTGAGCGTGCAGCAGGCCACGGGGCTCTCTCCGCTGCTCCACGTGTGCTGCCGCGACCGCAACTTCCTCGGCCTGCAGTCGCACCTGCTCGGCGCGCACGTGCTCGGCCTCCGCAACCTGGTCGTGATCACCGGCGATCCGCCGAAGATGGGGCCGTACCCGCACGCGACGGGCGTCTACGACGTCGACAGCATCGGCCTGCTCAACATCATCAACGGCTACAACCACGGCATCGATCCGTCGGGCAAGCCGATGCCGGAGAAGACGGCGTTCGTCTGCGCGACGGGCGCCGAGCCGGCGGCGCTCGACTACGACCGCGAGCTGCGGCGCCTCGAGATGAAGCGCGACGCGGGCGCCGTGGTGGTGATGACGCAGCCGGTCTACGACCCGCTGAAGGCGGAGCGCTTCCTCGACGACGCGCAGGGCCTCGGGCTGCCGATCATGCTCGGCCTCTGCCCGCTGGCGAGCCACCGCAACGCCGTGTTCCTGCACGAGAACGTCCCGGGCATGCAGGTGCCCGGCTACATCCTCGACCGCATGAAGCAGGCCGACGCGCAGGGCCGCGGCCAGGAGGAGGGCGTCGCCATCGCGCGCGAGGCGCTCGAGGCGGTGCGCGACCGCATCCAGGGCGCGTACGTCATGCCGCCCTTCGGTCGCTACCGGGTGGCGATGCAGGTGCTCGAGGGCTACGTGCCGGCGCGCCGGGCCCCCCCCGGCGACGGCGCGCCCGAGAGCGGCGGCCTACCACGCGCCGCTGCGGAAAACGCGCCATAGCAGGCGCAGGCCGAGCCAGCCGCCGAGCGTCCACGTGATCGTCGTCACGCCGGGCAGCCCGAAGATGGTGAAGCCCACGTCGTGACGCTCGATGGCGCCCACCAGCAGCAGCGCCGCCACGAGCCCGCCGAGCACCGCCCGGTTGGTGCGCAGCTCGCGCCCGCGCTCGAGCGCCGCGAGCTGCGCGTACTCGATGCCGAGGGTCAGCTTCCCGTCCTCGAGCTGCTGCAGCACCTTCTCGAGCGTGAAGGGGAGCAGCTTCCCGATGCGGGCGAACGCCTGCACGCTGTCGGCGGCGGCGCGCAGCACGCGCTCGGGGCCGTACCGCTCGGCCACGAGCTTCTCGACGTAGGGCCGGCACTCGCGGACGAGGTCGAGGTCCGGCGAGATCGTCTTGCCGATGCCCTCGACCGTCATGATGGCCTTGAAGAACATCGTGTAGTCGGGCGGGACGCTCACCTCGTGCCGGATGGCGCCCTCGACCAGGTCGCGCAGGAAGGCCCCGAAGTCGACCTCGGCCAGCGTGCGGTTGAGGAAGTACCGCTCCATCAGGTCGATGGTGTCGGCCTCGAACGCGGCGTAGTCGACCTTCCCGCGGCGGATGCTGATGGCGTAGAAGCTGCGCGCCACCCCCTCGAAGTCGTGCATGACGACCGCGAGGAGCAGGTCGGCCATCGCGTCCTTCATCGCCGGCGTCATGCGCCCGACGAGGCCGAAGTCGATGAGGCCGATGCGCGTGCCCTCGAGGATGAAGATGTTCCCGGGGTGCAGGTCCCCGTGGAAGAAGCCGTCCTCGAAGACCATCTTGAAGAGCATGCGCACGCACTCGCGCGCGACGGCGCTCATGTCGTGGCCGCCGAGGGAGGCCTCGGTGATCTTGTGGCCGCGCAGGCGCTCCATCGTCAGGACGCGGTCGCTGCTGGCCTGCTTGTAAAGGCGCGGGATGTGGACCGACGTCCAGCTCGCGAAGTTGCGGTCGAAGCGCTCGAGGTGGCTCGCCTCGTGGTGGAAGTCGAGCTCGAGGCGGATGGCCTTCTCGAACTCCTTGGCGATGGCGACGGGATCGAACGCGCGCAACTCGGGGATGGTCGCCTCGAGCTGCCGGGCCACGAAGTAGAGGATCGACAGGTCGCTCTCGATCATGCGCTTGATGCCGGGGCGCTGGATCTTGACGACCACCTCCTCGCCGGTGAGCAGCGTGGCGGCGTGGACCTGGGCGATCGAGGCGCTGGCGAGCGGCTCCGGGTCGAGGAACGAGAACACCTCGTCGACCGGGCGGCCGAGGCTGCTCTCGAGCACGCCGCGCGCTTCGTCGAACGTGATGGGCGAGACGCGGTCCTGCAGGCGCTTGAGGCGCTCGCACAGCACGGGCGGGATGAGGTCGGGGCGCGTCGACAGGATCTGGCCGAGCTTCACGAACGTCGGCCCGAGCTCCTGGAGGGCGTCGACGACGCGCTCCTCGAGCGTCTTCTTCTCGGCCGCCGCGTCGGCCCGCTTCTTCGCCAGCAGACGCAGGACGAAGGTGTCCTGCAGGTTCCAGCGCTCGACGAGGTGGCCGAAGCCGTGCCGCACGAGCACGGCCACGATCTCGCGGAAGCGGCCGACGTCCTGGATCGCGGAGCGGGCGGCGCGGAAGTTCGTGTAGACGGCGCGCAGGGTCGACATGGGCGGTGATGGTAGACCGGCGGAGGCGGGGTTGAAAGCTCGCGCCGGTTGCCCGATCATGCGCGTCCCTTCGCCGAGAGCCGTCCGCCGTTGAAGCTCGACCTCCTCCTGTGGGCGCTGGTGCTGCCGTTCGCGTGGGCCGCCCTGGCGCTCCTGCCGCTCATGGTCGTGGGGCCGGTGGCGCCGCACGGCCTGCTGTGCATCGGCATGGCCGGCGCGACGTGTCTGGCGTTCGTGTTCGAGCGGCGCACGCCGCTGGGGCAGGTGCTGCCCCTGAGCTGGGCGGTGCGGTCGCCCGCGCAGATCGCGGCGGCCTTCCTCGCCGGCGCCGGCGCGAACATCCTCGGCAGCGAGCTGGTGAACGTGGCGCTGACGGTCGCGCCGGTGATCGTGTCGAGCGACGCGGCGCAGGCGCCGGGCGTCGGCGCCAATGATCCCGCGTGGATGCGCGTGATGCTGCGCGGCGTGGTCATGCCCGCTTCGACGGCGCTACTCTTCGGCGTGCTCATCGCGCGGCCGATGCTGGTGCTGCTCGGGCGGCGCCGCGCCCTGCTGGCGGTCGCGGCGTGGGGCAGCCTGCTCGTCGTGCAGGGCGTCGACGTGCCGCAGGCCCTCCCGCGCCACGCCCTGCTCATCGGCCTCGCGACGTGGGCCCACACCGGCTCGGGCTCGGTGTGGCTGCCGCTGGCGGTGTTCGCGCCGTCGGGGCTCGTCGACGGCCTGATGCAGGTGGGGATCGCGCCCGGCATCGTCGGCTTCGACGACATGCCCGCCGGCGAGGTCGCCTTCCAGCCGATCTGGTTCGACCTGCTCGGCGCCGCGCTGCTGGCGGTCGGCGCCGGCCTGCTCATCCGCGCGTTCGAGTCGGCGGTCGCGCCGACGATCCAGGACGAATGACGCGCAGCGCCGGCCGGACGATCGCCATCGCCTCGGCCCTGTACGGCGCGAGCATGCTCGTCTCCCGCGTGCTCGGCGTCGTGCGCGAGTCGGTCATCGGCCGCACGCTCGGCGCCGGCCGCCAGGCCGACGTCTACTTCAGCGCCTTCGTCATCCCCGACTACGTCGGCTACCTGCTGGCGAGCGGCGCGCTCTCGCTCGTGTTCATCCCCATGTTCCAGCGGCACCTCATCGCCGGCCGCGAGGACGAGGGGTGGCGCTCGTTCTCCAACATCGCGAACTTCCTGCTGATCACGGGGCTGCTCGCCACGGCCGCGTTCTGGTGGGCGGCGCCGTCGCTCGCGCCGCTCGTGGCGCCCGGCTTCGACGACGCGGAGCGCGCGCGCTGGGTGTACCTGACGCGCATCATCCTGCCCGGCCAGATCTTCCACCTCGTCGGCGGCCTGCTCACCGCGACGCTCCAGGCCCGCGACAAACACACGCTGCCGGCGCTGGCGCCCCTCGTCTACACGGCGGGCATCATCGCCGGCGGCCTGGCGCTCGGCGCGCGCCTGGGCGCCGAGGGCTTCGCCTGGGGCGTGCTCGTGGGGTCGGCGCTGGGGCCGTTCCTGCTGCCGCTCGTCGGCTGCGTGCGCGCCGGCATGCGCTGGCACCTCGCCCTCGACCTGCGCCACGCGGACTTCCGGCGCTACCTCAAACTCTCGATCCCCATCATGCTCGGCTTCTCGGTGGTCTTCATGGACGAGACCATCGTCAAGCGCTACGCCAGCGAGGTCGGGGAGGGCGTGATCGCGCAGCTGCAGTACGCGCGGACGCTCATGCGCGTCCCCATGGGCATGTTCGGGCTGGCGGCGGGCATCGCGGCGTTCCCGACGCTGTCGCGCCTCGTGGCCGAGGGGCGCCATCAAGAGGCCTACGACATGCTGGTGAAGGCCACGCGCACGACGCTGCTGCTGGCGTTCGCGGCGCAGGCGGCGCTGACGGCGGCGGGCACCGAGGTGGCCACGGTGATCTGGGGCCGCGCGCGCTTCTCGGCGGCGGATCTCGAGGCCATCGGCGCGTACACGGGGCTGCTGTGCGTCGGGCTGTGGGCGTGGTCGGCGCAGGGCCTCGTGGCGCGCGGCTTCTACGCGCGGCAGAACACGTGGGCGCCGACGGTGCTCGGCAGCGTGGTGGTGCTGGCGATGCTGCCGCTGTACGCGTGGGGCGCGCGGGCCGGCGGCGGGACGGGCCTCGCGCTGGCCTCGTCGGCGGCGATCTCGGTGTACGTCGTCGCGCTGACGGTGCTGCTGCGGCGCGGCGTCGCGCGCGGACCAGGGCCGGGCCTCGTCGACGCGGTGCTCAAGCAGGGGGCGTGCGCGGCGGCGGGCGTCGGCCTGGGCCTGGCGCTGGATCGCGTGCTGCCGGCCTGGCCGGCGCTGCTGCGCGGCGGGATGACCGGCGGCGTCGCGCTCGCGGCGACGTTCGCGGCGGCGCGACTGCTGCGGGTGCCGGAGGCGGTGACGCTGCAGGCGATGGTGCTGCGGCGGGTGCGGCGGCGGCGCGCGGCGAACTGACCGCCTCAACGGAAGGCGAAGATCCAGCTCACCGAGACGCCGAATGACCAGAAGGCCTCGGCGGGGTCCGTCGTCTCGAAGAGCACGTTGTCGGCCGAGTGCCCGACCTCGACCCGCAACGGCTCGTGCCACCGCACGTCGCCGCGCAGCTGCAGCTCGCCGTCGAACGCCTCGCCGTCGGTGAGGCGCCAGCGCAGGCCGGCCTCGGGCCCGACGGCGAGGCTGTCGAGGTGCGCGTGGCCGATGCCCGACGACGCGGCCATGCGCTGCCACGAGGCCGCGCCGCCGGCGAAGAGCCGCAGGTCCGGCGACAGGACGGGCACCCAGCGCACCGCGCCGCCCGCCTCGAAGGTGGACGAGCCGCCGACGTTGTCCTGCTGGCCGAAGTAGCGCTCCTCGACGTCGCCGATGGCGAGGCCGCCGACGGCGATCGACGCGTCGGCGCCGATCTCGAGCGCGGGGACCGGCTGGATCCCGCCGCTGATCTGCCAGCCGAGCTGGCCCGGCGACGTGTCGCTCTGCGCGCCGTACCCATCGGCGTCGGCCAGTGCCGCGAGGTCCACCTCGCCGGCGTGCCGGAACTGCACGCCCGTGCCCAGCTGCCACTCGAACGCGTGCGCGCTCCCGGCGCACAGCAGCATGGCGACCACCCACCCCGACCGACCCATGGCTCGTTCTCCCGGAAGACGCCGCGACGATACCGCGATTGCGGCGCGCTTGTGCAGCCGGCGTGCCGCGCCGCCGGACGCGGCGCATTGCGGCCCCGTCGCCCCGGCGTTCACGCCGGCGTGGCCGCCCGTTCACGCGTCGGCGGCGAGCGGCGACGCAAGGGCGCGCCGCCCGCATCGGAGACGGCGGCGGGCGACGAAGGGATGGGCGTCGCCAGCGTCGGACACTGGCGCGACGGTGCAGTCGGTGGACGTCGCCCGTGTCGGACACTGGCGCGACGGTGCAGTCGATGGGCGTCACCAGTGTCGGACACTGGTGGGAGGAAACAATCCAAGGGCGTCGCCCGTGTCGGACACTGGTGGCAGGAAACAATCGAAGGGCGTCGCCAGTGTCGGACACTGGCGCGAGGAAAGACGGCCGACCGGCTGCTCGAGTTCCGAGGCCGGCGCGCGCGCTCGTCGAGGCGCCCGCCCGTGTTACGCTCGCGCCCATGCTCCGCCGCACCGTGTTCGTCCTTGCGCTGGCGCCTGCCGCGGCCGCCGCCGACATGCGCTTCGAGCTGGGCCTCCGCCTCGAGCTGCTCGACATCGACCAGCCCATCGCGTTCAGCTGCGACGAACCGTGCGACACCGAGGTCGACCCGGAGTGCGCCCTGGTGCCGCCCGAGCAGCTCTGCCGGGACGCGAGCCTCGACGTCCCGCACGACGGCTGGCTCTTCGGCGGCCTCGTCGGCCTGCACGTCGGACCGTCCTGGGCATCGGTCGGCGGGCGCCTCGTCGGCGCGTTCGGGCCGTTCGAGCCAAAGCGCGACCCCAACGCGCCCGAGGGCGCCACCGTCGACGGCGACGAGGGCGTCACGCTGGGGCACGTCACGCTCGAGCTGCCGATCGAGGTGCGCGCCGGCGTCGACGACACGCACGTCTACCTGCAGGCGGTCCCGCGCATCGGCGTCCTGAACTACCTCGACGGCCGCGACGAGGAGGCCGACACGTTCACCGCGGGGATCCTGTTCCTCGCCGGCTTCCGCTTCGGCCTCGACGACGGCGCGGTCGGCGTCGGCGTCGGCCGCGTGAAGCACGCGTCGTTCGGCGGCTGGTACGGCGACGTCACGTGGCGCGGATCTCTCGAGGAGGCGCCCGAGTCAGGGGAGGTCGGTGGCGACGTCGTCGACGAAGACGGGGCCGCCGATGGCGTGCACCTCGGCGCGCACCGCGGCGGCGGGTAGCCGCACCGTCACCGGGCCGGGCGCCGCCTGGTCGCAGTTGCTGATGGTGTTGAAGGCGAGGATCTCCTCGTCGTCCTCGTCGAAGAAGCGGATGACGCCCCGCGACTGCCCCATGTGCGCGAAGTAGAGCGACGCGCTCGTCACCGGGCGCGTGAAGTCGAGCACGGTGGGGTAGATGCCGGGCAGCACCGCGAGCGCGCCGTCGCCGAAGAAGCGGCACCGGACCTGCCCGCGGCCGATGCAGATCCCGCCCGACATCAGCACGCCGCACTGTGGCGCGTCCGCGGGGCAATACGCCTCGAAGTCGACCAGGCATCGGGGGTCGGTGAGACGCTGACCGTTCTCGATGTTGCAGGCGGTGTCGCAGCCGTCGCCGGCCCGCCCGTTGCCGTCGTCGCACGCCTCGCCGACCTCGAGACGCCCGTTGCCGCAGAACGGCACCTCGCCCTCGCACGCGAAGAGCGCCAGTCCCATCACGCCCCACACGACACGCCCGATGATGTGCATTCCCCACTCCCAGGCGACGAAGTTCACGTCGGCGACCTCCGGTCGCGGGCGAGACGGAACGCAACGGGTGTGCCTAACGAATCTCCATGTGTTTGTGGAAGCGCAGCTTCGGGTTCTGCTCGGCGGCGTAGTTCACCGCCCACTCGGACTGCACGATGAAGGTGAGGTTGCCCGCGATGTCGCGGAAGAGGCGGGCCTTGTTCTGCTCGATGAACTTCTCGAGCGCGGCGGGATCGTCGCTCGTCACCCAGCGCGCGGCGCCGAGCGCCACCTGCTCGAAGCGGGCGCGCACGTTGTACTCGTCCTCGAGCCGCGACTTGATCACGTCGAACTGCAGCGAGCCGAGCGCGCCGAGGATGTAGTCGTTGCCCTCGAGCGGCCGGTAGAGCTGGGCGGCGCCCTCTTCGGAGAGCTCGTGCAGCCCTTTGACCAGCGACTTGGACTTCAGCGGGTCGAGCAGGTACGCGCGGCGGAAGAGCTCCGGCGCGAACATCGGGATGCCGGTGAACTGCAGCGCCTCGCCCTCGGTGAAGGTGTCGCCGATGCGGATGGCGCCGTGGTTGTGCAGGCCGATGATGTCGCCCGGCCAGGCCTCCTCGGTGACGGCGCGCTCGCGGGCGAGGAACGTCGTCGCGTTGTTGATCGCCATGTCGCGCCCCGAGCGCACGTGCCGCAGCTTCATGCCGCGCTGGTAGCGTCCCGAGGTGATGCGCACGAAGGCCATGCGATCGCGGTGGGCCGGGTCGAGGTTCGCCTGGATCTTGAAGACGAACCCCGTGAACTTCTCCTCGTCGGGCTCGACGGGGCGCGTGGTCGTCGCGCGCGTCTGCGGCGGCGGCGCGAACTCGGCGAAGCGGTCGAGCAGCTCCTTCACGCCGAAGTTGTTGATCGCGCTGCCGAAGAAGACGGGCGTCTGCTTGCCGGCCCGGTAGGCCTCGAGGTCGAAGGGGTCGGCGGCCCCCTGGAGCAGCTCCGCCTCGGCGCGCAGCTTGTCGGCGAGCTTCCCGCCGACCGCCTCGTCGAGCGCCGGCGAGCTCAGGTCCTCGAGCATGATCTGCTCGTTGCGCCGACCGCGCGCGGTGGCCTCGTAGAAGATGATGCGCTTCTTGTGCAGGTCGTAGACGCCGGCGAAGTCCTTGCCCATGCCGATGGGCCAGGTGACCGGCGTGCACTTCATGCGCAGCTGCTTCTCGACGTCGTCCATCAGGTCGAAGGGGTCGAGCGCCTCGCGGTCCATCTTGTTGGCGAACGACATGATGGGCGTGTCGCGCAGGCGGCAGACGTCCATGAGCGCCTTGGTGCGGCTCTCCACGCCCTTGGCGGCGTCGAGCACCATCAGCGCGCTGTCGACGGCGGTGAGGACGCGGTAGGTGTCCTCGCCGAAGTCCTCGTGGCCGGGCGTGTCGAGCAGGTTGATCGCGCAGCCCGAGTACTCGAACGACATGACCGCCGTGCTGACGGAGATGCCGCGCTCGCGCTCCATCGCCAGGAAGTCGCTGGTGGTGGCCTTGCCGCCGCGCTTGGCGCGCACCGCGCCCGCCACCTGGATGGCGCCGCCGAACAGCAGCAGCTTCTCGGTGATGGTGGTCTTGCCCGCGTCTGGGTGGCTGATGATGGCGAACGTGCGCCGCCGCTCGATCTCGGAGTGCATGGACATGGCGGCGGATACTAGCGGATCAGAGATCGTGGCGCAGGGAGATCCCGAAGCTGTGGATGGTGCCGCCGGCGCTGTAGTCGCCGACCGGGTCGGCCGCGCCGCGCGACTTGGCCACCTGTTGCTCGACGAGCAGCGTGGCCTGGTAGACGACGTCGACGTGGAGCGGCTGCTGCTGGATCTCGAGCGGGTCGGCGAACGAGATGCCGGCGCCCGCCGCCAGGATGTGGGCGTCGTTGTCGATGTAGTTGAAGGCGCCCGTCGGCACCGGGGAGGGCGTCGGGCGCCAGGTGTAGCCGGCACGCACGCTGAACCGTCCGCCGCCGGGATGGTGCTCCACGCCCGCCTTGAAGACCGGCACGTCGCGGAAGTTGAGCACCACCGGCGCGCCGTTGCCGATGTCGAGCGCCTCGCCGATGCCCAGGCCCTCGGGGATCTCGCCGGCGATGTCGACGGTGAAGCGTGGTGACGGGTCCGGCGCGCGCGACCACAGCTCGTACGAGACCTCGGCGGACACCAGCAGGTGCCACGGCGCCACGTCGTAGGCGGCGCCGAAGTTGAACGTGTGCGGGCTGAACAGGACGGTGCCGCCGATGTCCAGGTTCAGGTCGAGCAGGTCGTCGATGCGGATGGCGGAGGGCAGCGAGTAGTCGAGCTGCAGCTCCGAGCGCCAGCTCGCCCCGAGGCGCAGCGGCGGGATCGGCCGCGAGAACAGACCGGCCACCGGCGCCGCCGTCGGGAACACGTTCACCTGGACGGCGCGCTCCCGCACCCGGCGGTTGGCCACCTCGAGGTCGAGCTCCACCCCGCCGTCGAGGCCGGCGAGCGTCTGCACCCCCGCGCCGAGGCTCAGCCAGGGCCCGATCTCGAACGCGAGGCTCGCCAGGAGGACGTACTTGTCGGGCAGGTTCTGGTACCGATAGAACTGCGGCACGCGCGAGTCGACGCCCTCGCCGCGCAGCAGGTTCAGCGTCGGCAGGTACATCGCCAGACCGACGGCGACCCGGTGGTCGAACTTGCCGCCGAGCGGGAAGAGCGCGCCGAGGTTGACGCCGCTGAAGTCGGGCGGCAGCTCGGCGGCGATGCCGCGCTGCGCCGGCGTCGGGTGGTCGCGGTCGACGTGGAGCCGCGGCGAGGTGAGCACGAAGCCGGCGCCGACGTTCACCTGCTTGCGCTGGGTCATCGCCGCCGGGTTGTAGAAGGTGGCGGTGTAGTCGTCGGCCGCCGCCGCCTGGGCGTTGCCCATGGCCGTGCCGCGCGGGTTGAAGCCGTACAGGTCGAGGACGCTGGCACGGGCGGGCGTCGCCGCGAGGCACAGCAGGACGGCGAGCCGCTTCACTCGGCCTCCCGGGGGTCGCAGCCTTCGAGGATCGCGCCGGCGATCGCCAGCAGCTCGTTCGTGGCGCCGGAGTCGAGCAGCAGGACCAGCTCCGGGAGCACCTCGCGCGCGTGGTCCGGCTCGAGCAGCAGCTCGAGCAGGCGCACCAGCTTGCCGCGGATGTCGTCGCTCGCCGCCAGCTGCCGCAGCACGAGGCGGAGGGGATCGAGCGTGCGCTCGATCGTCGGGTCGCCGGCGAGGTCGGCCACCGAGTCGAGCAACGCGTCGAGGTTCGCCGCCTGGTCGACGAACAGGTCGTACATCATCAGGAGCGCCGCCGGCTGCTGGCTCACGAGCGTCGCCCCGCCGGCCGCCGCCGCGCACGTCGGCCGGTCGTAGAGGTAGCAGCAGGTCAGGTCCTGCAGCGGCGGGAACAGCTCGGGATCGGACAGCATGCGCTCGAGCGACGCCAGCATCCCCACGAGCGGCGGCTCCTCGGAGCGCAGCGCCGGCACGCCGGCGAGCACCGCGCGGAAGGCCGAGAAGTCGAAGTCCGGCGCCGCCATGCGCTCGAGTACCAGCATCACGATGCGCACGAAGCCCTCGGGGCCGAGCGCGCCCGAGGCGTCGCTGCGCAGCAGCTCCTGCACGAACGGCGTGCGCAGCACCTCGGCCAGGCGCGTCAGCATCTCCGGCAGCTCGGGCGAGCCCAACAGGTGGTCGACCGCCGAGAACATCCGGTCGAAGTCGCAGCGGTGCACCACGCGGGCGAGCTCGGCGACGACGTCGGCGCGGAAGGAGCCGGGGTTCGCCGGATCGCCGCCGATGGCGCGCAGTAGGTCGACGACGAGCGGCAGCAGCGCCTGCAACTTCTCGTGTTCGCCGAGCTCCAGCAGGGCGAGCAGCTCCCGCTGCTCGAGCCCCTTCACGAGGCGCAACACGCCGTCGAGGAGCACCGCGATCTCGTCCGGATCGAGCGACTCGACGACGCGGCGCAGCCCGGCGACGTGTCCCGCGCGCACGTGGCCGAGCAGCGACGGCGCCAGCTGCTCGAGCGGCGGGCACGTCGCGGCGGGCAGCGGGTTGGCCGGGGCCGGGTCGTCCTCGCCGGCGCCGCAGGCGCCGAGCGTCAGCGCGAAAAGCGCCGCGGTGAGCCGTCGTGGGGTGCGCATCGCCGAAGACCTAACCCGAGGCGGGTCGCCGGGACAACCACGGATCATCCAGACCGGCGCCGCGTCCCCGTGCTCGGGCTCGAATCGCCGTTCGAGGCGGGCGACGACCGCCGGGCGCGTGCATGCGCATGGGGGCGCAACCTCGCGGCGTCCGTCAGCGGCACACGCGGTCCAGATCGTCGCGGCTCCCGTGGCACTTCAGGCACCCGCGCTCGTTTGCCGCCCGCGCCCGCCCGCAGTGCCGCCGGAACCCGGGCGGATGCGGGCTCGCGCGCAGCGCCGCCGTCGCGCCGGGCGAGTGGCACGTCACGCACGTCGACTCCTCGTGGCAGCCGACGCAGGCGCGCAGGTTGCGCCGCGCCTCGAAGCGGTGGTGCTGCGCGCCGGGCGCGCCGCCCTCGAAGTCCACCCAGCCGGGCGGGTGGAAGCGCGTCGAGACCGCGCCGCGGTCGCGATAGAAGCCGGGCTCCCCGGGGACGGTGCCGAGGCCGCTGCGCTGGTGGCAGTCGACGCAGAACGTCGCGGCGCGGTGACAGGTGCCGCAGCGCGGGTCGTCGCGCCGGGCCTCGGGCGGGTGGGTGAGCACGTAGTCGGCGGCGTGGACCTCGACGGGGCGCAGCGTGCTCGCGTGGCAGCGGGCGCAGGTCGCCTCGGCGTGGCACTCGGCGCAACCGGCGCGGTCGGCGCGGGCGGCCGGGCCGTGCGTGCGCACCACGTCGCCGCGGTGGTCGAGCAGGCCGCCCACGCGCCCGGTGGGCAGCAGCGGACCGCCGGGGAGGGCGGTGCGCAGTCGGCTGTCGGGCAGGGCGGGGTGGCAGGTGTCGCAGCGCGCGGGGGCGGCGCGACCGTCGTGGCACGCGGTGCACGTGTCCATCGTCGGGAGCGTCGGCTCGTCGCCGGGGTGGCAGCGCGCGCACGGGATGCCACGGGCCACGTGCGGGCGGTGGCCGAACACGATCGCCGGCGCCGGCGCCAACGATGCCGGGGCGCCCGACGCGGGGCCGGGGGGGCCCGGGGGCGTGGGGTGGCAGCCGGCGCACACGCTCTCCGGCGGCCGGTCGCGCTCCCCGGCGCGGACCGACGCCGCGGCGCCGGCGTGGCACGCGACGCAGTCCTGTCCGGCGTGCGCCGTGTGGTTGAAGCGCGCCGTCGGCGCGTACACGGGCGACGCCGCCCACGCGACGCCGACGAGCGCCAGCGCGAGCAGCGCCCTCAAAGCCAGTCCTCCACGACGAGGCGCCCCATGACGCGCAGCCGGCTCGGCGTCACGCGCGAGGCGTGCTCCTCGGCGACGGCCTCGAGCGCGATGGTGTCGGTGACGGGCCAGCGCGCGCCGACGAGCAGCCAGCCGCTCACGCCGTCGCGGTCGAAGGCCGCCGACGGATCGTCCAAGTGGACGGCGCCGGCGCGGACGCGCAGCCGGAGGGGCTCCGCGCCCGGCTCCGGCGTCACGGGCACCTCGGCGAACACGTCGCCGTAGTGGCGCTCGCCGCCGTAGCCCGTCCCGAGGCGCGCCTCCGCGCCCGCCGTGCCGGTGCCGGGCCCGGCGTCGAACGCGCGCTCGAAGCGCACCCCCGCCTCCCACGCGCGGCGCCCGCCGCCGTCCTCGCCGGCGTCGAAGAAGCGCACCGAGCCGTCGGCCAGGACGCGCCACGGTCCGTCCGCCCACCACGTCGAGGCGTGAACGTCGTCCCAGGGCTCGGCGCCGAACGCGTTCCAGATGCTGTCGGCGCTGAAGGTGGGCACGTCGCGCTGCCAGCCGCCGGCGACGCTCACCGCCTCGGACGCGCGCACGGTCGCGTCGGCGCGCAGCCCCGACATGCGCCGCCACACCGTGTCGTAGCGCAGGCCGGCGTCGAGGCGCAGCCAGTCGGCGGGGCGCGACTCGGCGGCGAGCCCCGCCTCCTCGCGCTGGACGGCGTCGTCGAAGAGGCGCCGCCACGAGGCGCGCGCCTGCAAAGGCGCGAAGCCGCGACTGAAGACGGCGGCGCCGAGCACATGCCCGCGGCGATCGGGCAGGTCGCCACCGTCGGGGGTGTAGACGTCGGGGCCAAAGCCGGACCAGGGCCGCCGCACCGCCAGGCCGCCGCTGGCCTCGAGGCCCAGGGACGGCCCCACCGCGAGCCGCGCCGTCACGCCGTCGAGCGCGTCGTAGCCCACCTCGTCGACGAGCACGTGCCGCCCGACCACGGCCGAGAACGGGCCGACGGCGAGGTCGAACGCGGCGCGATGCAGGTCGAAACGCGCGCGCCGGTCGACGGGCAGGGCGGCCTGGGTCTCGGGCGAGGGGCCGAGATCGGCGCCGATCTCGAGGTCCGCGTCGAAGTCCACGCGCACGTCGCGATCGGCGTCGTCGCCCTCGAGCCCGAACACCCCGAGCGCCAGCCGCTGCCGCACGTCCGCGCGCTGGACGGCGTCGGGCGTCGCGCCGCGCCAGCGGTCGAGGCCCAGGCGGCTCTCGGCCCCGACAAAGTACGTCGGCGCCGCCGCGGCGCGCCCGAGCGGCACCCCCGCGGCCACCGCCCACAGCAGCGCGCCCGACCTGCGACCCGACATGCGGCGCATCCTAGCAGCATGCGGCCAGCCGCCGTCACCGTGCGCAACGAGTAGCGCACTGTGAAAAGATTGCGGAGCCGCCGTGCGGCCGCCGGGCGTGGGGGGCCCGTCATCCTCGGCGGCATGACCGTTGCTTTGTCTCACGTCCGAAGGGGGGAACCTTCGATGCGGCAGCCACCCGACACTCGCCACCCGGCGGGCTTCACCCTCGTGGAGCTCCTGATGGTGATCGTGATCGTCATGGTGCTCACGTTCATCGCCTTCCCGTCGCTGCGGTCGTTCACGGCGCGCGACGCGGCGCTCGACTCGGCCAGCTCCACGGCCCGTCTCATCAACAAGGTCAAGAGCCAGGCCCGACAGCACAACCGCGCGTACCTGATGGTGTTCTCGGCGTTCGCCGCCGACCGGCCGCAGGGCTGGGTCGAGGTGCGCGAGGCCCGGTTCGGCCCGTCGTGCGTGCGGGCCGCCAGCGACGTCGTCGCCAATACGGTGCTGGTGCGCCGCTTCCTCTACGGCGGACAGGTGCCGCCCGGCGGCAACCTGCAGGTGAACGACACCAGCGAGACCATCGAAGACGTCGGCCTGAGCGGCTGGTTGCCGCCCGACGGCGACCTCGCCAACCTGCGCCGCAACGACCTCGTGATCTGCATCAAGACCGATGGCGCGGTGGTCGACGCGGCAACGCTCCTGCCGCTGACCGGGCGCGTGCGCCTGATGGTGCAGCGCTTCGAGGGCGCCGGCGACGGGGGCTGGCGGCCGGCCGAGCCGGGCCGCGCGGTCGCCCTCACGTTCGGTGGCCAGGCCCACCTGGAGCTGAACTGATGGCGGCCCTCCGCAGGCGACGCCCCGCCCGGGGATTCACGGTGCTCGAGATCCTCATCGCGGTGGTCATCACGGCGGTGGGGTTCGCGGCGATCTTCGCCCTGCAGATCGGCGTCGTGCAGGGCAACAGCGCCAACCGCGACATCACCGGCGCCGTCTCGGTGGGGGAGCGGTTCGTCGAGTCGCTGCGCCGCGCCGGCCAGACCTGGACGTCCGGCCCGCCCCCGGCAGCGCTCGACCCCGGCGACGGCTGGCACACGCTGACGGCGCTGCCCGTCGACCACAACGGCCTGCCGATCGCCGGCGACGGCGTCCGCGGCAGCAACCTGCGGCGGCAGCGGTACTGCGTGCACTACTGGGTCGAGCCCATGCCGGCGGCGACGATCTACGACGGCATCCTCAACGCCCGCGTGCGCGTGGTGTGGCCGCGGGCCACGCTCGACGACGGGGTCGATCTGACGACGGTGTGCTCCGAGGCGGGCGCCGCCGACTTCGAGGGCGACGTGGGCCAGTGGTTCACGCTGACGCTGCCGGCGACCATCCGCCGGCATCCCGCGGGAGGTGGCGCGTGAGGCGGTCCCTTCGCCGCCGCGGCTTCACCATGGTGGAGCTGCTCGTCGCGGTGCTGCTGTCGTCGATCGTGATGATCACCGTGTACTTCGTCTTCCAGGCGAACACGCGGCAGTTCTACACGCAGGAGCAGGTCGTGCAGATGCAGGAGGCGATGCGCTTCGCCCTCGAGTATCTGAAGACCGATCTGCGCAACGCCGGGCGGCACTCGCTGGTGAGCGGCGCCGCGGTGCCTGACGGCGGCGATCCCGGCTACTGCCGGGCCGCCGACGCGCGCCGCGGCGTCCAGCTGTTCGAGAACGACGCCAACCAGCCCACGGTGCTCACCGCCAACAACAACGGCCTGCGCCCCGACCGCCTGCGCCTCTTGGCGGACGCCTCCGGCGACGTGCGCCTCACCGCGCGCCAGGTGCTCGGCGACCGCGTGACGATCTCGCCGGCGAGCGGCCAGCGCACGACGGACGCCGCCGCGGTCGTCGGCGCGGAGGCGCGCTTCAACCGCACCTATCGCATCGGCTACCTGCTGCGCATCGAGAACGTGCCCAAGGGCCGGTTCGATCTGGTGCCGATCGCGGCGGCGGCCTTCAACGGCGGGATGCCGCAGATCCAGCTCTCCCTGCCGGTCTGCGGCGACGTGGCCCTGTGCGCGGCGGGCGAGTGCCTCGTCAACCCGGTGCAGGTGGTCGAGTACGTCGTGCGACCCGACCCCCCGCTGGACCGCGACTCGCCGAAGACCGACCTCGTGCGCCGTGTCGTCGACGCCCGCAACATGGCCGGAGAGCTCACCGACGTGACGGTGACCGTCGCCGAGCACGTCGTCGACTTCCAGGTGTGGGGTCAGTACGACACGCGCCCCGCGGGCGGGCCGCTGCCGCAGATGGCCGCCGACACCAACCCCGCGGACACGCGCGGCAACTGGCCCGCTGCCGACCCGGAGGGCGCCATCATGGCGGCGAACCCGCACCGGCTGCGCGCCCTGAACCTGCTGCTCGCGGTGCGCACGCCCCGCGAGGATCCGGAGTACCGCCTCGCCATCGACCTCGCGGTGGCGCCGGCGGACCGCCTCCCGGCCGACCGCACGTGGTTCGACCTGACCAACCTCGGCGATCCCGCGTACGCCCGGGTGGCGACGCTCGGCACCGAGGTCGAGACGCCGAACATGAAGAAGGTGTTCTGATGACGCTTCCTTCACGGCACCGGCGGGGTGAGCGCGGCAGCGCGCTGGTCCTGTCGATCCTGATCATGCTCGCCATGCTCGGGCTCGGCCTCATCGCGATGAAGACGACGAAGGACAACGCGGCGGGCACGGGCAACCTGCGGCTGTCCAAGCAGGCGCGGTACATCGCCGAGATGGGCCTGTACCACGCCGTCACGCTGATGCAGCACAAGTCCGAGGAGGTGCTGGCGCTGCGCGCCGGCGATCCGACGACGCGCATCGAGGTGCTGAGCGACGGTCGCGTGCGCGCGCTCGACGGCGACGGCACCGTCCGCGCCGGCGGGGCGACGTTCGCCGTCCCTTCGTACTACGAGGCGCGGGCCGGGGGGCCGGCGCCCCCGGCGCCCCTGGGCCAGTTCGGCGAGGGCGCGCGGCTCGTGCCGAGCTACGTGGTGACGATCGACGGCTTCACGCCCTCGGCGCCGCGCCCGGGCACCGGCGCCGAGCGGCTCGAGGACCAGACGTTCTGTCTCATGCACTTCACGGCGCGCGGCTTCATCGCCGACCGGCCGCTGCCCGACACCGCGAACCCGGTGGCGGAGGCCGCGCGCAACCTGTTCGCCGAGTCGAGCGTGACGGCCGAGGTGGTGGTGGGGCGGCCGATCCCGAAGCACTACTGCACCCGGCTCTGAGGGGGGACCGATGCGGACGACGAACCTGGCAGCTCTGTTGGCCGTCGGCCTGCTCGCCGCCCCCGACGTGGCCGGCGCACAGGACGCGGTGAAGCCCGAGATCATGCTGCTCGTCGACACCTCGCAGTCGATGGAGTGGCTCGAGGGCGCCGACAACCCCCCGGCCTGCGCGCTGCCGCCGGCGAATCTGCCCGCGGCGCGCCCCGGCAACCTCGGCCGCATGGTGCGCAGCCGCATCATGACCGCCAAGGAGGTGCTCGCCGGCACGTTCCTGCACGAGCCCTGGTGCACCATCGACGATCGCCAGAGCCACATGTTCGGGCCCGGAGTTCGCATCCGCGGCACCAACATGACGGCGATTCCGCACTACCGGACGATGTGCTGCGTCGGCGGGGCGCCCGCCGATCCGAACGCGCCGTGCGCCCAGTACCGCCCCTGCGGCAACGACCACGGCAAAGCGCCCCCCGCGCCGAACGACGCCACCGATCTCGGCATCGGCACGGCGTTCGGCGACGACGGCCTCATCTATCAGCACCGGCGCGACATCAAGTTCGGCCTCATGACGTTCGACACGCACCCGTCGCCGGACGCCGTCATCGCCGGTCACTTCTCGTTCCCGACCGGCGGCGACAACGCGGTCGTGGCCGCCAATGTCGCCAACGCGGCGGGCGCGGTCTCGGTCGAGGCGGTGGCCTCGAGCGATCGCATCAACGCCGACGCCAAGGGCGTGGCCAACCCGAACCTGGGCATCCGCAACATCGACGCGCCGTTCGGCCCGCTCATCCCCAGCGCGCGCGGCATGCTCGGGCTGCCGCGCCGCCTCGTCGCCGAGGACATGGGCTCCGTCGAGGCCCACAACCTCTACGTCATGGACCAGATCCGCCGCCTCGTGCCCGTCGGCTTCACGCCGATCGCGCCGATGCTCAACGACGCGGTGACCTACTACTCGATGGTGCGCGACCCGGCCAACGTCGAGTACGACCCGGCGGTGGATTGCCGGCGCCGCGTCGCCGTGCTCGTGACCGACGGCAAGCCCACCGACTACTACGGCGGGCAGGCGTGCGGCGCCGGCGGCGTGTGCGCCGACGGCGGGCGGTGCGTCAACCGCAACGGCGCGAACATCTGCGTCTATCCCGAGGGCTTTCCGTACCGGACGAGCGAGGAGTACGCCGCGCAGCTGCACGATCGCGGCGTCCCGCTGTTCGTGATCGGCTTCAACATCGACGCGGAGGGGCGCGATAAGGCGCGCGCGATCGCCGCCGCCGGCTCGCCCGGCCTCGGCCCCGACAACGGTCCGGGCTTCTTCCTCGCCAACGACCGCATCGCGCTGCGCGACGCGCTCGTGCGCGTCACCAACGCCGCGCTCGCCGGGACGCGCACGCGCACGCCACCGCTGGTGATCACGCCGGCGGCCGGCGATCTCGTGCCCGGCCAGAACGTCAAGCAGTACCGGCTGTCGGCGTTCACCGAGGTGCCCGGCGCCCGCGACGCGTTCAAGTACGGCCGCATCGAGCGCCGAACGCTCGGCTGCCCGGCGCAGCTCGATCCCCAGGCCCAGGGCGCCCTCGAGGACCTCGGCAGCGTGCGCTTCGAGGAGGCGCTCGCCGCGCTCGCGCCCGACGCCGAGCGCCGCGTCGTGTCGCGCAAGCTCGACCGCTCGTCCAACTTCGTCGTCGCCGGCGGCGACCAGCCGATGTTCGACGAGGACGGCGATCTGGGCGGTGGCGTGGCCGAGAACCTGGCGCGGCTGATGACCAGCGCGAACCTCAACGATCCGCTGGCCGGCCCCGCCCCCGAGGATCCGCTCCTGCGCGTCGGCAAGCTCTTCAACGGCTTCTTCGGCACGCGCGGCCTGCCCGACGGCGTCGAGGGGGCCGTCGGTGATCGGCAGCTCGGCGCGATCATGGACGGGCAGATGGTGGCCATCCAGCCGCCGGCGCTCGGCATCGAGGACCCCGCCTACGTCGCCTATGAGCAGCGGCTGCGCCAGCGGCCCACGCTGGTGGCCGTGGGCGCCAACGACGGCATGGTGCACTTCTTCCGCGCCCGCGACGGCCGCGAGGTCTTCAACTTCGTGCCGCGCACCGCGTGGGCGCAGATGCGCGACGCCGCCACGACGGGCGACGACTCGATCGTCGACGGGCCGCTGGACGCGGGGGACGTGATCGAGTGCCGCAACGTGGTCGGCGGGCCACGCGCCTGCCGGGCGGGGCTCGAAGACCTGCAGTTCCGCTCCCTGCTCGTCGGCGGCACGGGCCGGGGCGGGCGCAACCTCTTCGGCATCGACATCACGAACCTCGACCAGATCGTCGGCGTCGGCAACGACGACGTGCCGGTGCGGCTGAACACGCTCTTCGATCAGGCGAGCGCCGATCGGCCGTACACCTGGGACGTGACCCACGAGGACGTGCCGAAGCTCGGCATGACCGTCTCGCGGCCGCTGCTGACCCACGTGCGCGTGAACGGCGAGATCCGCGCGACCGTGATCGCCGGCTGCGGCGACGACGGCGATCCCGCCCCCGTGGCCGACGTCAACGCGGTGGGCCGCTGCGTGCTCGTGCTCGACGCGGTGACCGGCCACGTGATCCGCCGCCTCGAGACGGCGGGCGGCAACGGCGCGACGGCGATGGACCGGCCGATGACCGGCTGGCCGGTGGCCTTCCCGTTCGGCGATCTGACGCCGGCCGAGCGCGCGTACATCGGCGACAAGGATGGCCGGCTCTGGCGCGTCGACCTGCGCGACCCGAACCCGCTGAACTGGCAGGTGGCGGCCATCTGGCCGACGGCGGACCTCGCCGCCAACCTCGGCTACGCGGCGGGCCGGCCGATCGTCGGGCGCCCGTCGGTCTCGCTGCGCGACGACGGCCGGGTGGTGGTGGTGTTCGCCACCGGCGGCAGCGAGGTGACCGGCAACGACGCGGACCGCAGCCATGTCGTCAGCCTCACCGACGACGCGGTCATCGACGCGTTCGGGAACGTGACCTTCCGGCCGGTGGCGAACTGGGTCCTGCCGCTGCGCCCCTCCGAGATCGGCACGGGCTCGCCGATCGTCGCCGACGGCGTGGCGTACTTCACGACGGTGCAGCCGTTCCAGGACGTCTGCGCGTCGGCGCAGGGCCGCCTGTACGGCGTCGACTACGTCCGCACCTTCCAGAACGCGGAGGGCGCGGCGGCGACGTTCGAGCTGGGCGGACGGCAGGTGAACGTGAAGCCGATGCTGCCGCGCTACGAGAACGGCGTCCGCAGCCAGACCGGCGCGCTGTCGCTGCTGCTGCCCCCGGGCCGGGTGGCGTACGGCGCGGCGCTCATCACGACGCCCTCGTGCGACGGCGACGACGCGGCGCGGACCGAGGTGGTGCTCAACCTCGCCGACGAGTCGCGCGGCGCCACCGGCCGGCTCAACACGAACAAGATGAAGATCGAGACGGTCGACCAGGGCCAGGTCCAGCCGCGGGACATCCAGGGCCGCATGGCGCCTCCCGGCGTGAACGGGCAGGATCTCTCGATCTGCCTCGACTGCGCGCTCAACGGCGACGCCGCGCCGCGCACCGACACTCTCGGACCCTTCCCTTCGGTGGTCACGTCTTGGGGCAGCACCTTCATCGACTGATCCTGGCCGGCGCGGCGCTCGCCGCGTGCGATCGCGCGCCCGAGCCGCCCGTGGACGCCGCGCCGCAGCCGCCGCCGTCCGTCGACGCCGCAGCGCGCCCGTCGGCGCCCGATCCCGCCACGCGGCTCGCGCAGGAGGAGGGCGACCTGCCGCTGCCGTCCGGCGATGTCGTCTGGGGCATCTCGGTCCCGACCGGCTGCACGGCGAACGAGGCCTACGAGTCGTGGATCGGCTTCGCGTGCCGGCCGAGCGTCGACGTGCTCGGCCGCTACTACCGCTTCCGCTTCCCCGCGCTGCGCGTCGAGCCCGACGGCGAGGCGCTCGTCGTCCGCCCCGACGATGCGCGCGGGTATGCGCGCCTGCAGCGCGTCCTGCGGGGCGGGAGCCGCGCGCGCCTGATCATCTTCCGCGATCGCTTCCCCGGCGACGACGAGGGCGCGCGCCGCCTCCGCGACCGCCTGCGACCCGCCGACGCGCCCGCGCGCTCCGGTCGGTCCGAGACGTCGCCCTGAAGCAGCGGCCGTGTTATCGTCCCGCCCCATGAGGCGGATGCTGTCGATCGTCGCGGTCCTCGCGCTGGTGGGTGCCTCCCGGGCCGCGCCGGCCGCGCCCGGTGACGTGGGCCTGTTGCCGGTGGAGGCCCCGGGGCAGGAGGCCGAGGGCGAGCGCGTCCAGGCGGCGCTCGAGTCGGCGCTCGGCGAGCTCACCGGCAAGGGCGCGCACGCGCCTGCCGAGATGCGCCTCGAGGAGGCGCGCCTGACGTTCTCGTGCTTCGACGAGAGCGAGGCGTGCATGGCGCAGGTGGGCGAGCTGTTGCAGGTCGGGCGGCTGATCTGGGGCACGCTCGAGCGCAAGGGCGACGTCCAGGTGCTCCGGCTGTCGCTGCTCGACGTGACGCGCGCGACGTTCGTCCGGCGCGAGCGTTACGAGCACGCCGGGCCCGACGCCGTGCGGCGCCTCGAGGCCGACGCGCGCGCGTTCGTCCTCGGACGCCCGGCGGTCGCCTTCCCGCGGGTCGACTTCCGCAGCGTGCCGTCGGGGGCCGCGGTGATGGTCGCCGGCGAGCCGCGCGGCGCGACGCCGCTCACGCTCGAGCTCGCCCCGGGCACCTACGCCGTCGAGCTGCGCCTCCCCGGGCACCAGACCGTCGCCCGCGACCTCGAGGTGCCCGTCACCGGCCGCATCGTCGTCGATGAGCGCCTCGCGCCGATCGTCTCCGCGCAGGCGTCGCCGGAGGGCGACGGCGCCGACGCCGGCTTCTGGCTCGGCATCGGCGCCGGCGGCGTGGCCGTCGTGTCGGCGGGGTTCGCGACCGCGCTCGGCGTGCGCACGCTCGAGCTGCGCGACGACGCGGAGCGCGCCGACACGCAGCGCGCCAACGACCGCGCCGTCTCCGACGGCGAGGACAAGCGCCTCCTGACCAACGTGGCCTGGGGCGTCGCCGCGGCGGCGGCGGCGACCTCCGCCTACTTCTTCTTCTTCTACGAGGACGACGACGGCGCGTCCGCCGGCGTGAACGTCTCGCCGAGCGGGTTCGCCGTCGGCGGCAGCTTCTGAACGACGGCGGCGAACTCCGCCTCGACCGCCTGAAGGAAGCCGTCGACCGCGCCGGCCATCGACGCGGGCACCGGGTCGAACTGCACGCCGAAGCCGATGCCCTCGAGCCGGTGCACCACCGTGCCCGACAGCCGCAGGGATCGCCCCGGCCCGCGCAGGTGCAGGTCGAGCGGTGCGTCCACCGGCGGCGGGCTCGCGTGATAGAGGAAGACGCCGCCGCGCCCGACGTCCCGCGAGCTCAACGTCAACGGCCGGGGCAGGCCCTCGACGTCCACCTCGAGGTTGCAGGGCAGGCGGGGCGCAGCGCGCCGTTCGAGCTCGATGCGGGCGAGGATCATGACCGTGCTCCCGTGGGCTCCGTCGATCCTCGGAACGTCACTTCGACGCACGAAGCTGAGGGCGCGGGTCCCGCGGACCCTCGGGGGCGCTACCGGGGCCAGAACAGGCGCGCATCGCCGGCCGACGCCGTCGTCGGGCGAGGCGGGACGGTGGGCTCGAGGGCGCGCAGTCGCTCGGCGAGGGCGGGCAGACGCTCGGGGTGCAACAGGACCAGCTCGCGCAGCCGGTCGGTGCGCTCGCCCTCGAGGTCGAGGACGGCGGCGATGGCCTCCTCGTCGGCGGCCTCCGGGAAGCGCACGAGCAGCGCGTGCCAGGCGGCGGCCGCGGCGGGACGGTCACCCGCCGCGTTCAGGAGCCGCGCGAGGTGGCGCATCGCGTCGGGTGTCAGCGGATGGGCCGGCGCGGCCTCGAGGAAGGCCTCCCAGGCTGCCCGCGCCTCCGGCACGTGGAGGGCGAGGGTCCACGCCACGGCCGCCGCCAGCCGCGCCTGGACGGCCACCTCGCCCGCCGCCTGGGCCGCGAACCCGTCGTAGGTCTGCGCCGCGCGGGCGAACAGTCGCTGGTTCATCAGCGTCGCGGCCTGGTCGCCGGAGCGCTCGCCGTACGCGGCGCGCCACGTCGCCTTCAGCGACGCCTCCCAGGCCGCGGGCGCCGTGTTGGCCCGCGTGAGGCGGAGGGCCTCCGCCGGGCGGTAGCTCGCCTTCGTCGTCGCCAGCAGCTGGAGCGCCGCGCGCAGGCCGAGCGCGCTGCCGGCGCGCCGCGTCGCCACCTCCCGCAGCGCCTCGGCGGCACTGGCGGTGTCGCCGTACGCGGCGCGGATCGTCGCCCGGTCCACGAGCAGTCCGTCCCGCTCGGGGCTGCCCGACGGCAGCACCGCGAGGAGGTCCGTCTGCGCGTCGACGAGCGCCCGCACCGCCGGCGGGACCGGTGGGCGCACGGGCGTCCCGTCGAGCCAGGGCCCGACCGGCGCCCCCTCCGCACCGAGTCGCCGTGCCGCCGCGAGCGCCGAATCCACCGTCGCCGTGCCCGCCGCGATGGCGAGCTCCCGGGAGTCGGCCTCCCGCCGGAGCCGCTTGAAGATCGCGAGCGCCCGATCGGGAAATCCCGAGGCGGCGAGCGCCTTTGCGCGTATCAGGGCGCCGTCGGGCGGCAGCGGCTCGGCGGCGAGCCGCGCGTCGACGAGCGGACCGAGGCGCTCGCGCAGCTCCGGCGGCAGCGGGATCGACGATTGGAACGCCGGCGCCACGCGGGCGTGAAGCCGCGTGCGAACCGGCGCCCCGGCCTCGCCGTGCGCCTGCTTCCACGGGCCCGGCGCCAGGAGCCGCGTGGCGAGGCGGGCCAGCAGCGCGTCGGCGGCCTCGTCGTCGCCCTGGGCGCGCAACGCGTCGATCAGGGCCGCACCGATGAACGCCAGGTCCGGGGCTTCGGGCTCGTCGCTCGCCAGGCCCTCGAAGAGCGCCTCGGCCAGGGCGGGCCGGCCGCGCCCCAACAGGTGCACCAGCGCCGGCCGCCGCAGATCGGCGGGGACCGACGACGGCACCGCACCGCCCGCCACCGCGTCGGCCCAGGCCGCCGCCGCTCGGAGCCGCGCCCGTCCGCTGGCGGGCGCCTTCGGATCGAGGAGGTCGACGAGCGTGCCCCAGGTGGCCGCCGCCGCTGCGGGCTCGGTCACCTCCTGGACGACGGCGCGGAGCGCGAGCCGCTGCGCCTGGAGGTCCGGGCGGTCGTCGCCCGCCGGCTCTGCGGCCGCCGTGCCGGCCTGCCAGGCGAGGATCGCCTTCAACAGCTCCGCCAGCGCGGCGTCGGCGGACGCGCCGATCGCCACGAGCCGCTGTGCCAGGCGGACGTCCCCGGCGTCCACGGCGTGCACCGCGAGCCACAGCGTCGCGATCCGCCCCTCGGGCGCCGCCGGGTGCGCGTCGGAAAACGCGGCGAGGGCGCGCTGCGCCCGCGCGGGATCGGCATCGAAGCGCGCCGCGGCCAGGTGCAGGTGCTCGGCCAGCGGCCGCTTGGGATCGCGGGTGACGCGGTCGTCGAGGGCGGCGACGAGCGCCTCGCGCAGCCGAGCCGCCTCGGCCACGTGCCGGGCCTCCGCGGCCCGCAGTGCCTCGTTGCCGCCGGAAGCGAGGCGGCGTCGGAGGTCGAGCAGGCGCGCTTCGCTGCGCGAGAGCGCCTCGGCCTGGGCGCGCACCTCGGGATCGGTGAGCGGCGGCAGGGCGGGGCGGGGGAGCGCCAGGCCGGGCAGCGGCCAGCGCGCGGCGGGCGGCAGCGCGTCCTTGCGTGGGGCGGCGCGTGCCGCGCGCGCCAGGTGCGCGGCGTAGGCGACGGCGGTGACGTCGTCCGGCCGCGCACGCACCGCCTCCTCGGCGGCGGCGAGCGCCGCGTCCGTGCGGGCCGCCGCCTCCTTCGGCAGGCGCAGCGCCTCCGCCTCGGCCACCGGGGCGCGCTCCAGCGCGTCGAGGCCTGCGTCGCGGCCGGCGCGTGCACAGGGCTCGCGCGCGCCCGCCAGGTCGCCCACGGCCACCCGGCGGTCACACTCGAAGGCATCGGGGGCATACGGCGCGGCGCCCGCCAGGCCGAGCGCCAGGGCGGACAACGTCCAGCGGTGCAAGGCGGTCACTCCTCGAGCGGGATCCGCTGTTCGACGTGGATGCGCTCGAGCACGAGCTCGGCCCGGCCCACCGGCGCGTCCGAGTCGATGTGCTGCGTGCGGATGCGGCGGACCTCGAGCGTGAGCTCGTCGATGTCGGCGGGCAGCCACGCGAACGCCGCGGCGGGGATGTCGACGCTGCCGTCGTCGTCGGACACGCACACGACGATCTCGGGCATCTGGCTGTTGCGCAGCGCCACCTCGACGCGCGGCGCGTCGCCGGGCGCCCAGGAGACGGTGGTGCCCTGACGCTGGAAGGGCGCCTCGGCGTTCGGGGCGATCTCGGCGAGGTCGGCCGGGGCGGCGACGTTCGCCGCGAAGGCGCCCATGGTCGGACCGCCCTCGGCGGCGATGGCGATCATCTCGCCGCCGTTCCAGATGTCGAAGATCTCGTTCGGCGCGAAGGTGTATGCGCCGGCCTGGGCGTTGAACGTCAGGTCGATATCGGTGAGGCCGCCGCGCACCGTGATGTCGCCCGCGTCGGCGTCGGTGAACATGCCGGGATTGCCGGAGTCGTCGGCGTGATAGAGCGCGCAGTCGCCGGTCACGTCGCGGGGCATGGCGTCCGAAGGCTCGCTGCGGTAGTTGCGGAAGACGGCGCGCACCTCGGCGGTGACGTCGTCGAAGAAGCGACCGACCGTGAGCTTCTCGCTGAGGCGCACCTCGCCGCGCGTGTCGGGGGGTGGCTCGCCACCGCCGGCGCCGCCGTCACCGCCGGCGCCGCCGTCACCGCCGGCGCCGCCGGTTCCGCCACCGGCGCCACCCATCTCGCCGCCGAAGCCGCCGAAGCCGCCGCCCTGACCGCCGCCGCCTTCGCCACCGGCGCCACCGGCCGAGCCGCCGTTGCCACCCGAGCCGCCCGAGCCGCCCGAGCCGCCGTCGCCGCCCGAGCCGCCGGCGCCACCCTGACCGCCGGCGCCACCCTGACCGCCGGCGCCACCGGCCGAGCCGCCTTCGCCGCCAGCGCCGCCGGCCGAGCCGCCTTCGCCTCCAGCGCCGCCGGCCGAGCCGCCTTCGCCGCCAGCGCCGCCGGCCGAGCCGCCTTCGCCTCCAGCGCCGCCCTGCGAACCGCCACCGCCGCCGGCGCCGCCCTCACCACCCGAGCCGCCCTGCGACCCGCCGCTGCCCCCGTTGAGGCCGTCCCCGCTGCTGCCCGTATCGTCACAGGCCGCGAACAGGACGACGGCGCCCGCGACCACCAGAAGCCGCTGCATCACGCGCACTGTCTCTCCCCCCATGCCATTGCTGGTGTCACGCGGACGCGACACTCGGGGCGAGGATAACGCGAGCGGGCCAGCTGCAGAAAGCGGTTGTCGGACGGAGGCGCCGGAAACTTGCAGGCGGGATGGAACGCGACGGGCGCGAAGGTCAGATGTTGAGCTCTTCGGCGCGCTCGCGCAGCTTCTTGACGAGGTCGATCAGGACCTTGCGGCGGTTGTCGCTCGAGGTGCGCGCGAGCTCGCGGCCCTGCCAGTGGAGCTCGATGATGCCGCCGTTGTTGCGGGTGATCGTCTCGGCGTCGGTCACCTTGAGGAAGCGCTCCATGTCGCGCGGGGTGAGGTTCACGCGATCGAGGAGCTTGTCGCTGCTGAGCGACGCCGCGTCGAGGGTGTCGAGGAGCCGGTTGATGCGCTGCGACGTGAAGAGCTGGTCGACCGGCGTGGCGGCGCGCTCCACCGGCGCCGACGGCGTGGGGGCCGGCTCGGCCGCCGGGGTGCGGCGGCGCGGCTCGGCCTTCGCCTTGCCGGCGCTGGCCTTGGCCGCCTTGGGCGCGCGCTTGCGGGCGGCCTCCTTGGCGGCCTTCTCGCGCTCGACGCGCTCCTCCTGGTGACGCAGCACGTCCTCGAGCGTCACGCCGGGCGTCGGCTCCACCCGGGAGCGGCCCCCGACCTCCTGGGCGACGACGTCCTGGAGCTTCGTCGCGAACTTGGGATCGAGCCCGATGCGGTCGCCGGGCTCCTGGCGGAGCACCTCGCGCCGCTGCAGATCCTTGAAGGTCTGCGGGAAGCTCATCTCCCAGAACTTCGCCGCGCCGGGCGCGAGGGACGACGCCACCTGCGCGCGCACGGAGAGGGCGGGCCCCGGCGCGGTGGCGACGGCGGTGACGAGCAGTCTCTCGAAGGTCTGCGCGACGCCCAGGCGCCGCCAGTGCTGATCGTTCAGGCTCTGCAGGTGGGTGGGGTCGAAGACGACCGGTTCGGACACGGGATGCTCTCCTTGCCGCCGCCGGAGCAGTCCGGCCGCCGGGGGCCGGTGCACGGGGAGCGCATCCTGCCAGACCCGCTCCGGCTTCTCAACCGCTCCGGGCCCACAGACGCCGATGTCGACGAATCTGCTGTGATTCAAGCCGCTTGCGCATCAGTGCTCCGCGTCGCGCGCCAGGCGGAACCCCAGATCGGGCGCGGTCCGGTCGGCGGGAAGGATCTCGCGGACCCACAGCGGACGCCCGCCGTGCACCGCGTCGAGGAAGGAGCCGCCGCGGACGACCATGCGCGGGACGGCGCCCGGCTCGAGCGTCGACGTCCACTCGCGCACGCCGCCGGCGAGGTCGCGCACCCCGAACGGCGAGACGTCCTCGGGGACGTGCCCGATCGGCGGCGGGCGCGTGCTGGGCCACGACTCGGCGCAGGCGGCATACCGCGACTCCCAGCGGTGGCCCCACGGGAACGTGCGCCCCTCGGTGCCACGCGCGGCCTTCTCCCACTCCTCTTCGGTCGGCAGGCGCGCGGGGACGCCGCTCTCGCGGCCGAACCACTGGCAGTAGGCGGTGGCGTCGCCCGCCGTCACGCCGATCACGGGCAGGTCGTCGGGCCATCCCTCGGGCAGGCGCACGCCCGGCTCGTGCGGCCAGGCGGGCGTGACGCCGTCGGCGGCGCGGGGCGTCCGGCGCAGGGCCTCCCCGGGATCGCGCCGCGAGAGCGCCCGCAGAAAGCGCAGGTACTCGCCGGCGGTGACCGGCGTCCTCGCGATGAGGAAGTCCGGCAGCGCCTGCTCGCTCGGCACGGCGAACGCGCCGCGGGCCACGCCGTACCGGAAGGGTCCGCCCGGGACGTACACGAACCCATCGGGCACCGACCCGGCGCCCGCCATGCGCATCCGCAGACGAACGCTGCCGCCGGGCGGGACGAGGAAGGTGACCGACAGGAGCTCGTGGTCGCGCGACTGCGCCTCGAGGCGATACACGCCCGCCGCCAGCTGGTCGAGCTGCAACGGCGCCGGCCCGAGCTCGTGCGGTGGCGCCTCCACGAGGCGGCGCTGCCGCTCGACGAGCCGCGACAGCCAGATCGTCGCGCCCCGCGGGTGGACGTCGACGTGGAGCGACCCGTTGCCCGCGACGAGCCGCGCGAAGGTGCCGTCGTCGATCTCGGCGATCAGGCGGCGGTAGTAGGCCGCTGAGGGCTCGTCTCCGCGGGCCTGGGCGCGCTCGTGCCGGGCGGCGTACAGCTCGCCGAGCAGACGCCGCGCCTCGACCTCCTCCGGCGCGAGCGCGATGGCCCGCGACAGCGCGCTCACCGCGCGACCATAGGCGTCGGCGGTCTCGATCTCCACGGCGCGCAGCCTCGACTCCGCCTCCCAGACGGCGCGCCGCACGGCCTCCGGATCCGTCGCCGGCTGGAGCGTCGCCGTCTGGATCGTGTCGCGGACCACGGCGGCGTCCTCGAGCAGGCTCTGCTGGCGGGCGATCGCGGCCACGCCCTGCTGGACGAAGCGCCGGACCTCGCCGCCGCGATCGGCGCCCGGCGCTTCGAGGTACTCGGCGATCGCGTCGGCGAGCGCGCGCGCATCGGGGTAGCGGTCCTCCGGGCGCCTCGCGAGGCAGCGCATGCAGATGGCCTCGAGCCGCGCCGGCACGTCCTGGTCCGGCGCGCGAGTCCGCAGCGGCACCACCTCGTCCCGCAGCACGCGCTGCACGATCTCGCGGTTCGTCCGGCCGATGAACGGCGGCCGCAGGGTCACCAGGTGGTACAGGATGGCGCCGAGGCCGTACACGTCCGTGCGCGCGTCGACCTGGTCGATCAGGCCCATCGCCTGCTCCGGCGCCATGTAGGCGGGCGTGCCGATGATCTGGCCGTGCACCGTCCGCCAGCGGTCGCTGGTGCTCCGCGTGGAGCGCGTCCCGTCGCCGACGATCTTGCACAGACCCCAGTCCAGCAGGAGCACCTCGCCGAAGTCCCCGATCATGACGTTCGAGGGCTTGAGGTCGCGGTGGACGACGCCGCGGGTGTGGGAGAAGGCGACCGCGAGGCAGACCTGGTGGAACACGCTGAGCAGGCGCACCCGGCCGAACTGGCGCACGGCCTCGGGGCGGCCGCGGCGCAAGAGGCCGATCACCTGCTTCAGGCTGCGGCCCTCGACGCGTCGCATCACGAACGCGACCTGGTCGTGCAGCCGGCCGAGCTCGTACACCGGCACGATGTTCGGGTGCTGCAGCTGCCCGGTGACCTGCGCCTCCTCGAGAAAGCGCACGCGGTCGAGGTCGCGCAGCGTCGAGCGCTTCAGCACCTTGATCGCGACCGGACGGCCGAGGTGAAGGTCCCACGCGGCGAGGATGCGACCCATCGCGCCCTGCGCGATCTCGCCTTGCACCTCGAAGCGCGCCGTGACGTCGAGCAGCCGGCCGACGAGGTCGTCGACCGTGGGCTCGTCGATGCGGACGACCGTGGTGACGCGCGGCGCGGGCTCGTCGATGACCGTCTGGTCGGGGCCCTCGTCCTCGTCGTCGTCGCCCTGGAGCAGCCGCGCGATGTCGCCGCTCTCCAGGCCGACGTCGCGCAGGACGTCCTCGACGGAGCGCTCGTCGGCGCCGAGCGCCTCGCCGATCTCGTCGAGCACCCGCTCCGGGAGGCCGGTGCGCGTCCGCAGGCGCTGCAGAAGTTCGGCCCTGTCGGACATGGGCCCACGATAGCCGACGGCCGGTGTTTCAGGAAGTTGCGATCAGGGGGCGTAGGCGCTGCGGGGGAACGCCTCGCGGAAGCGACGCTCGGCCTCGGCGGCCTCGGCGACGCGGCCCGCGTCGCGGAGGGCTTCGACGGCCCGGAAGGCGGCCTCCTCGTGGTGCACACCGCCGCGGGCTTCGGCGGCGAGCGCGCGCCAGTGGTCGACGGCGGCCGCCACGTCGTGATGCGACAGCAGGCGCCCGGCGGCGACGAGCGCGTTCTGTCGCTCGAGGGCGTCGTCGCTCCGCTCGGCGACGGCCCGCCACAGCCGCACCGCCCCGGCCCAGTCGCCGCGCGCCTCGGCGGCGCGGGCCGCTTCGGCGGACGCGCGGGGCGTCGGACCGACCACCAGCGAGCCGCCGGCGCGGACCGTCTCGGCGGCGCGCCCGTCGCGCGGCGTCACCTCGACCACGCCCTCGGTGACGTGGACCTTCGTGGCGCCCGAGGCCAGCAGCTCCACCGTGAAGCGCGTGCCGCGGACGGACACCCGCGCGTGCGGCGTCTCGACGACGTAGTGCTCGCCGGGCCGGAGCTTCGGCACGCGGCTCGTGACCGCGCCCCCCTCGAGCACGAGGCGCGTGCCCGCCGCGGTGGCCTCGGCGACGCGCACCGCGCCGGCGACCTCCACCTCGGCCCCCGAGGGCAGCATGCGCGCCGCCGTCAGGCGGTCGCCGGGCGAGACGGGCGTCGGCGAGGCGGCCACCGGCGCCGCGACGTCGCCGGCGTCGTCGACGGGCGCCACGGGCCACAGCGTCCACGCGACGGCGGCCGCCGCGGCGGCGGCGAATGCCCACGCGCGCCACGAGGTCGAGCGCCGCCGGCGCGCGAAGACGGCTTCGCGGACTCGCGCGGCGCGCGCCGGCGTCCACTCCGGGCCGGGCGCCTCGCGCAGCGGCGCCAGCAGTCGGTCGACCTCCCGGCGCGCGCCCTCGTCGTCGAACGGCGCGGCCATGTTCAGCCCTCCTCCAGGGCGACGCCCGCAGCGCGCGCGCGGTCGATCAGCTCGTGACGAGCGCGCGACAGCCGCGTCAGGACGGTGGACCTGGGACACTCGAGGATGTCCGCGATCTCCTTGGTGTCGAGCCCCTCGAGCTCGTGCAGGACGAGCACCGCGCGCTTGCGGGCGTCGAGACCGTCGAGCAGGCCCCGCACGATGCCCAGACGCTGGCGATCGGCGATGCGCACGTCGGGCCCGGGCAGCGGCAGCGCGCCCTCCGGCAACAGGTCGGCGCCCACCTCGCGGCGGCGCCGCCACCAACGGCGCCGCTTGAGGGCCCGGTTGACCGTGATGCGGTAGAGCCAGGTCTTCAGCCGCGACTGGCCGCGGAACTGTCCGACGTAGCGGAACGCGGCGATGAAGACCTCCTGGACGACCTCTTCGGCCTCCGTCTCGCTGTAGACGAAGCGGCACGCGAGGCGGAAGACGTCCCCGGCGTGGCGGCGGTAGAGCTCCTGGAAGGCGGCGTCCTCTCCGGCCATGAGCCGGCCGACGAAGGCGGCCTCGGCGTCGGCCGGCGCGGTCTCGACGTCGGTCATGGGCAGTGCCTGCGCGTTCACCTGGGGCTCCTGCGGCGCATCTGTGGTCATCGACCCCCGCGCGGCGGAGCCTGACTCAGTGGGCGCCGATTTCGACCTCAGGGCAGCACCCGCACGCCCAGCGAGAGGTGGGCGGCCAGCGCCACGCGGCCCAGCCGCTGGCCGGCGGCCTCGAGGTCGGCGGGCGAGCCGGCGAGGTCGAGCCCCACGGCGAGCTCGAGCGGCCCCGAAACGGAGAGCGCAGCGGCGGCGCCGATCTCGCAGGCGGCGCGCCAGGCGCTGGCGTCCGCGGTCGAGAGGCGCTCGGCCAACGGGCCGGCGAAGACGGCGAAGCGCGCGTCGGCCGCGGTCGACGACCAGCCGGCGGCGGCGCCGAGGCGCAGCGTGGTGACGCGGACGTCGTCCTCGGCGCGCAGGGGGAAGGCGCCGACGCCGACGCGCCCGCCCCAGCCGGCGCCGCCGATGCGCGAGACGCCGGCGGCGAGGCCGGGCTCGACGTGGTCCCCGTCCGCGAGCAGCGCCGGCCCGACGAACGCCCGCAGGCCGCGGGCGGGCTGGGCCGGCGGCGTCGACGCAGCGTCGCCCTCGCGCACGGTGACCTGCACCTCGGGGGCGGTCGCCGGCGCCTCGACGGGCAACGGCGGCGGCGGGTCGGGCAGGCCCGGAGGCGGCAGCGGCGGCGGCGCTGGCCCCGCCGGCGTCGCCAGCTCCCGATGTCGCTCCGGCGGGATCGGCGGCAGCGCGCGTCCTGGCGGCGGGCCGGCGGGGCGTCCCATCCCCGCCGGTGCCTCGAGCAGGAAGGCGGCCCGGAGGCGGACGGCCTCGCGGGCCGCGGCCGCGTCCGCGTCGGCGGGGAGGGGGAGCGCGACGTCGAGCGTCCGGTCGTCGATGCGCCGGTACAGGTGCAGGACCGGCCCGTCCGGGCCCGCCGTCGCCCACAGGACGCCGGCCACGTCGAGGGTGCGCGCCAGCGCCGCGGGGTCCCCCTGCGTCGCGTCGACCGGCATGGGCTCCCAACCGCCGCCCGGCCCGAGCGCGCGCAGGGCGGGTCCGACGACGTCGCGCAGGACCGGCGGCGCGTCCGGCGGCGGCGCGGGCACCGCGAGGCGTCCGCCCGCGACCGCCGGCGCCGGGCAGAGCCACGCCGCGGCGAAGAGGACGATCCGACGCATGGGCCGACGCATGCGCGGGAGCCTGCACCAACGACGCGCGCCCGGCCACTTCCGCCGCGCTTGCGCCGCGGGGTCCCGCGGCCGTAGGGTCCGGCCCGATGTCGATCCGGATGTCGATCCGTCTGATCCCGGCGCTGCTGGCGACGTGCCTTTCGGCGTGCGGAGGGGCAGCGCCGACGCCGCCGCCGCCGCCGCCGCCCGCCGACGTCTTCCACGACGTGTTCCTGCGCGGCCCCGCCTCGCCACCGGGCACGCCGGGGCGCGTCGCGCTGACGTTCGACGCCGTCACGCCGTGCACGGCCGCCCTGCTCGGGCGGCTGCGCGAGCCGGGCCCCGACGCTGCGCCCCTGCGGGCCACCTTCTTCCTCGAGCGGCGGGCACTCGAGCGCGTTGCCGGCGAGGATCCCGAAGGATTGCGGGCAGTTCTGCAGCGCATCGTCGCCGAGGGGCACGCGATCGGGCTGCGTGTCGAGGCACTGCCGGGCGACTGGCGCGACGACACCGCGGCGCTGCGCAACGCCGTCGCCGCCGAGGAGAGGGCCGTCCGCGCCCTGCTGGCCGAGCACGGCGCCGGCGATCCGGGGCCGCTGCGCGTCTGGCGTCCGCCCGCCGAGCTCGACCGCCTGAGCGACGTCTCCCGGGCAGCGGCGGCGGGCCGCGCGCTCGTCCTCTGGAGCCGGCGCGTCGACGCGCCCGAGGCGGCCCTGCTGGCGGAGCGGTTCGCCGGCGCGGTGGGCGACGGCGACATCGTCGCGCTCCCGGGCGGCGGCGCCGGCTGTCCGGCGGTCGGCGCGGTGCCCGAGATGGCGGCGACCCTGGTCGCGGCGCAGCTGCACGCGGTCACGGTGCCGGACCTGCTGGGCCCGGTGCTCGAACGCTACGCGCCGGTCCGCGTGGTGCGGTACCACGGCCCGGGCCTGCCGCCGGCCTGCGCCGAGCCGCTGGGCCTCGCCGCCGAGAGCGACGCCGAGGCGGCGACGTCGCGCTGGGGTCTGGTCGACGCGGACGCGGCCGACGGGGCCCTGCGCGTCCTGCCGCTCCCGGGGACGGCCGGCGCGACCGGGACCTTCGTGGGGGCGCCCCTCGCCGCGGCGCGGTCGCTCTGGGCCGGGCGGGACCGCTGGCGGGCGCTGCCGGCGTGCCTGCGGCAGGTGCCCGCGCACCGCGTGGAGTCGCCGATCACGGCGCGCCGGGCCGCCGGCGAACGCGCCCGCTGGTGGGTGGCGGGACCGGGCGGCGTCGCCGAGCGCGATCCGCGAGCCCTCGCGCCGCCGGGACGGCCCGTGCTCCTGCCGACGCGGGCGGATCTGCTGCGCCTCGAGGCGCGCCTGCGCCTGCCCGAACGCCTGCGCGGCGTCGTCGCCGACGCGCTCGAGCGGCTGGGCCTCGAGACGCCCCTCCTCGTCGAGGCGCGCGCCACCACCGGCGTCGTCGTCGGCGCGCCGCTGCGGGCCGACGTGCTGGCCGCCGCGCCGGCGGAGCGGCGGCGGGCGCTCGCGGGCGCGGTCGCGGGCTACGTCCAGCTTCTCGAGGTCTCGCTGGGTGAGTACCTCTTCCTCGCGGCGTGGTCCCCGGGCGACGCCGCCGCCCTGGCGCGGGCCGCGCGCGGGGCCGACGGCGTGGCGCCCGCCGGGCCGTTCCTGACGCTGCCGTCGGTGGCCGGCGGCGCACCGCGCCACGAGGCGGTGGGGACGGACGGCGTGCCGGCGTTCGCCGAGCCCCCCGAACGGCTCCTGGCGCGCGTGTTGCGGGCGGGCGTCGAGCTCCATCCTGGCGACGTGGTCGCCGCGGAGCCGCCGCCGGTCGTCGGCCCGCCCGCGCCCGCCGCCGGCGCGCGCAGCGAACCGGCGGCGGGCACGTCGGCGCCGGGCGTGCGCGACCTGCTGGCGATGGCGCTGGTGCGCGGCTTCGCGAACGCGGCGTACCTGCGCCCTGGCCACGTCTGGCGCGCCGAGGGCGACCTGCTGGGACACCAGACGCTGCGCATCGCCCTGGCGCCCGGCGTGGCAGTGCCCAGCGCTGATCTCCGGCCGCTGGCCGAGCCGCCGGCGACGCCCGAGGCGGCGCCGTCCGACGCTGCGTCGCCATCGGTGAAACCCTGAATTGAGCCGGCACGCGGTGGCCTCTACACTGCCGGGTCGGACTCTCGCCCACCACGGGGCGGACGCGGGCGGACGATGGCCGAAGGCGTCATCGACGGAATGAAGGAGCGACTGGCGCGCCGCCACTTCGAGCGCGGACGCCAGTTCGAGATCCAGAACCGCGCCGACGAGGCCCTGGTCGCCTATCGGCAGGCCTGCGCGCTCGAGCCGTCGGGTGCCGAGCCCTTCTTCGCCCTCGGGCGCCTCGAGGCGCTGCAGGGCCGCTGCGAGGCAGCCCTGGGCGTGCTCGAGAAGGCGCTCGACCGCGACGGCGATCCCGAGATCGTCGAGTGGCGCGCGTACGTGCTCGGCCGGCTTCGGCGCTACGAGGAGGCGCTCGCCGACTACCGGCGCATCCTCGACGACGGCCCGCCGGTCGTCCGCGTCAACGCCGGCCGCATGCTGCTGGCGCTCGGCCGCTACGACGAGGCCGGAGAGATGCTCGCCGGCTGCGACGACGCCGCGGCGGCGACGCTGCTCGACGCGCTGGCCCGCTACCGCGAGTTCGCCGCCGGCGAGCGCACCGACGACGTGCGCGCGGCGCGCTACCTGTACGGCCGCACGCTCCTGCTCGGCACCCTCGGCGACGGTGGCCTCCGCGTCGGGACGTTCCGTTACCTGCTGCTGACGCCGGCCCACTTCGCGACCACGGCGCAGCGCCTCGTGCGCCTCGTGCGGCGCCGCGGGTGGCGCTTCGACGCCGTCGGGGGGCAGGGGCCGCACCACGCGCCGGTGGCGCGGGCCCTGTCGGAGATCCTCGACGTCCCCTTCGCCGATCAGCCGCGCGGCGGCCGCGTCCTCCTCGCGGCCGCCGTGCTGCGCGACGCGGGCGAGGCGGCGGCCCTCCGGCGCCCCTGGATCGAGGCGGGCGCGCACGTGCTCGACTTCGCGCTCGGGCTGAGCGCGGGCGATCCGGACCTCGAAGAGCCCGCGCTGCTCGGCTTCGCCGGCACGTCCGCCGTGCCCTGGTACCGCGTCGAAGCCAGCGCGCGCCGGGTGTCCGATCCCGGCGTGACCGACGGCGACTGGCCGGGTCTTCGGGTCGGCGCGCCGTTCATCGATCCGAACGCGCCCCGGGTCGCAGCGGCGCTCCTCGAGGCCTTCCGCGCGCGGTCCGAAGATCCCCTGGCCGACGAGGTGCTGGCGTGGTACCTCGATCGCCATGCCCAGGTGCGCGCCCTGCGCTGGGACGACTGAATGACGTTCATCCGCCGGGCGGCGTGCGCGCTGCTCCTCGTGTCGGCCGCCTGCTCCGATCCGGAACCGTCGCCGGTCCGGTCCGATGCGGGCGAAGGCGCGGCCCATGTGCCGACGAGCCTGCCCGACGCGGCGCCGCCGAGCCCGCCCGACGCGGCACCGCCGGCCGCCGCCGACGCGGCGCCCGAGCCCGAGCTCAAGATCGTCGCCGGCGAGGCCACGATCGTGGCCGAGGCGCCCGACGCCGCGGCGGCGCCGCCGGTGGTGGCGAAGCGGCCCGCGCCGACGGCGCCGGCAGGGGCACGTCCGGTCGCGCCGAGACCGCCACGCGGCCGCGAAGCCAACGCGCTGGCGGCGATCCGCGCCCACCACGCCGAGGTCGAGGGCTGCTACGCCCCGGTCGCGCTCAAGGATCCGACCATCGCGGGCCGCATCGTCCTCAGCTGGACGCTCGGCCGCGACGGGATGCCCACCGCGGTCTCCGTCACGCAGAACACGGTCCGCGATCCCTCCGTCGCCGCGTGCCTCCGCGACCGCGCGCGCAAGTGGCGTTTTCCGCCGCCGGCGGGCGGCATCGGCGTCGTCACCTACCCATTCGACCTTCGGGTGCAGTAAAAGCACCCCACCGATGCGCCCGATCACTCGTTACCTGCTCGCCCCGGCGCTGGCCGCGGGGGTCGTCGTCCTCTTCGAGGTGGTGCGGACGCTCGCCTTCGGGGCCACGCACCTGGGCGGCGCCGGCGCGGCGCTGGCGTTCGCGCTGGCGGTGGCCGGGCTCCTCGGCTGCCCGCTGTGGGTGGGCGGCGGCTTCGCGATCGGGATCTTCGACGCGGTGCGGGCCGGCTGGCGCTGGGGGCGGGCCGCCGCGCCGCCGCCCACGGGCGCCCGCCGCGTCGCCTGGGTGATCTACGGGTCGCTCGCGCTCACGGTCGTCACCTTCGGCGTGCAGGCGGCGACCATCCAGTTCGTTCGCGCCTTCAACAAGCCCATCTATCAGGGCCTCGGCGCCGGGCTCGTCGCCGCCGGCCTCGTCGTCGTGCTCGGCGCGCTGGCGGGACCGGCGGTCGGCGCGCTGGACCGCGGATTCGCCGCGGCGTCGCGCCGCCTGCCGGCTGCGATCGACCCGACGCGGCCCCTCGGCGCCGCGATCTGGGCGGCCCTGGTGCTCGTGGGCGGCGCGTTCCTGGCGCCGGTGCTGCGGCCGGAGCTGCACACCATCGACCTGCGTCCGCCGCGGCTCGCGCTCCTTTGGATGCTGCTGCTCGCGGCCCTGGCGTGGGTGTCCTCGCGCCGGCGCGCGGGCCGCGTCGCGCTGGCCGGCGCCGGCCTGCTGGCGGCGCTATACGCCGGCGGCCTCGGGTGGTCGGCGATCGATCTCGGCGGCAGCCAGTCGCGGCTCCTGGCGCTCGATCGCGACACGCTGCTCGCCGGCCCCGCCGCGGCGCGGCTGCGCCGCTTCGGCGATCGCGACGGCGACGGCGTGTCGCGCCTGTTCGGCGGCGGCGACTGCGACGACGGCGATCCCCGCGTCCGACCGGGCGTCTACGACGCGCCCGGCGACGGCGTCGATCAGAACTGCACCGGCGCCGACCTCGTGCTGGCCGGCGATCCGCTCAAGGCGGCGGCCCGCGCCGCGCCGCCCGCGGCGGGCCCGAAGTGGAACGTGCTGCTGCTGACGATCGACGCGCTGCGCCACGACGTGCTGCGCACGCAGATGCCGAACCTGGCGAAGGTGGCCGACGCGGCCGTCGAGTACCGCCACGCCTACAGCCATTCGGCGGCCACCTACTGGTCCATCCCCGCGCTGATGCTCTCGACGATGCCGAGCCGGCTCGAGATGGCCGACGACCAGACGCCCGTGCCCTCGGCCCGCCTGCTCACCGAGGTGCTGCGCGACGCGGGGTTCCACACCGCGCTGTTCGCGAACGTCACGGTGTTCTTCGTGCGCGGCCTGCGGCAGGGGACCGACGTCGCCAACTACGACACCAGCCATCACACGAAGCACGGCGAGACGCCGGGGTCGGAGCACCTGACGAACGGGCTCCTGAACCACGTCCGGCAGTTCAAGGCCGGCCAGCTCACGCCGCAGCGCGAGCGTTTCTTTCTGTGGGCGCACTACTACGACCCGCACGATCCCTACCGCGACGTGCCCGGCCATCCGCCGGCCGACGGCTCCGACCGCGCGCGCTACGAGGCCAACGTTCGTTACCTCGACGAGCACCTGGGGCGGCTGTTCGACGGCTTGAAGGCCGAGGGGCTATGGGAGAACACCCTGGTCATCGTCACCGCCGATCACGGCGACGAGTTCCTCGACCACGGACATCGGTTCCACGGGAACACGGTGTACGAGGAGATGACCCACGTGCCGTTGATCCTGCATGTGCCGGGTGTGGGTCCCCGGGCGCTCGAGACGCCGATCGGGCACATGGAGGTGGCCCCGACGGTGCTCGATCTGCTCGGTCTCGAGATCCCGAAGACGTACCTCGGACGCAGCCGCGCCGACGAGATCCGCACGGGGAAGCCGGCCGCCGTGCAGCCGGTGTTCTTCGAGACGCTGAACGACCGGAACTACGACGTGCACCAGGTCGGCGTGCGCGAGGGCGACCTGAAGCTCATCTACCGCCTCGGCGAGAACTACTTCGAGCTCTACGACCTCGCGGCGGACCCGGCCGAGCGCCACAACGTCTTCGACGCGCACCCGCGCGCGGGCGCCCTGCGCGAGGCGCTCGGCGTCTACCTCGATCACCACCTGTACTGGCTGGCGAAGGGCAAGAGCGGCGCGGAGCCGCCCCCCGGCGCGCCGCCGAAGGCGCCGCCCGGCAAGCCGGTCTCGAAGCGCTGACGCCCCCGGCGGCGCGGCGCGGGCGTCAGTCGGCGGCGGCCTCGACGGGGAGGGGCGGCGGCTCGGACCGGCGCGGAGCCTCGGCGACTTCGGGGGGGCTCTCGCGGCGGGCGCGAAAGAGCTTCGCGCTGCCCTCGTCGCTGGCGAGATAGTGGACGAGCGCGCGGCGCAGCACCCACGTCAGCGGTACGCCCTCGTGCTGCGCCACCTTCTCGAAGGTCTCGACGAGCTCCGGCGTGACCTTCAGCGTGAGCGTGCGGATGACGGCGAGCGTCGACTCGAGCTGCTCGAGCGCCATCGAGAGGCGGGCGACCTTGTAGTCGCCGGCCTCGATCTTGTCCTTGATGCGGCTCATCAGGTCGGCGACGGAGAGCCACTCGTCGTCCAACCGGATGCGCTCGCGGTCGATGTCCAGCTCGAACGTGCCTTCGGCCATGGCGCTCCTCCGCGGCGGCTCGTCGCAGCATGGCCCGCCGGGGCGAGGAACTGCAACTACTCGATGCTCACGCCGTGGGCGCCGGGCAGCGCGCCGGTGAGCCCGGCGAGGCGCGTCACGGCGACGAGGTGGTCCGCGCGCGCCCGCTCGATGGTCAGCAGGGCCTCGGCGTAGGCCTGCTGCAGGCGCAGCACGTCGAGGGACGTCGAGCGGCCGGCCTCGAACTTCTCTCGCTCTGCGGCGACCGACCGCTCGGCGAGCGCGGCGATGGTGCGCGCCAACTGCACATTGCGCTCGCTGGTGCGCACGGCGCGCCACGCCTCGCCGGCCTCGCGCCGGACTTCGATGCGGCGGGCTTCGCGGTCGAGCCGCGCCCGCTCGAGGGCGAGCCGCGCCTGCCGGAGCTGACCCTCGGCGGCGCCGTTCGCGGGCGGCCACTCGAACGACAACCCCAGGGCGTACAGGGTGATGCGGCCCGGCGGCAGGCCCTCGACCGCGCCGCCGAACGACCCTCCGGTGCCGCCGCGGTGGGCGGTGGCCGTCAGATCGAGACGCGGCAGCGCGGCGTCCTCGAACGCGGGCAGCGCCTGGCGCAGGCGCTCCACGTCGGCGTCGATGGCGGCCAGGGCGGGGTGGCGCGCCTCGGCCGCCGCCTCGACTGCCGCCAGGGGCTCCGGCGGCGTGGCAGCCTCGGGCAGCGCCACGTCGGGCGCGGCGTCGACGTGGAGCGCGCTGGCGAGCGCGGCGGCGCGGTCCTCGACGAGGCGCTCGGCGTTGAAGACCTCGCGCTGGCGCTCGGCGATGGCCGTCTCCACCACCGGCAGATCAGCCGGCGCGAGGCGCCCGAGCTCCACCCGCGCCTGCGTCGTCGCGAGCTGCTCCTCGGCCAGCTTCAGGGCCTGCGCCCGGATGCGCCGGTCCGCCTGCGCGAACGCCAGCTCCACGTAGGTGCCGACGACACGCTCGATGCGCGCGGTGACCGCCTCGTCCCGCTGCCGCGCGGCCACCGTGGTCAGCGCCCGCGCCTCGACCACCGGCGCCTCGCTCGCGTCGCGGCCGAAGCCGCGCAGCAACGGCTGCGCCAGCTGCAGCTCGAGGCGCGACTCCCAGCAGGTCTCGGTCTGCAACCCCTGGATGCAGCTCAGGAAGGGGCTGTTCGTCTCGATCAGGTCGTTGACCCACCGCACCTCGATGCGCGTGCCCCAGGCGAGCGGCTGGACGACGCCCGCGGAGAGCTGCTTCTGCCGGCGTTCGATGGTGTCGATGCCGAAGAGGTTCGTCTGGCCCGGGCGAGCCTCGAACGCCTCCTCGACGCGGTTCATCTGGAGGTCAGCGACGAGGCGCAGGTCGAAAGCGCCGAGCGCCGCGTCCGCCGCCGCCTCCGTCTCGCGCACGCGCACCCCGGCGGCCTCCAGCGCCGGATCGGCGGCCACGGCGCGGCGCACCGCCTCGGAGAGCGACATCGGCTCGGCGGCGATCGACGGGGTGGCGAGCAGCAGCCCCGCGAGCGCCCGCCTCACTTCGTGGACCACACCCGCTCCCGCCGGCTGCCGGGGTAGTAGTGCTCGAGGATGCGCCCGTAGTCGTGGCCCTTGGTCGCCATGCCCATCGCCCCGTGCTGGCACATGCCGACACCGTGGCCGAAGCCGCCGCCGGTGAACGTCCAGGCGTCGGCGGGACCGCCCGCCGGACCGCGGCGCTCCACCGTCCACAGGCCGCTCTTGAGGTTCCCGAGCAGGACCCGGTTCGGGTATTCGCCCTCGTGGACGTACGTGCCCTTCGTGCCGACGTACTCGATGGCCAGGACGCGCCCGCTGCGCCCGCGCCGCAGGGGACGCAGGTCGACGACAGCGCCGATGTCCTTGATCTTGCTGACGGATCGGGTCACGTCGGCGCCGCTGCGCGTCGTCGTCCACCGGAAGACGCCGGCGCCCTGGCCGGTGACCTTGCAGAACGCCTCGGACGACGAGCGCAGGAAGGTGCCCACCGCGTCCTCGGTGATTGGGGACATGCCGGCCTCGCCGGGGGTGTCGGGCCGGCCCTGCAGGGCGGGGTGCGGGCCACCGCCCCACGTGAGGTCGAACGCCTCGCCGTGGCCGCCGCACGCGGAGCTGTACACGGTGTCCACGAGGCCATGCCCGTCGAAGAGAAGCTCGCCGCGGGTGTCGGCGACCGCCCGCGTGGTGCGGGCGGCGCGCCGGCCCACACCGGCGTAGACCTGGCAGTGGGTCTCCGCGCAGAGCACATAGGGGTCGGCGCGGTGACGCGAGCCGACCTTGGCGAGCAGCTGGCCCCGGGCGGCGACCGCCTGCGCCCGCAGCGCGTCGAGCGGCGCGTTCGGAAAGAGCTCCGACGGCACCACTGCTTCGAGCAGGCGCTCGGCGCTGAGCACGTTGACGACGGCGAGGCGCCCGCCCTGGCCGATCGTGAAGTACACATCCCCCTCGTAGCTGCGGCTCTCGCGGGTGATGCGCGGCGTGCCGTGGCCCACCTCGAGATCCGGCAGGTCGACGGCGGCGCCGCCTTCGGCGGACAGCCAGAGCACGTCGCGGGCGCGCACCTCGATGCCGCTGCGGGCCTCGCGGGCGACGATCCAGCCTTGCGGCCACTCGAGCGGCTCGGCGACGACCTCGCCGGGCAGGGGACGGCCGACGGAGAGCGCCTGCGCGCGGGCGCGGGCCTCGGCCTCGGTGGGGCGCGGATCGACGGCCACCGTGAGCAGGCGGGTGTCGAGCGTGCGGCCCGCCAGGCCGATCAGCGCGCCGGACTCGAACAGGCTCACGTCGTGGCCGTCCTTGCGCCAGCGCTCGCGGGCGGCGGCGGCGCGACCGACGTCGGCGGCGGGGACGCTCTCGACGGCGACCCAGTAGCGGCGCCTGCCGTCGGTCGGCGCCTCGACGGCGATCGTCCAGCGGGCGCCGGCCGGCGCCTTGACGCGGTGCCCCTCGTCGCCGCCGGGCAACAGCACGAGCGCCGAGCGGCTCGTCGCCACCACCGGACCCGCGCCCTCGCTGACGCGCACGCTGACGAGCGGCTCGCCCTTGCGATCGAAGACGACTGCCTTGGTGTAGAGCGCCGCCAGTCGGTCCTTTCGCGTCATCTCGAACGCGGGCGCGACCGATGGAAGCAGGCAGGCGGCGATGCAGGCGAGCAAGCGTCGAGTCAACGGCGGCCTCGCGGCGTGTTAAGCTCGGCCGTCGACGTTTTGCAAGGATTTCCGTGAGGAACGGGCCCCACGACGACGCAGCCGAAGGCGAGGGACTGCCGCTGGACCTGACGGGCATGCTCGAGCCCGGCATCCCCAGCGATCCGAAGCGCGGCATCTACGTCAACCGCAACCTCAACATGGCGAAGATCGCCGCCGTCGGCTTCGACATGGACTACACCGTCGCGCCGTACGACCAGCCGGCGATGAACGAGCTCTCGGTGCGCGCCACGCTCGAGAAGCTCATCCGCGACCGCGGCTACCCCGAGGAGCTGCGCAGCGTGCGGCTCGATCCGGCGTTCATCATCCGCGGCCTCGCGGTCGACAAGGAGGAGGGCAACATCTTCAAGATGGACTGCCACCGCCACGTCGGCCGCTGCTACCACGGCTACCGGCCGGTGCCCGACCAGCGCCGCCGCGAGCTCTACGGCACCAAGGCGATCAAGTTCGGCAGCGGCGAGCGCTTCGCGTGGATCGACACCCTCTTCAGCCTGCCCGAGGCGACGATGCTCGCCGGCATCATCGAGCACTGGGAGGGGCAGGGGCGTCGCATGCCGTGGACCTACCGGCAGCTCTTCGACGACATCCGCGCGAGCATCGACGAGGCGCACCGCGACAACTCGATGAAGCGCGAGATCGTGGCGCACCTGCCGCAGTTCATCGAGCGCGATCCCGACCTGCCGCCGACGCTGCACAAGCTGCGCAGCGCGGGGAAGAAGCTCTTCCTGCTGACGAACAGCGAGTTCGCCTACACGCAGGCGGTGATGAGCTACCTGCTCGACGGCGCGCTGCCGCGCTACCGCAGCTGGCACCAGTACTTCGACGCGGTGGTGGTGAGCGCCGCGAAGCCGGCCTTCTTCACCGGGGACGCGCCCTTCCAGCTGCTCGACGCCGACGGGCACCCGGTCGGCCAGCCCAAAACGCTGGAGCGCGGCCGCGTCTACGCCGGCGGCAACGTGCGCGACTTCGAGCGCATGGCGGAGCTGACGGGCGACCGCATCCTCTACGTCGGCGACCACATCTACGGCGACATCCTGCGGTCGAAGAAGAGCAGCATCTGGCGCACCGCGCTGATCATTCAGGAGATGGAGGAGGCGATCCAGCTCGGCGCCGAGCACCGGGAGGCGCTCCACCGCATCCAGCAGCTCGAAGACGCGGTGATCAAGCTCGATCAGGAGATCAACTACCACCTGACGCTGGTGAAGTCGCTGGCGCGGCTCGAGGTGCTGACGGGCCCCGAGGCGGTGGTGATCGAGAGCACCCGCGAGCAGGCGCGCAAGAAGGTGGAGCGCAAGCGCGCCTTGCTGCGGCAGACGCTCCAGGAGCTCGAGGCGCTCGAGGGCACCACCGACGCGCACTTCAACCCCTACTGGGGCCGTCTCTTCCGCGAGGAGAACGAGCGCAGCCAGTTCGGCGGTCAGGTCGAGGACTTCGCCGACGTCTACACGAGCCGCGTCAGCAACTTCCTCGCCTACTCGCCGGTGCAGTACTTCCGCGCCCCCCGCGACGTGATGCCCCACGAGCGCGGCTGAATCCCATTCATTGGACGGTGGAGCCGGAGGGGGATTCCCGAGTAGAATCCCGCGCTCATCGCATGGGTCCGGGTGGCGCCCGGGCCGAGGGGAGACGGGGCGATGCACGTGGGGCGGGGATGGATCGCAGCGCTGGCGCTGGCTTCAGTGTTCGTGGCCTGCAAGGACGAGAGCGGCGGCGGTGACGACCCCCCGGCGGGCGACACCGACTCCGGTCCCGGCCCGCGCGGGGGCGGCGCCGGCGGCGACCGTGGGGTCGGCGGCGGCGGCGGGTCCGGCGGCGAGGGCGCCGGCGGGTCCGGCGGCGAGGGCGGCGCGGGCGGCGGCGGTCCGGTCGGCGGCGCAGGCGGCGAAGGCGGCGGCGGCGGCGGCGGCGCGGGCGGAGCGGCCGGCAGCGGCGGCGACGGCGGGGCCGGCGGCACGGGCTTCACCTGCGATCCCGGCCAGCAGCGGTGCCTGAACGAGGGCGAGCCGTTCGTCCAGGTCTGCAACGACGAGGGTCGCTGGGCCATCGAGCCGTGCGCCCCCGGCGGCGTCTGCGTCGGCAGCGCCTGCCTCCCCGATCCGGCGACCTGCGCGGGCGCGGATCGCATCTGCGCCAGCCGCGACACGCCGGCGGTCTGTCACCCCGGCGAGTCGTGGGAGCTCTTGCCGGCCTGCCCCGACGGCGACGTCTGCTTCGAGGGCGAGTGCGTCACCCGCGCCTGCGCGCAGGCCGCGGCGAGGCGCAGCTACCTCGGCTGCGACTACTTCGCCGCCGAGCTGCCGAACACGGCCATGGATCCGGCCGCCGGCACCACGCCCGATTCGCCCGTCGGCGTCGTCATCGCCAACCCCAGCGCCGACGCCCCGGTCGACGTGCGGGTGCTCGGCCCCGACGGTCGCCCGGCGCAGCTCATCGACCGTCGCGTGATCGGGGTGCCGAACATCCCCGGCGTCTTCATCAACGAGCCGCCGCACACCGTCAGCTCCGAGGTGCGCGACGCGACCGGGCGCGTGGTCGTGCCCGACATCGGCCGCGCCGATCCGGTGACCATCCCGCCGGGCGGCACAGGGACGTTCCTGCTGCCGCGCAGCGGACCGCCGCCGACGACGTCGGGCGTGTGGCGCTCGGCGCACCGCATCCGGACGACCGGCCCGGTGGCCGCGTACCAGTTCGCGCCGCTGTGCTGCAACTACAGCTTCTCGAACGACGCCAGCCTGCTGTTCCCCGTGACGGCGCTGGGCACGGCATACAAGTTCCTCGGCGTGCCGACGTGGCAGGTGCCCGGCGATCTCGAGGGCAGCTCGTCGACGATCGCGATCATCGGCACCGCCGACGACACCGAGGTGCAGATCCAGCTCCCGCCCCGGGTCAACATCGTCCCCGAGGGGGGCCGCGCCGGCCGCCTGACGACGGCGGGCAACGGGGTGACGGCGCGCATCGGCGCCCACGAGGTGCTGCTGGTGCAGTCGGGCTTCGCGCAGGGCTTCGGCGGCAACCCGCCCGATCTGAGCGGCGCGACGATCACCACCGACAAGCCGGTGGCCACGTTCAGCAGCCACCTGTGCTCGTTCTACCCGCAGATGCTGTCGGCCTGCGACCACCTCGAAGAGCAGCTCTTCCCCACCGGCACGTGGGGCACCACGTTCGTGCTCGTGCCCACGGTGCGGCGGGCGCAGAACAACCGCGCCGCCGAATACACCTACTGGAAGATCATGGCCGAGCGGCCCGGCACCCGGGTGACGCTCAGCCTGCCGTTCAACGACCTGCAGCCGCAGCGCCCCGGCTTCCCCGGCGTGCCCGACTGCCGCGACAAGCTCGCCGATCCGACGACGCTGGTGCTCGACGGCCCGGGCTTCTGCGAGTTCGGCACGCGCATGCCGGTGCAGATCCAGGGCGACGGCAAGATGATGGTGATGGGCATCATCAGCGGGCAGGAGTCGACCGGCCTCAACGAGGCGGGCGCCCACGCCGGTGACCCGTCGATCTTCCTCGTCCCACCCGACCTCCAGTACCGCGACGACTACGCCTTCCTGACGCCGGGTACCTACGCGAACGACTACCTCACGGTGGTGGCCGACGCGGACACCGAGCTCCTGCTCGACGGACAGCCGCTGTCGCTCGCCGGAGGCGACACGCAGGGCGTCCCGGGCAGCAACCGCGTGTTCCGCCACGTGACCCTCACGGACGGTCCCCACCGCATCACGGGCACCAAGCCGTTCGCCATCCTGGTGTTCGCCTTCGATGACTGGGTCAGCTACGCTTTCACGGGTGGGCTCAACCTCGAGAAGCGTTGAGACCGCGCTCGGCGCGGCGCTCCTGCTCTTGACCGCGTGCGGCGAGTCACGAGACGGCGCGCCCGAGGCGGCCGAGGTCGGCGTCTCCGTCGTCGACGCCGCGCCGGACGCCGCTCCGCCGCCCGACGCGCTGCCGCTCTGGGACTTCGGGCCCGCCGACGCCGCGCGCCCTGCAGACGCCGCGCGCGACCTCGACTTCGCCCCACGCCCCGACGCCGCTCCGGTCTGCGACCCGACGGCCCCGCCGGCGTGCGCGCCCGGCGAACCGAACGTCGTCCGCGGCTGCTCGCCCGACGGTCGCACGATCCTCGACACCGCCTGTCCCGACGGCGAGATCTGCCAGGAGGGGATCTGTGCCGTGCCCGGCCGCGACTGCCGTCGCGGACAGCGCACCTGCCTGGCCGACGGCACGCCTGCCGAGTGCGAGGAGGGGTCGGGGTGGCGACCCGCGGCCGCCTGCGGCGAGGACACACGGTGTTTCCGCGGCGAGTGCCTCACCCACGCCTGCGCCGACGCTGCCGATCGCCGCGCCTACCTCGCCTGCGACTATTGGCCGGTCGACCTGCCGGCGCTGCGCTACGCCGGCCCCGGCGAGGCCCATCCCGACTCGCCGCTCGGTGTCGTCCTCGTCAATCCGGACGCGGACCGGCCGGTGCGCGTGTGGGCCTTCGGACCGGACGGCGAGATCGGGTCGCTCGTCGCGAGCTACCTGATGACACCGCCGCGCGGCGACGACGACGTCCCCGCCGGCCTGTACCAGGACGTCAACCTGCGCTCGCAGGTGCACGCCACCGACGGCACCGTGCTCGTGGGCGGCCTCGAGCGCGCCGACGGCGTCGAGGTGCCGCCCGGTGGCATGCTGCGCCTGCTGCTGCCCCGATCGGCGCCCGGCGGTCGCGACTCCGGCGTGGCGCGCACGGCGTGGCACGTGCGCAGCGACCGCCCGATGGGCGCCTATCAGTTCAGCCCGCTGTGCTGCAACTACAGCTTCAGCAACGACGCCAGCCTGCTCCTGCCCGCGTCGACGCTCGGCGAGGCGTACCGCTTCATCGGCGTGCCGAGCCAGGGCGGCGCCACGCAGGCGCTGACCATCGTCGCGCTCACCGACGACACCGAGGTCCGGCTGCGCTTCCCGGAGGCCTCCGTCGTCGCGCCGGATCCGGCCGGGCGGCTCACGGTGGCCGGGCGCGAGTCGGTCCTGCGCCTCGCGGCCCACGAGGTGCTCACGGTGCAGGCCGGCTTCGGCCCGATCACCGCGCTCCAGCGGGACCTGACCGGCACGCGGATCGAGAGCAGCATGCCGGTGGCGGTCTTCAGCAGCCACCAGTGCGCCCGTTACCCCGAGGGCGTGCCGGCCTGCGACCACCTCGAAGAGCAGCTCCTGCCGGCGGGCACCTGGGGGCGCGGGTTCGTGCTCACGCCGCCAGCGCCGCGCGGGCGTCCGGCGCCGGAGACCGAGGCGACCTGGTGGCGCATGCTCGCCGATCGCGACGAGACGAGCGTCACGTTCGCGGTGCCCTACGCCGAGCTGGCGCCGCTGCCGCCGGGCAACCGCGGCACGCCCGACTGCGCGGACCACCTCGTCGACGAGCGCACGGTGCGCCTCGGACCGGGCGAGTCGTGCGAGCTCGGCACCCGCGCCGCCGTCCGTCTCGACGCCACCGCGCCGCTGCTCGTCGTCGGGCTGTTCGGCGGGCAGGGGACGACCGGCATCGCCTCGCCCTATGGCGCGCAGGCCGGCGATCCGTCGCTGTTCGTGGTGCCGCCGGCCCGGCAGTACCGGACCGACTACGCCTTCCTCACGCCGTCGACGTACGCGCGCAACTACGCGACCCTCATCGTCGAGCCCGGCGCGACGCTGACGCTCGACGGGCGGGACCTGCCGCTCGACGCCGCGCAACCGGTGCCCGGCGACGTCCGCCGCTTCCTGCACGTGGACGTGCGCCGCGGCGCCCACCGCATCACCGGCAGCCGCCCCTTCGGCATCGTGCTGTACGCGTTCGACGACTTCGTCAGCTACGCGTTCACCGGCGGGCTCGACCTTCGCAAGGAATGAAAATCATTCATCTTTTTGTGTCGCCGGGGAAGAGGTCCGGGCCGGACAGCGGCTCGCCTTCGACGTAGAGCGGCAGCACGCGCGGGTCGAGCCGCGTGGAGACGACGGGGTCGCCCTCGGGGCGCGCCAGGGAGGGCGCGAAGACCGCGGCGGCGGCGAGGCCCTCGGCCGTGAGCCATCGCGTGCTCACCGGGGGGGCGCCGGCGGGGCGCGGCACGGCGTCGCGGCGGCCGATCACGAAGCCCCACTCGCCGAAGTTGGGCACCTGCGCGTGCAGGGGCAGCACCGCGAGATCGGAGGCAGCCATCGTGTCGACGACGCACCAGAAGGCGCGCCGCTGCGTGTACGGGCTGCCCGCCTGCGCCACGATCACGCCGCCCGGCCGCAGCCGCGCGCGCGCCTGCCGGTAGAACTCGAGGCTGAACAGCTTCGCGAGGTCCGCCGAGCGCGGATCGGGGAAGTCGGCGATGATCGCGTCCCACGGTCCGGTGAGGTCGCGCAGGAAGGCGTCGGCGTCGAGGTGGACGACGCGCACCTCCCCGATGGCCGCCTCGCGCCCGCGCAGCGCGTCGCGGGGGCGTTCGGCGGCCTTCACCACCGGCTCGGCGGCCCCGGCGGTGACGCCCGCGGCGTCGACGTCGACCACCCTCGCGTCGGCCAGCGCGCCGCCGTTGAGCGCCACGAGCGGCGGGTACTCGCGCGCCAGCCGCGTCATCTCCGGGTCGAGGTCGACGAGGGTCACCCGCTCCACGGAGGGCCACTTCAGCACCTCGCGGACGGCGAGCCCATCGCCGCCGCCAAGCACCAGCACGTGCCGCGGCGGCGTCTCGAGCGCCATCAGCGCAGGGTGCACGAGAACCTCGTGGTAGATGTGCTCATCCTCGCTGTCGAACTGCAGGTGCCCGTTGAGGTACAGGCTCATCCGCGGTCCGCGCCCGGTGATCACGATGTCCTGGTAGGGCGAGCGTGAGTGGTACTGGATCGGATCGCGAAACAGCTGCTGTCGGGCCTCATCGATCAGCATCGGACTCGCCGTGGTGAGGCCGACGAGGCCCGCGAGGGCCGCCAAGAGCGTGCCCACGAGCAGTCGCCGTCGTCGCAGGCGCTTCCAGAGCACCACCAGGGTCGCCGCCGCGACGCCGAGGTTCGCGAGGCCGAGCAACAGGCCGATGCGATCGAGCGGGAGCGCCGGGAGGAGGACGAACGCCCATAGGAGCGCGCCGAGGAGCGCGCCGACGTAATCGAGCGAGAAGACGTCGGCCACGTTGTCGCGCAGGTCCGGCCGCCACTCCTGGTTGATCCGCATGAGCATGGGGATCTCGAGCCCGATGCCGAAGCCGATGGCGAGCGCCAGCGAGTACAGCGCGAGGTGAAAGTGCTCGAGCCACGCGAAGGCAAGGTACAGCAGCACCGCCGACGAGCCCCCGAGGGCGCCGAGGGCGATCTCGGCGAACACGAACAGGTCGGCGACGTCGTTGCGCACGGCGCGCTGGGCCCAGCCGGCGAGGCCCATCGCGAACAGCATCAGCGCGATGATCAGGCTGAACTGCTCGACGGAGTTGCCGAGCAGGTGGCTCGCGAGCGTCGACAGGCAGTACTCGTAGACCAGCCCCGAGCCGCCGAGGAACAGGACGACCCCGGCGAGGAACCAACGGGTGCGGCGCACGGGCGGGTCAGAGCACGAGGGCGAGCGCGACGGCGAGCCCCAGCAGGGCCGACGTCTCGAGCAGGGCGGCGTTCACGTTGCGATCCTCGTAGATCTCGCGCGCGAGATCGGCCTTGCCCATGAGCACGTGGTCGACGAACAGGCGCCACACCGGCAGCGCCACCACGCCGACGCCCGCCGCGACTCCGAACCACGTCAGGTTCTGCGGCCAGTTGACGAAGTCGTGCCGCGCGCCGCTCCACAGGAGCAGACCGATGGCCACGAGGTGCCCGCCGAAGGCCAGCCCCGCGGCCAGGTTGCCGCCGTGCTTGACCCCGTCCTTGACGTAGTCCCCCTCGATCGCCTTGTGCACGTTCACCTTCGACAGCTTCGAATAGACGAAGCCGTACAGGGCGAGCACCACCTGCCCCAACGCGAAGAACGCGACAGCCGTCCCCAGCTCGCGCAGGAACACCTCGCCGCGACCCAGGTCCGGCGGCAACACCGACGGGTCGATGCGGCCGGCGAACGCACCCGCCAGCACGAGCCCCGAGGCGATGTAGGTGCCGCACAACACGGCCCCGGCGCCCACGTTGCGGTCGTCCACCAGCTCCTTGCGGTTCTCGAAGCCCAGGAGGATCACCTTGTCGTTGATCCAGCCCGAGAGCTTCAGGAGCACGATGCTCACGAGCCCGTACAGGGCGACCTCGACCAGGTCCCAGGCCAGCTCCGCCGGTTCGTTCGGATCCGCCAGCGACTCGCTGCCGAGCAGCGAGGCGAGCACGATCACGACGCCCGCGAGGAAGCCGAACAGGCTCGTGCCCACCGCCGGGTTGTCGGCGGTGGTGAGCTCGTGCTCCGCATCGAAGCGGCTCAGGCGCACATACGCCACGCGCGCCGCCAGCAGGAGGCCGGCGGTCAGGAGGACGAGCCCGGCCGTGTAGGCCGCCATCACGCCGCTCATGGTCACTTGCCTCCGCCGCCGAAGCTGCCGCCGCGAAAGCGGCTGGATCGGTAGCCTCCGCCGCTGCGCGACGTGCTGCCGGACCGGGACGAGGTGGTCGTGTTCGGGGCCGGTCGCCGCGCCGCCCGCGCCGCGCGGTCGGTCATGTAGCGGCTGCCCGCGTAGCGGGACCGCGTCGCCGAGCCCTGGGTGCCGTACTCGTTGTTCCGGCCGTAGTAGGGGCGGCCCGCGCGGCGCGAGTCGCGCCAGCCGTCCCAGTCGCCGCGCGGCACGGGGCGGTAGTAGCCCGGGCCCCACAGCAGGTCGCGCATCAGCGCGTACTGCCCATAGAACACCCAGAAGCTGTTCGCGCCGCTGCCCTGCCACTGGCCGTAGCGCGGGTTGCCGACGTATGCGTACCCGGGCGGCGAGGCCACCTCGACGGCGTCCTCTTCGAGCACGCCCTCGGGTTTGCTGTAGATCGACATCCCGAGGTGGTCCTCGTGCTTGCGGTACGTCGCGGCGTCGACCTCGAGCCAGCCGGTCTCGGTCGACTTGCCGTCCTGGATGACGCGGTACTGGTGGTAGTAGCGGCCGTCCTCCTCCTTCATGTCGGTGAGGATCTTGTCGGTGCTTCGGCGCAACTCCGCGAAGTCACTGATCAACCCGGCTTTCTGCGCCTGCACCGCCTCGCCGTTCGCCAAGATGCGATCGGCGAGCCGGCCGACGGCGACGTAGTCGACGGGCTGCTGCGCGGCCAGCTCGTCGAGGTGCGCCCGGTCGGCCTGCACCTGGGCGGCCCCGGCGGTGAGATCGGCGCGCTTCTTCTCGAGCTTGTCCTTCATCTCGGGGAACTGCGCCCCCGACGTGGCCAGGCCGCCCTCGACCAGCGGGTCCGCGCCGGCGTTCGCCACCGCCTGGGCCGTCGTGCGCGCGCCCTCGACGATCTTCGCGTGGTCCCGCTTGTACTCGAGCAGTCGCTGGACCGTGGCCGCCGCGGCGACCGCCTCGTCCTGGCTCTGCAGCGCCTGGACCTTCGCGTTGATCGGCGACACGGCCGAGAGCAGCTCGGCCCGCTCGGAGCTCTTGTCGCGCTCGAGGATGGGCTTCACCGCGTCGGCGAACGTCGTCTGCAGCGCCTGGACCTGCGCGGCGCGCGCCTCGAGCTGCTGGCGCGCCGCCTTCACCTCCGGCAGCTCGGAGAGGAACGCCGGGTCCTGCTGGACGATCTCATCGATGCGAGCGCGCTGCGCCTGGACGTCGGCGGCGATCTGTTCGAGCCGCTGCTGCGCCTGTTGCGCATCGGCGCGGGCCCAGTCGGGCAGGGGACGGCCGAAGAACAGGTAGATGACGAGGCCGAAGGCCGCGCCGAGGAGCAGGAACGAGGCCCACGAAGAGCGCTTCAACGCCGCACCTCCCCACCGGCGTCGTACACCTCCACCTTGTCGGCGTCGATGCTCCACAGGTGATAGACGGGGAACCGGTTCTCGCCGGCCCACTTCTCGATGGTGATCCAGCGCTTGTCGTCGGCGTCGTGGAACTCCCAGCGGTAGAACGACTCCTTCTGCCGGCCGTCGTTCTCGAACCAGTCCGTCTCGCGCGCGAGCTCGAAGGACCAGGTGACGCCGTCCCAGGTGAACGAGCCGCGCTGGTCCTCATCGAAACGGATCAGGTCCTCTTCGGTGAGGCCCAGATCGGCGAGGGTGGGGTTCTCGTCCTCGTAGCCGGCGGTCACGAACAGCTCGCCGCCGTCGCGGACCCACTCGACGAGCAGGTCGCGGCCGGCCTGGTCGCAGACGAGCTCGAACCAGGGCCGCTCGGGGAAGTCGACGTCGGCGTAGCGGTGGCGCTGGTGCACGTACGTCTCGACGCCCAGCGTGTTGCGACCGAAGCCGGGCAGGCGCAGGACCCCGCCGGCGCGCACGGCGGTGAGGTCGTTCGTCACGTTGGCCCCCGTGCGCGCGCGGGCGCGCTCGGCCTGCGCCTCGGCGAGGCGATTGCGGCGGTTCATCCACCAGGCGACGAGGGCCGCGACAGCGACCCCTGCGGCGATGTACACGAGGAGTCTCATGCCGCGGTGTTACCTGCATGCGTCGGCGATGGCAAGGGGGGGGCGTGCGACCTGAGATGCGTCTCATGCGGTGGGGAGCGCGATACGCCGGCGTCGTGGCGGGCGCGATGGCAGGGTGGCTCGCGGGTTGCGGCGAGGGGGGGACGCGCACGGCGCCGGTCGCCGACGGGGCCCTCCGCGACGCGCTCTTCGCGACCGACGCCGGCCCCGTCGCCGGCGACGCGCGGCCCGTCGGGGGGGACGGGGGGCCGTCGGTCCCCGACGCCGGTCCGCCGGACGCGGCGCCCGACGCGTCGCCGATCGCACCGGACGCGTCGCCGCCCGACGCCGCGTCGCCGCCCGACGCCGCGTCGCCTCCCGACGGCGCGTCGCCGGACGCCGCGCCGCCGGACGCCGCGCCGTCCGTCCCCGACGGAGGCCCGCCCACGGCGGCGTCCTGCTTCGACGACGCCTTCGAGAACCCGAGCCCCATCGGCCCGGACTACGACCAGTTCCAGCCCGTCGTGGGGCGCCACTGCCGCGGGACGAACCACCAGGACATCCGCGACGTCGAGCGCGTCGTGTTCCTCGGCGACTCGGTGACCGTCGGCACGCCACCGACGCCGGCGCCGCAGTTCTACCGTTCGCTGCTCGCCGAGCGGCTCGCCGCCCGCTTCCGCCTGCCGCCGCCGGCCGCCCTCTGGAAGGAGGTGAACCTGATCGACGGGACGGCCCTCGTCCCCGACGACGGGACGTACGCCTCGTGCGCCCGCTACGGCGCGCGCACCGACGACTTCCTCGAGGATGGCGACATGATCCTGCGCTGCTTCCCCGAGGCGGAGCGCCATCGCCGCACCCTGGTGGTGATCACGATGGGCGGCAACGACGTCTCGTCGATCACCCGCGCCGGCATCGAGGGGCGCCCGCTCGACGAGATCTGGCAGCAAACTCGTGAATTTGTTGAAAAAATGCGGGACGCTATCCGCTGGTTCCGCGAGCCGGGCCGCTTCCCGAACGGCGTCTTCGTCGTCTTCGCCAACATGTTCGAGTTCACCGACGGCACGGGGGACGTGCAGGCCTGCCCCGCCGCCGGCCTCGCCGGCTTCGGCGCCGCCTGGGAGGATCCGCAGGCGCTCGCCGACATGGTGATCTGGGCCAACGAGCAGTTCCTGTCGATCGCCGTGGAGACCGGCAGCGACATGATCTTCATGCTCGAGAGCTTCTGCGGGCACGGCTTCAACGCCAACGATCCGAGCGCGCCGTGCTACCGCGGTCCGGGTACCGAGACTTGGTTCGACCTCACCTGCATCCACCCCAACCCCACGGGCCACGTGGCGATCGCCGACCTCTTTTTGTCGGTCATCGAGGACTGACGAGGCGCTCGCGCAGCGACGGGTCGGCGGCGAAGACGAAGACGCGGGCGGGGCGGTCGTCGTCGAGCGGGAGCCCGGGAAAGGTGACCGTTCGGCCCTCGACGACGTGCGGCAGCGACAGGTCGCGCACGTCGCCGTCGACCACCTCGAACGCGTCGGCGACGGCGAGGTCCTCGGGGATGTGCACGCGCACCTCGGGGCTGCGCGCGGCGAAGTGCCAGTGCGGGCTCTCCGCGCCGTCGGCCTCCGCCTGCAGGCACGAGACGTCGTCCGGTCCCGACTCGGCGGCGACGTCGATGGCCACCAGCACCAGCGCGTCGCGGGCGCGGATGGCCTCGACGATGGTGTCGGCGTCGGCGCTGGCGCCCCCGGTGGGATCGCCCTCGCGCAGCAGGTCGCGCAGCGCGCCGATCGTGCGGCTCGCCGCCGCGAGCGCCGCCCACCGGTCCGGGGCCAGCGCCGCCTCGGTCTGGTTGGTCTGGAACCACATGAGGCCCTTGCCCCCCGCGGCGAGCACGCTGTAGGCCTGGACGGCGATCTCCTGCGGATCGGGCTGCCAGTGGAGCGTCAGGCCGCGGTGCCGCCGGTTCCACGCGGGCGCCAGGCCCTGGGCGTACAGCCACGTCGGCAGCGGCCGATGGTTGTCCCGCGTGTTGCGGAGGTAGTCGAACGCCGCGCGCGGCGGCGGATGGTGGCCGGGCTCGGTGACGTGCGGCGCGCAGGCGGCCACGAAGAGGTTCATGCCCTGCACGTCGGCGGTGCCGGCGAACGTGCCGACGTGCCCGTTCGTCCGGCCGCCGCTGAAGGTCGGCACCTGGGGGAAGCGCGCCCACGCCTGGCGCGATTGCTGCGCCTTCCGCGCGGCATGAGGCACGCCCGCGTCGTCGTAGAGCTCGCCGTCGGACTCGTCCCCGGTGGCGATGCCCGCGAGCGCCGTGGCGTCGAACGGCGGCCGGTCGCCGGGGATCACCGCACCCCACGTGACGAGGGCCCGGTAACCTTCGGTGGCGGCGACGGCGGCCATCAGCGTGGGCAGGTCGCACCCGCACTGCGCGCAGGTGCCCTCGTGCAGGTAGAACGTGTCGATGCCGGCGTCGACGTGGCGCGCGAAGCTCATGGCATCGCCGCCAGGGAACGGGCAGTCGGTCGTGGTGTTCCAGGCCTCGACGGGGAAGCGCTCCGGCAGCACGCGGCCGGCGCCGACCGAGGGCGGCGCGTCGGCCCACTCCGCAACCACCGTCCAGGCCTGGCCGGCGATCAGCGGCGCGCACTGCGGCACCGTCCACAGGGCGGCGGCGCCGGGCGCCAGGGTGCGGGTCGGCACGCAGGCGACGCCGGTGGCATCGCGTCCGTTCACGACCAGGCGAGCGAGCGTGTGGGGGACGTCGTCGTCGTTTCGCACGTGCACGAGCAGCGTGGCGCCGTCGTCGGCGGTGGTGACGTAGGTGAGTGGCGCCGGCGCCGTGTGCACGGCGAAGCGGCCCGACACCGCGACGCCGTCGGTCGTCTCCACCTCCACCTCGGCCGGCTCGCCGTCGTCCCACCGCGGATCGCGGCTGTGGAAGCTCACCCAGAGGGGCTCGCCGGCGACCGCGACCTGCGGCCAGACGTGCCACCACTCGAAGGGCGGGCGCTCGCCCTCGGGCGGCGGCTGCTCGGCGACGTCGACCGGGATGCCGTCGATGGTGACGGCGGTGACCGGGCCCGAGGCCGCCGCCACCGCCGCGACCTGGACGCGCCCGCCGTCGACGGGCGGATCGGTGTACTCCGGGTAGCGCGCGTCCGGGAAATAGAAGTCTTTTCGATAGCTTGCGGCCGGGGCCGGGTCGGCGGCGGGCAGGGCGCAGGGGTCGGCCTCGGGGGCGGCGCAGGCCATCGCGGCGGCGAGACGCGGCGGTGGGCCGACCGCCGCGTCGGCCGTGCCGTCGGGGGCGCGCGCGTCGACGGCGCCGTCCATCGGCGCGGCGTCGGGCAGCGTGGCGTCGCCCTCGAAGGCGTCGGCGGCGTACGCATCGCCGGGGTCGGCGTCGACCGCGGGCGCCGCGTCGGGCGCCGCGCCGTCGGGCCTGCCGCCGTCGTCGTCACGGGCCAGGTCGCCGCCCCCGCCCTCGCAGGCGGCGGCGAGCGCCAGGAACATCGGCGCGAGGTGCCGGATGGCGCGCTTCATGGCGTTCCCCCCGAACGCGGATCGCAGGCAGCGTGGGCCCGGGCCCCCCCCGCCGTCAACGGCCGGCGCGCGCTGGTGGCCTGACAGCGAAGTTCGCGCGCCCGAGGCGCGAGCCATCGGCCCCCAGAGCGAGGCGGGCCGACGAACGCGTCGCCTCGTCCTACACGGAGGAGGTCCAACGCAGACCTGGGGGCCGCGAGACGAAGCGTGCGGAACTTCGGGGTCAGGCGACTAGAAGATCTGCGGGGGACGGCGGCTGGCGAGGCTCTTGAGGAAGTTCGCGTACCGTGTCTGGGCGCTGGCGTCGTCGAAGATCACGAAGTGGCCCTGGTTCTTGTACTGGGCGATGCCGGCGCTCGCCGCGCCGCCGGCGACGTTGCGGTCGTAGGGCGGCAGCTTCGGCTCGAGTCCCTGCAGCGTGAGCGCCTCGACCTCCTGGGCCACCGGGTCGATGATCGGCACGCCGGCGGCCGCCGCGAGCACGTGGGCGCCGTCGGGCGTCGCGTACTCGTCCAGCAGCCCCACGGTCATGAAGACGCTCTTGGGCGCGTAGCCCTCGGGCGGCTCCCGGAACCAGTAACGCGCGTAGTTCTGGCTGTCGGCGGGCTCGATGAAGGTCTGCAGCAGCATCGCCACCGGGTGCCAGCGGTCGAGCGGCTCGCCGGACGGCAGCCGTAGCACCGTGCGCACGACGGTGTTGATGTCGATGGGCTTCTTCTTCTGCTCGAGCGTGATGGCGAAGTTCGCGCCCGCGCCCGAGAGCATGCCGCCGCGCAGGTCCTTCTCCACCGCAAGGAAGAGCGGCCCGTTGAGGCTGCCCTGGCTGTGGCCCATGAACATCACGTCGCTCGTCTTGAGCTTGATCTCGCGGCCGCTGACGCTCAGGTCCGCCGGGATCTGCAGGTGGCGCACGAACTTGAGCAGCGAGATGTAGTCGATGGCCGCCTGGCGGACGTTGTCGCGGCCCGCCGTCGGCACCAGGAAGTTGAAGAACGCCAGCGCGACGCAGGAGTCGGGGTCGGCCTTGCCGGTGCAGGCCCCGTTGTCGCGGGTGCCGTGGTGGATCTGGTCGATGGCGATGCAGGCCACGCCGTCGCGGCCGAGCACCGAGGCCGTCTTGCCCGAGACGTAGCTGTGCCAGTCGCCGCCCGTGCCGTGCGCGTACATCACCACCGGCCAGCCGTCGGGGGGCGCCTCGCCGAGCGGGACCGACATCGAAAAGCGGATGGTCTCCTCGCCCTGGACGATCGGCTTGCCGCCGGCGTCGAAGACGATGCGGCCGTCGTTCTCGGGGTCCGCGCGGTTGGCGGCCGGGTCGTAGGGGATGACGCCGCGCTGGAATCGGGGCGCCCTGTACTCGCCCTCGATCAGCTCGAAGCGACTGAGCTTCTCGCCCTGGGTGCGAATGTCGACCAGCGCCGGCGGCGGCTGCGAATTCACGAAGTCGCGCAGCGCGAACATCTCGCTGACCGGGTCCTGCGTGGTGAAGACGGCGGCGCCGGCCAGCGATGGCGGCGCGGACTGCGCCGCGAGCCAGGCGCGGAGCGGCGCGTGGACCTCCCAGGCGCGGCGGAGCGCGGCGTCGTCGGGCGCGCTCTCGGCCAGCGTCGCGGCGAAGCGCTCGTCGGGGATCGCCGCGGCGTCGGTCATCACGAGGGCATACGTGGTCGCGGGGCGCAGGACGACGCCCTCGACGAGGCGCACGGCCAGGTGGTGCTCGGGCAGGTACGTCGTCTTCTCGGCGCCGAAGCGCCAGCGCACGGGCAGGCGCTCGCCGAAGGACGGGGAGTCCTGGTCGACGTCGACGACGAACAGCGCCGATCCCGGCGCGAGGGAGGCCCCGCCGTCGGCGGGCAGCGCGGCCTCGGAGAGCGGCCCGGCGAACGCGACGTACATCGTGCCGCTCGTCGCGAAGCCGCCGGCCTCCTCCTCGACGACGGCGATGTATTGCTCGAGGAGCGGCGTGTTCGTCGGCGGCCGCGTGAAGCCGCGCAGGTCGAGGTTCCCGTCGGCCTTGCGGTACAGGTCGCTGGGGAAGGGGATCGCCGCGAGCGGCGTGGCGGGGCCATCCTCGGCGGGCTCGAAGCGAAGCAGCGGGCGCTCGACGTCCTGGTGCGCGCCGCCACCGCCGCCGCCGGGGCCGCCGCCACCGCCCGCGCCGCCGTCGCCGCCCGCGCCGCCGGCGCCGCCGGCCCCCTCGTCGGCGGGGCCGCCGCCTCCGCCCGAGCCGCATCCCGAAAGCAGCAAGACGAGGACCGCCCCCAGCGCGCGCTTCATGGTGCCCTCCCGCAAACCGCCGGATCCTAACGGCTTCCGAGCCGTCAAAGCCAGCCGCGCCGCTGCTTGCGCCGCAGCTTCTCGATGCGGTGACGCTCGAGCTCCCGACGCAGGAGCGCCGGGTAGTCGGGCAGCTCGCTGGGCCGGGCCGGCGGCAGCGAGACGTTGCGCTCGTCGGCCTCGCGGGCGAACAGGTCGATCACGTCGCCGCGGATGCCGAGTCCGCGCGCCTGCTCTCCGAGCCGCCCCGCCGCCTCGTAGCTCATCGCGCCGCGCCGCAGGACGTCCTGGAAGCTGCGCAGCAGCATCGGCAGCGTGAACTGGTACCGCTCGATCAGCACGGAGCCGAGCCGGCCGACGGCCTCGGCCTGGAGCCGCCCGTCCTCGTACAGCACGAGCGCCGCCTGGAAGTAGTTGTGCACCGGCACGAGCCGGGGGCCGTAGACGTCGAAGTGGACCGGCGGCGACTTGCGGTCGAGGTGGATGAGGATGCGGCGCACGGGGTCCTGCCGCGGCAGGGCCAGCAGGGTGTCCATCACCAGGGCGCGGCTGTCGGGGTAGACGCCGGCCACATCGAGCACCTGCGCGAGCACGTCGCGGCCCACGCGGCGCGCCAGCAGGTCGGCGTACAGCGAGTAGACGAACGCGTCGCGCTCGGCGTCGTCGCCGAAGAGCGTCTCTTCGGCCTCGACCGGCGCCTCGGCGCGGGCCTCGAGCAGGGCCGGCAGCTTGTAGCCCACCTGCTCGCGCAGCGCGCGGAACCGGCCCTTGAGCAGGTTGCCGAGGTTGTCCTTGAGGATGAAGCCGTCGAAGTGGATGCCGTCGAGGCGCAGCTTCTCGGCGAGCACGTTGCGCATCTGCCGCGGACTGCCGCTGACGAAGTAGATCAGCACGTGCCCCGCCGAGGCGACGCGCAGCTCCCGCAGCAGCTCGGCGCTGCCGGGCACGTTCGTCTTGTCGGCGGGCTTCTGGAAGGCCGTCCGCAGCAGCGCCCCGAACGAGTCGAAGTCGGTCTGCAGGTAGGTCTTGTCGAGGTCCCAGCGGTAGATGTGGGGCGCGGACATCGCTTCAGGCCGCTTCGGTCTTTCCGGCCAGCTGGGCCTCGATCTCGCGGCACAGCCCGCTGCCCGCAGCCTTGGCGGCGACCTTGATCGCGTTGGCGATCGCGCGCTCGTTGCTGCGGCCGTGGGCCTTGATGAACAGGTGGTCGAACCCGAGGATCGGCGCGCCGCCATACTGGCGCCAGTCGGTGAGCTGCTTCAGCTGCATCACGCCGCCGCGCATCATCCACAGACCGATGCGCCAGGCCAGCCGGCTGCGGTAGGCGTAGCGCGCGACGTTCAGCGCCGTCTCGCTGATGCCCTCGAGCGTCTTGAGCAGCACATTGCCCGTGTAGCCCTCGGTGACGATCACGTCGGCCACGCCCTTCGGCAGGTCGACGCCCTCGACGTTGCCGACGAAGTGCAGGCACGGGTCGGCTTGGAGGCGCCGGTGGGCCTCGACGACCTCGGCGGGGCCCTTGTAGGGCTCGGCGCCGTTGGAGAGCAGGGCGACGCGCGGCTTGGGGTTCTTCGAGATGCGGGCGGCGTAGGCGGCGCCCATGTGCGCGAAGCCGACGAGCGCGTCGGCGTCGGTGTGCTGGGTGGCGCCCACGTCGAGGACGAGGCTGAACGGGTCGTCCTTCTCGCCGCGGCGCTGCTCGGTCGGGAAGACGGCGGCGAGCGCGGTGCGCGGCACGCCCGGCAGCTTGCGGAAGTGGCGCGCGCAGGCGAGCACCGCGGCGCCGGTGTTGCCGGCGCTGACGAGCGCGTCGGCGGCGCCCTCGGCGACGAGGCGCGCGCCGACCAGCAGCGAGGCCTCGGGCTTGCCCTCGATCGCCTCGCGCGGCGACTCGTCCATGCCGATCACCTGCGGCGCGTGGTGGATCGAGAGCTGCGCGGCGTCGTAGCGCGAGCGCTGCAGGACGGCCTCGATGCGCGCCCGGTCGCCGACCAGCAGCACCGCCGGGCCGTTCTTCTGCAGGGAGACGCTCGCGGCGGCGCGGACCGCCGTCTCGACCCCGCGATCGCCGCCCATCGCGTCCAGGGCAATCGTGACCATGGGCCCCCTTCTACTCCAACGCGCGGAGCAGAACCACCACGTCCCGCGGGGGCACGTCGACGGGCGCGCCGTCCCCGTGGCGGCCGTCGTCGAAGAGCGACGTCGCCGGCCCGAAGTCCCCCGTCTCGAAGCGGATCGGCGCGTCGGTCCAGTTGAAGAGCGCGAGGGCGCGCTCGCCGGCGCGCCAGCGCGCGGGCGGGTGCTCGACGGCGTCGAACAGGTCGAGCGGACGCGCCGGCACGCCGATGGGCGCCCGGATGGGCGCGAGGGCGAGGGCGGCGCGCGCCGGGTCGAGCGCGAGGGCGCTGTCGCCGAGCAGGTAGGGGCCGCCGGCGAGCGCCGCCAGCGCGGCGGCCTGCCGGGCCTCGCCGGCGGCCCGCGGGGGGCCGACGAGGACGGGGCCCGCGTCCAGGGCGCCCAAGACGCCGGCGTGGTGCCAGCGCGCCGCCAGGGCCCTTGCGCGGGCCCGCAGCGCCACGGTCGAGGGGCGCGCGGCGGCCATCTCGGGCGAGAGGTCGCGCAGCGCCCTGGCGCAAGCCGCGTCGCGCGGTCCGGAGGCGGCGCGCTCGCGGGCGGCGCAGTCGCTGCCCAGGTCCGACAGCTCGGCGGGGCCGACGACCGTCACGTCGGCGGTGCCGGCCAGCGCCCAGTCGCCGGGGGCGCACAGCCGGGCGTCGCCCGCGCCGTCGCGCAGGGTGGCCACTGCCTCGCGGAGCGCCGGGCCGCCGGCGCCCGCCGCCGAGCCGAGACCCTCGAGCAGGAAGAGCACGGCGCCCTCCGCCCGCAGCGCGGCGGCGACCCGTCCGAGGTGCTCGCGGGCGTCGGGGCGCGACGGATCGAGGACGCCGCACGCCGCGCCGTCCGGCGCGCACGGCGCCTCGCCCCCGTCGGCGGCGCGCAGGAGCCACTCCGGGCGCTCCGCGTGCAGCGCCGCTTCGTCGGCGACGAGCGTCGCGGGCCAGGCGAGCCCGAGCCGGGCGCCCTCGAGGGCCGTCGCGCGCAGGCCCTCGGGGAAGCCTTCGCCGGCGGCCCAGTCACCGAGCGCGCGATACCAGAGGCCGTCGGCGACGAGCCACGCCGGCGGGTCGACCCCATGCGCCTCGGCCAGGCGGCGGAGCGCGCCCGCCTCGGCGGCGAGGACCCCGGCATTGACGAGCGCGCCGTAGGCGGCGCCGGACCGCCAGCCCCAAGCCGGCCGGATGACCGGGGCCACACCGGCGCGCGCGGCGACGTCGGCGGCGTGCGCGGCCATGAGGTCGAGGGCGTCCGGGCCGACGCGCAGCGCCGCCGTCGGGGCGCGCAGGCGTGTGCCCGGCGCGAGCGTCGCGGTGGGCTCGGCGCGTGAGATCGTGAGTCCTTCCGCGGAGATGGCGATCGAAAGGTCCCCCTCCGCCGGCACGAGCGCGCCGGCGAGACGCGCGCCCTCGGGGCACTGGACGGCCTGCTCCGTGCGGCGCGCCACTGGCGGCGGGACGACGGGCCCGTCGCCGGCCGGCAGCGCGCGACACGCGGCGGGATCGACGCCGAGGAAGGCCGCGCCCGGCCCCTCGAGGGTGACGACGTCCACGCCCTCCACGCGCAGTGGAGGCGTGTCGTCGGCGGACTCGAGCCAGACGTCGACATAGAGCGCGGCGTCGACCGTGAGCCAGAGCACGAGGTCGGGCACGCCCGCGAGCCCCGAAAAGCGCGCCTGGACGCGCCGCTCGTCGAGCACGCGCCAGGCCACCTCCGGCCAGTCCCGCGCGGTGAGGCGGCGGCCCTCGACGACGGCGGCGGCGGTGGCGCCGAGCAGAAAGGGCGCCGCGTCGGCGGCGGCGACGGCATAGCGGACGCCGTCGCCGCAGCGCAGGAGGCGCATCGACCCGGTGTCGAGGAGCGTGTCGTCGCAGTCGGGGACCGGCGGGAGCGCGCCGTCGGCGGGCGGACCGTCGGCGGATGTGGCGGCGTCCGCCGGCGACGGGGCGGCGTCCGCCGGCGACGGGACGGCGCCTTCGCCGTCGCACGCGCCCAGCGCGACCGCTCCCCAGAGTCCCAGGACTCGCCCCGCCGCGCGCATCGTCGCGCAGTCTAACAGCGTCGGCGGGCGCGCCCGAAGCCGAACTGCGGCGCGACGAGGTAGGATGCGCGCATGCGTCGTCTCGCCCTCGCGCTGCCGGTCCTGGCCGTCGTCGCGCCGCTCGCGCTCCGCGCCGGCGGCGGGCCGCGCCTGCGCCACGAGTACGTGCCGCCCTCTTTCTTCGCCGCCTATCCCGTCGGCGGCGACGAGGCGCCGGTGCTCGAGCCGGGCGAGCCGCTGCCGGCGGCCCTGCGGCAGGACGGCGTCCGCCTGCCGGCCCCAGGCGATCAGGCGCCCGACGCCCCGACGTTCCGGCCTGACGACCAGCCCGTCCCACCGCCGCCAGGCGACATCATCCGCCCATCGGCCGCCTCGCCGGATCGCCAGACGGGCGCCGACGCGCGCCTCACCTACAACGCCGTCTTCAACCCCGAGGTGGCGCCGCTCCGGCGCAACGTCGCCTTCGATCTCGTGGGCGCCGACTACCGCATGAGCATCGCGCCCGGACCGCTCGCCCTGGTGCCGCTGTCGCCGCGGCGGGCGGCGCCGGACCGCGAGATGTTCTGGGGCGACGTGACGATCGACACCGCGCCGGGCCGGCCGTCGCCGATCCCCTCGGTGGCGCCGGACATGGGCGTCGTCGCCGTACGGACGGAGCCCGCGGGCGTGGCGGTGACGTTCCTCAAGGACGGCGCCGACAACTATTACGTCCGCAGCGAGCACCAGGGGACGCTGCGGGTCGTGTTCCTGGCCGACGCGCACCGCGCCTACTTCTCGGCGCCGGTGCCCGACAACGTGCCGCTCGGCGCGGGCGCGGGCGATCCGGCGACGGCGCTGCCGCCGGGCGCGCGGGCCGCCGCGGCGCGCGTGCTGCCGCGGCTCGGCCTCGAGCCATCGATGGCCTTCGCCGCGGGCCTCGACCGGCTCGTCGAGTATTTCCGTTCGTTTCGCGCCGGGCCCCCGCCGGAGGCCGGCGGCGACATCTTCGAGGATCTGGCGCTCGGGCAGGTGGGCGTCTGCCGGCACCGCGCATTCGCGTTCCTGGTGGCGGCGCGGGCGCTCGGCGTGCCGACCCGCTACGTCCAGAACGAAGCGCACGCGTTCGTCGAGGTGCGCGCCCCCGACGGGCGCTGGCGGCGCGTGGATCTCGGCGGCGAGGCGCCGAGCCTGGACGTGAAGGGCGCCGACCGCGTGCGCCTGCACACGCCGCCGCCGGACCCGTTCCCCAAGCCGCAGAGCTACCTCGAGAGCTACAGCGCCGCGGTCGCCGGCGCGGGTGGTCCGCCACGCCCGGCGGCGGGCGACGAGGTCGCGGCGGGGGGCGGACCGTCGTCCGCCGGGTCGGGGAAGGGGCCGCGCGTGCCGCTGCCCGTGGACGGCGCGGACGGCGGCCTGCCGGGCGCGCCGGAGGCCCCGCCGGGGCCCACCTCGGGTGGACCGGGCGCCGGGGGCGCGGCGGCGCCCGCCTCGGCGCTGCGCGCCGTCACCGTCGTGCTCGAGGCGGGGGACGGCGACCACGAGGCCTTCCGGGGCGAGGCGTTGCCCTTCGACGTCGCCGGCCGGGTCACGGCCGCCGACGAGGACGAGCCCGCCGCCGGCGTGCCCGTACAGCTCTACCTCTTGCCGTTGGCGGGCGGCCGACCCGTCGGCGTCGGCGTGGAGTTGGCCACCGACGCGTCCGGCCGGTTCCGCGGTACGGTCACGCTGCCGCCCTCCGTCCCCCTCGGACGCTATCGCGTGGTCGCCGCCACCGGCGCCCACGGCGGCTGGGCGCCGGGCCGCTCCGGCCCGTAGCCGTCACCACCCCGCGCCGAATTGCTCGCGCACGGCGCGCGCGTCGAACGCGTCCACCGCGCCGTCGCGGTTGACGTCCACGCGGTCGTCCCAGGCCGGATCCGGCGCCTCGCGGCCCTGCGCGAAGTGCACGTCGAGCAGGTCCATGCCGTCGACGACGCCCGAGAGGTCCACGTCGCCGGCGGGATCGGGACGCACGCGGCGGAACATCGTCAGGTCGGGGTCGACCTCGATCCACTGCACGGGCCCGGCGCGCAGGCGGTAGTCGGGCCCGTCCTCGAGCGCCACCGACACGGTGTCGACGGCGCCGTCGGCGAGGTGGAGCCGCAGCGGGAGCGGACCGGCGAAGGCGCCGGCGCCCTCGATCCGCAAGGCGATCGCGTCGCTCGCGCCACGCGCCGGCGCGGCCGAGAGGCGGAGCTCGGGGTGGCCCTCGCCGAAGACCCACTGGTCGAAGAACGGCCGGAGGGACGCGCCGGTGGCCGACTGCCAGAAGTCGACCAGCTCCGGTGTGGTCGCGATCTGCCCGGCGAACGCCTCCACGTAAGCGGCCATCACCGCGTCGAAGACGTCGCCGCCCAGGCGCCGTCGCAGCTGCTCGAGGACGGCGCTGCCCTTCTGGTAGGCGATCTCGAAGCGGTACGGCCCGTCGAACGCGTCGGTGCTCCACAGCGGTGCGTCGCCGACGGCGGGGACGCGCTGCAGGTAGGCCCAGTAGTTGGTGCGGAAGTGCGCGTCCGTTCCGGTGAGGCGCTCCGAGTAGCGCGTGGCGGCGAACTCGGCGAACCCCTCGGAGAGCCACAGGTCGCGCGTGTCGGCGATGGCCACCAGGTTGGCGAACCACTGGTGACCGATCTCGTGGGAGGCGACACGGCGCACGATGTCGTAGCGCGCCTCCTCGGGCGACGTCGCCCACTCGCGCTCGCGCAGGAAGATGTTGGCCTGGGGCCCGATGCCGACGCCCGCCGCGTCGTCGATCGGCGTCACGGCGAGGCGGCCGAACGGGTACGGGCCGAACATCGTCTCGAACGCGCGCATCGCGTCGGCGGCGAGCGCGCCCATCGGCGCGCCGTTCCCGGCCGCGGTCGAGGGCACGAGGAGCTCGATCGGCGCCGGCCCGTCGTCGACGCGGTGCGCGACGTACGGGCCCTGCGCCAGCGCGACGAGGGTCGTGCGCTGCTCCGTGGCGAAGCGGACGACGCGGCGGTCGCCTTCGGCGCGTTCCGACACGCGCAGCCCGATGCCCGAGGGGGCCTCGCCGCCCGGCGCCGAGATCGTCAGGTCGACCGTGAACCGGTCGCCGAGGGGGAACTCGCCGCTCATCGGGTACCAGCCGTACTCGACGACGTGACGGAGGGCGGCGCCGGTCACGCACGCCGAGGCGTCGGCGCAGCTCGGCGAGAACGGCGCCTCGATCGTGAAGCGGACCACCTCGCCGGCGTCCACCCGCCGCGCCAGGCCGACGAGCAGCTCGCCGCTGCCCGGATCCCGCCGGAACTCCAGGAGGTCGCCCTCCGGCGAGCGCACGGCCTCGGGCTCGAAGAAGGCCGCGAGCAGGACGAGCGCGCCCTCGAGCGGCCGTGACGCGATCAGCGACACCTCGAAGCGCGCCTCGGTCGGCAGCTCGCCGGGCCCGCCGCCGTCGAGCTCGATGGCGACGGACTGCAGGTCGTAGTCGCCCGTCTCGTCGGCCTTCCGGCGCGCGCCCTCCACGGGGGCGGGGAGGGGCCAGCGGTGGTCGAGGAGGCGCGCCCGCTCCGCCTCGGTCGCGCGCACCGCGTCGTCGGCGCGGGCCGGCGTCGGGAGCAGCGCCAGCGCGGCGAGCGTCCACGCCCTCACGGCGCGCTCCGGACGCGGACGCTGCCGCCCGACCACTCGAGCCCCGGCAGCGGGCGGTTGTCGCGATTGCGCAAGGTGCGGTTCCGCAAGGGGAATTCGATGCGGCCCTCGCCCCGTCCCACGAGGCGGAAGCGCAGCGTGCACAGCGGATCGACGACCTCGCCGTCGAGGAGGCGGCCGACGGCGAGGCGGCCGGCGCCGATCTCCATCGCGAGGAAGCGATCGTCGACGGCGGGCTCGGCGCCGATGAAGCGCAGGACATTGCCGTCGTAGGCAAGGTGGAAGGCGGCGCCGCCGAGGGGCGGGAGGTCGCGCGGCAGGCGCACCTCGAGCCGGAGCTCGCCGGGGGCGGCCGGCGCGGGGATGAGCGCTGCGCCCGCGCCGACCGGGTCGGGCGTGAACTCGGCGACCAGGCGCGGGCCGGCATCGGGCGGGCCGCCGTCGAGGGGGCCGCCGTCCGGGAGCGGGACGCCGCCGTCGGGGAAGCGGTGCGGGCGGTCGGGACGGGGCGCGCCGCCGATGACCTCGAGGGCGGCCGGCGGCGTCGGGCGGCCCCGCAGCGTGACGACGACGACCTGCACGCCACGGGGCGTGTCCTCGGGGAGGCGGATGCGGATACGGTCCGACGTCCACCCGACGGCGGGCGCCGGCAGGCCGCCGACGGACACCGCGCCGTCGCCTCCCCGGTGGTCGCCGAAGCCGCGACCCTCGACGTCGACGAGGTCGCCGGGCGCCGCGCGTTCGGGCACGAGGCGGAGGATGCGCGCTCCGCCGTCGTCGCCGCCGTGACAGGCGACGGCCAGCAGGGCGGCGATCGAGAGGAGGGTGGGGGCCCGCATGCGCGAGGCGAGTCTACTGCAGCGCGCGGGTCCGGCGCGCGGCCGCCGTGCGACGACGCCGCAGGAGGAGCCCGAGCAGGAGGGCCGGCCAGACCGGGCCGGCGGCGCCGGTGGTCGCGCAGCCGCCGTCGGCGGGCGTGTCGTCGGCGGGCGGCGGGCCGTCGGCTGGGGGCGCGCCGTCGGCGGACGGCGGGCGGTCATCGGTCGGCGCGGCCAACCGATCGGCGATCTCGTGCCGGGCGGCCTCCCAGACGCGCGGATCGCGGCTCCACGCGCCCGGTCGCTCGTCGTCCACGAGGCCGTCGTCGAGCGCGCGCGGCACCACCGACGCGGCCACCTCGGCCGCCGCATCCCCGTCCACCACCGCCAGCAGCCGCAAGTACTCGTGGTCCTGGGCTCCGCGCCGCAGGTTCTTGAGCCGGATCGACGGCACGGGCCGCCCGTGCAGGCCCACGAAGTCGCCGCTGTAGACCAGGTACGAGTCGCCGTTGATGCGCTCGCCCACGCAGTCCGGCGACCGCCAGCACGATGGCTGCAGGCGGTCCCACTCCCAGTTCACGACGCCCGTCAGGCCGTAGCGGTAGCCCACCCAGCCCCACGTCCGCGGCCCGAGCGCAGCGCCCTCGAGGGCGAGGCTGCCGATGGCCGGCTCGCCCGCCGTGCACGAGCTGTAGACCCAGAACTCCTCGTCCGGGTGCGCCGCGATCCGCGCGCGCGTCGCCGCCGCGTCGACGTGCCGCGCCGACGCGTTCTCGTTCCACACGTCGACGAACGCCCCGATCTCGCTGAAGATCCTCGCGACGTCCCAGCCAGGCACCTTCTCGGCCACCGTCTTGAAGTAGCCGGCGTCCAGCCGGAACTTCACGCGACCCCGCCGCGAGCCGAGCGCGTCGTCGATCAGCCGGCCGTACGCCGCGATCAGGCCGTACGTGGCCTCGTCGCGAGGCTCGTCGAGGTTGTTCACGAAGAGGTGGGCTTCGACGCGATCGAAAGGCGGCACCGAGAGGAGGTCGACCACCTCGGCGAGCCTGCGCTTCCAGAGGTCGGGGTCCGCCGGCAGGCCGTCGACCGCCACGGGACCCGGCCAGTTGCTGTCGTGCGGCAGCACGAGCCGGCGGACCGGCGCGCCCGGCGATGGCCCCCAGTAGCCGGCCTCCGCGGTGAAGGCCTCGCCCGTGACATAGGGGCGCCACAGCGCCCGGAAGGCGTCCCAGTCGACCGTACCGGCCCGCGGGTCCGCCGGCGGCCAGAGCCACAGCGGGTCGAGCTCGAAGCGGTGCGCGTGCCCGAGCTGGAACCACGGCCGCAGCGCCTCGGCGCCGCGCCGCCGGTAGACCTCGAACGCCAGCCCCGAGTAGCTCACGGAGCCCACGCCGGCGTGGTTCTCGCGCGGGAGCGTCACGTCGTCGACGCGGAGCTCGAGCGGCAGCGCCTCCCGGCCTTCGGCGCTCGTGACCTCCACCGCGCCGCGGTACGTGCCGGGCCGCGTCCCCTCGGGCACCAGCACGTCCACCCAGACGGCGCCGGCGGTCTGGCCGGGGATGGCGTTGTGCGCGTCGGGCACGTCGAACGGCTCGCCGAACCCCGCCGCGAGCGGCCCCTCGTCGAGCGGGATCAGCGCGTCGGGGTACCAGCCGAGACCGAGTGACGACACCCGGTGGATGCGGTCGTCGCAGAACTCCGACTCGCGCGTCACCGGCACGAACCACTCGCGGAAGCGTCGGACGACGTCGGCGGCCCGCAGGGTCGTCGGCCCCGAGAGATCGCCGACGCGGACGCGCACGCCGGTCCGGTGCGGCGCGCCGACGAGCACCTGGAACGCGACCACCTCGTTGCGAGCCGCGCGCAGACGGACCGCCCCGTCCCGCCATACGGGGTTGTCGTCGCCGTAGCCGGCGTCGACGCCGTCGCCGCGCGCCTCGTGCAGACCGCCGGTGACCGGGTCGAGGCGCACGGCGTCGTCGACGACCGTCACCTCGGCCAGGGCCGGTCCGCCGGCGGCCAGCGCGAGCGCAATCAGGGGCATGCGGATCGCCATGGATGCGACCTCCCTCGGGAATTCGGCCCGGGGACGCTACCGTCCCGGGCCGGGGAGGGCGAATGGCGGCGCGGGCGGTCAGTCGCGGTCGGGGCGGTCGCGGCGCAGCGCCTTGGTGGCGCCGCGCGCCTTCTTCTCGTTCACGCGGCGCGCCTTGGCCGCCCGGGAGGGCTTCGTGGCGACGCGCCGCTTCGGCACGTAGGTGAGCGCCTTCAGGCGGACGCGCATGCGCTCGAGCGCCACCTCGCGGTTCTGCGCCTGGCTGCGGCGCTCCGTGGCGGTGACCAGCACGCCGGTCGCCGGGTGGCGCATGCGCACGCCCGACTCCGTCTTGTTGCGGTGTTGCCCGCCGGGACCGCTCGCGACGTAGACCTCGATCTCGCACTCGGCCGCGAGCGCCTCGTCGTCGAGCGCGAGCGCCCGCCGCGCCGCCTGCCGGATCACCGCCGGCGCCACCTCGTCGGCCATCGGACTCACTCCTTCGCGCGGGGCGAGCGGGTAACATACGCCGCGATGTACGTCGATGCCCACGACCACCTCGACGACGCGTCCTTCGACGCGGACCGCGACGCCGTCTTCACGCGCGCGCACGCCGCCGGCGTGACGGGGTTCGTGGTGGCCGGCGTCGATCCGGCGTCGTGGGCGCGGCAGCGGGCGCTCGCCCGGGCGCGCGACGACGTGCGGTGGACGGCGGGGCTGCACCCGATGCGCTGCGGCCAGCTCGACGATCCGGCCTGCGACGCGGCGTTGGCGGCGCTGCCCGACTGCTTCGCGGGGGATGCGCCCGCCAGCGGCGTGGGCGAGACCGGCCTCGACACGCACTTCGTCCCCAGGGACACGCTTGATCGTCAGCTGCGCTGCTTTCGCGCCCAGATCGACCTCGCGCGTCGCCTGGACCGGCCGATCGTCCTGCACATCGTCGGTCCCGGCACGCACGGGCGCGTGCTCGACACCCTGCGGGCGGACGGCGTCCCCGCGGCGGGCGGCATGGTCCACATGTATGGGGGCTCGGCGGAGCTCGTCCGCGCGTACGTGGGGCTCGGGCTGTGCCTGAGCTTCGGCGGCCCGGTGGCGCATCCGAAGGCCCGGCGCCTGCGGGCGGCGGCGGTGGAAGTCCCGCCGGACCGCCTGCTGTTGGAGACGGACGCACCCGATCTCGCCCCGGCCGGCTTCGGGCCGCGCAACGAGCCCGCGTCGCTGCCGATCGTGGCGGCGGCGCTGGCGGCGTTGCGCGGCGAGCCCGCCGAGGTCATCCTTGCCCGCGCCGCGGCGCGCACCCGCGCCCTGTTCGGCGCCCCCTTGCATCCCGGCAATTTCGGCCGAAGTTGAAGGAACCGATGGAAGCCACCGCCACCGTCACCGAGTACAAGCTCCACCGCCGCTTCGACCGCATGGCGCGCCTCGTCGGCGATCCCGGCATGGAGCGGCTGATGAACGCGTTCGTCGTGGTCGTCGGCCTCGGGGGCGTCGGCAGCTTCGCGGCCGAGTCGCTGGCCCGCAGCGGCGTCGGCCGCCTGCGCGTCGTCGACTTCGACCTCGTGTGCGTGACGAACACCAACCGGCAGCTCCACGCGCTCAAGGGCAACATCGGCAAGCCGAAGTCGAAGCTCATCGCCGAGCGCCTGGCGCTGATCAACCCGCAGGCCGAGATCGATCCGCACGCCATCCCCTACGAAGAGGGCTCGAGCGAGCTGCTGCTCGGCGACCGCCCCGACTTCGTCGTCGACGCCACCGACCAGTTCACGGCCAAGTGCCACCTGATCGCGACGTGCAAGCGGCGCGGCATCCCGCTCGTCACCTCCATGGGCGCCGCCGGCAAGATGGATCCGACGCGCATCCGCGTGGCGGACCTCAACAAGACGCACCACGACCCGATGGCCGCGCATGTGCGCAAGATCCTTCGGGAAAAGTTCGAGTTCCCCCGCACCGGCGAGTGGGGCGTCCCCGCCGTGTACAGCGACGAAGAGATGCGGACGCCGCGGCAGCTCGCCTACGAGGCCGGCGAAGGCTTCCGCTGCGTCTGTCCGCAGGGCGAGAACGACTTCCTCACCTGCGACCGGCGCGCGCGCATCGACGGCAGCGCCTCGTTCGTCACCGGCACCTTCGGCCTCGCTGCGGCGTCGGTCGTCGTGCGCACGCTCACCGAAGGACTGTAGGAGCTTCCGATGGACTCGTTGCCCGTCCTCGACGAGACCCAGGTCCCTGCCGATCTCGACCTGTTCGACGAGATCGACCGCCTGAAGAAGGCCAGAAGCGCGGTGGTCCTGGCGCACTACTACCAGGAGGGCGACATCCAGGACGTGGCCGACTTCGTCGGCGACTCGCTCCAGCTCAGCCAGGCCGCGGCGAAGACCGACGCCAGCGTCATCGTCTTCGCCGGCGTCCACTTCATGGCCGAAACGGCCAAGATCGTGAACCCGGACCGCACCGTGGTGCTGCCGGACCTCTCCGCCGGCTGCTCCCTGGCCGATCAATGCCCCGCCGACAGGTTCGCGGCCTTCATCGCCGCTCACCCCGGCCACAAGGTCATCAGCTACATCAACTGCTCGGCCGAGGTGAAGGCGCTCAGCGACGTGATCTGCACGTCGAGCAACGCCGTCGACATGGTGAACCTGTTCCCGAAGGACCAGCCGCTGATCTTCGCCCCCGACCGCAACCTGGGGAAGTATGTGATGCGGCAGACCGGCCGGGAGATGGTGCTGTGGGACGGCACGTGCCAGGTCCACGAGATCTTCAGCGAGAAGAAGCTGGTCCAGCTCAAGGTGCGCCACCCCGATGCCAAGGTGATCGCGCACCCGGAGTGCGAGCCCCAGGTCCTTCGCCACGCCGACTTCATCGGCTCGACGGCGGCCCTGTTGCAGTACGCCGTCAAGCACTCCGACCCCGCTTTCATCGTGGTCACGGAGTCGGGCATCCTGCACCAGATGCAGAAAGCCGCGCCCGACAAGCAGTTCATCCCGGCGCCGCCGGAAGGGAACTGCGCGTGCAACGACTGCCCCTACATGAAGCGCAACACCCTCGAGAAGTTGTACCTCGCGCTGCGCGACCTGCGGCCGGTGGTCGACGTGCCCGAGCCGGTGCGGCGCGCCGCCCTGAAGCCCCTCACGCGCATGTTGAAGCGGGACCTGAACGCCGCCTGAGACCCGGGGGACGTTGAGACGCTTGCCCCGACTCGGCTACCTTCGCGCCGAAGACTCCGGGGAGGTGGGCATGGGGCGGGTGACGACGCGACTGGCGCTTGCGGCGCTGGCGCTCGCGGCGGGCTGCACGGCGGACAACGAGGACGCGGGCGGCGGCGGTGCCGGCGCCGATCCCGACGCCAGCGCATCGGTCGACGGCGGGGCCGGCGGTGAGGGAGGCGCGGGTGGCGCCGGCGGCGCCCCGAACGACGCGGCGGCGGGCGACGCGGGCGCCGACGCGGGGCCGGTCCCGGACGCCGACGCGTCGCTGCCCGAGGATCCCTGCGCCGCCCCGTGCGCGCGCTTCGTCGGCTGCGCGGTCGATCTGTGCGACGGCTTCGAGGATCCCGATCGCGGCACCCTCGAGGGCCTGTGCCAGGCCGCGTGCGGCGCGAACGCCTCCTTTCCGGTGGTCGTCGGCGGCATCGAGACCTGCGAGGATCTCGTCGCCTACGGTCGCCAGGCGGTGGCCGGCGACTTCGCCCAGCGGTGCCCCGCCGGCCCGCCCGTCGTCCGTCAACACCCCGAGTGCGCGGTGTTCGGCCGGCGCATCGCCGAGTGCCTCGTCGACGCCTGCGCGCCGGTGGGCGATCACGTCGACCTGTTCTCGGCGGTGACGGCCGACTTCTGCGACCAGGCGATCGCCCAGGGCGCGACGAACCCGGAGCAGATCGCCCAGCTCGTCGGTCCGAACACCCCCTGCGACCACCCCTACCTCGCCCAGGTGGTGCGGGAGCAGTACGTCGACTCGCCGGAGAACGCGAACGACGGCTACCTCGCCGGCTTCTGCGCCAACGGTCCCTACACGCCGCTCGAGACGTGCCGCGAGGCTTGCCGGGTCGTCGGCGCGTGCATCGAGCCGGGCTCCGAGAACGATGTCCTGCGCAACCCCGATCGGTGCGCGCACCTGTGCCTCGCCGCCAGCAACCCGCCGGCGTACGGATGGGCGTGCACCGCCGAGCTCGAGCCGAACCAGTGCGCACAGTTCGGCGCCTGCTTCGCGCCTCCGGCCGTACCCGCCTGTGAGCCGTACGCGGCGCGCCTCGCCGCCTGCACCGCCGCGACCTGCGAGGCCGTCGCGCCCGTCGCCGCCGGCCTGACGGGCCAGCTCGTGAACTACTGCAACGGCGAGGTGGCCGCGGGCCGCCTGACCGCGGAGCTCATCGCCGACGTCGCTCCGGACACCGACTGCGCCGACCCCCGCCTCGCAACGCCCGTCGCCGCGCTCACCGCGCCCCCCGCCCAGGGCGCGGAGGGCGGCCCGCTCGGCGCCATCTGCCGCGAAGGGCTGCCCCGCGATCCGTCGCTGTGCACGGGCGCCTGCGAGAACGTCGGGCCGTGCATCCCCGAGAACGACGACAGCGCAGCGCTGCGCGATCTCGAGACGTGCCGCTGGTTCTGCGCGACGACCGTCGAGGTGCCCGACGCGCTCTGGCAGTGCCTCGATCGCGCCGACGGCGGATGCGCCCAGGTGGGGACGTGCTTCTGAACGCCGTTCAGGCGTAGACGCCGTCCCTCTGGGTGGCGGGGGCGGGCTGGTGCGTCTCACGGCGGGCCACGGCCTCGCGCGCCGCCGCCTCGATGCGCGCCGTCACGTCGGCCTCGATCGCCTCGAGGTGCGCGGTCCCGACGCCGCGCCCCACCAGCCACTGCTCGTAGCAGCCCACCGGGTCGCGCTGCCCCCAATGACGAAAGACCGAGGCGTCGAAGAGCTCGCGCGCCTCGCGCTCGTCGTGCGTCGCGTGGCCCCCCATGCGGAACGTGCGCGCCACGAGCAGCACGGGGCCGCGGCCCTCGCGGCAGCGCCGCACCGCCAGCGCCGTCGCCGCGTAGCAGTCGAGGACGTTGTTGCCGTCCATCGTCCACGAGGGCACGCCGTACGCGCGACCCAGATCTTCATAGTTTCCGCGGAAGTGCAGCTCGCCCGGCGTGCCGAGCGCCACCTGGTTGTCCTGCACGACGCACACGAGCGGCGCGCCCGTGGACGCTGCCATCCGCATGCCCTCGTGGAACGCGCCCGTCGCCGTCGAGCCGTCGCCCGTCCACGTCAGGGCGACGCGGGGCTGCCGCCGCAGCCGGAACGCGAGGGCGCAGCCCGCCATGACCGGCACCAGGTCCGCGACGTGGGAGATCGGCGGGATCACGCCCTTCGCAGCGTCGCCGATGTGCATGTCGCGGCCGCCGGTGATGGTGTCGGTGGTGCCGAGGTACGCCGCGAAGCAGGCGAGGAGCGGCATGCCGCGCTCGATGCACGCCGCCGCGTTGCGGATCATCGGGCCGACGACGTCGTCCGGGCCGAGCGCGGCGCAACCGCCGACCGTGACCGCCTCTTCGCCGCTGCCGAGCCACGCCTTGCTGATGACCCCCTGCTTCACCCAGCGCTTGAGCTGGATGTCGTGTAGGCGCGCCGCCAGCAGGCCCTCGTAGAGCTTCAGCAGCGCCGCCTCGTCCAGGGCCTCGATGGCCTCGGCCCGCTCGGCGTCGACGCCCGCCGCGGTGCGCGCGAACTCCGCCTGCACCTCGGGATCGGGCCGCCAGTCGACGTACTCGGGGAATTCGAACGCGGGATAGCGCTTCATGCCCGCGTTATAGGCCAACGCGCCCGCTGTTGCCACGGTCCGGGGTGTGGTTATCTTGCCGCCATGGCGAACAAGGACCTGTACGCGGTGCTGGGCGTCTCGCGCGACGCCTCGCAGGACGACATCAAGAAGGCCTACCGCGAGCTGGCCAAGAAGCACCACCCCGACCGCAACCCCGGCGACAAGGCCGCCGAGGAGAAGTTCAAGGAAGCGAACGCCGCGTTCGCCGTCCTCGGCGACGAGCAGAAGCGAAAGACCTACGACGAGTTCGGCATCGACGGCCTGCGCGAGGGCTTCGACCCCGAGGCGGCGCGGAACTGGCAGCGCTGGGCCTCGCGAGGCGCCGGGGGCGGCGCGCGGCCCGGCGGGGTGCGCTTCGAGTTCGGCGGGGGGGGGCCCGGCGGGGGCTTCGACTTCGGCGGCTTCGGCGACCTCGAGGAGCTGCTCGGCGGCCTCTTCGGCGGCGGCCGGCGCGGCGGCGCCCACCGCGCCCACAAGGGGCGCGACGTCGAGCGCGACGTCACCCTGAGCGTGCGGGACGCCCTCCAGGGCGCCGAGCTCCAGCTCTCCGACGGCACGCGCGTCAACGTGCCCGCCGGCGTCTCCGACGGCCAGAAGGTGCGCGTCCGCGGGAAGGGCACCGAGGGCCCCGCCGGCAGCGGCGACCTCTTCCTCAAGGTGCACGTGGCGGCGCCGCCGGGCTTCGCGCGGGACGGCGACGACCTGACGCTCGACCTGCCGCTCACCGTCCGGCAGGCGCTGGCGGGCGACACCGTCCCCGTTCCGACCCCCGAGGGCACGACACTGCAGCTCAAGGTGCCGGCGCGCACGAACAGCGGCCAGCGCCTGCGTCTGCGCGGCAAGGGGATGCCGGCGAAGGGCGGCGGGCGCGGCGATCTCTACGCGCGTGTGATGGTGCAGATCCCGCAGTCCGGCGATCCGCGCGCCGTCGAGCTCGCCGAAGAGCTCGACAAGTTCTACTGACCGCTCAGAACGGCTCGAGCAGCATCTTCTCAGTGATGCGGCCCTCGTCGAGCTGGAAGGCGTCGACGATCTGGCGGTAGCGCACGTTCGAGAGCCGGGCGGTGCCGTAGTAGCCGATCACGATGCGGTCGGTGTCGACGTCGCAGGTCACCTTGCCACGCAGGATGGCGTCGTAGCGGGGTCCGCTGCTCGGCAGGCCCATCCGCTCGAACCACATGACGTGGTCGAGCTCGGGGCCGTCCTGGAAGTGGTGGACGAGCTCGCCGTCGACGAAGCAGAACAGGCCCTGGCGGGGTGCGGCCGATTCGCGCATTCGGTGTGCCTCCGGGCGCGGATTGTGCCCGGCCGGGGTCCATGTTGTCATGCCTCCGATGACGGCGTTCACCTACGAGGGGCGTCCGGTGCCGCCCGACGCGCGCGAGGCGCTGCTCGGCGACGCCGCGACGCGCGCCTGGATCGTGCGCGCCGCGGTCGCGCACCCCGGCGTCGCGGCGGCGGTGGTCGCCGCGGCGGTGTCCCTGCTCGACGATCCGGCGGCGGGGGCGCGCGCGGCGGCCCTGCTGGCGCTGCGGGCGCTCTCGGCCCGCCCGCAGGTGAGCGCGGTGTGCGACGCGTTCTTCGCCGCCCCCGCGGCCTTCGTGGGCGTGGCCGATCCCCTGGCGCCCGGGCGCACGCTGGCGCAGTCGGCGCTGGCGTTCGTGACCGGGGCGGCGCCGCGCACGCACGCGGGCGCGCGCGATCTGCTCCGCCGCGGCCTGGCCATCGCGGAGCTGCGGGCCGAGGCCTGGCGCGCCCTGGCCGCCGACGACGGCGAGAGCCCGCTGCCGCACCTCGCCGACCTCCTCCGCGAGCACCCCCGCCTCGCCGGCCCGGTGGCGACGCAGTACGCCCTCGTTCACACGGCGTTGTGCGAGCGCGCGGCGCAGGCGGTCGCCGACCTGCCCGACGAGCCGAAGCGCGCGTTCGCCGCCGCGCTGCAGAAGCACCTGCTGCGCATCCACGCCGTCAAGCGGTGGGTGGCCTGCCGGCGAGCGCTCTTCGGGCGGTAGGCGTCAGCGCGCGGTGCGCTCGATCAGCGCCTGCAGGCGATCGAGGCCGCCTTCGAGCTGGTCCTGAGGGGGGCCGAAGCTGAAGCGCACGTGATGGCGGAAGCGGCTCGGCCGGTCCGCGCGGCGCCGGCCCGGATTGACGTCGAAGAAGTCGCCCGGCACGCAGATCACCTGCGCCTGGAGCGCCTCGCGGAAGAGGCCCATGCCGGTGTTCAGAGGCGCGGGCAGGTCGCGCACGTCGCCCCACACGTAGAACGTGCCCTCGGGCTCGCGATCGACCATCACCCCGAGCTTCAGCAGCCGACGCAACATCATGTCGCGCTTCGTCCGGAACACGCGCTGGAGCGCCCGCGTCTCGCCGAGCGTGTGCTCGTCGGAGAGCAGGGGAATCGCCGCGCGCTGAAGGGGGCGCGAGCCGCCGCCGTCGAGGAAGCTCCCCGCGCTGCCCATCGCGCCGATGACGTCCTTGGGGCCGATCGTCCAGGCCACTCGCCAGCCGGGATAGCGCCAGTTCTTCGTCAGGCCGTCGAAGAGGATGACCGGATCGCGGTCGACGTCCTCGACGTAGCGCGCCGCGCTGACCATCGGCGGCGACCCGTCGGCGTCGGGCGTCGCCCATACGTAGTGGCTGTAGAACTCGTCGATGAGCAGCGCGCAGTCGTTGCGCCGCGCGATCGCGACCCAGCTGCGCAGCTCGTCGCCCTGCACCACCTTGCCGGTCGGGTTGCAGGGGTTCGACAGCAGCAGCGCCGACAGCCCGCGCCCCTGGATCTCGCGCTCGAGCTCGCGAAGGGAGAAGTCATAACCCCGCGAAGGATCGAGCAAGATGGGGATCGGCGAGAAAAGCCGGAAGATGCCGAGCAGCTCCTCGTAGGCGGTGTAGTCGGGCAGGAAGTGGCCGAGGTTGATCTCGCCGAGCGCCGCGCAGGCGCGGGTGAGGGCGGTGCGGCCGCCCGACGAGACGCAGACGTTCTCGGCCGAGTACTGCGACGGCAGGCCGCGGCGGTACAGGCGGTTGTAGTGGTCGGCGACCGCCTCGCGCAGCTCCCAGATGCCGGGGACCGGCGCGTACTCCTGGTCGTTGACCGCCACCTCGACGCTCGTCACCCGTTCGGGCGCGCCGGGCAGGGCCGTCGTCTCCGGCTGGCCCTGGCCGAGGTTCGCCCAGGGGAGCCCGTCGGTGCCGTAACCGTGCTTCGCCGCCTCGGTCATCACGAAGATGACCCCCGTCCGGGGCACCGTCCGGAACGCGGCCGTCGGATGTTCGCTCATGGCGCGCACGTTACACGGGCTTCAGGGCGCGTCAACCCTCGCGGGGCGGCCGCGCGACCGCTCGCCGACGGCGACGAGCGCCGCGCGCGGTCGCGGCGAGGGTCGGTCGAAGCTCTCGAGCAGGTGCCCGCACGCCGCCCGGATCGGCCCGGCGTCCAGGTGGTGCAGCTTCTCGCGCCCGCGCCACTCCGTGCGCACGAGCCGCGCCTCCTCGAGCACGGCCAGGTGGCGGCTCAGCGCCTGGCGCGTCATGTCGAAGCCGGTCCAGAGCTCGGTCAGCGTGCGGCCGTCCTCGCCGCGCAGGCGGTCGAGCAGCAGACGGCGGCAGGGGTTCGCGAGCGCCTCCAGCACCCGGTCGATCTCGGCCATGCGGCACCTCCTTCCCCGAGGTCGCGCCTTCGGCCCGCCGAACCCGCAACCCTGTTACAATCCGCCGCCGAACGCAGGGAGGGACCATGAGCGAAGGCATCATCATCGACGTGCGCGTGCACGGTCGCGGCGTCGTGCGGGGAGAGACGGTCGTCGAGGACACGGGCATCGCCGCGGTCTGCGCCGAGTGCGATGTCGAGAAGGAAGCGGTGGCCTCGGTCGGCACCAAGGGTTACTTCCTGTGCGCCGACTGTCTGCGCGCCCGCCTCGACGCCCTCAGCGTCGCGCGCTTCGTCCTGCGTTCGGACGCGCGGTCCGCGCCCACGGGGCTGCCCTGGGGCAAGATCAGCGGCTGACCGCGGCGCCCGGGCCCACGCCGCCGGCGCGCTGAAACGATGGCCGCGCCGGCGACGCCGGGCCAGAATGAGCCCCATGCGCGCGACGGCCGCCCTGCTGTGTCTCATGCTCGCCGGCGCCTGCGCCGGGGGCGACACCGAAGGCGCCCACACCCTGGCCGTGGACGACGCCGCGGTTCCCCCCGCGACGTCCGACGTCGCGCCGCCCCCGCCGCCCGTCCGCGACGCCGGCCCTGGACCCGACGCCACGCCCCCGGCCGACCGCTGCTCGCCCGAGGCTGCCGAAGCCGTCGTCGCCGCGCTGGGTCGCTCGATGACCGAGGCCGGGGCCCCCGGCGCCGCCGTCGCCATCGCCTGCGACGGCCGCCTCGTCCTCGAGAGAGGCCTCGGGACGACGCGCGCCGGCGGAGCGCCGGTCACGGCCCGCACGCGCTTCCAGCTGGCGTCCACGACGAAGATGCTCACCGGCGCCCTCGGCGTGGCCCTCGCCGAGGACGGTCGCGTGGACCTCGACGCCCCGATCGAGCGGCACGTGCCGGAGCTGGGGCACGGCGCCCTGACGCTGCACCAGCTCCTGACCCACACCTCGGGCTACCCCACCGAGTTCCCGCGCCACGACCCCGATCTGCTCACCGTCGTGCGGCAGAACGGCGAGACGCGCATGTGGTCGACGCCCGGCGCCGTCTGGAACTACAGCAACCCCGGTTTCGCGGTCGCTGGCGCCGTGATGCAGGTCGCCGCCGGCGAGCCGTTCGGCCCGCTCGTCGAGCGTCGCGTCCTTCGGCCCGCGGGGATGATCGGGGCGACCTTCGACACGCGCGTCGTCCTCGCGGGCGAGTACGCGCCCGGCCACAGCCGCGAGTGGCCCTCGCCGATCATCCAGCCCGAGGACGCCTACTTCCACACCACGTACTACGGCCCGATGGGCGGCGCCTGGGGCACCGCCGGCGACCTGGCGCGATGGGGCCTGGCGCTCGGCGCGCGCCCCGCGGCGTTGTTCTCGGCCGGAGGCTTCGCGCGCCTGCTCGCCCGCCACACCCGCACGACGTACCCCGGCCGCGACTACGGCTACGGCCACTTCGTCGACCAGGGCGTGACGCCGGCGCTCGTCAGCCATTCGGGCGGCGCGCCCGGCTACGTGGCCTACCTCGTGGCGGTGCCGGACGCCGGCTTCGCGATGGCCGCCGTCACCCACTGCGACTGGTGGTGGCCGGGGGAGGTGCTCGACGAGGCGCTCGCCGGCTTCGTCGAGCTGCGCGACGACCCCTCGTCGGTTCACCCGACCGCCGAGGGTCCGCACCGCTACGTCGGCGCCTACGTCGACCCGTTCACCTTCGGCCGCGTCGAGGTCTCCGGGGTCGCGGGCGGCCTGAGCGCCCGCTTCGCCGACCGCGGCGTGACGGCTGCGCTCGAGCCGCTGTACGGCGACACCTTCCTCGTCGACTATCCGCCGATCGGCGAGGTCGACTTCACGTTCTGGCACGAGGCCGGCGCCGACGCGGGGTGGATGGTCTCGCCCTGGGGCGTGGCGCGCCGGGCGCCCTGACGCGCCGAGCTCAGGCGAGCGGGTCGACGCCGAATCGACGGAGCAGGCGCGCGGTGACCACCAGCGGCAGGCCCACGATCGCGGAGTCGTCGGCGCCGCGGACGTCGTCGAACAGGCACACGCCCACGCCCTCGTACAGGTAGCCCCCGACGCTGCCCACCGGATGGTCGACGGACAGGTACGCGGCGATCTGCGCTTCGGAGAGCGGCCGCATCGTCAGCTCGACGTGCGCCACGTCCGCTTCCATCCGATCGGTGTCCACGTCGTACACGGCGACGGCCGAATGCAGCGTGTGCGTGCGCCCCGCCAGCTGGCGGAGCTGCGCGGCCACCGCGTCCATCGTGAGCGGCTTCGGCAGCGAGACGCCGTCGAGCTCCGCCGTCTGGTCCGCGCCGATCACGAGCGCCCCCGGCCGGCGGACGCTGCGCGCCTTGCCCTCGGCGAAGCGCCGCGCCACCTCGGCGGGCGCGCCTTCGGCGGAGGCGGCCTCCTCGTCGAAGTCGGGCCGCGCCGCCTCGAACGCCACGCCGAGGCGCGACAGCAGCGCCGCGCGGTGCTTCGCCGTCGACGCCAGCACGATCACGCCGCGCGCTCCTCGAGCGGGGTCGGCAGCCCCAGCAGGCGTTCCACCGCCTTCTCGAGGCCATCCAGCGTGAGCTCGTACATCGGAAAGAGCTCGCCGAGGGCATGGATGGTCGGGTGTGCCCAGAACCGGCCGGGCAGGGGGTTCAGCCAGACGCGGTGCTTGAAGTGCCGCGCCACGCGCCGCATCCAGTCGAGGCCGTTCTCGCGGTTCTGCACGTAGTAGTCGATGGCCCCGAAGGGCGCGGTCAGCTCGTAGGGCGCCATGTGCGCGTCCCCCACGAAGATGAGCCGCGTCTCCGGCTGCAGCCAGCGCGTGAGCTCCACGGTGCTCAGCGCGTCGCTCATCCGGGCGTCGCGGTAGACGGCCTCGTAGACGCAGTTGTGAAAGTAGAAATGATGGAACTCGCGGAAGTGGGACGCCGCGTGCGCGGCGCTGAACAGCCGCGAGACCAGCAGGGCGTACGGCTCCATCGATCCGCCGACGTCCATCAACAGCAGCACCTTGAGGTTGTTCTCGCGCGGCGGCTGCAGCACCACCTCGATGTCGCCGGCGTTCTTCGCGGTCGCGGCGATCGTGCCGTCGATGTCGACCTCTTCGCGCTGGCCCTCCCGCGAGAGGCGGCGCAGCTTGCGCAACGCGGCGCCGATCTGGCGCGTGTCGAGCACGATGTCGCTGCGGTAGTCGCGGAAGCGCCGCTGCGCCGCCACCTGGATGGCCGACTTCCCGCCGCCGGCACCGCCGACCCGCATCCCCGCCGGGTTCACGCCGCCGTTGCCGAACGGGCTGGTGCCGCCGGTGCCGATCCAGCGGTTGCCGCCGTCGTGCCGCTCGGTCTGCTGCCGCATGGTCTCTTCGAACCGTTTGCGCAGCTCGTCGGGCGTCAGCCGCTCCAGCGCGGCCAGCTCGTCCTCGCTCAGCTGCGGCAGCGGCAGCGGCGCCGTCAGCCACTCGTCGAGCGCCGCCTTCAGCGCCGGCGGCGCGTCGGCGCCCGCGAAGTAGTGCGCGAAGCACTGGTCGAACGCGTCGTAGTACCGCTCGTGCTTGACGAGGGTGGCGCGGGCGATCGCGTAGAAGCGGCGCAGATCCGCAGCCACCAGGCCCTTGGACATGGCCTCGACGAGCGTCATCCACTCCCGCACGGTCACGGGCACCCCGCGCGAGCGCAGAAGCTCGAAGAAGTCGAGCAGGAGCGGCTCCGATCTCATCGCACCCACCCGCGGCCGCGCCGGCGCACGGCGTCGAGGTCCTGTTCCTTCTTGATGAGCGTGCCCAGGAAGGGAACGCGCGCCGTCAGCTCGTCCTCCGCGATGCCGCCCTTCACGAGCGCGCCGATCCAGTCGATCAGCTCGCTGGTCGAGGGCCGCTTGCGCAGCTCCGGCAAGGTACGGAGCCAGTAGAACCGGGCCAGCGCTTCGTCGAGCAGCGTCTGCCGCACGTGCGGGTGGTGCACCGCCACGATGCGCGCCATCAGCTCCCGCTCGGGGAACGCGATGAAGTGGAAGATGCAGCGCCGCAGGAACGCGTCGGGCAGCTCCTTCTCGTTGTTGCTCGTGATGACCACGAGCGGTCGCTGCTTCGCCTGGTGCACGTCCCCGGTCTCCATGACCGTGAACGACATGCGGTCGAGCTCGTGCAGCAGGTCGTTCGGGAACTCGAGGTCGGCCTTGTCGATCTCGTCGATGAGCACCACCGACGGCTCGTCGGCGAGGAAGGAGCGGCCGAGGGCGCCGAAGCGGATGTACTGGCGGATGTCGCGGACGTCGCGGTCCTGGAAGCGGCTGTCGTGCAGGCGCTGCACCGCGTCGTAGATGTAGAGGCCGTCGAGCGCGCGGCTCGTGCTCTTCACGTGCCACGTGTGCAGCGGCCGCTTCAGCGCCCGGGCCACCGACTGCGCCAGCAGCGTCTTGCCCGTGCCCGGCTCGCCCTTGAGCAGCAGCGGCCGCTCGAGGGCGAGCGCCACGTTGACCGCCTCCTGCAGCTCGGGCGAGGCGATGTAGTCGTCGGTCCCGGTGAAGTTCTCGAGCAGCACTTTGCCGAATCTCCGCGATAATGAATCGCGTTCATTCTGCCACAGGAGCGCCGCCATGTCCGACCGCCCGAGCTGGCGCGACATCGACAAGAAGCGGGACGGGAGCGCCCACCGGCGCGAAGAGAAGAAGCCGGGGGGCGGCAGGCCGCAGCGCATCGAGAGCGCAACGGCGGCCTACAAGAAGGAGCTCGACCGGCTGTTCCGTGAGGGCGGCCTCGCCGACAAGCTGAAGGACCGCCTGCCCCACCCGGAGGCCGAGGAGACGACCCCCAAGGATCCGGCGGCCGGCGAGCGGCAGCGCCGCATCCGCGCCGTGATCAAGGCCGCCGGCGGCCCGGAGCTCACCCGGGCGCTCGACGAGCTCCGGACGCACCACGGGCTGCCCGACGACCTCGCGGTCCTGCTGCGTGCGCTCGAGCACCCCCGCGACGAGGTGCTGCGCGAGGCGCTGACGTTCATCGAGCAGCACGTCGAGATGGGCGACAAGCTGCCCAACAAGAAGGTGTTCGTCGAGCGCCTGAAGGGCGTCGAGGTGTCGTCCTTCGACCCGTCCGTCCAGAAACGCGCCGCGACCCTCGTGGCGAAGCTCAGGTAGGCGAGAGCGCCCGCGCGAGCAGCGGCAGGGACGCCTTGTAACGGTAGTTGATGCCGGCGTGGCCATCGTCGAACGCCTCGTAGGTGTGTTCGACGCCAGCGTCGGTCAGGCGCCTGGCGAGGATGCGCGCGCCGTGCTGCAGGTGGAGCTCGTCGTTGTTGCCGCAGTCGAAGAACAGCAGGCGAAGCGAGGCGAGCGCCGCCCGCCGCGCCTCGACCAGGTTCACGGGGTCGCGTCGTCGCCAGCGCTCGAAGACGTCCGCTCGCACCTCGCCGGTCTTCGGCTCGAACGGCAGCACGAAGCCGTGCTTCGCCTCGGGGTCCGGGCTGTAGAACGCCGCCATCGCCACGATCTCGACGAGCGGCGAGCTCCACGAGGGCAGCCTGTCGTAGCCGCGCCAGGTGTGGAGCCACTTCGTCAGGCCGCCGGCGCGCCGCAGGGCCTGCACCGACTTCGGGAAGAACGGCCAGTAGCAGTACTCGAAGTAGGCGTCGCCCGAGTGGCTGACGATCGCGCCGAAGACGTCGGCGTGCTCGAGGCCCATCATCAGCGCGCCATAGCCGCCCGACGACTTGCCGAAGCAGCCGCGGTGCTCGCGCCCGCCGAGGCATCGGAACCGCGCCTCGGCCCACGGCACCAGCTCGTCGCAGACGTGCGCCGCCCAGGGCCCCACCGCCGGGGAGTCGATGTACTGGTTGCCGCCGAGGCCGGTCATGCCGTCGACCATCACCACGATCACCGGCGGCATGCCGCCCTCGATGAGGGCGTCCAGCATCTGGGGCAGGTTCGGCTGGTAGTAGTTGTAGTTCAGGTAGGTGAGGCCCGTCCCCTGGAAGCCCGCCATCGCCACGAGCAGCGGATAGCGCCGCGTCGAGCGCTCGTAGCCGGGCGGCAGATAGACGGGGACGCGCCGCAGCGTCGGATCGCCGAGCGGGTTGCCGGCCAGGAGCCGGCTGTCGAGCTCGTGGATCTCGACGGTCACCCGCCGCCCTTCTTGAACGGCAAGAGCCCGGTCCTCCTCAGGATCTCGGTGCTGTACTCGCCGGTCGTGCGGCCCTGGCGCAGCTCGACGAGCCGCCTGGCCGACTCACCGACGACCGTGCGCAGCGGCACGTGGTCGGCCTCCACGGCGTCGGCGACCGCGCGCGCCACCTCTTCGGGATCGCCGTCGGCCTCGGCCTCCTCGGCGCGCAGCGCCTCGGCGCAGGCCACGAGCTGGTCCTGGTAGGCCTCGAGGCGGTCCCCGTCGCCCACGGGCTTCACCGGCGGACCCCCGAGCTCGTCGCGATAGGCGGCAGGCTCGATGATCGCGACGTCGACGCCGAAGGCGGCCGCCTCGTAGGACAGCACCTCGGCGAAGCACTCCTGCGCCCACGCCGACACCGCGTAGGGGCCCATGAAGGGGACGGCCGCGCGGCCGAGGCCGCTCGTGATCTGCACGAAGCGCCCGCGTCGCCGGTCGCGCATCGGCGGCAGCACGCCGCGCAGCAGTCGCAGCGCGCCGACCACGTTGGTGTCGAGCTCGGCCAGCAGCTGCGCGGGCGGGCAGGCCTCGAGCGGCCCCATCACGCTGTAGGCCGCGCTGTTCACCACCGCGTCGAGCGCGCCGCCGGTCCACTCGAGGCCCCGCCCCACGGCCTCGCCGACGGAGTGCTCGCTGCCGACGTCCAGCCGCACCACGAGCACGCGGTCGAGGAGCCCCTCCGCCAGCTCCGCGGCCCGCCGGTGGTGCGGATCGCGGAAGCCGGCGACGACGGTGTGTCCGCGGCGCGCGAGCTCCCGCGCCGCGCGGAAGCCGAATCCGCTGCTGCAGCCGCTGACGAGCACGGCGCGTCGTGCAGTTCCGGTGGCGCTTTGCATGGGCGGCAGCATAACCGCGGCGCTCGGCGGGGCGATCGAGAATCGGCGCTTCCCCGGCGTTGCCGCCCCGGCGACCGTGCGGCATGGTGACCGCGGAATGGGCCGGCGCGCGAGCGCGGTTGGCCGCCGACGGAGGTGCGAGGGTGGCACGGCGCGCGACGTTCCTGGTCTTCACGGTCTTGCTGGTGGCCTGCGGTGCGCAGCGGCCCGCGCTCCGACTGCCCGAGGTGTCGCCGGCGAGGGACGAGCCGGCGCTGCGCGCGGCGGCCGACGCGTACTACGCGGCGACGGACGCCGCCGGGCTCCGGGCCGCCGTGGCGCGGGCGAAGGCTGCGGGCGCGGACGCGGCGACCCACCACGAGATCGCCGCCGACCTGGCGCGTCTCGAGGGGCGCCCCGACGACGAGTTCGAGCACCTGCTCGCCGCGTTGCTCGATCCGGTCGACGACGCCGCGATCCTGCACCTGCACCAGCTCGAAGCGCTGAGCTGGACGCTGGACCAGCGGGCCCGGGCAGAGGATCTGTACCACGCGCTGGTCGAACAGCACCCCGACGCAGCCGTTCGGGGCCTGGCCGCAACGTTCCTGGCGGCATCGCTGCACCTGCGCGGAGACGTCGCCGGACGCGACGCCGCGCTGGCCGCCACGGGCCTGCGCCTTCCGTGGGCCGTGATCGGCACGTGGGACAACGACCAGGGCAAGGGCTTCGACGCCGAGCAGCCGCCCGAGCGGTCCGTCGACCTCGCGGCGACGTACCGCGGTCGTCTCGTCGACGTGGGCTGGCGCACGGCCTACCCCGTCGACCCGCGCGGCCACGTGGACCTCGCCGCCGTGCTGGAGCCCGACCGCTGGCAGGTGGCCTACGCGGCGGCAGCGGTCGAGGTGCCCGAGGCCGGCCCGTACGAGCTTCGCCTCTCGACCAGCGACCCGGTGAAGGTCTGGGTGAACGACGCGCTCGTCCTGGCCGAACGTCGCGTCGCCGCGTGGCTGCCGGAGGGCTTCGTCGTGCCGGTGTCGCTGCGCGCCGGCGTGAACCGGATCGTCGTGAAGTCTGCGCAGGAGGAGGGCGGCTGGTACCTCGCCGGGCGCCTCACGCGGCCCGGCGGCGGGTCGCCGTCGGAGGCGCGTGTCGTCGCGGCGGGGGCGCCCTACGCGGCCGAGGGCCCGGCGAGCGCAACGCTCGCGGCGGCGGCGCTGTTGGCCGCCCGCATCGCCGCCCTGCCGGAGGACGGCGCGCGCCGGGCGTTCCACGACGCGCTGTGGGCCGAGCTCACCGGCCTGCGCGTGCCCGCCGTGGAGCGCGCCGACGCCTTTCTCGGCGCCCACCCGGGCAGCCTTCCGGGCCGGTACCGCCTCGCCGCCGCCGCCTGGAACAATCAGGAGCGCGACCGCACCGCCGACCTGCTCGGCGACCTCGTGCGCGACGCGGGAGCGGACCTCGTCTACTTCCCGCTGCAGCAGGCGCGCTTCTGGCGCCAGCAGAGCCTCGACCAGAAGGCGCGCGACCTGTTGCTCACGCTGCGCGAGAAGCACCCGGACCGCCCCGAGGTGTGGCTCCGCCTCGCCGACGTCTTCGACAGCGAGGGCTGGCACGAGGACCGCTGCGCCACGCTCGAGGAAGCCGACCGCCGTTGGCCGCGCTGGCCCGCCGTCCGGCTGGAGCTCGCCGCCTGCCTGCAGTCGCTGCGCTTCGAGGACCGCGCCGCCGCGATCTACCGGGAGGTCCTCGAGGCGATGCCCAACAGCCAGACGGCGCTCACGGCGTTGCAGGGCATCCACCAGGGCGACGCGGACTTCGCCGGCGCCCTCGACCTCGCCGAGCGCCTCGCCGCCGCCTGGCCGCACCTGCTGTCGGCCTGGGAGCGCATCGGCGAGACACGCCGGCGCATGGGCGACGCCCCCGGTGCCGAGGGAGCGCTGCGGCGCCTCGTCGACCACGCGCCGACCGATCCGGTCGGCTACGCCCGCCTCGCCGAGCTCGCCTACCAGGGCGGCCGCCGCGACGACGCGGTCGCGCTCTGGCAGCGCGCGCTCGAGCGCGATCCGGAGAACGACAAGCTCGCGAATCGACTGGCATTTTTGGCGCCCGACGAGCGCGGGCCGTGGACGGCGGACGTCCCCGGCGAGCAGGCGCTCGAGCAGATCATCGCCGGCCGCGAACGCCTGCAGGTCGCGCCGGGCGCCAACGTCGTCTACCTGCTCGACGACGAGGTGACCGAGCTCAAGCCCGACGGCAGCACGATCAACGTCATCACCCAGGTGGCCTACGCCGCCAACGACGCCGGGCGCGACTCGCTGACGCAGCAGACGATGCGCGGCGGTGGGCGCGCGCGGCTGCTGCACGCCTATGCGGTCGGTCCCGACGGCCGGCGCCTCGAGGCGGCCTCCATCCGCGGTCGCGAGGTCCGCTTCCGCCAGCTCAAGGTCGGCTCGATCGTGGTGCTGCAGTATCGCCTCGACTCGCCGCCGGACGGCTACCTCGCCGCGCACCTGGCGCGGCAGTGGTGGTTCCAGGGCAACGGCGTCCAGACGGTGACCGGCCGCTGGGTGCTCTGGGCCCCGAAGGGCACCCCGCTGAACGAGTCGGTGGTCGGCGACGTGCGCCGCGAACATCGCGAAGAGGGCGGACGCCTGCGCGTCGCCTGGAGCGTCGCCGGCACGCCGCCGCTCGTCGCGGAGCCCGCGATGCCCACCGTCCACGAGTTGATGGCGCACGTGCTCGTGAGCACCGTGCCCGACTGGGACACCTTCCTGAAGTGGGAGGAGGCCCTGCTGCAGGACGTCTTCCGCGACGGCCCCGAGCTCTCGGCGCTCGCCAGGAAGCTGTTCGAGGGCGCGGCGACGAAGCAGGAGAAGGTCGAACGGGTGCACGCGTACCTGATCGATGAAATCCGCTATCAGCAGGACTACGAACGACCCATCGCCGGCGTGAAGCCGCACGCCGCGCCCGTCGTGCTCGAGCGCCACTACGGCGACTGCAAGGACAAGGCGGTGCTCTTCATCACGCTGGCGCGCCTCGCCGGCATCGACGTGCACTTCGCGCTCGTGCGCACGCGCGACGCCGGCCCGGTGTGGCGCGACGTGCCGATGCAGCAGTTCAACCACGCGATCGTCTACGTGCCCGCGCAGGAGGGCCTGCCGGAAGGCCGCTTCTACGACCCGACGGTCGACGCGCTCGACGTCGACGTCCTCCGCCAGGACGACCAGGGCACGTGGTCCGTCGTCTATGACCCGCGGAGCGGCGCGCACGCCTGGCGGCAGATTCCCTTCCAGCAGCCGGACATCGACTACTCACGGATCGACTCGGTGCTCCGGCTCTCCGCCGACGGCAGCGCCGAGGGGGCGTCCGAGGTCACGGGCCACGGGGGCACCGGGTCCACGCTGCGCCGGTCCGCGCGCAACGCCGAGCAGTTCGCCCAGTTCCTGCAAACGCAGCTCGCAGGCACCTATCCGGGCGTCCGCGTCGAGGCCAGCGAGCCGGTGCAGGTGACCGACATCCGCCAGCCCGCGCGCGTCCGCGCCCGCTTCCGCGCTCCGGCCGTCTCGCGCCGCGAGGGGGAGACCCTCCGCCTGCGCGTGCCCATCGGCTGGTCGCCGCAGAACCTCTTCTCGCTGGCGAAGCGCCGCTTCCCGCTGCTGCTCGGCGTGCCGCGCACCTTCCACTGGCGCGTCGAGATGGCGCCGCCGCCCGGCGCGACGGTGGCGCGCCTCCCCGACGCCGGTGAGGTGGTCGGCCCGTGCCTTGCCCTCGCCCGCAAGGTCACGCCGTCCGAGGGCAAGGTCGTGGTCGAGCAGTCGGTGCGCATCCTCTGCGAGCGCATCGACCCCGCCGACTACGCCGAGCACCGCGCGGTGGCGGAGCGCATGAGCCGACTGCTGGACTCGGAGTTGGTGCTGGGATTGCCGGGGACGCCGGACCGCCAGGCCCGGCGCTGAGGCGGGTTCAGCGGCCGCGGCGACGCCGCAGCAGCCCGATCAGGCCGATCGCCAACAGCGGGAGCGGCCCGATCGGCGCCACCTGGCACCCGCCGCTGCTCTTCTTCGACGACTCGTCGTCCTCATTCGTGCCGGCGTCGGGCTCGGCGACCGCGGCGTCGGGCGCCGGCACCGCCGCGTCCGGCTCGGCTTGCCGCGCGGCGCACTGGTTCTCGACGCAAGCCACTTCGTCGCAGTCACCGTCCTCGAAGCAGCGTCCCTCGACGCCGCAGCGGTAGGCGCGCGGGCAGTAGCCCTTGCGTCGCCAGTCGGGATTGACGCACATCCGGCCGACGGGGCCGGGGAGGTCCGAGCACTCGGTGTCGCCGGGGCACGCGCCGTCGGCGCCGCAGGGCGCCACGCAGAAGCGGCCGCGGGGCAGATCGGCGCACGTCTCGCCGTCGCGGCAGTCGCCGTCCTCGCCGCACGCGGCGCAGACGTCGCAGCCGCCCGGCGCCTTGTCGGGCGCGCACGTGCCGTCGATGCAGAAGAGGCCGACCGGGCACTCGCGGTGCTCGCCGCACGGGCGCCGGAAGTTCGGGTCGGGCACGCACTGCGGCAGATAGTTCGCCTGGCGCGGACTGTCGACCGCGTCGCAGAAGATGCCCTGGCGTGTGCGCTCGCAGGCGACGTTCGCGCAGACGAAGCCGTCGGGGCACGCCCCCGGCTCGCCGGGCACGCAGTCGCACGAACAGAAGTCCTGGCCGTTGCCCTGGACGCGCACGTCGCTCTGACAGCGCACCTCGCCCCAGCGCGCGCCGCACTCGGCGTTGCCGGGGATGCACGCCTTGCCCGCGGCGGCGCTGAGCGTGCGACAGTCGAAGCCGAACGGGCAGTCTTCGTCGGTCTCGCAGTTGACGGTGCAGATGCGGGCGTCGTCGAACTGGCTGTCGACGGTGGTGATGCAGCGGTCGCAATCCTCGGCGCAGGGCTGGCCGGCGGCGGTCGGCGCCGGGTGGGGGATGCGGCAGCCCTTGCCGCCGTCGGGCAGGTCCAGGCAGCGGGCCGCGCCCGGGCAGTCGGCGTCCGCGGCGCACTCGGGCGCGCAGCGGCCCTCGACGCACCGCGCGCAGTCCTCGCCGCACACGCCCCCGACGGACGGCGGCGCGTCCAGCGCCATCGCCACCGCGCGCGCGGCGTTGATGCGGCCGTACCCGAAGCCCTTGCTGAAGCCGTGCTCGTCGTAGGCGAACTCCTCGACGAGGTTCACGCCGAGCTGCTGCTGCCACGGGTTCTTGTCGGCGACGATCTTGTCGGCCGAAGCCTGCAAGATGAGGCGCACCTGCTGCGCCGTGAGCTCGGGGTTGGCCGACAGCACGAGGCCGGCGAGGCCCGCAACGACCGGCGAGGCGGCGCTCGTGCCGCTGAAGCCGGTCGTGAAGTCGCCGCCGCCATAGCCTTCGTTGCCCGCGTAGTCCGTCGTGGCGATACCCGGTTCGCCGTCGAAGCAGCCCTGGCTCGGCGCCGCCACCGCGATCACGTCGCCGTAGTTGCTGTAGCAGGCGAAGTCGTCCTTGCGCGTGCTCGCCGCCACGGTGATGACGCCGGGATTGGCGGCGTAAGGGTTCGCCGTCGCCGGCGTGAAGTAGTCGTTGCCGGCGGCGAACACGAGCACGACGCCCTTGCCGTCGCGCCCCTCCGTCGTGATGCGCTCGAACGTCTCGCGCTCCGACTCCGAGAGCGGGAAGAAGCGCGTCAGGCCCGGCCCCCACGAGTTGTTGACGACATCGACGCCCTCATCCGTCGCGCGCTGGAACGCAACGGAATTCGACAACGAACGCAGCCCGCCGCCGCCGCCGAGCAGGCGCACCGGAAAGAGGCTGCACTGCGGGCACACGCCTGCGCCGAGGATGCCGTTGTCGCCGCGCGCCGCCGCCACGCCCGCGACCGCCGTCGAGTGGCTCTCGCGGAACGGCCGGTTCGCCGGGCAGCTGCGCGCCGGACCGAGGCCGTCCTGCTCCGCGCCGCACTCCGCTTCGGGGTTGTCGTCGCCGCCCGCCGCGTCGAAGCCGCCGACGATCGCCGGCAGCAGGTCCGGGTGATCCATGTCGATGCCGGTGTCGAAGATGCCGATCACGACCGATGGATCGCCGTAGGTGCGATCCCAAGCCGTCGCGGCGTCGATGGAGCCGGCGCCGTCGTCGTTGGCGAGGTGCCACTGGCGGCCGACGTCCGGGTCGTTCGGCACGCTCAACGGCTTCACGTGCCGGATGAGATCGGGCTCGGCCCAGCGCACCTCGGGCCGCCGCTTCAGGGCCCACGCCGCGCCGATCGCGTCTCCGTCGGCCGCGACGGCGGCCCAGGTGCCCGGCAGTCGCGTCCGCTCCACGAGCCGGATGCCCAGCTTCGCGAGCGCCGCCAGCGGCGGCCGACCCTCGAAACGGACCGCGACCCGCTCGTCGACGAACGCCACGCCGCCGTTGCGCTCGAGCGCCGGCCAGGCGCCGGTGACGACGCCCATCTCCACGAGCGCGTCGGCAACGTCGCGCAGCCCGTCGGCGTCGACCCCTTCGACACAGAGGCGATGCCGACCGGGCAGCAGCGGCGAGACCTCGGCCACCACCGCGCCGGGCGCGGCCTTCTCGACCACCTTCTCCCAGCCGGCGGGCGGCTCGTCGCCGGGGAACGCGACGAGCAGGTGGTCCTGTGCGAGATCGAAGGCGATCCGTCGCTCACCGTTAGGATACGCACGCCACTCCCACGGAGACGCGGCGTCGGCGGCGGGCGGGAGCGTGAGCAATGCGAGCGCGAGCACGAAGAGACGGCGCAATGGGGCCTCCCCACGACGATTTTGCGGGCGGCCGAGACAGCAAGCGCCGTGCCGTGAACGCGGCTAACGCCCTTCGTCCCGCAGCGACTGACAGATGCGCAGGTAGGACTCGTACCGATCCGGATCGATCTCGCCGGCCTCGGCGGCCTCGATGACGGCGCAGCCGGGCTCGTGCTCGTGCGTGCAGTCCGCGAACCGACAGGCGCGCGCCAGCTCCACGAACTCGACGAAGTGGTGTCGGACCTCGCGCGGGTCGATGCCCCAGAGGCCGAAGCCGCGGACGCCCGGGCTGTCGATGATCTCGCCGCCGCCGGGCAACGTGTACAGCGCCGACGTCGTCGTCGTGTGCCGCCCGCGCATCGAACCCCAGCTGAGCTCCTGCACTCGCTCGCCGAGGCCGGGGTCGAGCGCGTTGAGCAGGCTCGTCTTCCCCACGCCGGAGTGGCCGACGAAGATGCCCGTCTGCCCCGCGATCGCCGCCCGCAGCTCGTCGACGCCGCGGCCGTCGTGGGCGGAGACGTAGTGCACGGGATAGCCGATGGGCGGATACACGCCGAGGCGCGTGCGCACCTCCTCGTCGAGCTCCGGATCCCCGTCGAGCAGGTCCAACTTGTTGTAGACGATCTCGGCGTCGACGCCGGCGCGGTGCGCCGCGACGAGGTACCGGTCGACGAGACCCTCGCGCAGCGGCGGCTCGACGGCGCAGACCACGAAGATGCGCGTGAGGTTCGCGGCCAGCACCTGCGCCCGCCGGTTGAGCGCGTCGGCGCGTACGAGCTCGCTCCGGCGCGGCGCCACCCCCACGACCACCGTCTTCGACGGATCGAGGAAGACGTCGTCGCCGACGACTGCGCCCTTGCCGGCGCCACTCGCCTCGCAGCCGCGTCGCCGACCGTCGGCGGTGGCGACGGTGAGGACCGGCCCGTAGCGGGCGACGACGCGGCCGTCGGCCTCGCGGCTCCCTCGCTCGCGACGCGGCGTCGTCGGTCTCGGTGCGGGTCTGCGCCTCATCGGATTCGTCCATTGCCGTGCGGCCGGCGGTGTTTATCTCCCATCCACGCCCCGCGATCCACCGTCTGTACCCCGAGCCCGGCGCGCCGCGCCCCCCTGGGGTCCGAGGAACCGAACGTGAACTTCCCCGCCCGCTGGTGGCACCGGCTCGACGACGGCCGCATCCAGTGCGACCTCTGCCCGCGCCACTGTCAGCTCCGCGAAGGCCAGCGCGCCTTCTGTTTCGTCCGCCAGGTCGAGGCGGACGCCCTCGTCCTGACCACCTATGGACGCAGCACCGGCTTCTGCGTCGACCCCATCGAGAAGAAGCCGCTCGCCCACTTCCTTCCCGGCACGCCCGTGTTGTCGTTCGGCACGGCGGGCTGCAACCTCGGCTGCCGCTTCTGCCAGAACTGGGACATCTCGAAGTCCCGCGAGGTCGAGCGCCTGAGCGCCGAAGCCACACCGGAAGCGATCGCCCGCGCCGCCGCCGCCTCCGGCTGCCGCAGCGTGGCGTTCACCTACAACGATCCGGTGATCTGGGCCGAATATGCCATCGACACCGCGATCGCCTGCCGCGAGCGCGGCGTGAAGAGCGTTGCCGTCACTGCCGGCTACATGGGTTCCGAGGCGCGCGCCGACTTCTACCGGCACATGGACGCCGCGAACGTCGATCTCAAGGCCTTCACCGAACAGTTCTACAAGAAGCTGTGCTTCGCCGCGCTCGCGCCGGTGCTCGAGACCCTCGAGTACGTTCACCGCGAGACCGACTGCTGGCTCGAGGTCACGACCCTGCTGATCCCCGGCCAGAACGACACGGACGACGAGATCGAGCGGCTCTCCGCCTGGTTCGCTGATCGGCTCGGATGCGACGTGCCGCTGCACTTCACGGCCTTCCATCCCGACTACAAGCTGAACGACCGCTCGCCGACGCCGGCGGCGACGCTCCGACGCGCACGCGACATCGCCCGTCGCCACGGTCTGCGCTACGTCTATACCGGCAATGTGCACGGCGCCGAAGGTGACACCACGTTCTGCCCGGGTTGCGGGGCCGCGGTCATCGAGCGCGACTGGTACCGCCTCATCGGATGGAACCTCCGGGCCGGCCGGTGCATCGAATGCGCCCATCCCGTCGCGGGCATCTTCGAAGACCGCCCCGGCAGCTGGGGGCCTCGTCGCCAACCCGTGCGCATCTCTACGTAATCAATCAGGAATTTAGGGCGAGGTCGGGCCGTTGATGGGGCGAACCGAGCGGGCTCCATACCGAAGGCCTTGAAATCGGGCCGCTTCTTCGTAAACTCCGCGCCTCGCTTCGCCCTTGGAGTGTCAACCGATGATCACCGACCTGTCCCGGGTGCGCAATATCGGCATCAGCGCCCATATCGATTCGGGCAAGACCACGTTGTCCGAGCGCATCCTCTTCTACACGCAGAAGATCCACGCCATCCACGAAGTGAAGGGCAAGGACGGCGTCGGCGCCACGATGGACTCGATGGATCTCGAGCGCGAGCGCGGGATCACCATCCAGTCGGCGGCCACCCACTGCGAGTGGAAGAAGCACCACATCAATCTGATCGACACCCCGGGACACGTCGACTTCACGGTCGAGGTGGAGCGTTCGCTGCGCGTCCTCGACGGCGCCATCCTCGTGCTGTGCTCCGTCGCCGGCGTGCAGAGTCAGTCGATCACCGTCGACCGGCAGATGCGCCGCTACAACGTGCCGCGCCTGGCGTTCGTCAACAAGTGCGACCGCTCCGGCGCGAACCCGTACCGCGTGGCCCAGCAGCTCCGTGAGAAGCTCGCCCACAACGCGGTGATGGTCCAGATCCCGATCGGCCTCGAAGACAAGCACGATGGCATCGTCGACCTCGTCGAGATGAAGGCGTACTTCTTCCACGGCCCCAACGGCGAGGACATCGAAATCAAGGACATCCCGGCGGACCTCGCCGGCACGGCGGCCGAGTACCGCGAGAAGCTGCTCGACGCCGCCAGCATGTTCGATGACAACCTCATGGAGGCGGTCCTCGAAGAGCGCGTCACCACCGAGCTGCTCAAGGGCGCGATCCGCAAGGGCGTGCTCTCCCTGCAGCTCACCCCGGTGTTCTGCGGCTCGGCTTACAAGAACCGCGGCGTGCAGAAGCTCCTCGACGGCGTTCTGGACTACCTCCCGAACCCGACCGAGGTGAAGAACACGGCGGTCGACATCGACAACAACGAGGCCAAGGTCGAGCTCAGCAACGACCCGAGCGCCCCGCTCGTCGCCCTCGCGTTCAAGCTCGAGGACGGCCGCTACGGTCAGCTGACCTACGTGCGCGTGTACCAGGGCACGCTGTCCAAGGGCGGCATGATCTACAACACCCGCACCGGCAAGAAGGTGAAGGTCGGCCGCCTCGTGCGCATGCACTCCAATCAGATGGAGGACATCGACTCGTCGTGCTCCGGCGACCTCGTCGCGCTCTTCGGCGTCGACTGCGCCTCGGGCGACACCTTCACCGACGGCACGGTCAACTGGGCCATGACCTCGATGTACGTCCCCGAGCCGGTCATCCGCCTGATGATCAAGCCGGTCGACAACAAGTCGCAGATCAACATGTCGAAGGCGATCGGCCGGTTCACGCGCGAGGATCCGACGTTCCGCAGCTTCGTCGATCCCGAGTCGGGCGAGACGATCATCTGCGGCATGGGCGAGCTGCACCTCGACGTGTACGTCGAGCGCATGCGCCGTGAGTACCAGTGCGAGGTCACCACGGGCGCGCCCCAGGTGGCGTACCGCGAGACCATCAGCAAGAAGGCGGCGTACGACTACACGCACAAGAAGCAGACCGGCGGCTCGGGTCAGTACGGCAAGGTGCAGGGCTGGATCGAGCCCTGGTCCGAGGCCGACTACGAGTTCGAGTCGAAGATCGTGGGCGGGACGATCCCGAAGGAGTTCGTCCCGTCGTGCGACAAGGGTTTCCGTTCGATGCTCGAAAAGGGCATGTTGATCGGCTTCCCGGTGGTCAACATCAAGTGCGTGGTCGAGGACGGCGCGTACCACGCGGTCGACTCGTCCGACATCGCCTTCCAGGAGGCCGCCCGCGGCGCGTTCCGCCAGGCCTACCCGGCGGCGAAGCCGATCGTCATGGAGCCGGTCATGAAGGTGGCCGTGGAAGGTCCGACCGAGTTCCAGGGCGGGATTGTGCGGACGCTCATGCAGCGCCGCGGTATGATCATCGGGACGACCGAGCAGGACGGCTTTGCGGCCATCGAGGCCGAGGTCCCGCTCGCGGAGATGTTCGGCTACTCCACCGACCTCCGGTCGGCGACGCAGGGCAAGGCCGAGTTCACGATGGAGTTCGCGCGCTACGCGCCCGTGCCCGGCGAGATCGAAGCGGAGCTGCGGAAGAAGTACGCCGAGCAGTCGAGGATGTAATCCATCGACGGCGGCCGGGCGGGCCGCCAGGGAGGCGCTCCCATGCTCCAGGAGTCCAACAAGTACAGCCCCCTGCGGGTCATCGACCACGACAGGGGGCGCCTCGAGCCCGGCCAGCTCGGCGTCGTCCTGGCGCCGACGGGCACGGGCAAGACCACCTGCCTCGTTCAGATCGGCCTCGACCACCTCATCCACGGCCGCCGCGTCGCGCACGTCGCGCTCGACCTCTCGGTCGACCGGGTGCGCGACTGGTACGACGAGGGGCTCAAGGAGCTGGCGGACGTGTGGGCGCCTCTCGACTTCACGATCGAGAACCGCATCGACATGGAGCGGCGGCGTCACATCTTCTCCTACCAGCAGTACAGGTTCAGCGCCGACCACTTCGGGCGGCAGCTCGATCTCATGGCCACGCACCAGGAATTCCGTCCCGAAGTGGTCATCGTCGACGGCTTCGACTTCGGCGTCGCCACGAAGCACGACGTGGCGGGGCTGAAGGCCATGGCCGGGGAGCGCCGCGCGACCCTGTGGGTGGCGGCGGCGACGCACGGGCGTCCCGTTGACGGTCGCTTGCCGGCGCCCGTCGACGCATTCGCCGATCTCATCGACGCCGCTCTCTGCATCGACGTCGATGACCAGGGGGCCCGCCTCACCGTCCTGCGCGACCTGACCGGCAAGAGCGGCCACACTGCGCAGCTCGATCCCCGGACACTCCTCCTCCGCGCCTGAGCCCCGCTCGTTCCCTCCGAAGTGTTCGGCGCCGCCGCGCCCTGGGCGAGGCGGTCGTTGCGTCCCTCGCGCGGTCGTGGTGATACTCGGTGCTTTCACTCTGGGGGGTGGGCAGTGGCGATGACGTTCCGTCCACGGATCGTGGCGGTGGTTCTGGCCTTTCTCTGGGTCTCCGCTTGTGACGATGCGTCAGAGGACGGCGGTTCCGGGGGAGGCGGGGCCGGTGGCGCGGGCGGTGTCGGCGGGGCCGGTGGCGCCGGCGGGGTCGGTGGGGTCGGTGGCGCCGGCGGGGTCGGCGGGGCCGGTGGCGCGGGCGGTGCCGGCGGGGCCGGTGGCGTCGGGGGGGCCGGTGGCGTCGGGGGAGCCGGTGGCGCCGGCGGTGCCGGCGGTGCCGGTGGCGCGGGCGGTGCCGGCGGTGCCGGTGGCTCGGGCGGTGCCGGTGGTGCCGGTGGCTCGGGCGGTGCCGGTGGTGCCGGTGGCTCGGGCGGTGCCGGTGGTGCCGGTGGCTCGGGCGGTGCCGGTGGAGCAGGCGGCGCCGGCGGCGCCGGCGGAGCAGGCGGCGTGGGCGGAATCGGCGGCGCAGGCGGAGCCGGGGGAGCAGGCGGCGCCCTGCCGCCCGCGGAGGCGGTTTGCGACGACCAGGCCGACGAGGATGGTGACGGCGCGATCGACTGCGACGACAGCGACTGCGCCGAGTCGCCGAGCTGCCAGCCGCCCCAAGGACTGACTCAGGACGACATCCAGGCGATCTTCGAGGCCGAGTGCACGCCCTGTCACATCCGGAACACGACCTTCGGCCTCAACCTCGCCAACGACTTCACGGCCACCACGTTCAACGTGCCGTCGCGCCAGTCGGAGCTCGACTACATCGAGCCGGGCGATCACACCCGCAGCTTCCTCTGGCACAAGATCAACGGCAGCCAGCGCGACGTCGGAGGCGGCGGGCGCATGCCCGACAATGGACCGCCTTTCCTTGACCAGGAGACGATCGATGCGATCGGCGCCTGGATCGACGCCCTGCCGCACTGATCAGGCCTCAACCCAGGTCCTCGCCGCGAATCTCCACCAGCGGCTGTCCCGCCTCGACGCGTGCCCCCGGCAGGCAGAAGTGCTCGCCGACGAAGCCGCCGGCACCGGCTCGATGAGCGCGGACGGCACCCTCGTGGTCCACCAGGGCGATGAGCGTCGTGACGCCGACCGGCCCGAGTGTCGCGATCCAGCGCACGCGGCCCGCGCACGTTGCGAGCACCACCCGTCGCAGGCCGATGACCTGCGCGTACGGTGGAGCTTCGCGACGCCGCAGTCGCACGATCGACACGAGGGCGTCGAACGGCGCGATCATCTCCTCGACGGGGCCGGCGGCGGGGTGAACGCGCGCGAGGAGCGCCCCGCAGCGCACGACGTCGCCCACCCGTGCGACGGGCTCGATACGACCGCCCGCGACGGTGGGTAGGTGGATCATGGGCCGAATTCAATCACGCCGCGGCGTGATGGCGCCAGACGGCGTAACGCAACCGCCGCGTCCAGACCACTTCGGGAGGTGGGAGCCCGGCGCCCGCGGGCGGCGTTTCGGTCGGGGCGAGCTTCACGATCACACGGCGGCGAGCCACTCGGAGGGCGTCGGCCACCAACGCGGCATCGGGACGCCGGCATGGTGCGACGCTGCGCAGCAGTGTGAACGTCGGTGTGCTTCCCGCATCCTCGTCGGGGAAGGGCGGGTCCAGGTACACGTGGTCGACCGAGGCCGGGGACGCGGAGGCGAGCCACGTTGCGTGATCGGCGCGGCGCGCCGTGATGTGGCGCGCCAGCGGGCGCGCATGGCGCCAAAGCCCGTCGAGCGTGAACCAGGCGACGATGCCGAGCGCCTCGAGGCCGAGGACGCGCGCTCCGGCGGCCGCGAGCACCATCGCGTCGTAGCCGAACCCGAGCGTCCCGTCGATGACGGACTCGCCCGGCCGCAGGTCCAGCGCGCGCACGAGCAGATCGGCGTGGGGCGCCTGAAGCCGCTGCGTCGTGAAGTTCGGGTGCCACCAACGGGGCGCCTCGCCCGGTACGTGCAGGCGGGGGCCGGTGGCAGTCAGCACCAAGCCAGGGCGATCCGCTGGGAGGGGGCGCCGGAGCCACACCTCCGCTTGCGTCCAGAGAGCCAGCGCGTGCAGCCCACCGGACTCACGCGGTCCGCGCCGGCTCGCGGCGACGTAGAAGCGGGGACCTGCCTGGCCATTCATCTGTTGGGCGTCGGAGGTACCGAAGGGGAAAAAATGGGGACGGCAACGTCGGGCATCCGCTGCCGTCCCCGGGGGGTGGAGGGCCGTCGCCGGGACAGCGTCGGCAACCTCCGTCGGTCCGAGTGTCGGGCATCCACTCGGACCGATGAAACGGCGTTGCCGGGCAGACAACGCCGCTTCGGGGGTTGGGCCCGCCTGCTGGCTGTCGGGCACACAGGACAGCAGGGGTGAGTGGGCCCGGAGCCAACATTGGACAATCGTCCGAACGAAAGCAAGCAAAAATCCCCGATGCCGCGGCGCGCAAGAGCGCGCCTGGAACAGATCGCTGCTAGACTCGATTCATGTCCGACATCCTGTCCAAAGAAGAGCTCGACGCCCTCCTCAGCGAAGTGCGCCGCGATGAGCCTGAAGAGGATCTCCCCGACGCGCCGGCGGTGCTCGCGCCGACCCCCGCCGTCGAGGCGCCCGAGCCACCAAACCTGCGCCTCATCCTCGAGATCCCGGTCGAGTTGCGCGTCGAGCTCGGCCGCACACGGATGACGGTCCACGAGGTGCTGCAGCTCGGGCAGGGCTCCGTCATCGAGCTCGACCGCCTCGCCAACGACGCCATCGACCTCACGCTCAACGGGCGCGCGATGGCGCAGGGAGACGCGGTGGTCGTGAACGAGAACTTCGGCATGCGAATTCTCGAGGTGGATTCGGTGCGCGACCGCATCCGAAAGCTTTGAACGGCGCACCTACATCCTGATACAGTGTCTCCACTCGACGTCGTTGTACGACAGGAGGGTGGAGATGGGCGCGATGCGATTCGCCATCCCGTTGCTCGTCGCCGGTCTCTCCGGCGCCGCCTGGGCGGCCCCGAAGGGGGCCGCGCGGTCCGAGGCCAAGGCGCCCGATCGGGTGGCCGCGCTCGAGCAGCGTCTCGAGCGGCTCGAGGCCGAACTCGCCCGCCGACCGCGTGACATCAGCGCCTACTCGCTGCCCGAGAAGCTCGAGCTCTGCGGCCAGACGATCGATCTGACGAACCCCGACGTCCGCGAGCGCATGGAGCACGCGTTCTACCTGATGCTGGGTGATCGCGCGCAGGTCGTCCTCTGGACGAAGCGAGCCCGCCGCTTCTTCCCGGTGGTCGACGCTGAGACGAAACGGCAGAACGTCTGCCGCGACGTGCGCTACCTCGCCGTGATCGAGAGCGGCCTGCGGCCCGGCGTCACGAGCCACGCGAGCGCCCACGGCTGGTGGCAGTTCATGTCGGCAACGGGCCGGGCTTATGGCCTCGACATCGACGGCCACTGGGACGAGCGGGCGGATCTCGAGGCCTCGACGCGCGCCAGCGTGCGCTACCTCAGCGACCTGCACCGCCAGTTCGGCGACTGGCACCTGGCGTTCGCGGCGTACAACACCGGCCCGGGCCGCCTGCAGAACGCGATCGAAGCGCAGGGAGCGAAGGACTTCTGGCGTCTCGATCTGATCACGGAGGCCGAACGGTACGTGCCCCGCATGGCCGCCGCCAAGGTGATCCTCGAGAACCTCGAGCACTATGGCTTCGCGATCGACGTCGACGATGGCTGGGCGCCCGAGCCGGTCGCCGCGGTGGAGGTCGAGGTGCCCGGCGGGCGGCAGGGCATCTTGGACGTCGCGCGCCGCAGCGGCATCGACTACCGCGACCTGCGGCGCCTCAACCCGGAGCTCGGAGGCGACGCTCTGCCCTCGGGCCGCACGATCGTCCTCGAGGTGCCGAAGGGGAAGGAGGCGAGCCTGCGGGCGGCGATCGCGAACGGCGAGGCGCGCGGCGAGCGTCGCGAGCCGTCGAGGACGGCGAAGCGGGCCGACTCGCCCAAAGGCACTTCGGCGAAGGCCAAGCACTACACCGTCCGAGCCGGCGACAGCCTGTGGGGTATCGCCAAGGCGCACAGCGTCTCCATCGACGAGCTGCGGCGCTGGAACGGCCTCGGCCGTAAGGATGCTCTCAAGGCCGGACAACGGATCGTAGTCAAGCGTTGACCGCGCGGGTGGCGTTGCGGCTAGGATGGGCGCCTTCGTGGGGAGGGTCGCGGGTTGGGCGAGAAACGGTGCATTCGAGTGGTCGCCGCCGAGATCGAGCGCGACGGCCGGTTTCTCATTACACAGCGGCGGCCGACGGCCACGCTCCCGCTGCTCTGGGAGTTCCCCAGCGGCAAGGTGGAGCAGGGCGAGACGGACGGTGAGGCGCTCGTCCGCGAGATCAAAGAGGAAATGGACATCGAGATCCGCGTCGGACGGCTCTCGATGTTCATCAAGCACGAGTACGCCGACTACTCGATCGACCTCTGCGTCTACCGCTGCGAGCTGCTCAGCGACGAGATCAAGCCCCGCCGCGTGCACGACTGGCGGTGGGTGACGCCGGCCGAGATGGACCGCTACGAGTTCCCACCCGCCGACGCGCAGACGATCGAGAAGCTCCTCGCCGGCAAGTAGCTCAGACCCTCGCGAGTCGCCCGTCGTCGCCGATCGCGTAGCCCTCGGGGATCCACTCCGCGAGATCGGCGGCGCGCTCGCTGAGCTCCACGCCGAGCACGCGCAACGTCTCGGCAGCGCGGCGGCGGATGCGGCTGCTCGCTGTCGCGTCCTTCAGCACGCCGACGAGGCCCTCGATGGCGGCCTGGTGGCCTTCCGCTTCGGGCTTCGACTTCGTCTCGACGACCTCGCACACCTTGATGCGCACGTCGTCGTCGTGGTCCGCGAGGTAGGGGACGACGGCGGGCAGGATGCGCGGGTCGTCGAGGTCGGCCAGCGCGTCGACGATCTGGACGCGGGCGGAGATCGTCCGGTGGTCCTGCGGCGCGTGGCTCTGCAGCGTCGACAAGAGCACCTCGACGAGGCGCTCCTTGCCGACGAGGCGCGCGAGGACGCGGATCGCCGCCGAGATGCTCTGCTCTGCGCGGATGAATGCGATCAGGGGCTCGACCGCGCGGTCGCCGAACTTCTCGACGAGCGTGTCGGACACCCACCGCTTCTCTTGTTCGTTGACGATCGTGTCGCGGAAGTTCACGCCGAGTCGGCGGATGAGCGCCTCCGCCGCCTCCGGCGTGTCGATGGAGGCGAGCTCTTCGAGCGACTCCTGGCGCACCTGCGCCTGGTGATGTTCGTTGAGCATGCGCCCGGCCAGCTTGTCGATGCGGCCGCGCGATTTGCGGGAGAAAAGATCGAAGAGGCCCACGGCGCTCCCCCTGGAAGAAAGGCGCGGCAGTGTATCACAGCGTCGCTTCGGATCAGGAGCGGCGCTTTCGCGTCCCCGCCGGCGGTGTGATGCCGGGCGACGTGAGCAGCGCCGGATCCTTCGGCAGCGAGACGATGAAGGTGGAGCCCGTGCCGGGGGCGCTGTCGACCGAGAGCGTGCCGCGGTGCTCCTCGATGATGCGCCGCGCGAGGTTCAGGCCGGTGCCGCTGCCGGCGAACTGACCCTGGTGGTGCAGGCGGCCGAACAGCTCGAATATCTGCTGGTGGTATCGCGGGTCGATGCCGATGCCGTTGTCGATGACCTTGAACTCCCAGTAGACGCCGAGGTCCTCGTAGCGGACCTCGACGCGCGGCGGCCGGCTCTCGTTGAACTTCAGGCCGTTCGTGACGAGGTTCACGAACACCAGCAGCAGGCGCTGGCGGTCGGCGTAGACCTCGGGCAGTCCCGGCGGCAGGACGACCTCGCCCGGATAGCGCTCGAGGGCCCTGTCCCGGGCCTCCCGCAAGAGCTCGCCCATGTCGAAGCGCGTGCTGGCGCTCCGCTCGCGCTCGTGCTCGACGAGTCCGATCAGGTCGTCGGCGAGTTGGTTGATGCGATTGACGTTGCCGATGATGGAGCGGACGAGGTCGTTGCCTTCGTCGTCGAGGCGCTCGGCGTAGTCCTCCTGGAGGAACGTCGAGAAGGCCTCGATGCCGCGCAGGGACTTCTTCAGGTCGTGCGTGATGGCGTACACCATCGCGTCGAGCTCCTGATTGGCCACCTCGAGGTTTCGGCTGTACGCGTCGAGCTCGCGACGGTTGCGCAGCAGGTTCTCGCCCATCTCGTTGAAGGCGCCGGCGAGGCGACCGAGCTCGTCGCCGATGTGCGACGACAGCTCGATGCGATAATCGAGGGCCCCGGCGCCGATCATCTCCGAGCCGCGCTCGAGCTCCTGGACGGGGCGGAGGAGCACCGTCGTGAGGTGGTCGGCCAGGAGCAGCACGAAGGCGAACGTCAAGAGGATCACGACCGTGAGCATCCACGTCAGGGCGTAGATGTCGCGGTAGGCCAGGTCGGCCGGGCTCATGAACATCACGTACCAGTTGCGGCGTCCGACCTCGGCGCGCGCCACGAGGTAGCGGGCGCCGTCCAGCTCGTGCTCGCTCGTGCCCGGCGAGCGCAGCGCGTTGAGCTCGTCCGGGATGGGCAGGCCTACGAGCTCCCGGCGTGTGTGCGCCGCGAAGCGACCGTCCGGGCTGACGAGCGCCACCTGCTCCGGAACGTCGCCTCGGGCCGGCTGGCGCGCGCCCGCCGTCAGCGTCCGCTCGAGGATGCCGTCGAGGCGATCCCGCGCGAGGATGACGCCGAGCCAGCCGCGAGGACCCTCGGTGCCGAGGACCTCGCGCATCGCGATGATGCCGGGGCGGTTGGTCAGGGGCGGCAGCTCCCCGAGCGCGATGGGCGATTGCCGATCCAGCCTCGTGAACCAGTCGAACTGCCCGAGCGGGGTGGCGATGGGCTGGTTCGTCGACGACGCGTTGAAGATCGTGCCGTCGGGGAGCGCGAGGAACGTCGCGTATCGCTGTCCGAGCTGCGAGAGAACCCAGAGCAGGGGCGCGTCGGGCACGGCGGGGGCGGCGCGCACGGCCAGGCTCGCCCGGATGCGCGGCGCGTCGAAGGTGGACGGCGAGAGGCGTCGACCGAGGAACTTCAAGTCCTCTTCGGACGAAGAGAAGAGGTCTTCGTAGCTCTCGGCCGCGAACCGGGCCGCCTGCGCCTGACGCTGGCCGACCGCCGACTTGCCGCTCTCGACCGCGCGGTTCTGGTTGACGAAGCCGGTGATGACGAGCGGGCCCAGGCTCAGCGAGAGCAGCAGGACGGTCACCTTCTGTCGCAGGCTGATTCGCGCCAGCATGGTGCGCTCTTCCCCGGGCGTCGCGGCCCTCCGCCGGACGGGGCGCCAGTATGGGCCCGTGCCGTTTCGCGATCCACACCGCGGCGGCGGAATCGTCGGCCCCCGGGACTGCGCCTTGATCCGCTCGGGGAAACGTCGTAGAGAGTCCCGACCTTGCGGAATCAGGGCGGGAGGAGGCGACGCATGTCCGGACAGGCGATCAAGATCAACTCCGACAAGACGTTGGACGTTCCCGATCGGCCGATCATCCCCTTCATCGAAGGCGACGGCACGGGTCCGGACATCTGGGCGGCGACGGTGCGCGTCCTCGACGCCGCGGTCGAGAAGGCCTACGGCGGCAAGCGCGCCATCGTCTGGCGCGAGATCCTCGCGGGCGAGAAGGCCTTCAACCAGACCGGCGAGTGGCTGCCCAAGGCGACGCTCGGGACGATCAGCGAGTTCCACGTGGCCATCAAGGGCCCGCTGACGACGCCCGTGGGCGGCGGCATCCGCTCGTTGAACGTGGCGCTGCGCCAGGAGCTCGATCTCTACGCCTGCATCCGTCCGGTGCGGTGGTTCGAGGGCGTCCCGGCGCCGGTCAAGGAGCCGAACAAGCTCGACGTGGTGATCTTCCGCGAGAACACCGAGGACGTGTATGCCGGCATCGAGTGGGCGTCCGGGTCCGAGAAGGTGAAGAAGGTCATCGACTTCCTGAACGGCGAGATGGGCACCACGATCCGCGAGGACTCCGGCATCGGCGTGAAGCCGATCAGCCTCTTCGGCTCCGAGCGCCTCGTCCGCCGCGCCGTGCGCTACGCCGTCGAGAACGGCAAGTCGTCGGTGACGCTCGTCCACAAGGGCAACATCATGAAGTACACCGAGGGCGCCTTCCGCGACTGGGGCTACGCCCTGGCGAAGCGGGAGTTCGGCGACGCGGTGATCACCGAGCAGGAGCTCTGGGACAAGCACAACGGCAAGGCGCCGGCCGGCAGGGTGGTCGTGAAGGACCGCATCGCCGACGCCATGTTCCAGCAGATCCTGCTGCGGCCCGACGAGTACGAGGTCCTCGCGACCACGAACCTCAACGGCGACTACCTCAGCGACGCCTGCGCCGCGCAGGTGGGCGGCCTGGGCATGGCGCCGGGCGCGAACATCGGCGACGACGCAGCCGTCTTCGAAGCCACGCACGGCACGGCGCCCAAGTACGCCGGCCTGGACAAGGTCAACCCGGGCAGCCTCATCCTCAGCGGCGAGATGATGCTCCGGCACCTGGGCTGGCGCGAGGCGGCCGACCTCGTCGTCAAGGGCATCGAGGGCGCCATCGGCGCCAAGACGGTCACCTACGACCTCGAGCGCCAGATGCCCGGCGCGAAGCTGCGCAAGTGCAGCGAGTTCGGCTCCGACATCATCGCCCACATGTGACGCAGGCAGACGCATGAAGATCCACGAGTACCAGGGCAAGGACGTCCTGCGAGGCTACGGCGTCGCCGTGCCGCGTGGGCAGGTGGCCTTCAGCCCCGAGCAGGCCGCCGAGGCGGCGCAGAACCTCGGCGGCTCGATCTGGGTCGTCAAGGCGCAGATCCACGCCGGCGGCCGCGGGAAGGCGGGCGGCGTCAAGCTCGCGCGCAGCATCGAGGAGGTGCGGCAGCACGCCGCGGCGCTGCTCGGAACGACGCTCGTCACGCACCAGACGGGGCCGAAGGGCCAGGTCGTGCGCCGCCTCTTCATCGAAGAGGGCGTCGACATCGGCCGCGAGCTCTACCTCGGCGTCGTGCTCGACCGCGACCGCAGCCGGCTCTGCTTCATGGCCAGCGCCGAAGGCGGCATGGACATCGAAGAGGTGGCCGCCCACACCCCGGAGAAGATCCTCAAGGAGTGGGTCGATCCCCTGACCGGCCTCTCCGACTACCAGGCCCGCAACCTCGCGTTCGGACTGGGCCTCTCGGGCAAGACGGTCAACGAGGCGGTCAGGTTCATGAAGTCGCTGTACCGCGCCTTCGTGGAGACCGACGCCTCGCTCGCCGAGATCAACCCGCTCGTCATCACCAAGGGCGGCGGCGTGATCGCGCTCGACGCCAAGATCAACTTCGACGACAACGCGCTGTTTCGGCACCCCGAGCTGCGGGAGCTGCGCGACCTCGACGAGGAGGATCCCGCCGAGATCGAGGCGAGCAAGTTCGACCTGAACTACGTCCAGCTCGACGGCGACATCGGCTGCATGGTGAACGGCGCCGGCCTGGCGATGGCCACCATGGACATCATCAAGCACTACGGCGGCGAGCCGGCGAACTTCCTCGACGTGGGCGGCGGTGCCACCACCGAGAAGGTGACGGCGGGCTTCAAGATCATCCTGAGCAGCCCGGCGGTGCGCGGCATCTTCGTCAACATCTTCGGCGGCATCATGAAGTGCGACACCATCGCCAACGGCGTGGTCGCCGCGACGCGGGAGCTGGGGCTGACGGTGCCGGTGGTCGTGCGCCTCGAGGGCACGAACGTGGAGCTGGGCAAGAAGATCCTGGCCGAGAGCGGGCTCAAGCTGACGCCGGCCGACGACATGGCTGACGGCGCACGCAAGATCGTCGAGGCCGTGGGCAAGGGAGGCTGAACGTGGCGATCTGGGTGAACGACGAGACCCGCGTCCTGTGCCAGGGCATCACCGGCTCGGCGGGCAGCTTCCACTGCTCGCAGATGCTCGAGTACGGCACGAAGCTCGTGGCCGGCGTCACGCCGGGCAAGGGCGGCAGCAAGTTCAACGACAAGGTGCCCGTGTTCGACACGGTCGCCGACGCGGTGAAGCAGACCGGCGCCAACGTCTCGGTCATCTTCGTGCCGCCACCATTCGCGGCCGACGCGATCCTCGAGGCGATCGGGGCCGAGCTCGACCTCGTCGTGGCCATCACCGAGGGCATCCCGGTGCTGGACATGGTCAAGGTCAAGGCGGCGCTCAAGGCCTCGAAGACGCGGCTGATCGGGCCGAACTGCCCGGGCATCATCACCCCGGGCGCGTGCAAGATCGGCATCATGCCCGGCCACATCCACAAGGCCGGTCGCGTCGGCGTCGTCAGCCGCTCCGGCACGCTGACCTATGAGGCGGTCGGCCAGCTGACGGCGCTCGGCATCGGCCAGAGCACGTGCGTCGGCATCGGCGGCGATCCGGTCAACGGCACGAACTTCATCGACTGCCTCAGCGCGTTCGAAGCCGATCCGGACACCGACGCGGTGATCATGATCGGCGAGATCGGCGGGTCGGCCGAGGAGCAGGCCGCCGAGTGGGTGAAGCACAACATGACCAAGCCGGTCGTGGGCTTCATCGCCGGCTCGACGGCGCCTCCGGGCCGCCGCATGGGCCATGCCGGCGCGATCATCTCCGGCGGCAAGGGCACGGCGCAGGACAAGTTCGCCGCGCTCGAGGCTGCGGGCATCCGCATCGCCACGACGCCCGCCACGATGGGCGCGACGCTGCGCGACGCGCTCTCCCTCAGCGTCTGAACCGCCGACGCCGCAGCAGCACCGCCAGCAGGCCGAGCGGGGCGAGCGTCCCGCCCGGCGCCGCCTGACATGATCCGCTGAAGAATTCCCCCGTCAGATCATGGCTTTGCGCCGCCGCATCCGCGCCTGTCCCCGCGTCGGGCGCGGAGGCGAGGACCGACCCGTCGTCTTCGACCGGCGTCGCCGCGTCGGGCGCAGGGAGCGGCGGTGGCAGCTCCGCGTCCGCCGCGACAGCGCCGTCGGGGGGCGGCGACACGGCGGCGTCGCCGGTGGGGGGTGGCGTCTCCGGCACCGGCTCGGCGAAGAGATCGAGGTACCACTCCACGGCCTGGTTCTCGGGGTCATCGTACTTCTCCGCGAGGTTCGGATCGTACAGACCCCCGGCAAGCTCCTGGTTCCCGTAGAGCGAGGACGCCAGCGTGCCCGCGGCGATCAGCTCCGCGTGGTTCAGCGCTTGGAACACCTTGCGGTGCTTCAGCTGCGCCCCGCGACGTGTCAGTCCCTCGGTCTCGAGCGCGCTGTCGATGAACACGAGGCCGTCGGACGGTCCGCTGATCTCGGCCAGGAACGCCGTGCCGGCGAAGAGGCGCGGCAGGTCGTGCCGCCACGCGTCCACCCAGGACACCTGCGCGCCGAGCCAAGACGCGACGAGGTCTTCCCAAGCGATGCGGCGCTGTGCGGCGTCGAGATCGCCCCAGCCGGACTCGAACTGCGCCTCGCCGAGCGCGCCGGTCCCGATGATCGGGTTGCCGCCCCCCACGACCGAGAGCTCGATGTCCGGATCGATCCCGATGGACTGGAGCCGGGCGATGGTGTCGCCGCCGTCGTCGATGGCCTGCCGGATGCCCGGCGAGAGGCTGTAGAAGCCGAGGCCGCCTTCATAGGTGGTGTAGTAGTCGGGCTGCGCGCCGTAGGCGCCGAGCGCGACGTTGCCGCCGGGCAGGGGATGCGCGGCGCGCAGGTCGGCGAGCATCTGCGCCTGTCCCGGGAAGTGGTTGCCGCCGTCGCGGTAGATGCTGCGGCTGGAGAGGTCCACGCTCACGAGCGGGCTGGCCGTGCTCTGCGGGTAGTAGCGCGTCCACGAGGTGGGGGTGTCGAGCGGCCGACCGCTCGCCGGAAACAGGTTCGCGGCGGTCCAGCGGAAGGCGGTGTCGATGCCGCCGTTCGGCGCGCCGACGAGGACGAGGCGTCCGATGTCGCCCCGGTAGCGTGTGCCGCGCGCGTGGTACTCGTCGTGCGTGCCGCGCCAGTCGACGTCGGCACCGTTGCTCGCATACACCCGCGCCGCCATGCCGCCCTTGGAGTAGGCGATCACATCGATCTTCACGCCCGGGTGCCGCGCGGCGATGAAGCCGAGCGCGTTGGCGACGTGCTCCGCCTGCAGGAAGTTGTCGCCGTGGGGGTGCGCGAACGTCAGCGCATAGGAGCGGAAGCCCGCATGGCTGAGGCTCACCGCCAGGAAGCTCATTGATCTCAAGGCGTTGTCGCCGGCACCGGTCACGAGCAGCACCGGGCGCGTGCGCGTGGTGGTGAACGGCGCGGGCGGGTAGTGGTGCACGACGACGTCGCGGCTGTGCGGCGTTCCGATGCCGAAGCAGGCGCGGATGACGCCGTCGCCGGTGACGTCGTCCGGACCGCCCCGCCACTCGGACTCGGCGACGAAGCGCTCCTGGCGAAAGAGCCCGTCGTCGTCGCGGTACAACCAGCTCTCCCACTTGAGCGGGGGCAGGCCCTCGCAGTCGCGCACGGGCGCGAACGCCGGCGTCGCCAGCATCACCGCCGCGATCGCCGCGATCACGGCTCGTCGCCCTCCTTCTTCATCCACGGCGCGAACATCGACATCAGCCCGGAGGCGCCGGGCGCCATCTTCTCGAGCATCTGGATGTTCTGCCGCATCGCTTCGCGCGCGGCGCCGAAGGAGTTGAGCGTCATGCTCACGTAGTGCTCGAAGAGCTTGAGCATGGAGTGGTCACGGAGCTGGATCAACGTGCGAAGAAACTCGGTGGGGATGACCTCCACCTTCTGCACGTGCGCGTCGGTGAGCAGGCACTGCACCAGGGTGCGGCGGGTGAGATCGCCGCCGGTCTGGGCGTCGACGACCTGGACCTCGATGCCCTGGGCGACGTCGTCCGCCAGCTCGTCCAGCGTGATGTAGCGGCTGCGCTCCGTGTCGTAGAGGCGGCGGTTGGCGTATCGCTTGATCAGTCTCATGGGCTGACTGCCTCGGCCGGCGCGGCGCGGACCGCGTCGAGGATGGCGCGGTTCGTGCGCTCGGGCGCCTCGATCTGGACCATGTGGCCCACGTCGGGCAAGAGGTCGACGCGCGCGGCGGGCATCAGCCGGCGCGCCTGGGCGGCGACGTCGGCGGGCGCACCGCCATGCACGAGCGTGTTGGGGATGAGGCCGTCCCGCTCGCCGAACAGCGCGGTCACCGGCGCGCTTACGCGGTGCAGCTCGTCGGCGACGGGCTCGTCGACCATCGCGTGGATCATGCGCACCACCGCGTGGATGTAAGCGTCGAAGCCCGGCGCGCCGCGCAGGCGGACGCGCTCGGCGAGGTGGCGCTCCGCCGCCGGCCCCCACACGTGGAACACGTTGCGCCGGTAGTGGGCGCGCAGCTCGCCCTCGTCCCGCTCCGAGAACGCCTGGGGCGTCGAGACGTTCTTCAGCCACGCCGCCTCGCCGGGCCCGAAGCGCTCGACACCCGCCGGCGCCACGAGCACCAGGGCGCGCGTGCGATCCGGCCACGTCAACGCGAAGCGGGCCGCGATCTGCCCGCCCATGGAGTGACCGACGAGCACCGCGGCCTCCCCCGGCGCGACCGCGTCGAGCAGCCCGCGCACGGCCGCCGCCTGCCACGCGATGCCATAGCCGTCCGCCGGTTTCGAGGATCGACCGAACCCGGGAAGATCGAGCGCAATGACGCGTGCGCCCCCTTCCACGAGGCCGGGCAGATTCTCGTCCCAATAGCCGAGGTGCTCACCGAGACCGTGGATCAGCACGACCAGCGGTCCGCTGCCCACGTCCACATAGGCGATGTCCAGATCGCCCACCCGCGCCTTGCTCACCGGCGACGGGGCGAGGTCTTCGAACGTCATCGGCGGCTGGTCCTCGAGGCGTCCGCGCACACAGCCCAACGTCAGGGCCACGAACAACAGCCGCCGCATCAGAAGTGCACCCAGGTCAGCGAGGCGTACGTCGTCCACGGGCGCTCGGCGGGGATGCGCTCCAGATCCACGCGCCCCCCCTCGAGGAACTCGCCGAGGCGGACGACGGCGCCGTGCAGGCCGAACCAGAGAAACGGGTAGGGGCGGTACATCAGCTCGGCGTTGAGCTCGGTGCCGATGTGGCGTGCCGCCCCCGGCGGCGGGGCCGCCGCACCGGCGATCGCCGTCCCCAACTTGAGGTTGAGCCGGTGCGGGACGACGTCCCAGGCGGCGTCCAGGAACCCGGCGATCACGCCGTGCCCCAGGTTCGCCGGGTCGTACACCACACCCACCTGCCGGTTGACCACCCGCAGGTCCGGGAACAACAACAGTGATCGATGGGAGGCGTGCACGGCGCCGGGCAGGCCGTAGTTGTTCCCGGTGATCGGGCTCGAGACGGTGCGGTCGTCCGGCGCGTCGTCGCCGGACGCGTACAGGCCCTCGACCTCGATGGTGTCGCCATTGGTGCGGCCCCAGCGGAACGCCAGCTCGAGGTCCGCCATGAACCCGAGGAGCTCACCGTCCGTCGTGTCGAACGGCGGCGCCGTCGGGGCGCGATCGTCGGCCTCGAAGACGTCGAACGACCCGAAATTGCTCATGAAGAAGGCGCTCGCGGCGAACGGGCCCTCGGCGAGGCCGAGGTTGTAATGGGCGTCGACGCCGGCCCAGACGAGGTGCGCCTCTGCGCGATCCGGGCCGAGGGCGAGCGGCGCCGCGCCGTTGAGCGCCGCCAGCTTGCTGCCCGGACCCACGCCAAGCGCCGTCCCGAGGCCCCGCGCGCCGTCCCGCAGGTACCACAGGTGCCCGCCGACGTTGAGGCCGGGGGCGACGCCGAACTCGCCGTCGAGCATCGCGAGGTGGACGTCGTCGGCCTCGTTGACGTCGTTCTCGTAGAGGTTGAAGTAGGCGAGCCGGCCGAGGAGCCGGCGATGCCAGCGCCCATAGAGGCTCACGCCGGCGGCATCCGAGCCCCAGAACGCGAGGCGCGTGCCGGCGTGGACGAGCTCGTCGGGCAGCGCGCGCGCGGGGTTGCGCGGGTTGTCCGCGAGCGGCTGCAGCCCGACCACCAGCGTGAGGCCGGCGCCCAGGTCGACCTCGGCGGAGAGGCGCTTCGTCTGCAGGTTGACGGAATCGCCGTTGAGCGCGCCGCCGGAGTTGGCCTGGACCGTGTTCGAGGCGTCGCCGAACGTGAAGTCGACCTCGAAGGCGGCCTGCAGCGCAGCGCGGCCCTCGAGCAGCGTCGGTCGATAGTCGAAGAAGCCGAGGTAGCGCTGCTCGAGGAAGGTCACGGCGTCGTCGCCGGTCGTCGTGCCGTTCGCGCCGAACATCCGGCCGGTCACCTGGCCCTTGAGCACCGGCGCCGTCTGCGTGACGTCGGTGGCCGTTGCCCGCATCAGGAACAGGCCGACGTATGTCAGGCCGCCCGGCGGCGTCTCGTCCGGTTCGCGGGGGAGCGAGGGCGGGAGCGGTGGGAAGGGGGCCGAGGGCCGGTCGTCGCGCGACCGGGGCGCTTCGGGCGGATCGGCGGTCTGCGCGTGGGCCGAGGACGCGAGCAGCATCAGCAGGAGGCGCTTCATCGCACCGCCCGGAAGATCTGGACGTTGTCCCGCCCGAACGCCCCGCCGCTCGTGGAGCCGAAGCCCTCGTCCGCGGCGGGGGGCGACACGCCGTTCAGCGGTGGTTCCGTCTGCGCGATCTCGAGCGTCAGGACGCCGCCGGCGACGCGCACGAGGCCCTCGGAGCGCACGGCCTGGGGCGCGGCCTGGCGCAGCACGATCCGCGCGGGATCGGTCGCCGGGTCGACGCTGTACGTCCCCTCGAAGCGCACGGTCTGCTGGTCGTCGTTCGTCGAGACCACGGCGTAGGCGCCGTCGGCCCCGAACGTGGTGTCGATGCGGACAATGCTCGCCGGCGGCCCCGACAGGAGCGGCGCGACGTCCTCGCCCTGGCTGAGCCAACGGCCGACGATGGGCGCCGCGTCCGGCGCCGGCGCGGCCGCGTCCGGGGCGGCGTCGGGGGCCCGCCGGGCGGCATCGGGCAGCGGGGGCGCCGCGTCGCCCTCGCGCTCTGCATCGGGCCCGGGGCGCGGCGCGGCGTCACGATCGCGGGGCGCCGGCGTCGTGGCGTCGGGGGCGGCGTCCTGGCCCTCGCCCGAGAAGTCGGCCTCCTCGACGCAGCCCGCGAGCGTCAGGAGCGCCCCAAAGACCAGTGTTCGCACCGCGCGCATGTACGCCTCGACCGAAGGGATGGGACCGCCGCCAGGCACGGTGGAGCTCTGGGCGGCGGGCCCCGAGGGGGACGTCAGACGAGCTTCGAGCGCACCTCGGCCTTGAGCACCTTGCCGCTCGCGTTCTTGGGCAATGCATCCAGAAACGCGAATCGTTTCGGCACCTTGAAGCGAGCGAGGCGCTCGGCGCAGTGCGCGCGCACCGCCTCGGCATCGAGCGCGGCGCCGGGCCGGACCACGATCGCGGCCAGGCCGATCTCGCCCCAGCGCGCGTCCGGCACGCCGACGACCGCCACCTCGGCGACGCCGTCGAGCGCCAGCACCACGTTCTCGACCTCGGCGGGGTACACGTTCTCGCCGCCGCTGATGAACATGTCCTTGGCGCGGCCGGCCACGCGGAAGAAACCCTCGTCGTCACGCGTGGCCAGGTCGCCCGTGCGCGCCCAGCCGTCGCTGAAGAGCGCCGCCGTCTCCTCGGGCGCCCGCCAGTAGCCGGCGCACGCGTGCGGACCGCGCAACCGCAGCTCGCCGATCTCGCCGTCGGGCAGCACCCGGCCGTCGTCGCCGAAGACCGCCGCCTCGCCGTGCAGCACGACCTGGCCGACCGATCCCTTCTTGCGCCGCGCCATCCACGGCGGCAGCGAGAAGCAGTTGGGGCCGACCTCGGTCATGCCGAAGCCCTGACGGAAGTTCAGGCCGCGGTCGAGGTACGCGTCGAGCAACGGGAGCGGGCAGGGGGCACCGCCGCACAGCACCGTGCCCAGGCTCGACACGTCGAACCGGTCGAGGCCGGCGTCGAGCAGCATGCGGTACATCGTCGGCACGGCCACGGTGATCGTGACCCTCTCCCGCGCCACCGTCTCGAGCGTGCGCTCGGCGTCGAACGCCGCCATCAGCACGACGGTGCCGCCGCGATACAGCGTCGGGGTCGCCAGGCAGTTCAGGCCGCCCGTATGGAAGAGCGGAAGGCACGCGAGGGCGCGGTCTTCGGGGCCGAGGTCCGTCGCCGCCACCGTGTTCACGGCGTTCCAGAAGAGCTGCCGGTGCGGCACCATCACGCCCTTCGGCCGACCGGTGGTGCCGCTCGTGTACAGCAGCATCGCCAGCGCCTCCGGATCGTGTTGCACCGCAACAACGGTCTCCGTCGAGCGCGACAGCAGCGCCTCGTACGCGGAGCCGAGCGAGATGCCGACGATCTCCGGCGCGGCGGCGATGATGGCCTCGACCTGATCCGCCGACGCTCCGTCGTGCAGCAACACGCGCGGCTGGCAGTGGCCGACGATGTCGACGAGCTCCGCCGGCGCCAGGCGCCAGTTCAGCGGCGTGTAGGCGGCGCCGAGGCGCAAGCAGGCGACGAGCGCCTCGAAGGCCTCGGCCCCGTTGCGCGCCAGCAGCGCCACCCGGTCGCCGGCGCGCACCCCGAGCGCCGCCAGCGCGTGGTACAGGCGCCAGGACCGCGACGACAGCTGCGCATAGGTCAGCGCGCGCCCCGTCTCCACCTCGCGGACGGCCGTCCGCCACGGCGCGGTCTGCGCCTGCCGCTGAACGAAGTCGGCGGTGATCACGACCGCGCCGCCAGCCAGTCCGCGATGCGCGGCCAGAAGTCTCGCGGCGCCTTGCTGCTGGTGCTCAGGCCGATGTGGCCCGTGGGGAGCTCCAGCGCCGACTTGTCGTCGCTCCCCACGATCTCGAGCAGCGCCGCCGCGCTCGCCCGCGGGACGATGTGATCGTTCTGCGCCAGTATCGCGAGCACCGGCGCGCGGAGGTCGCCCAGGTTCACACGCTCGCCGTCGACGACCATCTCTCCGCGCACGAAGGCGTTCGTCTGGTACGTGTCGCGGATGTACTGGCGGTAGACCTCGCCCGGGAAGGGCACGTTGTCGCTCGACCAGCGCTCGAGCGCGCGGAAGGTGGCGACGAAGTCGGCCTTCTCGCGATTGTCCCAGAGATCCCGCCACTTGCTGACGTTGCCCATCGGCGCCAGGAAGCGGAAGCCGCTCTCCATCAGCCAGGTGGGGACGTTGCCGAAGGCGTCGACCACCGCGCCGGCGTCGAAGAACCTCGGCCGCGTCCACCGGCTCAGCAGGCCGTCGTCGTGGAAGTCGACGGGCGTCGCCATGGCCACGAACGTCTTCACCTGCGCGGGGCGGAGGGCGGCGTAGCTCAGCGCCAGCGTGCCGCCCATGCAGTAACCGTAGAGGTGGACGCCGTCCACGCCCTCGCGCTCGCAGGCCGTGCGCACCGCGTGCCCCACGTGGCCGAGCGCGTAGTCGCCCCAGGTCTTGAAGCGCTCGCCGAGCCCGGGCGTACCCCAGTCGATCACGTAGCAGGAGAAGCCCTGCCCGGTGAGGTGCTCGACGAGGCTGCGCCCCGGCAGAAAGTCGAGGATGTACGCGCGGTTGATGAGCGAGTAGGCGAACACGATCGGCGTGGCCCGCCGGACCTCGCCGCGCGGCGCGAAGTGGAGCACGCGCACCGGCCCGCGCTCGGCCACGACCGAGTGCGGCGTGTGCCAGCCGGCGCGCTCGGGACCGCGCAGCTCGATCGGCACGATGCGCCGCGCCGCCTCGTGGAAGGCCTGCGTGAAGCCGGACATGGGCCTACTCCGCGTCGACGGGATCGCCCTTGGGGGCGGGCCGCTTCGGCGCGGGCGCCGCTGGCTTCTTCGCCTCGGCGCCGGCGCGCTCGAGCCGCTCGGTGATGGCGTCGAGGCGCCGCTCGATGGCGTCGAGGCGCTTGTGCACCTCCTCCATGTCGCCCACGGAGGGCAGCCGCATCGCCTTGATCGACTGCTCGAGCCAGCGGTTCGCCTGGGCGCGCGCGAACATGGTGCCCTCGAGCGTCTTGCCGACCTGCTCGAGGAAGCTCTCGCTGCGGGCCAGCTTCTCGAACTGCGTGCCGAACCAGCCCTCCCAGTCCTTGAGGATGGTGCGATACAGGTCGCCGCCGGCGCCCTGGCCGAGGCTCGAGAAGCCGTTCAGCCACTGGGCCCAGGGGCCACCCGCCTTCTTCTCGTCGGTGTTGGTGCTCATCGTCGTCCTCTCAGCCCTGGGGGTCGAACGCGGCGCGCCATGCGTCGAGCTGCCGGCCCGCGAGGGCCAGGCCCCGGCGAAAGGCCTCCGCCGTCATCTCCTGTTGCGCCTGGAGCGTCCGCTCGGCGCTCTCGCGCACCGCGCCGGCCAGCTTCTCGGCGTCGGCGACCACCAGCTCGGCGGCCGCCGTCAGGCGAGCCTGCCAGAAAGCGACCTCGTCCCGGAACCCATGCTGCGACTGCTCGAACATCCCCGCCTCCGTCGTCCGACCACCGTGCGCTACGGACAGGTCGAAGTGTGTCCACGGGACGGCGCTGAGGCAAGCGGAATTTTGTGCAGTGCAACAAAAAGTCGTGTTTGCGACGTGATTCCATGGTGTTGCATCTGATGCGGAGGCGCGGTCCCGTAGCCGTTGCTCGCCATCGTCGATTGGTCCATACTCACGCGCCTTTGAATTCCTCACCAGGAGGCACCCGATGGCGCTCGAGCGCACCTTCAGCATCATCAAGCCGGACGGCGTCCGGCGGAACCTCATCGGCCAGGTCCTCGCCAAGATCGAGGGCGCCGGCCTCAAGGTCACGGCGAGCCGGCTGGCGTGGCTGACCCGCGCCGAGGCCGAGGGCTTCTACGGCGTCCACCGCGAGCGCCCCTTCTTCAACGACCTCGTCAACTACATGACGAGCGGCCCGGTCCTGCTCAGCGTGCTCGAGGGCGAGAACGCCATCGCGCGCTACCGCGAGATCATGGGCGCCACCAACCCCAAGAATGCGGCCCCCGGCACCATCCGGGCCGAGTTCGCCGAGAGCATCGAGGCGAACACGGTCCACGGGTCCGACGGCCCCGACACCGCGGCGTTCGAGATCTCCTGGTTCTTCCGGCAGACGGAGATCTTCGGCGCCGACAAGCGCTGAGGTTCGCCCCGTGTCCATCCGCCCCGAAGTTCCCGAGAAGAGCCTGACCGAGATGGGGCGCGAGCGGCTGCGCGCGCTCGCCGCCGAGTACGGCCAGCCGCGCTACCGCGCCGACCAGCTCTTCAAGTGGCTCTTCGGGCGCGGCGTCCGCGACCTCGACGCGATGACCGACCTGCCCAAGGGCTGGCGTCAGCAGCTCCGCGACGACGGCTACACCATCGGGCGCGTCACCCTCGACCGGGTGCGCGAGAGCGTCGACGGCACGCGCAAGCTCGCGTTCCGCCTGAGCGATCGCGCCGTGGTCGAGAGCGTGCTCATCCCGATGGGCGACGGGCACTTCACCCAGTGCGTGTCGAGCCAGGTGGGCTGCGCGCTGGCGTGCGCCTTCTGCTACACGGGCACGCTCGGCCTCTCGCGGCACCTGACGCCGGGCGAGATCCTCGACCAGGTGCTGCTGGCGCGGGACGCCGCCCCGCCCGACGCGCAGGTCGATCACATCGTGTACATGGGCATGGGCGAGCCCCTCCACAACTTCGAGGGCGTGGTCGAGAGCATCCGGCGCATCACCGATCCCGACGGCGTGGGCTTCAGCCCCAAGCGCGTCACGGTGAGCACGGCCGGCCTCGTGCCGATGATCGAGAAGCTGGGGCAGACCCTGCCGGTGAACCTCGCGGTCAGCCTCAACGCCACGACCGACGAGGTGCGCGACCGCATCATGCCGGTCAACAAGAAGTACGGCATCGAGAAGCTGATCGCGGCGCTGCGCAGCTATCCGCAGGCGTTCCGGCGCAAGATGACGGTCGAGTACGTTCTGCTCGGCGGCGTCAACGACAGCGACGACGACGCGCGGCGTCTGGCCCGGCTGCTGAGGGGCCTGCCGGTGCGCATCAACCTGCTGCCCTGGAACCCGTTCGCCGGCCCGGCCTTCGCGCGCCCCGAGGACGCGCGGGTCCGCTCGTTCCAGGACATCCTGCAGCGCGCCGGCCACACCGTCACGGTGCGCACCACCAAGGGCCTCGACATCGACGCCGCCTGCGGGCAGCTCGGTGAACGGCCCGCCGCGGCTTGAATTCCCACTGGGGGGAGACCGAGATGAGCGAAGTCGTCGTCGGGGTGATCGGCGGCAGCGGGCTCTACGACATCGAGGGCCTGCAGGACCGCGAGGAGATCGCGCTCGACACGCCCTTCGGGGCGCCTTCCGATGCGTTCCTGACGGGCCGGCTCGAGGGCGCGCGGCTCGTGTTCCTGGCGCGCCACGGCCGGGGGCACCGCTACATGCCGTCGGAGCTGAACTTCCGGGCCAACATCTGGGGCCTGAAGAAGCTGGGCGCGCGGCACATCATCAGCATCTCGGCGGTGGGCTCGCTGCGCGAGGACATCGCGCCCGGGCACCTCGTCGCCGTCGACCAGTTCATCGATCGCACGCGGCTGCGGCCGACGACCTTCTTCGGCGAAGGGTGCGTCGGCCACGTCGCGTTCGCTGATCCGGTGGAGCCGGCGCTGCGTTCCATCCTGCTCGACTCGGCGCGGGCGGTGGGCGCCACGGTCCACGACGGCGGCACGTACGTCTGCATCGAGGGCCCGACGTTCTCGACGCGTGCCGAGAGCGAGCTCTTCCGCTCGTGGGGCGCCGATCTCGTGGGCATGACCAACGTGCCCGAGGCGCGGCTGGCCCGCGAGGCGGAGCTGGCCTACGCGACGCTCGCGCTCTGCACCGACTACGACTGCTGGCACGAGACCCACGACGACGTGAGCGTCGAGGCGGTCCTCGCGGTGATGAAGGAGAACGTCGCCACCGCGCGGCGCGTCATCAAGGAGGCCGTGCGCCGCCTGGCCGAAGCCGGCGACGTGACGTGGCCCGCGCACCAGGCGCTCGGCAACGGCATGGCGATCATGACCGCGCCGCACCTCGTGCCCGCCGAGACCCGGCGCAAGTTGGACCTCCTGGTGGGCCGCTATCTCTGGCCCGAGGAAGGCGCGCGATGACGGCGAAGTCCGACGCTCCGTCGCCCCGGTCGATCCTGGCCGTGGGCAGCATGGCCCTCGACAGCCTCGAGACGCCCGCCGGCCACCGCGCCGACTGTCTGGGCGGCTCGGCGACGTATTTCGGCGTCTCGGCGAGCTACTTCGCGCCGGTGAGCGTGGTGGCGGTGGTCGGCGACGACTTCCCGTCGCCATACCTCGATCGACTGCGTCACCACGGCGTGGATCTCGGCGGCGTCGAGGTCGTCCAGGGTGGACGCACGTTCCGGTGGCGCGGGCGCTACGGCACCGATCTGAACAACGCGCACACGCTCGAGACGCAGCTCAACGTGTTCGAGCGCTTCCAGCCGCGCGTGCCCGAGGTGCACCGGCGCGCGCCGCTCGTGTTCCTGGGTAACATCGACCCCGTGCTGCAGCTGTCGGTGCTCGATCAGATCGAGCAGCCGCCGTTCGTCGCCATGGACACCATGAACTTCTGGATCACGTCGCATCGTCCGGCGCTCGAGCAGGTGCTCGCGCGCGTCGACCTGCTGCTCGTGAACCAGAACGAGGCGTATCTGCTCTCTGGCGAGACGAACCTGGTGCGCGCCGCGGAGCACATCCGCGCGATGGGGCCGAAGGCGCTCGTGATCAAGCGCGGCGAGTACGGGGCGGCGCTCTTCCACGAGGAGGGCGTCTACATGGCGCCCGCGGTGCCGCTCCGCGACGTCGTCGATCCGACCGGCGCCGGGGACACCTTCGCCGGCGGCCTCATCGGCCACCTGGCGCGCGCGCCGCGCCATGACTTCCTGGCGTTCAAGCACGCCGTGCTGCAGGGCACGATCATGGCGAGCTTCGCCTGCGAGGGCTTCTCCCTCGACCGCCTCTTCGCGCTCGAGCGCGGCGAGATCGAGCGCCGCCGCCACGACCTCGAGAAGCTCATCTCCCTCCGCTGAGACGTCGGAACGCGCCCTCGGCCGTCGGGCCGGCAGGACCGGGATCAAGTCCGCGACCGCGGGTGCCGACAAGGATTGCCGGGCGTCCTTCGGGCGCCCGGGATGTCGTTGACACCCCGCATTCGGGCGTTCTAGCATGGGCGCCCGCGGGGGAAACGGAAACCCTTTGAGTTTCCGGGGGTTGGCGCTTCGCGCCAGGGAGCTCTCGATGTTCCGGACCAAGGTCGCGCTCGCGCTCTTCGCCGTCTTCGGGGCGATCACGGGCGTCCTGTATCTGCGCCTCGACGAGCACGTCGAGACGATGGCCCGCACGCGGGTCGAACGGCAGCTGCGGCTGGCGCTCGGCGCGCTCGAGGTCATGCGGCGCCTGCAGGACTACGCCATCGTCGCCAAGGCGACCGAGGTGGCGGGACGCTCGGAGATCGCCGAGGTCCTCGGGCGCCCACGCGAGGCGTTCGCCGATCCGCAGGGCACGCCGCCGAGCGACGACGACTGGCGGCGGACGGTGCACGCGCTCGTGCAGAAGGACGTCACCGCCTGGGCGACCCGCTTCGAGCAGCTGGCCGACGGCCGGCGCAAGGCGGAGACCTCGCTGGCCGACTCGCGGCGCGAGCGGCCCGATCTCTTCTTCGTCGTCGACGCCCAGGGCATCGGCGTGGCCGACGCCGAGGACCCCAACTGGTTCGGGCCGGCGAACGCCGACGTCCGCAAGGAGTTCCCGCCGATCGCGCAGGCGCTCGACGAGGGGCGCACCATCCAGGACATCTGGATGGTCAAGAACGCGCCGACCAGCGTCGCCGCGGTGCCCGTCCGCGCCGGCGGCAAGACCGTCGGCGCCGTCGTCGTCGGCTACAAGCTGGCCGAGAACGAGGCGGCGCGCGACCGTCGTCTGGTCGCCCACAACGTGGCCTACTTCGTCGGCGAACGGCTCAAGCAGAGCTCCTCGCTCGATCCGGGCACGGAACGCGAGCTGGCCAGCCAGTTCGCCGCCGCGAAGACGTACACGCAGGTCGGCGGTCCGCCGCAGGGCATCGAGGTCACGCTCCAGGGCCGCAAGTACCTCGGTTACCTCGGCAGCCTCGACCACAAGGCGAGCGCCGAGCACGCCGGCTTCTTCGTCTTCGAGGACCTCGAGGGCGCGATCGCCGAGGCCCGCAGCGTGCTGATGGTGGTGCCCGTCGCCGGCGGCGTCGGCTTCGCCCTCGCGCTCGGCCTCGTGCTTCTGTTCTTCCGCCGTCAGATGGCGCCCTTCGAGGAGATCGACCAGGGCGTCCTCGAGATCATCAACGGCAACCTCGACTACTGGTTCGACGTCCCCGGCAAGGAGATCGCCGGCACGATGTCGCAGAACCTGAACATCATGGTGTGCCAGCTGTCGGGCCGTCCGATGCCCGAGGACGACGACGCGCCCGAAGGCGAGCACTGGGCCGAGGACCGTCTGTTCATCGACGAGATCGACCCGAGCGAGTTCCACACCCGGGCGATCGACGGCCGGCAGGCGAGCGAGACGCAGGTCGGCGTGCCCGGCGACGCGAGCTCCGGGATGGGCTATCCGCCCGACATCCTCCGGCTCGTGCGCGAGGCCGACGAGGTCTACCGTCGCCGGATCTTCAAGGAATACACCGACGCGCTGCGCGCGCGCGGCGAGTCGATCCAGGGCATCACCTTCGAGAAGTTCACCGCCAAGCTGGACGCGAACGCCTCGGCGCTGAAGGCCAAGTACAAGTGCGAGCGCGTCCGCTTCCTCGTGGTGACCGCCGAGGGCAAGGTCATCCTCAAGCCCGTCCCGATTTCCTGACCGGGTCCTGACATGGCGGTTCGTACGGGTCTCGATCGGCTGGTCGCCGAAGGCTTCGCTTCGCTCCGCGGGAAGCGGGTCGGCCTCGTCTGCCACGCCGCGAGCGTCGCGAGCGACCTCGGGCACCTGACCGAGCACTGCCGCGCGGCGGGGGTGAACGTCGTGCGCTGCTTCGGGCCGGAGCACGGCATCTGGGCCGACGCGCAGGACATGATCGCCGTCGATGACGAGACGACGGTCGAGCCGGTCACCGGTGCGCCGGTCCACAGCCTCTACGGCCACGAGGAGGCGAGCCTCGAGCCGCGGGTGGAGCACCTGCGCGACCTCGACGTGCTCCTCGTCGACCTGCAGGACGTCGGCGCGCGCTACTACACGTTCATCTACACCGCGGCGCTCTGTGCCCGGGCGGCGGCGAAGGCCGGCTGCGAGGTGTGGGTGCTCGACCGGCCGAACCCGCTCGGCGGAGTGGCGGTCGAGGGCGGGCTCCAGGACGCGGGCTTCCTCAGCTTCGTCGGCCTGTGGCCGCTGCCGGTGCGGCACGGCCTGACCATCGGCGAGGTGGTCACGCTCCTCAACGCGCGCGAGGGCTTCGGCGCGAGCGTGCGCGTGGTCGAGATGCAGGGCTGGCGTCGCGACGATTGGTTCCAGGCGACGGGGCTGCCGTGGGTGCAGCCGTCGCCCAACATGCCGACCGTCGATACGGCCGCCGTCTACCCTGGCATGTGCCTGATCGAAGGCACGAACCTCAGTGAGGGCCGGGGGACGACGCGCCCCTTCGAGCTCGTGGGGGCGGACTTCATCGAGCCGTTCCTCCTGGCGCCCGCGCTCAACGCGCTCGAGCTGCCGGGCGTTCGATTCCGCCCGGTGTACTTCCGGCCCACCTTCCACAAGTTCGGCGGCCGCACCATCGGGGGCGTGGCGCTCCACGTGAGCGACCGCGCGTCCTTCCAGCCCTACCGGACGGGGCTGCAGCTCCTCGCGACCGTGCGGCGGCTGTACGGCGAGCGCCTGCAGTGGCGCACCGAAGCCTACGAGTTCGTCCGCGACCGCCTCGCCTTCGACCTGCTGTGCGGTGGGCCGCAAATGCGCGAAACGATTGATGGTCTCGGCGACGTCGATGCCGCGTGGCGCGCGGGTCAGGCCGAGGCGGCGGCCTTTGAGCAGGCGCGCGCCGCGAGCCTGCTGTACCCCGGATGAGCCGGACGAACCGCATCGGCGTCGTCGCGGGTACCGCCGGGGACCTGGCGCAGCTCGAGCGCGCCTTGCTGCTGCTGGCGGACCGGCACCACGTGCGCCGCGTGCTGCCGGTGGGGGAGGCGGTCGCCGACGCGCGGACGCTCGTGCGCGACCGCGCCCGGCGCTTCCCCGAGGAACGGGCGTGGACGGACGCGGGCTACGCCGACTTCGTCCTCCACGCCGTGCTCGAGGGCGTGGCCGCGACGCCGACGACGGCCGAGGACGCGGCGCGCACGCGCCGCCTGCGTGCGCTGCTGGCCGACGTCGAGGTCGGGGAGCCGCCGGTGCGCGTCCGCGTGGGGGCCCAGGATGTGGCGTTCGTGGGCGGCGGCGCGGCGCCCCCTGAGGATGTGGGGCTGTGGGTGTCGGCGGTGGTTGGCGCCCCGGCCGTCCTGCGCCCGGGCGGCGAGCCGCCATGCCTGCGTCCCGGCCGTCTCGCGGGCGCCCTCGGTCCTGGCGACCCCCCCGCGTGCGCCATCGTCGATGCCGTCGCCGACGGGCTGACCGTCACCTTCGTCGGCCTCGACGGCCAGGTCCTCGGCACCGAGCGCATCTGATGGTCCGACGCGTCGCCGTCTACGGCGGGGCGTTCGATCCGCCGCACCTCGCCCACGTCTTCGCCGTCGCCTACCTGCTCGGCCGGCGCGACGTCGACGTCGTCCGCATCGTGCCGACCGGCGACCACGCGTTCGGCAAGCGCATGGCGCCCTTCGACGACCGCATGGCGATGCTGCGCTCGGCCATGGCGCCGTTCGATCCTCGGCGCGTCGTGCTCGATCCGATCGAGGCGGAGCGCGGCGGGACGAGCCGAACCTACGACACCCTCGAGGCGCTCGAGCGGGCGCACCCCGACGAGGCGTTGCTGTGGGTCGTCGGCGCCGACAACCTGGCGGAGGCGCATCGGTGGTACCGCTTCGACGAGCTCGCCGCGCGCTGGCCGGCGATCGTGCTCGGGCGACCGGGGGCCGAGGCCGCGCTCGCCCGGCACGCGGGCGAGGCGTGGTGCCGAACGGGGCCGACGCTGCCCGACGTGTCCTCGACGGCCATCCGCGAGGCCCTTGCGGGCCGCGGGACGCCCGATGCGCTGACCTGGCTGCCCGACGGCTGCCGCGAGATCGCGGCGCGCCTGTACGGGCGCGCAGTGCCGCAGCCGGGGCCGGTGTACGTGCTCGGCGCTGGACGGGCCGGCACGGCGATGGCGGCGGGGCTGCGGGCCGCGGGGGTGACGGTGCGCGGCGTGTGGAACCGGTCGCCGCACGCGGGGGCGACGGCCACGGGCGCGCTGCCGGCTGATCTCGGTGACGCGCCGGTGTGGCTGCTGTGCGTCTCGGACGCCGCCATCGGCGCGCTGGCGGCCGATCTGGCGACGCATCCCGCAGCGGGGCCGGGCCGCGTGGCGCTCCACACCGCCGGGCGCCTCGGCGCTGAGGTCCTGGCGCCGCTCGCGGCCCGTGGCGCCTCGACGGGATCGCTGCACCCGCTCCAATCGCTGCGCGACGCCGCGTCCGCGGTCGAGGCGCTGCGCGGCGCGGCGTTCGCCGTCGAGGGCGACGCCGCGGCGCTCGCCGTCGCGCGGGCCCTGGCGGAGGCCGTCGGCGGCCGGCCGGTCGCGATCCCCGCCGGCGGCAAGGCGGCGTACCACGCGGCGGCGGTCCTCTCGGCGAACTTCGTGGCGACGCTCACCGGCGGGGGCGTGGCGCTGCTCGAGGCGCTCGGCCTGTCGGACGCCGAGGCGCGCCGGCTCCTGACACCGCTCCTGCGCGGCACCGTCGCCAACCTCGAGCGCGTACCCGCCGCGGAAGCGCTGACGGGCCCGTTCGCGCGCGGCGACCTCGACGCGATCGCCGCCCACGTCGCGGCCCTGCGCAGCAAAGCCCCGGAATTCCTCGAAATTTACCGTGAGCTCGGCCGGACGACCGCGCGCTGGCTGCGGTGGGACGAGGCGCGGCTCGCCGCGCTCGAGGCGGCGCTGACCTAACGCTTCTCGAAGGTCAGCGCGCCGTCGCGGGCGGAGATGTGGACACGATCGCCGGCGACGAAGCGGCCGGCGAGGATGCCTTCGGCGAGCGGCGCCTCGACCTCGCGACCGATGAGCTGGCGCATGGGCCGGGCGCCGAGACGGGCGTCGAAGCCCCCGTGGCCGATGAGGACGTCGATGGCCGCGTCGTCGGCCTCGAAGCCGATGTCGCGATCGGCGACGAGCAGGCGCGACCGGTCGCGCAGGATGAGGCGGGCGATGGCGCGCACCTCGTCGACCGCGAGCGGCTGGAAGACGAGCCGTGTCTCGATGCGGTTCCACAGCTCAGGGGGGAACGACGTGCGCGCCTTCTCGAGCACACGCGCCTCGAAGGCGCTGCGGTCCGGGCCGCCTTCGCCGCCGCCGAAGCCGATGCGTCGCGAGGCGCCGGCCTCGCCCGCGTCGGCGCCGAGGTTGCTCGTCATCACGATCACGGTGTTGGTGAAGTCGACGGTGCGCCCCTTGCCGTCGGTCAGCCGGCCATCGTCGAGCACCTGGAGGAGGATGTTCCAGATGTCGCGGTGACTCTTCTCGATCTCGTCGAAGAGCAGCACCTGGTACGGCCGCTTGCGCACGGCCTCGGTGAGCTGGCCGCCGTCGTCGAAGCCGACGTATCCCGGCGGCGCCCCGATGAGCCGCGCCAGACTGTGCGACTCGAGGTACTCGCTCATGTCGAAGCGCAACAGCGCGTCGTCGGTCCCGAAGAGGAACTGCGCGAGCGCCTTGACCGCCTCGGTCTTGCCGACGCCCGTCGGGCCGAGGAAGAGGAACGAGCCGATGGGCCGCCGGCCCGCGAACCCCGCGAAGTTGCGCCGGATCGTCTCGGCGACCGCCGCGAGCGCGTGCCGCTGGCCGACGATGCGCTCGGCGAGGTGCGCCTCCATCTGCAGGAAGCGCTTGGGGTCGTCGACCATCAGGTGCTCGAGCGGCACGCGCGCGGTACGGGCGATCACCTCGGCGACGGCGCGGCGATCGACGGTGCCGCCGCCGCGGCGGGCGACGGCGCCGGCCAGGTCGAGCACGCCGAGGGCGCGGTCCGGATCGCGGCGGTCGTGGAGGTAGCGCCGGCCGAGCCGCACCGCGGCGGCGATGGCGTCGGCCTCGTAGGTGACGCCGTGGTGCTCGGCATAGCGGTCAACCACGCCGGCGAGTATCTGCCGCGTCGTCGCCTCGTCCGGCTCCTCGACGATCACCGGGGTGAACCGCCGCTCGAGGGCCGCGTCGTTCTCGATGTGCTTGCGGAACTCCTCGTGCGTCGTGGCGCCGATGCACGGGAACTGGCCACGGGCCAGCGCCGCCTTGAGCTCGTTGGCCGCGTCGTGCGCCCCGTCGCCACTGCCGGCGCCGATGAGCGTGTGCAGCTCGTCGATGAAGATGATGACCGCGCCGTCGGCGCGACGGACCTCGTCCTGCAGGCCGCGCAGCCGCTCGGCGAGCGAGCCGCGCAGGTGGGTGCCGGCGAGGATGGCGCCGACGTCGACTTGGACGATGACCCGCTGGGGGACGCGGCCGTGGGCCTGCTCTTCGTCGACGAGGCGGTGCGCGATGCCCTCGGCGATCGCCGTCTTGCCGACGCCCGGATCGCCGAGCAGGCACGGGTTGTTGCTGCGCCGCTTGTGCAGGATGTCGATGGCCTGCTGCACCTCGGCGTCGCGGCCGATCACCGGGTCGAGCCGGTCCAACCAGGCGAGATGACTCAGGTTTCGGCCGAGCTGCGTCAGCCAGGGGAACCGCTCGCGGTTGAGCACGTAGGGGCTGGGCGCGTCCTCGTCGGGGAGCGCGGCCGCCGGCGACGTCTGCGTCCGCGGGCCGGTGACGACGACCATGCGATCGCTCTGGCGGCGGCCGGTCGTCTTGCGGCGGCGGTCGCCCTCGCGGCGCTCGAACATGGGCTGCGGCACCCGCTGCGCCGCGGCCTGACCCTGGCGCTCGGCGTGACGGTGCGTCTCTGCGCTGCGGTGCGCGCCGCCGAGCGCGGGCGTCTCGACCGTGTCGCCCTCGTCGGCGCTCGGGGCGCGGACCCGCTGCAGAAGCCGCTGCGGCACGCCGTTCGTGGCGTAGCGCAGCGCCGTGGTGCGCAGCGCGGGCAGCGACACGTCGGCCCGCTCGAGGAGCCGGTAGGCGAACGACGCGGGCTGCCGCGCCATGACCGCCAGCAGGTGGAGGCAGTTGGCCTGCGCCTGGCCGCAACCGTCGGCGAGCTCACGGCACTTCGCCTCGAGGCGCGCCACGGTGTCGGGCGGCTCCGGCTCGAGGCGCTCGAGGTGCGCGAGCAGGCGCTCTTCGTCGACCTGCTCGTCGATCAGCAGCAGCTCGGCGAGGTTGGCCACGGTGTACAGAGCCAGCAGGACGTGGGCGCTCGAGAGCCCCTGACCCGACTGAGCGGCGATGTCGCGCGCCTGGGCGAGCACCTGCTCGAGCTCGGCGCTGTGCGTCACGGAATTCAACGGGAGCCGGTCCTCGAACTCGGTTGGCGCGCGCGGCGCGGGGGCCCCGGCTTGACAGCCTCGCGAGCGGCGTGTTACCCGCCACTCCCGTCAACCCGGCAGCCTTGAGCTCGCGGTACTCTAGCGGCACCCCGACTCAAAGGAAACCCCCACGTCATGCCCGTCGTCACCCTGGGGATCGCTGGCGGAACCGGCTCCGGCAAGACCACCGTGGCGCGCGCCATCGTCGACAAGATCGGGCGCGAGCGCGTGGCCTACCTCGAGCAGGATTCGTACTACCGCGACCTCTCCCACCTGCCGATCGAAGAGCGCCGGCAGGTGAACTTCGACCACCCCGACGCGTTCGACAATGCGCTCCTGTGCGAGCACGTGCGGGCGCTGCAGGCGGGGCAGGCCGTCGAGTGCCCGGTGTACTCCTACACCGACTCGGCGCGGCTGCCCGAGACACGGCGCATCGAGCCGCGCCAGCTCATCCTCGTCGAGGGCATCCTCGTCCTCGAGAACTCACAGCTGCGCGACCTCTTCAAGGTGAAGATCTTCGTCGACGCCGACGACGACATCCGCCTGCTGCGGCGCCTGCGCCGCGACACGCAGGTGCGCGGGCGCTCGGTGGAGCACGTGCTCGGGCAGTACGAGGCGACGGTTCGGCCGATGCACCTGGCGTTCGTGAGCCCGTCGAAGCGGCACGCGGACGTGGTCATTCCGCGCGGCGGCAGCAACGTCGTCGCCATCGACATGGTGGCCGACGCGCTCAACCGTCGCCTGATGGACCGGCCGGAGTCGAGCTGACCGCGTGATCCACGGTGTCCCCAGCGCCCTCGCCGCCCGCCAGCGCCGCCACCTCGAGCGACCCCGCCGGGCCGCCGTCCTGGTGCCGGTGATCGACGACGGCGGGCCGCTGCGCCTGCTCCTCACGCGGCGCACCGAGGCTCTCGCGACGCACAAGGGCCACGTCGCGTTCCCCGGCGGCATGGCCGATCCCGGCGACCTCGACGCGGTCGACACGGCCCTGCGCGAGGCCGAGGAGGAGATCGGGTTGCCGCGGGCCGCGGTCGAGATCCTCGGCGTGCTCGACGACTTCCCCACGGTCACCGACCGGGTGGCGGTGACGCCCATCGTGGGCCGCATCCTGCGCCTGCCCGAGCTGCGGCCGCAGCCGGAGGAGGTCGCGCGCATCTTCACCATCCCCTTCGAGGTGCTGCAGCGCCCCGACGGCTGGGAGGTGAAGTACGTGACGCGCGGCGACGTGACGTGGCCCGTCTTCTTCTTCCCGTACGACGGCGAGACGCTCTGGGGGCTCTCCGCCTACATCGCGCTCCACCTGCTCGAAGCCGGCGGCCTCGGTCCGCCGTTCCCCTTGCCGGAGGCGGGCATCCGCTGAGTCCGGTCGATTGTCTTCGCGGGGGGCCGAGCGTATCCTCCGCCGCGATGTTGCAGGGCCGCGAGATCCACCTGTGCGTCTGCGGAGGCATCGCGGCCTACAAGGCCGTGGAGCTGGCGCGACGCCTCGTGCGCGCCGGCGCCCGCGTCCGGGTCGCGATGACGCCGAACGCGCGCCGGTTCGTCGGTCCGTTGACCTTCCAGGCGGTCACGCAGGCGCCGGTCCTCACCGAGACCCTCGATCCCACTGAAGAAATGGAGATCGGGCACATCGCGTTCGCGCAGCGGTGCGACGCGATCGTGGTGGCGCCGGCGACGGCGAACCTCATCGGCAAGGCGGCGAACGGGCTCGGCGACGAGGTCGTCTCGACGGTGCTGCTGGCGGCGAACGTGCCGGTGCTGCTCGCGCCGGCGATGAACACCTTCATGTACGAGAATCCGGCGGTGCAGGCCAACCTGACACGCCTCGTCGCGCGGGGCTGGCGCGTCGTCGAACCGACGGCGGGCGAGCTCGCGTGCGGGCAGGTGGGCCCCGGGCGTCTGGCCGAGCCCGAGAGCATCGCGGCGGCGGTCGAGGCGCTGTTCGCGCCGGGTCCGCTCGCAGGGCGACGCGTCGTCGTCAGCGCCGGGCCCACGCGCGAACACTTCGATCCCGTGCGCTTCCTCAGCAATCCGTCCACGGGCCGCGCCGGCTTCGCGATCGCCGAGGCGGCGCGGCGCGCGGGCGCCGAGGTCACGCTCGTCCACGGGCCGGTCGAGATCGCGGCGCCCACGGGCGTGCGCGTCGTGCCGGTGACGTCGGCGCTCGAGATGCACGCGGCGGTCCTGCAGGCCGCCGAGACGGCGGACGCGGTGGTGATGTCCGCCGCCGTCGCCGACTACCGCCCCGCCGAGTACGCGCCCACGAAAGAGAAGAAGGGGGAGGAGCCGCGAACGCTCACGTTCGTTCGCAACCCCGACATCCTCGCGACCCTCGGCGAGCGCCGTGCGGGCGCGCGCCCGTTGCTGGTGGGCTTCGCGGCCGAGACCGGCGATCCGGTGCCGTCCGCGCTCGACAAGCTGCGCCGCAAGCGTGTGGACCTCGTCGTCGCCAACGACGTCTCCGCGCCCGACAGCGGCTTCGCCGTCGACACGAACCGCGTCTGGCTCGTGGGCCACGACGGCGTCGACGCGCTGCCCCTGCAGAGCAAGCGCGCCATCGGCGAGCACCTCGTGGCGTGGCTGGCCCGCCGGCTGGAGGCGCGGTGACGAGGAGCGAATTCGCGAGCCTGATCGCGGGTGTCCGCGGCGCGCTGCAGTGGCACCTCGAGACCGGCGACGACGCCCTGCCGGTGCCCGACGGCTTCCGGATCCCGCCGCTCGGAGAGGCGCGACCGCGGCCGGCAGTAGTCGCGATCGCGGCGGCGGCGCGACCGGTCGCACCGCCGGCGCCGGCCGCCGTCGAGAGGGTGCCGGTGGCCGACAAGGCCGCGGCGCTCGCCGCGCTCGACGCCGAGAGCGCGCTCGTGACGGGTGTCGGCGGCGCGGACGCGCGCGTCGTCTTCGTCACCGAGGCGCCCAGGCCCGGCGACGAGGAAGCGACGGTGCTGCTCGAGCGCATGATCGCGGCGATGAACCTGCCGCCCGCCGACGTCCACGTGTGCCGCGTCTCCTGGCCGGGCGCCGGCGCCGACGACCCGACGCCCCAGGCGCTGGCGGCGTGCGGTCCTTTCTTCGACCGGCGTCTGTCGATCATCGAGCCGCAGGTGGTCGTCGCCTTCGGCCTGGCGCTGGCGCGCTGGCTGACGGGCGGCTCGGGCCACATCGCGCGGCTGCGCGGTCGCTGGCTGCAGTACGGCCGCCATCCGCTGGCGGTGACCTTCCACCCCGCGCTGCTGCTCGCGGATCCCGCGCTGAAGCGGCCCGTCTGGGACGACCTGAAGATGGTCATGCGCAGGCTCGGCACGCCCGAGAGGAGATGACCCGATGTTCCGCGGAAACTACATCGGCGGGCGCTTCGAGATGCCCGCGGGCGGCGACGTCTTCGCCTCCGAGAACCCGGCCCGGCCGGGGACGAAGGTGCTCGGCGTGCGCGGCGATCCGGCGGCCGTCGACGCCGCGGTGGCCGCCGCGCGCGCGTCGCTGCCGGGCTGGCGCCGCGCGCCCCTCGCCACCCGCGTCGAGGCGTTGCGGAAGGTGCAGGCGGCGGTCGATCGCCACGCCGAGGGCATCGCGCAGGCGATCACCGCGGAGATGGGCAAGACCATTGCGGAATCCCGTGCGGAGGCGAAGTCGATCGCCGCGAAGATCGCCGGCATCGTCGACCAGCTCCCGCACGAGCTGCCACCGGCGGGCCCCGGCGCGCCCGGCGAGCAGCGGTTCCATGCGCTCGGCGTCGTCGCGGTCATCGGGCCGTTCAACTTTCCCGTGCACCTGCTCAACACCCACGTCATCCCGGCGCTCGTCACCGGCAATACGGTGGTCTGCAAGGTGTCCGAGGTCACGCCGCTCGCGGGGCAGCGTTACGCCGAGCTCTTCGACGACGCGGGCTTTCCGGCGGGCGTCTTCAACCTCGTCCACGGCCTCGGCGCGACGGGTGCCGCGCTGACGGGCCATCCCGACGTCAGCGGCGTCATCTTCACCGGCAGCTACTTCACCGGGCGCCTCGTCCGGCAGCAGACCTTCGACCAGCCTCACAAGAAGGTGGCGCTGGAGCTCGGCGGCAAGAACCCCGCGCTCGTGCTGGACGACGCGGATCTCGATCAGGCGACGCGCGAGATCCTGCTCGGCGCGCTGCTCACGACGGGGCAGCGCTGCACCGCGACCTCGCGGGTCGTGGTCACCCCCGGCGTGGCCGGCGCGCTACGCGATCGGCTCGCCGACGCCTTCGCGCGCATCCGGCCCGGCGATCCGGCCGACGACACGACCTTCATGGGCCCGCTCGCGACGCGCGGCGCCCGCGAACGCTTCGAGAAGGGCCTCGCCGCGGGCCGCGAGGAGGGCGCGAGGGTGCTCGTCGGCAGCCGCTCGCTCGAGGGCGGCTACTACGTCACGCCCGGGCTGTACGAGGTGCGGGGCGGCGAGCGGATCGCCGAGGAGGAGCTCTTCGGACCGCACGTCAGCTTCGAGGTGGCCCGCGACGAGGACGACGCGTTCGCCCGTGCCGCGCGCAGTGGCTACGGCCTCGCCGCGAGCCTCTTCAGCGCGCGGTCCGAGGCGTTCGAGCGCTTCTACGACGAGGTCCCCGCGGGCGTCTTCAACTTCAACCGCAGCACCAACGGCGCCTCGGGTCTGCTCCCGTTCGGCGGCGTCGGACGCAGCGGCAACTGGCACCCCGCAGGCTCGGCGGCGCCGCGCATCGCCACGTATCCCGTGGCGATGATGCGGGCGCCCTTCGGCGAGCGAACGGCGAATCCTCAGCTGGATCAGGCGCTTGCGAAGGGAGATCGCGCTTGAGCACGCTGCGGGGCCTGGCCCACCGCCACCGCCTCGAGGCGCTCGGCGAGCGCTTCGGCCTCACGGTCCACGAGGGGGACGCGGAGCACGGCCGGCTGGCGCTGGCCGACGTGGCGCACGTGCGCGTCGCGGGGCGCCGGCTCGATGGCGGGCGCGCGCGGGCGCTGGCCGCCCGCTTCGGTCTCGCGGTCGAGGGCGACGCCCTGCGCCTGCCCTGGGGTCCGGGCGCCGACGTCGAGCAGGTCGAAGAGTCGCTGCAGGGCCTCCTGGCCCATCTGCTCGAGGGCGATCCCGAGGCCTTCCTCGTGCGCCCGTCCCGCGGCCGGCGCCTGCCGGCGCGCCTCGAGCTGCCCGAGTCGACGGCCTGGCTCGAGCGGTTCTACGGCGCCGGGTTCCTGCCGCGCGAGAAGAAGCCGCTCGTCGTCGACCTCGCGCGCAGCGGCGGCGCCTATCTGCGCTCCGTCGATCGCGATCCCGTGCAGATCCTCGACGCCGCCAGCCAGATCGCCTCGCTGCCGGCCGGCTGCCGCGCCGGGCCCGTCCAGGCGGCGCTCGACGAGGGCCGCTTCGACCGGCACCTCGTCGCCGCCATCGACGTCCGCGATCCCGCGCGATGCGAGGAGGCGGCAGCCTACGTGCGCGAGCTGCTGGCGTTCATGCCGCCGGGCATCGAGCACGTCTCGTTCGCCAACAGCGGCGCCGAGGCAAACGAAAAAGCTTTGCATCTCGCGCGGTTGAACGGTCCTCGCGGCAGCCGCGTCCTCGCGTTCGAGGGGGCGTTCCACGGGCGCACGCTCGCCGCGCTCGCCGCCACCTGGAACCGCGAGAAGCGCGGTCCCTACCAGATCCCCGGCTACGAGGCGGTCTTCGTGGCGTTCCCCGTCGCCGAGAGCGACGTCGATCCCGCGGCGCCGCCGGGCTGGCGTGCCTCGTGGGTCCAGCCCGGCGGCCGCCGCGCGGGCTTCGGCGCTCATGCCGGCGTGGGTCATGCTCTGCGGGTGGGCGACAAGGCTTTCGACGCCGC
>CAUJDF010000094.1 GCA_963169045.1 Myxococcota bacterium
CGCCGCTCGGCGCGCTCAGGTCGGCTCCACGTCCGCGACCGACGAAGCGCACGGTCGACCGTGGTCGGCTCCACGTCCGCGACCGACGAAGCGCACGGTCGACCGTGGTCGGCTCCACGTCCGCGACCGACGAAGCGCACGGCCGACCGTGGTCGGCGCCGGTCCGCGACCGACGGAGACCACGGTCGACCGGGATCGGCGTGACCACCGCGTGCACGGCCCCTCGGTTCGAGCCGGGCGCGCGGCGCCTACTCGCCGACGACCGCCAGCGGCGTCACCCGCGTCCCCGGCAGCAGCTCGTCGGCGCCGACGATCGGCACGTCCGGCAGCAGGTCGCCGAGCGCCGCCCACGCCCGCTCGCGCACGTCCGGCGCCACGAGCAGCGCAGCCCGCGGCCGCTGCGCCCGCAGCGCGCGCACCGCGGCGACCACGTCCTCCACGTGCGCGGGCGCCGGCCCGGCCTCGCGCCGCAGCGCCTCCTCGAAGCTCGCCGCCGCCACGACGACGTCGGCCCGCCCGTCCGGCGCCAGGCGGTGCGTGATCAGCGGGCCGAGCGCGCGCCGGACCGCGCGATACTGCTCGGCCTCCCGCGCGTCGAGCGGGAGCGGGGCCAGGGCCTCGAGCACCGCGGCGAGGTCGCGCACGGGCACGTCCTCGGCGAGCAGGCGCTGCAACAGGCGCGCGAGCCGCGGGACGTCGATCCGCCGCGGCACGACGGCGCGTAGGAGCGCGGGATGGGTGGTCTCGAGGCGCGACAGGCGATCGCTGACGGCCTGCACGCCGAGCAGGGGGCCGGCGTGCCGCCGCCAGGCGGCCGCGCAGTCGAGCGCGAGGCGCTCGTCGGGCGGCAGGCCGGGACCGGGGACGAGGACGCCGCGCGCGACGGGCGCCTCGCCGACCTCGACGCGCCAGCCGGCCGGGGGGAGCTCGGCGGCGCTGAGGGTGACGGCGGGCGGCGGCACGTCGAGGCCGTACTCGCGCTGCAGCCGCAGGCGCGCGCGCTCCGCGACCTCCTCCGGTGGGACCGGGCCCAGGGCCCGGAGCGCGTCCGGATGGAGGCGCAGGCCCAGAGGCGCCGGATCGACGGGCAGCGGCGGCGCCTCGCGCTCCCGGCGGGACCGCCACAGGCCGCCGAACGCGAGCGCGCCCCCGACCGGCACGAACGCCAGCCCCGGGAGGCCGGGCAGCGCCCCGAGGGCCGCCAGCAGGCCGCCCGCCGTCACGAGCGCCCGCCCGCGCCCCGCCACCTGGCGCGCGAGCAGCGTGCCGAGCGCCGGCGCCTCGGGATCGGCGACCCGCGTCACCACCAGGCCGGCGGCGATGGCGTTGAGCAGCGCCGGGATCTGCGCCAGCAGGCCGTCGCCCACGGTCAGCACGAGGTAGGTCCGCGTCGCCTGCTCGAGCGAGAGCCCGCGCTGCACGAGGCCCACCGCGAGGCCGCCGACCAGGTTCACCCCCACGATGCACAGCCCGGCGATCGCGTCCCCGCGGACGAACTTCATCGCGCCGTCCATGGCGCCGTAGAAGGAGGAATCGGAAGCGAGCGAGGCGCGTCGGCTCCGCGCCGCCTCCGGGTCGAGCAGCCCGGAGCGGACGTCGGCGTCGATGGCCAGCTGTCGGCCCGGCAGCCCGTCGAGGGCGAAGCGGGCACCGACCTGGGCCACGCGCTCCGCCCCGCGGGCGATGACGAGGTACTGGGCGATGGTGAGGACCGCGAACACGACCGCGCCGGCGAGCGGGTTGCCGGCGACGACGGCGTCGCCGAAGGCGGCCACCACCGTCCCCGCGTCGCCGCGGGCGAGCACGAGGCGGGTGGTGGAGATGTTCAGGCCGAGCCGCAGCAGCGTGGCCAGCAGCAGGATGGACGGCAGCGCCGAGAGGTCCTGCGGGCGGCGCGCGCCGAGGGCGGCCACGAGCACCGCCGCCGACGCCCCGAGCTGGAGCGGCAGCAGCACGTCCAGCAGCGCCGACGGCACCGGAAACACCAGAAGCGCTATGATGCCGGCGACGACCGTCGCCAGCACCGTATCGGGCATTCGTCCGATGCGTCCGTTCACCGCGTGCTCCCGCCCGTCCGGCGCGCTTTCTTGCGCGCGCCGGCCTCGGTGGTACGCTGATGTAGGTGCTTACGCTCCAAGGCCCTCTGGAGGTCCGTGAGATGAAGCAGGTCGCTCTCGAGGATCCATCGGCGGGAGGGCACCGCGAGGCCGAGCCGGCGGGTCGCGACCGCCCCGTCGAGGGCAGCGTGGGGCCCGCGCGCATCCTGGTGGTGGACGACGAGCAGGTGATCCGCGAGATCCTCGCCGACTTCCTGCTGATGGAGGGCTTCCAGGTCGGCACGGCCGGCGACGCCGAGGGCGCGCTCGTCGAGCTCGGCAAGCGCCCCTACAACCTCGTCATCACCGACCTCAAGATGCCGGGCATGGGCGGCCTCGAGCTGCTCGGCGCCGTGCGCGAGGCGCACCCCGACGTGGTCACGCTGATCATGACCGGCTACGGCACGGTCGAGACGGCGATCGAGGCCATGAAGCGCGGCGCGTACGACTACGTCCTCAAGCCGTTCAAGGTCGAGGAGGTCGTCCACACGGTGAAGCGCGGCCTCGAGCAGCAGCGGCTGCGCGCCGAGAACATCGAGCTGCGCTCCGCCCTCTCGCTCTACCGCCTCGCCGCGCGCCTCGGCGACGAGATCGAGCTCGCCGCCGTCCTGCGCCTCATCGTCGACACCGTGCGCGAGCAGACCGGCGCCGACCGCGTCAGCGTCATCCTGTTGCCCCACGACGACGTGCGCTGGGAGGGCGCCCACTCCGGCACCGGCGAGCCGCTCACCGAGCACGACCTCACCGAAGAGGCCATCGCCGCCCGCGACCCGGTCCTCGCGGTGAACGGCCGCAGCTTTCGGTACCTGCGCGCGTCGGAGCGCACGCAGTCGGTGTCGTCGTTGCTCCTGCTGCCGCTCGTCAGCCGCGGCCGCCTGCTCGGCATGCTCGTCGCGGCGCGCGACGGCGCGCGCCCGTTCGTCGAGGGGCAGCGCAAGCTGCTGACCATCCTCGCCGACCGCGCCGCCGCCGCCGTGCACAACGCCCAGCTCTTCGAGGAGCAGGAGCGCACCTTCCGCGAGACGATCGAGGCGTTCGTCGCCGCCCTCGAGGACAAGGACCGCTACACCCGCGGCCACTCCGAGCGCGTCGCCGAGTTCGCGATGATCACCGCGCAGCAGCTCGGCCAGCCGGAGCACGACGTCGAGCTCGTCTACCAGGGCGGCCGCCTGCACGACATCGGCAAGCTCACGCTGAAGGCCGAGGAGCTCAACAAGCCCGGCGCGCTCACCCGCGAGGAGTTCGAGCGCTTCAAGGCGCACCCGGTCTACGGCGAGCAGCTCATGCGGCGCATCCCGTGCTTCCGCAAGATCCTCGCCGCCATCGGCGGGCACCACGAGAAATACGACGGCACCGGCTACCCGCGCGGCCTGCGCGGCGACGACATCCCGTTCATCGCGCGCATCATGGCCGTCGCCGACACCTACGACGCCATGACGAGCCATCGCGCCTACCGCAGCGCGCTCACCCACGCCTTCGCGGTCGACGAGATGCGGCGCTGCGCCGGCAGCCAGTTCGACCCGGCCGTCGTCGAGGCCTTCCTCGTCGCCATCGAGGGCTGGCGCGAGCGGCGCCGCGCCGAAGGCCGCGAATTCCCGCGCTGAGGCTGCATCGCCGAGCGCCCGGACGTACTCTCCCCCGCGTGCGCACTCCCATCCTCCTGGTCGCTCTGGGTCTGGCCGCCTGTGAAGGCGGCGCCTCGTCGTCGGGCGCCGACGATGCCTTCGCGCCGCCGGCGCCCGACGCCGGGCGCGACGCGGACGTCCCGCCGGCCGACGACGCGGCCCTCGCCGACGCCGCCCGGCCCGACGCCGCCGCGCCCGACGCCGCGGCGCCCGACGCGGGGCCGCCGCCGATCCCGCCGGTCCTGACCGAGGTCATGGCGCGCAACGACGCCACGCTGCGCGACGCCGACGGCGACTTCTCCGACTGGATCGAGGTGTTCAACCCGACGGCGGCGCCGCTCCCGCTCGCCGGCTGGTGCCTGACCGACGACCTCGAGGCGCCGTGCAAGTGGCCGTTCCCCGCCGGCGCGACGCTGGCGCCGGGCGAGCACCGCGTGGTCTTCGCCTCCGACAAGGACCGCGCCGGCCCGGAGCTCCACACGAACTTCAAGCTGGACGCCGCCGGCGAGGACGTCGCGATCGGCTCGGCGGCGGGCATCGTCCAGGCCTTCGAGGGCCTGCCGCCGCAGGTGGCCGACCGCGCTTGGGGCCTGCCCGCCACGGTGGAGCGCGCGGTCCTCGTCGAAGAGGACACGCCCGCCCGCGCGGCGGCGCTCGAGGGGCTCGCCGGCGACTGGCGCGCGCCCGACTACGACGACGCGTCCTGGACGGCGGGGCCGGCCGCGCTCGGCGACGCGCCGTCCGCCGCGCCGGCCGCCCCGACGGTGCTCGCCGACGCGCGCGCCGACTTCGACGGCGGCGCCTTCACGCACGGCGTCGTCGACCTGCTCGGCGACGGCGTCTTCACGCCGCTCGAGGACTTCGACGGCTACACCTGGCGCTCCCCCGGCGGCAGCTACGTCACCGCCGGCGTGCTGTACCCCGCCGGCGTGGAGAGCGGCGTGCTCGAGGCCGCGGTGCGCCGCTGGGTCGCGCCGGCGGCGGGCCGCGTGCGCCTCACCGGCGTCGTGGGCCCGACCTCCCACGTCGGCGACGGGGTCGTGGCGCGCATCCTCGTCGACGGCCGGCCGGTCTACGAGAACGCGCTGAAGGCCGACCTGAAGCGCTACGTCGTCGAGCTCGACCTCGTGGCGGGTGCCGTCGTCGACTTCGTGGTGGACCCGGGGCCCGACGGGGCCTCGTACGGCGACGAGACCCGGTTCACGGCGCGCATCGAGGCCGCCGGGGCCGAGAGCGCCCTGCCCGGGCCGGCGCTGGCCGACTCCGCGGCCCACTGGTCGCTCGACGGCGTGCAGGGCGGGCGCGGCTTCACCTACGGCACCTACGGCCCCGGCGGCGCGTTCACCGCCTTCCCGCGCAGCGAGCGGCCGCACGGCGACGACGATTGGTGGGACGGCCGCCGCTACCTCCCGCCGGGCGCGGGCAGCGACGGCCTGCTGCTCGACGCGCTGGAGGCGCGCCCCGCGGCCGACCGCTGGCCCGCGCGCCGCTACGTGCTGCCCGAGGCCGGGCGCTACGTCGTGCGCTGGCACGTCGCGAAGGTCGAGCCCTGGGGCGACGGCGTGACCGCCCGCCTGCTGCACGACGGGCAGGCGGTCGACGGGGCGCCGCTGGCCGCCGACGACGTGCGCGGGGTGGAGCGGGTCGTCCTCGTCGAGGGCCGCGCCGGCCAGGCCGTCGACCTCGTCCTCGCGCCCGGCGGCGACCCCGACGGCGACCTCGCCACCACCGAGCTGCGCGTCTTCGCGCTGCCGGCGATCGGCGCCGCCGCCGTCCCCCCGGGCGACGGCGCCTTTGCGGTGCGCGTGCCGTTCACGTCGCCCGCGGGCTTCACGACGCTGCACCTGCGCGCCCACCACGTCGGCGCGTTCGACGCGACGCTCGACGGCGCGCCGTTCGCCGCGGGCGAGGGGACGGGCCGGCGGGCCATCGAGGCGCCCGGCCCGGCGCCGGGCCGGCACCTGCTCGCCGCGGGCGTGCGGCTCGCCGGCACGGACCGCCTGTTCGCGCCCGTCCTCGAGGCCCGCCGCGCCACCTACCCTGCGCCGCGGGCCGGCTTCCTGCCGCCCACGCCCGGCGCCGCCAACGTGCCCGTCGAGCTCGACGGCCCGCCCGCCGTGCGCGTCGACGCGCGCCACCCCGCGGTCTCCGCCGGCGATCCGATCCGGGTGTCGGCGACCGTGCTGCCCGGCGCCGCCCCGATCGCCCGCGTCGAGGCCGTCTACCGCGTCGGCTTCGGCCCGGAGGCCGTCGTCCCGCTCGCCGGCGACGGCGAGACGTTCACCGGCACGCTGCCCGACGCCGGCGCCGGCGAGCTCGTGCGCTTCCTCGTCCGCGCCACCGACGCCGAGGGCCGCGTCGCCACCGCCCCCGCGTTCGACGATCCCGAGGACGACGAGCGCTGGTACGGCACCGTGGTCGCCCCCGCCGTCGACAGCCCGCTCGAGGTGCTGCACGTCTTCCTCGGCCGGCCCGACGACGCCGGCACCGGCGAGGGCACCCGCGGCGCCGTCTTCTGGCGCGGCGAGCTCTACGACAACGTCCGCTTCGACGTGCACGGGCAGTCGAGCTACGACTTCCCGAAGCGGAGCTACAACGTCGACTTCCACGACGAGCACCGGTTCCGGATGGACGACCGGGCGCGCCCACAGAACGACGTCGACCTGCTCACCAACTACGGCGACAAGTCCAAGCTGCGGAATTCGCTCGCGTATCGCGTGTACGGCGAGGCGGGCGCCGGCGCGCACCTCGTCGTCCCGACGCGCGTGCACCTGAACGGCGCCTTCTTCGCGCTGTACGACATGCTCGACGACGGCGACGGGCGCTACCTCGAGCGCCTCGGCCTCGATCCCGACGGCGAGCTGTACAAGATGGACGACGGCTTCGCCTCGATCCGCGGCGCCGAGAAGCGCACGCGGCGCGACGAGGACAAGCAGGCGCTGGCGGACATCGAGGCGCTCCTCGACGGCCCCGAGCCCGCGCGCGCGGCCATGGACCACGTGAACCTGTTCGCGATGGTCAACTTCCTGGCCGCGCACTTCGTCGTGGGCAACCTCGACTGCTGCCACAAGAACTACTACGCCTACTACGACCGCGAGGGCACCGGCGAGTGGTGGTTCCTGCCGTGGGACGTGGACCTCTCGTTCGGCCGCGTCTGGACCGACGCGAACGCCTACTTCGATGACCGCCTCTTCCTGGCGCTGGACCTGCAGACGGGCGCCGGCAACCGGCTCGTGGACGCGTGCTTCGCGGTGCCGGGCTTCGGCGAGATGTACCGGCGCCGCGTGCGCACGCTGCTGGACCGCTTCGTCCAGCCGCCGGGCACGCCTTCGCCGTACCTCGAGGCGCGCATCGACGAGCTCGTGGCGCTCGTGCAGGCCGACGCCGCGCTCGACGACGCGGCCTGGGAGACGTGGGGCGCCCGCGAAGGCGTCGCGCGGGCCGTGCAGCGCCTGCGCGACGAGTGGCTCCCGGAGCGCCGCGCCTTCGTCTACGGGCGCATGACACCCGATCTCGGCGACGGGGACGCCTTGCCCGCCGCGCAGGGGTCGGTGCGCGTGCGCGTGGAGGCCGTCGCCGAGCCCCCGCACCTGCGCCTCGTGAACGAGGCCGGCGAGGCCGTCGACCTCTCCGACTACACGGTGCGCGGGGCGGGCGTGTCGCGACGCCTGTCGCCGGGCACGGTGATCCCCGCGGGCAGCACGCTGCGCGTGGTCGGCGACCGGCGCGCGTGGCGCGCGGCGCGCGGCGGGCGCATGGAACTGGTGCAGGGCAACTGGACGGGCACGTTCGACGCCCGCGGCGAAGCGCCGGCGCTCGCGCCGCCCTGACGCGGCGGATGCAGGCGTCCGGCGGCGTCGTCGGACCGCTCGCGCGCGAAGCGGGTCAGGCGACGCTCGCGAACCAGAAGGACTCGACCTTGCCGGCCCTCCGGGTGACGACGTGTCCGGGCCGCGATCCGAGGCGCGGTCGCGGCGCGTCGAACACCCCCCGGGACGCCGCCCCGCCGGCCCTTCCACCCCTGAAACACCCCCCGGGACGACGTCACCGTCGCACCGCGACGCCGAGCACACCCGCCGGGACGCCGTCACCGTCGCACTGCGACACCGCACACATCGGCCGGGACGGCGTCACCGCCGCACTGCGACGCGTCGCACACCGGCCGGGACGGCGTCACCGTCCCACTGCGACGCGTCACCCTGCCACCCGCGCGCCGTCCCGGTCGCGCTGCGACGCTTCACGGCAGCGCCTCCGGCAGCATCCCCGCCGGCACCCAGCGCACGCGCGTCGCGCCGACCTGCGCCGAGCGCGCCTCCAACGAGGAGGGTTCATCCAAACTCAGGCGGTCGGCACGTCGGGCGCGTCGGGCGCCTCCGGCTCGTCGGCGGCGCGGTCGCGGGTCTCGCCGAGGAAGAACGCATCGGCCCAGGCGCGGCCGCGTCGCTCGCGCGCGGCGAGCGCGAGGAGCTGGCTGTAGGTGGCGAGGCAGAGGGCGTTGGCCTCCTCCTTCCACGCCTGCACGTCGAGGCGGGCCTCGGTCCGCGCGAGCTCGGCCTTGCGGCGCGCCTCGAGGGCGGCGCGGCCCGCCTCGATGGCGGCCTGCAGCGCGGGGACGTGGGCGGCGCGGAAGGCGTCGTCGAAGTGGCGCAGCGAGAGCTTCTCGACGACGTCGGCGGCGATCACGAGCTGACGGGCGAGCGCGTGGCGGATGCGCTCCGCCAGCCCGTCGGGGAACAGCGCGCGGAAGCCGGGCGCGTCGCGGTCCTGCCGGGCCGCGTGGAGCGCGTCGGCGTGGAGCGTCCGCAGCCGGTCGTCGACGCCGCCGTCGGCGATGCGCCCGCGCGCATAGGCCTGCAGCAGGCCCCGGCGCGCCCCCAGGTCCTGCTCGAGCAACGGCCCGAACGTCGCGAGGTGCGCCGTCAGGACGTCGGCGAACGGTGCGGTCTCCGGCGTCGCCAGCAGCGCCGCCTCCGCATAGACGAGGTTGTCCCAGAACACGAAGACAGAACGATTCAGAGGCAGCGATCGCATGCGTTTGCCCTCCCTCCATCGCCGAAGCCACCCGGCGGTCCGGCGAGCATCGCCCCGGCGCCTCGCGGGAGTCAACGGTGAGACACGACGCGGGACGCGACGCAGATCCCGGCACGCCCCTTGCGCGAGAAGACAGGGAGCCGCCGCCCGGGAGTCACGATCATGCACCACCCCCATGCGGGCGTGCCCGCCGGCTACGACCGCGTACGCGCCCACACCGCCCCCGTTGTCAACGACCGCCTCGACGAACGCGTCGCGCAGCGCCTGCGCGGCCTCGACGACCCGCCCGCCGTCGCCGGGCGCCTCGCGCGCCTCGACCGCGAGTGGGACATCGACCGCGCGCTGATGCTGAACTTCGTGCTCGTCGGCGGCGCCGCGCTGACGGCCGGCCTCGTGAAGGACCGCCGCTGGCTCTACCTCTTCGGCGCCCAGATGGGCTTCCTGCTGCTGCACGCGCTCAACGGCTGGTGCCCGCCGGTCTCGCTCTTCCGGCGCCTCGGCGTGCGCACCCGCGCCGAGATCGAGGCGGAACGCTACGCGCTGCTCGACCGGCTGGGGCGCGAGGCCGCCGGCGAAGGCGCCTACGTCCCGTCCTGACGGCCCGCAGGCGTCGCCCATCCGCCGAACGGCCGTTGGCGCCCGCCGCGGGCCCGCGCAGGATGGTCCGCGAGCCAGGGGAAGCCGCCGAACGGGACCGGTGGCATCGCGAGGCGACGATGGCGCGACGGGCACTCTCCGGGCTGGCGACCGAGACTGCGGGGGCGAGGCGCGGCGCTGCGCCCGTCGCGCTGGCCGCGCTCGCGCTCTGTCTCATGGCGGTTCAGGCATCGCTCGCCTTCGGCGGCGTCGCGGACGCGTGGCTGCACGCCGCCGCGTTCGTCCTCGCGCTGCTGCTCGTGGTCTCGTGCCTGGCGATGGAGCGCCTGCAGCTGCGCTCGATGGGATGGCAGAACGCGCTGCTGCGGCGGGCCGTCGACCAGAGCTCGGCGATGGTCGTGATCACCGACACCGACGCCCACATCCAGTATGTGAACCCGCACTTCACCGAGGTGACCGGCTACACGCTCGACGACGTCCGGGGTCGCAACCCGAGCCTCCTCGCCGCGGGGAGCACGCTACGCAGCGTGTATCGCGAGCTGTGGCGGGCCATCGGGGCGGGCGGGCGTTGGCGGGGCGAGCTGTGCAACCGGAACCGGGACGGTGAGACATACTGGGTGGCGGCGTCGATCTCGGCCGTGCGCGATCCCGAGGGTCACACGACGCACTACCTGGCGGTCGAGGAGGACGTCACCGCCCGCAAGGACGCCGAGCAGGCCCTGCGCGAGCTGACGCAGGCGCTCGAGCAGCGGGTGGCGGAGCGCACCGAGGCCCTCGAGCGCGCCAACGGGGAGCTCGAGGCGTTCAACTCCACGCTGTCCCACGACCTGCGCCGCCCCCTGCAGACCATCGGGGGCTTCGCCGAGCTGCTGCGCGAGGACTGCGACGAGGCGCTCGGCGAGCCGGGCCGCGACTATGTGCAGCGCATCCAGCGCGCCGTCGACCGCATGCGGGTGCTCATCGACGAGATGCTGGCGCTCGCCCGCGTCCAGCAGGCGCCCGTCGTCCGGCGCGACTGCGACCTGACGTCGATGGCGCGCGAGATCGTCGAGGACCTGCGCCGCGCCGAGCCGGAGCGGCGCGTCGAGGTGCGCATCGCCGAGGGCCTGCGCGCGAAGGGCGATCCCGATCTGTGCCGGGTCGCGCTCGAGAACCTGCTGCACAACGCGTGGAAGTACACGCGCCCGCGGCCGCACGCGCGCATCGAGGTCGGCGTCGCGGGGGCGCCCTTCTACGTCCGCGACAACGGCATCGGCCTCGACGTCGAGGCGAGCGCCGCCCGTCTGTTCCAGCCGTTCCAGCGGTTCCACGGCGAGCCCGGGATCGAGGGCAACGGCGTCGGGCTCGCCACCGTGCGGCGCGTCGCCGAGCGCCACGGCGGACGCGTCTGGGTGGAGTCGTCGCCCGGCGCCGGCGCCACCTTCTACTTCACGTTCGGCTGACGCGGCCCATCGGCCCTCCCCGCACCGGCGCGGGCATGCCTTCCCTTCGGTCCGCGGACCCATGCGCGGCCGCGATGGGACGGCTACCGTTCGCGACATGAGCACCTCGACGCCTCGAAGTGTCGGTCTCGCCCTCTCCCTCTTCGCCACCGGCGCCGCCGCCCTCCCGCTCCCCGCCACGCCCGAGGACTTCCGCCTGCCCGGCGCGCAGCTCGGCGACGTCGCGCCGGGGGTCATCGTCCTGAGCGGCGAGTGCACGCGCTGCCACCACCTCGGCGAGGGCCCCGATCCCGGCGCCTCGTGGTCCGGCAGCCTCATGGCCCAGGGGGGGCGCGACCCGCTGTTCTTCGCGCAGATGACGCTCGCCAATCAAGACGTGGCCGGCGCCGGCACGTTCTGCATGCGATGTCATGTTCCGCTGGCATACGTCACCGGCGCGGCGATGGCACCCGACGGCAGCGCGCTCGATGGCACCGAGCAGGACGGCGTGGGGTGCCACCTCTGCCATGCGCTCGTCGACCCGGTCCACGACCCGGCGACCAGCCCCGCCCGGGACGCGGACGTCATCGCCGCCCTGCCGGAGGCGCCCCGGCACCACGGCAACGCGATGTTCGTCCTCGACGGAGAGGGGCCGGTCCGCGGCGGGCGGGCGGATCCGGCGCCGGCGCACCAGACCACGCGGGCGCCGTTCCTGCGCAGCAGCGCCCTGTGCGGCACCTGCCACGACGTCGGCAACCCGGCCATCGTCCGCCGGGCGGACGGGACGTGGCGCTACGATCCGCTCGGCGCCGCGCCGCCGGACGCCGATCCCGTCGGCATGTTCCCGCTCGAGCGCACGTACACCGAGTGGCGCCTGAGCGCCTTCGCGCGCGGCGGGGTGGACCTGGGCGGCCGGTTCGGCGGCAACGGCGCGGCGCGCGTCGCCACGTGCCAGGACTGCCACATGCCGCGCGCGACCGGCCGGTCGGCCACCGAGGCCTTCATCCGCCCCGATCTCGCCCGCCACGACTTCGCCGGCGCCGCGGCCCAGGCGCTCGACCTCGTGCTCGCCGCGGGCGGACCGGGCGTCGACCCGGTCGCGATCGCGCGCGGCCGGCGGGCGGCGGTCTCGATGCTCGAGCGCGCCGCGTCGCTCGCTTTGCGCCAGGACGGCCGGCGGCTGGTGGTGCGCGTCACCAACGAGACCGGCCACAAGCTGCCGACGGGGCACATCGAGGGGCGCCGCGTCTGGGTCGGCGTGCGCTTCCTCGCGGCGGACGACGCGGTCGTGGCCGAGCATGGCCGCTACGACGCGGCGGGGGCGACCCTCCACGGCGACGACACCGCGGTCTACGAGATGCACGTCGGCCTCAGCGCCGAGGCGGCCGCCGCCACCGGCCTTCGCGCCGGGCGGACGGGGCACATGGTGCTCGCCGACACGATCGTCGAGGACGACCGCATCCCGCCGCGCGGCTTCCGGAACGCCGCGTTCGAGGCCGCCGGCGCGCCGGCGGTCGGCCGCGCCTACGCCGACGGACAGCACTGGGACGAGCCGGCGTACGCCATCCCGCCGGGCGCCGTCCGGGCGGAGGTGACGCTCTACTACCAGAGCACGCCGCGCGAATACATCGAGGCGCTGCGCGACGGGAACCGCACCGACGACCGCGGCGCCGTGCTGTACGCGCTGTGGGAGGCGAGCGGGCGCGGCGCCCCCATCGCGATGGCCGCCGCGGCGCTCGAGCTGGTCGCCTGTGACCCGTCCGACTGCGACGGCGACGGCGTGCCGGTCGAGGCCGACTGCGATGACGATCGCGCCCTGGCCCACCCCGGGGCGGAGGAGCGCTGCGACGGCGTCGACGACGACTGCGACGGCCTCGTCGACGAGGAGGACGCGGAGGCCGGGGCGCCGTGCGAGACCGGGCTCGAGGGCGTCTGCGCGGCGGGCGCGTGGCGCTGCGCGGGGGGCGCGCTGCGCTGCGACCCGGCGCCCGGCTGCGGCGGCGCGCCGGACGCGGGCGGCGGGGGCGCGGGGGGCGGCGGGGGGGCGGGGCCGGACGCGGGGGACGGGGGCGCGCGGGACGCGGGCGGCGACGCCGGCGGGGCCGGCGGCGGGGCGCCCGATGCGGGGGGCGCCGGCGGGGCGCCCGATGCGGGGGCCGCCGGCGGGGCGTCCGGCGCGGGGGGCGCCGGCGGGGCGCCCGATGCGGGGGGCGCCGGCGGGGCGCCCGATGCGGGGGGCGCCGGCGGGGCGCCCGGCGCGGGGGGCGCCGGCGGGGCGCCCGGCGCGGGGGGCGATGCCGCGGCGCCGTCGGACGCCGGGCGTCCCGACGCGGCGGCGCGGACCGGCGACGCGCCGCCGGCCGACGATGGGTGCGCCTGCCGGACGGCGTCCGCCGGGCGGCCGAGCGTGGGGTGGCTGCTCGCGCTGCTCGGCACGGCGGCCGGTCGCCGCCGCCGCGTCGTGCGCGGGGCCGGATCGTAGGGACCGCGCGCGCGCCCGTACGCGCGTTGACTCCGGGCGCCCCGGAGGGTACAAGGCCCCGGCGTCGACCCCCCCAGCAGGCCGAGCGCTCGACGCAGGAGCGTGATGGACGACAGCAGCTACCGCACGTCGCAGCCTCGAAACGTCGAAGACGAGATGCGCGAGTCCTACATGGCCTACGCCATGTCGGTCATCGTCGGGCGCGCGCTGCCCGACGTGCGCGACGGCCTCAAGCCCGTCCACCGCCGCGCGCTCTACACGATGCACGAGCTGAAGAACAACTGGAACTCGGCCTACAAGAAGTCGGCCCGCATCGTCGGCGACTGCATCGGCAAGTACCACCCGCACGGCGACCAGTCGGTCTACGACACGGTGGTGCGCATGGCGCAGGACTTCTCCATGCGCTACATGCTCGTCGACGGCCAGGGCAACTTCGGCTCCGTCGACGGCGACCCGCCGGCGGCCATGCGCTACACCGAGGTCCGGCTCGCGCGCATCACGCACGAGGTGATGGCCGATCTCGACAAGGAGACGGTCGACTTCGGGCCGAACTACGACGAGACGCTCGAAGAGCCGCTCGTCATGCCCACCAAGGTGCCGAATCTGCTGGTCAACGGCAGCTCGGGCATCGCCGTCGGCATGGCCACCAACATCCCGCCCCACAACCTGCGGGAGACGATCGACGGCGCCATCGCCGTGATGCGCACGCCGACCATCACGCTCGACGAGCTGATGCGCATCATCCCCGGGCCCGACTTCCCCACGGGCGGCGGCATCCACGGCCTCGAGGGCGTGCGCGAGGCGTACGCCACCGGCCGCGGCCTCATCAAGATCCGCGCGCGCGTGCAGATCGAGGAGATGGAGAGCGGCGATCGCGAGCGCATCGTGGTCGACGAGCTGCCGTACCAGGTCAACAAGGCGCGCCTGCTCGAGAAGATCGCCGAGCTCGTCAAAGAGAAGAAGATCGAGGGCATCAGCGACCTGCGCGACGAGTCGGACCGCACCGGCATGCGCATGGTCATCGAGCTGAAGCGCGACGCGCAGGCGCTCGTCGTGCTGAACCAGCTCTACAAGATGACCGCGCTCCAGACGACGTTCGGCATCAACATGCTCGCCATCGTCCACGGCGAGCCGCGCCTGCTGTCCCTCAAAGAGGCGCTGCGCCACTTCATCAACCACCGGCGCGACGTCACGATCCGCCGGACGAGGTTCGAGCTGCGCCAGCTCCTGGCCCGCGAGCACATCCTCGAGGGCCTGAAGATCGCGCTCGACCACATCGACGAGGTCATCAAGCTCATCCGGGCGAGCCAGACGACGGACGAGGCCCGCACCGGCCTCATGACCCGGTTCGGGCTCTCCGAGATCCAGGCCAACGCCATCCTCTCGATGCAGCTCCGGCGCCTGACCGGCCTCGAGCGCGAGGCCATCGAGAAGGAGCTGGCCGAGGTCCGCGCCGAGATCGCGCGCCTGAAGGCCATCCTCGCCGACGAGGGCCTGCTGCTCGACGTGATCGAGAACGAGCTCGTCGCGGTCCGCGACCAGTTCGGCGACGGCCGGCGCACGACGCTGCATCCCGGCGAGGCCGAGCTGAACCTCGAGGACCTCATCCCCGTCGAGGACATGGTCGTCACCGTCACCCACGAGGGCTACATCAAGCGGGTGCCGGTGAGCGAGTACCGCACGCAGCGGCGCGGCGGGCGCGGCAAGGCCGGCGTCACGACGAAGGAGAGCGACTTCGTCGAGCACGTGTTCGTGGCCTCGACCCACGCGCACCTGTTGTTCTTCACGACGGCGGGGCGCGTGTTCGCCCAGCGCGTGTTCGAGGTGCCCGAGGGGTCGCGCACGAGCCGCGGCAAGCCGGTGATCAACCTGCTGCCGCTCGAGGGCGGCGAACGGCTGGCGCAGGTGCTCGCGCTCGACGAGTTCCTGCCCAACCACTTCCTCTTCTTCGCCACGGCCCAGGGCCAGGTGAAGAAGACGGAGCTGATGGCGTACTCGAACATCCGCTCGACCGGCATCATCGCCATCAACATCCTCGAGGGCGACCGCCTCATCGCCGTGCGCCTCACGACGGGCGACAGCGACGTGCTGCTCGCGACGCGCGACGGCATGTCGATCCGCTTCGAGGAGAGCGACGTCCGCCCGATGGGCCGAGATACGACCGGCGTGCGCGGCATCAACCTGCAGGAGGGCGACGAGGTCGTCGGCTGCATCACCATCGACCGCGGCGGGCGCCCCGAAGAAGAGGTGTGCCTGCTGACGGTGACGGAGCGCGGCTACGGCAAGCGCACGCCGCTCGCCGAGTACCGAACGCAGACCCGCGGCGGCAAGGGCCTGATCGACATCAAGACCGGCGACCGCAACGGCTCGGTGGTCGGGGTCATCCGTTGCGACGAGGCCGCCGACCAGTACCTGCTCGTCACCACCAGCGGCGTCATCATCCGCGCCCAGTCCGGCGACGTGCGCCAGGTCGACCGCAACACGCTCGGCGTGCGCCTCATCGCGCTCGAAGACGGCGACAAGGTCGTCAGCGTGGCGCGCTACACCTCCGGCCCCGAGGGTGAGGGCGAGGGCGACGAGGGCGCCGAGGGCGAGGAGGGCGCGGAGCCCGAGGGCGACGAGGGCGGCGAGACCTGACGGTCCGTGGTTGTGCGCCGCGCGGGCCTGTGTTAGATAGCCGCCGCCTCATCCCACCGAGGGCCAAGTGAGCCGCGACACGACGCGCAGCAGGGCGCTGCTGAAGAAGGCCGAGGGGCTGATGCCCGGCGGCGTCAACAGCCCGGTGCGCGCATTCCGGGCGGTGGGCGGCGACCCGCCGTTCATCGCCCGCGCCGCGGGCGCCACGCTCTTCGACGAAGACGGCAACGAGTACGTCGACTACGTCGGCACCTGGGGTCCGGCGCTGCTGGGACACGCCCACCCCGAGGTGGTGGCGGCGGTCCAGGCCGCGGCGGCGCGCGGACTGAGCTTCGGCGCGCCGACGGCCGCCGAGATCGAGCTCGCCCTTGCCATCCGCGGTTTCTTCCCGTCGATCGAGATGATGCGCCTCGTGTCGAGCGGCACCGAGGCCACGATGTCGGCGCTGCGCCTCGCCCGCGGGGCGACGGGGCGCGACGACGTCGTCAAGTTCGAAGGCTGCTACCACGGGCACTCCGACGGCCTGCTGGTGAAGGCGGGCAGCGGCCTGGCGACGTTCGGCGAGCCCGACAGCGCCGGCGTGCCCGCCGACTTCGCCCGCCACACGATCACGCTGCCGTACAACGACGCGCAGGCCGTCCGCGACCTGTTCGCGGCGCGTGGGGCGCAGATCGCAGCGGTGATCGTCGAGCCGGTCGCGGGGAACATGGGCACGGTGCTGCCGGCGCCCGGCTTCCTCGAGACGCTGCGCGAGGTGACGCAGGCCCACGGGGCGCTGCTGATCCTCGACGAGGTGATGACCGGCTTCCGCGTGGCGCGCGGCGGCGCGCAGCAGCTCTACGGCATCACCCCCGACCTGACCTGCCTCGGCAAGGTCGTCGGGGGCGGCATGCCGCTGGCCGTCTACGGCGGCCGCGCCGAGATCATGAAGCGCATCGCGCCCCTGGGGCCCGTCTACCAGGCGGGCACCCTCAGCGGGAACCCGGTGGCCACGGCCGCCGGTCTCGCGACGCTGCGCTTGCTGGATGCACCCGGGCTGTACTCGACGCTCGACGCGACTGTGGCCGAGCTCTGCGCCGGCCTGCAGGCGGCCGCCGACGAGGCGGGCGTGAAGGTCACCATCCCGCGCGTCGGCGGCATGTTCACCGTGTTCTTCGGCGAGGCGCCGGTGCGCGACTTCGCCGACGCGCAACGGTGCGACCACGCCCGGTTCGGGCGGTTCCACCGCGCGATGCTCGACGGCGGGGTGTACCTGCCGCCGAGCGGCTACGAGGCGTGCTTCGTCTCGGCGAAGCACGGTCGCGACGAGATCGAACGCACGCTGGCCGCGGCCCGCGTCGCGTTCCGGGCGTGAAAGCGCCCGAGATCGAGAAGAAGAGCCGGCGCGTCTGGGGCGCCGCGAAGTACACCGCCGTCGGCCTCGAGTTCGGGGTGGCCGTGGCGCTCGGGTGGTTCCTGGGCGACCGGGCCGACCGCTACTTCGGGTCCGAGCCGTGGGGCATGATCGTCGGCACGTTGTTCGGGTTCGCGGCGGGGCTCCGCTCGCTGATCCGGGCGGCGCGCGAGGTGGAGAGGCAGGGTGAAGACGAGCGCTGATCCGATGCTGCGCTGGGTCGTGACGCGATCGGCGGTCGTCGCCGTCGTCGCCACGCTCGGCAGCCTCGGCTTCCGCGACCTGTCGGTGACCCTGGGCGTGGGGCTCGGCGCCGTGCTGGCGCTCGCGAACTTCTGGGCCCTGCGCTGGCTGATGGGCCGCATCGTCGACCGCGCTGCCGAGGGGCGGGCGCGGGCGGGCGGCCTCCTGGCGTTCAAGTTCGTCTTGCTGGCGGCGGCGGTCTTCCTGCTGCTGCGCACCGTATCCGTGAGCCCGATCGCGCTGGCCGTGGGCCTGTCGGTGGTGGTGCTGGTCATCATGGCCGGCCCCGTCCTCGGCCCGCCGGTCAGCGCGACGACCGAGGAGTAGAGATGGCTGGTGAGTCGCCGCTCGGCGAGCACGGGACCTGGTTCCATCTGCTGCCGGGCCTGAAGAACGTCGAGGCCACGATCGCGCACAAGCTCGGGCACTCCGCGATGGGCGAAGAGCTCCACGGGCTGCCGCACGTGATCATGGGCCTCTTCGTCATCGTGCTGCTCCTCTTCGCCGCGTTCCGCTACCGCGGGCACCTGGCGGTGGCCGGAGACGGCGGGGTGGTGCCGGAGCGCAAGCTCAACGCGCGCAGCTTCATCGAGATCGTGTCCGAGGCGGCGCTCGGCATGATGAGCGGCGTCATGGGGCGCGAGGCGGCGAAGTACTTCCTGCCGCTGATCGGCTCGCTGGCGCTCTTCATCCTGGTGGCGAACCTGCTGGGCCTCGTGCCCGGGTTCCTGCCCGCGACCGACAACCTCAACACGACGCTGGCGCTCGGCGCGGTAGTCTTCATCGTCACGCACATCTACGGCGTGAAGAAGCACGGCTTCGGCCACTACTTCGCCCACTTCCTGGGCCCGGTCTGGTGGCTGGCGCCGCTGATGCTGCCCATCGAGCTGATCTCGCACCTCGCCCGGCCGCTGAGCCTGGCGCTGCGCCTCATGGGCAACATGTTCGGCGACCACACGGTGCTGGCCATCTTCCTGGGCCTCGTGCCGTTCGTGGTGCCGATCCCGATCATGCTGCTCGGCGTGCTCGTCTGCATCGTGCAGACGCTCGTGTTCTGTCTGTTGAGCGTGGTCTACATCGGGCTGGCGATCGAGCAGGCCGAGGAAGCCCATCACTGATCGTCCGTCCCAGATTTCACACGCGGCGCTCCCGTCGCCCGGCGTCCGAATCGGCGTTCACGCCCCGATTGGGGTCGGTGGTCGGTAGAGAGTAGAGGAGGGGACCGTGCCCGTCGTGCACGGCGCCCGGGACGCGAGGCCGCACAGCGAGGAGAGAAGAGATGAAGCGTTTCGTTGGTTTCCTGATGTTCGCCGTCACCGGCCTCATCGCGCTGCCCGCCTTCGCGCAGGCCGGCGCCCAGCCCGACCGCAACGGCGCGGTGGCCATCGCGGCCGCCCTCGCCATCGGTCTCGCCGCGTTCGGCGGCGCGCTCGGCCAGGGCCGCGCCGCCACCGCCGCCCTCGAGGGCATCGCGCGCAATCCCGGCGCCCAGAACAAGATCTTCACCCCGATGATCCTCGGTCTGGCGCTCATCGAGTCGCTCGTCATCTACGCGCTCATCATCGCCTTCCTCCTCCAGGGCAAGGTCTGATCCGCGCCTGTCCCTCCGGGGGCAGAAAAGGCCGCGTTCTCCTTCGGGGGGCGCGGCCTTTTTCGTTTTGGGGCGGTCAGTTGGCGAGGCGGTCCGCCGCCGGCAGCCACACCTCGAACGTCGCGCCCGGCCCGCCGTCGACATACGACAGCCGTCCGCCCGCCTCCTCGACGATCTGCTGCGAGATGGCGAGACCGAGGCCGGTGCCGCTGCCGGCGGGCTTCGTCGTGAAGAACGGCTCGAAGAGGCGCTCTCGGATCTCGGGGGTGACACCCGGCCCGTCGTCGGTGACCGCGGCGCGCACCCCGCCGTCGGCGGCGACGACGTGGATGCGCACGTTCCCCTGGCCGTCGAGCGCGTCGGCGGCGTTGAGCAGCAGGTTCACGAACACCTGCTTCAGGCGGCCGCGATCGACGAGCACCGCCGGCGCAGGCGCGCCCTCCACGTCGATCTGCACGTTCTTGCAGGCCCTCTGGAACCGGACGAGCTCCGCCGCCGCCCGCGCGATCTCGGCGAGGTCCTCGCGGTGGGGATCCGGCGGCGACGGCCGGCTGAAGTCGAGCAGGCGGCGGATGCTGTCGCCCATGCGCGAGAGCTCGCGGTCCATGCGCTCGAAGAGGCTGGCCTGTAGCTCGGGCGTGACGCCGCGCCCGTCGCGCAGGTACTCGACGTAGCCGAGCACCGCCGACAGCGGGTTGCCGATCTCGTGGGCGACGCCGGCGGCGAGGCGGCCGACGGTGGCGAGCTTCTCGCTGCGCACGAGGTCGTGGCGGGTGGCCCGCAACTCCTCGAGGCGGCGCTCCAGCTCGTCGCGCTGGTCGCGCAGGCGCTCCACCATGGCGCGAAACGACTCGGTGAGGCGCGCCAGCTCGGCGGGGCCCTGTTCCGGCGGGACGAGCTGCGGGTCGAGGTTGCCGGCGGCCACGGCGGCAGTCGCCCGCGTGAGCGCGCGCACCGGGCGCACGAGGTAGCGGCCGCCGAGGTACATGCCGAACAGCAGCACCGCGAGGAAGTCGAAGGCGAGGTACAGCAGCACGACGCGGGTCCGGTCGCCCACGGCGCCGTGCAGCTCGTCGAGGTCGAAGGTGAAGCGCAGGAGCAGGCGCGTCCCGTCCGCCAGGGTCACGGGAACGACGACGCGTTGGTCGACGCCCTCGCCCCGCGGATGCTCCGCGTCGCGTCCCAGGAGGCGCCAGGCCGGCAGGCCCGTCTGCAGGGCGTCGGCCAGGAGCGGATCCCGAGTGGCGCCCGGCGCCTCGGGCCTGCCCGCGATCACGGCGAAGGGGCTGCCGATCGCCAGCAACTCCACCAGATCGCCGGCGCGCGCCTGCTCCATCGTCTCGAGCAGCGCGGCGCCGCAGTCGGCGGCGCGATCGCAGGTGGCCTTCAGCTGCGTCGCCACGGCCACCGAGCGCCGGCGCTGCTGCTCGGCCACCTGGCGGTCCGCCTCGTCGGACACCAGCCGGATGATGAGCAGCGCCGCGACCGCGCCGGCCACCGCGAGGAGCCCCGCCAGCCCGAACGCGAGCAGGCCTCGGATGCCGAGCCGCACGGTCAGGACGTCGCCTCGAACAGCCAGCGCGCCAGGTGGTCCGCGAACCGCCAGAAGAGGTCGCCGCCGAACAGCATGCCCTCGAGCGCCGCCAGCGCAAGGAACGGCCCATACGGCAGCGCGGCCTTCTCACGAAGGTGGTCGGGGGCTTCGTCCTCGACGCCGAACTTGTCGTCGACCTCGCCGAGCGTCATCAGCAGGCGCGGCTGGTGGCCCGTCACGCGCCGATAGATCATCGCCGCGGCGGCGGCGAGGAGCGCCTGGATCGCGCTGGCGAAGACCACGAAGGGCAGCGCGCGCCAGCCGAGGTACGCCCCGATCATCGCCAGGAGCTTCACGTCCCCGAAGCCCATCGCCTCGCGGCGGTACAGCAGCCAGCCGATGCCGATGACCGCCAGCAGGAACCCCGCGCCGCCGACGGCGCCCCAGAGCTGCTCGAAGCCGTCGCGCCCGGGCAGCAGGAAGCCGCCCAGCAGGCCGATCGCGATCGTCGGGTAGGTGACCTCGTCGGGGATGAACGTGTGCTCGAGGTCGATGAACGTGATGGCCACGAGGGCGTAGAGGAAGACCTGGTACCAGAGCCACGCGAGCGCGCCGGCGTAGAACGTCTCGGGATCGAGCGGGAGGACGGTGGCGCGGAAGAGCACGAGCGTGAGCACGCCGCACGCGGCCTCGACGAGCATGTAGCGGGGGCTGTAGGCCGCCCGGCAGGCACGGCACCGGCCGCGCAGCACGAAGTAGCTGACGATGGGGACGTTGTCGTACCAGCGGATCGGTGTGCCGCACGCGCCGCAGCGTGAGCCGGGGCGTACCAGCGACTCGTCCCGTGGCAATCGGTGGATGACGACGTTGAGGAAGCTGCCCCAGACCGCGCCCCACACGAAGGCGAAGGCCTGCAGGATGGCTTCGGAGGCCACGGGCCGGACCTACCGGACCTGGATGTGGCCGAGGCGGGCGCGATTCTCGCCGTCTTTGTCGCCGGCGTTGATCTTCATGCGGGTGTCGCCGCGGTAGAGGCCCGCCCAGAAGGTGTAGCGGCCCGCGGCCTGCGTGTTCTTCACCGTCAGGCGGTGCTCGTCGCGGATGATGTCACCCGGCGCCCAGTTCGTGGTCGGGTACAGGCCCGCCACCGGGTCGTGGTCGCCGTGGACGCGGCTGCCCGCATCGTCGATGTGCACGAAGACCTTCCAGTTGTAGGGGGTCTTCTTCAGCACCTTCCAGTACATCGTCAGCTTCGCGTTCGTCCCGCCGCGCAGCACCGCGGGCTCGACCTCCCAGCCGACGAGCTCGAGCTGGTCCTCGAAGTTGACGCTGACCTTCTTCGCGGTCGCCGGCAGCGCCGTCACGAGCGCGCGGGTGATCGGGTTCCGGTCGGCCTCGCCGTCGCGCAGCTGGTTGGAGACGAGCAGAAAGCGCGAGCTCTCGTCGTCGAGCACCGGCAGCGTCCGGCCGGTGACCGTCCGGAACTCGGCGTTCACCGTCGCCAGCCGCGGACGCGGGACGATCGCGAAGAAGCGCTCGTCGCCCGTCGCTTTCGCCTTGAAGTCCGCAGCCGTCATCTCGTCGAGGCGCCGCGCGTAGAACGAGATCTCATTGCGGTCGACGCCGTACTTGAAGAGCTTCTCGCCGCCCTGCGCCAGCGCGGCGTAGTGCTCGATCAGGTCGCGCTGGCTGAAGTTCGTCGACAATGAGCGCGCCAGCGGCACGTTCTGGAACACGGCCCACCCGGCCAGGCAGCCGCCGACGAGGACCGGCGCCACCAGCGGGCGCCGGAGCGCCGCGGCCGCCGACTCGAGCGCGCGACCGAGCCGGCCCTCGCGCCGGCCCGCGAGCTGCGCGGCGCGCAGGTTCCACAAGAGGCGGAGGACGAACCCGACGACGACGGCCAGCCCGAGGACGATGATCGCCCGTCGCGCGCCCGGCACCATCGCGCCCCACACCTTCAGCTGGACGAGCGGGTCGAGCCACTCCGCCCGCCGCTGGGCGACGGCGCCGACGATGGCGAGGCCGGCCAGGGCGAAGACGCCGCTCAGCCACGAGGGCGCCCGGCGCCGCGGATACAGGACCTCGCGCCCGATCCACTCGGCCACCAGACGCGCGTTCGTCTGGTACAGCAGCACGAAGACCAGCGTGCCGTAGCCGAGCCAGCGGCCTCCGATCTCCCACGCCGGCAGCGTCGGCGGGAAGGAGTCGACCGAGGCGCCGACGAGCGTGTCGGCGAGGTAGTGGGTGTCGTGGCGCAGGTTGTGGTGAAGGATCAGCAGCACGATCGCCGTGGCGATGCCCAGCAGCGGCTGCGGCGGCTGGCGCAGGACGCGCGCCAGGTACGCGCCCACCGCAACCGCCACCGCCGGCGCGCCGAGGAAGAACGCCACGTGCGCCTGCGGTACGGTCAGCGCCGGCCCGAGGAACGCCAGCGCGAACCAGGCGGAAACCCCGATGTCGGCGGCCGGCGCCCCGCGCGGCTCGTCGCTCTCGGGTTCGCGCCAGAGCATCGTCGCGAACGCGAAGGGCACCAGCGCGGCGACGGGATACAGGCCGAAGCCGACCTGGTGCACGAACTTCTCGAACGACGGCCACGACTTGCGCGCGTCGACGCCCTGCAGGGGCTCCGACCAGAGGAGGAGCGCGGCGCGATCGCCATCGGCGGGCAGCGCGTTCATGGCCACCAGCCAGCCCGCGCCGACCATCAGCAGCGCGACCACCATCGGCGCCGGCGCGAAGACCCGCCGCAGCGCGCCGTCGCCGCGCCGGACCCACGCCGCCGCGAGCCCCGCGACGAGCGGCGTCGCGAGGCCGACGACGCCGGAGAAGAGGCCCGCCAGCGCCGTCGCCAGCCACGCGCCAAAGCGCCAGCCCGCGCCCGCCTCGTCGTCGCCGGCCACCCGCAACATCGCGAGCGAGGCCAGGCCGATGACGGCCATCTCCGGCCCCGCGTCGAGCATGTGCCGCGCGTGGAAGGTGAAGAGCGGCATGCACAGCGCGGCGAGCGTGGCGAACCACGCCGCCGCCCGTCCGTACAGGGACCGCGTCACCGAGAACAGCGCAAAGAGGAGCGTCGCGCCGAAGAGCAGCCCCGGCAGCCGCAGGCCCAGCTCGTTGAGGCCGAACAGCCGCACGCTCGCCAGCGACGGCCACCAGCCATAAGGCAGGGCGTCGACATAGGTGTCCGGCTTGCCGCCGGCGGCGGGAATGCGCCAGAGCTCGCCGCGCCCGAGCATGTCCTCGAGCAAGGCCGCGCGCTGGGCCTCCCAGGGCTCCCAGACGCCGAGCCACGCGGCCAGGCCGCAGAGGAGCAGCGTCGCCCCCGCGCCGACGGCGAGGCCCTCGAGTTCGTCCCTGGCGCTCACGCGCTGCACTCCGCCCGGTCCCTCAGTGCGTCGAAGGCCGGCAACATACCACGCCCGCCGGGGAAGGCGAGCGGTCGGCTCAATCGCGGCAGCAACGGAATCCGATGTTCGCCGAGCGAAGCTCCGCCGGCTTCAGGTCGCCGATCTGGCCGCACGCGAGGCCCTCGGGCACGTTGCTGGCGTACCCGCCGCCGCGGACGGGTCGCTGCCCGTCGATCAGGTCGTCCGTCCACTCCTTGAGGTTCCCGGAGAGGTCGAACACGCCGTCGGCGTCGCAGGTCGGCAGGGCGCCGGTCGGCAGCGGGGCGTCCTGGTCGCCGGGCGTCTGCGGATCGGTGTCGCGGGCGCCGCCGTTGCACGCGTCGGCGTCGTAGCGGGCGCCGTACGGGAAGGCGCGGCCGTCGGGCCCGCCGCAGGCCAGCGTCCACTCGTCGCGCCGGCACAGGCGCGCGCCGGCGGCGCGGCACGCGGCCTCGGCCTCGGCCCAGGTCACGTCGGACCACGGGCGGACGCCGGGACGGCTGCACGCGCGCGCCTCGATGAAGGCCTGCACGTCGTCGTCGGGCACCAGGTCGAGGCCGGCCACCTCGGCGGTCGCTCCCGGGCGGCTGGCCTCGTAGGCGTAGATCTGCACGGCCCCGACGCGGACCCAGGCGTCCTCGAAGTCGTCGTCGACCACGCCGTCGCAGTCGTCGTCGCGGCCGTTGCAGTCGGCGTCGTCGGGGCGCGGGGCGGGCAGGGCGACGGCGGAGCACTCGGTGGCGGTGCCGTCGGCCGTGCAGACGAAGGTGCCGTCCTGCCGGCACGCGCCCTCGCCGGCGCTGCACCGCCGGGGCTGCGTGCGGCCGACCCCGTCGACGAACAGCTGCGCGACGAAGTCCTCGTCGATGCGTCCGTCGCAGTCGTTGTCGGCGCCGTCGCAGCGCCCGGCCTCGTCGCCCGCCTGCCAGCGCGGTGGGCGGACGCAGCGATAGCCGGCCGCGCCGTCGCACATCGGCTCGTGACGGCGCTCGACGCAGGCGCGCCCGTTGGCGCCGTCGGTGAGGCAGGCGAAGCCCCCGTGGACCGCCTGGCAGTCGGCGTCGGTGACGCACGCCATGCCCCCCGCGCCGCCCTCGCCGGGGACGCAGACGTGCCCGGCGTTGCAGCGCTCGCCGGCGGGGCAGTCCCCGTCGACGCCGCACTCGAAGCCGCAGACGCCGTTCTGACCGCAGAAGTCCTCGTCGGGCGGCGCGAGGTCGCCCGCCTCGTCGGCCTGCCCGTCGCAGTCGTCGTCGAGCCCATTGCAGAACTCGCGGATCTGCTCGGTCGAGCGCAACGTGCAGCGGTACTCGCAGCCGTTGTCGATGGCGTCGTCGAGGTCGAACCAGCCCGCCTCGCACTGCGCGACGGCGCACTCGGCCTCGCGGCAGAAGGCCGCGCCGTGCTCGGGGACGGCGCAGGCGCGGCCGCAGGCGCCGCAGTTCGCCGGGTCGTTCTGCAGGTCGAAGTCCTCGTCGACCTCGCCGTCGCAGTCGTTGTCGAGCTCGTCACAGCGCTCGACGCCGCCGGCGCTCACGACGCAGTCCGACTCGCAGCCGGTCGCGAACTGCCCGTCGTGATTGACGAATCCCGGCTCGCAGAGCCGGACGCGGCACTGCCCGGCGAGGCACTCGGCCTCGCTGACGTGGGGCGCCGCGCACACGACGCCGCACGCGCCGCAGTTGTCGGGGTCAGCGAAGAGCGCGCGCGCCAGCTCCGGGTCGTCGGCGTCGACCAGCCCGTCGCAGTCGTCGTCGCGGCCGTTGCAGATCTCCTCGCGCGGCACGCAGCCTGCGTCGAGCCGCAGGGCCGCGTCGGGCGCGGGGACGGCCGCGTCGGGATCGGCCCCGCCGTCACCCGCGTCCTCCCCACCGCACGCGGCCAGCAGGCACGCGAACAGCAGCCCGAGGCGCCTCACGGCTGCGCCGCGGCGATGACCTCGCCCGCCAGCCGCGCCCGGACCTCGTGCGCGAGCGACCGGTACGCCGCCGCGCCCGGCGACTTCGGCGCGAACCGGAACACGCTCTGCCCCGCCGCCTGCGCCTTCGCCAGCGCGCTGTTCAGCGGGATGACCGTGTCGAGCAGCATCCCCCCGTAATTGTCGTGGAGCGCCGCGCCGATGGCGTCGTTGATCTGCCTCGTGCGCGCGTCGACCCGCGTCCGCAGGATGCCCAGCACGCGCAGCTCGTGGCGCAGGCGCTCGTTCACCGTCTGCACGGTGCCGAGGAGGTCGGCGACGCCCTCGAAGGCGAGGATGCTCAGGTCGCAGGGGATGAGCACATGGTCGGCGGCGACGAGGGCGTTCAGCGTCAGGTTGCCCAGGTTCGGCGGGCAGTCGATCAGGATCGTGTCGTAGTGCGTGCGCGCGGTCTTGAGCGCCGTCTGCAGGATGAACTCGCGGCCCACGCGCGTCGCGAGCAGCGCCTCGGTCTCGGAGAGCGACTTGTCGCACGGCGTGACGTGCAGCTCGTCGATCGCCGTCGGCACGACCGCCTCGAGCACGTCGCGCGTCTTCTGGGCGAGCAGCACCTCGGAGAGGCTCACCCGCGCCGGCTTGACCGCGTCGCGCAGCGCCGAGGCCACGTGCCCCTGGGCGTCGACGTCGACGACGAGCACCCGCTGCCCCTCGCCGGCGAGCGCGCACGCGAGGTTGACGGTCGACGTCGTCTTGCCCACGCCGCCCTTCTGGGCAGCGACGGCGACCACCCGCGCGTTGCGGGTGCCGGTCGCGACGGTGGGCTCCGACCGGCGCAGTTTCTCGAGCCCGGCCGACAGCAGCTTGCGCATCCCCCGACTCCTCCGGCGTTCGGCGCGGCGATAGCACTCGCCGCCGCGATTTGTCAATGACGGCGGCCCTCGTGGCACCATCCCCGATAGTGCCGAACAAGTTCCGCAATCGATTCGCGCGCCTGCGGCCGCTCGAGCAGATCGAGGTGGCCGTGGTGCGTACCGCCGCGGAGCGGCCCGGCTGGCTCGACGCCGTCGAGCTGGCCTCGCTCCGCTATGCCCTCAACCTGGCGCGCATCGAGGACCTGCCGACGCCCCACGGCGACGTCCCGCTCGAGGGGGCGCTCGACGCCTTCCACGCGCGCGTCGTCGAGGCCCTCGCGCCGCTGACGACCGAGACGCCGGGCGTCGTCGAGCGCCACGAGGTGCGCTCGGTGCTGCCGTGGCTGCGCGACCTGACCCGCCGCGCGCGCGCCGCGCTGCTCGAGCAGTTCCGCGACCGCTTCGACCTGGCGACGCTCGAGCGCGAGGTATGCCACAAGGCGCTCGTCGTGGTGGCCGGCGGCGGCGGCGGCTCGGGCTACGTGCACGCCGGCGCGTTCAAGCTGCTCGACGATCTGCGCCTCGAGCCGCGCCTGATCGTCGGCGCGTCGATGGGCTCGATCATGGGCCTCTTCCGCGCCCACAAGCGGCACTTCGACCTCGACCGCCTGCTCGCCATCGGCCAGGACCTGCGATGGCGCGACGTGTTCGAGCCGCTCCAGGTGCGCAGCAACTATGGCCTGCCGGCTTCGCTGCGCCTCTACCTGCGCCGCGGCATCGCGCGTCACTTCTGGCACGAGAAGGAAGAGCGCGTCCTGCGGATGAGCGAGCTCGAGATCCCCTTGCGGGTGGTCGTCGCGGGCATCCGCACGGGCCGGCTGCGGCACGATCTCGGCTACTACGAGCACCTCATGGACGACGTCGTGCAGTCGCAGCGCCCCTCGCTCGGCGCGCTGCGCCGGCGGCTGACCGGCATGAGCGAGACGATCACCGAGCTCGTCCGCGGCGGCGGCATGAAGGCGATCGTCATCGGCGACGACCCGCTCACCGCCGACTTCGACGTGGTCGACGCGGTGGGCTTCTCGTCGGCGGTGCCCGGCCTCATCCACTACGACGTGCTGCGTGAGGACGCCCACATGCACCAGCTGTTGCGGGCGCTCCTGCACGCCCGCGGCGTGGCGCGCCTCGTGGACGGCGGCGTCGTGGCCAACGTGCCCTCGCGCTACGCCTGGCGCTGCGTGCAGCGCGGCGACATCGGCACGCGCAACGCCTTCGTGCTGGCGATGGACTGCTTCGCCCCGCAGCTCGTCCGCAACCTGATGATGCACCCGCTCCAGCGGCTCGTGCGCCCGCAGGTCAACACGCACACGCCCTACGCCGGCTTCACCAAGACCTTCCTGCAGGTGCTCAGCCCGCTCGAGCTCGTGCCGACGCCCGAGAAGATCGCGGTCGCGGTGCGCAACGGCTACCAGGAGATGGCGCACGAGCGCCGATTCCTGCGCGAGATGCTCCGCCCGTTACCGGGGCTCGACCCCGCCTGAGCGCGCGGGGGCTTGATCCGGGCGCGGCGGCCCACCATGCTGCTCGCCTTGGCGGGGCCCCGGCGGCCCGCCCTTGCGGAGCCCCGATGCGTTTTCCGGTCGTTTTTCTGTTCGCCGCCCTGTTGGCGGCCTGCGGCGCCGCGGATCCCGAGGCGCCGCCGCCTCCGCCCGAGACGAGCGCGGCGCCCGTCAGCGCGGCGCCCGCGAGCGTCGCCGCCCCCCCGCCGTCGTCGCCCGCGGACCACGGCGCGGCGCTCTACGCGAAGCTCTGCGCCCTCTGCCACGGCACCGATCGCGAGGGCTACGCCGCCGACAACGCGCCCTCGCTCAAGTCGAGCACGTTCCTCGAGACCGCCACCGAGGCCTTCCTGCGGGACGCCATCGTCTTCGGCCGACCCGGCACGGCGATGGCCGGCTACGGCCGTCAGGTCGGCGGTCCCCTCCGGCCGAACGACGTGGCCGCGCTCGTCGCGTTCCTCCGCCGCGACGCGCCGCCGCCCGTGGCGCTCCCCCCGGAGTCGATGGCCGGCAACGTCGCGAACGGCAAGGTGATCTACGACCGCGAATGCGCCTCGTGCCACGGCACGCAGACGCAGCGCGGCACGGCGGTCCACCTCGCGAACATCCAGCTCCTGGCCTCGGCGCCGCCGGGCTTCCTGCGCTACGCGCTGGTCCACGGCCGGCCCGGCACGAAGATGGAGCCCTGGGGCGGCAAGCTCGACGCGCGGGCTCAGGACGACGTGCTCGCCTACCTGCGCTCGCTGGCGATGCCGGTGCCGACGGCGCCGTCCGGACCGCCGCCGGTCCCGCCGTGGGGTCCGATCGTCATCAACCCCAAGGGCAAGGCGCCGACGTTCGACCTGCGCGAGGGCCGGTACGCCTCCGTGGACCAGGTGGGCAAGGCGCTGCAGGCGGGCCGCAAGATGATCATCGTCGACGCCCGCGCGCCTTCCGACTGGCTGAAGATGCACATCACCGGCTCGCTGCCGCTGCCGTACTACCAGCTCGACCTGGTCGATCGGCTGCCCAACGACGGCACCACGGTGATCGCCTACTGCGCCTGCCCGCACCACGCGTCGGGCGTCGTCGTCGACGAGCTGCGCAAGCGCGGGTTCAAGAACGCGTACGTCCTCGACGAGGGCGTGTACGCGTGGCAGCAGAAGGGCTTCCCGGTGGTCGCCGCCGAGGGCTTCGAGAAGTTCCCGTCACCGCCCCACGACCACCACGGCCACGACCACCACGGCCACAAGCACTGACGCGAGCGGCGGCGGCCCGGGCTCAGAATTTGATGGGCAGCGGGATGCGGGGCAGCGGATCGGTGATGCGCCGCACCGCCTTCTTGTGGAGCGGCCGCGCCAGCACCTCGTCGAAGTCCACGGGCTTCGCCGTCCCGTCCATCGAGATGCCCACGACGCGCGCGCCGTTCGTCGCGGGATCCACCCGGATCGACCGCGCGAGCCGCTGCGGCTCGATGCCCGGCAGGTTCAGGTCGACGAAGACCACATGCGGCCGGAAGCCGGCGATGAGGCGGCCCGCATCGAACAGGTTGTCGGTGTGCTGGACCTCGTACGCGTCGTCCTGGCTCTCGCGCTGATCGTCGAAGACCGCGTCGAGGATGGCGTCGACCACCTGCGGGTCGTCGTCGACCACCAGGATGCGTCGCGTGCCGCCGGTCTCGACGCGCTCCTCCCATTGCATGGGGATGCCGTTCGTCCGGCAGAACTGCTCGAGGTCGGCGCGCATGATGCGCCGGTGCCCACCCGGCGTCTTGTACGCCCGGATACGGCCCTCCTCGATCCAACGGATGATCGTCATGGGCGTGACGCGACAGAAGCGCGCCGCCGAGTGCGTGGAGAAGACGTCCGGAACCTTTGCCGTCATCGTTCACCCGCTCGCATGTGCGAGGACGCTGCAGGTGTACGATAACAGCGATGCTGAAAATTCGTCAACGAACTGTCACAAAACCCCGATAGCTCCCGAATCCTCTTCCGGTCCGCACGTTTGCTCCGGGCGCGCGGCGTCTTCTATACTTCGGCCGCCGGGGGGCCGGCGAGACGCAGCGGAGCAACATGCGCGACTTTGTGCGACGTTTCGGTTGGGCGGCGACGTGTGCCGTCGTCCTGGGGCTGGGTGGCTGTTCGGCGGAGAAGGACGCCGGCGGGAGCTGCGACGCGGACGGCGACTGCGCCCGCGGCGAGATCTGCGCCGACGGCTCGTGCGCCGTGGAGCAGTGCAGCAGCATCAACGACTGCCCGGGTTCCGGCCGCACCTGCCTCGCCGATCTGCGGCAGTGCTCTCCAAAGGAGTGCGGCGACGCGGCCGCCGCGTGCAGCGGCGAGCGCTCGGTGTGCGTCGACTCCGGCTCGTTCCGGTTCTCGTGCGTCGCGCCCGGCTCGCTGTCGTGCGGCGGCGACGCCGACTGCGCGAGCTACGGCCCGGGCCTGTCTTGTTGCGGCGGCACCTGCCAGACGCAGTGCCAGGGGCCGATCAACGAGGACATGGGGCCGCCGCCCGGTGACGCGGGCCCGTCCGACGACATGGGCGCCGGCGACGACGCCGGTGGGGACGACGCGGGCCCCGACATGAACGTGTCGCCCACGGGCCGTGCCTGCAGCCCGTGCCAGCGCGACGAGGACTGCGCGTCCCTCGGCGCGGGCGCCACCTGCACGCCCTTCGGCCAGCAGAACGCCCAGTTCTGTACGCCGGCGTGCGAGCCCGGCCGGGCGGGCCAGTGCCCGTCGGGCTTCACCTGCGTCCAGGGCCTGAACCAGTGCCTGCCGGCCACCTTCCGCTGCGAGCCGGGCTGCCTGACCGACGGCTGCCCCGACGGCAGCGTGTGCGACGCCGAGAGCGGCCAGTGCTCGGCGCCGCGCGCGGCGTGCGGCGTGTGCGCCCGCGACGAGGACTGCGCCGGCGACCTGAAGTGCCGCGCGTTCGGCGGGCGCAACCACTGCCTCGCCGACTGCGCCGGCGGCCAGTGCGGCGACGGCTTCACGTGCGCCGAGGGCACGTGCCAGCCGGTCAGTGGCCGCTGCGACGCCTGCGGCGGCCGCTGCGCCGGCGCGACGCCGTTCTGCGTGGCCGAGACGGGCTCGTGCGCCGAGTGCGGCGACCGCACGCCGTGTCCCGACAACAAGGTGTGCAACCTGCAGACGCACACCTGCGAGGAGCGGATGGGCCCCGCCGGCTGCGTGAACGACGTCGACTGCACCAACAGCCCCGACGGGCGCTTCTGCTTCAGCGGCGAGTGCGTCCAGTGCCTGCAGGACACCGACTGCGGCCCGGGCCAGGGGTGCGACCAGGCCGCATGGCGGTGCGTCCCCATGCCGTGCCGCGGCGTCGCGTGCCAGGGCGGCGGCGTCTGCGACAACGCCACCGGCCGCTGCAACCCCGGCTGCAGCAACCGCAACGACTGCGTCGATGCGGTCGCGATGGACTGCAACCCCGTCACGGGACAGTGCTACTACGTCAACGGCACGTGCGATCCGGCCGGCCGCGACGCCGTCTGCGCCCCCGGCTCGACCTGCACCCCGAACCTCTTCGATCCGAACGCCGCCGGCTCCTGCTCCTGCGAGAAGGAAGACCCGGCGAACCCGCTCTCGCCGGACAAGATCCCCTGCAATCCCGGCGCGATCTGCATCACGCTCTTCCCCGGTCAGCCTGGCTTCTGCGCCGGCTTCGGCATGTGACCGAGCCGGCCCTCGAGCTCAAGAAGGCGAAGAAGGCGCCGCCCAAGAAGGGCGGCAAGGGAGGGGGCAGCGAGGGACCGACCCCCGTCACGCCCGAGAAGCTCGCCGAGGTTCCGCTCTTCGCGCGGCTCGATGAGGCGCTGCGGGCCCGCCTCGCGCCGCGCACCACCTGGATCGAGATCGCCCGCGGCGAGACGCTCTTCGACGGCGCGCCGCTGGCCGACGAGGAGTCGCCCGTCTTCGTCGTCGTGAAGGGCGACGTCGACGTCCGCCGCCAGCGCAAGGGCGCCGCGCTCGAGATCGTCAACTACCTCTCGCCGGGCGAGGCGTACTTCCAGAAGCTCTTCGTCTCGGACGAGACCGAGCGCCTCGTTCTCACGGCCATGTGCCCGGTGCAAGCGCTCCGCGTCTCGTACCGGGACGTCAACTACGTGCTCAAGAAGGCCGCCGAGTTCAGAGACGACTTCAGCGCCGCCATCAAGCACGTCACCGAGCGCCAGACGAGCCGCTTCGACGACCAGTTCCAACGCGAGATCTCGAAGTTCTTCGTCGAGCAGCGCCTGACCTTCGCGGGACGCGTCAAGGTCAAGCGCATGGACATCTGCATCGAGTGCGACGGCTGCTACGACGCCTGCCGCGATCGTCACGGCACCGACCGGCTCGGTCCCAGCGAGGTGAAGTACGGGCTCACCGAGATCCCGCAGAACTGCCACAACTGCCTCGTCCCCGAGTGCATGGACAAGTGCAAGTTCGGGCACATCACGATCTCCCCCGAAACGAAGGAGATCGTGATCAGCGACAACTGCGTCGGCTGCACCCAATGCTCGCGTGGGTGCAGTTTCGGCGCTATTCGCATGCACTCGCTCGCTGATCTCGATGTCGCGAAGTACTTCCCGGACCGCAAGCCCGACGCGAAGGGCAAGAGCATCGCCCAGAAGTGCGACAACTGCACCGGCTACCCCGAACAGGCGTGCATCACCGCCTGTCCCACCGGGGCGCTGTTCCAGATCGACGGCTCGCGCATCTTCGAGTACTGGCAGCAGTTCAACGTCCACCAGACGCCGGGCCACGGCGCGGTGGCCTCGCCCGAGGCCAACACGCGGCGCATCCGCAACCTGTGGATCGCGTTCACCCTGCTGAACACGCTGCTCCTCGCGTGGGAGTGCTTCGGCCGCCTGCATTGGCCGGCGCTGACGTTCGCCGAGCTGTTCCACCGCCTGGGCCTCCTGGAGTCAGGCGTCGACCCGGTGGATCCGTTCCGCGAAGGCGACGCGTTCAGCCACGCGCTCGGCTACGTCGGGTGGGCGTTGCTGGGCGCGACGCAGCTCTACCGCCTCGGCAAGCGCTGGGCGCCGCGCTTCGGCAGCGTGCCGGCGTGGATGGAGGCGCACATCTATCTCGGCGTCCTCGGCGGCGTGTACGGGTTGTTCCACACGGCGTTCAGCTTCCACGGCCTGATCTCGGTGGCCGCGTTCTTCACCATGGTCATGGCCATCGCCACCGGCGTGCTCGGGCGCTTCGTGCTCTACCTCGTGCCGCGCAGCCGGGCCGGCGCGCAGCTCGAGCTCGCCGACCTCGAGGCCCGCATCCGCCAGCTCGACCGCGACATCCAGCACTGCTTCGTCGACCCGCGCGAGGGCGCGACGGTGATGGTCAAGATGGAGGACCTCGTCGCGCCGCCGCCGGGCAGCGACGCTGATGGAGAGAGGGCGCCGCTCTGGACCGGCCTCGTCCGCCTGCTCGGCGAGGACCGCGCCGAGAAGAAGAAGCTCGAGACGCTCGCCGCCGAGCTCGACGGCGGCAGCCTCCAGGCGGACCGCGCGAAGGCCCTGCTGCGCCTCATGCGGGAGAAGGCGCGCGCCGAGCGCTCCATGCGCCGCCACGCGTTCTTCGCCCGATTGCTCAAGCGTTACCGCGTTGTCCATGTCGTCGCGTCGAACATCATGTTCGGCGCGCTGCTGTTGCACGTCGTCTACTCGCTCATTTATCAGGTGAGCAACTGAGGCCCTCCGGAGCGGGTGGACGCGTCGGGCGACCCCTCCTATAGTCGCCCGGATGCGCTGGCGCTGGACGGCCGTGCTCCTGCTGTGGAGCGTGCTCGGGGGGGTGGCGTGGGCGGCGCCGCGTCCGCTGTCGCAGCCGCATGCGCACCTCGACGACTCCGATCGGTGCAACTCGTGCCACGTGGCGTTCGGCGGCGTGCCGGCGGAGCGCTGCCTGGGCTGCCACCGCGACATCGACCAGCGCCTGCAGGCCCAGCGGGGCTTCCACGGCAAGGCCGCCCTGAACCTGCGCTGCAACGATTGCCATCGCGAGCACCTCGGCCGCCAACACGAGCTCACCCCGCTCGACCGCGCCACCTTCGACCACGACCAGACCGGTTGGCCGCTCCAGGGGGGGCACCGCGGCGTCGAGTGCCGGCGCTGTCACACGGCGAAGCGGCCCGGCACCGGCCGCGACAGCTACCTGAACCCCGAGAAGACGTGCCGGGGCTGCCATGGCGAGTACCACGGCACGCCCGCCGGCAAGGTCCGGCTCAACGAGTGCGACGCCTGCCACACGACCTTCGAGTGGACGAAGCGCCAGGACCCGATGCGCTTCGACCACGAGCGCGAGACGCGCTTTCCCCGCACCGGCAAGCACCTGAAGGTCGAGTGCGAGAAGTGCCACCTCGACAAGAAGAGCTTCGGGCCCATCCAGGTGGCCGGCTGCGTCACGTGCCACCGCGACCCGCACCCGCCCGGCGCGTTCGGCGCGCGCATCTGCGAGGAGTGCCACGTCACGCGCGACTTCAAGGACGTGGCGCTGTTCGACCACGGGAGCACGGGCTGGCCGCTCAAGGGGAAGCACCGAGAGCAGAAGTGCGCGGACTGCCACGAGTTTCCGCGCTGGAAGCCGCGCACGAGCGAGTGCGCCGGCTGCCACGAGGACGTGCATCGCGGTCAGTTCCGCGGCGTCTCGTGCGGCCGCTGCCACGAGGAGTCCTCGTGGACGAAGCTCTCGTTCGACCACGACGCGATGAGCCGCTTCCCGCTGAAGGGCCAGCACCGTAAGGTCGACTGCGGGAAGTGCCACAAGGACGGCCACTACAAGCCCATCGACCCCGCGTGCAAGAACTGCCATGCGGGCGCCAATCCCCACGGCACCACCTTTGGCGACACGCCGTGCTCCAACTGCCACGCGCCGACCGGCTGGCTCGACACGCGCTTCGACCACGGTGTCACCGGCTTTCCGCTCGCAGGCAAGCACGTCGAGCAGCCCTGCTTCCGCTGCCATCCCAATGGCACCGAGGTCGAGGACGACACCATCGCCGAGTGCGTCTTCTGCCACCGTGACGTGCACGCCGGGCAGTTCCAGGGCGCGTCGTGCGATCGTTGCCATGCCGGCTTCGAGCGGTGGCGCATCCCGTTCTTCGACCACACGCTGAGCCGCTTCCAGCTGGTGGGCAAGCACATCGAGGTGCGCTGCGAGGCCTGCCACAAGCAGGGCCACTACCGCCCCATCGACACCGCATGCGGGAACTGCCATCTCAACTTCCACGACGGGCAGTTCGCGAAGCCATGCGACGAGTGCCACAGCCCCCACGGCTGGACGCTGGTCCAGTTCGACCACGACCGGCAGAGCGAGTTCGCGCTGTACGGGGAGCACCGCGGGCTGGACTGCAAGAAGTGCCACGTCGACAACGACTACAAGGGCCTCCCGTTCGACTGCGCCGGCTGCCACGTGGACGAGCACAAGGGCCGGCGCGGACCCGCCTGCGATCGCTGCCACACGGCGGCCGACTGGTCGACGAACCAGGCGCGCAACCACGACTTCGGCGCCTTCACGCTCGGCGGGGTGCACGACCTCCTGGCCTGCGAGACCTGCCACGGCCCCGAGCGGCGCCGGGAGCTCGCCGGCACCGGGCCGGAGTGCATCAACTGCCACCGCGACCCGCACTTCGGCAGCCTCGGCCCGCTGTGCCTCGACTGCCACACGCAGCAGCATTTCCTGCCGAGCACGTTCCTGCACGTCGAGACGGGCTTCCGGCTCTCGGGCGCCCACCGCTTCGTCGAGTGCCGCGACTGCCACCCCGGACGCGTCTACGGCGGCCTGCCGAGCACCTGCGACTTCTGCCACACCGACTCGTTCCAGCAGACGGCGGCACGGCCCGACTGCGACCATACGCAGCACTGCCCGGGCGGCCTGGCGACGTGCCACACGTGCCACACGACGCAGGCGTTCGTGCCGGCGCGTCCCGGCACCAACTGCGGGCCGTGCGAGAGCAGCCGGTGAAGCGGGCGCTCGTCGCGCTGCTGTTGGCGCTGCCGGCCCACGCCCGCGAGGCGGAGCTGGACGGGCGCATCTCCGTGCGCGGCCTGTACTCGCGGGACACCGCCGGGGGCCCGGCGGTCGGCATGAGCTTCCTCGAGACCGACGCCCGGGCGGAGCGCCTCACCGACGGCGGCCTTCGGCTCGTGCTCGACGCGACGTTCCTGCTCGACATCACCGAGGCGAACGAAAGGCGCTTCGGGCGCACCGAGTCGCTGGACCAGGTGCGTCAGCTCTACGCCGAGCAGCCGGACCTGCTGCACGGGCTGGACGTGAGCCTCGGACGCAAGCTCGTGCTCGAGGCGGGCCACGGCTGGGTCGACGGCGTGGATCTCGCGCTGCGTTTCGACGAGCGACGGGCGACGCTGGGCGCCTACGGGGGCCTCTCACCGGACCGATTCGACTACGCGCTCACCACGGACTACCAGGCGGCGGGGGTGTACGGGACGCTCCATCGTGAAGGCTTCGACGGGGCGCTGGCCTTCAATACGGTGCTCTTCCAGGGCGCGCTCGACCGCCAGTGGGCCTTCAACCGCCTGCACTACCGGATTGCGCCGGGTTTGTTCGTCGCCAGCTACCTCGTCGTGGACTTCATCGAGATGCCCGCGGTGACGACACTGCTTGCGAGCGTCGATTACACGCCGGTACCGCCGCTCAACATATCCCTGAACTTCAGCCGCTACGCCGTCGAGCAGTATCGCAATACCACCATCTATCATGACGTCGTCGAGCCGAATCAGGCCCTCCTCATCGGTGATGAGGTGCTGGACCTGGTCTACAACCGGGTGCGTCTGTCTGCTTCCGTCCGCTTCTGGGGCCACTACTACCACTATCAGACCGTCGAGCTCAAAGCGCGGACCCAGGACGATCGCGAGGCCTGGCTCTACACCCTGGGTGTGCGTGATGAGGACTTCCTCGGGTTCGGGACGCTCGTGGACCTGAGCGCGTCCTTCCGCAACAACTTCCAATCGGACTCGTACCTGGTTGCGCTGAACGTGGATCACGACCTCGGCGGTGCCTTCAGCGTGGAGGGGCGGGCGATCTGGTACGACGGTCGCACCATCGGGCGCACGACCGACCGTGGGCGCATCTTCGACGAAGCGCAGCGGATCGTGCTGGTGGGAGGGGCGCTCTACTGGCGGCCGCTGAAGGCCCACCAGTTCGACGTGGACTACGACGGGGTGCTCGAGACCGAGCTGCAGGACGTGCGGAACGAAGACAGCCTGTTCATCCACACGTTCATGGGGCGATACAGCCTGCTCTTCTGAGGATCAGACCTCGAGCAGCTCCTTCTCTTTCTCACCGATGATCGTGTCGACCTTGCCGATGGCCGTGTCGGTGCGCGTCTGCACCTCCTTCAGGGCCTTGTTCAGGTCGTCCTCGGTGATGTCGCCGTCCTTCTCCGCGTCCTTCAGCATCGTGTTCGCGTCGCGGCGGTGGTTGCGGATGGCGACCTTCGTCTCCTCGCCGTAGGCGCGGACCTGCTTGACGAGATCACGGCGGCGCTCTTCGGTCAGCGGCGGGATCGACAGGCGGATCATGTTGCCGTCGTTCGCCGGGTTGAGGTTGAGATCGGACCCGAGGATGGCGCGCTCGATGTCCTTGAGCACCGAGGTGTCCCACGGCTTGATCGTGATGAGACGCGCCTCGGGCGCCTGGACGTTCGCCACCTGGTTCAGCGGCGTCGGCTGGCCGTAGTAATTGACGCGGATGCCATCGAGCAGATGGACGTTGGCGCGACCGGTGCGGACGCGGATCAGGTCGCGCCGCAGCGATTCGAAGGCCTTGTCGAAGCTGCCGTTCAGGTCTTGAAGGATATCGTTGATCATCGAGCGCCTCTCACCGACTGAGCGAGGCGCAAAATAGCACACCACCCGGGGCGGGCCAATCGACGATCAGGCGGCGGCGCGGACGACCGATCCGATGTGCTCGCCGCGGGCGGCGCGCACGATGTTGCCCGGCTCGAACAGATTGAAGACGAGGATGGGGAGGGCGTGCTCGCGGCAGAGGCTGATGGCCGTCGCGTCCATCACCTTGAGGTTGCGCGCGAGACACTCGTCGTAGGTGATCGATTCGAACTTGCGCGCTTCGGGGTTCTTCTTGGGATCGGAGTCGTACAGACCGTCGACCTTGGTGGCCTTCATCAGCACGCCGGCCCCGATCTCCATCGCCCGCAGCGCCGCGGCGGTGTCGGTCGTGAAGTAGGGGTTGCCGGTGCCGGCCGCGAAGACCACGATGCGCCCCTTCTCGAGGTGCCGGATGGCCCGCCGACGGATGAACGGCTCGGCGACGCGCGGCATCTCGATGCCGCTCATCACGCGCGTCTTGAGGCCGGACTTCTCGAAGCCGTCCTGGATCGCCAGCGCGTTGATGACCGTCGCCAGCATGCCCATGTAGTCGGCGCTGGTGCGGTCCATGCCGCGGGCGGCGCCGGCGACACCGCGGAAGATGTTGCCGCCGCCGATGACGACGGCGACCTCGATGCCCATGCGGGCGCACTCGGCCACCTCACCGGCGATGCGGGTGACGACCTCGGGGTCGACCCCGTACTGGCCGTCGCCCATGAGCGCCTCGCCCGAGAGCTTCAGGACGATGCGCTGGTAGGGGAGGGCGCTCGCGGCCGGCTCGGTCATCGGTGCCGCCTCAGCCCTTCGCCGCCGCAGCGACCTCGGCGGCGAAGTCGCCCTTCTCCGCTTTCTCGATGCCCTCGCCCAGCTCGAACCGCGTGAAGCGGCGAACCTTGATGTTCTCTTTGATCTGGGCGGCGACCTCGGTGACGTACTGGCCGACGGTCTTGTCGGGGTCCTTCACGAAGGGCTGGTCGACGAGGCAGATCTCCTTCTTCCACTTGGCGAGCTTGCCCTCGATCATCTTTTCGACGATGTGGGCCGGCTTGCCGGAGCTCTCGCTCTGCGAGAGGAAGATGGACTTCTGCTCGTCGATCTTCGCCTGGGGGATCTGGCTCTCGTCGAGGTAGGCCGGGTTGCTCGCCGCGACGTGCATGGCCACGTCCTTCACGAGCTGCTGGAACAGCTCGCTGCGGGCCGAGAAGTCGGTCTCGCTGTTGACCTCGACGAGCACACCGATGCGGCCCATGTGGACGTAGGCGCCGATGGCACCTTCAGACGCGACGCGCGCCGCGCGCTTCGCGGTGGCGGCGAGGCCCATCTTCTGGAGGGTGACGACGGCCTTCTCCATGTCGCCGTCAGTCTCGGTGAGGGCCTTCTTGCACTCCATCATGCCGGCGCCGGTCCGCGAACGGAGCTCGGACACCATCGCAGCCGTGATAGTCGCCATCTCGTCTCTCCTCGGTTCGTGGTCGATGCCGGCGCGGGGCTCAGCGATCCTCGGCGGTCTCTTCGTCGGCCTCGTCGGCCGCCATGTCGGGGGAGGCGCTCGCTTCGGGCGTCGGCATCTGCATGCCGGCCGTCTTGAAGGCGACCTCGGGACCGCCCTCCTGGGTCATGCCGCCCAGATCCATCGAGGCGCGCGCGCCCTCGCCGGTGAAGCGCTCGTTGTGGCGCATCTTCCCCTCGATGACCGCGTCGGCGATCTTCGCGGTGAAGAGCTCGATCGAGCGGATCGCGTCGTCGTTGCCCGGGATCGGAAAGTCGATGCCGTCGGGGTCGCTGTTGGTGTCGACCACAGCGATGATCTTGATGCCGAGCTTGTGGGCCTCGGAGACGGCGATGTGCTCTTTGATGGTGTCGATGATGAAGATGGCCCCGGGCAGGTGGTCCATGTTCTTGATGCCGCCCAGGTTGGCCTCGAGCTTCTCGCGCTCGCGGTGGAGCTTGAGCACCTCCTTCTTGGGGAGGTGATCGGCCGTGCCGTCGGTGAGCATGCGCTCGATGGTGCGCAGGCGGTCGATCGAGCCCTTGATGGTGCGGAAGTTCGTCAGCGTGCCGCCGAGCCAGCGGTTCGAGACGTTGTACATGCCGCAGCGGGCCGACTCGCGACGGACGACCTCCTGGGCCTGCTTCTTCGTGGCGACGAAGAGGAGCGACTCGCCGCGCGCGACCATCGACGAGACGTAGTTGTACGCCGCGTCGAACATCGGGACGGTCTTCTGCAGGTCGAGGATGTAGATGCCGTTGCGCTCGCCATAGATGTACTGGCGCATCTTGGGGTTCCAACGGCGCGTCTGGTGGCCGAAGTGAACGCCCGCCTCGAGGAGCTCGCGAATGCCGATGATGGCCATGACTTCTCCTTGCGTTGTGGCCGCCGCGGTCGATCTGCACCCTGCACCACCCCCGGTTCGTGCCGGAGGACGCAGGTGAGGGCTCCCGACCGCGTGTGGGATACCGGGAGCGCGGCCTTGTACCAGAGCCCGGGGCCCGAAGCAAGCCTCCGGTCGCGGTGATTGACTCGTCCGGGACCCGCCGGTAGGCTCCGCGGCACCCCGGTCCCTGCCCACGAGAGCGAGCGCTGATGAGCTCCGTCGTTGCCGTCGACGCGACCCCGATCGAGGACGAGGCGCAGCTCGTCGCCTTCATGGCCGCCGGCGCGCGTCCGTCCGAGCGCTGGGTCGTCGGTACCGAGCATGAGAAGCTCGGCTGGTGGCCCGACCTGGCGGCGCGACCGACCTACGAGGGACCGCGGGGCATCGGCGTACTGCTCGAGCGTCTCGCGACGAGGTACGGCTGGGACGTCGTCGCGGAGGGCGACGCCATCGTCGCGCTGACCCGGCGGCAGGCCTCGGTCACGCTCGAGCCGGGCGGCCAACTCGAGCTGTCCGGCGCGCCGCTGTCTTCGCTGATCGACGCCGAGGCCGAGCTCGACGGACACCTCGCCGAGGTGGCCGACGTCAGCGCCGAGCTGGGCATCACGTGGAGCGGCCTCGGGTACTCGCCGCAGGGCACCCCCGACACGTCGCCGCGGATGCCGAAGGCGCGCTACGGCATCATGCGACGCTACCTGCCCACACGCGGGCGGCTGGCGCTGCACATGATGCACATGACCTGCACCGTGCAGGCGAACTACGACTTCGGCAGCGCCGAAGACGCCATGGCGAAGTTCCGCACGGGCATGGTGCTCCAGCCGATCGTCGCCGCGCTCTATGCCAACTCGACGGTCGTCGAAGGCGCGCTGTCGCCGTTCCATACGTTCCGCACGGCGGTATGGGAGGAGGTCGACCCCGACCGCTGCCGTGTGCCGGCGCGACTGCTCGACCCCGACTCGACGCTGTCCGACTACGTCCGCTGGGCGCTCGACGTGCCGATGTTCTTCATCCACCGCGACGGGCGGTACGTCGACTGCGCCGGACTGCCATTCCGCCGGTTCCTCGAAGAGGGCTTCCAGGGCCATCGCGCGAACATCGGCGACTTCGCGCTGCATCTGTCGACGCTGTTTCCCGACGTGCGTCTGAAGCAGCACCTCGAGGTCCGCGGCGCCGACATGGGATCCCGGGCTTACGTGCTGGCGCTGCCGGCGCTCTTCAAGGGCCTGTTCTACGACGCGTCGTCGTTCGCCGAGTGCACGTCGCTCGTCGCGTCGATCACGTACGACCAGTACCGCGCGCTGCGGCACGACGTGGCCCGAGACGGGCTCGCCGCGAGCGTCGGCGGTCTGCCGGTGACCGAGCTGCTGCGGGAGATTCTGAGGTTGTCCCGGGCCGGCCTGTCGCGGCTGGAGCCGGCGGCGCTGCGTCACCTCGACGTGCTCGACGCCGACCTGGCCGAACGAAAGTCCCCGGCCGACCGCACACGCGAAGGGTGGAACGGCGACGCGGCGGCGCTGCTCGCGGCGAACCGAATCGTCTGAAGTTTCCGCTACTTACGGAAGAGCTTCTTGACGCTGGACAGCAGGCCGCTGTCGCGGCCGGCAGTGCGATCCGTCTCGTCGACGGGCGGCGCCGCGGGCTCCTCGTCGGCGCCGAGTTCGCCCAGCTCCTCGGCGAGCGCGAGCTCGTCGGCGACGGGCGGAGCGGTCAGCGCGCCGGTGTTGACGATGGCGATGTCCTCGAAGTCGGCGGGCGGCTCGGCGTCGGGCGCGTCCCAGGCCGTCTCGATGGGCACCTCGAGCGCGTCGCCCTCGGCGACGGCGGGCGCGGCTTCGCCCGTCCCGCCGTCAAAGGCAAGCTCGGCGACGGGGGCGTCGTGCGCCGGGAGATCGACGAATCCGCCGCCCGCGTCGTCGGAGGGCGCCGCGTCGCCACAGAGGAGCGTCTCGAGGCGGGCCTGCGCCTCGGCGAACGAGAAGGGGGCTCTCTGCAGCCGCGTCACCCGGGCCGGACCGGCTTCGGCCACCAGCATCATCAGCTTCGCATTCAGCGCCTCGGGTGACCTGCGTGTCATCCGCCTGCCTCTCGCGCGCCGGATCAGAACTGATAACCGGCGAGCACGCGCACGCCGAGGTAGCGATCCTCGGCGGACTTGCCGACTCGGCCCTCGCGGCCCTTGCCCTTGACGTCACTGTCGAGCGCCGTGAGGTCGAAGCCGGCGTGGGCCGTGAAGTCGTTGCCGATGCGCGAGACGAGGCCGCCGTAGACCCCGAAGCCGCTCGTCGATGCCTCGTCGCCGAGCTCCTCGACGGTGTCGCCGAGATCGGCGCTGGGGAAGAACTGGAAGCGCACGTCGGCGCCGATGAGCGGTGTGCCGAACGGCACGACGGCGCCCAAACCGAGCCGCCAGTATCGATAGCTCGTGCCGCGATACTCCGGGTTGCTCTCGAGCTCGAAGTCCAGCAAGCCCATCCCGGCGAAGGCCGAGATCTCGGGCGACGCGTCGCCCTCACCGAAGCGGTGGCGGTAGCGCAGGTCGAACGTGAGGTGCTGGTGCTTCGTCTCGAGGTCGTGCTCCTCGGTCGTCCCGTCGTCGAGCGTGACTTCCTGCCGGGTGGCGCCGAGGAACGTCTTCTCGAAGCGGACGCCGATGCCGAAGTCGCGCCCCGGACCGTCGGTCGCCGTCGCGAGCGGATACAGCTCGGCCTCGATGGCCACGCCGGGCGCCATCGACGACTCGTAGCGGATGCCGCCGTCGGTGAACTGGGGCGACTCGCCGTCGGCGGTGTACTCGAAGGAGCGGGACATGAACGAGAGACCGCCGCGGACGCGCAGCAGCTCGGCCTTGCCGGCGGTCGTCGAAGCGCTGACGTCCTCGACAGGCACCGGCTCGACCGGCAGCACGACGGGCTCGGGCGTGACCGGCGGGGGCGGCGCGACCGCGCGCGGCGGGTAGCGGCTGCCGCGTCGCAGATCGGGCTCGAGGGTCTGGGCGACGTGGCGCCAGAAGGCCTTGCCCGGCTTGCCTGAGAAGGTGTGCTCCCCGAGTATCGCGCCGTCGCCGCCGTTGTAGACGGTGAGGCGCAGGTCACCCGGACCGCGGCGGCCGCCGCCCGCGAAGCCGCCGAAGATCACGGCGTCGATCTCGAGGTAGGCGCACAGCCGCCCCAGCGCCCGCGCGTCGTCCGGGAGGCGGTCGGCCACCCCCTCGTCGGCGGCGGCGCGTTGCAGCTCCTTCGTCGTGTGGATCCTGATGTCGCCGAGCCTCTTGAGCTCGGTCTGGAGCTCGGCGATCGCCTTCGTGCCGCCACCCTTGCCGTCGATGGCGCCCACCGCGACCTGCAGCTCGGCGGCGCTCGCAGCGCCCACCCACGACAGGACACACAAGAAGACTAGTGCCTTCACTCGAAGCTCTCCCACGTGCCGTCGCTCGTCCCCTGCACGCCCGACAGTCGCAGCATGAAATCGTCGGGGTTGGTGCAGTTGGCGAGTGCCTCGTCTCGACTGATGAGGCCGCGTTTGAGCAGCATCATCAGCGACTGGTCGAAGGTCTGCATGCCGTAGTTGGTATGGCCCTGGGCGATGGCCTCGCGGATGTCGTGCGCGCGGCCCTCCTCGAGGATCACCTCGCGAATGCGGGCCGTGGAGATCAGGATCTCCATCGCCGCGACGCGCCCGCGGCCATCGGCGCGCTTGAGCAGACGCTGGCTGACCACCGCCTTCAGGCTCCCCGCCAGCTGGTGGCGGATCTGCTTGTGCTGGTGCGGCGGGAAGATGCTGATGACGCGGTTCATCGTCTCGGATGCGTCGACCGTGTGGAGCGTGCTGAGCACGAGGTGACCGGTCTCGGCGGCGGCCAGCGCGGTCTCGACCGTCTCCTTGTCGCGCATCTCGCCCACGAAGATGACGTCGGGATCCTGGCGCAGCGCCGCCCGCAGCGCGGTGGCGAAGGACGTGGTGTCGCCGCCCACCTCGCGCTGGTTGATGATGCTGCGCTTGTCCCGGAAGACGAACTCGACCGGGTCCTCGATCGTCATGATGTGGCAGTTGCGCTGCGTGTTGATCTGATTGATCAGTGCCGCGAGCGTCGTGCTCTTGCCCGAGCCCGTGGCCCCGGTGACCAGCACCAGCCCGCGATGCTCGAGGGCCACCTTCTCGAGCACCGGCGGGAGCGAGAGGTCGGAGATGCTGCGCACTTCGGTGGGGATGACGCGCAGCACCATGCCCCAGACCTGTCGCTGCCGGAAGACGTTGACGCGGAACCGTCCGAGCGCCGCCGAGGTGTAGGCGAAGTCGAGATCCCGGTCGCGCGTCAGTCGCGCCAGCTGCTCGGCGTTGAGCATCTGCTGACAGAGCTGGTCGAGGTCGGTGGAGGCGAGGCGCGGACCGTTGCGAAGCGGCGCCAGGCCACCGTTGATCCGAAAGAGGGGCGGAAGCCCGCACTTCAGGTGCACGTCGGAGGCGCCGCCCTTGACGGCCACCTCGAGGATGGCATTCAGGTCGATCACGCCGGGCAGCTTAACACGGATCGGCCGGCATCAAAGCTCGATGCTCCGAGGCGCGCCGCAGGCGGGCAAGGAGGCGCCGTCAGGCTTCGGGGGCGGCGGAGGCGGGGGCGACGTTACGCGCGATGCCGTTCTTCTCGAGCACCGCGACCTCGATCGTCTCGAGCATCTGCGTGTTCTCCCTGAGGAACTGCTTCGCGTTCTCGCGGCCCTGGCCGATGCGCTCGCCCCGGAAGCTGTACCAGGCACCCGACTTCTCGACGATGTCGGCGGCGGCGGCGAGATCGAGCAGGTCGCCCTCGCGGCTGATGCCCTGCCCGTACATGATGTCGAACTCGGCTTCGCGGAACGGCGGCGCGAGCTTGTTTTTCACCACCTTGACGCGCGTGCGGCTGCCGACGACCTCTTCGCCGTTCTTGATCGAGCCGACACGGCGCACGTCGAGGCGTTGCGACGCATAGAACTTGAGCGCGTTGCCGCCGGTCGTGGTCTCGGGGTTGCCGAACATCACGCCGATCTTCATGCGGATCTGGTTGATGAAGAACACGCAGGTGCGGCTGCGCGCGATGCTGCCCGTCAGCTTGCGGAGCGCCTGCGACATGAGGCGCGCCTGCAGGCCGACGTGGCTGTCGCCCATCTCGCCCTCGATCTCGGCCTTCGGCACGAGCGCCGCCACCGAGTCGATGACCAACACGTCGATGGCGCCGGAGCGCACGAGCATGTCGGCGATCTCGAGCGCCTGCTCGCCGGTGTCGGGCTGCGAGATGAGCAGGTCCTCGGTGTTGACCCCCAGCTTGCGCGCGTACGTCACGTCGAGCGCATGCTCGGCGTCGATGAACGCCGCCACGCCGCCCAGGCGCTGGGCTTCGGCGACGGCGTGGAGCGTCAGCGTCGTCTTGCCGCTCGCCTCGGGGCCGTAGATCTCGATGATCCGGCCGCGGGCGTACCCGCCGGTGCCCAGGGCGATGTCGAGGCCGACGCTGCCGGTGGGCACCACCGGCACCTCGCCGTGCAGGGACTCACCCTCGCCGAGGCGCATGATTGCGCCCTTGCCGAACTGCTTCTCGATCGCGCTGACGGCGAGGTCGATCGCGCGCTCGCGCTGATTGTCGCGGGGAGGCGTCGTGGTCGTGGGCTTGGGGGGGCGGCTCATGCTTCGTCTCCTGGGGTTGCTTTCGACGCCGCCGGAGCAGCCGGGGGCGTCGGCGCGGGGGACCGGGTGATGCGCGCCGACCGGCGCTGCATTCGGTGCTCGAGCTCCGCGGCGATCGCCGCACGGTCGGACGCGGCATCGCGCCCGGCGTTCGTGCCGGCGGCGGCGCCGAGCGGGATGCGGCGGCGGGTCGAGAAGACGCGCCGCCCGTCGTCGGTCTCGGTGGCGGTCTGTACATCGAGGCGTCCGACGGCCAGCGCGCCGAGGCGCAGCCCGGACGCGGCAGCCCGCAGAGCGTCGACGGCGGGCGTCGCCGCCCGGCAGAAGACCACGCCGGCACCGTCGCTCGGCGGCACGACCTCGAAGCCGTAGGGGCCGATGGCGTCGCGCAGCGCGTCATGGAGCGCCGCCCAGCGCCCCTCCGCGTCGACGAGCGGCGCCCGCAGGAGGTGCTCGCCGTCTTCGCGCGACTCGACCTCGATCGCCCCGAACGGGAGCGAGAAAGGCTCGGTGATGAGGGCCACCCGCTCGACGGCGAGGTCGACGGCCTCGAAGGCCTCGACGGGCGCGGTGCCCAGCGCCAGCACGGCGATGCTTCGGGCCTTGCCCTCGGTGAGGCGCGCGTCGACGCCCGCATCGCTCAGCGCGCCGCGCAGCGGCTTGAGGGCTGCCGACAGCGAAGCGGTGACGTTGCGCTCGAGCGCGACCACGACGCGACAACGCGCGAGACCGCTCATGGGGCGAGGCTCCGCCGGAGACCGTCGAGGGCGCGGGCCACGGAGCGCAAGCGGACGCGCTCGCGGTCGCCGCGCAGGCGGATCGTCTCGGTGCGCTCGAAGCCGGGCCCGGCGTATCCCAGGCAGACTGTGCCGACCGGCTTGTCGGCCGTGCCGCCGCCCGGACCGGCGATGCCGGTGATCGCCACCGCCACGTCGCAGCCGAGGGCGCGGCGCGCGCCGGCGACCATCGCCGCCGCGCACGCCTCGCTCACCGCGCCGTGCCGCTCGAGCAGCTCGGCGGAGACGCCGAGCGACGCCGTCTTGACGTCGTTGGCGTACGCGACGATCGAGCCGGCGAAGACGGCCGAGGCCCCCGCGACGTCGGTGCACGCGGCGCCGAAGAGCCCGCCGGTGCAGCTCTCGGCGGCGCCGAGGCGGAGTCCGCGCGCTCGACAGCGCTCGAGCACCAGCTCGACGAGCCCGGTCGCGCCGTCGCCCAGGTAGTCGGACCGGCCGGCGGCGGCGACCCGGGCCGCTGCGTCGTCGAGGGCGCCGGTGTCCGTGCCGGTGAGCTTGACCTCGATGTAGAGCGGCCGCACGCGGTAGGCGACGCGCAACGTCTCGGGCAGCCCGAGCGGCACGATGCGCTCGGCGAGGGCCGATTCGCCGATGCCCGCGAAGAGCAGCGTGCGGACCTGCAGCGACGGGCCGCCGCGGCGCGCGCGCAGCGCCGGCAGGACGTGTCGATCGAGGTGCCAGCGCAGTTCGTGGGGGAAGCCCGGCAGGAGGAAGAAGGTGCAGCCGCCGGTGTCGAGCGCGATGCCCGGCGCGGTGCCGACCTCGGTGGCCAGGGCCCGCCCGCCGGCGGGGACGCGCGCCTGACGCAGGTTGCCGCCGGGCGGCTCCTTCGGGGCAAAGACGGCGCGGATGTGAGACCACGAAGCCTCGTCGTGCTCGAGCGCGACGCCCGCAGCGTCGGCGAGCGCCTCGACGGTGAGGTCGTCGCTGGTGGGGCCGAGGCCTCCGGAGGCGATGCAGACGTCGGACCGCGCGGCGATCGCCCGCATCTCGGCGGCGATCACCTCGCGGTCGTCGCGCAGCGTCGTGATGCGCTCGACGACGAGGCCCAGCTCGGACAGGGCGCGGCCGAGGGCGCTGGCGTTGGTGTCGACGGTGCGCCCGTCGGTCAGCTCGTCGCCGATGGTCAGAAGCTCGATGCGCATGGCCGTCTGGCACCCTGCTCGAAGTGGGCGGACGATTGCAGATACCTGTACATCCGTCAAGTGCTCAGGCGCACAGACGGCGCCTGGACGGACGGGGATAGTTTTGACACTCGCGGACTTACGCTCATAGGATCCGCCCGTCTCGACCCTCCGCAGCACGCGAGGCGGCACGCCATGGAATTCCCGCAGCAGTTCGGCAAGTACACGCTCCTGAAGAAGCTGGCGACGGGAGGCATGGCGGAGATCTTCCTGGCACGCCAGGCCGGCATGGGAGGCTTCGAGAAGGACGTCGTCGTCAAGCGGCTGCTCCCGGAGCACGCCGCCAACCAGGAACTGGTCTCGATGTTCCTGGACGAGGCGCGCATCGCCGCGAACCTGACGCACCCCAACATCGCCCAGATCTTCGATCTGGGGACGCAGGGCGACGCTTACTACATCGCGATGGAGTACGTCCACGGGGTCGACCTGCGCCGGCTGTGCTCGCAAGGGATCGCCGAGGGCAACTACCTGCCGGTGAATCATGCGGTCCGCATCATCGCGGAGGTGTGCGACTCGCTGGCCTACGCGCACGCGCGCACTGATGACCAGGGACGCCCGCTGGGCATCGTCCACCGCGACGTCTCGCCGACGAACGTGCTGGTGACGTTCGAGGGCGGGGTGAAACTGGTCGACTTCGGCATCGCAAAGGCGGCGAACAAGGTCAGCGTCACGCGGGCCGGCCAGATCAAGGGCAAGTTCGGCTACATGTCGCCCGAGCAGGTGCGCGGGGGCGACATCGACGCGCGCTCCGACATCTTCGCGGTCGGCATCAATCTGTACGAGATCACGCTGGGACGGCGCCTCTTCCGGGGTGACTCCGAGCTCGAGACGATGCGCGCGATCGAGGAGTGCTCGATTCAGCGCCCCCGCGAGGTCGACCCCAACTATCCGGAGTCGCTCGAGCGCATCGTGATGCGGGCGCTCGCGCGGGACCCCGGCGACCGCTATGCCAGCGCCCGCGACGTGCAGATGGCGCTCGAGGACTACCTCGCCGAGGCGGGGCTGCGCTCGACGGCGGGCATGCTGGCCGAGTACATGCGGCACCTGTTCCGGGAGCAGCTCGAGATCGAAGCGCAGGAGGCGCCCGCGCTCCGGGCGCTCGCGCGCAGCTTTGTCGCCGCCGAACCGGAGGTCGCCGACGCTCCCGAGGCTCGCCCCGCGGCACCTCCTCACGGTGGCACGACCCCCACGCTCGACGCCGACACGGTGCTGCGCGACCGCGACGCCGTCGTGACCCGTCTGCCGGTCGGCGACCGCACTCGCGAACGTCCGCCCGCCACGCCGGCGGTCGCGGCGCCGCCGTCTGCACCTCCGGTCGCGCCGCTGTCGGCACCGCCGATCGCGGCGCCGCCGTCGGCACCGCCGGTCGCGCCGCCGCAGCCGACGCCGCGAGTGGCGCCCGGCGTCGCGCCCGACGGCGGGACGCCGATGTGGCGGCCCGCGGAGGACTTCGATCCACTCGCCGCGGAGACGCCGATCGCCCACCTCGACCACGAGGCGCAGGTCGCGTCGCCGGCCCGGACGACTCACGATCCGGCGGCCGACTTCGAGGCCCGCCTCCGGCGGCCGCGGCGCTTCGGCGCCCTGCTCGTGCTGCTGTGCGTGGCCGGCGCCGTGGCCGCCGTCGTCTACTACCTCGACGCGAAGAACGAAGGGCCGCTCGGGGACAGCATCGGACGCGCGCTCACGGCGAAGGCGCCGGTGTCCGAGGCCGCGGCCGCGCCCGCGACCGAGCCGCCACCCGTGCGGCCTGCGCCGCGGCAGGCCGTGCTCCGCCTCTCCAGCACGCCGCCGGGCGCGCGCGTGGTGGTCAACGGCAACGTGCTCGAGGGGGTGACGCCCACGACGGTGCAGTCGTTCGCCGGCCATACGGCGACGGTGCGCATGCTGCTGCAGGGGTATGTGCCCGCGGAGCAACGGGTGGATGTCGGCGAGAGCGGCGCCGACGTCAACGTGCCGCTCACCAAGGGTGTGCCGCAGTCGGCGAGCCTGCGCGTCGAGTCGGAGCCGCCGGGGGCGCGCGTCGCGCTCAACGGTACGGACGTCGGCGTGACGCCGGTCGTTCTGCCCCGCGTCGCGGCCGGCACCGAGCTCAGCATGCGGCTGACCCGCGACGGCGCCTATCCGCACGTGGTGGTCTTCTCGGCGGCGCCTGGCGAAGCGCGCGAGATCGGCGTGCAGCTCATCCCCGACACGGGCCCGCGCGACTTCGTCGTGGTCAACGTCGAGACGTTCCCCGGCGGCGCGTCGGTCGGCGAGGTCCTCGAAGGGGGCACGCTCGAGAAGCTCGGCAAGACGGGTAAGTACCCGCTGAAACTGAAGAATCGCCCGTACGGGTCTCCGCTCCGCCTGCGCGCCGAGCTCCCCGGCTACGTCGTCGCCGAGCGCGATGTCGACCTGCGCGACGCCTATTACACGGTGCATTTGCGGCTGGCCGAGGCCGAGAAGTTCTATGGCGCCCTCGATCTCGACGGTCCCGCCGGGCTCACGGTCTACGTGGGGCCCAAGGAGATCGGGAAGACGCCGCTGAAGGACGCGAAGCTGCCCGAGGGCGAGCACCAGGTGGTGGTCTTCGACGAGAAGACGCGCGCGCGCGGTGAGGTGGCGATCCGCATCGAGCGGGATCAGAAGGTCGTGCGGACCGTCGCCAGCGACGGGGCGGCGCTGAAGATTCAGTAGGTCCGCCGTTCGCCCACCTCGACCCCGGCCGCCCGCACGCGCCTCCGCCCGAGTCCCCGTCCCGACGTCCCCCGCACCCCTCCATGAACGATCGCCGCACGGCGTCGCGCGGGCGTGCCGGCGCGATCGCGGCGACCCTTCGTGGCCGGGGGGCTTCGCGGCGAGGCCGTCTCCCGAGACGCCGCGAAAGCGGATGCCGGCGCAGGGAGCCGGCGGACGAAGGGAGGGGGCGGGCGGACGAAGGACGGGGAAGCGCCGAGGGCGAGGGGACGGGCGGGCGGCTCGGGGTGCGGTCGAGGGCGAGGGGACGGGCGGGCGGCTCGGGGTGCGGTCGAGGGCGAGGGGACGGGAAGGCGGCTCGGGGGGCGGTCGAGGGCGAGTGGACGGGCGGGCGGCTCGGGGGGCGGTCGAGGGCGAGTGGACGGGCGGGCGGCTCGGGGGGCGGTCGAGGGCGAGGGGACGGGCGGGTGGCTCAGGGCGTGGTCGAGGGCGAGGGGACGGGCCGGTGGCTCAGGGCGTGGTCGCGGGCGGCGCCTCCGGGGCAGGCGCGGCCGGCGCATCCGCCGCCGGCGCGGCAGGGACGGGCGCGGCCGGCGCATCCGGGGCAGGTGCGGCCGGAGCGGACGGGGCCGGGGCGGGCGCAGCCGCCTTCGGCGCGGGCGGCACGATGATCGACAGCTCGACGCGCTCAGCGCGCGCGCCCTCGGGCGCCCCTTCGGGCAGCGGCTGGTCGCCGAGGCCCTCGACCTCGAAGCGCTCGGTGGCGAGGCCCTGCTCGACGAAGAGCGCGCGCACGGCCTCGGCCCGCGCGGCGCTCAACGCCTGCGCATTCTTGCCGGCGGCCGTCGCCGCGACGCGGATGCGCACGTCGGGGTGAGCCTGGAGCGCGGTGACGACCGGACCGAGGTTCTTCTTCGCCGCGGCGCTCAGCTCCGACTTGCCCTTCGCGAAGCGCACGTTCGTGCGGATGCCGAGCGCGCCCTGCAGATCCGCGGGGACCTCGTCGGGGCAGCCGTCGGCGTCGTGGAAGCCGTTCACCGTCTCCGGCTTGTCGGCGCACTTGTCGGCCTCGTCGAGCAGGCCGTCGGCGTCGGTGTCGCGCTCGGGGCAGCCGTCCTCGTCGGCGATGCCGTCCTTGCTCTCGGCCTCGCCCGGGCACTTGTCGGCGGCATCGAGGATGCCGTCGCCGTCGTTGTCGGCGTCGGGGCAGCCGTCCTCGTCCTGGAAGGCGTCCTTGTCCTCGGCCTGGGCCGGGCACTTGTCGACCTCGTTCTGGATGCCGTCGGCGTCGTCGTCGAGGTCGGGGCAGCCGTCGTCGTCACGGTCGCCGTCGGCATCCTCGGCCTGGTCGGGACACTTGTCGGAGGCATCGGCGATCGCGTCGGCGTCGTTGTCGTCGTCGGGGCAGCCGTCGTCGTCGCGGAAGCCGTCGCGGTCCTCGGGGCGGGTGGCGCACTTGTCGGCGCGGTTCTCGACGCCGTCGTCATCGACGTCGTAGTCGCCGCCGAACTGGAGCGCCAGGCCGGCGGTGGCCTCGAAGTGCGAGTAGTTGTCGTCGGCGGGGGCGTCGGGGCTGAACCAGCCGCGGAAGTCGACGCGGGCGCCGATCATGTCGGTGAAGTAGTAGCGGGCGCCGAGGCCGACGTTCGTGGCGAAGTCGGTCTCTTCGACGCTGACGAGGCCGGCGCCGGCGGTGAGGTAGGGGACCAGCGCGGCGTCGCTCAGGTTGAGCAACGCGTTGAGGCCGACCTGGCTGACCGTCTTGTCCTCGCTGCCGGTGCCGGTGTCGAGGGTCGAGAAGACCGCCCCGTAGGTGGCCTCGACGCCGACGACGCGGGTGATGTTGAAGCCGGCGCGGGCGCCGACGACGGCCGCGTTTTCGAGGACGGCGTCGCCCTCCCAGATGCCGCCGAAGGGCGACACCTCCACGCTCCACGGGCGCACCTGCGCGGCGGCGGGCGTGGCGAGCAGGAGGACGAACGACGAGGCGAGCCAGGCAGGTCGGCGAGGCAAGGCGTGCTCCTTCGCTGGGGCTGTGCGAGCGTGGGTCCGGAAGCGCGGCGAGTGTTGACAGTGAGACAGCGCGGTGTCAAGGCGAACGTACCTCCGCGACCGCCCGGGCCGGCACCGGGCGTTGACAGTCGTCCGACGGCGCCCGTATCGTCGCGCCCGGCCGGGCGCCTCCCGCTCGGGTCGCACGGAGGTTCGAAGATGCGAACGAATCGTTCACCGAATAGGCGCCTCGGCGCGATGGCCGGCCTCGTGCTCCTGGTGGCGACCCTCGCCGCCTGCGACAAGAAGGAAGAGCAGAAGGCGACCGAGAAGCCCGCCGGCGACGGCAAGCAGTCCGCGGTCGCCGAGAAGGCATCGCCGCCGGCGCTGCTCCGCCTCGAGGCCGGCGACGACGTGATCGCCTTCGCCGGCACGGCCCCGGTGGTGGCGGCGGTCACCGAGCTGCAGAAGCTCGCCGGGCAGGTCCTGCCGACCGTGCCGCCGCTCCCGCAGATGGTGGGTCCGGCGGTGCAGGGGGAGTGGCGCCTGAAGGACCCCGCGGCCATCTCCGCCGACAAGCCGATGCGCTTCGCGGCGTTCGATCCCAAGAAGTTCAAGGGCGATCCGTTCGCCTACGTCTACGGCATCACCAGCAAGGACGCCTTCGTCGCCGCGCTGCCCGACAACAAGCAGGCGGGCACCGACGGCAACGCTTACTCGTACGCGAAGATCGAGGGCTCGAACCGCCCGGTCTACGTGAACTTCCTGGGGGACGGTCACGTGGCGCTGACGCGCAACAAGGACGTCTTCCCGCAGAACAAGGACTTCCTGCAGAAGCTGGCCGACGCTCCGGTCGATGAGGCGGGCGCCGGCGTGGTCGTGATGAAGAACATCACGCGCATCTTCGGCGAGGAGATGAACCGGGGCTTCGCCGAGATGAAGAAGGCGGCCTCCCAGGCGGCGCAGCAGACGCCGGGCGGCGCCGGCCAGGTGGCGCTGATCGAGGCCACGGCAGACTGGATGGCGGAGGCGGCGCGCGACCTCGACGTGATCGAGGGCCGCATCGTGCTCGTGTCCGACGGCATCAAGGCCGACTTCTCGCTGCGTCCCAAGGCGGGTGCCGCGCTCGAGAAGGCCTTCCGCGCGCTCGAGGGGCGCGGTGACGCCACCATCCTGGCGCGCCTGCCGGCGAACGCGCCCTTCTTCATGCTCGGCTCGGCCGACCCGGCCAAGATGGACGCCGCGTTCCGGCCCGTGGTCGACACGTTCGTCACCGCGCCGATGTTCGGCGGCGACCAGGCCAAGGCGAAGCTCGTGGGCGAGCTTCTCTCGAAGTACATCGCCGGCATGACCGGCGACTTCGCTTTCGGCGCGTTCTCCACCGGTGGCCAGGGGCTCGAGCTCGCCGCGCTGATCGGCGTGAAGGACGCCGACAAGGTGCGCGAGGCGAGCCGCGCGTGGTCCGACCTCTATCAGGACCCTGCCGCGGCGGCGTACCAGAAGAGCATGGGCTTCGAGATGTCGATCCAGAAGGACGCGTACCAGGTCGCCGGCGCGCCCGTCGACATCGTCCAGAGCAAGCTCACCCAGCTGCCGCCCGAGGCGGCGCCGATGGCGGGCATGCTGGCGGGCTTCCTCACGCAGCACGTCGCGATCGGCAAGGACATCGGGGTCGTCGCCTACGGCACCGAGGCGCGGAAGATCATCGAGGGCCTGCTCGCCGGGTCGATCAAGGGCGGTCTCGACCAGGACAAGGGCGTCAAGCGCGCGCTCGAGCACAAGGCGAAGAACGCCTGGATGCTCTTGTACTTCTCGCCGGTGGACCTCGCCCGCGAGATCAAGCTGAACGGCATGAACCCGCTGGCGCCGATGCTGGCCGGCGTCGAGGCCGAGACCGGCATCGCGATCAGCCTGGGTTCGTCCGACGGCGCGGCGCAGTTCGTCCTCGACGTGCCCGTCGAGACGATTCAGAAGGGCTATCAGGCCTTCGAGAAGGGCAAGGGCGGCTTCTAGCGCGGCGTCTCTTCCGAGGTCGGCGGCGTCTGCCACAGCGCCGCCGGCTTCGCAGCGGCGTGCTCTTCGGGGGTGAGCTGGCCGTGCTCGAGCAGCAGGTCCAGCAGCGACTGCATCCACCCCTGGTAGTACCCCTCGACGCGCCGCTTCTTGAACTGGGCGTAGTAGCGGCGCGGCCCCGGCAGCAGGCGCACCAGGAAGGCGATCTCGACCGGCGTCAGGTCGGCGGGCGCCTTGTCGAAGTAGTGTCGCGCTGCGTCGCCGATGCCGAAGATCTCCGGTCCGAACTCCACGACGTTCAGGTAGAGCGCGAGCAGGTCCCGCTTCTCGAACTCTCGCTCGAGCAGCCACGTCACCACGAACTCCTCGAGCTTGCGGGTGAGGACCTTGCGTCGGTGGAGGAAGAGGTTGCGCGCGAGCTGCATGGTCAGCGTCGACGCGCCGCGCACGAAGCGGCCCTGCTGCAGGTTCGTGATCAACGACTGCCGCAGGTGGAGCATGCTGACGCCCCGGTGGCGGAAGAAGCCGTTGTCCTCGCTGGCCATGAGCGCGATCGGCAGCAGGGGCGGCACCTCGTCGATCGGCGTCCAGCGATCGCTGTTCGGCCCGGTGACGCGCTTGATGATCGTGCCGTCGGGCATCTCGAAGCGGGTCTCGAACGTGTCGCGCAGCTGCTTCATGCGCAGCCCGGGCGGGAGCTGCGTCACGCGGAGCTTCGCGACGTCGAGGTCGATGTCGAGGCGTGCGTCGTCCAGCTTCCGAGCGTCGATGGCCACGTCGACGCCGAGCGACAGGGGGCCGGTGAGCCGAATGCCGCTCAGGTTGGGCATGAGGCCCGGCGGTACGGCGGCGGTGAGATCCTCGCCGTTCACGGGGCCGAGGGCGAGGCGCCCCTGAACGCGCGGTCCGCCGTCCGCGAGGGTCACGTCGGCCTCGAGCTCGGCGGTGACGTTGCCGGCACGGACGCGACCGGCGAGCAGGCGCGCCCGCCGCTCGGGCTCGAGGTCGACGAGCAGCTTGCCGGCGAGGCCGAGCTCGGCGGGGCCCACCGGTTCGTCGGCGAGCCGCGGGTGCGTCACCATGAGGCCCGCGAGCGTCAGATCGCCGTCGACCTCGCCGTGCCTGGCCGCGAAGTCCCAGCGCGCCTCGAAGTGACCGGAGGCGGTCCCGCCGAGCGTGGCATGGACGTCGGCGACGCGCAGATCGTCGAAGTCGGCGCGGACGACCAGGCGCTCGCGCGAGAGCGTCCCGGCGGCGCTCAGGCGCGCGCCGCCCGGCAAGGTGAGCGTCACCTCCACCGGCCGCTCGGGCCTCTCCTCGAGGAAGACGCGCGCGTCGAGCAGCGCGCCATCGAGCGGCGTGGGGAGCTCGTCGTCCTCGCCGCGGCCGAGGCGCGCGCCGCGGAGCTCGAGCCACCGCCCCTGCTCGCCGGTGATCATGCCCGCGCCGCCCGCTTCGACGTAGCCGAGCCCCGGCCAGGCGACCCGGTGCGGATGGTCGCAGCGCACGTCGGCCCGGACGGGCCGCCGGCCCTCGAGGAGCGCCTCGAAACGGCAGCTCTCGAGGCGGGGCGTCACCGCGCGGAAGGCGCCGGCGATGGCGCCGCCCTCCTTGACCTCCAGGTCGACGCCGTCGAGTTCCATCGCACCGCGTCGGTCGACGAGGCGTCCGCCGGTGACGCGCACCACCGGAAGCGGCACGCCGCTCGCACCGCCGTCGCCGCTGTCGCCGCCGCCACCCGGCCTCCGCGCGCTGCGGGCGCGATCGGCGAGGACGCGCAGGCCGCCCTCGACCGAGCCGTCGCCCGCGAAGGACACCACGGGGCGCTCGACCTCGACGCGCTTCGGCATCAGCCGACCGTGCACCGCGTCGCGCCACGCGACCTCGGCGCTCACCGCGTCGATGGTGACGAGCGGGTCGTCCGCGAAGCCCACGCGAACGCCTTCGAGCCGCAGGCCCAGCAGGCCGACCGGCGCGTACCGCTCGACGGCGATGTCGAGGCCGAGGCGCGCGGACGCCTTCTCGACGGCGCGCCGGCCCGCCCACCGCACGACGGGCCCGTGCGCGAGGGCGGCGAGCCCCGCGAGGCCCACGAGCCCCAGCAGAATCTTGATCCCTCTCCTCACGCGGCGTCGATTCTGCCCGAACCGGCGGCCGGATCCACTCGGCGCGCCGGAGCGGGGGCGGGCGAGGCGGCCCGGCGCTGCGAGATTGACAAGCCGCGCGCGGGCCGCCGATGCTGAGACACATCACTCTCGTCGCGTCATCGCGGTGCCGTCACCACGGGGAGGGGGAACCTTCATTGCGGACCGGTTCGATCGGGAGCACCGCGCCCGCGGCCGAGCGGGCGCTCACGAGTGACGGGGTCCTGCTGGGCATGCGGCGCTACCCGCGGCCGAACGCGCCGCCGGTGCTGCTGCTGCACGGGCTGGCCCAGAACCTCCACGGCTGGGACCTGCCGGTGCCCGGCCACAGCCTGGCCCGCCACCTGTCCGCCGCCGGCTTCGACGTGTGGCTGGGCAACCTCCGCGGGCACGGACGACGTCCTCACCGCAGCGGGGCCGGCGCCCGCGCGGCGCGCATCGACGACTACGGCCTGCTCGACGTGCCGGCGCTCCTCGACCGCGTCCGCCGCGTGACCGGCCGGCCGCCGCTCGTCGTCGGCCACAGCATGGGCGGCATCGCCACGCTGATGTGCCTGCAGGGCGCGGCCTACGACGCGCAGGGGCGGGTGATCATCGATCCGGCACGGGCCGAGGCACGGCAGCGCGCGGTGGCGGGGGCGGTTTTGGTGGCGGTGCCGCCCGGGCTGCGCTGGGACGTGCGCCCGGGCCTGGCCTCGTGGCTGCGCGGCGAGAAGTGGGAGTGCAACCCGCTCTTGCAGTCGGTGTTGGCTCGGCGGCCCGTCCGGGGCCTGCTGAAGAGGCTGCCGCTCGACGTCTTCCCCACCGGCGGCGTGGCCCGCGCTGTCGACCGCGCCGCGGCGCTGCCCGGCCCCTTCGGGCTCGTCGGCGCCGGCGTGGTGCACGTCGGTGGCGCCGCCGTGAGCCGCGCCCTGGCCCACACCCTCTGGAACCCCGAAAACATGGACCGAGCGCTGGTCGAAGCCGAGACGCGCCATACCCTCGAGGACGCGTCGCGGGCGGTCCTGCACCAGTTCGTCGACTGGATCGCCCACGGCACGATGCGCGAGTACACGACCGACGACCCCGCGCGGCCGCCGCACGTGTACGCCGACCACCTGCAGTCGGTGCAGGTGCCGGTGCTGATGGTCGCCGGCGAGCTGGATCGCGTGGTGCCGCCGTCGCAGGTCGTCCGTCACGGCCTGCGCAACGTCGGCAGCAGCGACCGCGCGCTCCTGGTCCTCCCCGGCTTCGGCCACAACGACCTCCGCGTCGGGCTGGCGGCGCCCACCGCGCTCTACCCGCGCATCGTCGAGTGGCTGCGCGACCGCGCGGCGCTCACCCTGCCGAACCGCGCCCCCGCGAGCGCCCGCGCCCACGACCTGGGCTGATGCGGGCCGTCCTGGCCCCCGACAGCTTCAAAGGGTGCCTCTCGAGTCCCGAGGTGGCCGCAGCGCTTGCCTCGGGCCTCCGCGACGTGTGGCCGGACGTGGAGACGCTCGCCCGTCCGCTCGCCGACGGCGGGGAGGGGACGCTGGCGGCGCTGGTGGCGGCGGTGCCGGGCACGCTCGTGCCGGCGCGGGTCCGCGGCCCCCACGGCGAGGCGGTCGACGCGGCGTGGTGGCGATCGGCGGACGGGCGGCTCGGCGTCGTCGAGATGGCGCGGGCGTCGGGGCTGTCGGTCACGACGCGGCGGGAGCCGCGGACGGCGTCGACGTTCGGCACGGGCGAGCTCGTCGCGGCGGCCGTGGCGGCGGGCGTCGACGAGGTGTGGGTGGGCGCCGGCGGCAGCGCGACGGTGGACGGCGGCGCGGGCGCGCTGGCCGCGCTCGGGTGCCGGCTCTCCGACGCGCGGGGACGGCCGACGATGGACCCGGCGCGCGTCGTTCGCGTCGAGGCGTCGCCGCTCGCCGCGACGGTGCGCGTGCTCTGCGACGTCCGCAACCCGCTGCTCGGAGCGGAGGGGGCGGCGGCGGTGTACGGGCCGCAGAAGGGCGCGTCCGCAAAGGAGATTCCGGTGCTCGAGGCCGGCCTCGCCCGGTTCGCCGCGGCGCTCGCGGTGACCTTCGGGCGCGACCCCGCGGCCGTGGCCGGCGCGGGGGCGGCGGGCGGCCTCGCGGGGGGCCTCTGGGCGGCGTTCGGCGCCGAGCTCCGGCCCGGCGTCGACGCCGTCGCGACGCTCGTCGGCCTCGACGCGGCCATCGCGCGCGCCGACCTCGTGCTCACGGGCGAAGGGCGCCTCGACGAGCAGACCGCATACGGAAAGACGGTCGCCGGCGTGCTCCGCCGGGCCGCCGGCCGCCCGGTGTGGGTGTTCGCCGGCGACGTCACCGAAGCGGGGGAACGCTGGTGCGCCGCCCACGGGGGGTGTGCCGTGCCGATCGCGCCCGGACCCCTCTCCGCCGAGGCCAGCAGCGCCGCCGCGGCGACGCTGCTCCGCCGCGCCGCCGCGCGCGCGGCCCGCCTCCGACGCTGACGAACCGCCGCCGATGCGGTAGAAGTCGGCGTCGATGTCGCACCCACCCTCCCACGCGCGCCGGCGCGCGGCGCTGGCGGCCCTGCTCCTGTCGGGCTGCGGCGGCGCGCGTCCGGCGCCCGAGACGCCCTTCGCCCTGGCCATCGCGTCGACGAGCGGCGGCGCCTATGTGGCCGGCTGCGCGGAGGGCGATCGCGTCGCGGCCGCGCGGCCCTACGCGGTGGAGCGCTGGCATCTGCCCGCCGACGGGGCGCCGGCGCTCACGGCGCGGGTGCCGGTCGGCGTGCCGGGCGTGGATCCGCCCGTCGTCTCGCTGACCTGCGACGGGGAACGCCTCGTCGTCGGCCTGGCCGAGGGGGCAGTCGGTCTCGAGGGCGGGGCCGTGGCCTGGCGCGGCGCACCGCCCGCAGGCTGGCCCGCCGCCGCGCCGCCGCCGACGAGCGACGGGCCGCACCGCTTCACGGCCACGCTGCCCGACGGACGCGTCACGGCACTCGGTGACTGGGGCCGCGGCACGCTCCGCGGCGGCGAGTTCGTCGAGTGGCGTCCCGCGGCGGGCGGCCTCGCCGAGGCGACGTTCGACGGCGAGGTCGTGTGGGCGGTGGGGCCCGGCGGCCTGTGGCGCTGGCGGCCCGGGCCGGGCGAGCCGATGGCGGTCCCGCTGCCCGCCGGACTGGCCGGGCAGCCCCTGGTCGACGTCTTCCGCGACGGTCCGTACCTCTGGGTCCGCACGGCAGAGGGGCAGGGGTGGCCGTTCGACGTCCGCGGCGCCGTGCCGGTCGTCGCCGCCGAGCCGGGGACGCTCGCCGATCCGCCCGCCGCCCCGCTGCGCGCGCCCGCCGGCCCGTTCTCCATCGAGGCCTCCGCCGGCGCGCGCCGACTGCGGATCCTCGAGGCCGAGGCGCAGCGCCTCGTCGGCGACGTCGAGCTGCCGGGCCCGCTCCACGCGCTGCTGCCGCTCGGCGACGTGTTGCTCGTCGCTGCCGGGGACGAGGTCCGGGCGCTGCGCTTCGGTGACGACGGCGCGGCGCACGTCGCCGGACGCCTGCGCTTGTGGTCACCGACGGTCCGCCTGTTCGCCGTCGGCGACCGGATCCTGCTCGTCGGCCCGCGCTACGGCTTCGCGGTCGCCCGCCGCCCGTAGCGCGCCCGGCCCCGGAGATCGATCGCGGCCCCGGGGGCGCGAACGCCGTCGTCGCGCGCCTACACGCTCCAGTTCAGCTCTTCGAAGTGCTCGTCGGGAACGACCAGGTGGATGTTGCCGCCGGCGGGGTAGCGCTCGAGCTCGACGCGGTCGCGCAGCAGGTGCACGGCGACGGTGGCCCGGTCGCCGGCGGCCAGCGCGAGGCGATGGAAGGGGATGCCGAGCTCGAGCACGCCGTGCTCGAACTTCACCTGGTCGATGGGGCGGGGATCGATGGGCCGCAGGTCGGGGCCGATGCGCCAGAGCGTGCCCTCGCGCGGCTGGTCCAGCGGGATCTCGGCATAGAAATCCTCGCCGCCGTGCAGGTGCACGCGCACCGTCGCCCCGTGCAGACCGTGCGTCGACGCGTCGTCGAGCGGCTCGAGACGCAGGTAGAAGCGGTCGGGGTCGAAGCCGTAGCGCAGCCGGCCGAAGTAGCGCACCGCGCGGTGCATGCTGCCGCGCGGCGCCGACAGCTCGACGACGCCGCCGCCGACCCAGTCGAAGTAGGTGCTCTCGCCGTCGAAGCGCGGCGTGACGAACGAGCGCGGCTGCTTGTCGAACGGCACCGCGCGCTCCGGCGCCAGCGGCTGGTGCAGCGCGCTCGGCGCCTGCGCGTCGAGCGCCTCGTAGACCGCGATCAGGTGGTGGCGGAAGAGGTGGTCGAAGTCGGGATCCTGCTCGCTGCTGAACGGCTCGCCGTACCACCAGAACCAGTCGCTGCCCTCGGCGGCCAGGATGTGGTCGTAGGCCACCGCCACCTTGGCCGGATCGGCCTTCGCCCTGCGCTGCTCGAAGAACCGGCGCGCCTCGCCGAGGAGCCGCCACGCGACGTTGTCGGTGGGATCGCCGATCCAGATGCCGAAGTCGCCGTGGATCCACGAGCCGGAGTGCAGCTTCGTCAGGGTGCGCCGCGGTGGGTGCGCGGCGAGGTGCTCGCCGAGCCGCACCGTCCGCAGCCAGGGCAACTGGGGCAACGTAGCGCAGAGGCGCTCGAGGAAGGCCATCCCGCTGTCGGTGAAGGCCTCCCACGGGTTCTCGCCGTCGAGGATCACCGCCAGCAGCGGCGGCTCGTCGTTCGCCTGGGCACCCTCGCGCACGGCGGCGAAGCGCCCCACCAGGTCGTCGACCGCCACCTCGGGCGCGTTCTTGGCGTAGGTGAAGCCGATGAGGTCGCTGATGGCCGTGTCGCGGAACACGGCGTCGATCTCGGCGCCCTCGACCTGGACGCGATACGGCCGGAAGAGATCGGATCGCCGCCGCTCGCCGCCCGGCAGGCTGCGCCAGAGCTGTTGCTCGTCGGTGGCCATCCACCGGAGGCCGTGCGCGGCGAGGAGCGGCACGATCTCCGGGCTGACGGACCCCTCGGCGGGCCACATGCCCGTCGCCTTCGAGCCGAACGCCTGCGCGTGGGCCACGACGGCGCGGCGCACATGCTCCCGCGCGTCGTCGGGCCACTGGAAGCGCGGCGGCCGCGGCGAGCTGGGCGCCGAGCGCGAGGCGACGTCGGAGTCGACCACGAGCGGCAGGATGGGATGGTAGTACGGGGTCGTCGACACCTCGATCTGGCCGCGGTCGATGAGCCGCGTATAGAGCGGCAGCAGCCGGCGCATGACCGCGATCTGCAGGTCGAGCAGGCGCTTCTTCTCGTCCTCGGTGTACCCGCGCCCCCGGGCCTCGAGCTCCGCGATGAGCGGGTACTCGCGGCGGGCCGCGAAGCCGAACCACGCCAGGTTGAACAGGACCTGCAGGTCACGCAGCTCGTCGACGGTCATCGTCTCGGCCGCGTCGGGCCGCATCGCGTCGAGGCCGCGTTTGTTGAAGAGGCTCCAGTAGCGCGGCCGCGGGCGGATGCCGGTGTCGCGGTTGATCGAGAAGAAGTTGCGGACGACGAAGGCCCGCTCCGACGCGCTCAGCAGACGCGCCGGCTTGCGCGAGACCTCCCAGTAGAGGTCGCGCTCGCCGCGCTCCACATAGGCGGCGAGCTGCTCGAGCAGGACGGGCACGAAGTTGAACGTCGCCCGCACGTCGGGGTGCCGCTCGAACAGCCACGCCATGTCGAAGTAGGCGCGGGAGGCGTGCAGGCGCACCCAGGGGAGCATCCGCTGCCCGGTGGTCGGATCGCGGTACTCCGGCTGGTGCATGTGCCAGACGAAGGCGACGTGCAGCACGCTCATGGTTCAGGCTCCCGCGGTCTCAGGCCTCGACGTGGGCGCCCTTGGGAACGGCGACGATGCCTTCGGGGCTCACCGTGAAGCGCTCGCGGTCGCGCTCGAGGTCGTAGCCGATGCTGGCGCCGGGGTCGACGCGCACGAACTTGTCGAGGATGGCCCGGCGCACGCGCGCGTTGCGGCCGATGTCGACGCCCTCGCCGAGGACGCTGTCGCTCACCTGGGCGTAGCTGTGGACCTTCACCGAGGGCCCGAGGATGCAGCGGTGCACCCAGCCGCCGGAGATGATGCAGCCGGGGCTGACCATCGAGTCGGTGGCGTAGCCACGGCGCTCGTCCTGGGCGCCGTCGAACACGAACTTGGCCGCCGGCAGGTGCTGGTACGTGGTGCGGATCGGCCAGAGGCGGTTGTAGAGGTTGAACGTCGGCAACACGTCGACGAGGTCCATCGACGCCTCCCAGTACGCCTCGAGCGTGCCCACGTCGCGCCAATAGCCGCGCTCCTTGGGCTCCATGCCGGGGTGCGTGTTGCCGGAGAAGTCGTACACGAACACGTTCCGGGTCCCGACCATCGACGTGATGATGCTCTTGCCGAAGTCGTGGGCGCTCTGTTCAAGCCCGGCGTCGTGCGTGATCTCCTCGACGAGCGTGCGCGTGCGGAACAGGTAGTTGCCCATGCTGGCGAGGCACATCTTCGGGTTGTCGGGCATCGGCGGCGGGTTCGACGGCTTCTCGACGAAGTCGGTCATGCGCCCGTTCGCGTCGACGGCGAGGATGCCGAACTGGTGCCCCTGCTCGATGGGCACCGGGATGGCAGCCATCGTCAGATCGGCGTCGCGCTCGCGGTGGAAAGCCACCATCTGCCGCGCGTCCATCTTGTAGATGTGGTCGGCGGCGAACACGGCGACGATGTCGGGCTGCGTGTCGGTGATGAGGTTCAGGTTCTGGAAGATCGCGTCGGCGCTGCCCCGGAACCAGTCGCGCCCCACCCGCATCTGCGCCGGCACCGGCTCCACGAAGTGGCCCATGATGGGCGAGAGCTGCCAGCCGCGCGTGATGTGCGAGATCAGGCTCGAGGCCTTGTACTGCGTCAGCACCTTGACGTGGTACAGGCCCGAGTTCACGAGGTTGCTCAACACGAAGTCGATCAGGCGGTAGCGGCCGCCGAACGGCACGGCGGGCTTCGCCCGGTCCCGCGTCAGCGGCATCAGCCTCGTGCCCTCGCCCCCGGCGAGGACCATGCACAGCACCCGTCCGTGGGCCTCGAAAGGCCGCTCGGCGGGCATTTCCCCGTATGTCATGGTCATCGTGCCCACAAGAACCAGGCGACGCCGGCGAGGGCGACGCCCACCGCAGTGAGGATCACGAGCCCGCGCGAGGACCTGCCCTCGTCGGGGCCGTCGATGGGGGTGGCGACCCGGCCGCGCGTCGCCGGGGCGGTGGCTGCCGCCGCGCGGCTCTCGCGCGTCTGGGGGCCGGCGGGCGCGCCGCGCGGCTTCGTCTCGGCGGACGGCGACGGCGCCGCGTCGGCGACCTCGGCCTCCGGCGGCGGCTCGATCCGGACCGCCCGGGCGGACGGGCCGTCGGCGCGCTTCGGCGGGTCGGGGGGCGGCGGCGGCCGCGTCGTGCGCGGCGCGGGCGTCCGCTCGACCGACGCGGCGGGTCGCGACGGGCCCTCGAGCAGGTCCTCGAGCGACTTGTCGCGCTCGTAGCCCAGCTGCTGCTTCTCGTACGGCGACAGGTCGATCGACGTGCGCTCGCCGTCGTCGAAGCCGATGTCGGTCGCCCAGTTGCGCGGATCCTCGCCGCCGAACGTGTGCTCGGGGTCGAGCTCGGAGACCGGCTTGAACTCCATCTTCTGCAGGTCTTCGAGCGACGTGAACTGGTTGATGTGCTCCTGGATCATCTCGCCGATGGCCCGGGCGCCGCTCGTCATGCGCGCGCGCTGCTCCTGCTCGCGGCTGCGCTCGGCGAGGACCCGCTTCACCAGCAGCGCGATGTCGTAGCTGGTGACCATCAGGCGGTTGTCGAACAGGAAGCGGGACAGGTCGTGGGCGAGCTCGAGCGAGCTCTCGTGGCGGTGCTTGGGTTCGCGGGACAGCGCCTTGCGGATGACGCCCTCGAGCTGGGGCGGCACGTCGGGGTTGATCTCGCGCAGCGACGGGATCTCGGCCTTGCGCACGAGCTCGACCGTCTCGAGGTCGGTGCGGCCGTCGAACAGCCGGCGCCCCGCCAGCGTCTCCCACAAGAGGATGCCGGTCGCGAAGATGTCCGCCCGGAAGTCGACCTCCTGCCCGAACGCAGCCTCGGGCGAGAGGTAGCTGAACTTGCCCTTCACGACGCCCGGATCGGTCAGCGTCAGCTGACTGGCCGCCTTGGCGAGCCCGAAATCCACCAGCTTGACCTCCCCCTCTTTGCTGATGAGCACGTTCGGGGGGGAGACGTCGCGGTGGACGATGTTCAGCGGCCGATCGCTGGGATCGCGGCGCAGGTGCGCGTGGCTCAGGCCCTTGCAGATCTCGACGCCGATGAACGCCGCCTGCTCGGGTGGCACGCGGAAGCCGCGCGCGCCGAACGCCTCGAGGATCGACTTGAAGTTCGATCCGTCGACGTACTCCATCACGATGAAGTAGCTGGCGTCGGACACGCCGATGTCGAAGGTCTGGACGACGTTGGCGTGGTTCAGGTAGAGCGACAGGCGCGCCTCGTCGAGGAACATCGAGATGAACTTCTTGTTCTTCGCGAGGTTCGGGAGGACGCGCTTGATCGCCACGAGCTTCTCGAAGCCGCGCAGGCTGGTGGCCTTCGCCTTCCAGACCTCGGCCATGCCGCCGGCGTCGAGCTTCTCGAGGATCGTGTACTTCTGCTGGGCCATCCGCGGCGATTAAAGCCCACTTCGCGCGGCGGGGCAAACCACGTCGCGCACGATTTCGCGCGCATGTCGATCGACTGGATCGCCCTCATCCGCCACGAGGCGGAGGGCCTCGCCGAGGCCCTCCGGACGGGTGCCGTGGCGCGCCCGCGCCGGGCCTCCGCGCGCGCGCTCCTGGCGGAGGCGTTCGCCGCGTGCGAGGCGGGCCGGGGCGACGCGGCGCTGCTGCGGCGCCTCGACGCCTTCGCGCACCCGTTCGCGCCGGCCATCCCGCGCCGCGTCCGCGTGCCGCGGCTGATCCGCGGCGCCGTCGACCGCCGGCTCGTCGCGCGGCTCGAGGTGCTCTCGGGCGTGGCCGACCGCCTCGTCGCCCGCGTCGACCGCTTCCTGGCGGTCACCGGCATCGAAGGCCTGCCGCCGCTGCTCAAGGCGCCGAAGACCGGCGACCCCGAGCCCTTCGACATGGACCTGACGAAGGGCTAGCCGCGCGGATCGGCCTGGTCGCGCTGCTTCTTGAGGCCGAGCAGGATGGCCGCCGTCTCCTCGATGGCGCGGTCGGTCACGTCGAGCACCGGCCAGTGCGCGTTCGCCTCGAAGATCTGCCGCGCGAAGGCGATCTCCTTGTCGATGTGGTCGCGCATGCCGTAGGCGGTGTCGGCGGGCATGCCGAGCTGCTGCAGGCGCGCCTGCCGGATGCGGAAGAGCGCCTCGGGACGGATGTCGAGCGCGTAGATCTTGCGCTGGTCGACCTGGAAGAGCTCGGCCGGCGGCTCGATGCCCATCACGATCGGCACGTTGGCGACGCGGTGCCCGCGCTGGGCGAGGTAGGTCGACAGGGGCGTCTTGCTCGTGCGCGAGATGCCCACCAGCACGAGGTCGGCCCGGTGCAGGTTGCGCGGGTGCTGGCCGTCGTCGTTCTTCACGGCGAACTCGACGGCCTCGATGCGCATGAAGTACTCGTCGTTGACCTTGTACAGGCCGCCCGGCTCGGCCCGTGGCCGGCTGTCGAGGTAGTGGGCGAGCTTGCCGATCAGCGGCCCGATCAGGTCGACGTGGTCGATCTCGGCCTCGTCGCACAGGTGCTGCAGGTGCTCGCGGTGGGCGGGGTTCACCATCGTGTGCACGAGCAGCGCGCCCTGCTCGGCGGCCCGCTCGACGACGTCCTCGATCTCCTTCTCGTCGCGGACGCGCGCGAACACCTCGACGGCGGCGCCGTGGTCCTCGAACTGTCGCAGCGCCGCGCGGACGACCTTGTCGGCCGTGTCGCCGGTCGCGTCGGAGAGGATGGCGATTTTTCTTTTGATTTCAGCCATGTGCAACGCGGAATCGGTTTGCCCGAATGCTATCACCCGTCATGCGCGCGCCGCAATGCCCGACCCGCGCGGCGCGGCCCTTGCCGGGGCGGATCGGGCGTGTTAGTCCGCCGGCATGTCCGAACATGATGCACCCGTGCTGGCGGCGCTCGCCGACGGCGTCCTCACCCTCACGCTGAACCGCGCCGCGCGCCGCAACGCGCTGTCGACCGATCTCGTCGCCGCGCTGCGGACGCGTCTCGGCGAGGCACGCGGCGATCCGGCGGTGCGCGCCATCGTGCTCACCGGCGCCGGCGACAAGGCGTTCTGCGCCGGCGGCGACCTGGCCGGCGGCATGGCCGGCGCCGGCGGCGGGCTGCCCGCCCAGATCGCCGACAAGGGCGCGTTCGCCGAGCTGGTCCTCGACGCGACACGCCTCGGCAAGCCGGTGGTCGCGCGCCTCAACGGCGACGCGCTCGGCGGCGGCGTGGGGCTCATGCTCGCCTGCCACCTCGTGGTGGCCGCCGACGACGTCCACGTCGGGCTGCCCGAGGTCAAGGTGGGGCTGTGGCCCATGATGGTGACGGCGCTGCTCGTCCGTCACGTCGGGCGAAAGGTCGCCGCCGAGATGATGCTGCTGGGCGAGAAGTACGACGCGGAGACGGCCCGCCGCATGGGCCTCGTGAACCGCGTCGTGCCGCGGGCCGCGCTCGACGGCACGGTGGCCGAGGTGGCGTCGACGCTGGCCTCGCGCTCGCCCGCCGTCGTGAAGCTGGGCCTCGACGCCCTGCAGCAGACCGCGGACCTGCCCTTCGAGGCGGCGCTCTTCAGCCTGCGCGACCGGCTGCTGCTCAACACCCTGCTCGAGGACGCCGGCGAAGGCGTCATGGCGTTCCTGCAGAAGCGACCGCCGAGCTGGAAGGGTCGCTGACGGGCAGGCGCAGCGTCGCCACGGCCCCGCCTTCAGGGTGGTCGTCGAGCGCGAGCGAGCCGCCGAGGCCCCGCGCCAGGGCGTACGACGTGTAGAGGCCGAGGCCGGTGCCCTGGCCCGGCGGCTTCGTCGTGAAGAACGGCTCGAACAGGTGCGCCCGCACGCCCGCGGGCAGCCCCGGCCCCTGGTCGCGCACGTGCAACACCACCTCGCCGTCGCCGAGGCGCGCCCCCACGTCGATGCGCCCGCGCGGATCGGCGTCCCGGGCGTTCTGCAGCAGGTTGACGAAGATCTGCACGAGCGGGTCGAGCGGGAAGGGCACGGACGCCGCGGCGCCGAGGTCGAGGCCGAGGCGACCGCGCTCCTGCAGCAGCACCACCGCCGCCGCGCGCTCCACGGCGGCGGCGAGCGGCCCCGCGGCGGTCTCGTCGGCGGGCCCGAGGCGCTCCGCGCGCCCGAGGAGCGCGTGCGTGATGCGCCGGCAGCGGCGCACCTCGTCGGCGATCAGCTCCGCGGATTCGTTGAGGTCGTCGCGCAGGGCGGGATCGAGCGCGGTCACGGTGAGCACGTCGCGCAGGTCCCGCGACAGCGTCTGGATGGTGGCCAGCGGCGTGTTCAGCTCGTGGGCGACGCCCTGCACGGTGCGCCCGAGGCTCGCGAGCCGTTCGGTGAGGTGGAGGCGGCGCTCCGCGAGCACCTCGCCCGTGCGGTCCACGTAGAGCACCATCTCGCGGTCGCCCTCGGGCAGCGGAAAGCGCAGCATCTCGTAGATGCGGTCGTGCTCGACGACGAAGCGGTAGGGCTCGCCGTCCTGACCCTCGACGGAGGGCGGCGGGCTCCACGGCGCGCCGGTGCGCTCGCCGACGAGGCCGGCCGCCCGCGGGTTCTGCCAGACGACGCGGCCGGCCTCGACCACCTCGAGGCCGGCGTCGAAGCCCTCGACCGCGAGGCGGAGCAGCGCGTCGGCCTGGCGCCGGGCGAGCACCTGCTGCCGCAGGACGTCGGTGAACCGCGCGGCGAAGTAGGCGGCCATGAGCACGGTGATGCCGAGGGCGGCCACCGTCAGCGGCAGGTCCCAGGCGGGCGCCGGATCCCAGCGGCCGGCGGCGAGGCCGGGCGCGAGCGTGGCGAGCACCTGGAAGCCGAGGCCGGCGGCGGTCGCCAGGCTCGCCGGGAGGAGCGCGCGGCGGCCGCCGAGCAAGCCGGCGAGGAGCACCGGGAAGACGTAGAACACGACGAACGGGCACTCGAGGCCGCCGGCGGCCCAGACGAGGACCGTGAGCGCGCCGGTGTCGAGCAGCGCCTGTCCCACGTGGCGCGCGTCGGCGTCGCCGCGGCGGCGGGCGCGCCGCGAGAGCAGCAGGTTGGTGGCGATGCCGAGCGTCACCGCCAGGGCGACGAGCGGCACGTTGACGCCGGGCACGACGCCCGCGGCCGCGACGAGCGCGGCGAGGCTGGCGCCGAGCAGGGCCTGCCAGCGCAGACGGATGAGCCACCGGAGGCGGGCGCGGTTCATGGCGGCTACATTCTAGTCGAGCGGGGCGGGGGCGAGGTTGACAGGGCGGCGGAGGCGGGGCGATATGCGTGCCATGCGGTCCTCTCTTATCGTGCTGACGGTGGGGCTGTGCGCGGGCGTGGCGACGGCGCAGGAGGCAGCGCCCGACGGCGACGCGCCGGCTGAGGCGGCCATCCCGTTGCCGGGCGAGGCGGCGCCGGCGCCCGCGAGCGAGCCGGCGCCCGCGCCGGTGTTCGAGCCGCCACCGCTGCCCGCCGCCGACGCCGACTTCAGCGCCGACCGGAGCCTCTTCGGCGAGGTCGACACCGGCCCCGAGAAGGAGCGCGACGCGGAGCTTGCGGCCGAGCTGCGGCGCCCCGCCTCCGAGGCGCCGCTCTACGAGCGACAGCCCGCGCTGGCGTGGCTGAGTCGGTCGACGGCGGGCCTGTTCGGGGCCGGCGTGGTCGGCCTGCTCGGCGGCAGCATCGGCAACGCCATCGACGGTCCCGACGAGCACGCGCCGCTCGGCGGCTTCCACGGACCGGCGATCGGCGCGGGCGTCGGCAGCATCGCCGGCGTCGGCCTCGCCGTGTGGGGCGCCGGCCAGCTGTTCGAGCGGCCCGGCGGTCCCGAGTGGGCGCTGCTCGGCTCCACCGCCGGCGCCGTGGTCGGCGGCGCCGCCGCCACCGGCCTCGCCATGGGCTTCGAGCGCGGCGACGCCTCCGCCTCCCTCGCCGTCGCCACGTTCGTGGCGTTCGAGGTCGGCGGCGCCCTCCTCTTCGACCAGCTCTTCGGCGGCAAGTAGCGGGCGCTCGGCGTCGACCGCGTCCCGCGGCCGGGCGCCGTCAGCCGCCGCAGGGCTCGACGAGGCAGACGCGCGGCGGCAGGTTCGACTGCATCGCGTCGCACGTCTCGCCGATGGCGAGGTCGGGCGCCCACGTCCAGTCGTTGAACTGCAGCTCGCCGACGTGGCGCGCGATGCCGCACAGGTTGTACGAGCGCACCTCGGCGCGGCGCACCCAGCGCGTGGTCTGGCGGTAGAACTGGCCGAACCGACCGCGCGGGATGAGGCCCGAGTAGCTCTGCACCGTCTCGTCGGACTCGGTGGAGACGACGGTCCGGTTCACGCTCTCCTCGTCGCCCTGGCTGACGACGCGCTCCTCGGACACGTCGCGATCGACGGCCCACGTGCGCGTGCGCGAGACCGCCTCGGTGTCGCTGAAGTTCGTCGAGCGGCCGCGGCTCAGCGCGTAGGTGCCGCTCAGCGACCGGGACTGCGAGTCGGTGGTCGTGCTGCCGAAGGAGGAGGTCTCGGAGTGGCTGCCGCCCATGCTCCAGCCACGGTTGCTGGTGTCGGTGCGGCCCGAGCCCACCTCGGTGCCGGTCGAGCCGCCGGCGCGCACGCCCACCGTCGTCGAGGCGCTGCCCGTGACCTTCGCGAAGCCGGGGATCGAGCCGGAGCCCTCGACGCCCACGGTGCCCGACCAATTCCCCTCGCCGTAGAGCTCGTTCAGCCGGCTCTCGTACTGCTCCTGGGAGGTGCCCTCGCTCATGTTCCAGCCCCAGGTCTCGCCGTCGGTGGACTCGAAGCCCACCTCGTTCGAGGTGCTGGTGCCGTAGCTGACGCCGTAGGTCTCCTCTGCGGTCTCGGTCTCGGACTCGCTGCCGCCGAGCGTGCGGGAGCGCGTCTCACCCTCGCTGATGCCCTCGTGCCAGCTCTGGCCCATGCCGACGCCCTGGCTCGTGGCGAAGCTGCGGCTGACGGTGACGCTCACGCTGCGCTGGCGCGTCTCGGACTTGGACTCGCTGTACTCGACGCGGCTGCGGGTGCTGCCGGGGATGCAGCCGGAGACCGGCACGGGCTCGTAGCGCTCGGCCACCTCGCGCTCGCCGGTGTAGACGACCTCGATGGGGCGGTGGACGCTGACGGGCAGCGCCGTCTCCACGGTGCGGCCCTCGGCGTCGGTGGCGAGGACGCGGATGCCGGTGACGTAGAACTGCTCGTCCTCGCGCACCGGGTTGAAGATCACCGCTTCGTCGAGGCCGAGCTCGTCGGTGCCCACCGGGCTCTCGTCGGCATAGTCGTGGGTGAAGCGCACCGCGCCCTCGGAGCCGCCGACGTTGGCCAGCTCGTACTCGTAACGCACCGGCCGGATGCCGACCGCGCGCACCTTCAGGCGGTAGGGGAGGCCGGCGAGCGTGCGCAGCGCCGGCGCCTTGCACTCTGCGTCGATGGGCTGGAACTCCTCGATGAGGAGCGACGGCGCCACCTCGAGCTGCAGGCGCTTGGGCCGCGTGTCGGGGGTCACGATGCCGTCGGGGCCGACGTTCTCGGCGATGACGACGCCGTCGAACACGCCGGGGCGGCCCTCGGTGTCGAACGGGTTGCCGAAGGGCCCGAAGCGCGACCAGCGCAGCACCTGCTGCGGCGCGCCGCCCTCGCCGATCGTGCCGTCGGCGACGGGCGTGATCTCGAACGACGGCACGGGCTTGCGGCGCCCGGTGTCGTCGACGAAGTCGCCCTCGAACCGCAGGCGCGTCACGCCCGCGTCGCCCTCGGCGAAGCCGCGGCCGTAGAACTCGAGCGTCTCGCCGACGGCGACGCGGCGCTTCGAGATGCCGGTGACGCGCGGCCCGTCCGGCTCGGCGGGCGGGTCGTCGGCGCAGGCGGCGAACAGGGAGGCGCTGGTGAACAGGACGACGAGACGGCGCATGGCCTCAGCCCCCACACGGATCGATGAAGCAGGCGGCCGGGGGCAGGTTCGGCGGCGGCGGCTCGGAGCCGCAGTCGTCGCCGATGGCCAGGTCCGGCGCCCACGTCCACTCGTTGAACTGCAGCTCGCCCAGGTGCGTCGCGAGGCCGCACAGGTCGTAGGCGCGGACCTCGGCGCGGCGCACGTTGCGCGTCGTCTGGCGGTAGAAGATGCCGAACTTGCCGCGCGGGATGATGCCCGAGAAGCCGATGCCGACCGTCTCGGAGCTCGTCTTGACCCAGGTCTGCTCCTCGGCCTCGCTCAGGCCGGTGGTGACCGCGTCGTCCACCGTCACGCTGCCGCCGAGGTTGTAGACGCGGCTCTGCTCGCGCGACTCGGTGTCCTCGTAGGTGCGCTCGCGCGTGCGGCCGAGGGCGTAGCTGCCGCCGATGTTCTCGGAGCGCGTCTCGGCGGTCGTCGAGCCGAAGGAGCGCGACTCTTCGTGGGTGCCGCCGGCGCTGAAGCCGCGCTGCGTCGAGTAGCCCTGGCGGCTGCCCTGCGTCCCCGACGTCCGGCCGCCGGCGGTGACGCCCGCCGTGGTCTCGACGCTGCCGGTGACGCTGGCGAAGCCGGGGATGGAGCCCTCGGCCTTGGCGCCGACCGTCGCCGACAGGCTGCCCTCGGCGAAAGCGGAGTTCGTGCCCTCGATGTACGAGGTGAAGTCCTGCCCCTGGGTCATGTCCCAGCCCCAGCTCTCGCCGTCGCTGGTGGTGAAGCCCACCGAGTTCGCCTCGCTGTGCTCGTACTCGACGTTCCACGCTTCCGAGGCCGTCTCTCCTTCCCACTCTGCGCCGCCGAGCGAGCGGCTCTGGGACTGGCCGGTGACGATGCCCTCCTCCCAGCCCTCGGTGCGGCTCTGGCCGAGCTGCTCGGTGAACGACGTGCTCACCGTCACGCTCACCGACTGCTGTCGCTCCTCGGTGGTGCTCTCCTGGTAGGAGACCTCGGTGCGCACGCTGCCGGGGATGCACGAGGAGACGGGGATGGGCTCGTAGCGCTCGGCCAGCTCGATCTTGCCGTCGTAGCTGACCTCGATGGGCCGGTGGACGGAGATGGGCAGCACCGTCTCGACGGCCCGGCCGTCGGCGTCCCGGGCGACGACGCGGATGACCGAGACGTAGAACTGCTGGTCCTTGGGGATGGGGTTGAAGACCACCGGCTCGTCGACGCCGAGGGTGTCCTCGGTGACGGGCGCGTCGTCGCCGTAGGCGTGCTCGAACTCGACGACGCCGTCGCGGCCGTCGATGTTGTCGAGCGCGTACTCGAAGCGGACGGGCCGCAGGCCGACGGCGCGGACGCGCAGCCGGTAGGGCACGCCGGCGAGCGCGCGCGCCGCCGGGGCGGAGCACTGCGCGGTGATCGGCTGGAACTCCTCGATGAGCAGCGACGGCAGCACCTCGAGCTTCACGTCGCTCGTGCGCGCGCCCTTGGTCACGAGGCCGTCCTTCGCCTGCGTCTCGACCTGGATCTCGCCGTCGAAGAGGCCGGGGCGGCCGTTGGGGTCGAACGGGTTGCCGAAGGGCCCGACGCGCGTCCAGCGCAGGATCTCGCGGCCGCCCTCGCCCTCGGTGCCTTCGAAGACGGGGTTCACCACGAGCTCGACCGGCCGCGGATCGCCCTGGTCGGGGATGTAGGTGCCGCGGAACACGAGCCGCGTCGTGCCCTCGGTGGGGTCGAGGAAGTCGTGGCCGTAGAAGAGCAGCTCCTCGCCGACGACGAGGCGGTGCTTCGAGAGCGCCTCGACGCGCGGGCCGCTGGCCCCCGTAGACCCGCCGTCTTCGGCGCAGCCGAGCAGCGGCGCGAACGCGATCAGCGGCAGCAGGTGGCGGCGCATGTGACCTCCGGGACACGGGCGGGTGGCGGGTGGAGTGGCCTTTGGCGGCGTGTTCTCGACGTCGCCGTGCCGGCGTCCCCCGCGCGCGTGTCTTTTAGCACGACTCGTGCCGGTTCTTGTACCACCGCAACGTTGCACTTCGCGAGGGGCGCGGGCGGCCCTCCGGAGCGCCTGGGGCGTGGTCCGGTGGTGGCGGGTTTTCGATCCCGGGCAGGGTCGCCGCTCTCCGAGGCGCGGCGGGGACGCGGGACGCCCGGGCGATGACGTCTTCGAGACGTCGCGGGGGCGCGTCGCACCGGGCCGTGACGTCTTCGAGACGTCGCGGGGGCGCGTCGCACCGGGCCGTGACGTCTTCGAGACGTCGCGGGGGCGCGTCGCGCCGGCGCCATGACGTCTCGAAGAGGTGGATCGTCTCCTCCCGGAAACAGTCGACGTTTCGGACACGTCGATTGTTCGCGTGGGGAGGCGCGAGGGGGACCGCCGGGCGTCGTCAGTTCAGGCCGTTGATCGTGAGCCGGTAGGCCGCGCCGCAGACGTTGCCCTGGAAGCGTCGCACCTCGACGACGTAGCGCCCGCCGTCGTCGTCGCGCAGGCGCTCGCCCCACTCGATGCGCTCGTCGGCGCTCCCGCCCGCGCGGCTCAGCGCCAGGGGCGTGCCGGCGCGGCACCCGGCGTCGTTCTGGTACAGGTACACGTCGAAGTCGGCCCCGTTCGGCACGCGCTCGAGGGTGACCACGATGCGCTCGGTGAAGCCCGGGATGCTGATGCCGTCGTGGGCGTCGAAGCAGTAGAAGTCGGCGCGGTCCTCGACGGAGTCGATCGTGCCCTCGACCCACACGTTCACGTCGGGCTCGTCGTCGTCGCGCACGACGGTGCAGCGCCCGCACTCGTTGTTGGGCTCGTAGCGGTCGGGCTGGCGCTGGTCGCCGCCGTCGCAGTCCTGGTCGACGCCGTCGCCGCAGATCTCGCGCTGCGGCTCGACGTTGCCGCGGCAGCCGTCGAACGGCGTCCACGCGCAGGCGCCGTCGCAGGTACGGACCTGGACGCCGTACTCGCAGATGCCGCGATCGGTCGTGCCGCAGCGGCGCTCCTCGCGGTCGCCGGGCGCGCAGACGCCGGCGCCCCCGCACTCGCTCCAATCGCTCCAGAGACAGCCGTCGTCGCACGTGCGCGACTGCTCGCCGCACAGGCCGCAGTCGCGCGTCTCGCGGTCGCCGGGTGTGCACTGGCCCTCGCTGCTGCAGGCGCCGAAGTCGCCCCAGGCGCAATCTTCGCCGCAGACGCGGACCCGCGCCGCGCACGCGCCCGCGCAGGCCTCGGCGCCCTCGTCGCCGGGCCGGCACTCGCCCTCGCCGCCGCACTCGCCCCACGGCCCCCAGGCGCACGCGTCCTCGCAGCGCCGCCGCTGGACGCCGCAGCGGTCGCCGCACGGCCGCGCCTCCTCGTCGCCCGGCACGCACGACTCGAGGCCGCCGGCGCCGCAGCCGCTCCACTCGCCCCAGCCGCACGCATCGGTGCAGGTGCGCGTGCGCGTGCCGCAGCCGCCGGGGCAGTCCTCGGTCTCGGTCGTGCCGGGCTCGCACGTGCCCTCGTCGCGGCATGCCTGCCAGTCGCCCCAGCCGCAGTCGGCGTTGCAGAGGCGGCGCTGCGTGCCGCAGCGGCCGCAGCCGCCGCGCTCCTCGTCGCCGGGTCGGCACACGTCCTCGCGTTCGCGGCACGCCCCCCACGGACCCCAGGCCTCGCGCGCGCACGTCCGGCTGCGCACCCCGCACGCGCCGCAGACCTGGTCGTCGCTGGCGTCGCCGGTGCACGGGCAGCCGTCGGGCGCGGTGCAGCCCTGCCACTCGCCCTGCTTGCACGTCTCGACGCCGGCGCCGCATGCGTTGGTGCAGTCGCGCACGATCTCCTCGTCGGTCGCGCCGTCGCAGTCGTCGTCGCGGCCGTTGCACGTCTCGTCGGCGGGCTCGGCCGCGGTGCAGTCGCGCCAGCGGCCGCCGTCGCAGCGCTCCTCGCCCTCGCCGCACCGCGTCGCGCACGGGCGCGCGTCGCCGTCGCGGCAACCGTCGCAGCCGTCGTCGACCTCGCCGTTGCAATCGTCGTCGACGTCGTTGCCGCAGATGTCCACGTCGTGGGCGCGCGGCGCCGTGCAGCCCTGCCAGGACTCGCCGACGCAGCGTTCGACGCCGGTGCCGCACGCCGTCCGGCAGGGGCGCTCCTGGCCGTCGGTGCACGCGCCGCAGAGCGGATCGGCGTCGTCGACGCGCCCGTCGCAGTCGTTGTCGAGGCCGTCGCCGCACGTCTCGTGGTCGGCGATCTGCGCCGAGCACTGCCGCCAGGCGCCCTGGTTGCAGCGCTCGACGCCCTCGAGGCAGTCGACGCGGCAGGGGCGCGACTCGCCGTCGCGGCACTCGATGGACGCGCAGCGGCCTTCGACGCAGCGGCACGCGCCGCCGGGACAGCGGTCGCCGACGCACTCGGCGTCGTCACGGCAGTCATCGCGCTCGCGCTGGCAGGTGCCGCCCTGACAGGTGTACCCGGGCTCGCAGTCGGCGGCCTCGTCGCAAGGCGCGGCGACGCAGCGCCCGTCGCGGCACGACTGCCCGCCGAGACACTGGTCGTCGCGGTCGCAGCGCTGGGGGGCGGCGTCGTCGGGGGGCGCGTCGGCGCACCCCGCGAGGCACAGCAGGAAGGCGGCCAGGAAGCGGCGCATGCCGCGAACGTAACCCGACCGCGCCGGAGGAGAAAAGGGACGCGCCGCGGATCAGCCGGCGGCGGCGAGGACGACCAGCTTCGGCGCGCGCCGCCGGTACACGGGGCGGGCCGGGGCCGTCTTCGCCCGCAGCACGCGGGAGCGGCCGAGCAGGTCGATGAGCGCCGCCGTCGCGAGCGCCTCGGCCTCGTCGCCTTCACCGACCTCGGCGACCGCCTCGTCGTAGAGCGCCGTCGCCAGCTGCATCAGATTGGTGTCGATCCGCATCGCCCTGCCCCCGTGTTCGAGTTCGTGAGTGCCGTGTGTGTCTTGAACAACGGATCACGAGACGGGGGGTCTGTGCGGTGGGTCGCGACCTACCCGGGGAGGTCAGGGGCCGGTCGGCGCTTCGGACGCGGGCGCGGGCGCCGAGCCGGGGGCGGCCTCGGACGCGGGGGCGGCCTCGGACGCCGGCGCCGGCGCCGCCTCGGTCGCGGGCGCGGGCGCGGCGCTCGCGGGCGCCGCCGGCGCGCTCTTCGCCGCCTCGAGCGCCTTCTTCTCCGCCTCGAGCTTCTGCACCTCCGCACCCCGGGCCGCGGAGGGCACCTGCTTGGTCTTCTCGGCTTGGATGGGCGTCTCCCAGCAGCCGGCCTGGACGGCGGCGAGCAGGAGAACACCGACGGCGACGACGCGCGTAGGCGACATTCCGACCTCCCTGGGCGCAGATTGGGCGCGATTGTATGACCGAACCCGTCATGGTCAAGTAGCGTCGGCATGGACAAGCAGCCGAACTACATCAGCCGCGACGGTGCCGAGGCGCTCCGGGCGGAGCTCGAGCAGCTCCTGAACGTCGAGCGGCCGCGCGTGGTCGACCGGGTGGCCGCCGCCGCCGCCGAGGGCGATCGCAGCGAGAACGCCGAGTACATCTACGGCAAGAAGCGCCTGCGCGAGATCGATCGGCGCATCGGCTTCCTCACGAAGCGCCTCGACGACGCGCTCGTCGTCGACGCCCCCGCCGACACCGGCAAGGTCGTGTTCCTCTCCTGGGTCGAGGTCGAGGACGACGAAGGCGAGACGCACGTGCTGCGCCTCGTCGGCGCCGACGAGACCGATCCGAAGGCCGGCTGGATCTCGTGGAAGTCGCCCGTCGGCCGCGCGCTGCTCGGCAAGAAGAAGGGCGACACGGTGCTCGTGCACACCCCCGGCGGCGACGTCGAGTACACGGTCGTCGCCATCCACACGAGGAAGCCGGACTAACTCCGAAGCAGCGTCTTGAGGCGGTGCTTCACGTCGTCGTGCAGGGCGCGGGGCTCGCGGGCGGGGTCGAGCGTCCAGTCGGCCTCGCCGTCGTCGCCGCCGTCGGCGCCGGCGTGGAAGCGCACCTGGAAGCAGGGGACGACGTCGAGGCCGGGCAGGCGCAACGCGACGGTGCGCGCCCAGGTCTCGTTCCAGGGGAGGGTCGCGATGACGATCTGCCCGGCGTTCAGGAGCGCCGCCACGAGCGGGTAGGTCGACGGACCGAGGTGCAGCTCGTCGGTCCCGGCCTTCACGAGGTCGTCGGCCTGCAATTGCAGTCGGAAGACGTTGTGGCTGCTCGACCAGAGCGACTCCTCGAGCGCCTGGGCCAGCGCGACGCCGTTCTGGTCGAGGTCGTCGTGGAGCGCCAAGAGGAACGCCCGGTGGCCCTGCTTCGTCTCGCGCAGCGGGCGGTTGATGGCGCCCACCTCGGTCGTCCAACGGAGGGCGGCGTCCTCGGCGCCCGCCTCGAGCACCTCGCGCACGATGCCGCCGCCGGCGACGTCGTAGCCGTCGACGAGCACGAGGCGGCTCGTCTCCTCGAGCTCGTCGGACAGATCGCAGGCCAGCGGCCTGCGCAGCCGCAGGATGACCCGGGCCACCTCGTGCCGCTCGACGCGGTCGCGCGCGCCGGGCGAGGTGAGCGCGGAGGCGTCGAGCACCTCCTCGACCTTCTCCACCTCGCACAGGCCGCTGTAGGTCGTCAGCTTGAGCTTGTAGGTGCGCCCGCGCCGCAGCGGCTCGCGCCCGAGCCAGAAGACGTTGACGCGGATGCGGTCGGAGACGCGCGGCTGCTCGCCGGGCCGGCACATCAGGTCGCCGCGGTTCACGAAGACCTGCTCGGTCATCGTGACGCCGGTGCACTGCCCCGCGACCGCCCCGGCCGGCGTCTCGCGCATCGAGAAGCCCTCGACGCTGGCGATGCGCGTCCGCTTGCCGCTCGGCAGGAACACCACCTCGTCGCCCACCGCGAACCGGCCCGAGGCCACGCGCCCGGCGATGATGCGGCGCACGTCGCCGAAGCGGTTGAAGCGATACACGTCCTGCACCGGCATGCGCAGCGGCTGGTCCTCGGCCGGCGGCGCCTTGGCGAACGCGTCGATGCTCTCGAGCACCGTGGGGCCGCCGTACCAGGGCATCGTAGCGTTGCGGTCGACGATCTGGTCGCCCTGCAGGGCGCTCACCGGGATGAACCGGGCGGGCTTCAGGCCGATCTGGGCGAGGAAGGCGGTGTACTCGCTCACGATCGCGTCGTACACGGCCTGGTCGTAGCCCACGCGGTCCATCTTGTTGACGACGACCGCGACCTGCTTGATCCCGAGCATGCCGAGCACGTAGCCGTGCCGCCGGCTGTTCTCGCGGACGCCCTCCGCCGCGTCGATGAGCAGCAGCGCCGCCTCGGCGCGCGCCGCGCCCGTCACCATGTTCTTGAGGAACTCGATGTGGCCGGGCGCGTCGATGATCAGGTAGTCGCGCTGCGGGCTGCGGAAGAAGCAGCGCGCGGCGTCGATCGTGATGCCCTGCTCCTGCTCCGCCTCGAGCGCGTCCAGCAGAAACGAATACTCGAAATGCTTGCCCTGCCGCTCGCAGATGCGGCGCACCTTCTCGATGCGCGCGGGATCGATGCTGCCGGTGTCGGCCAGCAGGCGGCCGACGAGCGTGGACTTTCCGTGGTCCACGTGGCCGACGATCACGATGTTCATCTGCTCGCGGAGGGCGGGGACCGGCGCCGGAGAGGTCGTCATCTCGGGGCTCACATGTAGCCGTCGCGACGGAGCTTCTCCATCGCGTGCGGGTCGGCCTGGTCCTGGGCGCGGCCGGAGCGCTCCGACACGTTCGTCGTGCGCAGCTCGGCGATGATCTCGGCGGGCGTGCGGCACGTGGAGGTGACCATGCCCGTGCACGGCGCGCAGCCGATCGAGCGGTACCGGCGACCCTGGCCGTGGTCGTAGTACAGGTCGATCATCGGGATGTTCTCGCGCTCGACGTACTCCCAGATGTTGATCTCCGTCCAGTCGAGCAGCGGGTGGATGCGGATGTGGGTCCCCGGCGCGAAGTCGGTCTTGAACTGGTTCCACAGCTCGGGCGGCTGGTCGTCGAGGTCCCAGTTGTTGTCGACGCCGCGCGGCGAGAAGTAGCGCTCCTTCGAGCGGCTGCCCTCCTCGTCGCCGCGGGCCCCGACGATCACGCCGGTGTAGGGCTCGCGGTTGCTGTCGGGCACGTAGCCGTCGGCCGTGAGCCGGTAGCGCGGGCCGGTGCCGTCGAGCGTCTGCTTGAGCGCCTGCGTCTTGAGCGCGGTGCAGCAGACGAGGCGGCCGCGGGTGTGGTTCATGCCGCCCGCCAGCGCCTCCTCGTTCTGCCCCACGATCATCGTGAGGTTCCACTCGCGCGCGATGCGGTCGCGATAGGCGATCATCGACGGGATCTTGTAGCTCGTGTCGATGTGCACGAGCGGGAAGGGAACGTGCCCGAAGAACGCCTTGCGGGCGAGCCACAGCATGACGGTCGAATCCTTGCCGATCGACCACAACATGCAGAGGTTCTTGAAGCTCTTGTATGCCTCGCGAAGGATGTAGACGCTCTGGGCTTCCAGGCGGTCCAGCTGATCCATCGGCCCTTCCCACGCCGTGATGGCGCGCACCCTAGCACAGGTCGGCCGGCGCGGAGAATATCCACCCAATACCCGATCGGGTGGGTGCGCCTTTCAGGCGAGGCGCACCGCGCGGCGCCGCTCCATCATCGGCGGGATGGTCAAGAAGAGGATCGCTCCGATGATCATCACCGCACCCACGAGGTTCGCGGTGCTCGGCGCCTTCACGCCCAGCCACCAGTGCACCCAGTAGGACGCGACGACGCCCGCGAGGATGCTCGAGCAGCGGTTCACCGGCACGCAGTACGTATTCTCGCGCTTGTCGAGGAAGATCAGGCTGCCGAACACCCCCGTGCCCTGGGAGAGGATGCCGACCACCAACACGTAGGGCGCCGCCGTCGAGAACGGCACCGCGGTGAAGCCGTCGCGGATGGACGAGAGCGTCGCGCCCTCGCCGATCAGCGCCATCACCCCCAGCGCGAGCATCAGCGCCGGCGTGGCGACCATCTGCTCCTGCACGAAGTAGGAGTACGTGTTGTGGTCGTCGTCGGACTTGGCCAGCCGGCTCATGAAGCGCAGGCGGATGAAGTAGGCGAGGAGGTAGGCGGCCACGTCGACGGCGCAGACCACCGAGATGGCGAAGCCGCCCTTCTCGGCGAAGGCGACGACGAGCGCCGCCATGCTGAGCGCGAGGCCGGCCCACGAGAACCAGCGGACGCTGCGCCCCGTGAGTCGATCGACGATCGGCGCGAGGATGAGCATGCCGCCGCGCATCAGCAGCATCACGAACACGATCGACACGTTGGTGAACGTGTAGGCGAGCGTCGTGGTCATGATGACGGTCGCCGTGCACAGGCCCGACAGGAACGTCCAGCGGTTCGCCCACGGCACGTTCAGGCCCAGCAGCTGCCGCCTCGGCGCGTATCGCCACCAGCCCATGGCCGAGATGAAGATGATCATCCCCACGAGCGAGGCGAAGACGGAGAGCGGCAGGAGCGCGAAACCGTCGATCGGCGCGATGCCGGGCATCTTGCCGTCGGAGAGCGCCTTGGTGAGCGCGCTGTAGGGCACGTACGCCGCGAAGTACCCGAAGGCGTAGCCCCAGATTGCCATTCCGCGCATGCCCCCTCCCCAGGATCAGCCGCGTGACATTTCCGTGACAACCTCGCAAAGCCGAGGTTGCAACGTCAAGGCATGATTCCCGTGAGAACGGAAGGGTTGCGGGATCATGGAAGGGTCGAGGCCGCGGCCAGGAGCGTATCGAGCTCGGCGCGCGCGAGCTCGCGCTCTTCGGTGAAGGCGACGCCGACGACGGCGCGGACGGCCCCCGCCGCGTCGCGCACGGGCAGGGCGACGGCGGCCTGGGCGTTCACCGCGCGGGCGCCGGGGCGGACGTCGCCCGTCGTGTCCGTCTGCAGGTTGCACGTCTGCACCGGTACGCCGCGCGTCAGCGCCAGGCCGGCCATGCCCTTGCCCGGCGGGACGCGCGCGACGACGGTGCGCACCGCCTCGGGGATGTTGATCGCCGCCTCGAGGACCAGCACCCCGTCGATCAGGCGGTGGATGGTGCCGGCCGAGGCGCCGTGGCGCCGGAGGAGCTCGTCGAGCCAGTCGTCGGTGCGCATCGGACCTCAGGCCGACGGCGCTTCGACCATGTCCTCGCGGGGGTCGAGGCGCCGCGCGTCATCGGGCTTGTAGCGCGGGTCCGCCTCGGCGAAGACCCGGCCGAAGCCGTCTTTGATGCCGCGCTCGAGGAGGAAGTCGAACCAGGCGTTCGCGCCGTCGTACACCGCCTGCACGCTGTCGGAGGTGAACGTGGCCTCGCGCAGCCGCGCCCCGAAGGGCAGCCCGCGCGTGAAATAGCCGGTGATCTTCTTCAGCTTGCCGAGCGCGTACCGCTCGGGGAGGTCGCTCCGGTCGTGCACGATCAGGTCGTAGTACCGGAAGAGCACCGCGCGCCGCTCCTCGAGCGAAGGTTCGTACAGGTCGACGCCGGCGCGGTGCTCCGCGATTCGCCGCAACAGCCACGGATCGCGCAGCACGCCGCGCCCGACCATCACCCCGTCGGCGCCGCTCTGCTCGAGCGCGCGATCGGCGTCGTGGACGGTGAGGATGTCGCCGTTGACGAGCACCGGGACGCCCACCGCCTCCTTGACCTTGCGCACGCTGGCCCAGTCGGCGTGGCCGCGGTAGAGGCAGGCCTTCGTGCGGCCGTGCACGGCGATCATCTGCGCGCCTGCGTCGACCGCCATCCTCGCGATCTCCGGGGCGTTCATGTTCTCGCGATCCCAGCCGAGCCGCATCTTGACCGTCAGCGGCACGCGCAGCGCGCCGGCCACCGCCGCGAAGATCTCCTTCGCCCGCTCCGGCTCGCGGAGCAGCGCCGAACCCGCGCAGCCGCTCGTGACGTTCTTGCTCGGGCACCCCAGGTTCAGGTCGACGAAGTCGGCGCCCGTGTCCTGGCAGAGACGCGCTGCGTCGGCCATGCGCGCCGGGTCGCGGCCGTAGATCTGGATGCTGACCGGATGCTCGTTCGGATCGAGCTCGGTCATCTGCCACGCCCGGCGCGCCTGCCGGCTCAGCGCCTCGCTCGAGATGAACTCGGTGACCGTCAGCCCGCAGCCGCCGAGGTCGCGGATGAGGTTGCGGAACGGCCGGTCGGTGACGCCCTCCATCGGCGCCAGCGCGGTGGCCGGGCCGATGACGTGCGCGCCGACCCGGAACGAGAAGCCGGGTGCGACGGGGATCTTCGGGATTTCGGGGGTGGACATGGCGCCGGAAAGGTAGGCATCCGGGCCGGCGGTGTAAAGCGGCGGCTCAGTTGTCGAGGCTGACCCAGCAGTGCTTCTCTCGGCTCTCGGCGCTCACCCGGATGCAGCGCAGGTCGCCCTCGCAGTCGCGGTCCTCGGTGCACGGCGCGGTGCAGTAGAAGCTCGGCGGGCCGTTGCCGAGGCTGGCGTTGATGCAGAACGAGCCGGTGGGGCACCCGCGGCCCGTCCGGCAGTCGACGGTGCACAGGCCGTCGATGTCCTGCCGATTCCGATTGACCTGCACGCAACTGTTGCCGGGGCACTCCCGGTCGGGGTTCTGCCGGCCGGGATCGGCGCCTGTGGCGGTGCACTCCATCTGCAGATCGGCGACCGCGGCGTTGCGACAACGGCCGTCGGCGCAAATCTGGCCGTCGACCGCGCAGTCCTCGCGCCGCTCACAGGCCTCGCCGGGCTGCGCGGCGCCGGGGGCGACGCCGACGCAGACCGAGTGCATGCGCTGGTTCCAGTTGGCGACCCACGCCTCGGGATCGCCGGCGACACAGGGCGTGCTGCCGATCTGGCGGACGCAGCCGTCGGCCGCCGTCGTGATGGCGGCCGGATCGGCGGGGAGGGCGATGGCGCCGCGGTCGAGGCGATCCTGGATGTCCTCGCGGCACGCCGAGGCCACGCCCGCCGCGCACGAGGCCTCGTCGTTGCCCGGCAGGCCGAGCACGCCGGCGATGGCCGCGCGGTTCGCATCGAGGCACTCGAAGGCCTTCGCGCAGAGCGCCTCGGCGCGCCGATCGCATGCGCTCGCGAGGAGCGCTTGCGGGTCCGCCGGCGCCGCGTCGCCCTGCGGCGCGGCGTCGGCGGCCACCGCCGCGTCGCTGCCGCCACCGCCTCCGCCGCCGGCATCGTCGCCGCCACAGCCCGCGAGCAGGAGCATCAGGGTCGTCAGGGGTCGTCGCATCGTCGTTTCCACCCGCCCGGAGATTTTCGGTGCGAGCTTATGAATGAGTGCGCGACCCTCGCAATGGTCCGGCGCATCCAGGAGTGGCACGTGACCGGCGGGGGGTTGTACGTCGGCGCGTCGAACCGTCATCATGGCCGGCGGCATGAACCTGCACTTCTTCTACGACGTCGTGTGCCCCTACGCGTACCTCGCATCGACGCAGGTCGAGCGCGTGGCGGCGCGGCGCGGCGTCGCGGTCGCGTGGCGGCCGGTGCTGCTCGGCGGCCTCTTCCGCGCCGTCGGCGCGCCCGACAGCCCGGCGGCGGCCATGAGCGCGCCGCGCGCTCGCCTCAACCTGCTCGACCTGCACCGCCAGGCCGAGGCGCTCGGCGTGCCGCTGCGCTTCCCGGCGGCGCACCCGCGCCGCACCGTCTCGGCGATGCGCCTCATCGCCGGCGCCCCCGCAGCGCAGCGCCCGGCGCTGACGCACGCCCTCTTTCGCGCCTACTGGGTCGACGGCGAGGACGTGGCCGATCGCGCCGTCCTCGAGCGCATCGCCCGCGCGCTCGAGGTCGATCCCGCCGTCATGGACGAGAAGCAGACGCTCTTCGAGCGCACCGCCGAGGCGGCGGCGCGCGGCGCCTTCGGCGTCCCGGCGTTCGCCGTGGACGGACAGGATCGCCTCTGGTGGGGCGTCGATCGCCTGCCGCTCGTCGAGCGCGCCCTGCCGCCGGCCGCGATCCGCTTCTTTCACGACTTCGCGAGTCCTTTCAGCTACCTGGCCTCGACGCAGATCGAGCGCGTCGCCCGCGAGCACGGCGCCCGGGTCGAGTGGGCGCCCATCCTCCTCGGCGCGCTGTTCCGCGACATCGGCACCCCCGACGTGCCGCTGTTCGCCGCGTCGCCCGCCAAGCAGCGCTACCTCGCCCGCGACCTGCAGGACTGGGCGGAGCGATGGGGCGTCCCGTTCCGCTTCCCCGACGCGTTCCCGCTGCGCACGGTGACCGCGCTGCGCGTCGCCCTCGTCGAGCCCGCGAGCGCGGGCGCGATCTACCGGGCCGCCTGGGTCGACAACCGGAACATCGGCGACCCCGCCACGCTGCGCGCGGTGCTCGACGAGGCCGGCTTCGACGGCGCCGCGCTGCTCGTCCGCGCCGACGACCCCGAGATCAAGGCGGCGCTCCGCGCCCACGGCGAGGCAGCGAAGGCCGCCGGCGCGTGCGGCGTCCCCACGTTCGAGGTGCGACGCCCCGACGGCGCCCGCCATCTCGTGTGGGGTCAGGATCGCCTGGACATGGTCGGCCGGATCCTCGACGGCTGGTCCCCCGCCTCCGGATGAGCTCCATGACGCAGAACACCAAGAATTCCGTGAAGATCCCGCAGCTGGACCTCAAGGCCGGGCTGGGGGAGTACCGCGAGGCGGTGCTCGCCGCCATCACCCGCGTCGTCGACTCCCAGGAGTTCATCCTCGGGCCCGAGGTCGATCGCTTCGAGGCCCGGCTCGCCGAGTACATGGGGCTGGGCCACGCCATCGGCGTCTCCTCGGGGACGGACGCGCTGCTCGTCGCGCTCATGGCGCTCGACGTCGGGCCCGGTGACGAGGTGGTGACCTCGCCGTTCAGCTTCTTCGCGACCGCCGGCGTCGTGGCCCGGCTCCACGCGAAGCCGGTCTTCGTCGACATCGACCCGGGCACGTTCAACGTCACGCCCGCGGGCGTCCGCGCCGCCGTCGGCGCGAATACGAAGGCGGTCATCCCGGTTCACCTCTTCGGACAGATGACCGACCTCGGATCTCTCTACATGGAGGGCGGTCCGGCGATCATCGAGGATGCCGCGCAGAGCCTCGGCGCCCGGCTCCACGGCGAGATGACCGGCCACTACGGCCTCTGCGCGGCCCTGAGCTTCTTTCCGAGCAAGAACCTGGGGTGCTTCGGGGACGGGGGCGCGGTCGTGACCCGCGACCCCGCCTTCGCCGAGCGAATCCGAATGCTGCGGGTCCACGGAAGCAAGCCGAAGTACTTCCACCACGTGGTGGGCGGCAACTTCCGGCTCGACGCGCTGCAGGCCGCCGTGCTGGCGGTCAAGCTCCCGCTGCTCGACGGGTGGGCGGCGGCGCGGCGGCGCAATGCGGGGCGATACGACGAACTGCTGCAACAATCCGGACTGGTGGAGCGCGGGCTCGTCACGCCGCCGGCGGTGGCGCCGGGGGCCGAACACGTCTACAACCAGTACGTCGTGCGCGCGGCGCGCCGCGACGAGCTGGCGGCGGACCTCGCCGCCCGCGGCATCGGCACCGCCGTGTACTACCCGCGTCCGCTGCACCTGCAGCCCTGCTTCGCCGACCTGGGCCACGGCCCGGGCGATTTCCCGCACGCGGAGAGGGCGTGCGCCGAGGTGCTGGCCTTGCCGATCGGCCCCGAGCTGCACGCACATCAGCTCGAGGCGGTCGTCGACGCGATGCGCGCGTTCCATCGGGTCTGACCGGGGGCGGCGAGGATTCCGCTCGCCAATCCGTGCCGGGTTCTGCAATGATTCCGAAGGCGTGCGGCCGGTACCCGCACGTCCGGCAGCCCCTCCCGAACGCGATCCGTGAATCCTCCACCCTTTGGGGAAGACGTCCTGGTGACGCCATGCGGCTACTCGCTCGATACATCCAACGCAATCGTGTGCTCGGCGACGCCGAGATCCCCGTCTCCGAGCTCGAGTCGGTCGAACAGGCCCTCGAGCAGGGGGAGACGCTGCCCAATCTGCTCAAGCAGCGCGGGGCCTCCTTCGGTTCGCTGACGCCGCGGCACCTGCTCGGTGTGTGGCGAGCGTCCCGGGGCTTCCGCGCCCACCAGGAGTACCTGCAGCGCGTGGCCGAGCGTCGCCGGAGCGAGGGGCAGCCGCCCATCGCCTCGTCGTTGCTCAGCCAGACGTTCGCCGCGCACGAGGTGGGGGTGATCGAGCGCGCCGAGGTGCTGGCGCCGCCGGGCGCCGCCGCCGAGCACCGCCGGCGCGACGCCATCAAGGAGGCGCTGCTCGTCTGGAACGCCTGCCTGGCCATCGGCCGTCGCGAGGGCAAGGTCAAGGTCTCCCCGGCGACCGAGGATGCCGAGCTGCTCGACGAGTTCGGCAACCTGGCGGGCACGGCCACGCTGGCCGACGTGGCCGGGCACCGCTGGCTGGCCATCCGCCGCGGCGAGAAGGCGCGGGCGCTGAAGATCGACGTCGATCTGCCGATCGACCCGATGATCGCCCAGGTCGAGGCCCACGGCGCCGGGCTGTCGGCGCTGTCGGGCGGCCGCAACGCGCGGGCGCTGTTCGAGGCGCTCTTCCTGCCGGACCTCGTGGCGAGCCTGCTCAGCGCCAAGGACGAGGAGGCGACGCACCAGGCGATCGGCAGCGCGTGCGACGCGTACCTCGGCCTGTTGACGGCGCCGCGCCCCAAGGCCGAGCTCGTGGCCGGCGTCTTCCCCGCTCGCGGCGGCGAGCTCGGCGTCGCCGTCGTGCAGCGCGACGGCAAGCTCGTGCACCACGCCGTGGTCGCGCCGGGCGAGAGCCCGGTGGCCGCCGTCGAGCAGGCCATCGGCGGCCACGCGGTCGAGGGCGTCGTGCTTCCGGCGACGGCGGCCGACCACGACCTGCTGCAGGCGCTCGTGCAGGGCTTCGGCCCCAACCTGCCGGTCACGCAGGTGAAGTCCGTCGCCATGGGCGAGGCCCAGCACCAGCTCGAGGAGCAGGTCCCGCCCCCGGCCGCGGGCGCGCTGGTCCTGGCTCGTCGCGCGGTGCGCCCGATCAAGTACTGGGGTCAGGTGGATCCGGTCTCGCTGGGTCTGGCCGAGTACCAGCAGGATCTGGACGCCGATCGGCTGCGGGCATCGCTGCAGGACATGTATCAGCTCGCCGTCGCCGGGGTGAAGGTCGAGGACGCGTCGCGTCCGATCGGCGCGCCGGCGGCGAAGGCCAAGGCCGCCACACCGCGTGTGCCCGCGGCGCCATTGAACCCGCTCGTCAAGTCGGTGGACGACCTGCGTCCCGGCATGAACGTGAACGGTGTCGTCACGAACGTGACCCAGTTCGGCGCGTTCGTGAACATCGGCCTCTCGCAGGAGGGGCTGGTGCACGTGTCGGAGCTCGCCGACCACTTCGTCAAGGATCCGAACGAGGTGGTGCGGGTGGGGCAGCAGGTGTCGGTGCGCGTGCTGGGCATCGATCGCGGCCGCGGCCGCATCTCGCTGTCGATGAAGCCGGAGCGGGCGCCCGCCCCCCGGCGCGAGGCCCCCACCCGAGGCGAGCCCGGGGCGCGCGTGCCGCTCGAGCCGATGCCGCGCCGCGGCGGTGGGGGCGGCGGCCGCGACTTCGACCGCTCGCGCAGCGGCGCCGCGGCCAGCGGCCCCTCCCGCGCGCAGGCCCTCGCCGATCTCGAGGCCCTCTTCAAGAAGAAGTAGCGACTACCGCGCCCGGCGCTGGGCGGCCCGGCTGAACAGGTTGCCGGTCATGCCGTCCAGGCGGGCCGTCAGCTCCTCGACCTGCAGCTCCCGCGAGATGCGCGACGCCGCGTCCTCCGGCGGATTCAGGATCAGGTCCACCTGCAGGCGGCGACGCTTGTAGTACGTCTCCGTCACGTCCTTGAGCACCTTGTCCTGCAGGACCGCGAGCGACGTCACGTCGAGCACCTCGGCGTTGTAGACCAGGCGCGGCAGGTCCCAGGAGCCTTCGACGGCCAGCTCGTTCACCGTGCCGCTCACGTCGTCGATCTGCGCCGGCTCGTCCGGCGAGTGCGTCGCAAGGTCGAAGCGGTCGAGGTCCACGGTGCTGTCATTGCGCCGCGCCGCCACACGCACGGCGGGCACGAGCGACTTCCACGTGGCCCGCGTGCGCAGGGAGCCGACGGTGTCCGGGTCGATGCGGTAGAACTCCATCGCCGCGCGATGGACCTCTTGGATCGAGGGCTCGCGCTTCAGATCCTCGAGGATGGCCTGCACGTCCGACTCCCGGTAGTTCCGCGGCTGGGCGCCGGCACTCGAGACCACCAGCAGGACCAACCACACGGGCACGAGACGTCTCATCGAACGCTACTCCTCTCACCAGGCCGGGGACGGCGGGAACAGGTCGCCGGTCAATGCGTTGAGGTGCGCCGTCAGCTCCTCCATACGGAGCGCGTGGAGCAGGCGCGCCCGCGGATCGCGCGGCGGCAGGCTGATCGATTCCAGTTGCAGCCGCCGGCGTTCCCGGTACAGGGCCGTGACGGTCGTGCGGATGGTCGCTTCCGCCTCGAGGGCCCCGTCCAGGCTCGACGGCGCCTCGTCGGCGCTCTGAAACAGCGACGGCAGGTCCCACAGCGCGACGACGCCCCAGGCGAAGCGCGCGTAGGGTCCTCGGGAGAAGCCGGTGTCGTCGCCGGCGATCGAGAAGTCGCGGCGATCGGCGCGCAGGTCGTCGTCGCGCAGCGCGAGCCCCGCGTGCACCACCGGGAGCGCCGCGGACCAGCGCGCCCGTCCGTGCGACGCGACGCTCGCCGCCGCCGACGCCCCGCTGCGCTCGAGCGCCGAGGCGACCGCCTGTGCCACCGTGGGCTCGCTCCGCGTCAGGCCGCGAAGCTCGTCCAGGGCGGCCAGGGCCGGCCGGGGCGCGCGCGGCGTCCACACGGTGAGCGCGCCGGCGTGCAGCATCCACAGGTCCGCGCCGACGAGCTGCGCGCCGCGAATCGACTGGCCGCCGCCGCCGAAGACGAAGTCGCGCCACGTCCGCCCGCCGTCGTCGCTCGCCCAGACGTCGCCCGCGATCGCGGCGAAGGCGCGGCCGGCGCGGGCGACCACCGTCGGCACCGCCTCGCCCGTGAAGCGCAGGCCGCCGGCCGGCGCGAACGTCTCGCCGCCGTCGGCGCTCGCGAACAGGCCGCGCTCCGTGCCGACCCAGACGCGCCGGGCGTCGGCGGCGTCGACCGCGTGCACCGCGGCCTCGGCCTCGAACACCGCGCGGAACGACGCGCCGCCATCCTGCGAGCGCAGCACACCGCCGTCAGTGCCGAGGAACAACGTCCGTCCGTCCCCGAACGCGATCGCGCGGACCTCGTCGTCGACACCGGGCACCGGCGCGAAGAAGGCGCCGGCGTCGGTCGAGATCCACAGGCCGCCTGCGGTGCCCGCAAGGACGCGACGGGCGTCCTTCGGGTCGACGGCGACGGCCCGGACGTCGCTGGCCCCGCCGCGCGCTTCGATCCAGGTGGCGCCGCCGTCGGCGCTGCGGAGCAGGGGGCCCGCCCCGCCCCCCGCGAAGACGAGGTCGGGATTGGAGGGCGCGGCGGCCAGCACCGAGACGGCCGCGTCCACGTCGTCGTCGAGCCACCGCAGCGCGCCCCCGAGCGACGACGACCAGATGCGCACGTCGGCGCCGGTGGCGTCGAACAGGTCGGCCAACCGGGAGTCGGCGGGACCGGCGCGCTCCTCGCCCCACCAGGCGGCGCCGAAGCCGGGCTCGAGGCCGTCTTCGAAGAAGTAGGCGACGAGGTCGTCGGGATCGGGCAGGGGCTGGAACGCATCGTCGAGCTCGATGAACCCGTAGGCGTCCCACGGGCGCGGCTGCGGCGTCGGGGCGTCGGCCGGCTCCAGCCGCTCGATGTCGGGACGACCCGCCGCCCGCTCGACCGCATACGACGGCACCGGGCGCAGATGCACCGCCGTCGACGTCCAGGTCCGGCCCCGATCGCGGCTCACGTGCACGTGGCCGCTCTCGGTGCCGACGTACACCACCGGCGGCTCGCCTGCCACGGCGAGCGACGAGAATGGCGCGTCGAAGGGCAGCGCGCCGGTGAGGTCGACGAAGCCCGCCTCCTGCGCCGACGCCGCGCCGGCGGCGAGCCACACGGCGAGGAGCTCAGCGACCCGCATACCAGGTCAGCTCGACGCCCAGGTGGAGAGCGTTGAAGCCGACGCCCCCGCCGAACGACTGCGGCACGAAGAGCCAGCTCACGACGGGCGTCAGCCGGCCGCCGTCGCTCTCGCCGCCCCAGAGCGCGAGCTCCCACGCGACGGCCAGCGAGTGGATCGAGCCGCCGGCGGCGCCCCCGTCGACGGCGTCCCCGTCCGCGGCGATGTCTCCGCCGCCGAAGCCGGTGCCGCCCCAGAGGACGAGCGGGTCGTCGGGGCCGAACGGTCGCCAGCCCACCTGCAACAGGAAGCCGCCGAGCGCCGCGTCGAAACCCTCGCCGGCAGCGGCGCCGCCGACGAGCTCAAGGCCGAGCGCGAGGCCGGGCAGCGCCTCCTCGCCGATGCGCAGGCGACCGACGACGCCGGTGTACGTCGGCGTGTCGTCGCCCGCGTCGTCCGTGGCGCGCCCCACGAGCAGCGAGGGACCGCCGGCCAGATAGAGGCCGCGCGGGCCCCGGTCCTCGGGCGCCGCGGCGCAGGGCCGCGCGAAGACGGCGACAGTGGCCGCCGACACCACCGTGAGCGATCGCATCGCGGGCCATGATGCCCACCGCGCCGCCAGGGCCGCAAGGTCTCGCCGCCCTTGCTCCGGCGCCGCGTCGCGGTGTAGGACGGCGCGCCGTGTCGACGCCCCTCCGCATCGCAGTCGCGCTGTTCGCGTTGTCCGACCTCGCCGCCGGCCTCGTCCTGCTGTGGCTGCCGGGCCTCGTCGAGGAGCTGCTCCACCCGCTGGCGATGGCCACGACCTTCCGCCTGCACCAGTGGCTCGGCATCGTCGCGCTCGGGCGCGGGGTGGTGGGCGCGTACGCCGCCGCGAGGGGAGACCGACGCCACCTCGGCAGCCTGGCGCTCCTCTGGGCGCTGCCCGTGCCCGCCGACGCGCTGCTGGCCTGGAGCACCGCCGACACGGGCCCCCGCACGCTGCTCGCGCTCGCCGGGCGGGCCGTCGTCGGGGCGGCGTGGGCGGCGGCCCTTCTGTGGTCGTCTCGTGGCACATCCGTTGCACAAGGGCCTGGCCGACATCCGAATCGGGAGTAGCGTCCTCATGGCCAACAAGCCTCGCGCCATCGCGCCTGCGCCGCAGAAGCTCGGCGTCCTCCTGCCCGGCATGGGCGCCGTGGCGAGCACCTTCGTGGCGGGCGTGCTGGCCGTCCGCAACGGCCTGGGCGAGCCGGTCGGCTCGATCACGCAGCTCGGCCGCATCCGCCTCGGCAAGCGCACCGAGAAGCGCAACCCGCTGATCAAGGAGTTCGTGCCGCTGACGGACCTCTCCGGCCTCGTCTTCGGCGGCTGGGACATCTTCGGCGGCAACCTGTACGACGCCTGCACGACCGCCGAGGTGCTCGACCAGCGTCTCATCGACAAGATCGGGGACGAGCTGCGGACGATCGAGCCGATGCCCGGCGCGTTCGACCCGAGCTACGTCAAGCGCCTCAACGGCACGCACATGAAGCCCGGCACGCGCCGCGATTGGGCCGAGGCCGTGCGCGCCGACATCCGCAAGTTCAAGGCCGACCACGGCCTCGAGCAGGCGGTGATGATCAACTGCTGCTCGACCGAGGTCTACCGGGAGCTCACCGACGCCCACCGGACGATCGAGGCCTTCGAGCGGGCGTTGGATGAAAACGACTCCAACATCAGCCCGGCGATGGTGTACGCGTACTCCGCCATCATGGAGGGGGTGCCCTACGCCAACGGCACGCCCAACCGGGCGGCCGACGTCCCGGCGTTGCTCGAGCTCGCCGCGCAGCGCGGCGTCCCCGTCTGCGGGAAGGACTACAAGACCGGCCAGACGCTGGTGAAGACGGTCCTGTCGCCGATGTTCAAGGCGCGCGCGCTCGGCGTGCGCGGCTGGTTCAGCACCAACATCCTCGGCAACCGCGACGGCGAGGTGCTCGACGAGCCGGAGAACTTCAAGAGCAAGGAGGTCACGAAGCTGGGGGTGCTCGACACCATCCTGCAGCCGGACCTCTACCCCAGCCTCTACGGGGACCTGTACCACAAGGTGCGGATCAACTATTACCCGCCGCGTGGAGACGCCAAAGAGGGCTGGGACAACATCGACATCTTCGGGTGGCTGGGCTACCCGATGCAGATCAAGGTCGATTTCCTCTGCCGAGACTCGATCCTGGCCGCCCCCATCGTGCTCGACCTCGCGCTGTTCCTCAACCTGGCGCAGCGGGCGAAGATGAAGGGCATCCAGGAGTGGCTCAGCTTCTACTTCAAGAGCCCTATGACCGCCGCAGAGGTGTATCCGGAGCACGACCTGTTCATTCAGCAGAAGAAGCTGAAGAACAACCTGCGACACATGATGGGTGAAGAGCTCATCACGCACCTCGGGACCGAGTACTACGACGAAGGGACGGACGAGTGATGGCCACCGCGCAGGTGAATCAGGCGGTCATTCTGGCCGCCGGCATGGGGACCCGCATCGCGAAGGGCGGCGCGACCGAGCCCAAGCCCCTCGTGCGGGTCGGCGGCCTGACGCTGCTGAAGCGGGCCGTGCTGACGGCGCGCTCGCAGGGCGTGACCCGGTTCGTCATCGTCGTGGGCAATGAGAGCGCGAGAGTCCGCGCCTCGCTCGCCGGCGATCCCGACGTCGCCGGGCTCGAGATCGTCTTCGTCGAGAACGAGCGCTTCGACCTGGCCAACGGCGTGAGCGTGCTCGCGGCGCGGCCGTACCTGCAGCCCGGCGAGTTCTTCCTGACGATGTCGGACCACATTGTCGAGAAGTCGATCTACGCCACGCTGCAGCACGAGCCGGCGCGCGGCGGGCTCGTCCTCGCCGTCGACCGCAAGCTGGACACGATCTTCGACATGGACGACGCGACCAAGGTGCGCGTCGGGCCCCACGAGACGATCGCCAGCATCGGCAAGACGATCCCGGAGTTCGACGCGGTCGACACCGGCGTCTTTCGCTGTGATTTCGCGCTGTTCGACGCGCTCGACGCCGTGTTCCGCGCCAAGGGCAACGTCTCGTTGAGCGACGGCGTGCAGGCGCTCGCGGCCTCGGGCAAGGCCCGGGTCGCCGACGTCGGCGAGGCCTGGTGGCAGGACGTCGACACCGTCGAGACGAAGGCCCACGCCGAGAAGATGCTGTTCAAGTCGCTCACCAAGAAGATCGACGGCCCGGTGAGCCGGCACATCAACCGCCGCTTCAGCAAGACGATCACGCGGCTGGTGATGAACACGAACATCGTCCCGAACCACATGACGGCGGTGGGCCTGGTCGTCGGCATCGCGTCGGCGGTGGTGACGGCGATGGCCACGCCGGCGTCGCTGTGGCTGATCGCGCTCGGCGGCGTGCTCTACCAGGTGTCGTCGATGATCGACGGCTGCGACGGGGAGATCGCGCGGCTGAAGTTCAAGCACAGCGCGCGCGGCGAGTGGTTCGACACCATCTCCGACGATGTGATCAACCTGGGCTATCAGCTCGCGATGGGCTTCGCGCTCTACCGCATCACGGGCCAGACGGTGTGGCTGCACCTGGGCATCGCCAGCTTCGTGCTGGGCTGGTTCGTGGCCGGCAGTCTCTACCGCAAGCTGATCGCCGAGGGGAAGGGCACGCACCTGGCGGTCGAGTGGAGCTTCCAGCAGCAGACCGGCTGGTTCGCCCGTTTCTGCGCCAGGCTCGAGTTCGTGGCCCACCGCGACTTCTATGCGCTGGCGCTGATGTTCCTCGCGATCTTCGGTCAGCTGAAGGTCGCCCTGGTGCTCAGCTTCGCGACGGTCGCCATCGTCTTCGCGCAGTGGGCGGTCACGACCGCCAGCGAGGCCGCCGCCCGGCGCGCCCGCCAGACGGCGGTCACGCCCGACTGACAGCGGCGGGCGTCCAAGTTGGCTACGCCTCGCTTGTCCGGCGAGGCGATGCCGGCGTCTTGCGGCTCGCCGGGCTCCTGCCCGGCCCCGCCCGCGGGGCGGACGCGGGCGACGCGCTGCTCCGCCCCCTCGTCATCGGCTCGGCGATGGCTGCGGGTTCGTGCCTTGGCCTCGCCTCACCGTCCGGCGCGATCCTTCGTCAACTTGAACGCCCGCCGCTGTGACTCAGGCGCGTTTGTGGGGGCGCGTCTCGTAGAGGTAGTTCTCGAGCGCACCCCCGAAGAAGCGCATCCTCACCATGCCGTCGCGGCGCAGCACCTCCACCGGCTCGCGACGTTCCCGACTCAGGCGTTTGGCGTTGCGGACGGCCCGCTCGCGGCCGAGGCAGCGCTCCATCTGCTCCTCGCGGACGAGGGTCAGCTCGTAGACCTTGTGGGCGGGGGCCTCGTCCGCTGCTTGGGCGGACAGAACCTCATCGGGCGGCAGTAGCGCGTCGTTTGCCAACTCGGGTCCTCCTTCAGAGGGGTGGATGCCCGGAGGTGGGGAAGGTGGCGCGCGCGAATCAGAGGTCGACGAGGGCGCCGGCCTCGACGTAGATCCGGGTGAAGCGGGTGTCGCCGAACTCGTAGCGGCTGCCGGCGATGCGGTTCGACTCGAGCTCGACGCGCTGGTGGACGGCGCCGATGGTGAGCGAGAGGCGCACGTCGGGGTGGACGGCGACGCTGCCGCCCGCGCCGCCGCCGACGTGCCAGCCGGAGCCCTCGAAGCTGAGGTCGCCGAGGGGGAACTCCGCGTCGTCGGAGCTGGCCGAAGTGAAGCCTCCCCAGCCGAGCGCGTGCAGGGCGAAGCGGCCGCGGAGCGGGAGGCGGCCGCGCACGACGGGGCCGACGTCGATGGCGCCGTAAGTCAGCTCGGAGTCTTCGGCGCGGCTGACGGCGTACGAAAGGCGGCCGCCGAGCGTCAGGGCCGGGGCGACGGCGTACTCGACCGATCCGCCGACGGCCCAGGAGCGCTCGAGGTCCTCGTCGACGCCGGGCGCCTCGACGCGCTCGTCGCCGGTGCGCACGGCGCGCTCCTGGAACGCGGCGGTGCCGGACACGCCGGCGGCGCCCCACACCGACAAGGTCAGGCGGTCGGCGTCGGCCCCGGCAGCAAGGGGCGCCTCCCCGGCGGTGGCGGAGGCCGTCGGCGCCGACCCCTCGCCGCGCGCGAGCCGGCCACCGGGCGCCGCACGCAGGTGGGCGATGCGGCGCTCCACCTCGGCACGGTCCTCGGCCTGCGGATATCGATCGAGGTAGCTCTCGAAGAAGAGCTGCGCCTCCGCCGCGTGGCCTGCCTCTTCGTGGGCGCGCGCGAGGTTGTAGAGGAGCGTCGGCGCGGGATCGACGTTGTAGGCGAGTTGGAAGCGCTCGGCTGCCTCGACGAAGCGGCCGGCCTTGAAGAGAACCACGCCCTCGTCGTACCAGGCGCGCGCCTTCGACGCCGCGGCGCCATCGGTGGCGGCGGCGGTGGCGGCGGCCAGCAGGATGAGGGCGACGGCGGGCAGGCGCATCCGCCCTTGGTACTCCCGGTGGGCGGCGGTGGGCAAGGACGTCAGGCCGGCGCCTCGACGACGACCGGACCGGCGGGCACGCGCGTCACATCGAAGGCGTCGGCGAGGGCGTCGAGGTCGGCGGTGTCGGGCAGGCCGGCGGAGCGCGCGAGCGCGCGGACGACGGCGCCGGCGGAGAGGCCGGCGGCGCGCATCGCCTCGAGGGCGGTGGCCGCGTCGCGCTTGGCGAGGCGGCGCCCGTCCGGTGCGAGCGCGAGCCCGACGTGCGCGTAGGTGGGCGACTCCAGGCCGCAGGCGCCGAGGACGAGCAGCTGCCGCGCGGTGCTGGCGATCAGGTCCATGCCGCGGAGCACCTGGGTGCAGCCCATCGCCGCGTCGTCGAGCGCGCACGCGAGCTGGTAGGCGAAGACGCCGTCGCCCCGCCGGACGACGAAGTCGCCGAGGCCGGTGAAGCGCTGCGGGCCGGCGACGACGTCGTCGAACGCGACCGCGTCGAGGCCGAGGTGCGCCAGGGCGCGCGCGACGTCGAAGCGCAGCGCGGGCAGGCGGCCGTCCCTCGCGGGCAAGCCGCCGACACGCAGTCCGTCCTCGCCGAGCCGCGCGGGCGCCTGCGGACGGCACGTGCCGGCGTACACCGGGCCTTCGTCGTCGGCGTGGGGCGCGACCGCAGCGCGCAGCACCTCCTGGCGCGAGCACCAGCACGGGTACACGAGGCCGAGGCGGTCCAGCGTGCGCAGGCCGTCGAGGTACAGCTCGCTCCGCTCCGACTGGCGATAGGGCCCGCAGGGGCCGCCGCGGCGTGGCTCCTCGTCGTATACGAGGCCGAGCCAGTCGAGGTCGGCGTACTGCCCCTCGAGGCAACCCTGCGGAATCGCTCGGGGATCGAGATCCTCGATCCGCAGGACGTTACGCAGCCCCGCGCGGCGCGCCCACAACCACGCCAGCAGGGCGGTGCGCGCATTGCCGAGATGGAGACGACCGGTGGGGGTCGGAGCGAATCGACCGGCGCCCCTTGGCGCCGGGCCCGCCGGACCGGCGCCGTCCGTCATCGCAGGAAGAACACGGTGGCCGCCGCGGAAACGGCGGCGACGAGCAGCCCGCCCGCCACCAGCAGCCAGCGGTCGCGCGCGCGCGGGGCCGGCGCCGCGGGCGCGGCGGCGACGGGGCGCGCGGCGGCGGGGGCCGCGGGCGCGGCGGCGACGGGGCGCGCCACCGGCGCCGGGCGCGCCACCGGCGGCGCCGCCGGGGCGGGCTCGAGCGACGCCTGCACCGCGCGCTCGACGTCGCCGCGCGTGATCGCCGTGTGCGGGCTGCCGAGGAAACCGACGCGGACGCGCTCCGCCACGGGCTCGGGCGGGCCCGGGATGCTCACGTCGTCGAGCGGCGCGTCGGCGAGCGACGGCGGCCGCCGCGGCTCGTCGTGGGTCGGCGCCTGCATCACCGTGGCCAGGAGATCCTCGGGCGCGGCCACGTCCGCGCACGTGCGGTCGGGGTCGAACTCGTCCGGTGGGGCGGGCTCCGCCGCGAAGGTGCGGTCGTCGTCGTCGAAGTCCGCGTCGGGCCCGGGCGCCTCGACGGACTCCGCCGCCCGCTGCATCGCCGAGTCGTCGATGGGCGACGGGTCCGGCAGGGGCACGCTCGCGGCCGAGACCACGGGCAAGGCGCCCGTCGCCGGTCGCCCCGGCAACTGGAAGGCCACCTGGACGCCGCGCACCAGCGGCTCGAGCGCCGCCTGCATGGCGCGCGCGTCGGGGAACCGCGCCGCGGGATCGGGGTGCGCGGCGCGATCCAGGATCGCCGCCAGCGCGGGGGGAAGGGTGCGCCCGTCGGTGGTCGTCGTCAGGGGCGGCCGCGGGTCGTGCAGGTGGCTGCGGAAGACGTCGACCGGGTTCGTCGCCTGGATGAAGTGCCGGCCGAGCGCCATGCAATAGCCGACCAGCCCGAGCGCGTACAGGTCCGTGCGGCCGTCGACGTCGCCGCGCAGCCACTGCTCCGGCGCCATGAAGCGCGGGCTGCCGAAGACCTTGCCGCCGAGCGTGAGCGCCGTCGCGCCGCGATCGGCCAACAGTTTCGTCAGGCCGAAGTCGATCACCTTCACCCGCAGTCCGGGGTGGTCGCAGACCTGCACGAGCAGGTTGCCCGGCTTGAGATCGCGATGGATCACGCCCTGCTCGTGACAGGTCGCCAGCGCGTCCGCCGTCTGGTGCAGCACCAGCGCGATCTCGGCGGCGGTGAAGCGGTGGGCGGGCAGGATGCGGTCGAGGCTGGCGCCCTCGACGTACTCCATCACCATCGCCGGCGTGCCGTCGTCGAGCTCGTCGTAGTCGAGGAGGGTGACCAGGTGCGGATGGTTGAGCCGGGCGAGCGCGCGCGCCTCCTTCTGCGGGCGGCGGGCGGCGCTCTCGGGACGCGCGGGCGTCACCGTGACCAGCTTGATGGCGACGGGTCGGTCGAGGCGCTCGTCGCGGGCGAGGTAGACCACGCCCATGCCGCCCCGACCGAGCTGACCTTCGAGACGGTACCGTCCGAAGAGGACGTCGCCGTTGCGGACATCGCGGCCACTCATGCGCGCGCACCATAGCACGACGCCGGCCCGCCCGCGCTCTTCACGCCCGGGGCTGTGCTATCGTCGCCGCCATCGGCCACCCACGACGGAGAGGGAAGTGAGGCGAGCGGGCGCGGTCCTCGCCATCGGCGCGGTTCTCGGGGCGTGTGAGGGCGACGGCGCCGACGCGGCGCGCGACGCCGCCGCGGCGCCGGCGGCCGACGGTGCGCCCGCCACGACGGACGCCGCCTCTGCGGACGGGACGTCGCCGCCCGTCGACGGGGCCCCGTCGCTGCCGCGGACGTGGCGCGCCGAGCGCGTCCTCTCCCGCGACGACGGCCTGCGCGGTCCCGACGGCCTCATCGTCGAGGGCGGCGCGCGCCTCTTCCTCGCAAACGAGGTCGGCGGCAACGTGCTGGTCGTCGATGTCGACCGCCGCACGACCGAGGTGCGTCTGCCCGCCGGCGCCGGCGGCCTGCGCAACCCCGAGGAGGTCGCCGTCGGGCCCAACGGCGCGCTCTATGTCAGCGACGACGCGGCCGTCGCCGTCTTCCGCTCGGCTCCCGGTGCGCCGCTCGAGGCGGTCCTCGACCGCGACGACGGGCTCGTCAGCCCGGAGGGGATCGCGGTCGGCGCCGACGGCACGCTGTTCGTCGCCGACGAAAAAGCTCATGTTCTCATGTCGTTACGGCCCGGTGCGCGCGAAGCGGTCACGCTGGCCACCGAAGAGGACGGCGTCTTCGCGCCCGAGAGCCTCGCCGTCGGCCGTGACGGCACGCTGTACGCCACCGACGACCGGCGTGGCGGCGTCCTCGCCGTCGATCCGGAGGGGCGGCCGCGCCAGTTCCTCGACGCCGACACCCTCGCGCTGCCCGAGTCGGTCGCGGTCGACGTCCACGGCGATCTCTGGTTCGCCGACAACGGCGGCGCCGCCACCGTGCAGCGCTTCTCCACCGCCGGCGAACGGCTCGAGGTCATCGAGGTGCCCGTGGCGACGGGCGCGCTGGCGGGCCTCGCCGTCCTCGCCGACGGGCGCGTCGTCGTGAGCGTGTCGCAGCGCGACGTCGCCGACGAGATCTGGGTGCTCACGCCCGAGGTGAGCCGTTGAGGCGCGCCGCGTTGCTGCTGGCCACGGTGCTCGCCGCATGCGAGGGCACGCCCGCGTCGTCCCCGATCGCCGACGCCGCGGTGCCCGATGCCGCCCGTACGGGCCCGCCCGCGCTGACCCTTTCGCGACCGACGTTGACGCTGCGCGAGGGCGCTGCGCCGGCGCGTCTCACGGTGACGATCGAGGGCGAGCTGCCGGGGCCGGTCGCGGTGACGCTGCAAGGCGACGTGGCCTCCGTCCGCCCCGACCGCCTCGTTTTCAGGCCGGACGGCCCGCGGGCGGTCGAGGTCGAGGTGGCGGCGCCCTTCGACGACGACGAGGCGGCCGGCAGCGGCGCACTGCGGATCGAGGCCGAGGGTCTGCCGCCCGCCGTCGTTCCGGTGACGGTGACCGACGCGCAGCTCACGATCGTGCTCGATCTGGACGCACAGCAGCGCGAGTTCGTGCGCACGAGCAACGACACCGAGCGGCGGCTCCTGGTGCCCACGCGCATCGGCGGGCGCCCGGGACCCGGCGCCGACATCAACCTGCGCGGCAAGGGCACGCTGCGGTGCCCCCGCCGCTCGTACACGGTGCGCTTCGACGATCCCGTCGTGCTCGGCGACGGCCCGCCCGTCGAGGACGTCTACCTGCTCTCGATGTGTCTGGACGAGGGTTTCATCAAGATGCGGGCGGCGAACGATCTGCTCGCGGCGCAGGGCCTGTTCCCGCTGTTCTACCGCTACGTCGAGGTGCGGTACGGGGACGAGACGCAGGGCGTGTACCTGGTGGTCGAGCGTCCTCGCGACGGCGTGAAGCGGGTTCATCGGCAGAACTCGCTGCTGGTGAGGCGTCTGAACGACAGCACCGTGGAGCTCAAGCGGCCCGAAGAGGACGAGGTGACCGACCGTGAGGCGGTCCTGGCGCCGTATCTGGCACTCTACGACCTGCCACGGACGCTCCGCGGGGCGAACCTGCTCGATGCGCTGCGGTCATCGATGAACTACGACGCGTATCTGCGGTGGCTCGCGGTGAACAGCCTCGTCCAGAACGGGGACTACGTCGACGAGGTCTACTTCTACGACGCTCCCCCACCGGACGGCGGACGGCAGCCCTGGTTCGAGGTGCTCGCGTGGGACTACGACGACATGCTGAGCAACTGCCACACGCCGCGCCCGCTGGACGAGCCGCTCCTCTACTGCGCCGAGTCGGGGCTGGATCGGCCGGTGCGCGACGTGCCCGAGGTGCGCGCCGCCTACATCGAGCAGCTCCGGGCGGCGATGGAGGGTCCGATGTCGGAGGCGGCGGTGGCGGGGGCGCTGGCGAACGCGGCGGCGGAGCTCGAGATGTACCTGCGCCGCCCCGGCGTGGCGGCGGTGATGTACGGCGCCGACGCGGGGACGCCGAGCCCGGCGGCCGACGCCGAGGCGCTGCGCGCGCTCGCGGCCGAGCGCCGGGCCGAGCTCGAGGCGCTGCTGCCATGAGGGGGTTGATCCTGCTTCTGACCGGTGCGCTCGTCGTCGCGTGCGGCGGCGGCGGCGGCGAGAGCGAAGGCCCGCCCACGACGCGCCCCGACGGCGGACCGCGCCCCGACGGCGAGCCGGGCCCGGATCCCGACGGCGGCCCCGACACCGCCCCCAACGCCGAGGGGCAGGCGCGCCTCTTCGGCGGGCGCGAGGTCGTGCCGGTCGCGATCGAGATCGACGAGGCGGGCATGCTCGCCTTCCGCGAGGAGCCGCGGCGCGACTGGCTGCCCGCCCGCATCACCGTCGACGGCCAGGTCTTCGACAAGGTGGGTCTGAAGCTGAAGGGTGGGCGCGGGAGCTTCCGCGGCATCGATCAGAAGGCCGCCTTCAAGGTTGACCTGAACCGGTTCGACGAAGACGCGAACCTCTACGGGCTCAAGAAGCTCACGTTCAACAACATGATCCAGGACCCGACGAAGATGCGCGAGCGGCTGGCGTCGCTCGCCTTCGCCGAGCTCGGGCTGCCGGCAGCGCGCGTGGGCTACGCCGAGATTACGGTGAACGGGAAGCCCTACGGCCTCTACGCGCACGTCGAATCGATCGACGGCGTCTTTCTGAAGCGTCACTTCCCGCGTGGACACAATGGGAACCTGTACGAAGGGTCCGACGACCAGGACCTGGTCCTGCGGTTCCTCGATGCGTTCGACCAGGACGCCGGTAAAGACGAGTCGCGAGACGATCTGCGTCACTTGATCGAGACACTGAACACGGCGACGCCGGCCACGTTCGAGCGTGACGTGGGGGCGATCGTCGACCTCGATCAGATCCGTCGGTTCTTCGCAGCGGAGATCCTGACAGGCCACTGGGATGGATACGCCCAGCTGCGCAACAACTACTACGTGTACAGGCGCTCCGACACGGGTCGGTTCGTCTTTCTACCTTGGGGAACGGACCAGGCCTGGCAGCGCACGTCCGATGCGTTTCGGGGTCCCGGGCGACTGTTCCGCCTCTGCATGGACTGGACGGTATGCCGTCTGCCCTACGCCGAGACGGTGCGCGCCGTGGCGGACCGCCTCGAGGCGTTCGACTGGGCCCGAGAGATCGCCGCGCTGAAGGCGCTCACCGAAGCGCCGTTCGAGCGCGACGACCGGACGCCGACGAAGCCGCAACAGCGCCTCGACGGCATCGCGAAGCTCGAGCAGTTTCTCGCCGAGCACCCGCAGCGCATCCGCGACTCCCTGCGCTGCCTCGATCCGGCCGCCGACGCCGACGGCGACGGCGTGATGGCCTGCGCGGGCGACTGCAACGACGCCGACCCCACCGTCTACCCCGGCGCCGACGACGGCTGCGACGACGACCGCGACCAGGACTGCTCGGGCTTCACCGACGACGGCCCTTCGTGCGCGCCGTGTCGCCGCGTCCGCTCGCCCCGCGGGGTCGAGTTCCTGCTCTGCCACCGGCTCGAGCGATACACCGTCGCCGTCGAGCTCTGCGAAGAGCACGGCGCCCTGCTCGCCAGCGTCCGCGACGAGGCGGAGCACGCCTTCCTGCGCGACGCCGCCTTCGCGCGCCGCCGCGCCAGCTGGTACATCGGCCTGACCGACCGCGCGGAGGAGGGCGAGTTCGCCTGGGACGACGGCGCCGATACCGGCTTCACGCGGTGGGCGCCGAACGAGCCGAACAACCAGGGTGGGCTCGAGGACTGCGTCTCTCTCCGCCCCGACAGCGACGACGGGACGTGGAACGACGTCTACTGCGGCAGCTACCTGCCCTCGATCTGCCGGGTGCGGTTGTGACCCGCCACTGAAGCCGTTGGACGAGCCACTCGCGGGGCGGGGTCAGTGGGGTGGGGGCATCTCGCCGCCGCCCATGCCGGGCAGCGGGAAGGGCGGCATGCCGCCGTGGACGGGCATGCCAGCGGGGGGCGGAGCGGCGGCGGCCTCCTCCTTCTTCACGAAGTCGTTGGCCGTCTTCTCGCGGGCGCTCTTGGTGGCCCAGTCCGAGACGAGCACCACGAAGTCCTGGCCGTCGGCCTTGACGTAACGCGCGTCGTCCTTGGCGGCGCCGATCGTGTAGGTCAGCGTCTTCGAGGCGGCCTGGTCGTCGGTGTAGGTGAGCGTGACCTTCGTCGCGCCGGCCTCGAGCCCGTGCGCGGCCTCCACCGTCTTCGTCACCGGCGCCTTCATCGTCAGGCGCGCGACGCTGCTGGCGAAGCTCTTCGCCTGCGCCTGGTCGAGCGCCTCGCCCGCCGGGAGCTCGGCCAGCTGCCAGTCCTCGCCCTCCTTGCGGAAGCTCAGGCTGCCGCTCGGGTTGGCGACCTGGATCTCCTTGAGCTTCGCCGCGTCGACCTTCACCAGCTCGGTGTCGACGTAACTGCTCACGCGGCCGCTGATGGCCGCCTCGCTGACGCCACGCCCGCGGAAGACCTCGGCGGCGTCCGCGAACCGGGCGTGGATGCTGGCGCCCGGCCCGGAGCCGATCACCAGCGCCTTCGTCTCGCCACCGGCGGTGATCTTCACCTTGCGGCTCCACACGTCGTCGCCGACGCGCAGCGCGTTGTGGTTGGCCTTCTGGGTGCCGACGGGCTCGCGCACCTTCAGGTCGGCGAGCTTGCCGACGAGCTCCTCGACCTTGTCCTTCTTCGCGGGGAAGCCGCCCGCCGTCGCGACGATCCAGGCGTCGCCCTGCTTCTCGAGGCGGAGGGTCTCCGCCGCGTCGGTGCCGACCGGCTTCTCCGTGATCTCGAGCGCCGTCACCGCCGCCTTGTCGAGATCGAGCAGCGGGCGCGGATCGGGCAGCTTGTTGCCGCCGCTCGCGTTCCAGGTGACGAACGCCAGCACGATCTGCAGCGCCAGCGCGCCGACGAGAATGCCCTGCAGCTTGCCGTTGCGAGTGCTCATGCCGCCCGCGCCTCCTCGGTGGCGATCGGCAGCGGGGCGACGCGGCGGCGGCGCGTCAGCGCCATCGCCACGAGCGCGGCCCAGATGCCGAACGCGACGCCGTAGATCGTCTTCTCCCAGGTGCCGTAGCTCCACTCGTCCGCGGACGGCGTGCGCAGCGTCCACGCGAACGCGCCCGCCGAGCGGATCTGGAGCAGATCGGTGTCTTCCATCGCCCAGTCCACGAGGTTGCGGACGAGGACCATGTTGCCGCGGTACGCGCCGCCGCCCATCTGCTGGCCGAGCTGCGCGACGAGGTCGGAGGCGAACTCCGACGAGCCGACGACGACGAGGCGTGCGTCGGGCAGCGACTCCTTGAGCGTGCGCCCGGTGGCGTCGCCTTTCTTGTCGCCGGCCTGCGCCGCCGCCGCCTTTTCGAAGACGGGCGACGGCTTGTTCGCGAACGCGCTGGTGAACGTCCCGCCGAGCGTCACCGCCACCGGCTGCGCGGCGCGCGGCGCGTCGGCCGGCGCGCCGAAGCCCCCCTGCGGGAACTTCTGGAAGTCGGGCTGCAGATCTGCGGACTCGTTGAGCCACGTCTCCTTCGAGGTCTGCAGCAACGTCTCGCTCGTGACGCCTTCCTTCGCCGTCACCTTGAGCGGCGAGGCCCAGGTCATGGCGATGCTCGGCACGCCGGCGAGCGCCATGTGGCCCTCTTTGAAGCCCTCCTGACGGATGTCGGGGAAGAACGGGTAGGGCATCAGCTCGATGCGCTCGAGCACGAACATGCCGCGCTGCTCGCGCACCGGCACCGGGAACCGCGCGTTCTGCGGGTCCATGACGAAGGCGTCATCGACCTCCACGCCGTAGTTCTTCAGCAGGTCGAGCAGCGAGGCGTCGGCCTTCTCGGCCTTGAGCCCCTCGCGGTCGACGTCGATGGCGTACGCGCCGGCCAGCGCGACGACCTTGCCGCCCTTCATCAGGTATTGGTCGAGCGCGAACTGCTGCTTGTCGGTGAGCTTGCCCGGCTGGGCAACGATCAGGACGTCGACGTCGTCGGGGATGTAGCCGTCTTCGCCCTCGACGCGCTTGAACGTGTACTCCGCCGAGAACATCTGCTCGATCGCCCGGTACTTCGGGGGCTTCTGCGGCTGCTGGAACTGCGGCGGCAGCTGGGGGTTGAAGTTGTTCTCCGGCTTGGCGGTCATCAGGCCGACCGTCTTGAGGAAGCCGGGGGTGGCCCGCTTGATCGCCGCCTCGATGGTCGACTTGATGTCCGCTTCGCTCAGGCCCTCGCGCGGGAAGATGCGCTCGAGGCGGTCGCCGCTCTGCACCAGCAGGTGCATGTAGAACGTCTGCTCGCCGAAGAGGTCCGCCGCCATCGGCTTGAAGCCGTACTTCCGGGCGAGCTCCTCCTTGAGGCCGGCCTCGGCGTCCGGGTCCTTCTCGTCGTAGACGAAGTGGCCGCCGCTCTTCTCGGCGAGCTCCTTGGCCACCTTGGACACGCGCTCCGGGATCTCCTTGAACTCGTCGGGGAGGGTGCCTTTGGTCACGTAGGCGGTCAGTGTGACCTTCACGTCGGGGCTCATGCCGGCGAAGGCCGACTCCAGGCTCTGGAACCCCTGGCTGACCTTCTTGATCGCCCGCGTCAGGTCGTACTCGAGGTTCTTCAGGCGCACGTCGACGTCGCTCTCGGTGGCGTGCACCTCGATCAGCTCGTCGAAGCCGAGGACCTCGTACTCGTCGCCGTACTTCACGACGAGGTGGAAGTAAGAGTTGACGACCTTGTCCTCCATGCGGCTCTGGATCCGGAAGGGCACGGTCTTCACGCCGTACTGCTGGTTGATCTCCTCCTGCAGCGGCTCGTTCGTCGCGGGATCGACCACCTCGACCTTCACGCGCCCGTCGCCCGCGAGCTCGTACTCGCGCAGCGCGTCCTTCACCTGCGGCACGAGCGGCGCCAGCAGCGGGTGCGTCTCCTGCGAGATGTAGGCGCTGATCGTCAGCGGCTCCTCGAGCTGCTTCACGATGTTGCGCGTGGAGTCGGCGAGGCCGAAGCGGCCGCTGGTGGTCAGGTCCATGCGCAGGCTGGTCATCGGGGTGAGCCAGACGTTGGCGGCGAGCGCGTTGGCGCCGACGAGCGCCATCGTGACGAGGCGCGCGCGGCCGCGCGAGCGGCCCTCGGCCGACGCCCGGTCGGCGCGCTTGCGCTCGACGTAATGAACGTTCAGCACGAGGAAGAACGCCGCCAGCGAGCCGAAGTACACGATGTCGCGCAGCGAGACGAGCCCGCGCTCGATGTAGTGGAACCGGCTGCCGGTGCCGATCGCGCGCGCCACCTCGGCCAGGTCGGCGCTCATGAGGCCCGCCACCGCGTCGGAACCGATGAGGTACAACAGGCCGCACACGACGATCGACAGCATCAGGGCCACGAGCTGGTTGTCGGTCACCGCGCTCAGACACAGGCCGATGGCGGCGTAGGCGGCGGCCACGAGCAGCGACGCGAGGTAGCCGGCCAAGACCGTGCCCCAGTCGAGGTTGCCGAGGCTGGCGACCATGAAGGGCAGCGTCAGCGTGCCGAGCAGGGCGCCGCCCACGAGCAGCATCGTGCCCAGGAACTTGCCGAGCACGAGGTCGCGCGTGCGCACCGGCAGCGTCACCAGCACCTCGAACGTGCCGGTGCGCTGCTCGTCGCTCCACTGGCGCATCGTCAGCGCCGGCACGAGCAGGATCAGCATCAGCGGCAGCGCGCTGAACAGCGCCTGCAGGCTGGCGAGGCCCTGCGCGAAGAACCGCTCGACGGTGAAGAAGTTGACGAAGAGGGCGGCCCAGAACAGGGCCAGGAAGATGTGCGCCACCGGGGAAAGGAACGTGGCGCGCAGCTCCTTGCGCGCGATCGTCCAGACGCTGCTCATGCGGCCACCTCACGCTGGCGGGCGACGAAGCGGTCGTGCTCCTCGCGATAACGGTTCTCGAGGCTGCTGCTCTCGGGCGAGACGCTGCGGACGCTCCAGCCGCGCTCGGCGGCGGCGGCCACGATGGCCGGGGTCGGCTCGGCGGCGCCCTCGAAGGCGACCTCCCAGACGTCGAAGGCCGGCGCGGCGGGATCGGCGCCCACGCGCCGCGCGCCCTTCACGCCCGACAGCCCGCCGAGCACGCGGCCCACGTCCGCCGTGTCGTTCCTCAGCGAGACGCGCACACGCGCCGCCTCGAGGTAGGTGGCGATGTCCGCGTCGACGACGAGCTTGCCGCCCATCATCATCAGGACCCGCTTGCACAGCACCTCGACCTCGCGGAGGTTGTGCGTCGACAGGATGACGGTGCTCGTCTCCGCCAGCTGACGAACCAGGCGCCGGATCTCGTCGTTCTGGACGGGATCGAGGCCGTTCGTCGGCTCATCGAGGATGAGCAGCTCGGGCTGGTGCAGGATGGCCTGGGCGATGCCCACGCGCTGCCGGAAGCCCTTGGAGAGGCTGCCGATGCGCTGCGTCAGCACCTTGACGAGACCCGTGGCGCGCACGGCGCGGCCGATGGCGTCGAGCCGCCTCTCGGGCGGCACCTGGCGCAGCTCGGCCATCATGACGAGGTACTCCTGGACGAGCATCTCGGGGTACAGCGGCGCGTTCTCGGGCAGGTACCCGATCTGGCGCTGGACACCCAGCCGGTCCGAAAGGACGTCCTTGCCGCCGACGGTGATCGTGCCGGCAGTGGGCTCGAGATAGCCCGTGATCGCCTTCATGACCGTGGTCTTGCCGGCGCCGTTGTGGCCGACCAGCCCCACGATCTCGCCCTTCGCGATCTCGAAGGACACGTCGCTTACGGCCGTGATGTCGCCGTACCGTTTGACGAGGCTCTTCACCGAGATCATGGGTGATTACCCCTCTTCTCCTGGTGGCGTGGAAATCCTGCGGCGCCGAACACGCCGCCGGGGCGGGAAAATTCCGCCCGCGTCAGCTCGAGCGCGAAGCCATGTAGACACGTTCGCGCGCCGCGCAAGCCCGAATTCCGTCCATCATCCGCTCGACGATCGCGCGGTGGACCTCGCGGGTCGGGGACTGGTCGTAGAGGTCGTCGAGCGCGAGCGACGGCCCGAAGAAGACGCGGATGGGCTCGGACCGCTCGGGCGCGAGCCGCCGGCGCGACTGCTCGACGAGGTCGTGGGCGAGGCCGTTGACGAAGAGCGGGACGACCGTGGCGCGCGCGCGGTGGGCGATGATGCCGGCCCCGGGCTTCGGCTCGAGGAAGGCGTACGGGTCGTCGGTCTTGTTGCGCCGGCCCTCGGGGTGGATGGCGACGATCGTGCGCGGCGACCACCGGAGCAGATCGGCGCAGCGGTCCATCGCATGGCGGTTCAGGCCCGCGCGCTGGTCGCGGAAGACCGGCGGATACATCGCGTAGCCGGCGATGCCGGCGTTGAGCACGCTCCCGAGCGGGTGGTCGTAGAAGAACGCGCTGCGCACCGGGCAGTACAGGAACGGCTTCTCGGCGCGGTGATCCCAGATGTGGAGCGCCGCCGCGTAGAAGTCGAAGTACGTCCGGTGGTTGGCCACGAGCAGCAGCGAGCGGTCGTGCGGCACGTGCTTCGCGCCGTCGACCTCGAGCAGCGCCCGCGCGATCGCCCCCATCCAGCGGTGCGAGGTGGAGGTGAGCCAGGCGGTGGCGGCGGCCTTCAGCATCGGGTGCTCGTTGACCGCGGCGCCCATCCGGTAGGCGAGGCGTTCCAGGCGGCCGAGATCGCGCCAGATGTCCGGTTCCGGGAGCTTCACGGCGGCGCAGTCTGCCAGAGCCCCCCGAAAAACGACAAGCGCGGGGCCGCCCGGAGTGCAACCCGGCGCCCTTTCGACGGTTCGCCGGAGCGCGTTAGACTCGCGCCGTTTTTCGGGAGGAATTCGAGATGCGCCGGATGGGGTTCCAGGGCGGGTTGGTGGCGTTGCTCTGCGCGGCGTTGGCGATCGGTTGTGACGACGGTGGCGGCGCCGCGGCGGACGACGCGGACGCGGCGGCGCCCGACGGGGGAGGCCGCGACACCGGGCCGCCGCCGAAGCAGTGCGCCGACGGCCGCGACAACGACGGCGACGGCGAGACCGACGGGGACGATCCGGGCTGCGCCGGGGCCGACGACGACGACGAGTCCGACGATCCGCCGCCGAAGCAATGCGGCAACGGCACCGACGACGACCAGGACGGCGCCGCCGACTTCCCCGCGGATCGCGGCTGCGCCTCGCGGACGGACGACGACGAGTCCGACGACCCGACCACCGAGTGCAGCGACGACGTCGACAACGACCAGGACGGCTTCACCGACTTCCCGGCGGATCCCGGCTGCGGCTCGGCGCTCGACGACCGCGAGGGCGACGACACGACGCCGCTGCCCCAGTGCGGCGACGGCCTCGACAACGACCGCGACGGCCATGTCGACCTCGCCGATCCCGGCTGCGGCAGCGCCGCCGATCCGCGCGAGCAGGAGGTCGGGGAGCCGCCCGCCTGCGCCGACGGCCTCGACAACGACGACGACGGCATCGTCGACTTCCCGCGCGAGCCCGGCTGTTCGGCCGCGGGCGACGAGGACGAGGCCGATCCCGATCCGCCACCCGCCTGCGCCAACGGGCGCGACGACGACGGCGACGACGCGGTCGACTACCCCGACGATCCCGGCTGCAGCGGCGTCGGCGACCGCGACGAGACCGACCCCATCGTCATGCCCACGTGCAGCGACGGCCTTGACAATGATCGCGACGGCCACGTCGACTACCCCGCCGATCGCGGCTGCCAGAGCGCGGCCGACGGCAGCGAGGAGGGGAGCTGCGGTTCGGTGTACGACCCGCCGGAGCTGACCGCCGGCCGCGTCCTCCGCGCCGACCTGCGCCGCGGGCGCTTCGCCGCCCAGGGCTCATGCGGCGGCGTCGGCGCGCCCGAGATGGTCTTCTTCTACCGCGTGGAGCGGGCGCTCGAGGCGCTCGAGTTCACGACCGCCCACGCCGAAACCGTTGTGGAAACGGTGCTTTACGTGCGTCGTGCCTGCCTCGACGGCGGCACCGAGGTCGCCTGCGCGCGCGAGCCCGGCGGCGACGGCGTGGCGGCGAACACGGTGCGCGTCGATCACCCGCAGCCCGGCGACTACTACCTCTTCGTCGACGGCGCCGCGGGGCGCGGCGACGACTTTGCCGTCTCGGCGACGGAGGTGCCGCTGGCGCAGTGCCTGAACGGTGACGACGACGACGCCGATGGCCGCGCCGACTACCCGCTCGATCCCGGCTGCGAAGCGCCCGAGGATCGCGACGAGACCGATCCCGAGATCGCGCCGGCTTGCGCCGACGACGAGGACAACGACGGCGACGGCCTCGTCGACTATCCGATCGACCGCGGCTGCCTCGCCGCCGCCGACGACGACGAGGTCGACGTCTGCGGGCAGGGCGTCCGCGTCCTCGAGATCCCGTCCGACGCGGAGTTCGTGCTCGGCGATACCGCGCAGCAGGGGGCGAGCAACTTCTTCGGGCGCTGCGGCGGCCAGAACGCCAACGAGGTCGTGTACCGCTACCGCAACCCCCACAACGCGCGGCTGACGTTCAGCGTGGACAACCCCGAGACGCCGCAGGCGGCGATCGTCTACGTTCGCTCGAGCTGCGTGCAGGTCAACACCGAGCTCGGCTGCGACGCCGGCAACGGCGTGCCGCCGCGCGGGCAGGTCCGTGTCGACCGCGCGAGCCCCGGCGACTACTTCGTGTTCGTCGACGCGCAGTTCGGCCAGGGCGGTCCGTTCAAGCTGACCGTCCGATCGGAGCGCCTGCCGCCGGGTTGCCGCGACGCCTTCGACAACGACGGTGACGGGTTCATCGACGGCGACGACCTGGGCTGCGCCGAGGCCGACGACGAGGACGAGCGCGATCCGCCCGCCGGCTCGCCGGCGCCCGCCTGCTGGAACCAGCAGGACGACGACGGCGACGGCGCCACCGACTATCCGTTCGACATCGGCTGCGCCACCAAGGGCGACGCCGACGAAGCGGACGGCGACGCGCCGCCGGCGTGCAGCAACGGCCTGGACGACGACGAGGACGGCCGGGTCGATTTCCCGCTGGACGCCGGTTGCCAGGCGCGCGGCGACGACGAGGAGCGCAACCCGATCCCGCCGCCCCAGTGCGGCAACTCGCTCGACGACGACATGGACGGCCGCACCGACTACCCGAGCGACCCCGGCTGCGACGCCGCCGGCGATCCGAGCGAGCGCGACGGGCAGCCGCGTCCGGCATGCGCCAACGGCGAGGACGACGACCGCGACGGTCTGGTCGATTTCCCGTTCGATCCCGGCTGCATCGCCGCCAGCCACCGCGCCGAGGACGACCCGGTGGAGCCGCCCGTGTGCAAGAATGCCCGCGACGACGACGAGGACGGCGCGACGGACTTCCCGCGGGATCCCGGCTGCGCGTACGCCGCCGACGGCGACGAGGCCAACCCGCAGTTCGTGCCGCAGTGCGCCAACCGCCGGGACGACGACGCCGACATGCGGATCGACTTCCCCGACGACCCCGGCTGCGAGTTCGCCGCGGACAACGACGAGGCCAACATGGGCCAGGTCCGGCCGCGGTGCGCCGACGGCGTCGACAACGACGACGACGGCGGCACCGACCTCGCCGACGTCGGCTGCGACGGTCCGCGCGACGACGACGAGGCCGACCTCGAGGTGGTGCCGTTCTGCGCCGACGAGATCGACAACGACGAAGACGGCCAGACCGACTGGCCGGACGACGAGGGGTGCGCCGCCCGGGGCGACGACTGCGAGCAGGCCGGCTGGGGCCTCTGCGAGGGCGTCTGCCTCGATCTCGTGAGCGACGAGCAGAACTGCGGCCGTTGCGGGCGCGTGTGCGAGGACGGCGTCGAGTGCATCGAGGGCTTCTGCGGCGGTCTCTTCGTCTTCGAAGGCATCCTGAACGACGTGCCCGAAGCCGATCTCGGCGGCTGGGAGGTGTGTCATCGCAGCCTCTACGCCGAGACGTGGCCGCTCGCGCCCATCCAGCAGCAGTGCGATGGCCAGTACGTGATGTACGGCTGCCGCCGCGTCGGCCAGGCCAGCTTCCAGGTGCTGGCGATGGGCGAGCGCGACGCCGTCTTCCGCGACACCGGCCGCGGCAACGACCTGAACGTCCACAACGGCGTCGGCTGGTACTTCGGCACGTCCCAGAGCATCGGCTTCGCCGCCCCGGGCCAGATGGTGGCGCGCAACTCTTGCGACACCGCCGGTCCCATGGACAACCAGCGCATCTGCTGGCACACGAACAACAGCCAGATGAGCGGCGGCTTCCGCTGCGGATCCAACATGTGGCTCAACGACGCGCGCGACTGGGAGCGTGTGATCTTCACCAGCCGCTGAGAGGGTCGGCCGAAATGAGCCGCCGGCTGCGAGGCCGCCTTCCGGGGCGCTCCCCGCCGGGGCTCCTCGAGACGAGCTCGACGGGCCTCTTGGCCCGCCTTCGCTCGTCTCTCCGGTGCCGCGCCGTGGACCGGTCGCCTTCGGCTTCCTGCGCT
>CAUJDF010000095.1 GCA_963169045.1 Myxococcota bacterium
GGGCTGCGGCCGGGGGGCCGGGCGGCGGCGGCGTTGTCGGGTCGGGGGGGGAGGGGGGGGCGGGCCGGGGGGGGGGGGGGGACCCCCGCCGGCCGGCGGGAGGAAACGCTGCGACCTCCGGCCCCCGTGCATCGGGGGGCGGGCCGTCGGGTGCGTGGGGCCACCCGCCGGCCGGCGGGAGGAAACCTCGGTGCGCGTCCCCCCGGACGTTCGGGGGGCCGCCCGCCGGGTGCGTGGGGTCACCCGGCGGGCGGCGTGGGACGCTTCGGCCGCCGGGGGTGGCCCGGCGGCGCTTCGTAAGGTTCGGCCGCCCGCCACGGGTTGCGTGGGGTCTTTCGGGGCGGGCGGCCGGAGCTCGTTGACGGAAGAACGTAAGAGCAGCATCCGTGCCACCGCGCCGGGGCCCGCCATTGCTGGGCCCGACGAATGGCGCATCGGTTTTCCGGCGGGGTTCGCCTCAGGTTTTTGCGGGCGCGCTATCGCGGAGGCCAGGCGACGTCGAAGCGGGCCTCGACGCGCCGGCCGGGGACACCACCGGAGCGGGGCAGGACGCAGGCGCAGTGGCCGACGAGGCGGCCGTCGACGAGGCGCGCCTCGCCCGTCACCTCGCCGATCTGCGTCTCGCGGCGCCCGCCGTCGGCGAGGACGGTCTGCGGGCAGGGACGCGAGGTGTCGATGCCGAGGCAGCGGAGCGTGGGCGTCTCCGCGGGATCGCCCTCGAGCCGGACGTTGGCCGCGCCGGCGTGGCACATGGCGGCGATGCGCGGGCCGTGCGCGTCGATCATCACCTCGATCGGGCCGCGCCATCCGCGGGCGCAGACGCGCCTGCCGTTCTGGGCGGCCACGACGACGTCGCGCGGTCGCTTGCGTGCCGGGGCGGGCGGCGCGTCGGCGGCGGGCCCCGCCTCGCTGGCGGCCGGCGCGATCCCCACGCCCGGCGCGATCCCCGCGCCCGGCGCGATCCCCACGCCCGGCGCGATCGCCGGCGCCGGGACCAGTCCGGGGCCGCACACGCTCGCGCCCCCCGGGTCGCTCGCCGGCGAGCACTCCCAGGCCCCGTCCGGGCACTGCACGCACGCGAAGCCCGGCGCGCACGCGAACCGCGCCTGGCGGCAGTCGTCCGACGCCCCCGCGGCGCCGCCGAACAGCAGCGCGATCGCCAGGCGCCGCATCATTCGAGCGTCCCGAGCAGAAACTGGTACAGCTCCGCGTACTCCTCGATCACCGCGCTCGTGCGCTTCCCGGCGCCGTGCCCCGCCTGCGTCTCGAACCGCATCAGCACCGGCCGGCCGCCGGCGCTCGCCGCCTGCAGCGCCGCCGCGAACTTGGCCGTGTGGGCCCAGTGCACGCGCGTGTCCTTGTCGGCGGTCGTCAGCAGCACCGCCGGGTACTCCACGCCCTCGAGCACCTGGTGATACGGCGAATACGCCCACAAATAGGGCAGTTGCGACGGGTCGTCGGGCGAGCCGTACTCCTTGATCCACAGCTCGGCGGGCGGGAACTTCGTGAACCGCACCATGTCGTACAGGCCCACCTTGCCCACGGCCGCGCGGAACAGGAACGGCGCCCGCGTCACCAGCGCGCCCACGAGCAGGCCGCCGTTGCTGCCGCCGAGGATGGCGAGCCGGCTCGGCCGCGTGTAGCCCTCGCGGATGAGGTGCCGCGCCGCGTACTCGAAGTCGGCGAACACCTGGAACTTGCGGTCGAACATGCCCGCCTGGTGCCACGCCTCGCCACGCTCGCCGCCGCCGCGCAGGTTCGCCACCGCGTACACGCCGCCCTGCTCGAGCCAGAACAGCACGTTGCGCGAGAAGCTCGGCGTCATGCTGACGTTGAAGCCGCCATACCCGTACAGCAGCGTCCGGTTCGTGCCGTCCCGCTTCAGGTCCTTGCGGTGGATCACGAACATCGGCACCGCCGTGCCGTCGTAGCTGCGGTACTCGACCTGGTCCACCACGTATGCGCTCGTGTCGAGGTCGGTCTCGACCTTCGCGGTGAGCTGCGGTTTCAGTCCATCGAGCCTGTAGATCGAGGGCGGCACGAAGAACGACTGGAACGAGAGGTGGACGCGCGGATCGTCCGGCCGCGCGAACAGATCCGACACCGTTCCGGCCACGGGCAGCGGCACCTCGCCCTGAAGCTTGCCGTCGCGGCCCCAGCGCTGGATCTTCGCCGCCGCGGCGTCCAGATGCAGCGTGACGATGGCGTCGGACGACACCGCCGACGCTTCCAGCGGCGTTTCCTGCTGCGGAACCACCTCGGCCCAACCCTGCGGGCGGGCCGGATCGATGCGCACGATGCGCCCACGCGGCGCGTCGTGCTTCGTCGCGGCCCAGATCTGGCCGTCGAGGACCGCCAGCGGCTCGAACAGGCCCGGCTTCTCGGGCGCGACGTCCGTCCACGCGCCGGTGGCGCGGTCGAGCAGGTGCAGCGTGCTCTCGGACCAGCCCACGTAGCGCACCATCAGCAGGTGGCGGCCGTCGGGGCTCAACAGCACGCCCGGCCAGTCGGTGCGCTCCGGCAGGCGCTCCTTGCCGATCACCCGCTCGTCCTGCGCGGGGTCGGCGCCGAGCCGGTGGAACCAGACGTGGCGGTCGTACGCCTCGGTGGCCGGGTACCGCGTGTAGTAGAAGCCGGAGGCGTCGGGCAGCCACGCCAGCGAGCAGGCGCGCGTGAACGCGATCTCGTCGGGGCGGTGCGCGCCGCTGTCGACGTCGATCACCCGCAGCGTGCTGTTCTCGTCGCCGTCCTTCGAGAGGCCGTAGGCGAGCAGGCGGCCGTCGCGCGTCGGATAGTACCAGTCGAGCGTCACGCGGCCTTCGGCGTCGAGCGCGTTCGGGTCGATCAGCGGCCGCGGCGCGCCCGCGCCCACCTGCACGTAGAGGACGGCCTGCTCCTGGTCGCCCTCCTTGCGGGTGAAGAAGACGCGGTCGCCGGCGTGCGCCGCGCCGCCGAGGCTGCCGATGTCGAAGAGCTGATCGAGGCGCTCGCGGACGCCGGCGCGCGCGTGGGCCTGCATCCAGGCGTTCGTCTGCGCGTTCTGCGCGTCGATGAAGGCCTGCGCGGCCTCCCTCTGCTCGAGCGGGCGAAAGGGATCGCGCACCGTGAGCCCGTGCAGGGTCTCGACGGCGTCGATGCGCGGCGGCGCTTGCTGGGGCGATTCCACGGGCGCGTCCTGTGTGGGGGCCACCGGGGGGGCGCCTCCGCAGGCCGCGATCAGCAGCGCGGCGACGGTGACGGTCGAGAGTCGAGGTGCCATGGCGCCTCCCGGCGAGCGATGGGAGGCGAGCATCGGTCAGCGGCGCCGCCGGGATCAAGCGCCCGCGCGGTCACAGCACGAGCATGCCCGCGAGGCAGCCGGTGGCCGCGCCGGCGGCGACCCACGGCCAGAGGGCCGGCGCGCGCGGGCGCGGGGGCAGCACCTCGCAACCATATGAAATAATTGCAGGTTCCGGCGTCGGCATCCGCTCGGGGATGGGCGTGGGCGCGGCGATCGGTACCGGCGGCCCGGTGGGCACGCAGACGCGGGAGGCCGGCCACGGGTCCCGGGCGGGGACGCGGCGGGCCACCTCGAGCGCCGCGGCGAAGGCGGAGGCGTTCGCGTGCCGACGCGACGGGTCCTTGGAGAGCGCGCGGCCGATGACCGCCTCGACGGCGGGTGGCACCTCCGCGCCGAGGCGCGACGGGCGCACCGGCGACTCGTTGAGGTGCAGCCACCGGACGCGGGCCACCGGGTCGAGGCCGGCGCCTTCGGCGCGCTCGTCGTCGGCGCGGTACGGCAGGTGGCCGGTGAGCAGCAGGTAGCCGAGCACCCCGAGCGCGTAGACGTCGCTCGACGCCGTGGGCGCGCGCCCGGCGATGCGCTCCGGCGCCTCGAAGGCCACGGTGCCGGTGGCGCCGCCGGCGGGGGGCGCGTCGAGCGCGGCCATGATGCCGGCGTCGATGAGCTTGAGCGTCCGCACCCCGTGCTCGTCGGCGTCGATCAGCACGTGCGCCGGGCGGACGTCGGCGTGGCAGAGCCCCCGCGCGTGCAGGGCGCCGGCGGCCTCGGCGGTGCGCGCCAGCACGTCGAGCGCGACGTCGTGCGGCAGCGGCCCGCCCGCCTCGAGCAAGGCCTCGAGCGACGGCAGCGGACACCACTCCGTGAGCAGGTAGGGCGACTCGTCGAAGAGCAGGCCCATGTCGATGACGCGCGCGAGATCGGGGTGCTCGACGCCGCGGGCCGCGGCGACGAAGACCTGCAGGGCCTCGCGGGCGATGGGATCGCGGCCGTCGGCCAGCGTGACGACCTTCAGCGCGCGTCGGGTGTAGCCGACGGACGGCGGCTCCACCTCGTAGACGAAGCCGCGCGGGCCGGCGTGCTGCAGGCCGAGCACGCGGAAGCGGCCGTCGACGACCTGGCCGATGAGGCCGTGGAGGTCGGCTTGCGGTCCGGGCCGGGACGAGAGGCTCATGCGCCACTCATCGGCACGTCGGCGCTGGAGATTTACTGCCGGAGCAGCCGGCCCACGAACGCCTCGGCGGCGGCGACGTCGCCGGGCTTCGCGCCGGGGTCGACGATGGCGACGCGGCCGGCGGTCGGCTGGGCCGCCTCGGGACGCGGAGCGCCGGCGGGCAGCGTGGCGCCGTAGGCGTCGGCGGCCCACAGCAGGGTCGTGGTGGGGCCGACGTCGAGGCGGCTGCCATCGCCGAGCGGCTCGCCGCGGATGACCGAGTCGGCGATGACGAGGAGCTTGGCGGCCGCGCCGTCGGCGTCGTCGGCGCGCACGGGGAAGAACGCGAGGTCGGGCCGGCCGAACGCGACGAGGCCGCGCGTGGCGAGCCACGTCCGTTCGCCGCCGCGGCCGCGCTCGACCGCGACCGAGCGCGCGACGTCGAAGTCGCGGCGCCCCTCGCGGGCGGCCTTCCACGCGGCCTGGGGCCAATAGCGGCCCGTCTGCGGGTCGTGGATGGCGCCGTCGACCACCTTCGCGACGGCGTCGGCCACGCTCTCCGCCACCGGGACCGCCGTGAAGGCGGGCATCTCGTCGCCCTCGGTGCGGCACTCGATCACCGCCGCGCCCGTCGCCGCGCCGAGGCGCTGCAGGTCGTCGGAGGCGAGGCCGTGTCGCTCGACGTCCGGCGCGAAGCGCGCGTCGGGCACGTCCCCGGGCTTCGGCCCCTTCCGCACGGTACAGCGCACGCTCGGCGCCTCGACGTCGAGCCCGCCGTCGACGAGCCGCACCTCGCCGGTGAAGCTCGCGAGCGCCAGCTGCGCCTGCACCTTGTCGTCGTCGGGCACCCGCTCGGCGGCGCTCAGCACCTCGAGCACCTTCGCGGGGCGGGCATCACCGAGGATGGCCGGGGTCGCCGGCGCCATCTCCGCCAGCGTGGCCGGACCGACGGGCGCGGCCGGCGGCGGCGCGCCCCCGCAGCCCGCGAGGGCGATCGCCCCGAACGCCGCGATCTTCTTCATGATCTCCCCCTCACTCGAACTCGCCCTCGAGCGTGATGGTCAGCTGGCCGCTGACGCCGAGGGCCCCGACCGTCGCCGTCACCGAGAACGCCCCGTCGAGCGCGAAGCGCTCCACGCCGATCTCGCCCACGTCCAGGTCGATCTCGTCGCCGCCGCCCTCGATCTCGATCGGGTGGTCCGCGGCGTCGAGCGGCGCGAGCGCGGCCGACTCCGCGAGGTCGTCGATGCGCACCACGTAGAAGGCGTCGTTGGCGAAGAAGGCGGCCTCCACGTCGCCGGCGTCGCCCTCGTTCTTGGTGCCGACCATCACCCAGGCGTCGTCGGCGCGCAGGTCGAAGGCGTCGCCGTCGAGCGTGCCGGTGATCGTCACCGTCGCGCCGCTCCCCGCCGCCGAGAGGCCGTCGTCGTCGCTGAAGCACGCGTACAGCGCGCCGCAGTCGCCGCGCTCGCCGAGGCGGCACAACGCGGCGGAGCGCGCGTAGGTCTGGGGGTGGTCGGCGCCACCGAGGCCCGCCGCGACGCCGGCGCAGTCCTCGCACGTCCCCTTGATGGTGTAGGCCTCGTTGCAGCCCTGCTGCAACGCGTTGCAGAGCGCCTCGCAGTCGAGCGACTGCGGCGAGCCGCCCGCGCCGCCCTGACCGCCCATGCCGCCCGCGCCGCCGGCGCCGCCCTGACCGCCCGCGCCGCCCTGACCGCCCGCGCCGCCCTGACCGCCCGCGCCGCCCTGACCGCCCGCGCCGCCCTGACCGCCCGCGCCGCCCAGACCGCCCGCGCCGCCCTGAC
>CAUJDF010000096.1 GCA_963169045.1 Myxococcota bacterium
CTCTCCTGCCGGACGCGAACGTTCGCGCCCCCCGCCACTCGCCGACTGGGCGTCCCCGCGAACGTTCGCGCCCCCCGCCACACGCCGGCAGGTCCGCCCCGCGGAACATCGCCCCCCCCCCCCCCCCGGGCGGGGGGGCCCCCGCCCCGGCCCCCCCCCCCCGCCACGCGCCGGCTGGTGGCCCCCGCTAACTTGCGCGCCCCCCGCCACTCGCCGGCTGGTCGGCCCCGCGAACGTTCGCGCCTCCCGCCACTCGCCGGCTGGTCGTCCCCGCGAACGTTCGCGCCTCCCGCCACTCGCCGACTGGCAGCTGTTGGACCGGGAGCCTCGTTGACACTTTGGACCGGGCGCCTTGTTGACACTCGACGCGACCGGCGACACGTGAACCGGGTGCCTGGCTCACCTGGCCCGCCACCGCCGTATCACGACGCGTGCGCCGCGCCAACAGGTCCCGGAGCCTGGTGGACTCAGACCGGGTGCCGCGTTGACGGGAACCACGACTTGCCGGACGTGGACTGCTCGAGCGGGTGACGCGGACCAGCGACCGGTGGACGCATCTCGGACGCCGCAGTGACAGCGGCGGGGGCATGTACGTCCGCAACGTCCGAGCCGACGAGGACGAGCCCCCAGGGCTCGTTCTTGCTGATGTCGAGGGGGAGACCGCCGCCGTCGGGCCTGTGGGCAGTGTGAGCAACCCCGACGCGTCAGCGGCGGGGTTGGTCAAGCGGCTGTGGGCGGGTCGGCGGCCGCGAGGCCGGCGAGCCGTCCAAGGGGGCGGTGGACGGGCGGTGGTCGGCCGTCGCCGCAGAGCGGCGGGCGCGGCAGCGCCGAGGCCGTCCACCGGCCGTCCACGGCCACCGGCAGCCGCGGCACTGTCCACAGGCCCTGCCGCAACGTTCGGGCGGGCGACGTTCAGCCCTTGCCGTGCGGCAGGTCGTCGGCCGCCGCCACTGCCGGTTCTGCCCTCGACCGTCCAGCGCGCCGCGCGCGCCGCAGACGCGGCGGAGGAGGGCGCCGCGTCGCCTGCACCCGACGTGCTGCGGGGGCTGCTCGGCGTCCACCGCGGCAACGTGGCGGGCGTCGCCCGCGATCTCGGGTGGACGCGGCAGCGCGTCTACCGGCTGCTCCTGGCGTACCGCATCGATCCCGAGGGGTCCCGGGGGCCAGGCTGACGACGCGTCACGGCCACTCGAGGTGCAGCACCTCGTTCGCGCCGGCGGGCAGGTTCGCGATCACGACGAGCGCGTCGCTGCCGGGCGCGTGCTCGACGCGGTAGTCCGCGCCGGACGTGCGGCGCCAGTGGGCGAGCTCCATGTCGACGCGGCTGGCGGGCTCGGGCAGGTGCACGCGCACGGCGACGTCCTCGACCGCGGCGTCGCCGACGTTCGATAGGCGCAGCACGACGCGGTGCGGGGTCGGCGAGGCGACCGTGGCGAGGACGCCGCTGCGGCGACGCCACCAGGCCGCGATGTCGCCGGCGGAGGCGGTCCACGCGTCGTGACGACGCGCGTCGTCGAGCAGCTCGCCCAGGGCGTCGGCGGCGCCGGGCCGCTCGAGCGTGGCGCCGTCGAGCGCGAGCGTGAAGAGGCCGCCGGCGGCGACGACGCGCTCGAGATCGGCGCGGCGCGCCCGCAGCAGCGCCGCCGGATCGGCGTCGCCCGTGCGCAGCGCGTAGCCGAGGTCGTCGTCGGCGGTCCGCGGGAGTCGCACGAGCCGCGCGCCGACCAGGTCGGGCTGCAGCGTGTCGCCGGCGGCGAGGACGTACTCGAAGCCGGCGTCGGCGAGCACGGCGAGCGTGTCGCCGTCGACGCGGTCGCCGGGGGGCGCGTAGCCGCGCGGCGTCCGTTCGGGCCAGGCGCGGCGCGCGGCGTCGGCGGCGGCGGCGACGATGCGCGCCTGGTCCTCGCGCGGGCGGCCGCACGGGGCGCCGTCGCCGCGCGTCGCGAGGTCGACGGTCGCGGGCAGCGCGGCGGCGCCGGTGCCGGGGCCGACGGGCGCGTAGGTCAGCGTCCAGGGGACGGCCAGGTCCGCGGGCACGGGCCGGCCGTCGCTCGCCACCGTCACCAGGAGCGCCGCGGGGCGTCCGGCGGGCCAGGGCAGGACCTCGACGGCGGGTCCGCCGCCGAGCCACGCGAACGCGCCGCCGAGCAGCGCGCTCATCGTGGCGCGATCGCGGCTCTCGGACGCCACGGCGGCGGGGTCGAAGCCGAAGAGCACCCAGCGGCCGGCGCCGACGTGGCCCCAGCGGATCGGCAGCCCGGGGGCGTCGAGAAGGGCGCCGTCGACGCGCACGCCGGCGCCGCGCGGCAGGTCGCCGCGGAAGGGGACGTCGCGGCCCACCACGAGGAACGTCGGCGTCGGGAGGGCGCGCACGGCGGGCGCCTCCGCGAGCAGCGCGCGCCACAGCGGGGCGCGGAACGCGAGCGCGTCGCCGGCGCCCATGCCGCCGCCGGTCGCCACGAGCAGGCTCTTGCCCGCCACGAGCGCCGCCTCGATCGCATGCAGCTCCGCCGGCGCGAGCCCCACCGGGCCGGGCACGACGACGACGTCCACCGCGCCGATCCCGGCGATGCCTTCGGGGTCGCTCGCCGACAGATGCCGGACGTCCGCGCCGACGCCGCCGACGAACGCGGTCCAGCTCGCGACGATCCGGGCCACGCGCGCGTCGCCGAGCTGCCGGCGCAGGTGCACGTCGACGATGCCCGCCACCGGGCGCCGCGCCGCGCGGGCGGGCGCCGGCGGGCGGTCGAGCGTGTAGCTGCCGAGCCGGTCGCGCTCCATCAGCACGAAGAGCGCGAGCGTGGCCGCGAGCCCGGCCAGCGTCGCCATGGCGAACAGGAACGGGTAGCGCCAGCGTCGCATGGCTCAGTTCGACTGCAGTGACGACGGCGCGGCGTCATGACGCACGAAGAAGTCGGGGATCTCGTCGCTCTCGACCGGCCGCCGCCGCTGCTGGACCTTGAACGCGACGTACGAGAAGACCGCGACGACCAGCGTCAGGATCGTCGTGATGACGATGATCACCGAGAGCACCTGGACCACGAGCGACACGTTCGAGAACACCGGTCACCTCCACTCGGATCAGAGACGTCCCAGCCGCGCGAGCTTGCCCCAGCGCATGCCGAGGCCCATGACCTCCTCGAGCGTCGCCAGGACCTTGCAGGTGTCGATCGCCAGCGAGAAGAACATGCGATAGACGATGGCATGGGGCACGAGCCGCAGGCTCTGTTCCTCCATGCTCACCGCGAACAGACTGATCGCGAGGTCGAGCAGCGTCAGCATCAGCCACCAGACCACGAGCGTGGCGCTGACGCCGTGGGCGAGCGCGAGGTACAGCAGCACGGCGTTCGCCATGAGGTTCATGGCGGGCCAGATCAGGGCTTCGAAGACCATGTACCAGAGGACGAGGCTCTGGATGGGATGGCGCAGCGGGCGCGTCAACAGACCGGCGTGCTTGCGCACCGCCTGGAGGATGCCGCGCGTCCAGCGATAGCGCTGCTGGAAGAGCGCGCGCAGCGTCTCGGGCGCCTCGGTGGCGGCGCGGGCGCGCGGCTCGTAGGTGATCGTCCAGCCGCGCACCAGCAGCTTCAGCGTCACGTCGCAGTCTTCGGCGAAGGTGTCGGCGTCGTAGCCGCCGACGTCGTAGAGCGCGCGCTTGCGGAACAGGCCGACCGGGCCGGGGATGATGTTGACCACGCCCGCCCAGCCCATCGCCTGGCGCACGATGTTGAGGCCCTGCACGTACTCGAGCGCCTGCAGGCGCGTGAGCAGGCGGCCGGCGTTGGCGACGTCCACCGCGCCGGCGACCGCGCCGAGCGCCGGGTCGTCGACGAGGTGCTCGACGGCGTGGCGCAGGCTCTCGGGCGCGAGGGTCGAGTCGGCGTCCATGCACAGCACGAAGTCGCCGCGGCTCTCGCGGATGCCGGTGTTGAGCGCGGTCGCCTTGCCGCCGTTCGGCTGCGACACGACGCGCACGCGGCCCGGCGGCGCCTCCTCGGCCACGCGCCGCGCGCGCGCCGCGGTCGTGTCGCGGGAGCCGTCGTCGACGACGAGGATCTCGACGTGCGGATAGTCGAGGCGCAGCAGCGACCGGATCGACGCCTCGATGACCTCCGCCTCGTTGTAGGCGGGCACGATGACCGAGATGAGCGGCAGCCGGTCGTCGCGCCGGCGCTCGCGGGGCGGGCGCAGGGCGCGCGCCTGGTGGGCGAGGAAGGCGCCGCCGAGCAGCGCGAGGTAGCGCAGGATGACGTTCAGCAGGAAGAAGAGGAGCGCGCCCATCGCGCCCCAGAACACGACGTCGCGGGTCAGCGCCCACGTCGCCTGCGCGTCGCCGACGGTCGCGAAGAGCGCGGCGATCGCGGCGAGCTGCAGCGCCGTGAGCAGGGCGTAGCGGCGGGCACGCCGGCGCCAGTCGTTCACCAGGCCACCTCCGCGCCGAGCAGGAGCTGCGCGCTGCGGTACTGCGCCGTCGTGAGGCCGGGGCCGCTCTGCGAAAGCGACAGGTCCGCCGCCAGCGTCAGCCCCCGCGTCACCTCGGCGCGCACGCCGGGCGCGAGGCTCCACGTCAACACATTGCCGCCGTCGTCCGTGAAGACCGCGGCGCCCTCCGCGTCGGCGGCGGCGCGGGCGCCCTCGTGGAACAGACCGAGCGTTCCTTCGATCGCCGCCGACACCGCGCCGCGCGTCGCGTAGCGGAGCAGGGCGCGCGGGTGCACGGCCTCGCGCGGCGTCCAGAAGTCGAGCGACGGCGACCGCCACGTCGGCACGTCGACGAGCAGCCCGGCCTCGAGCCCGGACGGCGACAGCCAGCGCGCCGAAATCCCGAAGAGATGCGCGACGTTGTCGTCGGACAGCAGGCCGTTGCGGTAGTGCGCCTCGAGCCGGAACTGCTCGTTCCGCCAGCCCGCCTGCACGCCGTTCCACAGGCCGACGTCGCCGGCGTCGAGCACGGCGGCGGCGCGCACGTCGCGGTAGAGCGCGCGGCGCGCGCCCTCGTACGACGCGAAGAACGCGCGGCCGTCGTAACGCAGGCGCAGGCCGACGTCGGCGACGGCGGCCTCGCCGACGACGTCCGCGCCGGCGGCGGCTTCGAGCTCGAGGTCGCGGCGCAGGCGGTAGGCGCCGAAGCCCTGCAGCGCGTGCAGCGTGCCCTCGCGGCTCACGGCGGCCAGGGCGTAGCGCGCGCCGACGGTCGTCCGGAAGTCGCCGAGGCGCTGCGCGCCCTCGACGCGCGTCCCCCACTCCACGAGGTCGTCCGAGTCGCCGTGCACCCAGAACGAGGGGGACGCGCGCGGTCCGAGGGCGCGGTCGAGCTCGTCGGCCATGCGGCGCGCCTGCGCGGAGGGGACGGCCTCGAGCGCCGCCCGCGCGCCGGCGGGATCGCCGGCGGCGACGAACGCCTCGGCCTGGACCAGCCGCGCCTCGGGATCGGTGACCGCGGCCAGGAGCGCGCCGGCCTCCTCGGCGCGGTCGGCGGCGATGAGCGCGCGCGCGGCGGCGAGGCGGGCGCGGCGCTGCAGGTCCGGCGCGCCGCCGTCGAGGACGCGCCGGTACTCGGCGAGCGCGGGCTCGGCGAGCTTCTGGCGCGCCAGGACGTCGCCGAGCGCGAGCCGGACGTCGAGCGCGTCGGGGCGCGAGGCGAGGTACTGCTGGAAGTGCTCGGCGGCCTCGGCGTCGTCGCTCGCGTTCGCCAGCGCGAGGCGCGCTTCGAGGAGCGCGGGGGACGCCTCGACGAGCGCGCGCAGGACGTCGCGGGCGCGGTCCGTCCGCTTCGTCGCGATGAGCGCCCAGGCGAGCTCGAGCCGGGCCGGCGCGTCCGACGGGGCCTCGGCGAGCGCCGACTCGAAGACCGGGACGGCCTCGGCGGTGCGGTTCAGCGACACGAGCAGGCGCGCGAGGACGAGCCGCTCGTCGCGCGCGAGCGTCCGCGACTGCAGGCGGGCGACGACCGCGTCCGGCGAGCGCCCGGCGGCGTGCAGGGCGCGCGCGAGGACGTCCGCGAGCGCCACGTCGTCGGGCGCTCGGCGCGCGGCCTGCTCGAGCAGCGGCGCGGCCTCGCCGTGCCGCCCGAGGTGGAAGAGCGCCTCGCCGTGCAGGCGCGCCGCCGCGTGGTCGAAGGGGTGATCGGCGCGGTGGGCGGCGAGCCTCCGGTCGACGGCGGCCCAGTCGCCGCGGTCGCCCTCGAGGCGCGCGAGCGCGACGCGCGTCGGGCCGTCGTCGGGGTGCGCGGCGAGGTGCGCCGTCCAGGCGGCGGCGATCTCGTCGCGATGGCGAGCGAGGTCCACGCCGCGCCACCACAACACGTCGGCGCGCGCCTTGCGCAGGGCGGCGTCCTCGGGACGGCGCGCGAGCGCCTCGTCGAGCACGGCGAGCGCCGCGTCCCAGGCCGCGTGCGACGTCAGCACGCCGACCACCTCGAGCGCGACCGCGGCGTCGTCCGGATGCCGCCGCAGCCACGCGCGGAAGTGCGCGAACGCCGCGTCGGGCTCGCCGCTGCGCGCCAGGGCGCGCGCCAGCTCGAGGCGCAGGGCGTCGTCGTCGGGGTGCGCCTCGAGGAACCGCTCGAGGACGCGCCGCGCGTTCGGCGACGGGAGCTGGCCGACGAGGACCTGCAGCACCGCGCGGTCCTCGACGGTGACGCCGGGATCCGCGAGGCGGCCGGCCGCGGCGAGCGCCAGCGCCAGGCCGCGCTTCGCCTGCGGATCGCCGGACGCCGCCGCCCGCCGCCACGCGTCGATGGCCGGGTCGAGCTCGCCGGCCTCCTGGTGCAGGCGCGCGATCGTCCGCCACAGCGAGGCGGCGTCCGGCCGCCGCTCGACGAAGCGCCGGTAGGCCGCGGCGGCCTCCGCCCGATCGCTCCCGTCGCTCCACGCGAGCGCGCTGCCGAGGTAGAGGTCGAGGCACGGCCGCGCCGGCATGGCCTCGCGCACGGCGCGCAGGTGCCCGGCGCTCGCCCCGTAGTCGCCGGCGCGGTAGAGCAGCAGCGCCAGCCGCAGCCGGAGCCGCGCGTCGTCCGGCGTCAGGCGCACGGCCTCGCCGAGCGACTCGGCCGCCGCCGGCGCGTGGCCCGCGCGCGCCTGCAGGTCGGCGAGCGCCACGAGGTTCGCGCCGTCCTCGGGGGCCTCGGCGCGCCGCCGCTGGCGCTCGCGGATGAGGTCCTCGAACGTGAGCCGCGTCGCCGGCGCGGGCGGCGGCACGACGGCGCCGCCGCACTCGCCCACCGCGACCGGCGCCTGCACGACCGCGGATTCGCTGGCGATTTTCGGGAGCGCCGCCGGACGCCCCTCGCGCCCGGGGACCGGGCAGCGGTCGAGCGCCGACAGGTCGCTCGTCTCCGCGAGCGCCTGCGCGGACACGGCGTCGCCGGCGCGCGCCTCGGCGTCGTCCGCCCGCAGCGCCAGCGCCCTCGCGTACCAGACGCGGGCGTCGGCGTGGGCGCCGGCCCAGGCGCAGGCGTGGGCCATGCCGAGCAGGTGGTCGCGGTTCGCCGGCTCGCGCGCCGAGAGCGCGCGGAAGATCGCGCGGGCGGCGTCGTAGTCGCCGGCGGCGAGATAGGCGCGGCCGAGCTCCGGCTGCAGCGCCGCGTCGTCGAGCGCCTTCAGCGCGGCGATGCCGTCCGCGTAGCGACGGCCGGCGACCAGCGCGCGCGCGTGGACGAGGCGCGCGCGGCGGTCGTGCCCCGGCGTCGCGTAGGCCAGCGCCTCGTCGTAGCGCCCCATGCGCGTCAACAGGTCGGCGAGCGCCAGCGCGCGCGCCCGATCGGCGGGGTTCAGCCGGTGCTCGCGCTCCCAGCGGCGCAGCACCTCCTCGTGGCGGCCCTCCAGGACGGCGATCTGGTCGGCGACGTCCGGCGCGGGCGAGGGCGCCGCCCGGAAGCCTCGCAGCGCCGCGGCCTCGTCGCCCGTCCACAGGTCGATCCAGGCGCGCAGCAGCGCCACGCCGGCGTCGCCGGGCGCCTCGGCCTCGAGCGAGGCGAGCTCGGCGCGGGCGCGCGGGTAGTCCTCGGTCCAGGCCAGCAGGCGCGCGCGCTCGAGGCGCAGGACGAGGTCGGCCGGGTGGGCGCGGACGAGCGCGTCGAGCACGCCCTGCACCTCGGACGCGCGGCCGTCGGCGAAGAGCAGCTCGGCCAGGCGGCGGCGCACGCCCACGTGGCCCGGGCGCGCCTCCGCGAGCCGCCGGTACAGGGTGACGGCCTCGGCGGTCGCGCCGTCCGCGGCGAGCAGCCGCGAGAGGTCCAGCGCCGCGTCGAGGTCGCCGGCGCGCGCCCGCTTCGCCAGGTCGCGCCGGTGCGCCTCGACGCGCGCCCGCAGCGCGGCGACCTCGGCCGTCTCGCGCGCGCCGCAGCGGACGGTGGCGCGGAGCTGCGTCGTGGCCTCCTCGAAGCGGTTCGCGCCGAGCGCGAGCCGCGCCAGCACCACGCGGAAGCCGCCGCGGTCGCCGAGCGTCGCGACCGCGTCGCGCGCGGCCTCGAGCGCCTCGGCCGCGCTGCCGGCCCGGTCCACGCGTTGCCGGAACGCGGTCTCGTCGTCGCGTTGCCCGCGCGCCCGCGCCGCCTCGAGGCCACGCCGCGCGGCCTCCGCCTCGGCGTCGTCCCCGCGGGCGGCGAGCACGCGCTCGTAGGCGCGGCGCGCCTCGTCCCAGCGGCCGGCGCGCAGCAGCGCGTCGCCGAGCAGGCGCCGCACGCGCCGCTCGTGGGGCGTCCGCGCCAGGTAGCGCGCGAAGACGTCGGCGGCGAGATCGGCGCGCCCGGCTTCGAGCCAGCGCACGGCCTCGGCCACGTGCACCGCGGTCACGCCCCCCTCCGGGGCGCCGGCCGCCAGCCAAAATGCCATCAGGATTGCGGACGTCACGCCGGCTGCTTCTCCGGCGCCCGCCGCGCGTGCGCGGCCTGCCGATCGAGGCGGACGAGCCCGCGGTAGAGCTCGTCGAAGTCGCGCCCGTCGTGGGGGAAGGCCACCGCCGACCAGCCGGCCACCTCCGCCAGGCCGCCGAGGCGCGCCGCCAGTCGCGCCACCATCGGCTCGAGCTCCGCCTTGCCGACGCGGACGAGCCGCGCGACGAGCACGCCGTCGGGCGAGACGGCGCACCGGTCCTCGCTGCGCAGCGCGCGCGCCAGGGCGGCGGCCACCGGGTCGGCGTGCGCCTCGCCGCGCAGCCCGAGCGCCACGAGCGCGAACTCGCCGCCGTCGCGGCCCATGCTCTCGGCGATCTCCGCGGTCGAGCGCGTGAACGTCCCCCAGGGCACGGGGCCCGCCTCGCCGTGGGCGGCGGGCTCCTCGGGCGGCGACGGCGGGAGCAGGCCCTGGCGCGCGGCGTGGCGGCGCAGACGCTCGCGCAGCTCGGCGAGCGGCACGTCGCGCTCGACCACCTCGTCGACGCCGTGACGGAGGAGGCGCGTGCGGTCCGCGGAGCGGCCGGGCCGCGGCGTGAGGAGCAGGAGCGGCGCCGCCGGGTCGACCTGCCGGATGCGGTCCGCGAGCGCGAGCGCCTGCGGCGAGGCGGCGTCGGCCTCGACCACCACGAGGCAGGCCGGCGGGAGCGCCAGCGCCGCGTCGGGATCCTGCACGACGACCCGGAAGCCGGCCCCGAGGCCGTCCTGCAGGCGCGCGGGCGCGGCGCCGACGTAGACGACGCAGGCCGCGCCCACGTCGGCGGGCACCTCGACGAAGCCCTCGCCGGGGCGGAGGGCGAGGCGTCCCGAGACCGCGCCGCCCGCGAGCGCCGGGTCCTTGAGCAGCCGGAAGCGGCCATAGAAGCCGCGCGCGGTCGGGTCGGGCTCGATGACGCAGGCCCCGAAGGCGGTGCGCGCAAGCTCCGCGTGGCGCCCGTCGCCGCCCGGCTCGCCGACGTGGACGACGGCGGCGCCGTACTGCTCGCGGACGTGGGCGTCGAGGACGTCGAGGGCCTCGCGCATCTTGCCGGTGGCGCCGTTGGCGACGGGCTCGTCGAGCAGGACCACGCGGTGCAGCGGTCGGTTGTTCGTCTTGCGCTGCAGGTCGCGCAGGAGCCCGGGCGCCAGCGCCGGGTTGGCGGCGCGCTCGGCGAAGCGGCGGTCGTAGGCGAGCAGGATGCACTGCTCGTGGAGCAGGTACCGCGCGAGCGGCAGGCCGGCGCGCTCGCCCTGCAGCACGAGGGCCTCGGGATCCTCGGCGGAGATGACGAGCACAACCTCGCCGACGCGCAGCCCGGCGCCGGCGAGCTGTAGCGCGGCGATCGAGGCGTCGGCCCCGCGCGGCGCGCCGACGACGTAGCGTTTGCCGGCGCGGAGGCCGCCGGTGCGTTCGTCGTAGAAGCCGAGCCCCGACGGCATGGAGCGCGGGATGCTCACGGGCGTCGCGATGGTGACGTGGCCGTTCATCTGTTCCTCTCTCCCAGGCGTTCGAACAGACCGTCGGCGGCATACTCCGCCCGCCAGAAGGCCAGGCGCCGGATGCCCTGCCGGCGCAGGGCGCGCGCCTTCTCGAGCGTCGCCTCGACGGGGTCCCCGTAGAGCCAACGCGGGCGGCCTTCGCGGTCCAGATAGGAGCGGGCGTAGGTGCGGCCGACGCCGCGCCGCAGGGGCACGCGCGTGGCGCCGCCGCCGCCGCGGCGCGCGATCCACTGCTTCAGATCGCGCTGCGGCACCGGCAGTGTGTCGGCGCCCCAGTCATAGCCATAGAGAGGCAGGGCGATGCGCAGGCGATCGGGGGGGACCGTCGCCTTCGCGTACCGGGCCACGGCGAGGACCCAGTCGAGCGGCGCGACCGGCCCCGGGGACCCGCCGGGCCACGCGTGGTCGTAGGCCATGACGACCACCTCGTCGGCCGCCCGGCCGATGCGCGCGAGATCCCAGGCGAGCGCGTGGGGCGGCGGCGGCTCGGCGGTGCGCGCCGGCACGGCGACCGCAAGCCGCAGGCCGCGCGCGTGCAACGCCGCCGCGAGCGCCTCCACGAACGACGCCAGCGGCGCCGCGTCCTCGGGGCCGAGCGCCTCGTAGTCGAGCGCGAGGCCGTCGAACGGCGCGGCGAGGGCCACGAGCTCGGCGACGTGGACGGCGGGATCCGCGAGGCGGGCGCGCACCGGCCCGGGGTCGAAGCCGGCAGGGCCGAGGTTCTGGACGGTCGGCAGGACGCGCACGCCGCGCGCCCGGGCCGCGGGCAGCCAGGCGCGCAGGGCCGGCGCCGCGAGCGCCTCGACGCGGCCGTCCGGACGCAGGGCGAAGAGCACCGGATAGATCGTCGGCAGCCGCACGTCCGCGAGGCGGGCCGCGTCGGCCGACGCGTCGAGCCACGCCGCGAGGTCGAGGGTGGCCCGCGCCGGCGACACTGTCGCCAGCACGAAGACACAGATCAGTCCGCCCCGCGCACGCATGCCACGCACGTGATCTCTCCCGGCACCCGTCTCACGCGAGAAGCCAGACACATCAGCGCGCGGCGAGGTCGTCGCAAAATCGTCGCCCTTTCCGATACTTCCGGGAATGATCACCCGGTGCCCGTCCGATTCCCGACCCCTTCACGCCGTGGAATGACGGAGGTGTAATGATTCACTTGCAGATGCGTGCGGCGGCGATGCTCGCCCTACTGCTCGCGGTGGGATGTGACGACCCGCTCGGCGCCGGGGTCGGCGACGCGGCCATCGGCGGCGACGCCGCGCCCGGTGGGGACGGCGCGCCCGCGCCCGACGACGGGCCCCCCGACGACGCCGCGCCCGCCCCCGACGACGCCGCGCCCGCCCCCGGCGACGGGGCCCCGGTCCCGGACGATGCCGCGCCCGACGACGCCGCGCCCGCCCCCGGTCCCGACGCGTACCCGCCCGACGACGGCGCGCCGCCCCGGCCCGACGCCGGCGGCCCGACGACCACCGGACGCATGGTCGGCTACTTCCCGGGCTGGGCGGTCTACGCCCGCGACTTCCACGTCCCGGAGATCCCCGCCGACCGGCTCACCCACATCAACTACGCGTTCGCCAACATCTCGGCCGCCGGCGAGTGCGAGCTCGGCGACGCCTACGCCGACACCGAGCGCCTCTACCCGGGCGACACCTGGGACGAGCCGCTGCGGGGCAGCTTCGGCCAGCTGCTCGAGCTGAAGGCGGCCCACCCGCAGCTGCGCACGCTCATCTCGGTGGGCGGCTGGACGTGGTCGGAGCGCTTCTCGGCGCTCGCCCGCACCGCGGAGGGCCGCGAGCGCTTCGCCCGCTCCTGCGCCGACTTCATGGAGCGCTACGGCTTCGACGGCATCGACGTCGACTGGGAGTACCCGGTCTCGGGCGGCCTCTACCAGGGCGCCGCCGAGGACCGCCACAACTACACGCTGCTCCTGCAGGCGATGCGGCGCGAGCTCGAGGCCCGCGGCGCCGACGACGGACGCCACTACCTGCTGACGATCGCCGCGCCCGCCGGCCCGGCCATCATCGCGAACCTCGAGGTGCCGGCCATCGCCGCGCCGCTCGACTGGATCAACGTGATGACCTACGACTTCATGGGCGCGTGGAGCGACCGCACCGGCTTCAACGCCCCGATGCGCACCACCGCCGGCTCCGGCGAGCCGGCCGGCTTCGCGGTGACCGACGCCGTCGACGCCTACCTCGAGGCGGGCGTCCCCGCCGACAAGCTCGTGCTCGGCGTGCCGTTCTACGGACGGTCGTTCCAGGGCGTCGGCCCCACCGACGAGGGCGTCTTCCAGCCGCACACCGGCGCGGGTCCCGGCACCTGGGAGGCGGGCGTGCTCGACTGGGAGGACATCGCGGCGAACTACCTGCCGCGGCTCACGCGCCGCTTCAGCGCGAACGCGCAGTCCCCCTGGCTGTACGACCCGACCGCGCGCGTGCTGATCAGCTACGACGACCCCGAGTCGCTCGCGATCAAGGCGCGCTTCGCGCGCGAGCGCGGCCTCGGCGGCCTGATGATCTGGGAGATGAGCGCCGACGACGACGATCACACGCTGCTCGACGCGCTGCGCTGATCCGCTCGCCACGTCGGCCCGCGCGCGGCTGACGGTGGCGATGCGTGCGTCCCACCGCAAGCGCTCCGCGCCGGCGAGTCCGACGCGGAAGCGCGCTTCCACCCGCCCGATCACCGCGTTCGCTGGCTTCACATCGCTCACGTCGTGCACGATGCGGAGTCGAATGGGACGAGCGTGGGTCGCACGATGAAACGGACGCTGTGGTGGCTGGGTGCCTGTCTCGCCGTGACGCTCTGCGGCTGTGAGCCGGAGGACGGCGGCGCCGGCGACGGCGACGCGGACGGCTCGACCGGCGGCGGGGTCGACGCGGGCGGCGGCGCCGGTGGCGCCGGCGGTGCCGGTGGCGCGGGCGGTGCCGGTGGCGCGGGCGGCGCCGGTGGCGCGGGCGGTGCCGGTGGCGCAGGCGGTGCCGGTGGCGCGGGCGGCGCCGGTGGCGCGGGCGGTGCCGGCGGCGCGGGCGGTGCCGGTGGCGCGGGCGGCGCGGGCGGCGCGGGCGGTGCCGGTGGCGCGGGCGGCGCAGGCGGTGCCGGTGGCGCGGGCGGTGCCGGTGGCGCCGGCGGCGCGGGCGGCGTCGGTGGCGGCGACCCGCCCTGCCCGGACGCCGACGGCGACGGCCTGTGCGACGTCGACGACGGCGAGTGCAACGCCGACGGCCAGCCGGCCTCCTGCGAGCGGGTCCCGCCCCGCTGCCCGCCCGACACCGTCCCCGAGGTGCGTCGGGGCTGCTACACCGACCGGTGCGTCGCCTGGGACGAGTGCGCCGTCGACGTGTGCGCCGACGCCGATCGCGACGGCATTCGCAACGACGGGGACGGCGACTGCAGCACCGACGGCACGACGCTCGCCTGCCGCCGCGTCGCCCCGCAATGCCCCGCGGGCACGGTCCCCGAGATCCGCGACGCCTGTTACACCGACGTCTGCCTGAGCTGGGCGCAGTGCGACGCCGCGCGCGCCGACGAGTGCTGCGACGACGCCGACTGCGCCGACGGCGGCGCCTGCGTCGCGGGCCGCTGCGAAGCCCCGGTCTGTCGCGCGCCCAGCGTCGACCCCGACGACCGCCTCGCCGCGCGCTACGAGGGCGCCGGCCTCGCCAACGCCTGCCGCGCGGACGCCGACTGCGTACGCGGCGGCTGCAGCGGCGAGGTCTGCTCCGCCGATCCCGACGTGATCACGACCTGCGAAGGCATCCCGCTGCCGGCGGGCGACTGCGGCTGCGTCCAGGGCGAGTGCGTCTGGTTCGTCGACCACTGCGCCGAGGCCTGCGCGCCCATCGCGCCCGGCGAGTTCGGCGACTGCCGCGCGATCATCGGGTGGGGCGTCGACGCGCGCACCGGCGAGTGCGCCGCCATCGGCGGCTGCGGCTGCGACGCGCGCTGCGACGGCCGCGTGTTCCCGGACGAGGCCAGCTGCCGCCGCGAGTGCGCGCCCGAGCCCCAGGGCTGCGGCGGCATCGCCGGACGGCGTTGCCCCGAGGGGCAGGCCTGCGTCGACGACCCGTCCGACGACTGCGATCCGGCCGACGGCGGCGCCGACTGCCCCGGCGTCTGCGCGCCGGACGAGCCCGTCGTCTGCGCCGACTGCGGGTCCTGCCACTGCGTCGAGGGCGAGTTCGCCGACGGCTTCTGCGGACCGGAGGACGAGATCCCGCCGGACCTCTGCAGCTGCGAGCGCATCTGCGCCGATCACGGCGGCGTCGACGCCTGCGGCCTGCCCCAGGAGGTCGGTCCTTGCGACGCCGCCATCCCGCGCTGGTGGCACGACCCTGCCACCGGCCG
>CAUJDF010000097.1 GCA_963169045.1 Myxococcota bacterium
CGACGCCTCGCTTGTCCGGCAAGGCGAGCGCTTCGTTCCGGCCCCTCGACAGGACTACGGCCCTGCCTTCGGGGCCGCGCCTCGCTCTCGCCTCGCCGTCCGGCGCGATCCATCGTCCACTTGAACGCCCGCCGCTGTGAGTCCTCGACGGGCCTCTCGACCCGCGTTCGCTCGTCTCTCCGGTGCCGCGCCGTGGACCGGTCGCCTCCGGCTCCCTGCGCTCCCGGCTGACGGCCGCTCGCTCGGCGTCCACTTCCGCCGACTCTCGGACGACCGCGCTGCCTTCAGGCGGCGGCGGATCGCCAGCGGTCGCCGACCTTGGCGTAGCGCGCGGCGCGGTGGCGCGTGAAGGCGCCGCCGTCGAAGCCGCGCACCTCGAGCAGGAGCTCCGGCGGGCGCACGTCGAGCACGTTGTAGGAGTTGGCCTCGCCGCGCCGGCGCACCGACAGCGAGGTGCCGGACTGCACGACCAGGATCGACCGGCGCACCGTGCCGAAGTGCTCGCGCACGTCGTCCACGTGGTGCACGTGCAGATGGCCGGCCAGCAGCAGGTCCACGCCGCAGGCGTCGAGCGTGTCCGCCGTGCGCGCGGCGCGGCGCACCGCGGGGCGCAGGCCGATCAGGTTCGTCGGCACGAGCGAGTGGTGGCTGACGATCACCTTGAAGACGCCGTCGCCGAGCGCGCAGAGCTGGTCCTCGATCCAGCGGATCTGGTCGTCACCGACGCGGCCCTCGATCCAGCGGGTGCGGCGCACGGTGGTGAGCCCCAACATGACCAGGTCCGCCGCCCGGTGGACGGGCGACAGATCGTCCTGCACGTGGGCGCGATAGCGCGCGAGCGGGCGGACGAAGCGGCGGAAGAGGTCGGCCGTCGCGAGGTCGTGGTTGCCGGGCACCACGAGGGCCGGGCAGGGGAGGCGGTCGATCCAGGCGCGGGCGGCGAGGAACTGCGCCGTGCGTGCGCGCTGCGTCAGGTCGCCGCTGATCGCCACGACGTCGGGGCGCAGGCGCTCGAGGTCCCGAAGCAGCGCGTCGGCGACGGCGGGGTCGTGTCGGCCGAAGTGCAGGTCGGAGACGTGGACGAGGCGCGTCATGGGCCCTCCGCGGGCGGCGCGAGCACCTGCAGCGCTCCCGGGCGCAGGCGGTAGACCAGCGGCGGCCTGACGCGGCGGACCTCGCCGTCCAGGGCGACCCAGACGTGGCGGCGGGGCATGTCGATGACCAGCTCCGTGCCCCACGCACACGTCAGGCCGGCGGCGGGATGGCGTCCGAGCAGGGCCCGGGCCACGGCGCCGAGCAGCCGCGCGCGGCCCGCCGCCGGCGCCGCGCAGACGAAGAGGCGGCCCGAGTCGAGGCGCGCGCGGCGGCCGTCCGGCAGCAGCGGCTCGTTGTTGCCGACGAAGACGAGCGGTGTGCGGAGGTCGTGCTCGCCCGCCGGCGTGCGCAGGCGCACGCGGTAGTGCGGGAAGCGCCACAGCACCTCGACGAGCGCGCGGCTCCACGCCCGCGGCCGGCGCATCCCGCGACCGCGCCGGTCGCGCGCGCGGACGAGCGCCGGGTAGAGGCCGATCGACGAGTTGTTGAGGATCACGCGGTCGCCGAGCGTCATGACGTCGACGGCGCGCACGTGGAGGGCGGCGACCACGCGCGCGGCGGCCTCGAGGTCCCGCGGGATGCCGAGGTCGCGCGCGAAGTGGTTGCGGGTGCCGAGGGGGAGCACGCCGAGCGGCACCGGACCGCCGAGCAGCTCGCGGGCCGCCGCCTGGAGCGTGCCGTCGCCGCCGCCGGCCACCACCGCGTCGTAGCCGGCGTCGCGGGCCGCGCGCACGGCATGCGGGAAGATCGACGCCCCGACCATCCGCACGTCGGCCTCGAGCCCCGCGTCGCCGAAGGCGATCCGCAAGGCGGAGGCGAGGCCGTCGCCGGAGCGCGCGCAGGCCCCCGCCCAGGCGTTGACGACGATGCAGACGCGAGCGACGGCCATCGCAGCCCTCACACGGGAGATGCCCGAGGGGGGGTCAGGGTCTCAGCGGGCCCTCATCACGCCGCCCGCCGCGCCCAGTGCGCGGCGAAGACGCCGTCGCGCCACTCGAGGACGTCGCGGAACTCGGCGGCCAGGCGCTGGTTCGTCCACGCGCGGCGGCTGCCGGGTCCCAGCGGCACGTAGTCGCCGTCCACCGGCTGGACGAACTGCAGGGCCATCGCCAGCGCGACGTCCGCGTAGCTGAACGTGCCGAGCAGATAGGGCGCCGTCGCCAGCGCGGCCCGCGCGTCGGCCAGCACCGCGGCCATGCGCGCCTCGGCCTCTTCGGCGGACGTTTCGCGCAGCCGGTACTTGCGGCTCAGCAGCGCCTCGCCGACGTCGACGAGCGGGAGGGCCAGGCCGCGCAGCGCCGCCGGAATCGCCGGCGGCACGTTCTCGCGCCGCGCCTCCGCGTCGGCGGTCACCCGCGGCGTGGTCAGCGCCCGGCCGGCGACACTCAGCGACTCCGCCTGCTCGTTCCACGTCCGCACCGCCTCGAGGTCGGGGAACAGCTTCGCCCCGTCGCCGATCGCCTCCGCGCGCCGCGCGATGTCGAACGAGTCCGTGTAAGTGCCCGAATCGTCGCTAAAAATCGGCACCGTCAGCCGACCCGTCCACCGGCGGGCACGCAGCCGCAGCACCGGCGCGCCCACGAGCGGCAGGTACTCGTGCCAGCGGTACGGCACGCGGTGGTGGTCGAGGGCCCAGCGCGCCTTGAGCGACCAGGGCGAGAACCAGAGTCCGAAGAGGTGCGCCTGAGGCATGGGCCGCAGCATGGCACGGATCCCGGTGTGACGGGACGTCACGGTGACGCAGCGACGACACACGTCGTCGCGTCCGGGGGCCCGGCGCGGCGTCGGGCTGCGTCGGGCACGGAGCCTGCACTGGGGGCGGCGCGCCCGGCGGTCGCCGGGGAGGAGCCCGACGTGCGCATCGCTCTGCTCGTCTCGGCCGGACTGCTGCCGGCCTCCGTCGTCCACGCGGACACGATCAAGGTGTGCGTGGACGTCCAGGTGAAGAGCTGGACGGACGAGTCGGCGCCGGATTCAACGGTGCCGGTCGATCCCAACGCCCCGGCCCCCACGCCGGACGATCCGTTCCGCCTCGACCCGGCGCGCTACCTCACGCGGCTCGCCGAGTACCAGGTGACGCACGAGGTCGGGTACGCCGCGGTGAGCGCCGAGTGCGCGCAGCGGCTGACGCTCGAGCTGTACCCGCTCGAGGTCGGCTGGACGGTGTTCGGCCGCTTCAGTGGGAACGACCGCGAGGAGAAGGTGGACCGCGTCCAGGTCGACGAGTTCGGCGCGCTGGCGGAGCGGCTCGTGACGGCCCTCCTGCGCGACGAGCCCATCGCCGACACGATCACGCGGCAGAACGTGCTGCGCGACGACTCCGAGGCGCGGCTGCGCTCGATCGAGGGGCGCGGGCACGTGGTGCTCGCGTTCGGGACGGAGGCGCGCCTGGGCGAGCTGCCGACGGCGCAAGGCGCGGCGTCGGCGGTCGAGGACGAGCGGCGGCTGCTGACCCCGCTCAGCCTGCAGCTCGGCTACCGCGGCAAGTTCCAGGCGTGGGGCATCGACGCGTTCGGCCGGGCCATGCTCGGCACGCAGGAGACGGCGCCGCGCCGCAACCCGGAGGGTGGCCACGCCGACTTCCTGGCGGGCGGCGCGCTCGGCCTGCATTTCCTGCGCTATCTGAACGCGGCGGGCATGACCTCGCTGTACCTCGGCGGCGGCGCGTCCTTCGAGCTCGACTGGTTCACGATCATCCAGCCCGACGGCGACCGCGACGACGACGAGCGCGACCGGCTCATGAGCGGCGGCCTGAACGTCGACCTGCTCGTCGGCTACGAGTTCATGCGCGCAAGCTCGCTGCACTTCTTCGTGCAGGCCGAGGCGCACCTGCCGATCTACCGCGTCGACAGCGACACGGACGCGGGCGGCATCGAGGCGTGGCTGCCGGGCGGGCTGTTGCAGCTCGGCATCCTGTTTTGAACGTGCGAGCTCTCGTCCCTGCGCTGCTCTTCGCGGGCGCGGCGGGCGCGGCGCCGACGGCGACCTGCGTCGACGTGCAGGGCCCCGAGGCCGAGGCCGTCCGGCGGCTCGTGATCTCGGAGCTCGACCGGCACCCGACGCACCGCGCGGCCACCAACGGCGAAGAGTGCCTGTCGCACCTGCGCGTCGAGCTGATCGAGGTGGGGGGGGAGCGGTACGTGACCGGGCGCATCAACACGCAGGTGCCGCACCGCGAGGCGGTCACGGAGGACCTGGACGACGCGGTGTCGCAGCTCCTGCGCATCGTGCTCCACAGCGATCCCATGCGGCTCGAGGACCCCGCGCGCGACGACTGGCTGCGGCGACAGAAGGCGCTGTTCCGGCGGCGCGGCGTGACGCTCTACGGCGTCGAGGCGTTCGAGGTCGCGGGCGGCGTCGACGGCCGCTTCACGGCCCTGCCGGGCGTCGCGCTGACCGTGCGCCGAGAGGTCGACCAGTGGCACGTCGGCGTGCGGCTCGCGGGCGCGTACGACCCGGGCGACGGCGACGATCTGCGCATGACCGCCCACGTGGCCGCGCAGCTCGAGCTGGCGGTCTTCGCCTCGGACGTGGCGCCCACGACGGTGTACGGCGCCGTCCTGCTCGGCCTGGAACACCAGCGATTCCAAGGACCTTCGCCCGTCGCCGACGGCGCGCGCCGCGTCGCCACCGCCACCGGCTTCGGCGTCGGCCTGCGCGGCGGCGTCGAGCTCTTCCGCGCGAACGAGGCGCGCATGCAGCTGTTCGTGCAGGCGAACGTGCCCGCGTTCACCGCCAGCGACGACGAGGGCGAGGTCGTCGACGCGTGGGTCCCCACGCTGTGCGCGGGCGTGGGCGCCATCTTCTGACTCGAGCTCCGCCTGCGGCGTCACGCACCGCCCGTCGAGACACGCCTGCCCGGCGGCGGCGCGGTCCTCGAGCACCGCCCGGAAGCCGACCTCGCTGCTGCCCGTCGCACGGCCATCGACGCAGGTCGCGGGGTCGCCGGGCAGGCAGGCCGCCGGCGGGTCCAGCACGCAGGCCGCGAGCACCTGGGACCCCTCTCTCCAGGTGCGGATCCCGGCCGCGCAGGTCTCGTCGGCGCCGCACGGGTTGCGGGTGTCCCAGCCCCAGTCGCCCTTCTCGCGACACCGGCCGACGTGCCGCCGCTCGTCGTCGCACGTCCATTGGTCCGGCGTCTCGCACGGCACCAGGGGGATTCCCACACCATCGGGCCCTTGTCGCCGCCCTGAAGTCGGCGCCGGGGGCGGCGGGTTCAACGGCGGTCCTCGGCGTAGAGGCGCAGGGCGAAGCGGCCGGCGGGCGTGGCGCGGTAGGCGCGGACGAGGTCGGCGGCGGCGGGCGGGATCTCGTCGAGCGTCGGCAGCGGCACGCCGTACTCCGGCGGCACGACGCACGGCGCCGAGAGCGCGGCGAAGGCGAGATCGGCGGCGGTGAAGGTGTCGCCGAGCAGGTAGCGGCGGCCGTCGGCCAGGCGCTCGGCGACCTGGGCGAACACCTCGTCGACGTGCTTCTTCGAGCGCTCGGCGCCGCGCGTGTCGATGCGCATGCCGCGGCGCATCATCGCCCGCATCGCGGGGAAGAGGCGGGACGCGGCGCGGCCCTCCCACCCCGGGCTGCCCGACTGGAACAGCCGCACGGTCAGGTCGCGATCGGGGAGCAGGTGGTAGTAGAGCAGGCGGCGCCCGTGCGGGCCGAGGCGGCGATCGAAGAGGTCCTCGAGGCGCTCGACCTCGGCGCGGGCCTCGGCGTCGGCGGGGAAGAGGCGGCGATCCGCCGGCGCCTCGCGATCGAGGAAGTGCAGGATGTCGGTCGAGTCGGCGAGCGTGGGCCGGCCGTCGACGGCGAGGACGGGCACCGTGCGGCCACCGCCCGCCCGCAGCGCGGGCAGCCAGTGGAACATCGGCACGTGCACCTCCTCGCGGTACGGGTAGCCGGTGCGGTCGAGCGCCCAGCGCGCCTTCTCGCAATAGTGGCTGAAGGCGATGGTGACGAGGCGGGCGGGTTCGCGGTGCGGTGACATGGCGCGGAGCCTACGCTCCGCGCCGGCGGCGTACCAGACGCTTGCGCGGCCGCGTCCGGCGTGTCGATCTCCACCCATGGACATCCTCCGACCACCCGCGCTCCCCCCCGGCAGCACCCTCGGCGTGTTCGCGCCGTCGACGCCGGCCCACGTGAAGTTCCCCGAGAAGACGCGGCACGGCGTCGAGGTCCTGCGCCGCCTCGGCTACGAGGTCGTGCTCGGGCCGCTCGTGGCCTCCGGTCGGACGCAGGGCTACCGCGCGGGCCCGCCCGAGGCGCGCGCCGCCGAGCTGATGGCGCTGTTCCTCGACCCCGGGGTGCACGGGATCGTGTCGGTCATCGGCGGCTCGAACTCGGCGAGCCTCGTCCCGTACCTCGACTTCGCCGCCATCCGCGCGCACCCCAAGGTGTTCTGCGGCTTCAGCGACGTGACGTCGCTGCACCTGGCGCTGCTCTCGCGCGCGGGCCTGTCGACGTTCTACGGGCCGGCGGTGATGCCGTCGTTCGGCGAGTGGCCGGACGTCGTCGACTACACGCGCGACGCGTTCCTCGACGCGGTGTGGCGGCACCGGGAGGGCGAGCGACGTCTCGCGCCGCCGCCGCAGTGGAGCAATCACTTCCGCGACGCGATCGGCGAGGGATGGCGGACGGAGCCGCGCCAGTGGCGGGCGAACGCCGGGTGGCTCGTGCTGAACGCGGGCGCGGCGCGCGGTCCGCTGCTCGTCGCCAACCTCGCCACGCTCCTGAGCTGGGCCGGCACCGCGGACTGGCCGCGCCTCGACGGGGCGGTGCTGGTGATCGAGGAGATGGCGGCGCCGTTCAGCGGGGCCGAGCGGCGGCTGCGTCAGCTCGAGCGCATGGGTGTGTTCGACGTGGTCGCGGCGCTGGTCGTCGGCAAGCCGGAGGCGCCCGATCCGGAGGGCGCGCCCTTCTCCTATGAAGAGCTCGTGATGGAGGTGGTCGGGCCGCGGTCGTACCCGATCGTCGCCGGCTTCGACTGCGGCCACACCGTGCCCATGCTTACGCTCGCCGAGACGACGCCCGTCCGTCTCACCGCCGAGGGTGAGCGCGACGTGGACTTCGTGATCGAAGCGCCGATGGTCGTCTGAGAGTCGATCTTCCGTCGGGTCCGACGGAGGGGTTGACATGCTCACCGGGACGTGCCTCACGAAGCTGCTGATCGTGGCGTTGGCCGTCGGAGGCGCGTCGGGATGCGCGGTGCTGGCCGTCGGCGCGGCGGCCGGCGCCGGGGCGGGCGCGGGCGTGTACCTCACGAGCCGCGGCGTCGAGTCCGACGTCGCCGCGTCGCCGGCGCAGGCGTACGACGCGGCGAAGCAGGTGTTCGGCAAGATGGACATCCGCGAGACGCGCAACGCGCAGGCGTCGGACGGCGGGCTTCTCGAGCTCGAGGGCAGGACGGCGGGCGGGGTCGAGGTCTCCGTCACGATCGAGAAGCGCGACAAGCGTCTGTCGCACGTCCGTATCGACGCGCGCGAGAACCCGGTGGTGTGGGACCAGGACCTGGCCCGCGCGGTGATGGAGGGCATCATCGGGCGGGCGTCCGAGGCGTCGCGCGCCGAGGCGGCCGCGACGGCGACGGCGGCGGCCCCCGCGTCCGAGTCGGTGGACGGCGGCGGCGTCGTGGGCGCGGCGGCGCTGGGATCGGCGACGGGCGCCGCGGGGGGAGCGGCAGCGGCCGGAGCGGCGGTGTCCGGCGTGGCGCCGGCGGGCGGCGCGGCGATCGGCGCGGGCGGCGTCCCGGTCGTCCCGGTGGGGGCGGCGGCGGGCGGCGCGGCGGCGGGGCTCGTCGGCGGCGGCGTCCCGGTCGTCCCGGTGGGGGCGGCGGCGGACGGGGCGGCGCCGGTGCTCGTCGGTGGCGGTGCCCCGATTGGGGCGGCGGCGGACGGGGCGGCGGCGGGCCCGGACGGCGGCGGTGCCCCGGTCGTCCCGGTGGGGGCGGCGGCGGGCGGCGCGGCGCCGGGGCTCGGCGGCGGCGTCCCGGTCGTCCCGGTGGGGGCGGCGGGCGGCGCGGCGATGGGCGCGGGGATGCCGGGCGTGATCGTGCCCCTCGTCGGGGGTGGGGCCGCGAGCGGGTCGGCGGACGGTCTCTCCGACGCAGCCGGCGGATCGAACGGTCAGGGGTGGGCGCCGGATGGGGCGCAGCCGCCCCCGGAAGGCCCGTGGTCCGCGGCGCCGCAGGGCAGGTCGGCGCCGGAGGCGGGGCCGCAGGGGGGCGCGCCGGGCGCCGCGCCGGGGGCCTGGGGCGCGGGGGTGCCGGGCTGGTCCGCGGGCGCTCCGGGCGGCTCGCCGGATCCGCGGCGTGCCGGTGGGCAGGATCTGCGCTTCGGCGCGCCGGGCGCGGCGCGGGGAGCCGGTCCGGCGCCGGGCTGGGAGCAGGCGGATCCGCGGGCGCGCGATCCCCGCTCGGCGCCGCGCGCGCGTCGCGGGCAGGCGGACCCGCGCACCGCGCCGGGCGCCGCGGGGCAATACCCGGCGGACGCGGCGGCACAGTTCGAGGGGCAGTACGCGCCGGGCGCGGCGGGACCGTATGCGCCGGGCGCAGCGGGACAGCCCGCGCCGGGCGCGGCGGGACAGTTCGCGCCGGGCGCGGCGGGCCAGTTCGAGGCGCAACACGCGCCGGGCGATGACGCGACCTTCCAAGGGCAGCATGCGCCGGGCGATGACGCGACCTTCCAAGGGCAGCATGCGCCGGGCGGCGACGGGCGGTTCCAGGGGCAGCACGCGCCGGGCGCCGCGGGTCAGTTCGAAGGGCAGCATGCGCCGGGCGGCGACGGGAGGTTCCAGGGAGGGTACGCGCCGGACGGCGGCGGGCGCTTCCAGGGCGGGAACGCGCCGGACGGCGACGGGCAGTTCCAGGGACAGCACGCGCCGGACGGCGGCGGGCGTTTCCAGGGCGGGTACGCGCCGGGCGGCGACGGGCAGTTCCAGGGACAGCACGAGCCGGGCGGCGACGGGCGTTTCCAGGGCGGGTACGCGCCGGGCGGCGACGGGCAGTTCCAGGGTGGGGATGCGCCGGGCGGCGGCGGGGAGGTCCAGGGGCAGCACGCGCCGGGCGGCGACCCACGGCTCCGGGGCGGGTACGCACCGGGCGCGGCGGGACAATTCGAGGGCCAGCACGCGCCGGGCGGCGACGGGCAGTTCCAGGGGCAGCACGCGCCAGGCGGCGGGCGGTTCCAGGGACAGTACGCGCCGGGCGGCGACCCGCGGCTCCGAGGCGGGTACGCACCGGGCGCGGCGGGACAATTCGAGGGCCAGCACGCGCCGGGCGGCGA
>CAUJDF010000098.1 GCA_963169045.1 Myxococcota bacterium
GCGGTTCTCGAGCTGCGTGCGCAGGGGGCGAGCTGGCGGCGCATCGAGGAACTGCTCGGCGTGTCGGGTGAGACGGCACGGCGTTGGTGCCTGGGGCGCGGTGGGGCACCGGCCGCGAGCGCCAGGGGCGAGGACCCGCAGGGCGTGGCGCTTGTCCCGGTGCGCGTCGTCGCGACGACGGTCGCCGAGACCTCGCCGACGTTGACGCTGATCAGCCCGTCGGGTTGGCAGCTCGTCGGTCTCGACGTCGAGACCGCCCTCCGCGTCCTGGGGCAGCTGTCATGATCGGCAGCACTCGCAACGTGCGTGTCTTCGCGTGGCCCCGTCCGGCGGACCTGCGCAAGGGATTCGATGGACTCTTTGGCCTCGTCGAGAACGGACTGGACTGCCCCTCCGAGCTGCTGCGCGTCGAGCTGCGCGGCCCCTGGTGGCTCGCCGCCGCCTGACGGCGCGGACGGTCGCCCGGCACGCGGCGCGACTTTGAACCCGTCGTATTCACCACGAGGCCGTCGCGAGGCCGCCGAGGCTGAGCCGATGACTGGCGGGGCCGCCGACCGCGGCGGCCGACCCCCGGAGTACCGGTCGGCTGCCGCGGTCGGCAGCCCGAAGGCGTGCCCGGAAGCACGTCGAACCCGCGACGAGGAGGTACGCCGGTCAGCGGCCAGGATCGGCGGGCGCAGCATGCCGGAAGGCCGCGCGAGTTTGAACCCTCGCCGCGGCCGTGGGAGGCTCCGCGCGATGTCGATGTCGCGACTGACGCCGCCGGTGGTCGCGGCGCTGATGGTGCTGACGGCGCTCGTGGTCTACGCGCCGGGGCTGGGCGGCGGCTTCGTCTTCGACGACGTGCCCCTGCTCGTGGCCAGCGACTGCCACCACGGCTTCGGCAACCTGCCGAGGTGGTTCGACTTTTCGAGCGGCGACGTCTGCACGCTGCGGCCGCTGCGCTACGTGACGTTCGCGCTGGACTTCACGATCTGGGGGCAGGACCCGTTCGGCTACCACCTGACGAACGCGCTGCTGCACGGCCTCGTGGCGTTCCTCGTGTGGCGGCTGCTGGCGCGGCTCACGGGCAACGGCGCGCTGGCGCTCGGGGGGGCGCTGCTGTTCGTCGTGCACCCCGTGGCGACCGAGGCCGTGGCCTACGTCTCCGGACGCCGCGACCTGATGATGACCGCGTTCTCGCTGCTCGTGGTCGACGGCTGGCTGGCGGAGCGCGCCGCCCCGCGGCCGTGGCGGCCGCCGCTGCTGGCGCTGGGGCTGCTGGCGGCGTTGCTCTGCCACGAGGCGGCGGCGGGCGTGGCCGGCGTGCTCGTGGGCATCGAGGCCTGCCTGCCCGGCGGCGTGGCCCGCCGGCGGCGCCTCGCCGTGCTGGGCCTGCTGCTGGCGCTGGTGGGCGCGTTCGCCCTGTGGTCGGTGACCCTGCGCAACACCTCCCAGCACCACGAGCTGTGGGGTGGCTCGCTGGCGGCGCACGTCGCGACGGTGCTGCACGGGCACCTGCACTACCTCGGGCTGCTGGTGCTGCCGCTCGCGCTCCAGGCCGACTACTCCGCCGACGGCTTCCCGATCGCGTCGGGGTTCGGCGAGCCGGGGCCGGCGCTGGCCCTCGTCGTCCTGGTGGGCGCGACGGCGGCGTTCTTCGCGCTCCGCCGGCGCGCGCCGCTCGTGGCGCTGGCGCTGTTCGCCTACGGCGCCCTGCTCTTGCCCTCGAGTCAGGTCGTGCCGCACCACGAGCTGATGGCCGAGCACCGGCTCTACGTGGTGCTGCCGATCTACACGGCGTTGGTCGCGGCCGGGCTGCAGGCGCTCGCGCGGCGGCTGGAGCGGCCGCGGCTCCCGCTGGCGGTGGGCGGCCTGCTGGGGCTGGCGCTGCTGGCGCGCACCGAGCTGCGCCTGCCGGACTGGCGCGACGAAGAGGCCCTCTGGACGTCCGCGCTCGACGTCGCCCCGCGCGTGGCCCGCGCCCACGCCAACCTCGGCGCCATCCGGGCCGAGCAGGGCCGCCGCGACGAGGCCTACGCCCACCTGACGGTGGCGGTGACCGTCCGCCCCGACCTGTGCCCGGCCTGGTTCAACCGCGGCCTGCTCGTGCCGGGCGCCGCCGGGGCCGACGACCTCACTCGTGCCTGGGCGTGCGACCCCAAGCCGCGGTGGCGCGCCCCCGTCGCGCGCGCCCTCGCCTCGGTCTGCCGCCTCGACGAGGCCAGCGCCGTGGCGGGCGCGCGTGTTGCCGCGCCGCCGACCTGCGCCGCCGCGCGCCCCTGACCGCCGCCGGTGCGCGCCCGTCCCCGGCCGGGCGCCGGTGTCCGCCGCGGAGGTACAACCAGAAGGTGTGGAAGTGAGGTGAACGGCGACGTACCTCTCCAGGTGCACAAAACCAACCACCCGGGTTGCAGCCCGGGGGAGAGGACGTCGCCGTGGGAGAGGATAAGTTCGCGGAGCGCGCGCCGTCGAGCGGGTCGTTCGAGGCGCTGGAGAAGATGATCCTGGAGCGGGTGCAGGCCTTCGTGCAGGAGCTCCTCGACGAGGAGGTGACGGCGTTTCTCGGGCGCCGCAAGTCCGAGCGGATCGAGGGCACGGTGGAGAAGCCGACGGGATATCGCAACGGGTACGGCAGGGCGCGTAGGCTCTCGGTGAAGTCGGGCACCATCGTCGTCCGGCGGCCGCGCGTACGGGACACCGACGAGCCCTTCGAGAGCGTCTCCTGCCGCTGTTCGCGAAGCGCACCAAGGAGATCGGGGACATCCTGCCCGAGCTGTACCTCCACGGGCCGAGCCAGGGGGACTTCGAGCTGGCATTGCGCGGCTTGCTGGGCGAGGGGGCGCCGCTCTCGGCGTCCTCGATCGAGCGGCTGCGGGCGAGGTGGACGCTCGAGCACGAGGCGTGGGCGAAGCGCCCGCTGCACGACCGCGAGGTCGTCTATCTGTGGGCCGATGGCATCTACGTCAAAGCCGGGCTGGAGAAGGAGAAGGCGGCGCTGCTCGTGGTCATCGCCGCCATGCGGGACGGGCGCAAGGAGGTCTTGGCGATCGAGCCGGGGTTCCGCGAGTCGACCGAGTCCTGGACCGAGGTGTTTCGCGACCTCAGCAAGCGCGGGATCGCGGATCCGAAGCTCGTCGTCGGCGACGGCAACAGCAGCATCTGGGGGGCCGTCGCCAACGTGTGGCCGAGCGCCTCGGAGCAGCGTTGCTGGAACCACAAGATCGTCAACGTCCTCGACAAGGTGGCCAAGAAGGACCAGGCAGAGGCGGCCGAGCTGCTCAAGGCCATCCCGTACGCGCCGACGAAGGTCGAGGCGGAGCGGCTCCGGGATGGGTTCGTGAAGCACTTCGGCGCGGCCTCGAAAGCGGCGTCCTGCCTGGTGACCGACTGGGACCGGCTGACGACGTTCTATGCCTTCCCAGCCGAGGACTGGAAGCACATCCGCACCACCAACGTGGTCGAGAGCCCGTTCGCGGCGATCCGCCTGCGGACGGACGCAGCGAAGCGATTCAAGAAGGTGGCGAACGCGACGGCCCTCATCTGGAAGCTGATGATGGTGGCGCAGAAGCGCTTCCGCCGTCTCGACGCCGCTGCACTTGCCCGGCACGTTCACGCCGGGCGCGTCGCCGCGTGAGCGCATTTACACACCTCTTGACGTGACCTCGTGGAGTTCGGCGGCCTCGACTGCCCGGGCTACCGATTGCCGACCGAGGCCGAGTGGGAGTGCGCGGCGGGCGAAGGCACGGCGACTCCGAGATGGACGGGGGACGTCACCTATGTCGGTGACGGCCACAACGCGATCTCACCCGAGCTGGACGAGATCGCCTGGTGGGCCGGAAGCGCCATGGGCAGGACGCACGCCGTGCGGAGCAAGCCCCCCAACCCGTGGGGACTCCACGGCGTGATCGGCAACGTGTGGGAGCACTGCAACGACTCGTATGCCGAGGACTACGGAGGGATCGAGGATCCGGACGTGGCGGTCGTGGATCCGTCGGGACCCGCTCAATCGAGGGGTTGTCGCGAGCCGGACCAAGGCGGGTGCCGTGTGAACCGCGGCGGCGGGTGGCCCGATCCGGGCTACGCCTTGAGGGTCGCGTTTCGTGGCACCCCGCCCACGACGGAGCGCAACCATGACGCAGGCCTCCGCCCGGCGAGGACGGCTGTCCCGTGAACCTGCGGCCGCCTCCCAGCCGGTATCGCCGTTGCGGTCACCCCGGCAGGACGACGAGGCCCTCCCGACGGCCGGCGTCCGCCAGGCGGACGTCGTAGGCGACGAACTGGACGTCGAGACCGTACCCGCGCGACAGCTCGAGGCAGGCGGCCAGCTGCACGGCGTCGCCCGCGCGCAGCCGATGTCGTCGGAGGAGGTCGTGCGTGCTGCCGATCATCTGCCGGTCCAGCTCGACGACGTGGAGCCACTGGAGGTCGGTCCGGAGCGCCGTGACCGCGCGCTCGTAGTCGACGTCGGTGAGGTCGCCTTCGTGGCGCCGGCGGGCGAGGGCCGACGAGATCTCGACCTCGGTGATGCGGCACACGGCGGGCGTTCCCTCGTCGAGCAACGCGGCGACCTGCTCGCTCTCGGGCTCGTCCACGTATCGCTTGACCAGAGCGCTCGCGTCGAAGAACCGGATCACAGACGGTCGTCCCGCTCGTCCCGCAGCGTCTCCGAGAGGGACCGACCGGCGACGGCGACGCGCTCGACCCGCGGCCGATCGCCGCGCTCGGGCAGCGTCAGCTTGCCGAGAGCGGCCAGCTCGCGGAGGCGCTCCGCCTCGCCCGCCTCGGCTTTCGGAAACGCACGCACTTCGGCGATGGGGCGGCCGCGCTCGGTGACGACGACCCGTTCCCCTTCCTTGACGAGGCGCAGGTAGGCGCCGAGGTGCGTCTTGAACTCGCGAACGCCCACACGGGTCGTCATCGGCATCCTCCTGAGGTCATTGTGACCACACTCCTCGGAAGGTCAACGCCCCCCACGGTTCGAGCGCTCTCGCCCGCGGCGGACCGGCACGTTCGTTCCGCGACCACGGTTCGGCGCGACAACGCTCCGGGGGCGGGCGCATCATGGGCGGCGCATGCGCGAGGTGGACGAGGCGGACGTCGTCGTCGTGGGCGGCGGGCCGACGGGGCTCGTGCTCGCGACGCTGCTCGGGCGGTGCGGTTGCCGCACGCTGCTCGTCGAGCGCGACGAGCGGCCGTACCCGGTGCCACGCGCGACGCACGTCGACGCCGAGACGCGGCTTCTTTCGGAGCGCAAGTGTCGCAGGATGGGCGCCAAGTAAACCAGCGCGGAAAGTTCCACCTGGACATGCCTGCGCGGGACCGGCGCCTGCGCCGCCGCAGGCGTGCTGGCCTGCGCCGGCGGCGACGACGTCGAGTGCGACGCCCGCCCCGGAGTGCCCGCGCCCGAGACGTGCGACGGCACCGACGAGGACTAGGCGCCGTTGCAGGTCTCAGCGGGCCCGACGCAGTCGCCGAGGGCGCCGCCCGTGCAGGCGCGGACGCCGCCGGGGCACGCCGGGTCGTCGCAGGCGCGCAGCTCGCCCTCCAGGCAGAGGGGCGCCTCGGCGTCGGCCGCGGACATGTCGGGGATGCCCATGTCCAGCGGTTCGGCGTCGCCGCCGTCGAGCGCCGCCGCGTCGGGCGGCCCGACGTCCGGCGGGTCCGCGTCGGGGACCCCGCGATCGGGCGGCGCGGCATCAGGCAGGCCCTCGTCGGGGACGCCACGATCGGCCGCGGCGTCCGGCGCGTCCCAGTCGGGGACGCCGCGGTCGGCCGGCGTCGCCGCCCCGTCGCCGGCGTCAGGCGGGCCGTCCGTTCCGCTTTCTGCCTGCTCGGGCCCGCAGGACGCCAGCCACAAGATGAGCAGCCACCATGGACGGCGCCCCATGCAGACTCCAGGGTCGATCCGAAGCGTCGAGCGCATGCTCTCCCCGGCTTCCAGCGCCTCGGTGAGGACGCGCTCCACGAGCTCGCCGTGGGCGCCATCGGCAAGGTCTGGCGCCTCGACATCCCGTTCGCGCACGTGCCCGACGCCGCCGGCTACGCGGCCTTCGCGGCGCCGGACTTCGTCGAGGTGGCGTGGGCCCTGCGCGTCGACGCCACCGACGACGAGGCGTGGGACAAGTTCCGCAGGTATCTCCGCGTGATCGGGCCCGCGTCGCACCTCGTCCGCCGCACGCTGCTCGCCACGCTGGCGCGCAAGCTCGGCACGCCCACGGCCGTCGAGAACGAGCGCCCGCTGCCCGGCGACGAGCTGCTGCCCGACGCCGGCGCGCAGGTGACGCACGGGATCGACATCGACGCGCCGCCCGAGGCCGTCTGGCCGTGGCTCGTGCAGGCGCCTCGCTCGTATCCCGCACCAGGCCCGCAAAGGCCGGCAGGAGCAAGCGCTCGCGCCACTCGGTGCGGTTGTCAACGACCTTCCATCCGACAATCACCGGACGCTGAGCCTGAGGCCATCGGCGGTTGGCGGGAGACAAGCGGCGTTGCTCAACCGCCTGCCGACTGCAGCGCCGCAGCGTGCCGACCTGGCCGACCGCAGCAGCGCGTCGCTGGCGGCGGCGCGCTCCCGGCGACCGCCACGGTCGGCGCCCTCGCGGTCGCGGCCGACCACAGGCGCCGAGCCATGGCTGCGGAGGCTACGCGGCCCTGACCACAGCCTGCGCGAAGGCGTCGATGAGGTCGGCCCTGCGGTCGCGATCGAGGGAGAACGAGGTCGTGTCTCGAGTCGTTGACAGGTTCCGCGGCGCGCGGACGTTCGATGCGTCGGCCGGCGACGTTCACGACGGGCGCCACGCCTCTTGAACCGCCGGCGGCTGCGTGAGCATGCTGCCGACCGCCTGTCGGAGGAAGCCAGGTGAAGCGTATCGTCGTCGCCTCTGCCTTATCGTGCGCGCTCATCGGCGTCGCCGCGCCGGGGGCCGCGCAGCGACCCGCCCCATCAGCGCCTTCACCGCCGACGCCGACCGCGTCGTGGTCGCTGCGGGTCGCCATGAACGAGCGCGCCGCCGCCTCCGCGATCGAGCGGACCGACGCCCAATCGGGGACGATTCACTTCGCCGCACGCTTTCCGAGCGCCCGACCGGCAACCGAGATCACCCCGCCCTACCACGGCGGGCTGGTCTCGCACGCCTTCGACTGCCGCGCCGCGACCTTCTCCACGCTGGCCACCCGCACCTATGGCCCGCAGGGCGCGCAGCTGAGCGACGTGCCCGGCTCGCGAGTCGATCGACCCTTCGCGGACCTCCCGAGCGAGGTCCGGGAGCTGGTCGAGGCGGCATGCGCCGGCAAGCCGCTCCCAGCGCTCGGCACGATGTCGGGAACAGCCGCGGAAGTCATGAACGCCCTGGGCCGGATGGTCGGGCCGCCGCCCGCCGCGGCTGCCCCCGGCGCGGCGATCAGCCGCGGTGAGTGGAGCCTGAGCGAGGCCAGCCACAACGTCGCGATCGGCTGGTCCGCTCGTCCGCTGGGCGAGCGGTCGGGCCTGCTCCATGTCGCGCGAGCGTACGCCGTCGAAGTTCGCACCGTCATGGGCGCGCCGGCGCACTTCGGGGAGGTCGCCTCGTACCGGTACGACTGCGCCTGGAACGCCCAGACGCTGATCGCCCGGCGCCTCTACGACGAGGACGGCATCGAGCTGGGCCGGCTGGACGGCGGCGCCGCGCGCGTCCAGCCGTTTCAGAGCGCCGGTCAGCTCGCGCCCCTGTTCCGCGCCGCCTGTGGTGACGCGGATCGCCGAGCGAGAGACCGCGCCACCCATGACGCGACCGGGGTTCAGCGCTGGCTCACCGAACACGCCGACCGGTAGGGCATCCGCCTGGGGTGCGCCGTCGCGTGCTCGATGGCCGCGGGTCTCGAGCCATCGCGGCGCGCCGCCTGCGAACGCGCCCGACAGACCGCGCTGGCCGAGTACCGCGCGGCCAGCGGCCACGATGAAGCCAGCATGCCGACCGCCGAGGCCTAGATGCACCTCGAGCTCAAGCAGTCGATCGCCGACGGTGACATCGACCTGGCCGCCTACACGCGCGATTGCGTCGCGAACTACGGCGGGGCGACGCCGGCGCCCTCGGCCCCTGCCCCGACCGACCGAGGGCCTGTCGCGGCTCCAGTCAGCGACGTCGACGAGTGGCTCCTGCGCGACGTCAGCGCCACCCGGGCGACCGGTTGGGCCGACAGGCTGCCGTCGAAGGGCACGGGCATTCTGCGCGTCGCCGAGGTCCATGCGACGAAGGTCGCGCCGGCGGGCGGCGCGCCGGCGCACTTCGGCCTCGTCACCTCGTACTGGTACGAGTGCGCCAAGAGTCGCCAGCGCATCGTCACCCGCCGCTACTTCGACGAGAACAGCCGTGAGATCCGCACGATACGGCCTTCCAGCCACGTCTTTCAGCCCTTCGACGCGGCGGGGCCGGCGGCCTCGCTGCTGCGGTCGGTCTGCGGCGGTCCGCAGATCCAGGGCAAGGCCCGCGCCAGCCTCGACATGGACGGGGCGATGGCATGGCTCCGGGCCCACCTCCGGGGCTCAGCGGACTCTGCCCCGGCCGCCGCCTCGGCGCCGGCCGCGCGCTCCGCGCCCGCCGGCCCCCCGCCGGTGCGGGCTCCGGCACCCACGGCTTGCGTTCCCGGCGCCAGGGTGCTGGTGCTCTGGCGCGGGTCCTGGTGGGACGCCACCGTCCGCGGGGCGCCCGACGGCGCGGGCAACTGCCCCATCCACTACGACGGCTACGACGCTTCATGGGACGAAAGCGTCGGCCCCGAACGCCTGCGCCCGTCACCGAGCCGCTGATCTCGGTCGGGCCGTCCGGGCGGCGAGGCGCCCCAGCGACAGGCCGAGACGGCGTCACGGCGTTCGCGACCTTCGGGCTCGGCGGCATTGCCCGCTCCGGCACGTCCTATGATCAAGCCGGTGGACGAGCGGGGTGACTTGCCCGGGGGCGCCTTCGAGCGCCTCGTCTCACGGTCGAGCGTCCGGCGGGGACGCGCCCGCGCAGGCCGGCGCCCGGACGCCGGGCGGAGGCGCCCGACCGAACGCCCGCAGGCGCGCGCAGGCTCCTTACGGTGCGTACGTGTCGCAGGATGGGCGCTGAGTAAACCAGCGCGGAAAGTTCCACCTGGACAATCATCGCGGAGCGGCGCTTTGAATCCCCAGCCAATGTTCGCGGCGCGTGGCCGACGCTGGCACACTGGGGCGCATGTCGCGGATTCTCTTGCTGATGCGTCCCGGCGAGGCGTCCGCGCGCTTCGCGGCGGCGCTCGCCGGGGCCGGCAAGACGCCCGTCGAGGCGCCGGCGGGCTGGCATGACGACGGGCTCATCGTCGACCGCGTGCACGACGCCCGGCCCGACGTCGTCGTCATCGGCGACGAGGACGGCGCGGCCACCGCGATCGACCGCTGCCGCGCGCTGACCGAGGCGGCGCTGACGCGCTTCATCCCGGTGGCGGTGCTGGTCGCGGCGCGCCCGGACGAGGCGCTGATCGCGCGCATGTTCGCCTGCGGGGCGCGCGAGATCCTCTGCCTTGCGGACGCGATGCCGCTGCTGCTGGCCCGCGTCGACAACCTCGCCGGCCTGAACTTCCTGCGCCAGACCTTCCGCCGTCAGCACGACGCCCTCGCCGCGCGCACCGCCGAGCTCGACCGCGTCTTCGAGACGGTGACCGCCGGCCTCGCCATCGCCGACGCCGACGCGCAGATCGTGCGCGTGAACCCCGCCGGCAGCGCGATGCTCGGCGACGGCGCGGCGCTGCTCACGGAGCCGTCGTCGGCGGTGCTGCGCCTCTACGCGCCGGACGGGCGACGCCTGCCGATCACCGAGCATCCCCTCTACCGGGCGGCGGTCGAGGGCGGCTCGTCGCGCGGCGTGCGCCTTCTGTTACGTCGCCTGGATCCGCCCGAGGATCGCGTGCTGGTGGTCGACGCCGAGCCGCTGCACGGCGCCTACGGCGAGCTGGTGGGCGGGCTGGCGGTGTTCCGCGACGAGACGGAGAGCATCCGCTTGCAGGACGAGCTGGCCCAGCGCAACGAGGAGATGGAGGCCTTCGTCTTCACCGCCTCGCACGACATGAAGAGCCCGCTGCAGACCATCCGCCGGTACGCGCGCATGGTCCGCGAGGACGCCGCCGACCGGCTGGACGGCGACTCGGTCCGGCACCTCGAGCGGGTCGAGGTCAACGCGCAGCGGCTCGGGCGCCTCGTCGAGGGCCTCGTCCACGTCGTCAAGGTGGGCCGCATGGAGCTCGTGCGCGAGCCCTGCGATCTGAACCAGGTCCTGCGCGACGCCATGCGGCCGCTCGACGCGCTCGTCCGGCAGGCGGACGCGCAGGTCGAGGTCGCGCCGGACCTGCCCACGGTCGTCGCGGACCACGAGCGCCTCGTCGACGTCTTCGAGAACCTCGTCGGCAACGCGATCAAGTACCGCCGGCCGGCGGCGCCGTGCCGGATCCAGGTCGGCTGGATCCCCGAGGCGGGCGACGACGTTCACCTGTACGTGCGCGACGAGGGGCTGGGCATCGCGCCCGAGAACCACGCCCGCATCTTCGGGCTGTTCCAGCGATTGCACCGGCGCGACGAGATCGAGGGCTCGGGCCTCGGCCTGGCCATCGTCGCCCGCATCGTGGAGCGCCACGGGGGCAGCGTCCGCGTCGAATCGTCCCTGGGCCGGGGCGCCACCTTCCACGTCCATCTGCCGCGCCGTCAGGAACCCCCCACCGGATGATCCCCCTCCGCGACTCGCTCCCGTCCGAACGCCCGCCCTACGTGACCATCCTGCTGATCCTGCTGAACGCCCTCGTCTGGGTCTACGAGGTGTCGCTCGGTCCGCAGGTGCAGGCGCTGGTCACCGATTACGGCCTGGTGCCGCGCCGGCTGCTGTCGGCGCAGGCCTGGCAGGTGCTCGGGACGGGAGGGCAGGTCGTGCCCGTTTTCGGCCACATGTTCCTGCACGGCGGCTGGCTGCACGTGATCAGCAACATGTGGTTCCTGTGGATCTTCGGCGACAACGTGGAGGGGCGGATGGGTCACGTCCGCTTCCTGCTGTTCTATCTGTTCGCGGGGCTGGGGGCCGCCGCCGCGCAGACGCTGTCGGCGCCGGCGTCGGTCGTGCCGATGGTGGGCGCGTCGGGCGCGCTGTCGGGCGTGCTCGGCGCCTACATGCTGCTCTTCCCGCACTCCCGGGTGCTCACGCTCGTGCCGCTGCTCGTCTTCCTCTACACCGTCGAGATTCCGGCGCTGGTGTTCCTCGGCATCTGGATCGGCATCCAGATCCTGCAAGGCACCGCGTCGATCGGGCTGGACATGCGGGGCGGCGTCGCGTGGTTCGCGCACATCGGCGGCTTCGCCGTCGGCCTGCTGGTCGTGGCGCTGTGGCCGGGGCTGCGGCGGCGGGCGTCGCGGCACAGGCGGCGCTGGCACGACGAGTACGGCTGATCAGGGCCCCTCGGCGAAGGGCGGCAGCTCGAGGAGCAGCTGACCCGAAGGGACGAACGCGCGCGTGCAGTCCCGGTCGACGAAGAGGAAGTAGGTCCCGGCGGCGAGCTCCACGTCGCGCGGCTCGCCGCGGTAGGTGAAGCAGCGCATCGCGGTGGCGGGGTCGTCGCAGGCGGTCCGGATGTAGAAGTAGGGGGAGACGGAGTCGGGCTCGCCGCTCTCGTCGCGCCACTCGAGACGGAAGCGGGTGCGCTCCTCCAGCACGAGGGCGATCGCGACCTCGCCGCCGCAGGCGCCGTTGGCGCGGCCGTCGAGGGGGCAGGGCGCCTCGTCGGCGCGCGAGGGCAGCCCCGCGAGGTCGATGGCGAAGCTGGCCGACTGGCGCGCGTAGATGGTGCCGATCGGCTCGACCGCGGCGCACGGCGGGCCTTCGAACGGCGCGCCGGCCGTCGCGCAGCCGGGATCGGCCGGCCAGTCGATGGCGCCGTCGCCGTCGTCGTCGCGACCGTTGGCGCAGGCGCGCACGGCGGCGGGCGGATCGCCCTCGGACAGGTCCTCGGCGTCGCGGCAGCCGGGATCGGCGGCGTCGGCGCGGCCGTCCCCGTCGTCGTCCTCGCCGTTCGCGCAGGCGGCGGGGAACGGGTCCGTGCGTACGACGAGGTCGCCCTCGCCAACCTGCCGGGGCACGACGAGGAAGACATATCGCCCGGGTGCCAGCAGGCGCGGCCACGGCTGTTGCCGTTCCTCCGAGGTCCAGCACTCGACGAGGGACGTCGGGTCGTCGCAGTCCTCGAGCACCTCGACGAGGTCGGTCGACGCGTCGCTCGCGACCGTGAACGAGACGAAGCGCGGCTCGCTCAGGCTCAGGGCCACGGCGGAGACGGCCCGGTCCTCCTCCCATCCGTCGGCGCGGTCACAGTGGGCCCGTCGCACCGGCAGACGGCCGCGCGTGTCGAAGTGCACGACGCCGCCGGCCTCGTCGAGCCAGGCGTCGATCTCGGTCGCGGCGCAGAGGCGCAGCTCGTGTTCGTCGCCGGCGGTCGCGCAGTCGGGATCGGCGGGCCAGTCGACGAGGCCGTCGGCGTCGTCGTCGCGGCCGTCGTGGCACGCGGGCGGCGCGGCCGGATCGGCCTCGCTGTCGTCGCGGAGGTCCGAGCAGCCGGGATCGGCCGCGTCGACGCGCCCGTCGGCGTCGTCGTCGGCGCCGTTGACGCAGGCGCCGCGCATGGGCGTGACGTCGACCGTCAGGTCCACCCAGCCGGGGGTTCTGGGGAAGTGCAGGTTCTCGTACAGGGAGCGCACGACGACGTAGGTGACGCCGGGCGGACGCTCCGGGAGCCGGAGGAGGGCGGGATGCTCGCCGAGGGGCAGGGCGTTCAGCGTGCCGAGCGACGTCGCGGCGTCGTCGCAGGCCGTCCTCACGTCCCAGGTGACGAATCGGTCGGCGGCCACCTCCACGTCGGACCGCTCGGCCGTGTGGACGGCGAGCACCACCTCCGCGGGCGGCGCGTCGGCGCCGCGTTGCGGATCCGCGGGCGCGATGACCCGCGTCCGGCCCGGGCCGACGTCGATCACGGGGCGCGCGCCGCAGCGGGGCGCCTCGGTCGCCGCGCCGGCGGCGGCGCAGTCCGCGTCGGCGGGCCAGTCGGCCGCGCCGTCGCCGTCGTCGTCGAGTCCGTTGGCGCACGCCGGCGGCGCGGGCGGGTCGGCCTCGTTGGCGTCGCGGGCGAAGGCGCAGCCGGGATCGGCGAGGTCGGGGCGGCCGTCGCCGTCCCCGTCGCGGCCATCGTCGCAGACACCCTCGATGGGTCGGACCTCGACGGTGGCGCCGCCGCCGAGCGTCCTCAGGATCGTGAGGCCGTAGTCGCCGGCGGGCACGTGGCGGAAGACGGTCGCCTTGTGCCCGCCCGTGGCGCCGCAGCCCGGGAGCGGCTCGAGGTCGTCGCAGAAGGCCGCGCCCCAGGTCCAGAGGTTGCCGCCGGGGGAGCGGACGACGACGTCCGAGGGCCGGTCGAGGCGGACGCGCACGGCGACCTGGCGGTGGCGGTCGAGCGGCGGGCCGTCGCCGACGACGCCGCAGATGGGCCGGAGCCAGCCGACCACGAGCGCGGCGACGACCTCGATCGAGCCGGCGGCGGGGCCGATCTCGAGGATGCTCGGGGCGTCGCAGACCGGGGCCGGCGCCGCCGCGTCGGGGAGGGCGGCGTCGGGCGCCGCCGCGTCGGAGGGCGAGGCGTCGGGCGCCGCCGCGTCGTCCGGGAGCTACGCGTCGGGGGGGGTGCCGTCGTGCGCCGCCGAGTCGGGGGTCGAGGCGTCGGGCGCCGCTGCGTCGTCCGGGAGCGAGGCGTCGGGCGTCGCTGCGTCGGGCGCCGCCGCGTCGGGGAGCGAGGCGTCGGGCGCCGCCGCGTCCGGGGGCGAGGCGTCGGGCGCTGCCGCGTCCGAGGGCGCCGCGTCGGCGGGCAGGGTGGCGTCGGCGGCTGGGGCGTCCTCCGGGGACGAAGCGTCGGGCGCCGCCGCGTCTGCCGCCGGTACGTGCGCGTCCGTGAGCGGCGGCCCCGCGTCGCGCCCGGGCGTCGCCGCGTCGGCCGCAGGCGCGGCGCCGTCGAACCGGCCCGCATCGGCCGCCGCATCGCCGCCGGCCAGTGCGTCGCGGTCGAGCTCACAGCCCCCGGCCAGCAGCGCCAGCCCGAAAAAGCAGAGTCCGCCACTCCGCACGCGTGTCCCTCCGTGTCGCTCGCGATCGGTCCGCCTGCCCTGTGAGCGTGTTGCGCGTATCCGCCTGCTGCGACTTCCGGTGCATCTCCGGCGGCGGCGTCGGACTCGGCGAAATCGGCTCGACGTCGGTCCACTCCGCCTGCGCCGATTTCGCGTCGCCCTCCTTGCCGCCGGAGCGCCCCGAAAGTCTCGCGACGGCGTCTACGCGCAACACGCTCCAGGACCCTGGCCGACCGTGGGATGTCTCATCGGGAAAACCCCGAGCGGGCTCAAGGCAGGGCGCGCACGCGCACGAGCACCTGCTGGGGGCGGACGCTCATCTGCGACGCGCCGTGGACGAGCAGGCCGTCGGCGAGCGCGAACACGGCCTCGGGGCGGATCATCGGGAACGCCTCGGCGGCGACGACGCGGCCGTCGGCGCCGAGCAGCACGACGCGCGGGCGCTCGTCGCCGACGAGCGCGAGGGCGCCGGTCCCGATGGCGACGGCGGTGCGGACGGGCGCGTCGAGCGTCGCCGGCGGACCGTCGGGCAGCCGGCGGACGGTGCCGCCCTCCCAGGCGACGCGGCCGTCGGCGGAGAGCGTGCCGGCGGCGCTCGCCGTCCAGCGGCGCGCGCCGTCGGGGCCGTAGGCGGTCGCGGCGCCGCTGTCGACGACGACCGCCAGCTCGGTCCCGAGCCGGACGTCGGCGCCGGCGACGGTGGCGCGGACGGCGCCGGAGGCCGCGTCGAGCAGGCGCAGGCCGTCGGCGTCGACCACCGCGACGGCGTCGCCCAGCGCGGCGACGCGGGCGGGGCGGCGCGTGGCCGCCTTCCAGCGCGCCGCGCCGTCGGGGCCGCGCGCCTCGACCTCCGCGGCGCCCCACGCGACGACGCCGCCGTCGGGCAGGGCGGCGAGGCCGGTGCGGTCGCCCTCGAGCGGGACCGCGGCGCGGGCGGGCGGCGGCCCGGTGCGGTCGCCCTCGAGCGGGACCGCGGCGTGAGCGGGCGGCGGCGGCCCGGTGCGGTCGCCTTCGAGCGGGGGCGTCGGGCGACCGGTGTGGTCGCCTTCGAGCGGCAGGGCGGTCTCGCGCCGAAGCTGCGCGCCGGCCTCGGTGCGCACGAGCGTCCAGTCGCCGGCGAGGGCGACGGGCCACTCGCCGGGCGCCTCCTGCCGGGACGTCTCGCCGCCGCGCGCGTCGAGGCGCAGCACCGCGGCGCCGTCGGCGCGCACGACGCGGACGCGCGCGCCGCCGTCGGCGGTGGGGAGCGCCTCGGCCACGGTCGCGCCCTCGGGCGCCGGCCAGACGAAGCGCTCGTCGCCGCGCGCCCCGAGCGACACCACGCCCTCGCCGGTGACGACGAGCGTCGCGCCGTCGGGGACGGGGTGCGCGGTGTACGCGCCGGGCTCGGCGGCGATCGCCGTCTGCCATGGGACGAGCGTCACGCGGCCGTCGACCCTGGCCGCGGCCGCTTGCTCGAGGCGGTCGGTGGCGGAGAGCTCGACCTCGAGCGTCGCCGGCAGCTCGGGCGCCAGGGCCGCGCGCGCCTCGCCCGCCCACTCAGCGCCGTCCGCCTTCAAATCCGTCGTGGTTTCACCGATCTTCGCTCGCGCCGCCGCCACGCCGGCGAGGTCCTGCGCGGCGACCGTGAACCGGCAGCGGGCCTCGCCCGACGCGGTCGGCGCGCACGTCGCCTCGGCGCGGTCGAGCTTCGGCGGGCTGCGGTCCACGAGGAGCCGGCGCCGCACGGCGCCGGCCGCCAGCCAGTGCTCGCCCTCGGCGAGCGCGTCGGCGTCGATGGCCTCGCCGGAGAACGGCGCGCCGTCGAGCGTGAGCGCGCCGGCGTGGCGCACCTCGACGGGCACGCGGCCGCCGCGGACGGCCTCGTCCTGCGCGGGGCGCACGATCTCGGGCGGCGGGGACTCGCAGGCGGTGGCGAGCAGCAGGACGGCGGCGAAGCGGCGCATGGCCGGATCGGGCCCGCCGCGGCGCGGAATGTCAACGTCGCGGCCGCGCCGGTTGTCAATGGGGCGCCCGTGCGTTATCTCGACCCGACCTGGGAGGTGCGATGACCGTCCGCGGCGAGAACTTCGATCTCGAAGCCGGCACGACCGACTTCTACCGTGACCCGACCTACTACGACTTCGAGTTCAAGGCGCGGAAGGCCGACGTGCGCTGGTACGGCGAGCGCTACGTCGAGTCCGAAGGGCCGGCGCTCGAGCTCGGCGTCGGCAGCGGGCGCATCGCCGTGCCCGCGGTGCGGCAGGGCGCCGAGGTCGTCGGCGTCGACATGTCCGACACGATGCTGGCGCGCGCCGAGATGCGGCGTGAGACGCTCGCCAAGGCCAAGCGCGGCAAGCTCTCCCTCGTGAAGGGCGACATGCGCCAGCTCTCGCTCGGGCGCAAATTCGGCATCGTGAGCTGCCCGTTCAACGCGTTCATGCACATGTACACGCGCGAGGACGTCGACGGCGCGCTGCAGAGCGTCCGCGAGCACCTCGAGGACGACGGGCTGTTCTGCTTCGACATCCTCATGCCGGACCTCGACTACCTCTCACGGCCGGCGTGGAAGCTGTACGAGGGCGTGCGCTTCAAGCACCCGACGCTCGGCATCCACTACCGCTACCACGAGCGGTCGGCCTGGGATCCGATCACCCAGATCTGCCAGATGCAGTTCGTCTACGCCCGCGAAGAAGAAGACCCGCCGCCGGACTCGCCGCGGGAGTTCACCATCCAGCTGTCGCACCGCTACTTCTGGCCGCAGGAGATCGACGCGCTGCTCTGGCACAACGGCTTCGAGCGGCTGATGTGGTACGGCGACTTCGAGGGCGGCGAGCTCAGCGCCGACGGCGAGTCGATGGTGATCATGGCGACGCGCAGGTGACGCCGCGGCCGGCGTCCGCGGGCAGGACGCCGGCGCACGCGGGCGGGTCCTGGTCGGCGCAGACGGCCTCGCAGGAGGCCGTCTCGAGCTCGGACAGGCAGGCGTCGATCCGGGCTTCGTCGGCGGTCTGGATGACGGCGCTGCAGCCCTCGGCGAGGCCGGCGCTCACCCGGTCGCACAGCTCGGCGGTGAAGAGCTCGCCGCTCTCCTCGTCGGCGACGGCGTTGCAGGCGGCGAGGCGGGCGCAGGCGGCGGGCATCAGGCGCTCGCAGGCGGTCAACGCCTGCGAATTCTCCTCGAGGAGGGCGGGATCGACGTCTTCGCCGCCGCCGCCGCCGCTGCAGGCGGCGAGGGCGAGCGCGGTGAACAGCCACTTCTTCATGCGGTGGGTCTCCTTCGTCCGGGCGGCCGAACGGAGACCACCTCAGGGTTTCAGGTCAGCAGTTCGGCCAGACCGGAGCCGGTAAGCAGGCGCCGCCCCAGGCGGACGCGCTGCAGCTCGAACGCCTCGTCGGCGCAGCGGATGAAGACCTGCCCGCCGCGCACGTAGGGCGTGGACGGCGGCAGGGACGCGAATTTGCCCGCTTCGGCGGGGCGTCCCTGCAGAACCACGAGCAGCTCGTCCCCGATTCCGGTGAAGGCGCCGGGGTCGGGCGCGGCGGCGCGCACGAGGCGGTCGATGTCGGCGGCGGGCCGCGTCCAGTCGAGCTCGAGCTCGCTCGCCTTCACCTGCGGAGCCCACGTGATTTCACCGCTCTGCGGCTGTGGGGCGGGGCGGTCGCCGGCGAGCCAGCGGACGGCCACGTCGGCGATGAGCTCGGCGCCGCGGGCCTCGAGGCGCTCGGCGAGGTGGCCGGCGGTCTCCCGCGGGCCGACGGCGTGCTCTTCGCGCAGCAGGACGTCGCCGGCGTCGATCTCCTCGGTGAGCAGGTGCACGCAGATCGCCGTCGTGGGGTCGCCGGCGCGGATCGTCCAGTGGGTCGGGTCCGGGCCGCGCCACCGCGGCAGGTCGCTCGGGTGCACGTTGAGGCCCGGCGCGATGGCGAGCACCGGCGCGAGGATGCGGCGCGGGTAGAACGCCGAGACGACGAGCGTCGGCCGAAGTGCACGGAAAGATTCGAGGATCGCCGGGTCGTCGAGGTCGGGCAGCGTCCAGCGCGGCACGCCGCGGAGACGCGGCACGAGCGCCTGCCAGCGGGGGCCGCCGCGCCGCCCGTGGACGACGCCGCACAGCGGGGCGCCCCGGTCCAGCAGCGCCAGCGCGCCGCGCGGATCGCCGAAGTAGAGGATCATCGCCGCAGGACCTCCCGGTAGAGCGCCACCATCTCGGCCGCGATGCGCGGCCACGTGTACCGTTCGAGCACCAGCGCCCGGCCGCGCGCCCCCATGGCCCGCGCCTCGTCCGGGTCGCGGAGCACGTCGAGCAGGCCGCGGGCGAGCGCGCCGGCGTCGAGCGCCGTCACCGCGCCGCACCCGGCGGTCGCCACCTCGGGGAAGTTGCACGTCTCGGTCACGACGCACGGCGTCCCGGTGGCGAGCGCCTCGGTGATGGCGACGCTGAAGCCCTCCTGCCGGCTCGGCAGGCAGTAGACCGCGGCGTCGCGCACGAGCGCCTGCTTCTCGCGCCCGAAGACCGGCCCGACGACGTGCACGCGGCCGCGCAGCCCGTGCCGCTCCACGCGCGCCAGGAGATCGGGCAGCGCGCCTTGATCCGGGCCGGCGACGACCAGGTCCACGTCGGGGCGCGCGCGAGCGACGACGGCGAACGCCTCGGCGAGCAGGTCGAGCCCCTTGGCCGGGTGCAGGCGCGCCAGGAAGAGCACGTACGGGCCCGTGCGGCCCGACGCGCCGGCGGGCGGCAGGTCGGCGTAATCCTCGGCGAAGACGCCGTTCGGGATGACCGCGGCGCGGGCGGGGCGCGGCAGGTCGACGGCGCGGTCGCGCTCCACGGGGTTCAGGAAGTGCACGGCGGCCGCGCCGGCGAGCAGGCGCCGGTACCCGAGGGCGTGCAGCCCCGCGAGCTTCTTCAGCCGGTGCTGCGCCAGCGCCTCGGGGTGCAGCATGCCGTGCGGCGTGAGGACGTAGGGCCTGCCGCGCCGGCGGCACGCGCGCCCGACGAGCAGGCCCGGCTGCGGCCAGAGGCCGTGCACGTGGACCACGTCGACCGCGCGCACGAGGGCGTCGATCGCCGCGCGCTCGCCGGGCGTCGCCAGCGGCCGCGCGGGCACGTGGAGGCGCGGCGGCACCGGGTCGATCGTCGCCGCCAGGAAGCGCTCCGTCGCGCGGCTGCCCGGCTCGTCGCTCGAGACGAGCGTGACGCGCAGGCCGAGCGCCTGCTGCGCGCGCGCCAGCGCCACGATCATCTGCGGCGGGCCGCCGTTGGCCGGGTCGAGCCAGTTGTAGACGTGGGCGACGCGCAGCGGGTGCGTCATGGGCGGGCCTCGGCGACGAGGCGGCGCACGAGCGCCTCGAGGGTGCGGCTGACGCGGACGGTGACGGGGCGCGGCTCGAGGCGCTCCGGGGGGAGCGCGGCGAGCGAGGCGAGCGCGTGCGCGCGCGTCTCGGCCAGCGTCGGCAGGCCGAGCAGGCGGCCGCCCTTCCAGACGGGGCGCAGCAGCGGCTCGCCCTCGCGCTGCTCGTCGGCGGTGCCGACCACGTCGCCGTCCGGGCCGCGCCAGGCCTGCAGCGCGCCGGGGAGCGTCGCCTGGTCGGAGCCCCGGGCGAGCTTCATCGTGGGCCGCCCGGCGACGGCGGCCAGCTTGGCCACCGCGCCCACGCCGACCGGCGCGTCCGCCGAGGTCACGAGCCGCTCGCCGACGCCGAACGCGTCCACCGGCGCGCCGCGCAGGGCCGCGATCTCGGCGGCGTCGATGCCGCCGGAGACGACGATCCGCGCCTTCGTGGCGCCGAGCGCATCGAGCAGCGCGCGCGCCTCGCGGACGCTCTCGGCCGTGACGCCGGAGTCGAGGCGGATGCCCGCCAGCCGGCCGCCCGTGGCCACCACGGCGTTGCGGATGCCCGTCTCGGCGCCGAACGTGTCGTAGGTGTCGACGAGCAGGACGGACCGGTCGGGCCACGCCTGGTGGAACGCGGCGAAGTACGCGCGCTCCGTCTCGTGGCGCGCGACCCCGGGGCGCTCCCAGGCCTGCACGGCGAAGTGGTCCATCGTGCCGAGGCAGGGGACGCCGTGGCGGTGGTGCGCCTCGACGTTGCTCGTGCCCGCGCAGCCGCCGACGTAGGCCGCGCAGGCGGCGTCGACGGCGGCCTCGGGGTGGACGCGGCGGCTGCCGAACTCGAGGACGTCGCGGCCACCGGCGGCGCGGACCAGGTGGGCGGCCTTCGTCGCCACCATCGTCATCGCGTTGACGAGCGAGAGCAGCGGCGTCTCGATGAGCTTCGCCGACAGCAGATCGGTCTCGACGACGAGGTAGGGGACCGCGGCGGTCAGGTGGACGCCGTCGACCTCGAGCGGGGCGTCGTCCTCGGTGACGGCGGGGCCGGCCCAGAGCGGCGTGCCCTCCGCCGGCGCGAGGACCCTGCCGTGGAAGCGCCAGCGCGCCAGCGCCTCGTCGAGGTCCGGCCGCTTGCGCAGGGCCGGCCCGAGCACCGGGTTCGCGCGCAGCGTCTCGAGGCGCGGCTCGTCGAAGCGCGCCTGCGCGAGCCACTCGAGGCAGCGCCGCAGCCCCGCCCAGAGCAGGAAGCCGCGCGCCGGACGCCCCTCGGCGTCCACCGGCAGGTGCCGCGAGAAGAAGGTCAGCACCACCGGCGTGCGCGCGAGATCGGCGTCCCAGTGCGGCACGAGCGAGGTGAGCTGGTAGAGGTCGACGTGCGTCGCGGGGGTGGCGTGGATCATCGTTCGTGGGCGTCGTTTAGCCCGCCGACCACCGGCGCGACAAGTGTGCTATGGGTCACGGACGATGACGGTGACCGCCCTCGCCCCCACCATGCCGAGCGCGCGCGACGCGGCCGACAAGCTCCGGTGCTCGGTCGAGGCGGTGCAGATCGCGCGCACGTGCGAGATCGTCGACCTGCACATCGACACGTTCATCCCGACGCGCCTGTGGGGCTACGACCCGCTCGCCCATCACGCGAACGGCCCGCTCGGCGGCGTGTTCTTCGGCCACCTCGACATGCACCGCATGTACGAGGGCGGCCTGACCGGGGCGATGTGGTCGATCACGACCAACCCGTTCCGGACGGCGTCGGCCAGATGGCGCGTGTTCCTGAAGAATCTCGAGCGGTTGCGGGCGTTGATCGCCACGACGCTCGGCCACGTGCGCATCGCGCGCAACCTCGCGGAGTACAAGGCGGCGCGGACGCTCGGGGCCCACGTCTGCCTGCCCGCCATCCAGGGCGGCAACGCGCTCGAGGCCGCGCCCGACGGCCCCGCGTCCATCCCCGACGACCTGGTCACGCGCGTCACGCTCATCCACCTCACGAGCTCCTGCTACGGCGCCACGTCGAGCCCGTTCGCGCTGGCGGCGCGGGGCCGGGGCCTGACGACCGCCGGCCGGGAGCTGGTGCAGCGGCTCAACGAACGCCGCATCTTCGTCGACCTCGCCCACATCCACCCCAAGGCCTTCTGGGACGCGGTCGAGGTCCACGACAAGACGCAGCCGCTCATCGCCACCCACACCGGCGTCAGCGGCGTGAAGCGCAGCTGGCGCAACCTCGACGACGACCAGCTCAAGGCCATCGCCGACACCGGCGGCACCATCGGCATCATCTTCCACCGCGGCTTCCTCGCGCACCGCGGCGGCCCGCGCGACGGCGCCATGGTCGTCGAGCACATGGAGCACGCGATCAAGGTCGTCGGCGAGGACTTCGTCTCGGTCGGCAGCGACTACGACGGGATGATCATCCCGCCGCGCGACCTGCGCAGCGGCAACAGCTACCCGCGCCTCGTGCAGCACATGCTCGACCGCGGATGGAGCGAGCTGCGCATCGGCAAGGTGCTCGGGCTGAACGCGCTGCGCGCGTTCGGGATGTTGCGACCGGAGTAGGAC
>CAUJDF010000099.1 GCA_963169045.1 Myxococcota bacterium
GGCTCGCCGCCCCCCCGCGCGGGGGCGCGCCCCCGCCCCCCCCGCCCCCGGGGGCCGCCGCGCCCGCGGCCCCCCCGCCCCCCGCCCGACGCCGCGCGCCGCCCGGCGCGCCACGCCCCCCGCCCGACGCCGCGCGCCGCACCCCGTCTCCCCCCCGCCCGACGCCGCGTTCCCGATCGGGAAGCGGCCGCCCACCAGTGCACTCGCCGCGTACGCCGGCTTTCGTCGAAGAGCAGCTGCAGCGACCGGTGCGGCGAAGCCCCCCATCGCGCATCATCGACGCCATGCGCAGCGCCCCGGACGTCACTCGCCTTCTCTCGCCGGGCCTCGGCATGCTGGTGGGCACCTTGCTCCTGTTGCTCGGCTGCGGCGCGGCGCCGCGGCCGGTTCCGGCGCCGGTGGGCGTGCCGCTGGTCCGGCCCGGCGTCGTGGGCGAGCTGGCCGACCTGGCGCGGCGGGCCGAGGTCGTCGTGAGCGCCGTGGTGGTGCACGCCCGCCCGACGCGACGGGGGTGTCAGCGGGTCTGGCAGCTCGAGCTGCTGCCGGTGACGGTGCTGAAGGGGCGCGCCGACTTCTTCGACGTGGGCCTGCTCGCCGAGGCGCCCGAGGGGGCGTGCGTCGAGGCGCCCCTCGAGGTCTTCGCGCGCGCCGGCGAGGTGTCGCTGCAGCGCCCGAGCCTGCTCTTCCTGGCGTCGGAGATGGTGCGCGAGGGCCAGGCGGGGCCCGAGGTGCCGCCGGACTTCGGCCTGGAGCGCGTGGGGCCGGTGGTCCTCGGGGCAGCGCCCCTCGAAGCCCTGGACGCGCTGGCGCCGCTCCTCGCGGGCGATCCCTGGCCGGTCCCGCCGCTGGGCCCGCGCGCGTTGAAGGTGGGCGAGCACACCGTGGTCGACGAGGCCACCGGGCTGACCTGGCAGCGACGCGGCTCGGGGCCGCTGCGGGAGGCGCGGGCGCATCGCCACTGTGCGGCGCTCGAGCTCGACGGCCATGCGGACTGGCGCCTGCCCTCGGTCTTGGATGCGTCGAGCCTCTTCCGCCACGGGGAGACGCTGGGGCCCTTCCCCGCGGATGCCTTCCCGGAGCTCGTCGAGGACTGGTATTGGACGGGGACCGACGACGACGGCGCCTGGGTCTTCGCGCCGGCGACCGGCGACGTGACCTCGACCCACTACGACGATCCCTCGCCGTATGGCAGCTATCACGCGCTGTGCGTCCGGTCCCATCGCGGCGCGCTCCCGCGCACGCCGCGCTTCCGGGTCGAGGGCGAGACGGTCGTCGACCCCCTCTCGGACCGCACGTGGCACGCCGGCGTGCCGGCGTTGCGGAGCCTGCCCGAGGCGCGCGCTTTCTGTGGCTCGCTGCGGATCGCGGGGCACGCGGACTGGCGGCTGCCCACGGTGCAGGAGGCGCTCACCCTGCTCGACGTCGGGGGTCCCGGCGACGAGGAGCTGGACCTGTTTCCGGTCGCCCGGGAGGAGGACGCGATGTGGACCGCGACCCGCGTCGGCGCCGATCCGGACGAGGTCTTCGAGATGCGACACCCCGGCAGCCTGCACTTCTGGCCGGCGGGGAGCTTCGTCGGCGAGGGCGAAGTGGAGCGCAAGAACGCGATCTGCGTGCGGACCGGCGCCGCGCCGCCGCCCGAAGCGCCCGACGCCCAGGCACGCTACCCGTCGGGTCAGCCGGCGGCGGTGGGCCGGGTGGTCGAGGGGCTGCGCGAGGGGCCGTGGTCCTTCTTCGACCGGCGGGGCCGGCGGCTCGCGCGGGTGGGCTGGCGCGGCGGCGTCGCGGACGGCGCCGCGGAGCACGATTATCCGGACGGGGCAGGGGACGGGGGCCGGCGCCGCCTCGAGGTGACGATGGCCGGGGGCGTGCGGCACGGCCCGGCGACGGTGTCGGGCGCGCACGAACGCACCGAGCTGCGCTACTGCGCGGGGCTCGCCTGCGGGCACGCGCGGTCCTCTGTCGACGGGCGGCTCGTCGCCGAAGGTCGCTACGAGGCGGGCCGCCGCGTCGGCGAGCACCGCCGGTGGCATCCCGACGGCACCCTCGCCGAGGTCGTCCGCTACGAAGGCGGCGAGCTGCACGGCCCGAGCGAAGGCTGGTACGCCGACGGCAAGCGCGCCTTCGAGCGCCACTTCGAGCGCGGCCGGCGCCACGGGCGCCAGCGCGAGTGGCACCCCGACGGCGCGGTGATGAGCGACGCGGAGCTCGTCCACGGCACCGGCGCCATCCACGCGCGCGACGCCCAGGGCCGGCCGCTGAGCGAGGCCGCCTGGAAGGATGGCAAGCCCGACGGCGCCTGGGTGACGTACCGCGAGGGACGGAAGAGCGCCGCCTGGAGCTATCGCGACGGCGTGCTGCACGGCGCGTGGCACGAATGGCACGACAATGGCCAGAAGCAGCGCGAGCGCACCTTCGTCGACGGCCAGCAGCACGGGCCCGAGGTCGGCTGGCACGCGAACGGGCAGAAGGCGGTCGAGCGTCTCTACGAGGCGGGCCGCCCCACCGGCAGTCTCACCGAGTGGGACGACGCCGGCAGGCTCGACCAGACCGGGCAGTTCGACGCCGCGGGGCGCCGCGACGGCGAGTGGGTGAGCTTCCACGAGGGCCGCAAGGTGCAGGTCGCGACCTGGCGCGCCGGCGAGCTGCTCGACGTGGAGTGGATGCGCGACTGATCGGAAGACTCGCCATGGCGCCGTCGGGGACGTCGAGAGCCGGCGCGGCGGTGTGGAGCCTCCAGGCGGGCGCGTGCCGAGGCCGCGGCGCGCCGTGGCGCATGCGCGGCGCTCCGCCTCCTCGAAACCGCTCACAGGTTCGACGGAAACAATCCGCCTGCTCCGCGTGCCGTCATGCTGCGCCATGCGGCGTCGCAGGGGCCCGAAAATCCTGCGCTGTGCCTCCTGGCACAGCTCGGATCTTCTGCACCCTGCTCCTTGCCTGGCTTGCACGCCGGCCCGCTCGTTGCGGCGTCTTGTTTCCGTCGACCCTGTCAGGTGTTCAACGACGCGGCGATCCGGGCGTGCAGGGCGCGGACGTCGGCGCGGTCGTGGGCGGACATCGCGAGGGCGTCCGGCATCTCGGACACGAGCGCCGCGCGGTCCGGCACGCGGTCGATCTTGTTGAGCACGACGATCGCCGGGATCGACGACGCGCCGAGCTCGTCGACGACGCCCCGCGTCACCGCGAGCTGACGCCGCCACGCGGGGTCGGCGGCGTCCACCACGAACAGCAGCAGCGAGGCGTCGCGCACCTCCTCGAGCGTCGAGCGGAACGACGCGACCAGCGCGTGCGGCAGCCGGTCGATGAAGCCCACCGTGTCGGTGACGAGGATGCGCGGCGTCGTCTCGGGGCGCAGCGCGCGCACGGTCGTGCCGAGCGTCACGAACGGCCGGTCGTCGACGACCGCGTCGGCGCCGGTCAGGCCGCGCATCAGCGACGACTTGCCGGCGTTCGTGTAGCCGACGAGCGCCACGCGGGGCGCGTCCCGCCGCCGCGCCGTCCGCTGCGCCCGCGCCGCCTCCACGCCCTCGAGCTCGCGCCGGAGGGCCGCGACGCGCGCGCGGTTGCGCTGCTTCGCCAGCTCGACGTTGCTGTGGCCGCGCGACGCGCGCCCGCCGCCGCCCTCGCGGTCGCCGAGGCTGCGGTCGTCGCGCACGCGCGGCGTCTCGTACAGCAGGCGCGCGATCTCGACCTGCAGCCTCGCCTCGGGGGTCCGCGCGCGCTGCTCGAACACACGCAGGATGAGCGACGTGCGGTCGACCACCTCGACGCCGAGCGCCAGGCGCAGGTGGCGCTCCTGGCCGGGGCTCAGCTCGTGGTCGACGAGCACGAGGTCGACCTCGCCGGCGGCCGCGGGCGTGTCGGCGGGCGCCGGTCCGGCGGCCACCTCGCCGGGCCCGCCGGTCAGGGCCGCGAGCTCGCGCAGCTTGCCGGCGCCGAGCAGGCTCGGCTCGTTGGCCGTGGGCCGACGCTGCACGACGCGGTGCACGACGCGGATGCCGAGGCCGGCGGCGAGCCGCTCGAGCTCCGCAAGCGACGCTTCGACGTCGGCGGCGCCGCGGTCCGGCGTGTGGACGGCGATCGACAGGGCGCGCTCCGGGCGCGCCGAAGAGGGACGGGGCATGACGGAGCCTCCTCTGGTTCGTTTCCAGGGAAGGCCCGCGGCGCAGGCTCATGGCGGGCGAGGAACGCCCGGCGGCACGCGCACCGCGCCCGGGCCTTCCGACGTGTTCGGAAAGCGGGCACGGGAGGCGACGGGCCGCGACGGCGCCTTCAGGGAAGGGGCGTCGCGGACGTCGCCGCGCTCAGCGCAGCCGGAGGGAGGCGGTCGCCATGGGTGACAGTCTGGTCACCAGGACGCGTCCTGGCAAGTCGAAGTCTCGACGGCGGGCGGCTCGAGGTCGGCCCGCGCGCGTCGCCGGCGACGACGTTCAGGTCGTCTCTCAAAGCGGCGGCTGGCCAACTCGCATAGGAGTGGCGCCTCACGATGGCGCCAGGCTGCGGCATGGGCGCTGAGCCGTGGACGTGGACGTGGACGTGGACGTGGACGTGGACGTCGACGCGCCACGCGCCACGCGCACGAATTCCGCGACGAGCTCCTCCTTTGTCCGAGGGATCCATCAGGACCCCGGAACCGAGGAGAGCGCAGTGCTCGCGCACAAGAAGCTGGACGTCTACCGATGCGCCCTGGAGTTCCTCACCATCGCGATTCGGATCGAGATGTGCCGCTGATCCGCCGTGCACGTGGCGCGTGGCGCGTCACCGAGCGCGTCCACGTCCACGTCCACGTCGACGTCCACGTCGACGTCCACGTCCACGAACGCGGCTGACGCGTGGCGCCGGGATCGCGCCGGGTCCGACGGCTCTTGCGCGGCGTTGTCGGCGCACTCGAAGAAGGGCAGACCCTCGGCGAGGTCGGCCGGCGGTTCGGCGTCGACCCGATGACCGCCTGGCGCTGGCGTCGGCACGGCGGACGGGTTCGGTCGAGCCCGAGAAGATGGGCGGCGTACGGACCGTGAAGATCGATGACACGGCCGCACAGGTGCTCGAGACTCCGAGCAGGTCCGCGCCGGCCAGAGGCGCCCACCGACCTACTCCGAGCAGGTCCGCGCCGGCCAGAGGCGCCCGCCGGCCTACTCGGAGTAGGTCCCGACCTGCCCGAGGCGCCCGCGGACGTACTCCGAGTAGGTGTCCGCCGGTCGTGTCGTGCGCTCGGATATTGATGACGCCCGGTCTCTCGCCCATGCCGCCCGCCCCTGCGCCTGAGACGGGCCGGATCCCAGGGTGGGTGTCCGCGAGACGGCAAGCGCCGTCAGACGCGCTTGTGCTCCACCTCCGCGCCATGTCGGCGCGCGATCGCCTCCACCCGATCCGCCACGCCCCGATGCTGGGTCTGGAATGTGACGAGCACCTTGCCGCGCCGCAGGTGCTCGGCCAGGCGCTCGAGCTTCGGGTCGGGCGTGCCCGCGCCGTAGAGCCCGCCCGAGAGCGCGCCCATCAGGCCGCCGGTGCCGCCGCCGAGCACCGCGCCGGCGAGGGGGCCGGCGGCGATGAGGCCCACCGGCCCGCCGACGATCGCGCCGGCCGCCGCGCCGACGAGCGCGCCGAGCAGCAGCCCGCGCCGCACGCCCGGACCGCCGTCGCTCTCGCCCTGCAGCTCGGGGCGGCCCGGGTCGAACCCCTCTTCATGGACCAGGACGTTGATGTCCTCGTCGCTCCCGAGGTCCTCGGTGCGGATGTCCTCGAGGGCGGCGTCCGCCCGACCGTGGTCGTCGAAGAGCGCGAAGACCGCGAAACGCATGGTCTTTCTCCATCCCTGCTCGCCTGTCTGAAGCCGCCTGCGGTGCAAGAGGCGCGCCCCTTGCAGCCCAGCGACGCGCAGGAGGTAGCCATGCTCGACCGGAGCTTCGTTCGCTCGCTGGCCTGCGGCCTCGCCGGGGCGCTGACCCTCACCGCGCTCCACGAGGGCGCGCGCAAGATGACGCGTTCCGCCCCGCGGATGGACCGCGTGGGACGGGCGGGCGTCGCCCGGCTGTTCCGCGGTGTCGGGCGCGACGTCCCCCCGAAGGCGGCCCTGCAGAAGATGGCGCTCGTCGGCGACCTCGCCGGCAACGCCATGTACTACGCGCGCGTCGCGCAGGGTCCGGTCGACGACGCGTGGCGCCGCGGCGCGCTGCTCGGCGCCTCCGCCGGCCTGGCCGCCATCGCGGTGCCCGCGGCGGCGGGCCTCGACGGCGGGGCCGCCGCGCGCAAGCCGGCGACCGCGCTGCTCACCGTGGCCTGGTACACGCTCGGCGGCCTCGCCGCCGCCGCCGCATGGCGCTTCCTCGGCGCGCGCGACCGCGAAGAGCTGCCCGTGTGACGCCCGCGGTCAGAAGGCGGCCTCGGCCTGCGACTTCGTGAGGAGGTAGTAGCCGAGCGCGAACGCCAGAAAGAGGAACGCCAGGAACGTGAGCAGGACGAGGCCGCGCAGGCGGCTGCCGAGCTGCTCCGTGCGGCGGCCCTCGACCTGTGCGATGCGGACGAGCGCCGCCTTCACCACCCGCTCGCGATACGAGGCGACGCGGGCGTCCTCGAGCGCGCCGGGCGCGGTGAGGCGCCGGTAGCAGGCGCCGGCGAAGTCCAGCAGGTTCTGCTCGAGGCACATCTGGATGAACGCATGGTGCCCGGCCTCGTCGTCGAGGTCGGCGCGCAGGCGCTCCCAGCGGGCGCGGATGGCCTCCGCGGCGGGATGGCCGGCGAGCGGATCGGGCACGGCGCCCTCGAAGCGCGCAAACACCAGGCCGCAGCGGTGGCAGGCCTGCTCGTCCGCCTGCAGGTGGCCGCACTTCGGGCACAGCTGCAGCGCCGGGACGACGACGCCGGGGGGGACCGGGGCCTCCGGCGCCGGCGGCGGGGCGCTCACGCCGACGCGGTTCGCCGCGCCGCAGGCGGCGCACGAGAAGCCGAGGCCACCGTCGACGGCCGACAGCCGCTCGACCTCGATGAAGCTCTCGCAGTGCTCGCACTGGACGCGCATGCGGTCACTCCCCCACGGGGGCGTCTTCCTGGCCGCCTTCGACGGCGATCTCCCCGCGCGGGACGATGCCCGCGTCGGGTTGGATCGTGAGGATGCGCAGCGGCACCTGCACGTCACGATCGCCGCGGACGGTCGACGTGCCGAGCACGCCGTCGAAGCCGCGGATGCCCTCGAGGTTGCGCCGCACCGCGTCGCGATCGGCGGCGCCGCGCACCGCCTGCGCCACCATGCGCGCCGCGTCGTAGGCGTGGGCCGCCAGCGCGTCGGGCGCCTTGCCCGTCTTCTCTTGATAGGCCTGCTGGAAGGCCGCCGCCGTCTGGCTGTCGGCGATGCCGACGTCGACGAAGACGCTGCCGTGGGCCTGCACGCCCGCGCGCTCGACGAAGCGCGGGTCGTTGAAGCCGCTGCCGCCGAGCACCTGCACGAGCGGCGGCACGTCGCCGCCGTACTTCTTGCGCAGCTCGTAGGGGTCGACCTCGACGGACGTCTTGAGCTCCACGTCCCAGAACGTCAGGAAGTTGAGGGCCTGCCGCGCGCGGTTGCCGCCGTCGGGGATGAAGACGGCGTCGAAGTCCACGATCGGCGCATAGTGCTGGGCGCGGTCCCGCGCTTTGCGGTTCAGCATCGCCCAGTGCGGATCGGGCGTGCGCGCCTCGAGGTGGTAGCGGCCGACGAGCTTCTTGATGGGCACGCTGAAGTCGAGGAACTGCAGCGAGTAGCCCTCGGCGCCGTTCACCTGGCCGCCGAGCTTCTCCACCGTCTGCCAGAACGCCTTCATCATCTCGCGGCCGTAGTCGCTCTCCGGGTAGAGGATGGCGAAGCGGCGCAGGCCCATCTCCTCGACGGCGAAGCGGGCGACGGCGCGGGCCTGGTCGCTGCGGGTGGCGCGATGGCGGAAGACGAACGGGCCGGTGCCCGTGACGCCCTCGCCGGCGGAGAGCACCATGATCGGCACCTCGAAGCGCTCCGCGGCGAGCGCCGCCGCCTCGCTCTCGAACGTGCCGACGGGGCCGACGATGGCGCCGACGCCCTCGTCGAGGACGAGCTTCTCGACGGCGCGGGCGGCGCGCTCCGCCTCGCCCTCGGAGTCGCCGACGACCAGCTCGAGGCCCTTCTCGCCGGCGAAGGCGAGCTGCACCGCCGCCAGCGCGCTCTTGCCGATGGCGGCGTAGGGGCCCGACAGCGGCAGCAGCACGCCGACGCGCTGCGTCTGCACGCGGGACCGGGCCTGGAGGCGCGCGAGATCCTTGGCGATCGCCGCGGCTGCGCCGCTCGGGGACCCGTTGCCGACGGTGGCGGCGAGGACCTGCTCCGCCTCGCGGTAGCGGCGGGCGTGGGCGAGGATGCGGCCGACGCGCAGGGCCACCCAGCCATACGCGGGCTCGTCCTTGCGGAGCTTCGCGAGCGTCTCCCGCGCGGCGGCGGCGTCCATGGCGTCGACGAGCGCGGCCAGCGCCGCCGGCTTCGCGTTGCGCAGCTTCGAGAGCGCGTCGTCGACGACCGCCTCGGGCGGCTTCGCGTCGATGGACGCCGCGGCGCCCGGGTCGTCCGCGCTGGCCGCCGGCTCGCTCGCGACGGCGGGCGTGTCCTCTTCTTCGTCGTCGGTGGTCTGGTGCCGGGCGCCGCCGCACGCGACGAGCGAGGCGAGGATCAACAAGCCGATCGCGCGCAACATCGGACTCCGCGTTTCGAAGGTCGGGAGCCTATGTAGCGCACGCCCGCGCGGCCCGGCAATCGCCGACCGCCGCGCGGCTACGGCTCGCCGACCCGGAGCGGGCGCTGGGCGTGCACCTTCCAGTGGTGCTCGCCGGCGGCTTCGTCGAGGCGGCTCTGCAGCGTGGCGGCCACCTCGGCGGGCGCGCCCTCGAGGCCGGCGACGAGGCGCTCGAGCGCAGCGTCGTCGACGGGCTTCGCCGCGGCCACGAAGAAGAACCAGGTCGTGCCGGCGTCGCGCGGGGCGGTGAACAGGTAGGCCATGGTCTTGTCGCTGGCCTTGCACTGCGCGTCGTCGTGCGTGCAGACGAGGCGCGCCCGGCCGGCGGCGTCGACGGCGAACAACGCGCCCCAGGGCTGCGCGCCGCGGATCGCGTCGAGCGTGCCCGGCGTGCCGAGCTTCATCAGCAGGTCGATCTTCTCGCCGGGCGCGATCGAGATGGCCTCCGCCTCGCCGCCGCGCACCGTGTCGCCGGCGCGCACGCCCCGCAGCATCGTCAGGTCGGAGCTCTCGGGCGGCCCCGGCGGGACGGCGAACAGCGCGACCGCCGCCGCCGCCGCCAGCGCGAGCCCGGAGATCACCGCGACGCGCCGCCGCGCCGGGAAGGCGAGCACCTTCGCGCCCTCGGCGGCGGCCTCGGCCTTGGGGATCTCGTGCCCGAAGTGGCGCGCGAAGACCTCGGGATACAGGTCGCGCAGCTCGACGCGCGCGGCCGGGCTCCGGCGGATGGCCGCGAGGGCCCCCGCCTCCTCGGCCGGCGTCAGCAGCCCCTCGCCCAGGGCCGCGACGAGCTCCGGGTCGGGCAGGTCGCCCGCCGGCGTGTCGAAGAGCGGCACCCAGCGCTGCAGCAGAACATCAGTCGTCTCGACGGCATGCGGCCTCATGACTCCACCTCTCGCCCTCAGAGGGAGCCGAACAGCAGGGCGCCGCGCGGGCCGCACAGCGCAAGGCAGGTCGCGAACAGCTCGTCGAGGTCGACGGCGTCGGCGAGCTGTCCCACGAGCTGGCGGAGATCGCGCTCGTCCAGGCCCAGGTCGTGTTCGGCGCGGCGCTTCAGGCCGCCCCAGATTCTCTTGCGGATCGCAGCGAGGCGACGGTGGACGCTGGTGATGTCGCACCCCTCGCGCTCGGCCAGCTCGCGCAGCACGTAGCCGTCCCGATAGTAGGCGCGCATCAGCGCCTGCTCGGGATCGGGGAGCTCGGCGACGCACGCGCCGAGGACCGCCCGCAGGCGCCCCACGGCGTCGCGCTCGACGAGCGCCTCGTCGGACGCCTGCCATGGCGTCTCGACGCGCCCGAGGCTCTCGTCGCCGTCGGGCACCGCCGTGGGCCGGTTGGCCCGCGAGCGCGCCATGTCGATCGCCAGGCGCCGCACGGCGACGCGCAGCCAACCCTGCAGGCTGCCCATGCCCTGGTACCGCGAGAGGCGCGCTTCGCCGCCCGCGGCGTCCTTGGGCTGGAACATCGTGCAGAGCATCTCCGCTTCGACGTCCTCGACCAGGTCCGGATACGGCGCGTACTCGCGGCTCAGCTTGCGCAGGTACCGCCCGAAGCGCTCGTCGAACAGACGGAGCGCCGCCGGGTGGCCCGCGAGACAGCCGAGGACGAGGTACACGTCGCGAAGGACCAGTCGCTCGAGCGCCGCGCCCGCCCGCTCCTCGGCACCGGGCGCGTCGCCGACGCGCTCGGTCACCGCGGCGCTCACGTGCGCGATGAAGCTCTCGAGGGTGACGCCGAGGTCGCCGTCCAGATCGCGGAAGCGGCGCCAGGCGTCGGCGATGCGCTCCCGCAACGGATGGACGGCGTGCATGCGGACGTTCGGCCTGCGCCAGGGGGTCGGCTCATCGTAGGCCAGCATCATCGGAAGTCAACCACCGCTGGAATCCGTCACGCTGACCGTACGGACGGGCGGCGAGCGGCGGTTTCGCAGAAAAAGAGGCGCCTCAGCCGAGCAGGTCGTCGACGGGGCGGTCGAAGCCGAGGAACACGGGCTCGGGGTGCAGCACCACGCCGAACGCGTCGGCGACGCGCCGCCGGATCTCGCCGGCGAACGCCACGAGCTCCGCCGCGGTGCCGCCGCGGTTCACGAGCGCCAGGGCGTGCCGCGTCGACAGCCCCACGCCGCCGCGCTGCTCGCCCTTGCGCAGGCCGGCGCGCTCGATGAGCCACGCCGCCGAGAGCTTCGTCCGGCCCTCGCCAGCGGGCCAGCGCGGCGGCTCTCCGGGGATCGCGTCGGCCACCGCCGTCGGCACCACCGGGTTGAGGAAAAAAGAGCCCGCGCTGCGCCGGTCCGGGTCGTCGGCGGGCGTCTCGGCGTCGATCACCATGCCCTTGCCGCGTCGCAGGCCGAGCACGGCGCGGCGCACGCCCGCCGGGGAGCGGTCGGTGAGCGCGCGGTCCAGCTCCGCGTAGCGGATCACGGGCGCCCCGCGTCCGAGGCGCAGGCACACCGACGTGACGACGTGGCGTCCCGACGTCTTGAACAGGCTCGTCCGGTAGCCGAAGCCACACGCGTCGCGGCCGAGCTCGACCTCGCGCCCGTCGGTGATCGCGCGCACCGAGACGAGCGCGTCGGCCACCTCCTGGCCGTAGGCGCCGATGTTCTGGATGGGCGCCGCGCCCACGCGCCCGGGGATGCCGGACAGGCACTCGACGCCCGTCAGGCCGGCAGCCACGCAGCGCGCGACGAGCCCGTCCCAGACCTCGCCGGCGCCGGCGGTCACCACGTCGCCCTCGAACGAGACGCCGCGCAGGTCCGCGCGCACCACCAGCCCGTCGAAGCCGGCGTCGGCCACGAGCAGGTTGCTGCCGCCGCCCATCACGAAGACCGGCAGCCCGCGCGCGCCCGCCCAGTCGAGGGCGGCGCCGAGCGTGTCCGCGTCGGGCGCGTCGAGGAAGTGCCGGGCCGGGCCGCCGAGGCCCAGCGTCGTCAGCGGCGCCAGCGGGACCTCCCGCCGCAGCGGCAGGCTCATGCGGAGAACGCCTGCTCGATCAGGCGCGCCTGCTCGTGGAGGTGGCTCGCGCGCGAGCCGGTCGCCGGGCTCGCCGAGGCCCGGCGGTACACGCCCGCCCGCAGGCCCAGGTGGTAGTGCAGGTACATCCAGGCGCCCATGTTCTCCGGCTCCTCCTGCACCCAGACGAGCGGCGCGTCGCCGTACGGCGAGAGCGCCTCGCGCAGCTCGGCCCGGGGCAGGGGGTAGAGCTGCTCGAGCCGCACGATCGCCACGTCGTCGATGCCCTTCTCTTCGCGGTGCGCCTCGAGGTCGTAATACACCTTGCCCGAACACGCCAGCACCCGGCGCACACCCCCGCGCCGCGCGTCGCCGATGACGCGTCGAAAGCGGCCCGTCGCCAGCTCGTCGAGCGCCGAGACGGACCGCGGGTGCCGCAGCAGGCTCTTGGGCGTCATGACCACGAGCGGCTTGCGCCACGGCCGCCGCACCTGCCGTCGCAGCACGTGGAAGTACTGCGCCGGCGTCGTCGGGTAGACGACCTGCATGTTGTCCTCGGCGGCCAGCGTCAGGAAGCGCTCGAGGCGGGCGCTCGAGTGCTCGGGGCCCTGGCCCTCGAAGGCGTGCGGCAGGAGGAGCACGAGCCCGGAGAGCCTTCGCCACTTGTCCTCGGCGGCGGCGACGAACTGGTCGATGTAGACCTGCGCCGCGTTGGCGAAGTCGCCGAACTGGGCCTCCCAGAGGACGAGCGCGTCCGGGGCGTCGAGGCTGTAGCCGTACTCGAAGCCGAGGCAGGCCATCTCCGACAGCGGGCTGTTGGCGATCTCGACGGGCGCCTGGTCGGGGCCGAGGTGCGCGAGGGGCGTGTGCGTGGCGCCGGTCTCGACGTCGTGCCAGACGGCGTGGCGCTGGCTGAACGTGCCGCGCTCGGTGTCCTGGCCGGTCAGGCGCACGCGCGTGCCTTCGGTGGCGAGCGTGGCGAAGGCGAGCTGCTCGGCGACGGCCCAGCCGACGGGTCGCGCGCCCTCGGCCGTCTCGAGGAAGTGGGCGCGGTACCGCTCGATCTTCGGGTGGACGCGGAAGCCGTCGGGGACGTCGACGACGTGCTGAACGAGGGCGCGCAGCCGGTCCGCGGGGACGCCGGTGTCGACGTCCGGCACGTCGCGCTCGGGGCCGCCGCGGTCGGGCGTCCGGACGGGCCCCGGAGGCGCCTCGACCGGCGCCTCGCCCATGGCGCGCTCGTACTCGGCCTCGAGGGCGGCGCGGCGCGCGCGTTCGATGGCGTCGGCCTCCTCGCGCGTCACCTGGCCGAGCCGCAAGAGGTGCCCGAGGTAGCCCTCGCGGACGCCGGGCCGCGCCCGGATGGCGGCGTACGTGCGCGGCTGGGTGAACGTCGGCTCGTCGCCCTCGTTGTGGCCGTGGCGCCGGTACGCGTACATGTCGAGGACGACGTCGGCGCCGTGCTCGGCGCGGAAGTCCAGCGCGAGGCGCACGGCGCGCGCCACCGCCTCCGGGTCCTCGCCGTTCACATGGAAGATGGGGACGGGGAGCATGCGGCAGACGTCGGTGGCGTAGCGGCTCGAGCGGCCCTGCTCGGGTGGCGTCGTGAAGCCCAGCTGGTTGTTCACGACGACGTGCAGCGTGCCGCCGGTGGCGTAGGCCGGCAGCCGCGACAGGTTCAGCGTCTCCGCCACGACGCCCTCGCCGGCCATCGCCGCGTCGCCGTGGATGACGAGCGCCATCACGCGTCGCGGATCGCCGGCGCGGTCCTGGCGGGCGCGGGCGCGGCCGGCGACGACGGGGTCGACGAACTCGAGGTGGCTGGGGTTGAACGCGAGCGTCAGGTGGACGGTCGCCCCGGCCTCCGCTGCGCCCGCGGCCTCCTGCGGAAACCACTGCCGCAGGGCAGCGTCCATGGACGCCGCCGACCAGTCGCCGCTGAACCCCTGGTGGTACTTCACGTCGCCCCGGCCGAGGTGCCGCAGCGGGTCGTCGTCGAGGAACTCGCGGAAGACGTGGGCGGGGCTCTTGCCGATCACGTTGACGAGCACGTCGAGCCGGCCGCGGTGCGCCATGCCGAGCACCACGTCGGTGACGCCGTGGGCGGCGGCGCGTTCGATGGCGAGGTCGAGCAGCGGGATGAGGCTCTCGGCGCCCTCGAGCGAGAAGCTCTTCGATCCCGGGAACTTGCGGCGCAGGAAGGCTTCGAGGATCACCGCGTCCGTCAGCCGCGCGAGGATGCGCAGCTGCGTGGCCCGGTCGAGGCCGTCGCCGGCGTCCGGCGCCTCGAGGCGGCGCAGGAGCCAGCGCCGGATGCGCCGGTCCTCGATGTGCGCCGACCGCACGCCGATGCTGCCCCCGTAGATCGCGCGCAGGCGGTCCAGGATGTCGCGCAGCGGCAGCGCGCGGCCGCCGGTCAGCGGATCGACGGTGAAGCGCTGGTCGAGCTCCGCGGGGCCAAGGCGCCAGAAGGACGGATCGAGCTCCGGCGGGGCCTCGCGCGTCCGGCCGAGCGGGTCGAGCCGCGCGACGAGGTGGCCGCGTGTTCGCCAGGCGTGGACGAGCCGGTCGACGCGCACCTCGAGCGGCGCCGGAGCCGCCGCCTCGTCGTCGAGCGCCTCGAACCACCGGCGCCAGGCCGGCGCGACCGCGTCGGGGGCGCGACGGTACGCCTCGTACAGGTGCTCCGCGAACGCGAGGTTGGCGGGCGCCGGACCTTCGTCCGCGAGGCGACGGGCGGGCGGCGTCGTGGCAGGCATGGCGCGTCTCCCGTGGATGGCTTGCCCTGGCGGCCCTCGTCGCACCACACTGCGGGGCATGCTGACGAGCCGTCTCGCCTTGTTCGCCGCATGTCTCGCCGTCCCGCTCGCCGCGTGCGAGCGCAGCAACCCCGACCAGGCGTCGATCGGCGACCTGGACGCCGGCGCGCCCGACCGAGGGCCGTCCCCATCCGATGCCGGCGGCGATGGGGCGTCGCCAGACGCGGGCCCGATCGCCGACGGGGGCGGCGCCGACGCGCGCCCGCCCGCCGACGGCAGCGTGGTCCCGGCGCCCGACGGCGACGGGGACGGCTTCGCCGACGCCATCGACGTGTGCCCGGCCGTGGCCGATCCCACCCAGGCGGATCGCGACCGCGACGGCGTGGGCGATGTCTGCGATCCCTGCCCCGACGGCGGCGAGGACCGCGACGACGACGGCGACGGCGTGCGCCTGTGCGCGGGCGACTGCGACGACGGCGACGGCGCGCGCTTCCCGGGGGCGGTCGAGCGGTGCAACGGCCGCGATGACGACTGCGACCAGGCGACGGACGAAGGCTTCGCCGGCCTCGGCGGCGACTGCCGCGCCGGCTTCGGCGCGTGCGAGTCCGCGGGCGCGGTGGTCTGCAGCGAGGACGGCCTCGACGTGCGCTGCGACGCGGCCCCCGGCGCGCCGCGCGCCGAGACCTGCAACGACCTCGACGACGACTGCGACGGCAACACGGACGAGGGCGTGGCCGACTGCTGCGACCCGGGCGAGGAGCGCCGGTGCGGCGTCGACATGGGCGCCTGCCGCGTCGGCCACCAGGCGTGCGACGAGCGGCGCGCCTGGGGCCCCTGCGACGCGCCGGGTCCGCAGCCGGAGCGCTGCGACGGCGTCGACGACGACTGCGACGGCGCCACCGACGAGGGCACGCGCAACGCCTGCGGCGCTTGCGGCCCGGTGCCGGCGGAGGCCTGCAACGGCGCCGACGACGACTGCGACGGGACGGTCGACGAGGGCGTGCGCAACGCGTGCGACCAGTGCGGGCCGGCGCCGGTCGAGGTGTGCAACGACCGCGACGACGACTGCGATGGCACGACCGACGAGGGCGCGCGCAACGCGTGCGGCGAGTGCGGTCCGGTGCCGGCGGAGGTCTGCAACGACCGGGACGACGACTGCGACGGGCGGGTCGACGAGCACGCGCGCAACGATTGCGGCGAGTGCGGTCCGCCGCCGGTCGAGGTCTGCAACTTCCTCGACGACGACTGCGACGGCCGGCCCGACGAGGGGGTGCGCAACGCCTGCAACCTGTGCGGGCCCGAGCCGGTCGAGGTCTGCAACTTCGTCGACGACGACTGCGACGGGCGCGCCGACGAGGGCGTGGCCAACGTGTGCGGCCGCTGCGGCGCCGTCCCCGCCGAGCAGTGCAACTTCGTCGACGACGACTGCGACGGCCGCGTCGACGAGGAGGTGCTCAACGCGTGCGGGACGTGCGGCCCGGTGCCCCAGGACTTCTGCAACGGCCGCGACGACGACTGCGACGGCCGCACCGACGAGGGCGTGACCAACGCCTGCGGGGGCTGCGGCCCGGCGCCGATCGAGCAGTGCAACCAGGCCGACGACGACTGCGACGGCGAGATCGACGAGGGCGCGCCCAACTGCGGCTGCATCCCCGTGCCGATCGAGCTCTGCAACGGCCAGGACGAGGACTGCGACGGGCGCATCGACGAGGGCCTGTTCGGCTGCTGCCGCCCCGCCGACGAGGTCTGCAACGGCCAGGACGACGACTGCGACGGGCGCATCGATGAAGGCCTGCTGGCGCCGTGCGTGCGCCTCGTCGGCTCGACCCCGGCGGGTCCGGCGGGGCGCGGGCTCGGCACGGTGCTGGCGGCGCTCGGCGACGTCGACGGCGACGGGATCCCCGACGCGGTGGCGGGCGCGCCGGTGGGCGACGGCGAAGGGGACGGCGTGTTCGCGGTGAGCGGCGCCGACGGCGGCGTGCTGTGGCGGCGCGCCGGCAGCGGCAACTTCGGCGCGGCGCTGGCCGTCGGCGACTTCGACGGCGACACGCTGCCCGACCTGGTGGTCGGCGCGCCCGGCGTCCAGTCGCCGGGCGGCGGCCGCGGGGTGATCCGGTTCCTCCGGCGGGACGGCGACGACTGGCTCCAGCTCGAGGCGGCGCAGGGGCGGCAGATCGGCAACGCCCTCGCCGCGGGCCGATTCGGCGGCCCCGGCGGCTACGTCGACATCGTGGTCGGCGATCCCGAGTTCACCCGTCGCGACGACAACGGCGAGGCCCGGCGCGCGGGCCGGGTGCAGATCATCGAGCTGACCGCCGACGGGTACACCACGGTCATGAACGTCGTCGGCGCACAGGCGGGCGACCGGCTCGGCGAGCGCCTGCACGCGCTGCCCGGCTTGGCGGCCGACGCGCTGCTGACGACGGAGCGCGTCACGATCAACCGCCGCGCCGAGCGCGCGCTGGTGGCGCTCCTCGGCGCCTTCCGCACGGGCGACGCCTTCGGCGTGCTCAACCCGCCCGGCGACACCGGCGCCACGTTCGGCCAGGCGGTCGCCTTCGGGCGTTTCGGCGGCGGGGCCGCGTACGCGGTCGGCGCGCCCGAGCTCCTGCAGGCCGGCGCTCCCCGACTCTCGGGCACGGTGACCTTCTACGACGCCTCGATGCAGCGCCTCGGCTACTTCTCGGCCAACGTACGCGACGCCCGCCAGGGGCTCGCGCTGGCGACGCTGCCGCGACCCGCGGCGGCCCACGACCTGCTGGTCGTCGGCGCCCGCGACCTCGCGCGCGTCCAGCTCGTGTCGCTCGGCGGCGACCCGCACGACGTCGCGGCGCCCGAGGGCGGCGCCGGCTTCGGCCGCGCCGTCGTCGTCGCCGGCCCGGCGGGCGACGGCAGCTACCGCCTGTTCGTCGGTCACCCCGGTGCCGGCGGCGGCGCCGGCAAGGTGCACGTCTACAGCGTGAGGTAGGCCGTCAGCGGCAGAGCCGCCCCGCCTCGTCGAACTGCAGCGCGTAGGCCGCGGCCACGAGGCTCGTCATCGCCTCGCCCGCCTCCGCGGCCGTGCGCCCGAACACGATGATCCCGTCCTCGTGCCCGCCCATGGCGAGCGCGCGGCGCTCGAGGAGCGGCGTCTCCCGGGCGAGGCGGCGCACCTCTTCGGCCATGGCGGGCGTGCCATAGGCGACGGCGGGCGCGGTGGTCGGCAGGCGCAGGCGCGCGGCGCGGCGCCACACGAGCGGGGTATGGGCGTGCAGGACGAAGCGGATGTGGGGGCCGAGATCGTAGAGCGCGCCGTGGGTCATCGACTCGCTCGACGGGAGGGCGGGCCCGTGGCTGGCGACCCGGTTGCGCGCCACATCCCAGCGCGTCACCACGCAGAAGTGCTCGAGGGCCATGCAGGACAGGCCGCCGGTCTGCGTGCCGGTCACGAGGAAGGACCGGGCGCCGGGCGCGCCGGGGAAGGGGCCGACGCGGCCGCTGACGTTGCCGAAGCCGGCGCCGCCGTAACGCGCGGCGTCCTGACCGACGAGGCCGAGGCGCGCCAGGATCTCGCGCCAGGCGGCCAGCTCCCGCGCGAGCGCCCCGAAGCGGCCATGGGGGAGCGGCCCCGCCGAGTGCTCGGCGGTGAACTTGACGACGCCTTCCTGCTCGGGTGCCATCGATGCCTCCGGCCGCCTATGAAATCGAGCGCCGGTCGGGTAGAACACCAGAAAATCCGCTTTTCGACCGAGGAGAAGCGATGCGGAAGCTGCGTGCGGTGATCGACTGGAGCCACGTCGGCCTGACCACGGCCGGCTGGGGCACGCTCTCCTGCAGCATCGGCGCCGTCACTCCCGGCAACCGCTTCAGCCAGTGGTGCATGCACCGCTGGTGCATCAGCATGTGCGACCGCCTCCGCATGGATCGCGAGCTGCACAATGGGCACCTCCTCGGCCAGGTGCCGCAGTGCGTGTACGTGGCCAACCACCTGAGCCTGCTCGACATCCCGCTCATCGGCAGCTTCCTCTCGAGCGACTACCGATGGCTGGCCAAAGAGCAGATCTTCCAGGTGCCCTTCCTCGGCTGGCATCTCGGGCTCGCCGGGCACATCCGCGTACACCGGAAGGACAAGACGCGCAACCGCGAGTTGCCGGCGCGCATCCACGCCGCCGTCCGGGCGGGGGGCAGCCTGCTCTTCTTCCCCGAGGGCACGCGCAGCGAAGACGGCACGCTGCAGCCGTTCAAGATCGGCGCCTTCCGCACCGCGGTCGACGAGGACCTGCCCGTCGTGCCGCTCGTGATCCGCGGCACCGACCAGCTCTTGCGCAAGGGCGCCGGCGACATCGCGGTGGAGCGCGACCACGCTTCGCGCCGCTGCACGCTGACGCTGCTGCCGGTCATCCACCCGACCCCGGTCGGCGACCCGAAGGATCGCGCCGAGGCGCTGCGCCGCCACGCCCACGAGGCGATACACGCCGAGCTGTACGGCGCCGCGGCGACCGCGCCCGAGCGTCCGGCGGCGCACGAAGCGCGCAGCGCGGCGGCGCGGTGATGCGCGTCGTCATCCGCGACCCGTACGACGTGCCGCCCGAGGCGTTCTGGGGCCGCATGTTCTTCGATCCCGCCTACAACCAGTCGCTGTACACCGAGGGCCTCGGCTTCGAGAGCCTCGAGATCCTCGAGGACGCGGTGACGCCCGACGGCAGCCGCCGGCGGCGCATGCGCGTCCGCCCGCGCCTCGACATGCCGGCGGCGGTCAAGAAGCTGGTGGGCGAGAAGGTGACCTACGTCGAAGAGGGCACCTTCGACGCCGCCGCGGGCACCTTCCGCTCGCGCATCGTCCCGTCTTCGCTGGCCGACCGCATCCGCATCGAGACGGTGATGCGGCTCGAGCCGCGGGGCGCCGGGGCCTGCGAGCGCATCGCCGAGGCCGAGGTCGAGGTCCGCGTGCTCGGCCTCGGCGGCCTGGTCGAGAAGTTCATCGAGAAGTCGCTGCGCGACAACTACGCGAAGGGCGCGGCGTTCAGCAACCGCTGGCTGGCCGCCCGCCTGAAGACCTGATTCCGTAGATCTCCGCACACGAATCGTAGACGGCCGCGTCGCTCGCCGGCGATGGGGCGGGCACCGTCGCGCTGGCGCGCCGTTTGCGAAGCGTCGCCGCGATGAACATCCGCCGTCTCTGCATCGGCGCGGCCGCTCTCGCCGGCGCGTGGACCGCCGCCGCGCTCGCCCTGGACGCCGCCGGGGGCCGCCCGCCGCCCGACGGACCGTACGACGCGATCGTCGTCGCCGGCTGCCGCGTGTGGCCCGACGGGCGGCCCAGCGAGGCCTTGCGCCACCGCACCGAGCGCGCCGTCGACCTGTGGCGGGACGGCCGGGCCCCGGTGGTGCTGTTCACCGGCGGCGTCGGCGACCACCCGCCGAGCGAGGCTGAGGCCGCCGCGCGGTACGCCGCCACGCTGGGCCTGCCGGAGGGCGCGGTGCGCCTCGAGGACCGCTCCACGTCGACCGAAGAGAACGCGCGCTTCGCCGCCGCCCGCCATCCGTTCCGGCGCGTGCTCGTCGTGACCGACACCTACCACGTGCTGCGCGTGCGCCGCGTGTTCGGCCGCCACTTCGCCGAGGCCGAGGCCACCGGCGCCGACGCCCCGGCGACGTACCGCGTGCCCGGCGCGTTCCGCGAAGTCATCGCCGTCGCGGCGTATGCGGTGCTCGGGCGCCTCTGAAACGGGTTGCGCGGCCTGGGACGGGCTGTCAGGCTCGCGCGCAATGAAGGGATACGACGAAGCGGCCGGCGCCGGGCTCTGCGTCTGGTGCGACGCGGCGGGCCCGCCCGGCGAGCCTTGCGCTTCGCCCTCCTGCCACCGACGCGGACACCACCACCTTCCATCGGACCGCGCCGCGCGGTGGCTCGGCGACGAGGCGCCGCCCGACGTCGTGATCGGACAACGCTGGGGCGACTACCTCGTGGTGGACCGGCTCGGCGCGGGGGGCATGGGCGCGGTCTATCTCGCGCTGCAATGGCCGCTGGGCCTGCCGGCCGCGCTGAAGATTCTCACGGCGACGTCGCCGGCGCTCGTCGAACGCTTCCAGGGCGAGGCGGCGGCGCTCGCGCGGCTCACCCACCCGAACGTCGTCCGGGTCTATGGCACCGGCGTCCAGAACGGACGCCCGTACCTCGCGATGGAGTTCATCGAGGGCGGCCGGACGCTGGCCGACGCGCAGCGCGAGGGCCTGCCGCCGGACGCGATCCGCAGCATCCTGCGGCAGCTGCTGAACGCGCTCGAGTCGGCGCACGAGCGCGGCGTCGTCCACCGCGACCTCAAGCCGCAGAACGTGATGATCCAGTCGGTCGCCGGCGAACCGTGGCACGTGAAGCTCGTCGACTTCGGGGTGGCGAAGTTCCTCGACGACGGCCACAGCACGCGCCTGCTGGCCGGCACGCCCGCGTACATGGCGCCGGAACAGATCACCGGGCGTGACATCGGCCCGTGGACCGATCTGTACGCGCTGGCGGTGATCGCCTACGAGCTGTGGACGGGGCGGCGTCCGTTCGGTGGGCGCACGACCGAGGAAGTCATCCGACGCAAGACGGAGCCCGGCGATCCGACGGAGGGGCTGACCGACGGCGAGATGCCTGCGGCCCTGCGGGCGCTGCTGCGCGCGGCGCTGGCGCTCGACCCCCGGGAGCGGCCGCGGAGCGCGGGCGCGTTCCGCGAGCGGCTCGACACGCTGCCGCTGGGGTCCGGGCCCGGGCTCGCGCCGGCGGCGGACGAGGCGAGCGCCGCGGCGGCGGCGATGCGGAGCCGTCGCGTCCCCTCCGCCGCCGCCAGAGGCGGGGAGCGCTCCACCCCGGCCGAGCGCGAGGGCGACGCGCCAGGCGCCGAGTCGGCCGCGGACGGCGGGGCGACGTCGCCGCGACGCGACGGCGGCGAGGCGAACGGGCGCGGCGGCGCGGCGGCGTTCGGGCGCGAGCGCGGCGGCGCGGCGGCGTTCGGGCGCGAGCGCGGCGACGCGGCGGCGGTCGGGCGCGAGCGCGGCGACGCGGCGGCGGTCCGGCGCGAGCGCGGCGACGGCGAGGCGAACGAGCGCGGCGACGCGGCGGCGTTCGGGCGCGAGCGCGGCGACGCGGCGGCGGTCGGGCGCGAGCGCGGCGACGCGGCGGCGTCTGCTCGCGAGGACGAGGCGCGGGTCACCTCGGCCGAGCTGCGCGCCGAGGCCGTCGCGACGCCGCCGGCCCGCGGCCGTCCGCTGCTCCTGTTCGGGGGGCTCGCGGTCCTCGGCGCCGCCGGGGCGTGGTGGATGCTGCGGACGCCCGCGCCGGCGCCCGCGGCCGACCTGCCGCTCGAGCCGGCGCGCGTCGTCGTCGACGTCACGTCGCCCGCGGTCGCGAACGCGCCCGAGGCGCCGGCACCGGAGGGGGCCGGGAGCGCGCTCGGAGAGCCGGTGCCGCCGCCGAGCGAAGCCGCGCCCGCGCGTCCGACCGCGCCGCCCGGCGAGGCCGCGCCGGCGCGCCTGGCGGCGGCCTCGAGGGAGGCCGCGCCGCCGGGCAAGTCCGCGCCGCCGGGGCCGGCCGCCCTCGCGATGTCGGCTCGCGCCCCCGCGCCGCGTCGCCCGGCGAGCGCCCCCGTTCCGCCGCCGGCACCCGCGCCCGCCGCGCCGGCGCCCGCCAGCGACGCGAGCCCGCAGACGCTCGGCGAGCTGCGGACGGCGCTCGCGCAGTGCCGCTGCGCCCGCGCGCGGCGTCTGCTCGACGCGCTCGGCGCCCACCCGGAGCGGGCCCGCCTCGCCGAGCGTGTGTCCGCGTGCCGCGAGCCGCTGGTCGGAGAACGTTGCGTCGAAGGAGACATCCGATGAGCCGCCCTGCCACGGTCCTCCTGACGCTCGCGTTGGCCCTGCCGGGCCGCGCGGACGCACAGGTGGAGGCCGCCGAGGACGCCTACTCCCAGGGGGTCGAGGCGTTCAACGCCGGCGAGTCGGCGAAGGCGATCGCTCTGTTCCGCCGCGCGCTGATCGGCCTGGGCGAGGCCAATCCGCTCTTCACGTCCACGCTGTACAACCTGGGCCGGACGGCGCTCGCGCTGCAGAAGACCGCGCCCGACGCCGTGCAGGCCTGCGAGGGCGCCGCGTGGTTCGGACAGTTCCTCGAGCGCGCCGACCGCGGCGACGCGCGGCTGCAGGGGGCCATCGCGGACGCGCACGCCGGGCAGGCGGCGCTGTCGCGGCTGTGCGCCGGCCAGCGCGCCGTGGAGGTCGCGCCCGCGCCGCCGCCGGCGCAGACGACGACCGAGGCGCGCAGCCCGGACCACGTCCTCGCGTGGTCGCTCACCGGCGGTGCCGTGGCCGTGCTGGGGGCGGGCGTCGCCTTCAACCTGCTCGCGCGGGGCAGCCTCGAGGAGCGCGACGCCACCTACAAGCGCTTCCAGGCGGCGACGAACGACGCGGACGCCGCCCGCTACGAGGCCGAGACGCGCGGCCACGAGGACGATGCGTCGACGCGCGCCACGGTGAGCTACGTCCTGCTGGGGACGGGCGCGGCGCTCGCCGGCGCGGCGACCTGGGCGTGGCTGCGCGAGCCTTCGGAGCCGACGGTCGCGGTCGGCCTCGGGCCCGCCGGGGCGGCGTTCTCGGTCGGGGGGCGGTGGTAGGCGCTCGTCGCTGGGGAGGGCAGTCATGAAGCGATGGTCGGCAGCGGGGCTCGTCTGTGCCTTGGGGTGGGCGGGCTGCGTCGAGGTGGGCACCTCGGACTTCGAGCGTCGTCCCGGGCGCGATGCGGCGTACGCCGACGCGAAGGCGCCGGACGCGCGGCCGCCGGATGCCACGGCGAGCGATGGCGCGGCGCTCGACGCCCAGGCGGTCGATGGCACGGCGCCCGATGCGGCTCCGCCCGACGGAGCGGCGCTCGACGCGACTCCGGCCGACGCAGCGGCGCCCGACGCCGAGGCGGTCGATGGGACGGCGTCCGACGCGAGTCCGCCGGATGCCGCCGCGGTCGATGCCACGACCCCCGACGCCGCCGCGCCCGACGCCGGTCCCTTGCCGGCGCCCGAGGTCTGCAACGACGCCGACGACGACCTCGACGGCGCCACCGACGAGGAGGCGTTCGTCGCTTGCTACGGCGGCCCCGAAGGCACGCGCGACGTGGGCCTGTGCCGCGGCGGCCGCCGCGAGTGCGCGCCCGACGCGCCGTGCGAGGGCGAGGTGACACCCGAGCCCGAAGCCTGCAACACCCTCGACGACGACTGCGACGGCCGCGCCGACGAGGACTTCGACCTCGTCCGCGACGCGGCGAACTGCGGTCAGTGCGGCCGCAGCTGCGCGCGGCCGGACGCCGAGGGCACGTGCGTCGGCGGCGAATGCTCGTTCGTCTGTCGGCCGGGCTTCGCCGACTGCGACGACAGCTGGGGCGACGGCTGCGAGCACCCCGGCGACGACTGCCCGCCGGACGACTGCGACGGCGCCGACGACGACGGCGACGGCGCGGTCGACGAGGACTTCGCCCCGACCGGCTGCGGCGAGGGCGCGTGCCGCCTGACGGCGACCCCCTCGCGGTGCGACGACGGCGCGTTCGTCCCGTGCGTGCCGGGCGACGCGCTCGCCGCCGACGACACCGTGTGCGACGGCCTCGACGAGGACTGCGACGGTCGCTCCGACGAAGACTACGCCCCGCAGGACTGCGGCCAGGGGCGCTGCGCCGCGGCTGCCACGCCTTCGTCCTGCGCGGCGGGCGTCGAGACCCCGTGCGTCGCCGGCGCGCCGCTCTCCGAGACATGCGACGGCGCCGACGACGACTGCGATGGCGCCACGGACGAAGGCTTCGGCACCGGCGAGGCCTGCGCGGCGGGCGTCGGCGCCTGCCGCGTCGAGGGCCGCATCGCCTGCGACGGCGCCGGCGAGGCCCTCTGCGACGCCGTCCCCCGCGCCCCCGCCGCCGACGATGCCACCTGCGACGGCATCGACGACGACTGCGACGGCCGCGCCGACGAAGACTGGCGCCCGGTCGACTGCGGCGTCGGCGCGTGCCGCGCCGAGTCCGCCTGCCTCGACGGCGCCGAGGCGCCCTGCACGCCGCTCGAGCCGCAGCCCGAGCGATGCAACGCCCGCGACGACGACTGCGACGGCGCCGCCGACGAGGTGCGAAGCGCCATCCTCGAAGACTTCGAGGACGGTCTCGTCGGTGACTGGGTACGTTCCGGGGGGGCCTCCGATCAGCTCGCAGTGGTGAACGCAGGCGCCGACGGGACGCAGCGCGCCCTGCGCCTCACCGACGGCGACGGCAATGGCGGGGTCGCACGGCGGCGCTTCTTCGATGCCGATACGCCCGTCCTCCGGATACGCTTCTTCCTGCGGCGCGCACTGGGATGGGGCACCAGCGGGTCTACGGTCCGCGTCACCGACGCGAGGGGCCGGACGCTCTTCGACGTCGGATACAACCTGCGCGGCCCCGAGCTCGCATACCACGACGCGGCGCTGGACGGCCTCCGGCCCGACGGCTTTCACGACATCGGTCCGATCAACGAACGCGTCTATCATCACTTCGACCTGCGCTTCGACTGGTCCGCCTCGACCGTCGACCTCACGGTCGACGGGGAAATGCGCGCCCTTGGCATTCCGCTGGAACATCGGACGGTCGGCCTGGCGACCATCGAGTTGCGTGACGGCCACGACAACGCCGTCGACCTCGATCGGCTCGAGCTCGTGCTCGACTGTCCGCCGCCTCCGCGTGGATCGCTCGACGGGCTCTGCGCTGTGGACGGCACGCCCCTGGCGCAGTTGCCCGAAGGCACGACTTGTTGCGCGCCTGAGGACCCGACGCCGCCGTGCAACGGTTGTCCGGGCGGCGCGGCCGTGCCCGCCGGGTGGGTCTGCGTGCCGCCCGGCGCGTTCCATATGGGCAGCCCGGAGGAGGAGCATCCGTTTCGGCATCCGAGCTCGGTCGAGACGCGGCATCTCGTCCGTCACTCGCGTCCGTTCCTCGTACAGGCGACCGAGGTGACGCAGGGGGAGTGGTCCGCGACGGCGCAGGCCGCGGGATGGCCTGTCTCGAACCCGGCGTTCTTCGGTCCAGGTGCGCCCGGCGGATGCCCGGAGGCGGTCTGCGAGCGGCGGCCCGTCGAGCGCGTCAGCTGGTTCGACCTCGTCGCGTGGCTGAACGCCCGCTCGGCCGCCGACGGCCTCCGCCCCTGCTACCGCATGTTCGACTGTGTAGGTGGCGGGCGCGTCGGAGAGGGCTGCGCCGCTGGCGAGGCCGCGTGCGCCGGCGCGTTCCGCTGCGGCCGCGTGGAGCCCGTTCGAGCCTGTGACGGCTACCGTCTACCGACCGAGGCCGAGTGGGAATATGCCGCACGGGCGGGCACCGACCGACCGGTCCACGGCGACCTCCCGTGGACGCCCGATGGCGCGAACTGCTCGGCCGCGCTGGATCCCATCGCCTGGTACCTCTGCAACGCGGGTGGCACGCCGAACGCAGTGGCAACGCGCGCCTCGAACGCGTGGGGCGTCTCGGACGTTCTCGGCAACGTCTGGGAGTGGGTCTGGGACTGGTACGCCGACGACTACGGCGGGCTCGGCAGCGAGGAGCGCCCGGTCGTCGATCCGCAGGGACCGGCCGCGCCGCGCGCCGGCGCCGGCCGCGTGCACCGCGGGGGCGGCTTCGAGAACACGGCGCCCTACCTGCGGGCGGCAATGCGCGCGCCGAACGACGGCGGAAATGGCGGGGCGGTGCGTTCCCGAAGCCTCGGATTCCGCATGGCGCGGTCGATTGCGGCGGGCGATGAGTGCCTGCCGGAAGCTCTCGACAGCGATGGCAACGGAATCGGCGACGCATGCGACCGGGTGCCGGCGGGCGCCATTCTGGTCGATCGCCACGAGGTGACCGTCGCGCGCTATCGCGAGTGCGTGATGGCCGGTGTGTGTGCGCCGCCGAGCACGAACGGCCAGGATCCGCGCTGCAATTGGGGCGCGGTCGGGCGGGAAGCGCACCCCACCAACTGCGTCCAGCGTTCTTCGGCGCACACGTTCTGTGTCTGGGCGGGCGGTCGGCTGCCCACCCCCGACGAGTGGGCGGGAGCCGGACGGGGACCTCACCCGTGGGGCGAGGAAGTGCCGAGTTGCGACCGCGCGATCATCGACGACGGCGGTCCGGGATGCGGCAGTGGCGGTACGCTTCCGGTGTGTTCGCGAGCCGCCGGCCACGGGCCCGCCGGCGCCTGCGACCTCGCCGGCAACGTCGGCGAATGGACGGCCACCTGCCAGCGGGAGGGATGCGTTGTGAAGGGCGGCTACTTCACGAGCGCGCCGGACGACGTGCGCCTGCGCATCGAGTCGTCGGCGGGTGTCGTGCCGGCGGACTCGACGAGCGTCGTGCTCGGCTTCCGGTGCGCCTACGACGTCGCGCCGGAGTAACGCCGCGTCATTCGGCCCTCAGCGCCTCGATCACACAGAAGTCGGGGCGGCGCATGGGCCCGCCATCGGCGCCCATGGGATACGACGACATGGGATCGGGCGGCGGCGGCCTGCGCACGACGCACTCCACGTGCACGCGCTTCCCGGCGAGCGCGACGAGCTGCTCGCGCATGGCCGCGTCCTTCGGCTCGACGAGGAGCTCGCCGCCGTCGGACACCACGAGGAACTCCCGCCCCATGTAGGCCTCGATCGACTTCGCCTGTGGGATGGGATCGTGGCGTAGCGTGCCGCTCTGCGACACGGTGCTGCCCGGCGCCGGCTCCCCGGCCGGCGGCGCGTCGGCGACGGGGACGGGCGCCGCTTGAAGCGCGGCCGCCGACTCCGCGGCGGGCGCCGCTTCGGCAGCGGCCGCCGGCTCCGCGGGCGCCGCTTCCGGCGCGGCCGGAGCGCCGCCGCACGCGGCCAGCGGCGCGCACAGGGCGAGAAGGACGGAACGAAGGCGCATGACCCACTCCACACCGAGGTGGGCCGCATCGTAGAGCAATCGAAGCGCGCTGCGAAGGGGCGCCGACCCCTTGCGGGCCGGGCGCCGGCGCTGCCATCTTGCGCGCCATGTCGACGATCCGTCCGAAGCGCGCCGTCTCGGCGCCCAAGCCCAAGCCCAAGCCCAAGCCCGGCCCGGGGCCGCGCGCGCCGGCGGGCCGCGCCCACGTCCTCGACGTGCCGTTCGCGATGCGCGCCGTGGCGACCGCCGCCGGCGCCCGCTGGGACGCCGACCACGGCGCCTGGCTCTGGCGCGGCGACGCGCTCCCGGCGTCGCTCGCCCCGTTCCGTGCCGCGCCGTGTTCGTGGGAGCGCGCCGTCGAGCGCGCGATCAACGGCGAGCCGCCCGAAGTGTCGCCGCCGTCGGGCGCCATCGAACCGCGCCCGCACCAGCTCGAAGCCATCCGCGCCATCGCCGAGGCGCGCGCGGCGAAGCGCGCCGGCTTCCTGCTCGCCGATGACGTCGGCCTCGGCAAGACCATCACCGCCTGGGAGGCCGTGCGCCGCCTGCCCGGCGTCCGCACGGTGCTCGTCGTGTGCCCGCTGGCGGTCGTCGCCCACTGGCGGCGCACGATCCTCGCCATGGGCGACGCCGGCCGGGAGGTCGTGATCCTCAACTACGACCGCCTCGGCAAGCTCTTCGAGGTGAGCGCCGAGGCCCGCAAGAAGGTCAAGTCCAAGAAGGGCCTCGCGCGCGCCGGCACCGCCCCGGCGTACGACGTCGTGATCTGGGACGAGAGCCATCGCTGCAAGAATCCGGCGGCGGCCCGGTCCAAGTTCGCCGTGAAGCTCAACGCGCGCGCTGGGTTCGTGCTCTGGCTGTCGGCCACCGCCGGTCAGAACCCGCTCGAGCTCTCGTACCTGGCGCCGCTCCTCGCGAGCGCCACGGGCAGCCGCGCCGCCGATCTGCGCGACTTCGAGCAATGGTGCGTCGACCAGGGGCTCGGCGTGACCCGCGGGACGTTCGGGCGCTGGGACTGGCGCGGCGATCCGGCCGACTGCGAGCGGGTGCGCGCGCTGTTGTTCGACGGTCGGCCGCCGGTCGGCATCCGGCGGCGCCCCGAGGACGTGGCCGGCTGGCCCGAGATCAACCGCATCCTGACGCCGATGGAGCTGGACGCCGGCGCCCGCGCGCTCTACGCGCAGGCCTGGACGGCGTTCCGCGCCGAGCTCGACCTCGCGCCGCAGGGTCGCGACCCGCGCTCGGCGCTCGCCGCCATGCTCCGCTTGCGCCAGAAGAGCTCGCTCATCCGCGCCTCGGGCACGGTCGAGCTCGCCCGCGAGCTGCTCGACAACGGACACCAGGTGGCCATCTCAGTGGCCTTCCGCGAGACGCTCGATGCCATCCGCGACGGACTCGCCACAGACGGCGTCGCCTGCGTCGAGATCCACGGCGCCGTCCCCGCGGACGACCGTGAAAGGGCGCGCCTGCGCTTCCAGGGCGGCGACGTCCCGGTCGTGCTCTTCACCGTCGAGGAAGGCATCTCCCTCCATCAGGGCGAACACAACGACGTCCCGCGCTCCGAGGTCATCCACGATCTGCGCTGGTCGGCCATTCAGATGGCGCAGATCGAGGGCCGATGCCATCGCGACGGCCGCTTCGCGCAGGTGTACTGGACGTACGCCGACGGCACGATCGAGGAACAGATCGCGGGCATCGTGTGTCGCCGCATCCAGTCGATGAAGGGCATGGTCGGCGACGACGTGGAGACGCTGCGGGCGATCGAGCGGCTGCTCGCCGACGCCGTCAGCCCCGCAGCGCGGCCGGAATGACCCGGCCGCCGGTGATGGCGGCGTCGATCGTGGCCTCGTCGAGGCCGATGGCAGCGCAGATCGTGCGACCGACCGACGCGGGCATGTCTTCGAGCGCGATGCCGCCGCGGTCGACGGCGCGGCCCGTCCGCGGATCGATGGGACGCGCCGCCCAGTCGCCGCCTTCGCGCGCAAGCGCCCCGATGACGCCGGCCTTGACGCGCGGGCCGAAGAGCATCGTCGTGTGGGCGCGCCCGTTGTGGTCGCGGCCCGTGTCCCCGTCGGTGCCCAGCGTGCGGCCGAACACGTTCCACTGGGCGACGGTGACACGCTCGGTCAGGTCGTAGCGGACGAGCTCCTCCCAGAGCAGGCGGAGGGCGGCGATGCCTTCGAGGGTCTCTTCCGTCTCGCGCACGAGGCCGTTGTCTGCGTGGTTGTCACCGCCGAAGGGCAGGGTGAGCACCACCGCGGGGGCCACGCGCAGGCTCAGGAGCGCTGCCGCGGCGCGCACCTGGTCGGCCGCCGAGTCGGGCGCGTCGGGATCGGCGGGGATGCCCTCGAGCAGCCCGCCCAGGTTCTGCCCCAGCTGCCGCGCCTGCGCCCGGCTGCGCGCGTACTGGTCGAGGAAGTCGCGCTGCGCGCGCGTGCCATTGGCCTTCAGGTCGGCGTAGAGCGCGTCGAGCGTCCGGTCGCGCACCGGCGTCAGGTCCTGCAGGGCGCCCTCGCGCCCGACGAAAAGGTCTTTGAGATCCGTAGGTTTCGCCCGCGGCAGCACGCGCCCCTGGAAGGTCATGCCCACCCGCGCCAGGTTCACCGGCTCCCGCTGGATCGTGCCCAGCGCCTCGGCGGTGCGCGCCGCGATCGACGAGACGAGCATGTCCTCGCCGTTGCCGCCGGGCCCCTTGGCGGCGCCGTTGAGCCGCATCACCTTCGCGTGCTCCGGGTGCGCGTTCACCGAGGTCGGGTGCAGGATGAACGCCATGCGGTCGCGCAGCGCGCGGGGCAGGGCGGCCCACGGCGCGGCGGCGCTGGCACGGACGTCGCCGAGCATGACGTCGGTGTGTCGCAGCCGGTCGTCCGGGTGACGCGGCAGGCCCGCGGGGCTGCCCGGGGCGTGGGCGTTGAAGGGGTCGCCCGCCTGCGAGGTGCACAGGATGAACGACTGCGGCGCCGCGGCGCCCTGCGCGAGCGCGCGGCGCGGGTCGGCCAGCACCGCGACGGGGACGCCGGTGGCGATGCTGCGAAGACACAGGGCGGCCAGGCCGCCGCCCGCGACGGTGAGCCAACGTCGTCGATCGATCACAGGCCGACCCCCATCACATCGGGCGAGAGGCAAGCCACCATGGCCGTGGATCGCAGCGCCACCCCCGCGTTGCCGCCCGGCGCCGCCGCCGCCTCGTCGAAGTGTGTCCGCAGCGCGGCCATCGCGCCGTCGTGGCGCGGATGTCCGGCGTGCAGGCCCATCAGGCGCTCCACGAGCGTGGCGAGCGCCCCCGGCACGTCGTCGGTGCGCAGGATGCGCCCGGACTCCCCGTTGCCCACGAGCTTGTTGGCGATGCGCAGGCAGAGCTGCTCGCCGGCGGCGAACGAGAACGTGTTGGGCGCCGACGTGAGCACCGGCGCCGCCTCGCCCCGGCTGAACTCGTCCTTCGGGATGAGGCCGAGCACGCCGCCGATGCCGTCGCACAGCGTGTCGTCGCCGAGGCGCGCCTCGAGCAGCGGGCAGAGGTGGTTCGCCCGGGTGATGCTGATCGCCGACGCCGACGGCGTCGCGTCGAGGCCCGTGACGAGCGGAGACGTGAACAGGTCGACGACGAGCGCGCGCAGGTCGTGTCCGCCGGCGGCGAAGGCGTCGGCGAGCGCCTGGAAGCGGGGATCGCCCTCGTCGCACGCCTGGGAGTTGGCCCAGAAGCACAGCCGCTGCACCCACGCCGTCTTGAACAGCGGGTGCGCGGCGAGCGCCCGCCCGAGCGCGATCGGCGTGTTGACGACCTCGTCGTGCCGGTAGCCACGGAAGGCGAAGCGGCCGTCGAGGTCCGTGCCGTTCTCGGTGCGCTGATAGAACGGCGAGAACTGGTCCCAGAACGCGACGCGCATGGGATCCATCAGGGTATGGCACACGTGGCACGGCGTGCCGGGCGCGGCGTGCTCGGTGTCGATGGTGCGCCCGCCGAAGGACTGTGTCGCGTCCGCGGCGGAGAACGTCGCGCCGAGGGCCACGAGGAGTGACTGGTTGACGGTGACCCGGTAGTGGTTGTCGGGGTTCGTCGGATAGTTGCCGAGGAAGGCCGGCGTGCTGAAGAAGCCGGCGCGCCGGATGCGCAGCGGGAGCTCGTCGGCGTCGCGCAGCGCCGGCAGGTCGTAGAAGCGGACCGCCGGGCGTTCCTGGCTGGCGTTGGCGATGCGCACGGTGCGCCAGTCGGAGAAGTCACGGTCGCGCAGCAGCGGGTTCTCGTAGCGGAAGTCCTGCTGACCGCCGCGGCAGCGGACGAGGCCGAGCAGGAAGTCGAGCAGCCGGTCCGCGTCGAGGTTCGGATTCTGGATGTCGCACTCGTCGGGGATCTGCGGCGCCACCCACGTGCGCTCGGCGACCATCCACTCGATCGTGACCGGGCGGGGCGCGCCCGGCGGCGCGCTGCGCGTGAGCGCATGCTGGGCGCGGCGGGCCTGCGCGTCCTGGTCGGCGTAGGCGAGGACCATCGCCAGGGCGGTGGTCATCTCCCAGTCCCGGGTGGTCGCGATCTCGGTGAAGGGGCGGCCGGCGCGGACGATGCGGAGCGCCGTGCGCGCGAAGGACTCGGCGACGTTGGCTTCGAGCAGGCGGATGCGCGCGCGGAAGCCGCGCGGCTTGTCGAGCTGCTCCTCGAGGGCGCCGACGAGGTCCTGCTGCAGCGCGGTGCTCAGGAACCCCTGCAGCTTCGCCTCGAACGCCGGCGTCCGCGTCCAGCCGTCGACGAGCGCGCGCAGGTTTGCAGGGTCGGCCGAGACACGGGCGCGCTCGTCGGCGGTCGGCGCCTCGCCCGTGAGGATCGTCTTGATCTTCGCGAGCGCCCCGTCGGCGGAGACGGCGTCCGCCGGCGGCGGCTCGGGCGGCTCCACGGCGATCGACCGGACGTAGGACTCGAGGCAGGCCACGTCGGCGGCGGGCAGTCCGTTCGTGCCCGGCGGCATGAGCGACAGCGCGCAGCCCGCGCCGGCGAGCGCCCCGTGACGCGCCGGATCGATCACCGCCAAGAGCAGGGACCGCTCCGGGTCGCGCGGATCGACGAGGCGCAGCGACGGACAGCTCGTCGACGGCACGTCGGCCAGCCGCGCCTCGAGGCCTTCGGGACGCAGGTCGAGCCCCGCCTCGCGCAGCCGCTCGCCGTGGCATGCCTGGCAGCTCGCCAGGGCCGCGGCCGGCTCGCAGCCCATCGGCCCGGCGTCGCGCGCGGGTCGCGAGCCGTCGGCCGAGGGGGCGGCGCCGTCGGGAAGGGCGGCGGCGTCCCCCCGCGGCGGAGGCGCTCCGTCGCCCGCCGGTGTGGCGGCGTCGGCGGCCGCCGGCCATGCGTCCCCGCCCGCGGGCGGCGACGCGCCGGACGGCGAGTCTTCGGAGCAGGCGGCCAGCCCCGCGACGAGCGCGAGGGCGAGCCAGGGACGGGTCATGGTGGACGCCGTACGCATGTCCGTCATTCGGCCAGGGCCGCAGCGAGTTGTCGACCAGATCGAGCACATCCCGTCGCGCGCCGAGCGCCGCAACGCCGCCTGTCACGGGATGGGATCGCGAAGCCTCACCGCGACCGCCGCCCGGTCGTCTCGCGCTGGTCTTGTTGCGACACCGGTGTTAGCCTCCGCCTCCGGCGGTCGGGGACGGTGGTGCAGGCGAGCGAGGGCGAGATCAAGGTGGTCGTGTGGGGCGCCGGGCCGCTGGCCTGGTGGCGCACGCGATCGTTGGCGGGCGCCAGGTGGCAGTCGGGCACGCTCGACGCGGGCATCGTCCTGGCGCGCGGCAGGCTGCGGGTCAGCCCCGGACACGAGCTCGACGCCTCGGTGTCTTCCTTCCCCCCGTTGCCGGGGCTGCACCACTGTCGCATGTCGCTGGCCGGCGTCGACGACGAGGCGGTGAGCCTGCCCGTCGTCCCCGGCTTGCGCGCCATGGCCGGGCAGTTCGCCAACACTGCGACGGTGGCGGTCGACGGTCCGGGCATCGTCGCCGTCCCGCGCGCCTGGCGGCGCTCGCCGCTCGCGCCGCGCTTCCTGCGGCCGTGGAGCGATCTCGGGTGGTCGTTCGCCTGTCACGACGACTACTTCCGCACCTACCTGCGCGCGAGCACGCGGCTCGTCACCGGCGACGCCGGTTACGTCCGTGTCGAGGAGGGCGAGAGCGTCGCCGTCCTGCCTGCCGATCCCACGGCGGCGATCGCCGCGCGGCTCGCGCCGAACGTGCTCGAGACGCTGCTCGTCCATGGGCCCGGCGAGCTGGCCGCCGCCTGGCGTCGCGAGGAGTTGGGCGAGGTCGGCTGGATCGTCCGCCAGCGTATCGAGGGGCTGCTGCTCGCCGCGCTGAGCGCCAACCAGACCGACGCCGAGGTCGGCGGCGCCGCCGGCCCCGTCTTCGTCGCCAGCCGCGACGAGCGGTCGGTACGGTACGCCCCGCTGGCCCATGTGCGCGTGCTCGTCGAGCTGCCGCCGGTGCCCGGCCCCGAGGAGTTCTGGCGCTCAATGGAGGCGCCGGCCACGGGGGCCGACGACCGGCGGCCGCAGCTGCGCCCGTGGAACGCGCTGCGTACCGTCCTCGTCGACTCGAGCGACGTCCGCAAGCTGCGCGCGTGGCTCACCGACGGCCGGGTGCCTTTCACCCATCTCGAGCTGCCGCGCATCCAGCCGCTCCTCGGTCGCGGCGTCGCGCTGGATGTGTTCGCGGCGGCGTCGCTCGAGGCGTCGCGGACGCAGCCGCCCGCGGTCGCGTCGGCGCCGCCCTCGTCGCTCGGCGCTCCGCTCCCCACGCCGGCGCCCCACGCCGCGCCGCCGTCCTCGTCGACCGCCGCGCCGCCGTCGACCGCCGCCGCGCCGCCGCCCTCGTCGACCGCCGCTGCGCCGCCGCCCGCCGCCGCGCCGCCGCCCTCGTCGACCGCCGCCGCGCCGCCGCCCTCGTCGACCGCCGCCGCGCCGGCGCCCCCTGCGCAACCGGCGGCCGTGCCCGCGGCGCCGCTGCTCTTGCCGCCCGCTGCGACGCCGGCGCCCCCGGCCGCAACGCCGGCGCCCCCGGCCGCAACGCCCGCGCCCGCTGCCGGCCTCGGCCTCGGCTCGCTCGCCACCGGCCGCGGCCCGGGCGGCGAGCGCCCGCCCGCCGACCTCGTCGCCCTCGGCAGGCGGCCGGCCGAGCCGCCCGCGAAGCCCGCCGGGAGTGGTGTGCCGCGCACCGAGCCGGACGCCTTGCGCGACTGGCCCGCGCCGCCCGAGCCCCCCGGCCGGCGTCGCCGGGGCGTGATGGACCGCGTGCTCGACCTGTTCCGACCCGGCGAGGAGGACGCCACCGACGACGCGAGCGCCGCACCGTCCGCCGCCCCGCCGCCGCCCGCCGTGCCGCCCCGCCCGGAGCCCACGACGGGGCCGGTGCCCCCGCGGCCGCCGCCCGCGGGCGTCACGGAGCCGCCGCCCGAGACGACCGAGCTCCCGGCCCTGCGCGCCGACGACGACGCCGAGGCGGAGCCCGAGGACCGCACGCTGGACGGCTCCGACGAGCCGATCCGCTACGACCCGGTACGCGTCGCGATCGCCGTCCCGCACCGGCCCGACACGGTGCGGCTCGTCGCCGAGCGCGACGGCCACCCCTTCGACGGCCTGACGCTGCGCCCGTCACCGGAGTACGTGCCCAACGGGGCGGCCTACGAGGTGATCGGCGGCCCGCCGCCGATCGATGCCGTCCTCCGGGTGGAGTTCGAGCCGCAGGACGTCGACGCGGAGTCGGAGGCGTGAGCGCGCCGGTCTGCCCGCGGTGCGACGCGGCGGCCGCCGCCCACGATCGATACTGCGCCTTCTGCGGCGAGCCGCTCGCGCGCGTGGCGTGGAGCGCGGCGGGCGGCGACCACCGGACGGGCGGCGGCAGCGTCCCGATCGGCGCCCAGACGCAGTCGGTGCGCCTCGTCCTCCACAACGACGGGGCCGTCGCCGTCGACGTCGCGCCCCACGCCGACGCGCACGTCGGGCTGCCCGACTGGATCGACGCGCGCAGCATCGCCGGCCTGGCCGCGCACCTGCCGCCGGGGACGCGGCAGGTCGTCGACCTCCCGCTCGTGCCGAGCGCGCTCGAGCCGCTCTTCGAAATGCAGGCGCTCGAACGCCTCGGCGGCGGCCTGATCGAGACGACGCTCGTCCTCGTGACCTCGGTGCCCGAGGTGGCGGGCGCCGAGATCGCCTTCCGCACGTTACGCGTCCAGCTGATCATCGCGCGCGAGCCGTGGCTGCATCCGCGCGGCGCCTACTACCCGTTCCTCGCGGTCGAGCACGTCCGCGCCGGTCGCAGGGCCCACGTCGTCGAGCTCCACAACGACACGCCGGAGACGCTGACGATCGACGGCGTCGAGGTGGGCGACGATCCGCGCCCGGCGCCGCCCGGGGCGGTGGAGATCGCCGCCACCTCGGTCCTGCGCCCCGACGCGTCGTGCGACGGCGCGACGTTGGCGCCCGGCGGCCGCCGCGTCCTCCGCTTCGACCTGCAGCTGCCCGCCCGCTTCGCCGGCGACGTGGCGACGTTCTTCTCCGGGCGCGTGCGCGTCGCCTGCAGCGCCGCCGGCGGCCGTCGCTCGACGCTCCACGCGCTCGTGCAGGGCGTGCTCGGGGGGGCGCCGGCCGTCCGCTGCGAACCGGGCCGGCAGTTCCATCCGCGGGTGCTCGACGCGCAGGCGCACACGTTCGAGCTGTTCAACCCGGGCGTCGTGCCGGTGCGGATCCACGGCTGCGAGGTGCTGGCCGGTGACGGCCGCCCCGTGGCCGGGCGCGATTGGCTGACGATCTGCGACGCGGTCGCCGGCCAGACGCTGGCCGCCGGCGAGCGGCGAGCGATCCGCTACACGCTCGATCCGGCGTTCCGCCCGGACGCCGAGCGGGACCAGGCGGTGTGCCGCCGCACCGTGCGCCTGACGCACGACGGCGACGGCGCGGTCACGGAGCTCGGCGTCGAGGGCGAGCTCGGCGCGGTGGCGGTGGCCCACGACCTCTATCTGGGCGTCGACTTCGGGACGAGCAACTCCACGGCCTGCGTCGCCGCGGTCGAGGGCCTCGTCGCGCTCGACCTCGAGACGCCCGACGTCGCGCCGCCGCGCGATCAGATGCCGTCGCTGATGTACTACGACGGCGCCGTGGACCGCCGCAGCCCGTTCCTCTTCGGCGTCGACGCGCGCAGCTCGGCGGCGATCAACCCGGCGAACGTCGTGCGCAGCATCAAGTCCGTGGTCGCCCGGCAGGCCGACGCCGAGCACCACTTCCGGCTGCGCGACGGCGAGCGCTGGCAGCACGTGCCCTACCGCACCCAGGCCCTCCTCGAGGAGTTCTTCGTCGAGCTGCGCGAGCGGGCGCAGCGCTCCCTCGGCCGTCTGTCGCCCATGCAGCGCAGCGATCTCGGCATCGAGGGGGTGCGCACCGAGCTGCGCCACGTCGTGCTCGCCCACCCCGTCGAGACGTCGAAGGCCATGCGCGCGGCGCTGTATGCCGCGGCGCGAGACGCCCGGCTGGTGTCCGACGAGCTCGACGAGGGGGCCTTCTTCGAGCGCATGTGCATCGACGAGGCGACGGCCTGCGTGCTGGCGTACGTCCACGCGCGCGTCACGGGGCAGGTCGCCGAGACGCACGCGCCGGTCGACGAGGAGCGGGTGGTCGCGGTCGACGTGGGCGGCGGCACGACCGACGTCGCCACGGTCCGCGTCGCCGGCATCGCCTCGTACCTCGACAACGCCCAGGCGCAGGTGGACGTGCGCCTCGAGTTCGTCACCGGCGATGCGAGGTTCGGCGGCGACGACATCGACCTCGCCATCGCGCGCAGCGTCATCGACGCGCTCGCGGCGGCAGTGGCACCCTCGGCCGCGCCGCTCGCCACCGCCGATCTCGAAGCCGCGGTCGAGTGCAGCACCTTCTCGCACTTCGAGATCGTCGCCTCGAGCCGCGGCCTTCCCGACACCGAGGCGAAGGCGCTCTTCGAGATGGGCGTTCGCGTGCTGAGCGACGCCGAGCGCGCGAAGCGTGAGCTGACGGTCCGGCCGCGCGTCGCGCTCGAGTACCCCGCCGCCCTCCTGCCCCGCGAAGGCGGCCGCCGCGTCGAGACGGGCGAGCTCATTCGCGTCGAGCTCGACGCCGGCGCCGTCGATGACGCGCTGCGTCAGATGATGCGTCAGCGCCTGCCGCTGCTCGACACCGCCGTGCGGCGCGCCGGCTGGAGCTGGCCCGAGGTGACGACGCTGCTGCTGACGGGCCAGAGCAACCGGCACCCCGTCCTGCAGCAGGTCGTGCGCGCGCACGTCGACGAGCGCCGCGGCCCGGGCGCGCCGTCACTGATCGTCGTCGCCCCGTCCGAAGGCACGGCGTTCTGCCCGAAGAAGTGCGTGGCGGCGGGCGCGGCGATCTGGGGCGCGAGCCACCTCCACGGAGGCTGGATTCGCATCGACCGCACGCTGAGCAAGATGCTGCCGTTCGATCTGCAGGTGCCGAGCGGACCGGGGCGCTTCCGTGTCGTGCCCGGCCTGGAGCGCGGCGCCGCGCTGCCCGCCACGGCGCAGGTGACGCGCCCGGTGGGCATGGCGACGTACACGCTCTACCGCGACAACCGCCCCTACGTCCGCTTCACCGGCCTGCTGCCGGCCTCGGTCCTGACCGTGCGCGTGGACGAGCCCGGCGAGATCGTCCTCGTCGCCGGCGACCGCGAGATTCGAGGAGATCTGGTCTGATGAACGACGCGACGCCCATCGCCGTCGCCGCCCTCGTGACCGCCGGCGTCGCGGCCGGACTGGCGGCCTTCGCCTTCGCCTCGACCCGGCGCCTCGCGCGCGCGCTCGCCGCGATGCGCGCGACCGCCGCCGACGGCGCGCCGGGCCCGTCCGCGAGATCGCCCTCGTGGGACGCGCCCGCCGCGGCGCCGCCCGCCGCACCGCCGGCGCCCGCCGCGGCGACGTTCGCCGCACCGCCGGCGCCCGCCGCACCGCCGGCGCCCGCCGCGGCTCCGCCCGCCGCACCGCCGGCGCCCGCCGCGGCGCCGCCCGCCGCACCGCCGGCGCCCGCCGCGGCGCCACCCTGCGCCCCCGAGCCGTTCGTGGCGCTCGCGCGCGCGCTCGTGCGGGTCGAGCGCGAGGGCCGCGAGCTGGCGGCGCAGGTCGACGACGAAGAGCTCGCCGCGAAGCTCCGCGCCGAGGTCGTCGCCCCGGTGGCGGGCGCGCTGCAGCGGCTCGCGGTCCCCGCCGACGAGGCGGCCCGGCTCCGCGACCACTGGTCGGCCGTCGAGCTGGTGCCGCTCCTCGACGCCCTCGCGCGCGCCTGGTGCGACGCCGGGACGGCCGCGCGCCAGGGCCGCGCGACGGCGACCCGCGCCGAGTCGCGTCTGCGCGCGCTGCTCTTCGACGAGCTCGACGCCGGCTGTCGCGCCGCCGGCCTGTTCGGCCTCGATCCCACGATCCCGTTCGAGACCGCCTTCGAGCCGCGCCGCCACCACGCCGTCGACGGCCGCGACGCGCCCCACGCCGTCGGCCGCGTCGTCGGGCTGCTCGCGCTCGGCCGCGTCGACGTGCACACGGGCCGCGTGCTCGAACGCGCCCGCGTCGTCGTGGGCCGGTGAGGGGGCCGACGTGACCGCCGGCCCCTGGCCCTTCGACGGGCGACAGTTCGAGCCGCCCCTGGATTGCCCGCAGCCGGGGTGCGGTCAGAAGATCGCCGCCACCGACGCCGGCGCCCTCGGCCGCTGCGCCGCGTGCGGCGGCCTCTACGAGATCGAGCGACTCACGCGCGCGGCGGGGGACCGTCCCCTCGAGTGGCCGCGCCGGGCCGAGGCCCGCTTCTGCACGCTCACGGGGCGCCCGCAGTGGCGCCGTTCGGCCCTCGACTGGTGCGAGCACGGCGGCGGGCCGGGGCGCGCCTCCGCGGTCGCCGACCTGCACGGCGCGCTGTTCGGCGCGCCCCTGCGGACAGGCACGTTCCAGCTCGAGCTCGCGCCCGGCTGGCGAACCGACGACCGCCTCGGCGAGCGCCGCGCCGGCACGGACCTCGTGTCCTCGGTGTCGGTGCTGCGCGGGCGGGTCGTCGTCGTCAGCCGCTGCGGACAGGTGGTCGTGCTCGATCCGGTCCGCGGCGAGCCCCTTCAGACGCTGGAGTGGCCCGACGCCAGCACGGTGCACGACCTGCCCGACCGCGCCGTCGAGTTCGCGCCCGCCGGCCGGGGCGCGACCCTGCTCGTCGCGGCGCCGCACATGGCGGTGTTCTTCGACTTGAGCGGCGCGCTGTACGGCAACCCGCGCCCGGCGGTGCCGCGCGTCGTGCGCCCCGCCTCGGCGACCGGCAGCTTCTGCGCGCCGCCGCTCGCGATCGGTGACGACGACCCGCTGTTCTGCCTCGCGGAGTGGAACGACGGCGCCGCCTCGCTCCGCTTCTTCACCCGCGAGGGCGAGGAGCACTGGCGCTACGAGCCGCCGGCCCCGCCGGCGCGCGCGCCGATCTACGACGAGCGCAGCCGCGAGCTCGTCTGGGTCGACGAGAACCGCTGGGTCTACCTGCTGGGCCTCGACGCCATCCGCGGCCGCGCCGCCGCCGACACGCGGTGGAGCGATCCGAGCGAGCAGCGCGTCCGCCGCCTCGACGTCCGCTTCACGTCCACCTTCCTCGCCGCCGAGGACCACCGCGGAGACGTCGAACTGTGGCTGGCGGGCCTCGAGGCGAACGGCGACACGACGCTGTACCGCGCCTCGCTCGACGCCGTCCGGCGCCGCCAGGCCGGCTGGCACTGGGCGGAGCGCACGCTCGGCGCGCTCGGCGCCGTCCACGCGCTCGCCGCCGGTCGCGGCTCGACCGACGTGCGCAACGCCGGGCGCGACCTCCTCGCGGTGGCCAGCGACCGCGCGGTCTACGTGTTCGACAAGCAGGGCACCCGAGAAGGCGCCACCGACGTGATCCGGGGCGGCGACGGCGTCGGCGGCGGCTCCTACGACCTGCCGGTGATCTGCAGCGCCGGCGTCCTGGTGCGCACCCACGAGGTCCTGTCCCTGAGCGGGGCCGGCACGGCGTGGGGGCACGCGGGCATCAACCCCTGGGCGCGCGTCGAGTCCACCTACCGCCACCCGCAGGGGATGGCGGTCCACGGCTGTCGCATCTATCTCGGCGCCGGGCGGAGCGTGCTCGCCTTCGACCTCGTGCGCCGGAACACATCGGTGGGTTCATGACATCGGGCATCGTCCGCGCCAGCCTCGCCGCGCTGGCGTTCATCCTCGCCGCCGGCTGTCAGCAGCCGGAGATCCGCGTCTGCGAAGGGGAATCCGAGCGCGTCGAGCCCGGCGGACACATCGTCGAGTCGAAGGTGCGCACCGTCCTCGATCCGACCGCCGGGGGCGTGCTCGCCGGCGCGCCGCCGGTGACGCCGGGGCGCCCGATGCGCATGTTCCTGCTGCTCGACTACTCGGGCAGCATGTTGCCCGGCTGGGGCCGCGAGGCGGACCCACCGGCGTGCGCCGACCGCTGCACGTGGGCGGCCTCGCGCCAGCCGCCCGCGCCCGGTCGCCGCGGCCCCGCGCCCGTCCGACCCGACTACTACTACGCGCGCCCCGAGTTCCGGGACCTCGTCGCCGGCCTCGTCGCCGCGGCGACGCCCGCGGGCGCCGACGTCGGTCTCGAGGTGGTGCTCTTCAACCGGCAGCCGTGGCGCGTGACCGCCACCGGCGTCGAGCCCTTCGACGCGACCCGCCTCGCCTTCGACCGCAAGGTGGGCGACGCCCCCGCCGAGGCGCTCGGCCGCTCGCTCGAGGTCATCCCGCCGAACCCGTTCCACGTGCCCGAGGGCGCGCCCATCGACGCCCACCACCCCGCGGCCGCGACGCACTCCACCGAGGCGCTGCGCACCGTCCTCGACGCCGTCCCCGACGAGGCGGTGGTGTGGATCGTCACCGACAACATCGCCGACATGGCGAGTGGCCACGTCGACGGCGCCGACGCCGCCCGCAACGGCCAGTTCTACCGCGAGCTCGAGCAGCGCCCCGAGATCCAGGCCATCGCCACGTACCCGCTCCACCAGCCCGACGAGTGTGGCTGGATGTGCGGGACGTCGCTGATCGTGTACGGACTCTATGTTTCGAAGCGTGAGCGCAGCCCCAGCGAGGAGCTGCACCGTCTCTGGGGCGTCGACGCCCTCGGCGCGGGACCGCAGCCCACCGGCTGGCTCTGGAACCCGGCGCTCGCCGCGTACTATGAGCGCCACGGCGGCCGGGCCGACGCGCGGCCGGAGCTGCGCGGCGTGCCGCTGCGCCTCAAGCCGCTCGACCGGGACGTGCTGCACGTCGCCTTCGACACCGCCCACTGCGGGCAGGCGCTCTGCTGCCGCCGCGCCGAGTTCGGCGACAAGCTCGCCTGCTCGACGAAGCTCGTCGTCCGCAACGTGCTGCGCCACCAGCGGGTGACGGGCGCGCAGCTGCGGCTCACCAACGGCCTGATGCTCCCGCGGAAGCCCGACGATCCGGCGCGTGTGCCGTGGGCGTCGGCGGTGTGCGACGGCACCTTCCGCTCGGTGCGCTGGCTGTCCGGGACCGAGGGCGAGGGCGAGCGCATCGAGCTGGGGGCGCTCGAGCCGCTCTCGACGCGCGAGATCGAGGTGCTCTTCGAGGTGCCGGCCATCGACGTCGCCTTCCGCGGCGCGCGCGAGCTGCTCGACGTGGCGGTGACCGAGAACGTGCAGCTGCACGGCACCATCCGCGCCGAGGTCGAGGGCGTGGCGACGGAGCTCTTCCTCGACACGAGCGGCATGGAGGCCATCTACGGCCTGCCGCAGCTGCCGCGCTTCTTCCGCCAGCAGGACAGGCTCAGCCTGTACCTCGAGCACCCGGCCTCGGCCCTCGTGCGCAACGACGGCCAGCTGCTGGCGATGATCGTGATCGGCGTCGGCGCCCTGGTCCTCGTCCTCGTCGTGCTCGGGACGATGCTGTTGCAGCGCGTCCACTACACGCTCGTGCTGAACGGGGTTCAGCACGAGCGTATCTCGCTGCGGCGCTTCTCGGCGTTCCCCGTCGTCCACCAGCAGCGCACCCAGGCGCGCGTGCGCCGAGGCTTCGGAGGGACGCCGACGATCGTGGCCGCGAAAGGATACCGGCAGCGGCCGGACGGCGGCGCGTGGGTCATCTCGCGGGGCGCGGGCGGCGACGCGGACGAGCTGCGCGTCGAGCTGCGTCCGGGCTGGGGCACCACGCGCCGCGCCGCCGGACAGTCGGTCGATTCCGGGTTCTAGCGATGGTGGGGACGGTTATAGTGCCGCCGAGCCGTGACACAGAGGGGGAACGGGTGAAGGCGAGCGAGTCTCGGGCCGTCCGGATCGCATCCGGGGTGTCTCCACTGCTGGGATGGGTGACGGCGGCGGGCGCGCAGGAGTCGCCCGGCGCGGCGCCGTCGCAGGTCGAGCGCAAGACGATCCAGGTCGAGGTCCAGAACGAGGCCGCCTGTCCCGCCGGCACGTGCTGCCCGCCGACGGTCGCGCAGAAGGCCTTCATCGGCGTCGGCGGCCTCGCGCTCGCGCTGGTGCTCTTCTTCCTGCTCACCCGCAGCGTGCAGAGCTACTACATCCGTCGCGACCGACCCCTCCTGCACGGCCGGCACGCCGGCCTGTCGCTGTCGCTCTTCGTGACGTCCCTCGGGCTCGCCGCGCTCGTCTATCTCATCACCGGCTGCTGGCCGCCGGAGTCCACGGTGTGGGTCGGGTTCGTGGGCGGTGTGTGGCTGGTTCACGGCATCTACGCGCTCGCGGTCGTCCGCGACAAGTGACTACGAAGGGAGCAGGCCATGGCCGAGTACGCCCTCGTCGCCGGTGACGTCGACGACAACGAGCGTTATTCCGAGAAGCTCAAGGCCGAGGCCGAGCGGCGCGAGCACGGCATCTACCCGCGCACCGTCTTCGTGGCGGTGGGCGGCACCGGCGCCAAGGCGCTGCTCTTCCTGCGCCGCTTCGTCTTCGAGCGCTTCGGCCGCGTCGACGCGCTCCCCGGCGTCGCCTACCTGTCGATCGACAGCGACATCAACTCCGTCACGCCGTCGCCCGGCGAGAGCTCCCGCAAGGATCCCTTCGAAGAGGTGCTGCGCTTCAAGCCGCACGAGCGGCTGAACGTCAACGCCAACTTCGCCAACGTCCTCGGCGCCAACCTCGACCTCAACCCACACATCCGCGAGTGGTGGGACGACTCGCTCCACGTGCCGGCAGGCTTCAACATCGAGAAGGGTCTGGGGCAGCTGCGTCCGCTGTCGCGCCTGGCCTTCTTCCTCCAGCACGGGCAGATCTCGCGCGCGCTCGGCCGCGCCTACAGCGCCGTCACCAACACCGACGTCACCCAGAGCCGCGTCGACGTCGACGCGCCGGTCCGCTTCGTGGTCGTCGCCGGCCTCGCGGGCGGCACGGGCTCCGGCATGTTCCTCGACCTCGCGGCGCTCATCCGCCGCACCTTCCCGTCGCCGCTCACCGTCGAGGCCATCCTCGCCCTGCCCGGCGTGGTGCGCGGCGCCGAGGATGCCTACGCGAAGGTGGCCGCGAATGGCTACGCCGCGCTGCTCGAGGCCAATCACTACCTCGCCCATCCCTTCGATGCCCGATGGGAGCGCGACGCGACGCCGGCGCCCGTCCCCGGGCTCTACAACCGCGCGGTGGTGTTCTCGGGCACGAACTACGCCGGCACGACGCTGAAGGACGACAACGACGCCTACCGTGCCATGGCCGAGGGGCTCTTCCTCGAGTTCGCCGGCGGCCCGATGGCCGGCTGGATCCAGAGCGTCCGCATCAACCGCGCCCAGTACCTCAAGTCGTACATCGCCTACCGCTACCGCGTGCGCCGGCCGGGCGGCGGACTCCAGGAGACACACTCGGAGCGCTGGCTCACCGAGTTCTCGAGCTTCGGCATCTCCAAGCTCGTCTTCCCCTCCTGGCGCCTGCTGAACTACGCCAAGTACGACCTCGCCGCCGAGATGGTGGGGCTGATGGATCGCGGCGGACGCACGGCCATCGCCGATCTCATCACGCGGCACCGCGACCGGTTCATGTTCCGCGCCGGCATCTTCCAGGGCGATCTCGACACCGAGGAGGGCAGCCGCCAGCGCCACTGGCAGCTCCGCGACGCCCTCGCGCGCGTGTCGGGCGCCCACCAGAACGCGCAGAGCCTGTACGAGCACATCCAGGCGCTGCAGCGCGACTTCGTCGCCATCCACGAGTCGATGTACGCCGAGCAGAGCACGACCGTCGAGGCGACCGCCCGCTGGCGGCAGGCGCAGAACCTGCTCGGCGATCCCTACTCCGAAGGGAGCGAGGGCGACTGGGCCATCCAGATCCAGAAGAACCGCATCGCCTTCGAGCGTCAGGTGGCCGAGGCGCTGCCCCGCGTCATCGAGGAGTTCCGCGCGCTGCCCGCCGTCGGCCCCTCCGGCGTGCGCCTGCTGATCGAGGACGTGCTCGCGACGCTCGATCGCCCGGCCGAGCAGGTGTTCTACGCCGAGTGGTTCAAGGCCCAGAAGCCGCGGGTCGACGCCGCCGCCCAGGAGGCCCAGCGCCGCTGGGAGCGCCAGGTCAAGAACGCCGACCAGGCCTCCCGCGGTCTGTTCAAGAACGCCGACAGCCACAACGAAGCCATCGTCGAGGCAGGCAAGTCCTTCGAGGAGTACTGGCGCAACCGCGTCAACGGCTACCTCGCCGACGAGGCGGTGCGCGCCGTCGAAGGCATCAAGCGGCTCTTGTCCGAGCAGCTGCGCCTCCTCGACCGCATCTGCGACGACATCGCCGGCCTGCACAGCCACTACGTCCGCTGCCGCGACTACTACGCGGCCCCGAACGACACGACCCTGTTCCGCGAGCTCAAGGTCAACCCGGCCGACATCTCGAAGCTGCTCGAGCCGTACCTGACGGCGAACGCCGAGGAGCGGCGGCAGCGCCTCGAGCGCCTGCTCCACCGCGGCCTGCGCGAGATGCGCCTCGATACGCTCGAGAAGATCGCGTCGAGATTGTCGAGTGATCTCGAAGGCTTCCGCGAGAACCTCGCGGCGCAGGCGTTCTACGCCCTGCGCGGCGAGAACGGATGGACGTCCGCGTTCACCGGCGAGGAGCAGCCGCCCGAGCGCGGCTTCATCGAGCGCAACGCCATCCTGCGCCGGCTGCCGACGTCCGAGGCCGAGCTGCAGCCGCTCCTCGAGGAGCTCTACAAGAAGAGCCTGCCGTGGGTCGCCATCCAGAAGGACGGCGATGCCATGGGGCTGGTCAAGCCGAAGACCGACGCGTTCGTCGGCTTCGTCAGCGAAGGCGAGACGGGGCGCGCCGCGGCCGCCGTCGAGAAGGTGGTCGAAGAGATCTCGCGCGCCCGCGACGGCTTCACGGCCCGGCGCGTGCGGGTCAGCGATCCGTCGGAGATCATCTTCTTCACCGAGCTGAATGCCATCCCGGCCTTCGCCATCCGCGAGGTCCATCACAACGACGGCCTCAAGCACCACTACGACACGCTGCTCGACGACGAGACACGCCCGACGCCGCTGCACCTGCACCGCGACTACCACGAGTTCCAGGAGCTGGTGCCGCTGAGCGTCGCGAGCGGCGAGGTGGAGCTGCTCAAGGGGGCGTGGCGCCTGTTCGTGCTCGCCCAGATGCTGGGCGTCATCCGCGCCGCCCCGGCGAGCGGCGACGACGGCCGGCGCTTCGTCTACCAGCACCACCAGCGGCTCGGCGTGAACGTCGATCGCTGGCCGTCGCTCGGACCGCAGGGGCGTGTCATCCGGCGGCTCATGCGCGACAGCGGCCTCGCGGCGGCCATCCGGCGCGACGTCGACGAGAAGATCCGCGAGTTCACGTCGCCGGAGCGCGGCGGCTCGTACGCGCACCTCGCGAGCCTCGCGGAGTACTACTGCTTCTGCGTCTTCCCGGCGCGCCTCGACCCCCGCCAGGAGGCCGCGGGGCAGAACGCGGTGCTCGGCTCGATGCAGAACCTCGTCTGCAGCGAGGTGTGGCTCGACTGGCTCGACCGCGCCGCCAACGCAGCCGGCGTCGACCGCGACACCGCCGCCGCGACGCTGGTCTCCGACTCCGTCGCTCGCCTGCGCGAGTGGACGCTGCCGATCTCGCACAGCGCCGGCCAGCCCGTCCCCGCCAGCGAAGAGGTGGTGACGAGCGACCACTGGAAGCTCATGGACCTGGCGCGCGGCGCGGTCCGGCAGTTCGTCGCCGACGGCGTGATGAAGGAGAGCACCGACCGCCAGGGCAACCCGGTGTTCCGCTTCCCGCGGCTGGCGGTGAACTGGGACAAGTTCCAGGCGCGGCGCGCGGCGGGCGGTGCCGCGGCGCGCATGGCATACCGCGGACCCGATGGCAACCACCCGGCGAAGACGGCGGCCGACGTGGCCGACCTCGTCGCTCGCGCGCCCGACCAGGCCCACCTCGTCCTGCCGAGCGGCGCGTCGGCGTACGTCGACGCCCGCTCGGTGCCCGAGGTGGTCCGGGAGCTGCGGGCGCGCGGCGTCGCGCTCGCCGCCGACGGCGGCGGTCCCGTCGACGCCGTCGCCCCTCCGGGCGGGCGTTTCCACCACGCTTGCGACGGCGCGCCCCAAGGCGAGCGCACCGCCGAGGAGGTCGCCGCGGCGGTGCGCGCGGCCCCGGGCGCGACGCACCTGGTCTGGGCGCCGGGGTTCGCCGCGTGGACGCCCGCCCGCGACGTGCCCGCCATCGGCGCGCTCCTCGCGCCCACGGCTGCGCCGCCGTTGCCGCCGCCCCTGCCGTCCGCCGGACCGCCGCCGCTGCCGGCGCCCGCCGCCGACGCCGGCCCGCTGTTCCACTACACCTGCGGCGGGGTCGACCGCGGCCGGTGCCGCGCCGCCGACGTCGCGCAGTCGGTCGCGGCGGCGCCGGGCGCGAAGCACCGCGTCTGGGCGCCGGGCTGGCCGGCGTGGCAGGACGCGGCCGCCGTGCCCGAGATCGCCGCCCTGCTGGCGCCCGCGCCCCCGCCCGACGTGGACGTCCCGCCGCCGGACGTGGGATGACCCGCCGCGGACCGGCGGCCGCCGCGCTCCTCGCGCTCGTGCTCGCCGCCAGCGCGGCGGCGGCCGAGCCGGCCTTCCGCGTCCGGCTCGAGCGCGGCGTGAGCCAGACGCGGCCCACCGACGGGCCGGGCATCGCTGCGCTTTCCGTCCTGCGACTGCTCCCCCCCGAGCGCGAGCCGTGGACGTTTTTCGTCGAGATTCCGCACAGGTGGCTTGATGCGGCGCCGGCGTCGTCGGCACCCGGCGACGCGCGCCGCCGCACGCTGGCGCCCGGCGGTGAAGGCGAAGCGCTGCTCGAGGCGCTGCGGGCGGCCGGGCGCCTCTCCGCAGCGCCCGGCCCCGTGTTGGCCGCGGCCCTGCGCAACGCGGCGCCCGACGGCGGCGCGCCCCAGCCCGTCGACGACCGCATCGCGCCGCTCTGGGAGGCGCTCGCCACCCCCGACGCCGTCGACACCCTCGACGCGGCCTTCCACGTGCTCGTGCTCCTCGAGCGGCTGGGCGTGCCGGGTGCGCTCGTGCGCTACCCGACGGTGGGGACCGCGCAGTTCGGCGTCGCGGTGCGCGAGGCGACGCCCGACTGCGCTCCCTGGCCGGCGGGCGCGGGCGAGTGCCTCCTCGTCATGCATCCGCACGCGGCGCCCGCGGCCGGGGCAGGGGAGCGCTGGGCGCTCGAGGAGGTCCTCGCGCCGGGCTGGGCGGTCGGCGCGCCGGCTCCCGCGAGCGCCGTGGCGCCGCCCCGCGCCCCCGTCCGCCCGGATCGACGCCCCGACGTGTGCGCCCAGGCGCGCGCGCTCGGCCTCGCGTGTGAACCGGTCGGCGCGGCGGCGCTCCCCTGGTCCCTCATGATCGCCGCGGTGGCGCTCGGCCTCGGTGCGGCCGGGGTCACCGCGTGGCGCACGCGCGCGCGGCGTCGCCGCCTCGCGGCGGAACGCGCGGAGAAGGCCCGTGCCGCGCGCTTCTGACGCCGTGCGCCGGGCGCGCGGGCTGGCCCTCGTCGCGGTGTGCCTCCTCGGCGCGCCCCGTGGGGGGGCGGCGAGCGCGCTGTCCGAGGTGCGGATCGACGCCCATCCGCCGCCGGCTGCCGACGCCGCCGGCGACCGCCTCGTCCGCGCCTGGCCGTTCTGTCCGACGACGCGGCGCTGCGTCCGCGAGGGCGACCTCTTGTGGGTGACGATGTCCGTCGCCGTCGACACCTACAGCGCGCGCGTGCTCGACACGCACCAGTCGGTGCGGGCGATCGTCGACCAGGCCGGCGCGGATCTCGACCCCCTGGCGACGGCGCTCCGCGACTGGTTCGCGCGCGGTGGAGTGGTCAGCGATGCCGAGCGCGTCGCGACGGTGCAGGGGCTCGTCCAGGCGGTGCAGTACCGCACCGACGACGGCACCGGCTGGACGGAGTACCCGCGCCACCCGCTCGAGATGATCGTCGACCAGCAGGGCGACTGCGACGACGCCGCCCTCTTCGCGGGCGCGCTGCTGCGCCTGCTCGGATACGAGCCGTGGTTCGTGCTGTGGCGCAGCACGTCGCCGGGCGGGGCGGCGGGTCACATCTCCACTGCCGTCGGGCGCCGGGGGGGCCTGGCGGGCGTCCATCCGCCGGCGGGCTCGTCGCTGATCGAGCGCGCCGGCGCCGATCCACTGCTGCACGTCGAGGCGGTGGGCGCCCGGGACGGCTGCCGCCACGCATGCGCCCCCCTCGGCTGGAATGAGTGGCCGTCGAGCGGGCTGACGCTGCGCCACGTCGTCCGCGTCGACGCCGCCGATCTCGACGCGCAGCTGCCCCTCGAGATGTGGCGGCAGGGGGAGTCGCGCCACCCGGAGCGGCGGCTCGCCGACCGGCGGCGGCGCAGCCCCGCGGAGGTCCGGCCGGCGCCGGTGCCGGTGGCCGACGTTCGCGATCGCGAGTCCGTGCGCTTGCGCCTCCTGGGCCTGCCGGAGGCCGAGGTCGAGCGCGTCCTCGTCCGGCGGACGCCGCCGGCGACCGATGCCTCCTGGTGGCTGCTGACGTCCCTGGTCGGTGCGGGCCTGGCGGTCGTCGCCGCGGGCGGGTGGGCTCGCCGCCAGCGGCGCCTGAAGCAGGCGGCGCGGCTCCGCGAGGAGCGGTCCCGGCAGCGATTCTGATCGGGGCCCGTCAGGCGCTGGCGGCGGCGTCGTTGCGGGTGCGGAACAGCGTGTAGACGATGGTCAGCACGATCACCGAAGCGATGAAGGACACGCTGAACCACAGCGGGATGTGAAAGCCGTAGCCGGGCGGGATCACCGAGGCGATGTCGGCGTAGACCAGGCCGATGGTGTTGTTGGCGAGGTACCCCAGGTTGGGGAGGAAGATCTTGATCGCGGCGAAAGCCAGCAGGATGCCGATGCCCTGCTGCATGTGGGAGAACCGCTCGCGCATGTTCTCGATCAGGAAGTAGATCGCGCGCAGGCCGAGCACGGCCAGCAGGTTCGAGGACATCACGATCCAGAAGTTCTGGCTGATCGCCATGGCCGCCGGGAGGCTGTCGAAGGCGAACGGGATGTCGGTGCCCTCGATGACGACCAGCACCAGCAGCAGCAGCGTGCCGTGCCGTTTGCCGTTGACGACGGTGAAGAACTTCTCGCCGTCGTAGCGCTTCTCGAAGGGCATCACCTTGCTGATCAGCTTCACCAGCCAGTTGCCTTCGAGGCTGGCCTGCTTCTCCTCTTCGGACTCCTCCTTCTCCTCGAAGAAGAAGATCTTGGCGGCCGCCCAGAGCAGGAAGAGCGCGAAGACGAAGAGCAACGGGCGGAACTGGGAGATGAGCGCCGTGCCGCCGAGGATGATCAGGCCGCGCATGACGATGACGCCGATGATGCCCCAGCGGAGGACGCGGGGCCGGGCGTGCTGGGGAGTCTGGAAGACGGAGAAGATGAAGTAGAACATGAAGAGGTTGTCGAGGGACAACGCCTTCTCCATGGCCCAGGCGCCGAAGAACTCCGTCGCGGGCTGCGCGCCGTAGTAGAACCAGATGCCCACGTTGACGACCATCGCGGCCGCCACCCAGAAGATGAAGTTCGCCAGTGCGGCTTTCGTTGTCATCGAGACTCCGGAGTTGAAATGACGGTCAGTGACCTTCTGCGATTTGCACGACCGCCAGGCGCCCGCCGTCTTCGCGCGAGAAGAGGAGCTGCCGGCCGTCGGTGAGCTCCACCTTGCCGCCGGGCGGGATGGGCGTCTTCGTACCAACGTCGGTCAAATCGGGCAAGCGCTCGTTCACCAGGTACCAGGCGCCCTGGTGCTGCACGAAGTAGCCGACACGGCGCTTCTGATCGTCGGTGAGGCGCTCGTTCGGGAACACGTTGCGGTTCACGTGCCACGCGAAGAGCGACTGGTTCGAATACACCATCAACCGGTGGTTGTCGGGCCGGAACTGGCCCTCCTTGCGCGACGAGTACAGGTTCAGGACGGGCAGCCGGCCGTGGTACGGCCTGCCGCAGAACGGGCAGCTCGGCCGGTGCGAGTTGTCGAACACGTACCACTTCTGGACGCAAGACGGGTTCTGGCACGGCTGCAGCAGGTCGACCGTGCGCACGAGTGCGGCCTCCCAATCATCAGCCGTGGGTCGGTCCATGGGCGCCGCGAGGCCCGTGATGAACGCGCGCTGGAACAGCGGCGACAGGTACGGGCCGGTGCACGTGTACGGGATCTTCGCCGTGTCCTTCCAGGGCAGGTCCTGCGGACGCAGGTTCTCGGGGCGGATGCGATTGCTGGCATCCGTGGGATGCTCGACGAAGAGCGCCCGCTCGCCCATGCCCAGCAGCTCGTCGCGCTGCGGATCGGGGTCGTGGACCTTGTCGCCGCGCAGCGGGTGCCGGTAGAGCAGGTACATGTAGATCAGCACCGACAGCGCGTGGCGGTCGGTCTGGATGCTCGGCAACTTGCGACCGGCGTCGTCCTTGGCGAGGTGGCTCGTCGAGACCACCTCGGGCGCAATGAAGTCCGGGGTGCCGACGACGTCGGGCGGGAACTTGCCCGGCACTACGAGGCCGTCGATGTCGATGACCGAGGCGTTGCCGCCCACCGGATCGACCAGCACGTTCTTGTACGACAGGTCGCTGTGGGCGAGGCCGGCCGCGTGCATGCGCCGGATGGCACGCGCGATGAGGATGCAGATGCGCAGGTAGTTGCGCCAGTCACCGCGCTCCCGCGGGTCGAGGAAGCGGTTCTGGTTCGAGGCCGACGCGAACCACTTGCCTTCCTTCTCCTTGCCCTTGATGCCGAGGAAGTCGTTGCGGACCGAGCCGTGCTCGAAGAAGAAGTGTTTGAGATACGTGGGCGTCACGACGCCCAGGCGTCCCTCGTGCTCCACCACGCCCGTGGGCCAGCAGTAGACGTTCTTCCAGTAGTCGCCGCCGGTCTGGTTGTAGATGCGCTCGCGGAACGTCCCGGCGATGGTGATCAGGCGGTCACGGTTGTGCGCGGGCTGCTTGTCGCGAAAGAAACCGACGACGTACGACCGGTCGGGGCTGAAGTAGACATCCTTCATGCCTCCCTGGCCGATGATCTCGTCCACGAACTCGACCGGCTGCCCGTCGAGCGTTTTCGCCTTGATGATCCGCGACATCGTTCACCACAGCAGCGCGATGGTGCGGTCATCGTGATTGCCCTGGCTCCAGAAGTCGAGCCATTCGAGCAGCCGCGCCTCGGGCCCCTCGGCGGCCAGACAGGGCTCGAGCTCACCCCAGAGTCGGGCCCACCAGGCGGGGTCGGCCAGGTTGCGCTCGGTGTCGAACTTCGGGTCGGAGACCCCGTCGGTCATCAGCACCAGCGCCGTCAGGTCGGGGACGACGGCGACGCGCAGCCGGCGGTTGATCTCCTCGTTGGAGGACAGCAGGGCACGGTCGAGGAAGCGGGTCTGCCCCGCGAAGTCGCCGCTGTCGGCTTCGCCCATGAGGCGGAGCGGGCGCTCGGCGTCGCTCGCGCTGTACAGGCCGATGGCGCCGTCGCCGCACCAGAAGGTGGCGACGAAGTGGCCGCGGGCGACGGGCCGATGCAGCGCGACGAGCAGGGTGGTCGCGAAGTCCTTGGGCGCCGCGCCCTTGCGCGCCGCCTCGTCCTCGATGGCCTTCATCGCCCGCCAGACCGCCTGGCCCAGCGTGCCGTAGACCTCGCGGCTCAGCCGGCCGCGGGACGCCGGATCGTCGCCGAGCTCGGCCGCCGCGTGCGCGAGGCGCTGCCCGTCGGGGCCGTTCACGGCCTCGCCGAGCGCTTCGACGACCGTCCGGGTGGCGAGCAGAGCGCCGCGGCGCGAGTAGCGCGAGCTGCCGGCGCCGTCGGCCACCGCGAGCACCGACCACCCGCTCTCCGGGTCGTGCGCCAGGCGGAAGTCGTCGTCGCGGAACAGACCGGCGTGCGCGTGGGACCGACCGCGCTTGCTCGCCGCCACCATGCGACGGCCACCGCCGATCGCGACCAGCGCGTGGTCCTCGTCGGGCTTCCAATACGCGTCCGACTGGTCGGAGGGCTGGTTCTTCCAGAGGGTGCGCGGATCGGGGTTGACCACCAGGGACGCGACCGCCTCGAGCGCCGGCCGGTCGCGATCGCCGGCGTACCGATAGTGCACCCGCATCGTCAGCTCGCCGTCCCGGGCCGGCGTGCCCACCACCACGTGGGAGGCGACGTCGTACGACAGGCCGCACCCCTCGGGCACCTCGAGGTGCAGGACGTCGAGCGCCCGCCCGTCGGCGGCGACCGCCTCGAGCGGCGCCCGGTACGGCTCGCCGATGCGGCCGTTCGGCAGGCGGAACTTCGGCCGCGGGACCTCGGGCGTCACGCGCGATCCCGGCGGCGGCATGGCGCCGGGCCGCTGGTGCACGTTGAGCGGCGCGCTCGGAAGCGCGGCGGCGTCGGCGGCGCCGATCGGGAGCGGGACGGTCACGGGCAGGACCGGCGAGGCCGGCGCGCCGGCGCCGTTCGCCGGCGGCGCATCGGACGGCGCGATCGCCGGATCGAGGGCGGCGGTGGGGGCCGCCGCCGCCTCCACCCGCGGCGTGTCCACCGTCACGCGGGCCGCGGGCGCCCGCAGCGGTCCGAGCGCGGGGGCGCGGGGCGGCGCCACCTCGGGCGCTTCGACCGAAGGCGCGGCGAGCTCGGCGGGGATCGCGATCGCCGGGAGCGGCGGCTCGGCGGTGTCGTCCGGCGGTGGCTCGGCGGTCGGCGGCGCGGCCTCGGCGGCGGGGGTCGGCGCCTCGGGGCTCGACGCCTCGGCGGCCGCCGCCTCACGCCCCCCCCCACGAACGGCGGGTCGGAAGTCGGCGACGGTGAGGCCGGGGTAGATGCCCTTGTCGTCGGCGCAGCGCGTCAGCTCCTGGAGGAAGCGGAAGGCGATCGCCCGCGCCTCTTCTTCGGTCGCAAGGTCGAGCGCGGCCGCGTGCCCCATCACGCCGCGCACGACCTCGAGCAGCAGGTACGTGCAGGCCTTCTCCTCGTCGCTCGTCATGGCCTCACCCGCGCCCGCGGTTGACGTCGAACTCGCCGCCACCCTCGCCGAACGAGATGGCGCGCCGGCACCACGGGCACTGGGCCTCGCCCGGCCCGTCGACGCACATCAGCCCCCCGCAGGCGCAGTGCGCAAAAGCGCTGCCGTTGCCGCAGTGCGGGCAGGACGGCGCCCCGATCAGCTCGCTCGTGCTGATCCGCTGGGGCGGTGCGCTGCGGTCGGACCACTCGAAGTACTCCTCCGTCAGCGGATAGCAGCCGGCCACCTGATACATGGTGACCTCGACCGTGTGGCCGCGGAAGAGCTCCGACTGCTGCAGGCGCTCGTACTTCATCAGATACGGCGCGCGCGAGCCCTGGCATCGCCCGGTGAGCACGACGTAGTTGGCATCCACCGCCACGTTGCCGCTGCCGGGCAGCGGCTCGGCGAGGCGCAGCAGGTTCCCGTCGGCCTTCGCGAGCGTCAGTCGCTCGATGCCACTCCCGATGCTGCGGCTGTGGGCGACCACCGACGCGGACACCCACTGGATGAGCGTCTTGAAGTCGTTTTCGCCCGTCTTCTCGAGGAGCAGGGTGCGCTCGGTCAGCCGCTGGAGGGCCGAGAGATCGGCGAAGCGGCCGAGGCCGATCGCGACGAGGTCGCAGCGCCCGGCGTACTTCTGCCGCCACCGTGTGATCGCCGGCTCGAAGGCATCCGTCGGCTTGCCGTCGGTGAATAGAAAGACGAGCGGCCGCCAGTCGCCCTTGCGGGTCTCGGTGGTCGGCTGCACCGTGCGGTCGATCTCGGCCATGAGGTGATCGAGCGCCGCGCCGAGCGACGTGCCACCGCCGATGGGCAGGCGCGGCGGCTCGAAGGTGGCGAGATCGGTCATCGAGACGAGCGTCCGCGCGACGCCGGCGAACGCGATCACCGTGGCGTGCACCGTCTCGAGCGCGTGCGGATCGGCACGGAGCGCGCGAATGACGGCCTGCAGGCCACCCTGCATACGGGCGAGATTCTCGCCGACCATCGACTCGGAGACGTCGACGACGAAGAAGACCGGCAGCCTTCGCATGGTGGCTCCAAGTTGGGGACCCGCGAGCGGGGTCCGGGGGTCAGACGACGACCTGCACCTCGGGTGGGGGCGGCGGCAGGCTCACGGATTGCGAGACGCCCGCGCTCGAGCTGCCCGAGGCCACGCTCGCCGACACCCAGCGGAAGAAGCTCGAGAACGTGTTGCTGTCGGTGGTGTCGAGCGAGACGACGTTGCTCGTCAGCTGCTGGAGGTACTCCATCTTCGCCTTCGGTCCGGCGGCGCAGCCGATGATGTTGCCGAAGCCGCGCCGCAGCACCTCGGGCACCGCCGCCGCGAACGCGGCGAGGTCGGAGGGGCTGCCGTCGGTCATGATGAAGAGGAGGGGCCGCCAGTCACCCTTGCGATCGGACGTGTTGCGGATCACGTCGCGATCGACGCGCTCGATCAGCAGCTCGAGGCCCGCCCCGAGCATCGTGGCGCCCGACTGGGGCACCACGATCTCGGGCAGCTGCACCGACTCGAGCGGCGTGAGCGGCAGCACCTCGCGGGCCTCGATGTCGAAGGTGATCACGCACAGGTGCACGGACTCGAGCGCGTACGGGTCCTGCCTCAGGCCGCTGACCATGGTCTGCAGCCCGACGTTCACCGCCTGGATCGGCTCGCCGCGCATCGATCCGGAGGTGTCGAGCAGGAGATAGACGGGCAGTCGTCGCGTGCTCACGATCTCACCCCTTCGAGAGGACCACCTTGTAACCGGACTGGTTCTTCGGGTGGTTCTGCCGCGTGAAGACACCGCGGTCGTTCTTGGTGGCGATCACCTCGAAGAAGGGACGGAAGCGATCCTCGGTGACGCCGAAAGCATTCAGGAACTTGCCGAACAGCGCCTGCTCCTGCGGGGCGGCCGTGCCGTCCGAGAGCAGCGAGTCGCACAGGTTGCACAGGATGCACAGCTTCTGCGCGTCGGTCAGGATCGGGCTCGCCTCGACCAGGAACTGGTCGGGGGACTTCTTCTTGACGTACTTGAACGCGCGGTCGAGCAGCACCTTGTTGTTGGCGCCGACGCCGATGGTGCCGCCCTCGTCGCTGCCGCCGAGCACCTGCAGCAGGTGCCCGATCTCCTCGTTCTCGATGACGCCGTCGGCGGCGATCATGTAGATGAGCGAGATGGCGAGCGCCAGGTGCGGCGTCATCTCCGTACTATCGCCGCGGAACAGATCGAACAGACCCATGGGACCCTCTTCTCCCGGTCAGACGTTGATGCCGAAGTGGCGCAACAGCGCCTCGAGCCCGCCGTCGAAGCCTTGTCCGACGGCCTTGAACTTCCACTCGCTCTGGTGCCGGTAGAGCTCGCCGAAGATCAGCGAGGTCTCCGTGCTGTAGTCCTCGGACAGGTCGAAGCGCAGGATCTCCTGACCGTCCGCGTCGTTGACCACGCGGATGTAGGCGTTCTGCACCTGGCCGAAGTTCTGCCGGCGCTGCGCGCCCTCGTGGATCGAGGCGCACAGCGCGATGCGGGCGACGTCGGCCGGCACCGACCCGAGACGGACCTGGATCGTCTCGTCGTCACCTTCGCCGCTGCCGGAGCGGTTGTCTTCGCCGCACTCCACCGAGCGGCACGGCGAGAGGCGGTTGTTGTAGAAGATGAAGTGGTCGTCGCGGCTCATCTTCGAGGACGCGTCGAGCAGCAGGGCGGAGGCGTCGAGATCGAACTCGGTGCCCGACGTCGCGCGGACGTCCCAGCCGAGCCCCACGCGGATCGTCTGCAGGCCCGGCGCGGCCTTCGTGAGGGAGGCGTTGCCTCCCTTTGCGAGAGAAATGCCCATCGGTCAGAGATACTCCTTGAGGATGTGCACGAACGAGTCGGCCTCGTAGGGCTTGCCGATGGCCGTGAACGTCCACTCGCCGCCCTGCCGCGAAAGCTCCGCGAAGAGGAGCGAGTGGTGCCCGGCGTAGCTCTTGTCGCCGGACAGGTCGAAGCGGCACATCTCGCGGCCGCCGCGGTCGACGGCGCGGATGAAGGCGTTCTTGACCTTGCCGAAGTTCTGGCCCTTCTGGATACCCTGGTAGATCTGCACGACGAACACGATGCGCGCGTACTGCGCCGGCAGGCTCTCGAGCCGCACGATGATCTGTTCGTCGTCGCCATCGCCGGCACCGGTGCGGTTGTCACCGGTGAGCCACACGCAGCCCGAGTCGTGCTTCATCGAGTTGAAGAACACGATGTCGCCGCCGACGAGCATCTGCTGGCCCGGGATCTCGGAGCCGCGGCGGGCGACGCGCCCCCGCTCGTCGAGGAGGAAGGCGATCGCGTCGAGGTCGTACTCCTCCTGCGACTTCAGGAACTTGAAGACACCCGACGGCTGGGCGACGTCCCATCCCAGGCCGATGGTGACCTGAGACAGATCGTACTCCGACTTGCGGAGGTTGACGCCCTGACCCTTCTTCAGGCTGACAGCCATGACTCGCCCCTCCCCCCCGTCCCGGGGTTCACATCACGACGTTCACTTCGGCCGGCGGCGGCGGCAGATCGGAGAGCCCGGTGACTTCCTTCTGGCCCGACTCGACCTTCTGGCTGCCGGTGGAGACCGAGGCCGAGACCCACTTGAAGAAGGCCTTGATCGTGCTCGAGTCGGCGGTGTCGAGCTTCACCACGGCTTCGGTGATCTGGCGGAGGATGGCCGTCTCGGCGCCCGGCCCCGCCGCGCAGGCGACGAAGACGCCCGTGCGGACGCGCTTGAGCGCCTCGAGCCCCTTCTTCCAGTCGTCGGTGGGGGCGCCGTCGGTCATGAGGAAGACGAGCGGCTTCCAGTCCCCCTTGCGCTCGGGCGTCGTCTTGGCGACCTCGGCCTCGATGCGGTCGGCCAGCAGCGCCAGGGCCTCGCCCAGCGCGGTGGTGCCGGTGGCGGCGATCGAGGGCATCTGGAACGCGGCGAGCTCGGTGAGCGGCACGATCTGCCGCGCCGAGCTGTCGAAGGTGATCACGGCCAGGTGGGCCGACTCGAGCGCGTAGGGATCCTGGCGGAGGGTCGAGACGAGGACCTGCACCCCGTTCTTGACCGCCTCGATGGGCTCGCCCGTCATGGAGCCCGACACATCGAGCACGAGATAGACTGGCAGTCGGCGCACGTCCCGCTCCGTTCTCAGGCGAGGTTGACGCCGTACTGGCGGCAGAGCGCTTCGAGGCCACCGGACATGCCCTGACCCACGGCCTTGAACTTCCACTCGCCGCTGTGGCGGTAGATCTCGCCGAAGATCATCGCGGTCTCGGTGCTGTAATCCTCGCTGAGGTCGAAGCGGGCGATCTCGACGTCGGTGTCGCGGTCGACGATGCGAATGGACGCGCCCTCGACCTGGCCGAAGTTCTGCCGGCGCGGGCCGGCGTCGTAGATCGTCACCGTGACGGCGAGCTTCTGGACGTTCGCGGGGACCTTGTCGAGGTCGACGTGCACCGACTCGTCGTCGCCGTCGCCGTCGCCGGTCTGGTTGTCGCCGGTGTGCATCACCGAGCCGCAGGGCGACTTCGTCTGGTGATAGAAGATGAAGTGATCGTCGCCGAGCACGCGGCCGTCGCTGCCGAGCATGAACACGCTGGCATCGAGATCGAACGCCGCGCCGACGCTGGACCGGGCGTCCCAGCCGAGGCCGACGTGGATGCGCTTGAGGCTCGGCGCGACGCGCGACAGCGATACGTTCCCGCCCTTCTGCAACTGGACCGCCATTGCCAGCTCCTTTGCCCTGCGGTGAAACCTGAGTGCCTACCTCTACACCGGGTCCGGACCCGCCACAAGCGAGAATCGGGCTGGTTGACCCTCTGTGGGCGCGTGCCTATCCTGCGCGACTCCGGCGCTCAATCGTACGAGCCCGGTCCACGGCGGGCCCGATGCCCGGGAAGGAAGGTGCGCGATGTCCGATGAACAGCTGCAGGAGCACGGCGACTACTACGAGCCCGGGACGCTGGGCGAGGTGGAGACGCTGCGCCACAGCATGGCGCACCTGCTGGCCGCGGCGGTCGTGCAGCTCTACCCCGGCGCGAAGATGGGCTTCGGCCCCCACGTCGAGCACGGCTTCTATTACGACTTCGACCTGCCCGCGCCGCTCACGAACGAGGACCTGCCCCGCATCGAGGAGAAGATGCGGGAGATCGCGAAGGGCAATCTGCGCTTCGAGCGCCGGATGATGGGCAAGGACGAGGCGATCGCCTGGGCCAGGGAGCACGGGCAGGACTACAAGGCCGAGCACATCGGCCGCCTGCCCGTCGACCAGCTCAGCTTCTACTCGATGGGCCAGGCCTTCACCGACCTGTGCAACGGCCCCCACGTCAACTACTCGTCGAAGCTGAAGCACTTCAAGCTGACGCACGTCGCCGGCGCCTACTGGCTCGGCGACGAGAAGCGCCCGATGCTGACGCGCGTCTACGGCGTCGCCTTCCAGAGCAAGGAGGACCTCGAGAACCATCTCAAGTTCCTCGAGGAGGCGAAGAAGCGCGACCACCGCCGCCTGGGCCGCGAGCTCGAGCTCTTCATGATCAGCCAGGACTACGGCGGCGGCCTCGTGCTGTGGCTGCCGAACGGCGCCTTCATCCGCAAGCAGATCGAGGACTTCTGGCGCGAGGAGCACCTGAAGCGCGGCTACGACCTCGTCTTCACGCCGCACGTGGCGCCGCGGGCGCTGTGGGTGCGCAGCGGGCACGCCGTGCACTACTCGGACTCGATGTTCTCGCCGATGGACGTCGAGGGGCAGCTGTATCAGCTCAAGCCGATGAACTGCCCGTTCCACATGGGCGTGTTCAACCTGCGCCAGCGCAGCTATCGCGAGCTGCCGCTGCGCATCGCGGAGCTCGGCACGGTCTACCGTTTCGAGCGCTCGGGCGCGCTCCACGGACTGATGCGCGTGCGCGGCTTCACCCAGGACGACGCCCACATCTTCTGCACGAGCGAGACGCTCGAGCGCGAGATCGATGGCTGCCTCGACATCGCGCAGACGATGTATGCCACGTTCGGCTTCCCGGACTACAAGGTCGAGCTGTCCTGTCGCGACCCGCAGGACAAGCAGAAGTACCTCGGCGACGACGCGCTGTGGGACTGGGCCGAAGGCACGCTGGCCAAGGTGCTCGACCGGCGCGGCATCGCCTACAAGCGCGTCGAGGGCGAGGCGGCATTCTACGGCCCGAAGATCGACGTGAAGGTGATCGATGCCATCGGCCGGTCGTGGCAGCTCACCACGGTCCAGCTCGACTGGAACAACCCGAACCTGTTCGATCTGAACTACGTCGGCGCCGACAACCAGCCGCACCGGCCGACGATGGTCCATCGAGCGCTGCTCGGCTCGATGGAGCGGTTCTTCGGCATCCTCATCGAGCACTACGCCGGCAACTTCCCGTCGTGGCTGGCGCCGGTGCAGGCGAAGGTGTTGCCGCTCTCCGAGAAGTTCGTCGACTACGCCGAGCAGGTGGCCGAGAAGCTGCGCGCGGCGGGGTTGCGGCCCGCGGTCGACCGCAGCGACGAGAAGCTCGGCTACAAGGTCCGCAAGGCGGAGATGGAGCGCGTGCCCTACGCGCTCGTCGTGGGCGGTCGCGAGGCCGAGACCGGGTCGGTGGGCGTGCGCCGGCGCGCCGAGGGCGATCTGGGCTCGATGTCCGTCGAGGCGTTCATCGAGCGCCTCACCGAAGAGGTCCGCCAGCGGGCGGGGGTGGCACGCCCGACCTGATCCGCGCGCTCCACCGCATCCTCCCTCTCGGTCGATTATCAATCTGCCTCGGGAGGGGAGAGGTGATGGCGTGCCATGAGCGCATCTTCGGTTCTATGGCTGGCCGCGCTCTGCGGCGCAGTGATGGGCTGCTTCGAGGTGGCGCTGCTCACGCAGACGCGGGTGAGCTTCCGCCTCGGGCTCGACGTGCTGCCGTCGCTGGCCGTGTATGTCGCCGTGCCGCTGGCCGCCACCCTCGCCGGCGGCCTGCTCGCGCGCCGCGATCCTGAGGGCGGGCGTCGCCGAGGCCTCCTCGTCTGCCTCGCCGCGCTGGCCTTCGCGCAGTGTGGCGTCTTCGCGTACCTCGAGCTGACGCCGCTTCCGCTGCCGCAGCGCGAGCTGGGCACGGCGGCCTTCGTGGTCTGCGTCGCGCTGGTCTGCGTCTCGATCGCGCGGCGACGGCGGCTGTCGGCCGACGTGAACGCCCGCCTGCTGGTCGTGCTCTGGGGCCTCGCGATCTGCCTGTACCGAGCGCCCCGACAGATCGTGCTCGACCTCGCCTCGGGCCGGACCGACTTCGCGGGCCGCGACGCGCTGCGCACGCTGGGGCTGGTCCTGGCGAGCGCGGCCCTCCTGCCCATCATCGGGTTCATCTGGCGCCGGCCGCGGCTGGGCCTCGGGCTGGCGGCGCCGGCCGTCGCCGCGTTGGGTCTCGCCTTCACCCCTCCGCCGCCCCCCGCGACGCCGGCGCCAGCGAGCCCGCCGCGCGGGGACGTGTACCTCGTCATCCTCGACTCCCTCCGCTACGACCACACCTCGCTCGCCGGCGGCGACGGGACGCCGGCGCTCGCGGCGCTCGCCGCGCGGGGGCTGTCCTTCGACCGGGCGCACTCGCCGTCGGTGGAGACGCAGTACTCGCTGCCGCTGATGCTCGGGCAGGACGTCGAGGCGGGACACGGGCGCACCAAGACCCGCTGGAACGCGATGCGCGCCACGTGGCCGGACTCCCTCCCCGCACGGCTGGCGACGGCGGGGTACGAAATCAATTTGTTGAGTGATTTCGCATATCTGGCGCTCGACCTGCTCGAGGTGTACCGCTGGGACCACGTCGCTGCGCGGCCGGCGACCTGGTTCCGGCTGCGCAGCCTGGCGTCGGCGCTCGGGGCGATGTTGAGCCGCGACTACGAGCGCATGGATTACGTGGTCAACGATCGCCAGCCCTATCCCGAGGGGGAGGGGCCGGCAGAGGCGCTCGACCGCCTGCTCGCGGCCCGCAAGACGCCCGGCTTCTTCCTGATCCACCTCGGGGCCCCCCACGAGCCGTACGACTACCCGCCCTACGCCGCCCGCACTTTGCCGCCGCACGACCGCGCGTCGCACGAGGCCGCCCTCCGCCGCTTCGGCCGCGAGATGGGCCGGGTGCGTCCGGAGGACGCCGCGTCCTACCGCCTGCTCTACGCGCGCGGCGTGCGCGCCGCCGACGAGCGGCTCGGCGAGCTGCTCGGGACCATCGCCCGCCACGGCCGCGACCGCGACGCGCTCATCGTCGTCACCGCGGACCACGGCGAGTCGCTGGGCGAGGGCGGTTACCTGGCCCACGGCCTGAGCCTGCACGCGCGCGAGCACCACGTGCCGTTGGTGATCGCGGGGCCCGGCATCCCCGCCGGGCGGCGCGTGGACCGCCCGGTGTCGTGCCTCCGCCTCGCCGACTCCATCGCCGGGTGGGCGCGGCTCCCGGGCGCCGGCGAGACCTCGCTCCTGCACGAGGTCGACGCCGCCGGAGCCCCCGAGCCCGTGCTCGTGTGGACGCCCGGGGCGCTGGTGATCGAGCAGGACGGCTGGCGCCTCGTCTGGACGCGCGAGGAGTCGCTCCTGCGCAGCCCCGCCGCGTGGGCGCACCGCCAGCCGATCGAGCTCTACGAGGTGGGGGCCGATCCCGAGGAGCAGCGCGACGTCTACCGCCCCGACCACCCGGCGGTGGCGGTGCTGCTGCCGATCGCGCGCAGGCTGCACGGCGGCGCGACCGTGCATTCGACGCGGCCGAGGCCGCCGCCGAGCGCGCGGCCCATCTGAATCAGCGGGGCGGCGGCCGCCGGCCGATGGCGCGGACGGCGCGGCCGAGCTTGTGCACCTGGTCGGCGGGGACGTCGGCGCCGCCGAAGCGCGCCGCCTCGTAGAGCGCGACGACGCGGGCCGCGAGGTCGACGTCGGGGGCGCCGGCCTCGGTCAGGGCGGTCAGGAACTCGCGCGCGGTGGCCGACGGCGCTCGCGCGTGGCCGTGGCGCGCGTAGGCGGCGATCAGGTCGCGATACAGGACGGCGACGGGCGGGGGATGGCCCCTGGCGGCGCCGGCGCGCGGGCCCGCGGGGGCGCGGCGCCGGTACCAGGCGAAGGCGCCGAAGCCGGCGAGGACGACGCCGAGCGCCCAGTACCCCACCGGGGAGGCGCGCTCGCCGCTCTTTCGCGCGTCCGCGCGGGAACGCCCGCCGAAGAGGGGCTCGTCGCCGAACGCCTTGCGCCATGCCTCCCCGATGCGCTCGAAGAAGGCCAGCTGCTTCTGCAGGTCGTACTCGATCACGTACTTGTACCAGCGCAGGCGCAGGCTATCGACGAACTGGGCGGCGCTCGTCCAGAAGCCGGCGGCGCTCGCGCGACCGGGGCCGGTGGGGGTGGGCTCCCGCGTCATCCAGACGCCGCCGGGCAGCGGCACGCCGTCACCGGATCGCGGGCGGGCCGACTCTCCCGGTTGGAGCAGCAGGACCTCGGCCCACGAGTGCGCGTCGCCCTGGCTCACGGCGAGGTACTGCCCGTAGTCGTTCCAGGTGCCGCCGTGGAAGCCGTTGACACTGCGCGCGGCGATGCCCTGCGTGCGCAGCAGGATGACCATCGCGGTGCTGAAGTACTCGCAGTGCCCCTGCTTCTGCACGAAGAGGAAGTCCTCGAGCGGCGCGTAACGCTCGTCGCGCCGCAGCTCGAGGGTGTAGCCGTACTCCGCGTGCAGGTACCGCTCGACACGATCCACGGCCTCGCCGACGGTCTGCGCGTCGCCGACGACCTCTGCCGCGAGCGCGGCGACGCGCGGGTCGAGGCCGTCCGGGAGCTGCAGGTAGCGGCGCGCGGCGAGGGCGCCGCGGACGGCCTCGCGGTAGGCCCCGAGCGGCGTCGCGAGCGCCTCGGGCGCGATGCGCTGCGGCTGGCTGCGCACGATGTAGCGAAAGGCGATCGCGTCGGTCTGGTCGTAGTGCAGGTCGCCATCGGCGTCGGTGTGCACGCTGCGCCGCTTCATCGGCAGGACGTCGCGCTGGTCGTGGAACGACACCCCGGTGAGGCGCGTCAGGCCGAAGAGCATCCGCGTCTCCATCGGCTCGAGGTAGACGTGCTGCTCCACCACGGGGTCTTCCGGGCGGATCTGACCGGTGCGGATGAAGCCGTCGCGCCCCGACCGGCCCCGGCGCCGGTCGGTCCGCGACTTCGTCCAGGTGCGGCCGTCGTAGGTGTCGAAGGCGATGCCGCGCCAGTAGGGCGGCAGGCGGTCGCGCTGCGCCGGGTCCGGGAACTCCACGCGCATGACCACCGTCGGGTCGTCCTTGATCGTGCCGAAGTGGCCGAGCTCGACACGGTCGCCGAAGCCGGTCATCGCCACGCCGGCGCGCCGCTGCTGGAAGAACAGGCCGAAGCCGACGCGCGGGAAGGCGAAGAACAGCAGCGTCGATCCGACGAACACGGCCAGGGACACGGCGCTCGTGGCCAGCAGGAACCGGCCGCCGACGAGCCGCCGCGAGTTGAGCACGCGGTCGACCTCGACCGGGCGCGCCGTCAGCCCCTCCTCGTACTTGAGCAGGAAGTTGTCCTCCATCTCGCGCTTGAGATGGAAGAGGATGAGCGTCCAAGTCGCGAAGATGATGTACAGGAGAAAGAACAGGCCGTATGTGAGGTCGCTGTCGAGCGCCGTGGCGGCGATCATCTCGAGAAGCGACAGCACGTACGCCTGCATGTAATCGCGGCTGGATCTGCGATTGTAGAGCTTGTTGACGACGAGAAAGAGGACGAACCAGGTACCCGCCTGCAGGAGCGAGCCGGTCGCGAAGACGTGGGCGCCCGCCGCGAGGAGCGCGCCCACGGTGACCACGTTCCAGCCGCGCTCGAAGCGGCGCAGGTCGACGCGGGGCGGCTCCCAGAACCAGCTGCCCGCCATCGCGACGAGGAACAGCAGCGTGGCCGCCGGCCCCAGCTCGCCGCTCGCCGCCAGGGCCAGCGTGCTCGTGAGGACCAGCAGGAAGCTGACGGTCTTGTGCACGACGGCGAAGCGCATCAGGTCACTTCCACCACGTGGGCGCCGGCGGGGAGGCGCGGCAGCAGGGCGCGCGAGCGCGGGTGCGTCACGACGAAAACGCGTCCGGCGCCCGGCGCCGGCGCGGGCGGCGGCTCGGTGGCGGCGCGCACGGCGACGAGGGCGAGGGCCCGCATCGCCGGCGCCAGGCGGCCGTCGGCGGCCGGGAGGCGACGCCCGTCGACGACGAGGTCGACTTCGAAGCCGCCGCGGGCGAAGTGCGCCACGAGCGACGCCGCCATGTCGACGCCGCGCTCGACCTCCTCGGCGAACGCGCCGGCGGGCGGCTCCGGGGCGAGCGTGTTGAGCAGCACGGTCACCCGCCGGCTGCCCTCGGTCTCGTACTCGCGCAGGACGAGCCGGCCCTCGCGCGCCGACCGCTTCCAGTGGATGTCGCGCGCGTCGTCGCCCTCGCGGTACGGCCGCAGGCCGTGGAACTCGCGCCCCGGCCCGCGGCGGTTGACCGGCACCTGGCCGACCAACGAGCGCGCCGCGTCGGGCAGGTCGCCCACGGGCACGATGCGCGGATACACCAGCAGCTCGGCGGGCGCGGCCACCTGCCGAGATTTCAGAAAGAATCCGAAGGGATAGCGCGTGCTCAGCCGAAAACCGTCGAAGCGCCAGCGCCCGCGGCGCGGCAGCTCCGTCCGGTAGCTGGTCTGCTGGCGCGCCCCCGGCGGCACCTTGAGGAAGTAGCACTTCTTCGCCGCCGGCCCGTCGAGCACGTCCTCGACCTGGACGCTGAACGAGGGCAGACGCCTTTTCGTGTTGGCCAGCGTGATGCCGGTCAGGAACGGACGGCCCGCGTGGACCTCGTGCGGCAGGTCGCGCTCCGCCACGAGCCCGCGCAGGGCCTGCTCCGAGAGGATGCCGCTGACGATGATCATCGACAGCGTCATGCCCAGCAGCAGGTACAGCAGGTTGTTGCCGGTGTTGATGGCGGCGAAGCCCACACCGAGCGTGATCGCGACGAAGTAGCGTCCTTCGCGCGTGAACTTCAGGCGCGTGCGCGCGCGGCGCGGCGTGAAGGCGAGGAGGGGCACGTCGGGCAGCGTGCCCGCGCGGGCGGGCCGCGGTCAACCGGACGCGGCCAATCCGCGCCTCGCGGAATCGATCCCGGGGCAGGGGTGACCTGCGTGGCGGTGCCATGTCGAACGAGACGCCGGGCGCAGAAGTGATGCGGGCGATGGCGGAGAGCGCGCCCATGGGGCTCGCCCTCTTCCGAGCGCCGGACGGTGCCCTCGTCTACGCGAACCCTGCGCTGAGGCGGCTCCTGGGTGACGAGCCCGGCGCCGTCCTCGCGGCGGGATCCTGCGGCGCCGGGGTGTTGCGGGCCGGCGACGGGACGCCCTATCCGTTCGCGGCGCTGCCGCACGTGCGGACGCTGGGGTCGGGGCGCTCGTCGATGGTCGCGGACGTCGCGTTTCGACGCGCGGACGGTCGCGAAGTGCCCTTGATCATGGAGGCCTGGCCCGTCGGGGCCGACGTCGACGGCGTCGCTCGGGTGGCGCTCGTCGTGCGCGACGTGTCGCGGGACGGCATCGCCTCGAGCGAGGGGCGCGAGCAGCTGGCGGCGCTCATGCGCCACGCCGCCCTCGCCGACGAGCTGCGCTTCGTGCTCGACAACATGTCGGACTTCGTCTACCGGCACGACGCGCGGGGCGTCTTCTACTACACGTCGCCGGGTGTCGAGCGCATCACCGGCTACTCGGCGGACGAGTGGTGCCAGCACTACACCACCTTCCTCACCGACCACCCGATGAACCGGCGAGCCGTCGAGCTGACCGAGCAGGCGCTCGCGACGGGCACGCCGATGGGGCCGTACCGCGTCGAGGTCCGCCGGCGGGACGGCCGGCGGATCACGCTCGAGGTGAACGAGCGTCCGTTCTTCGAGGACGGCGCGGTGGCGGGGATCATCGGCGTCGCCCGTGACGTCACCGAGCAGATGAGGACCGAGGACGAGCTGCTCCGCCTCAACCGGCGCCTGCGGGAGCAGAAGCGCGAGCTCGAGAACGTCATCGACGTCGCCTCGCACGACCTGCGCACGCCGCTCGTCAGCATCGTCGGCTTCGCCGCCGAGCTCGAGTCGACGATCGACGAGGCGCTGGCGGGCGCCGGCGAGGCGCTCGAGCGCGAGGCGCCCGAGCTGCTGCGTCGCCTCGTCCGCAACGTGCGGCGGCTCGACGAGCTCCTCGGCGGCCTGCTGCGCCTCTCGCGCCTCGGCCGGACGGAGCTCCGGCGGGAGCGGGTCGACGTGGCCGCGCTCGTCCGCGCCATCGCCGACGACCAGAGCTTCCAGATCCGCGCGACCGGGGCCAGCCTCAGCTTCGGCGAGCTGCCGCCGTGCCTGGGCGACCCGCTCCTGCTCTCGCAGGTCTTCGCCAACCTGGTCGCCAACGCCATCAAGTACCGCGACGCGCACCGGCCGCTGCAGGTCCGCATCGAGGGCGCGCAGGCCGACGCGGAGGTCGTCTATCGCGTGCGCGACAACGGGATCGGCATCGAGCCGGACCAGCGGAGCCGGGTCTTCGACCCGTTCCGGCGGCTCGATCCGCGCCGGTCCGAGGGCGAGGGGCTCGGGCTGACGATCGTCCAGCGCATCGTGGAACGGCACGACGGCGAGGTCACGGTCGAGTCCACGCCGGGCGAGGGCACGACCTTCGTCGTCCGGCTCCCGGCCAGCCCGGACTGACGCGTCAGGGCCCGCAGGTCGCCGCGTTGCGATACCAGTGGACGCGGTCGTCGCCGCTGGGGGTGGCGAGGACGTCGAGGTCGCCGTCGCCGTCGACGTCGGCGAGCGCGAGGCCGAAGGGATCGGCCGCGACCCGGCTAATGATCCGCTGGGCGCCGAACGTGCCGTGGCCGTCGTTGGGGTACCACGCGACCTCGTCGTCCTCGGTCGAGGCGGACACCAGGTCGAAGTCGCCGTCGCCGTCGACGTCGCCCGCCGCCAACCCGCGCGGCCAGAGGGCGTCGGTGGAGAGGATCCGCTGCGCGCCGAAGTTCCCGGCGCCGTCGTTGGCGTACCACGCGAGCTCGTTGTCGAGGCCGGAGCCGGCCGCCACGTCGAGGTCGCCGTCACCGTCGAGGTCGGCCACCGCCAGCGAGAGCGCGACGTCGCCGGCGCGCGAGATGACCCGCTGCCCGCCGAACGCGCCGGCGCCGTTGTTCGGGTACCAGGCCACCTCGTCGTCGTAGTGCGAGGCGGTGAGCAGGTCGACGTCGCCGTCGCCGTCGAGGTCGGCGGCGCGGAGCGCGTTCGGGCCGTCGGCGACGTTGGTCACCACGCGCGGCGCGGCGACGAACGTGCCGTCCCCGTTGTTGGAGAACCAGGCGACGACGTCGCTGCTGAACGAGGCGACGACGACGTCCAGGTCGCCGTCGCCGTCGAGGTCGGCGACGAGCGCGTCGTTCACGAAGTCGACCTGCGTCGAGATCACGCGCTGGGCGCCGAAGGCCCCCGCCCCGTCGTTCGGGTACCAGGCCACCTCGTCGTCGTTCTGCGACGCGGCGATCACGTCGAGGTCGCCGTCGCGATCGAGATCGGCGGCGGCGACCGCGGAGGCGCCGTCGTTGGCCAGCGAGATGACGCGCTGCGGCCCGAGGCCGCCGACGCCGTCGTTCCGATGCCACGCCACCTTGTCGTCGTTGGCGGAGGCCGAGAGGACGTCGAGGCGGCCGTCGCCGTCGAGGTCCGCCGCCGCCACCGACCGCACGCCGTCGGCGACGCCGTCGAGCGGCCCGTGTCGCACGTAGCCGTCGTTGGCGAACCAGGCCACGGCGTTGAGGCGCGGCGCGGCGGAGATCACGTCGGTGCGGCCGTCGGCGTCCAGGTCCACGGCGATGACGCGCCAGGCGCCGTCCTCGAGCCGGCTCAGCGGCAGCTGCGGACCGAAGCCGCCGACGCCGTCGTTCGCGTACCAGGCGACCTCGTCGTCCTCGGTCGAGCCCGAGATCACGTCGAGATCGCCGTCGCCGTCGAGGTCGGCGGTGGTGACGACGCGCGCGAAGTCGGCGAGATTGCTGATGATCCGCTGCGCGGCGAACGCGCCGTCGCCGTCGTTCGGGTACCAGGCGATCTCGTCGTCGCGGTAGGAGGCCGAGAGCACGTCGAGGTCGCCGTCGCCGTCGATGTCGGCGGCGGCGACGTCCCAGGCGGCGTCGGCGAGCCGCGAGATCGTCAGCTGCGGGCCGAAGTTGCCGGCGCCGTCGTTCGCGTACCAGGCGATCCGATTGTCGTTGACAGAGGCCGAGAGCAGGTCCGCGTCGCCGTCGCCGTCGAGGTCGGCGGCGAAGATGCCTGCGACGCCCTGGGCGGCGCTGGTGACGACGCGCTTCGCCCCGAAGGTGCCGAAGCCGGCGTTCGGGTACCACGCCACCTCGTTCGCGACGTAGGTGGCCACGACGGCGTCGAGGTCGCCGTCGCCGTCGAGATCGGCGGCGAGCACGTCGCCGGGCGCGCTGGCGTGCCGGGCGATGAGCCGCTGGCCGTCGAACGTGCCGTCGCCGTTGTTGGCGTACCAGGCGATCTCGCGGTCGTTGGTCGAGGTGGCCAGCACGTCGGCGTCGCCGTCGCCGTCGAGATCGGCCGTGGTGACCTGGGAGGGGCCGTCGGCGAGGCGCGAGATCTCGCGCGGCGCGCCGAGGCGACGCTCGCCCTCGTTGGGGATCCAGGAGAGCGTGTCGTTGGACGACGAGCCGACGACGACGTCGAGGTCCCCGTCGCCGTCCATGTCGGCCGCGGCGATGGCCTCGGGGCTCGTGATGGTGCGGGCGACGCGCTCGATGTACGCGAAGCGCCGCACGTCCTCCGGCGGGCACGGCCCGCAGACGCGGCCGTCGCCGAACAGGCCGTCGGGGCAGCGGCAGGTGTAGCCGCCGGGCGTGTTCGCGCAGGCGGCCAGCGCGTGGCAGGCGTCGAGGCCCTCGGCGCACTCGTCGACGTCGGCCTGGCAGCGGTCGCCGCGCCAGCCGCTGCCGGCGCAGTCGCACTCGAAGCCACCGACGAGGTCCCGGCAGGCGCCGTGGGCGCAGGGGCGGGGGGCGCAGTCGTCGACGTTGGCGCACTGGCGCCCGTCGCCCGCGTAGCCCGGCGCGCACACGCAGGCCCAGGCCGCGCCGGCGTTGCGGCAGTCGGCGTTCACGTGGCAGTCGTCCCCCTCGTCGACCGCGCCGTCGCAGTCCTCGTCGGCGCCGCCGGCGCACGCGTCGGCGGCGGCGGGCGCGCCGGGGACGGCCGAGCACGTCGCCTCTCCGCGCGCGAAGTCGCATACGAGCGTGCCCTCGCGGCGGCAGGCGCCGACGCCCTCGCCGCAGGGCCCGCCGAGCTCGGGCAGGTCGTCGACGGCGCCGTCGCAGTCGTTGTCGAGGCGGTCGCAGACCTCGTCGGTGGGGGCGCCGGGGACCGCGTCGCACACGAGGCCGCCCGTGGCGGGATCGCAGCCGAGCTGCCCGTCCGCCCGGCACGTGCCGCGGCCGGCGCTGCAGGGCGTGCCGACACCCGGGGCGTCGGTGTCGGCCTGGCCGTCGCAGTCGTTGTCGGCGCCGTCGCAGACCTCGGCGGCGGGGACCACCTCGCGGACGCAAGGTCCGTAGGCCAGGCCGTCGGCGCGGCACGTCTCGGTGCCGGCGCGGCACGGACCGACGCCGGCGGTGCCCGCGGGACCCGAGTAGCAGGCGCGCGACGTCCCGGGACGACAGGCGCACGGGCCGTCGGCGACGTCGTCGGTGGCGCCGTCGCAATCGTCGTCGACGTCGTTGCAGCGCTCCGGCGCGGGGAGCGCCTGGCCGTCGCACGCGCCCCAGGTGCCGGCGTCGCAGGTGCGGCGGCCGGCGTGGCAGGCGCCGACGCCCTCGGTGCCGGCGGCACCCTCGTAGCAGGGCTCGGCGAGCGGCTCGCCGTCGGCGTCGGCGTCCACGAGGCCGTCACAGTCGTTGTCGAGGCCGTCGCAGATCTCGACGGCCGGGGCGACGGCGCGCGCGCAGGCGAGCCGGGCGCCGGCGCAGACGCGGACACCGGCGGCGCAGACGCCGGCCTCGCCGGTGTCGCAGTCGTCGCCGAGCGCGGGGTCGTCCTCGTCCGAGGCGCCGTCGCAGTCATCGTCGGCGCCGTTGCAGACCTCGAGCTGCGGATCGACGCGCGACGCGTCGCAGGCGGCCTCGCCGGCGGCGCAGGCGCGGACGCCCTCGCGCCGGCAGGCCCCCACGCCGACCGCGCAGGCGTCGCCGAGGCCGAAGCCCTCGTCCGCGGTGCCGTCGCAGTCGTCGTCGACACCGTCGCAGCGCTCTGCCGCGGGCGTCCCGGGGGCGGCGTCGCAGGCCACCTCGCCGGCGGCGTCGCAGGCGGTCACGCCGACGGTACGGCAGGCGCCGCCGCCGACCGCGCACGCTTCGCCCACGGCGAAGTCCTCGTCCGTGGCGCCGTCGCAATCCTCGTCGACGCCGTCGCACGTCTCGACCCCCGGGGCGCGCGGCTCGGCGTCGCACGTCGAGCGGCCGTCGGCGCACACTACGAGGCCCGCGCGGGCGCACGCGCCCACGCCGACGGCGCACGGGGCGCCGGCGAGGTCCTCGTCGGCGACGCCGTCGCAGTCGTCGTCGGCGCCGTTGCAAACCTCGTTTGCGGCGGTGCAGGGCGGCGACGCGTCGGTGTCCCCGGGCGGCGCGGCGTCGCCGGATTCGCTTGCGTCCGCGGGCGATCCGTCGGATCGCCCGCCGTCGGCGCCGGCATCGAAGCCCCCGCCGTCGGCGCCCCCGCCGTCGTGGTCGCCGGCATCGAAGCCCCCGCCGTCGGCGCCCCCGCCGTCGGCGCCCCCGCCGTCGGCGCCCCCGCCGTCGGCGCCCCCGCCGTGGGCGCCCCCGCCGTCGGGGGCGGCCACGCCGCCCCCGCCGGCG
>CAUJDF010000100.1 GCA_963169045.1 Myxococcota bacterium
CGCACGCCGGGGCGCCCGCGCAGGCCGGATCGCCGCAGTCCGCCGGCTCCGGGCATCCCGCGCACGCCGGGGCGCCCGCGCAGGCCGGATCGCCGCAGTCCGCCGGCTCCGGGCATCCCGCGCATGCCGGGGCGCCCGCGCAGGCCGGATCGCCGCAGTCCGCCGGCTCCGGGCATCCCGCGCACGCCGGCTCCCCCGCGCAGTCCGGGTCCGCGCAGTCGGCGCGGCCGTCGCAGTCCTCGTCGCCGCCGCCGCGGCAGGACTCCGCGGCGGGCAGCATCGCGCCCTCGCACGCCCCGAGCACGCCGTCGTCGCAGGCGCGCACGCCCGCCGCGCAGCCGCCGACGCCCACGGTGCCCGGCGGCCCGCCGTAGCAGCGCCGCGCCTCGAGCGACGGGCACGGACGCCCCGCGCAGGCCTCGGACGACCCGCTGGGGTCGGCGGTCTCGGGGCACGGGTCGCACGCGTCCCCCACCCCATCGCCGTCGCCGTCGCGCTGGTCGGCGTCGGCCACCGCGGCGCACGTGTCGCAGGCGTCGCCCACTCCGTCGTCGTCGCCGTCCCGCTGGTCGTGGTTGGCGACGTCGCGGCAGTTGTCGCGTCCGTCCGGGACACCGTCGTCGTCGCCGTCGGCGTCCGCGTCGGCGTCGGCGCCATCGCCCGGCGTGCCGCCGTCGCGGCCCGACGCGCCGCCGTCGAGCGCCACCGGGCGCGGACGCCCGCCGCTGTCGTCACCGCACCCCACGAGCCACGCCGCCATCGCGAGCGCGACGAATCCGACCGGGCACAAACGCACGTCGCCTCCCCCCTCGTCGCCGGCGGCCCGATGATGCCGCCGCGACGGCCACGATGTCACCCCGCGCGCCCGTCGGTTCGGGGGAGTCAGGCGTCGGTGTCGCCCGGCGGGTGCTCGGCGAACCACGCCGCGATCGCGGGCATCGCCGGCTCGAAGGCGCCGGGGATCGACAGGTTGAGGACGCCGGCGCGCACGTCGCCGCGGTTCTCGAAGTCGTGCGTGACGCCGCCGGGGACGAGCACGAAGGCGCCGCGCGACGCGTGCGTCCAGGTGTCGCCGACGCGGATGCTCATCGTGCCCTCGAGCACGTAGAAGACGTCGTGCGCGTGGGCGCCGGGGCCGCGTGTGCGCGGCTCGAGCCACCACTCCGAGATCGAGTAGCGCGACGCCGTCTCGTCGCCGTCGGCCTTGAAGACGGCGCGGATGCGCCCCATCGGATAGTCGCGCCCCTCGCCGGGACCCAGGATGACCGCCTCGCGCCCGCGTTCTTCGCTCATGCCGGGAGGGTGGCCCGGACTCGCCCTTCGGGTAAAGCCCCAGTCGCGGCGGGCCCGCCTCCGCCGAACGGCGTAGGCCGCGTCTTGCTCCGCGCCGGCGCGGGTGGCAGGGTTGCCCGATGAAGACGCCGCTGAGCGGCTACCAGAAACGCCTCTTCGCCTTCCTGGGCGTCGCCACCTTCTTCGAGGGCTACGACTTCCTCGCCCTCGCCCAGGTGCTGCCCAACCTGCGCGCCGACCTCGGGCTCTCGAAGTTCGGCGCCGGCCTGCTCTTCGCGTTCGTGAACGCCGGCACCGTCGCCGCCTTCTTCCTGGTGCGCCGCGCCGACCACATCGGTCGCCGCCGGGTGCTGACCATCACCGTCGCCGGGTACGCGCTGTTCACGTTCCTGACGGGCCTCGCGCCGGACGTGTACACGTTCGGCCTGTGTCAGTTCTTCGCGCGCGTCTTCCTGATCGGCGAGTGGGCCATCAGCATGGTGTACGCCGCCGAGGAGTTCCCCGCCGAACGCCGGGGCATGGTGATCGGGGTGCTCCAGGCGTTCTCGAGCCTGGGCGCGATCGTCTGCGCGGGCGTGGCGCCGCTCCTGCTCGGCACCGAGCACGGCTGGCGATCGGTGTACTTCGTGGGCGTCGTGCCGCTCGTGCTGCTGGCCTTCGCGCGCCGCAACCTCCAGGAGACGCGCCGCTTCGCCGCGCAGGCCGCCGCCACCGCGCCGCCGCCCCTCGGCCGCATCCTGCGCACGCCCCACCGGCGCCGCGTCCTCCAGCTCGGCCTCATCTGGTTCGCGACCTACGCCTGCTCGAACACCGCCGTGTCCTTCTGGAAGGAGTTCGCCGTCGAGGACCGCGGCTTCACCGACGGCGAGGTCGCGCTGTCGCTCACGATCGCGGCGCTCGTCTCGATGCCGCTCGTCTTCCTCGCCGGCAAGCTCCTCGACGTCATCGGTCGCCGCCGCGGCGCCGTCGTCACCTTCACCGCCACCGCCGCCGGCGTGGTGCTCGCCTTCGGCCTGCGTGACCGCTGGGCGCTCACCGCCGCCCTCACCGTCGCGATCTTCGGCGTGAGCGCCGTGCTGCCGGTGCTCAACGCGTACACGGCCGAGCTGTTCCCCACCGACCTGCGCGGCGACGCCTTTGCCTGGGCCAACAACCTCATCGGCCGCGTCGGCTACGTGCTCGCCCCCATCCCCGTCGGCGCCGCCGCGGAGACCTGGGGCTGGGGCCCGGCCATCCAGCCCACCGCCGGCTGTCTGTTGATCGCGCTCGCGCTCATCTTGTGGCTGCTGCCCGAGACCAATCAGAAGGAGCTCGAGGAGACCGCCGCCCTCGACTCGACGAACTGACGGCCGAGGCCGGTCGGTCCGCCTCGCCTGGCGGGCCGCGCGGCGTTCGTGCCGACCGGCCGGCGACGCCCGCCGGTCAGGCCCTCACGAAGGGGGCGCGTGCCGATGCGTCGCCCGCGGCGACCGCCGTCGGCAGCGTGAACGCGAAGCGCGTCCCCTCCTCGCGCGTCGAGGTCGCCCACACGCAGCCGCCGAGGTGGCGCACGCACTCGTCGACGAGGAAGAGGCCTAGGCCGGTGGACTTGTGGCCGCCGGCGCCCTGGTCGCCGCGCGCGTAGGGCTTGAAGAGCCGTCCCAGCACGGCGTCGGGGATGGGCGCGCCGCCGTTGCGGATCCCGACCTCGAGGTAGCGGCAGTCGCCCGCCGGCCGTACGGGCTTCAGCTTGCGGAAGTGGCACTCGGCGGCGCCGCGGGGCCGCACGCGGGCGCCCTGCGGCCCGGCGTCGTCGCGCAGCGCGAACGAGACCTCGATCACGCTCCCCGCGGGCGCGTGCTTGACCGCGTTGAACAGCAGGTTGTCGAGCACCAGCAGCAGGTGCTCCTCGATGGTGGGGACGAGCGCCGCCCCGGCCGGTCCGATGGCGATCTCGAGGCGACGGGCGGCGGTGAGCGCGCGCATGCCGGCGGCGTGCCCGCGGATGAGCGCGGCCACGTCCACCGGGGCCGGATCGGGCGCGGCGACGCCGGCGTCGATGCGCGCGAGCTCGAGCGTCCCGTCGATCATCTGCAGCATGCGGCGGCCGCTCGCGGTCAGATCGCGACCGATGTCGACCACCTCGTCGAGCGGCATGCCATCCATCTGAAGCAGCTCGCCGTTGCTCACGATCACGCTGAGCGGCGAGCGGAAGTCGTGGACGGCGGTGGCGAGCAGCGACGAGCGGTAGCGCTGCTCCTCGAACAGGCGCGCGTTCTCCACGGCCATGCCGACCAGGCGGGCCACGGCGGCGAGCAGGTCGAGCTCCTCCTCGACGCGGCGCACCGGGCGACGGCTGTCGACGTAGAGGACGCCGTCGACGCGGCCCTGTACGAGCACCGGGACGCCGATCAGCGTGCGCAGGCCCAGCACGCGCACGCTGCGCCGCCCGCCGAAGTCCGCGTCGCCGAGCGCGTCCTGGACGAGCACCGGCTCGCCGCGGCCGCGCACGTCGTCGAGCAGGCCGTGGCTCACGGGCAGCGGGTGGCCGGGGCCGTCCCATTCGAGGCCGTGCACGACCGCGCGCTCCACGCGGCCGCCGCGGTCGTAGAGCGCGAACAGCCCGCGATCGGCGCCGAGCAGCTCGACGACCCGCGCGAGGACGGTCGGGAGCAGCGACTCGAGCTCGAGCGTCGAACCGAACCGGAGCGCCAGATCCAGAAGGATGTCGCCACGTTGCGCGCGACGGTCGGCGCGCGCCTCGCGTCGTTCGAGGTCCGCGGCGAAGCGGGTCACGCGCTCGAGATCGGCGCGGGCGCCGAGGCGCTCGAACGTCGCGCGAGCATCGGCGCACACGCGCGCCGCCTCGCGGCCGCGGCCGGCGAGCAGCTCGGCGCGCGCGACGGCCTCCCGCCCGAGCGCGGCCTCGTACGGCGAGCCCTGGGCCTCGAAGCGCGCGAGCGCGTCGCGCGCCATGTCCGTGGCCGCCGCCGCCTCGCCCGCGGCGACCAGGCACGCGGCGAGGACGCGTCGGACGTGAGCGGCCTCGGCGGGGACCTCGTCCAGCCGCGGATCGGCGAGCAGCGCCTCGAGCAGCGCCCGCGCGGTCGCCGTCGCCCCGCGCGCGAGGTGGAGCTCGGCACGGCGGCGCTCGACCTCCAGGCGGTCGTGACGGGCCGTGAGCGCGTCCAGCTCTTCCGCGGCGCGGTCGAGCGCGGCGAGGCCGGCGTCGGTCTCCCCCGCGGCGGCGAGCGCCTCGCCCAGGTTGGCGCGCGCGACGGGCACGATGCGCTGGTATCCCGCGCGCTCCGCGTCGTCCACGCACCGCCGGAACAGCTCCGCCGCGCGGCGCGCCCCGCCGAGGCGCAACGTCAGAAAACCGAGGTTGTTCGTGGCGTTGCACATCTCGACCGGATCGCCGGTGCGGGCGCACAGCAGCCGGTACTCCGCCCAGGCGCGCTCCGCGTCGGGCCACTCCCCGCGGCCGTAGCGCACGAGACCGAGGTTGTTGAGGCTGCGCGCGAGCTCCGGCGTGCGGCCGAGCTGCCGGTTCGTCGCCACCGCCTCCCCGAGGGCTTCGGCCGCCTCGTCGTGGCGCGATCGATAGAAGAGGGCCGCGCCGACCGAGCGCAGCAGGTCGGCGCGCGTCGCGGCGTCGTCGCCGACGAGCGCGAGGCCCGCGCGCGCCACCGCCTCGGCCGCCTCCAGCTCGCCGCGCTGCCAGGTGCACGTCGCGACGACATGGCACGCGGCGGCGCGGATCCGCGGCGGGAGATCCGCGTCGTCGCGCAGCGTGGAGGCCAGCGTGAGGGCACCGGCGGCGTCGCCGGTCCAGAGCCGCGCCCGGGCCAGCTCGAGCCGGGTGTCCGGCGTCTGGGCCCGCGCCTCGAGCAGCGCGCGGGCGGTCGCGTGGTCGCCGGCGCGCACCAGCAGCGCGCCGAGCTCGAGGACGAGCCGCGGATCGTCGCGCTCGCACAGCGCCGCCTCGAGGGCGGTGCGCGCCGCCGCCGTCTCTCCGCGGGCCATCCGGACGCGGGCGCGGACGATCGACCAGGGGACGGTGTCGTCGCCGTCGGCCGGCCGGCGCGCCTCGATCAGCGCGAGCGCGCGGGCGCCGGCGCCCGCGCCGAGCATCGCCTCCGCCGCCCCGAGCACGTCCGCCGGCGGGCACGGCGCGCCGGCGTGGACGAGGTGCCAGACGCGCTCCAAGGCCGCGACGGAGGCGTCGTACAGGCCGTCCGCCCGCGCGGCGGCGGCCGCGTGCAGATGGCGTCGTTCCTCCGCGTCGAGGTCGAGCGGGCGGCAGGCCTGCCAGCGACGACCGGCGACGCGCCGCGCGAGGCCGCGCTTCGCGAGCCCCTCGAGCGCGCGGCGGGTGGCGGGCGACGACAGGCCCGCGAGCGCGGCGACGTCGCCGAGGCGGACGGGACGCGACACGACCGAGAGCGCGGCCAGCGCGGCCCGCTCCGCGGGATCGGCGACCGCCACGAAGGCCTCGGCGAGCTCCGTCGCGAGGGCCGCGCGGTCGGCCGCGAGGCGGCTGTGATCGAGCGTCCAGCGATCGGGCAGCCGGACGAGCACACCCCGCGTCGAGAGCGCCTCGAGGACGCGCACCAGGGCCCCGGGCGTCGTCACGTCGACGGCGTCGAGCAGCGCGGCGATCGCCTCGGTGCCGTCCGCGTCGTCATGGAACGCCAGGCGCTCGGCGAGGACCGCGCGGCGCGCGGCGGCGTCCAGCGGCGGCAGGGCCGACGCGCCGGGGAGCGCCTCGTCGGTCAGCAGCAGGCCGCCCACGGGCGCGGCGCGCGCCGCCGTCCGCAGGGCCTCTGCCAGGGCCACGCAGGCCACCGCGTCGCCGCCCGAGGCGTCGACGACGACGCAGTGCGGGCCGGCTTCGGCGAGGCCGGCGAGCGCGTCGGCGAGCGCGGCGACGGGATCGCCGGCGCGCGCGCGGCCCAGCGCGGCGAGGGCCGCCTCGACGGTGGCCGCCTCGATGACGAGGGGGACGACGTCGCGGGCCGAGGCGACGGCGGCCGCGTGCCGGGCGAGCGTGGTGCGGCCGGCGCCGCGCGACCCCCCGACGACGACGAGCTCGCCGCGTCCGCCCGCCACGGCGGCGATCATCGCGCCGACGGCCGCGCGGGCGTCCTCGCGGGCCGCGAGGCCGTCGCGCCAGAGGAGCGCGCGCCCGACGCCCGCGAGCTCCGCCGCCGGGTCGTCGCCGGCGATCTCGGCGAGCCGTTCGAGGACCGCCTCCGCCGCCGCGGGGCGCGCGCCCGGGCGCTTGGCGAGCAGCGCCGCGAGCAGCTCGGCGAGCCGGGGGTCGAGCGCGTCGGAGAAGGTCGGCTCCTCGTAGAGGTGCGCGTGCGTCCGGCGATCGAGCGGCCGCTCGGCGAACGGCGGCGCGCCGAGCAGGACCGTGTGCAGGACGCAGCCGAGCGCGTACAGGTCCGCGGCGCGATCGGGGGCCGCGCCGCGCAGGACCTCGGGCGCCATGTAATCGGGCGTGCCGCCGGCCTCGGCGGCGCCCCCGAGGTCGACGAGCCGCGGCGTGGGCGGCTCGCCGGCGTCGAGGAGCACGTTGTTCGGGGACAGATCGCCGTGGACCGCGCCGCTGCCGTGGAGGACGGCGAGCGCGCGGGCGATGCCGCGCGCGACGACGAGGCGGTGGCGCGTCGCGAGCGGCGGCACCTCGTCGAGCGGCACGCCGGCCACCCGCTCGAGCACCAACGCGATCCGCCCGTCGGCGGTGCGGGTCAGCGCCTCGGTGCCGATCAGGTTCCGGTGCGCGAGGCCCGCCGACTGCGCGTACTGCCGCGCCAGGGCGGCGTCCATCTCCGGACCGCGCGAGACCTTCACGGCGACCGGGCGCCCGTTCTTCAGCGCGCGGGCGGCATAGACGACGGCGGTCCGACCGGCGCCGAGCTGGAGGTCGAGGCGGTAGCCGGCCACCTGCGGTGGCGGCGCGGATCGGGGTGGGTGCGGTGCGTTCACGCCCTTCGGGTTCGGACGCTCGGCCCGGGTGACTTGAGACACGTTCGCCGCGAGGGCTCAGGCGAGCCGCGCAAAAACTCGAAGCAAACGAAGATTCTGGAGTGGGGGAGGGACGAGAATGCGGACGTTTGTCGCCACCGCGGTGTTCGCGGTCGCCTTCGCCGGGGCGCCGCCCGCCGAGGCGGGGCTGCTCGGAGGCGGCGTCGAGGTGTTGGACGACGGTCGCGAGGTGCGCGCCGGCGAGGTGCTGCTCGTGCCGCCGCGGCCGCTGGCGGGCCTCTTCGACCTGCTCGGGCTGGTCAACGGCCTCGGGCTCGGGCTGGTCGAGTGGTCGCCCGAGCTGGGCGCGGCGCGTGTCCGACTGCCGCTCGGCGAGACGGTGACCGCCGCGCTGGCCCGGCTCAACGGGCGCAACGATCGGACGCGCGCCTATCCCAACGCGGTCGCCTTCGGCAGCGCGCTGGCCTGGCGCGCCGACGGCGCCCTCGATCCGACGGCGGGCGGCGCCGATCCCGACGGCGCGGCGCTCATCGACCTCGCCGATGCCTGGCGCCTCCGGCCGAACGCGAACGGCGCCTGGCTCGCCGTCCTCGACACCGGTGTCGCATACGAGAGCTACGGCTTCACGTACGCGCGCCTGCCGGTCTATCCCAACATCGCGTTCGGCGCCGCGTACGACTTCGTCGACGGCGACAGCCACGCCAACGACCCGCACCAGCACGGGACCCACATCACGTCGATCGCCACCGCCGTGGCCGGACGGCGTGTCGGCGTGATGCCGGTGCGCGTGCTCGACGCATCGGCGGTCGGCGACGAGTACTCGGTGGCGAAGGGTCTGATGCACGCGGCGGCGAGCGGCGCCGACGTCGTCAATCTCAGCCTCACCTTCGGTCCGCACTACCAGCCGAGCGAGGTGATGATCCGGGCGGTGCAGAGCGCCATCGACGCCGACGCGGTGCTCGTGGCGGCGGCCGGCAACGACGGCGCGCCGGCGGTCGGCTACCCGGCCGCCCTCCCCGAGTTCCTCGCCGTCGGCGCGGTCGACCGGGCCGGCGCCGTCGCCGCCTACTCCAACCGCGGCGCCGCGCTCGACCTCGTGGCGCCGGGCGGCGGCGAGGCCGAGTCCACCGCGGGCGTCCGCGCGGCGACGTTCGCGCCCAACCGGCCGCGGAGCTTCGACGCGCACCGCCTGTCGGGCACGTCCGCCGCCGCCGCGTGGGTCTCCGGCGTGGCGGCCCTCGCCCGGGCCCACGCGCCGGGTGTCCCCGCGGCCGACGTGGCGGCGGTGATCGCGGCGACGGCGCGCGACCGCGGCGCCGCCGGCTTCGACGAGGAGTCCGGGGCGGGCCTGCTCGCCGCCCGGGCGGCGCTCGAGGGCGTCCAGGCGCTGCGCGACGATCCGGGGGGCGCGCTCGCGGCCCGCATCAAGCCCGTGCCGACGATCGTCACCCCCGCGGTCTTCCTCGAGTCGGTCCCGACCGCGGTGGGGACGGGCGTCCGCGCCGTGGCGCTGCTCGAGCTCGTCGACGAGGTCGAGGCGCCCGTGGCCGGCGCGCGCCTCCGCGTCTCGTGGCTCGGCTCGGCCGTCGGCGGCGGGGGCTGCACCACCGACGCGTCGGGGCGTTGCCTCGCGGTCTCGCCGCTCTTCGGCCCGGTGAAGGCCGGCGACGGGCTGCTGTACGCCCTGCGCGTCGACCGCGCGCTGCTCGCCGACGGGCGCCAGTCGCGGCCGGCGCCGGGATACCAGGTGGACGCCGGGGGCGCCGCCGCGCTGCAGGCGTCCATCGACCCCGGCGCCCCGCCGTACCTCGTCGCGGCGCGCTACACCGGCGCCGCCCCCGGCGCGGGGAGCTACCTCGCGGGGCGCAGGCTCCTGCCGAGCTACATGACACGCGCGCTGGCCCACGAGCGCGTCGGCAGCTGCATGGTCTTCGCGTTCAACGAAGCGCTGCGGGCGCAGATGGACGCCAAGAGCGGCCTCCACGTCGTCGACGGGGGCATCGGCCTCGACTCGCTTGGCGGCGGAGAGCCGCTCTTCTGGGTGTCGGACCACGCGGCAGGCACCGGCCTGATGGCATCCGGTCGTGTCATCGGCCACCGCACGGCGGAGCAGTTCGGCGCGCGCAACGCTGCGCGCTTCGGGAACCGCTGGAGCGCCTTCGGCAGCGGCCTGATGGCATCCGGCTACTCGCCCTGGTTCCTCTTCTCGCTGTCCTTCAAGTTCGGACCGCGCTGATCGCCCTCCGGCCCCCTCCTCGCGTGGCGCATCGTCGCGCCGCACGGCCGCCCGGTGGACGTCGCTCCGGACCCTGACGTAGGGTTCGGCTCGTGAACCCACGCAAGCGCGCGCTGCTGATCGGAGTGCAGACGCCGCTGGACGCCGCGCTCCCGGCGCGTCCCGGCACGTGCGCCGCCGTGCGTCGTCTCGCCGCGCTGCTGGCTGGCGACGAGTCGTGGGAGGTGGTGGCGCTCCTCGACGACGAGGCCTCCGACGACCGGCGCCCGCTGCTCGCCAACGTGCTCGGCCGCCTGAAGTGGCTCGCCGACGCGCCGGAGGGGCTGCTGCTGCTGTCGGGCGCCGCCCGGGGCGACTGGTTCCTGCCGCGCGACGCGCGCCTCGACCTGCTTTCGCGCACCGCCCTGCGCGCCGACGAGATCGCCGCGCACCTCCCCCCCGCGGGCGGCGTCGTCCTCGACGCGCCGCTCCCCCACGATGCGTTCGCCCGCGCGGCCTGGGTCCTCGCCGACGGAGGCCGCGGCCGCCTGCTCGAGGCGCTGACGCGCGCGTTCCAGTCCGCCGCCGACCTCTCGCCCGACTCGCTCGGCGCCGCCGCCGGCGGCCTGACGCGCGGCGGCGGGGCGACGCCGTTCTGGCGTGCCGGACGCGCCGCCGAGGCCTGCCCCGCCTGCGGACGCGCCGTCGGCGCCAGCGACGCCGCCTTCTGCCCGGCGTGCGGCGCCTCGCTGCGCAGCCCGGAGCAGCTCGACGGCGGACGCTACCGCCTGTTGCGCCCGCTCGGGGCCGGCGGCATGGGGCAGGTCTTCCTCGCCGAGGACACGCGCCTGCGCACGCGCCGCGCCATCAAGCTGCTCTCGCTGCCGCCGGAGGTGCCCGCCGAGGAGAAGATCCAGCTCCGCCAGCGGCTGATCCAGGAGGCGAAGGCGGCGCAGGCGCTCGGCGAGCGCACGCACCACGTCGTCCGCGTCTTCGACGTGGGCTGGTCGCCGGAGCGCGACGAGCCCTTCCTCGTGATGGAGCTGCTCGAGGGGTGCACGCTGGGCCGCCGCCTGGCCGAAGGCCCGCTGCCGCCCGCCGAGGCGATCGCGCTGGCGCTGACCATCGCCGAGACGCTGGGCGCGGCCCACGCCGAGGGCATGGTCCACCGCGACCTGAAGCCCGACAACGTGATGCTCGTCCGGCGCGGCGACGACGCGGCGTTCGTGAAGGTGCTCGACTTCGGCCTGGTCAAGATGAGCGAGGCCGACGTCCGCACGCAGTCCGGGCGGATGATGGGCACGCTGCAGTACATGCCGCCGGAGCAGCTGCGCGGGCGGCCCGTCGACGCGCGCGCCGACGTCTTCGCCCTGGGCGCCGTGCTGTACGAGTGTCTCGCGGGCGTGCGCGCCAACCCCGGCAAGACGCCGGGCGAGATCTTCCACGTGTTGCTGGACGGCGGCGTCCGGCCGCTGCGCGCGCTCGCCCCGCACCTGCCCGAGCCGCTGCTCGACCTCGTCGACCGCTGCCTCGCGCTCGATCCCGACGAGCGTCCCGCCGACGGCGCCGCCGTGGCGCAGGCGCTGCGCGCGATGCCGTCGCCGAGCGCCGCGCCGCCCGCCGAGGCGCCGCTGCCCGACGCGCCCACCGTCGACTCGGCCCCCGTCGTCCGCGACGCCGCCGGCGCGCCGCCCGTGAGCCTCGCCCGGGGCGAGGTCACCGCGCCGCCGTCGCTCGCGCCGTCGCGATCGCGCGCGCCTCTCGTCGCCGCCACGCTGGCGGTGGTGGCCGGCGTCGGCCTGTACCTGCTCTGGCCCGAGGCGAAGGTGGCGACGGCCGAGGTGCCGCCGAGCCTCCCCACCGCCGCCGCGAGCGCGCCGCCGCCCGTGGCGCGCGAGCCTCCGCCCGTCGTCCGCACGCCCGCCGCCGAGAGCGCGCCGGCGCCGTTCGCCCCGCCCGCCGATCCGCTGCCCGCGAAGCCCGCGGCCACCGCGCGCCGCGAGGGCGATCTGCGGGTCTGGCGCGGCGCGACCGAGTTGGACCGCTGGGCGGCCCTGGTGCTAGACGTAACGCTCTCGACGGCCGATCCGGCAGACAACGAGGAGGGCTCCGACCGGGAAGCGCTCGCGCGCTGGGCCGAAGCGCCGCCCGCGGTGAGGGCGTGGCTCGCGGCGAGGGTGCCCGTCGCGGCGGTGACGCGGCCGGCGGCCGACGCGTTGGCCCTGCCCGTGCCGGCGCTGGCCGAGGTCCGAGCGAAGCGCCCGCACCGACTCGCGATCCCGGGGGTCGGCACCCTGCTCGCCGCGCCGGACGGTGCGCCGATTTTCATGACTGTGAACTGCGGTTCGGCCCGCGGGAGTGACCGGCTGGTCACGCTCCGCTGGTCGATCCGGGGCTACGATGCCGGAGCCTGCGAGGGCGCGGCGTGCGCCGGCGTGATGGCACGGGCGTTGCGCTCCGGCCGGGACGTCGGGGAGGCGGTGCATGTGGAGCTGGTCCTGCAGCGGGGGGAGGGCGCGCGTGCCGAGGCGCGTTGCCGCGTGCCTGCTGGCGGTCCTGCCGGGCCTCGGTAGGGCGGCGCCGCCCGCTACCCCCTGCGACGCCGCCGCCGTCGGCGCGGACCTCGCCGCCCTGCGCAAGCGCCTCGACGCCGCCACGGACCGTGCCGCCTGGCCCGCGCTCGCCGACGAGGCCGAGGCCGCCGCCGGCCGCGCCGCCGCCCCCGAGGACCGCGCGTGCGCCCACTACCTCGCCGCCGCGGGTCACTTCTTCCTCTCCGATCGTGGCGGCGAGGCGCGCCTGCGGGCGGCGCTCGCCGTCCGGCATCTGCTCGCCGCGCAGGCGCTCGCCCCCGAGGCGATGAACGGGCGCCAGCCCCGCGCGCGCCTCAAGACGGGCTGGCAGCGCGTCGGCCCCGTCGACGGCTGGACGACGAAGGAGCCGGCGGACGCGCGCATCGAGGCGCAGCCCGAGGCGGGCACGCTGACGCTCTCGCCGGCGACCCCGGCGCGCTGGATTGCGGCGTGCGGCGACGCGCCCGCCTGCCGCGAGGCGCTCGACCTCACGACCGCCGTGGGTCCGCAGGGCGCGCGCACCATGTCGCTCCGCCCCGGGAAGTACTTATTGAAGTACCGCGCCGCGTGCGGCACGGCGGAGGGCGAGGTCGACTTCGCCGGCGGCGCCATCGCGCTGCCCGCGCCGCCGCCCTGCGCCGTCACGCTGGACGTGCGCGACGGCGAGGCGCCGCTTTCCGCCTACAAGGTGCTCTCGCCCGACGCGAAGCCGATCGACGCCGGCGCGGTCACCGCCGCGCTCGGCCGCCTGCGCGTCGAGGCGCCCGGCTTCCGTGCCGCCTCGGTGGCGCTGCCGCCCGCGGGCGGTCCCGTCCGCGTCGCGCTCGAGCGCTGCCCGGTGCGCGTCGAGGTGCCGGTGGAGCCTGCCGACGCCCGCGTTGAAGGCGCCGAGCCCGCGCCCTGGGGCCTGCGCGAGATCCGCATCGAGCGGCCGGGCCACGTCGCCCGCAAGCTCGCGCTCGACCTCGCGGCGCCCGCCGCCTGCGACGACGCCGTCTTCCGCGTCGAAGAGCGCCTCGTGCTGTCGCGCCGCGTGTCGGTCGTGGCCCGCGACGCCGAGGGCCGCCCGGTGACGCCCACGCGCATCGCCGTCGACGGCGCGCCGACCGCGCTCACCGGCTTCGAGCGCCCCGCCGGCACCTACGCCTTCCGGGCCGAGAACCCGGATTACGGAACGATCTCCGGGACGTTCACCGTCGAGAACTGCGCGTCGGACGCCTGCGATCCGGCGACGCTGGACCTGCGCTTCGGCGAGCGCCGGCGCGAGGGCGCGAGCAAGGGGCCGGCGCTGACGATGGGGCTCGGCGGCGTCCTGATCGCCGGCGGGCTCGCCTCGGGCGCGGCCGCTTATGCCACGCAGAAGCGCATCGACGACTACGGCACGCGCGCCGAAGAGGGCTACCCCATCGACTCGCTCCTCGACCGCCGCGCCGAGCAGGCCCGCGCCGCGGACGTCCTCGTGGGCCTCGGCGCCACGGCGCTGGTCACGGGCCTCGTGTGGCACCTCATCGACGGGGCCGGCCGGTGAGGCCGCTCCTCGCCCTCCTCGTGCTGCTCGGCGCCGCCGGCTGCGAGCGGCTCATCGGCGACGAAGGCAAAGCCGAGTGCGCCGCGCACGCGGACTGCCCGCCGCTCTACGAGTGCGAGCCCGTGACGGGCCGTTGTTTCGACCCGGGCCGCCGCGATGACGCCGCCGTCCCCGACGCGGCGCCGCCGGGCGACGCCTTCGTGCCCACGCCCGACGCGGCCCCGCCCGTCGACGCGGCGGTCGGCGGCTTCGGCCCCGAGGGCGACTGCTTCGCCGGCGTCACCGACGACGTGCTGGAGCGCGTGCCCGGCACCAGCATCCCGCGCGCCCGCTGCACCCCGGCGGCGCTCGTGTGGACGACGCCCGGCGACGACGGTGCCCTCCGCCTGCGCTACCGCCTCGGCCCCGGGGGGCCCGACCGCACCCTCGACGACCTGCCGCTGCCCGACCGGCCCGACCTCATCGTGCACGGCGCCACCGCCCTCGTCCCGGCGCGCCGCGGCAGCGCCCTCAACATCGCCCGCGTGGACCTGGCGACCGGGCGCGTCGGGTTCGTCGACGACACGAACGCCCGCCAGCAGCAGCCCGCGACCGACGGCCGCCGCGTCGCCTACGTCGAGGACCTCGTGCGCGGCGACGGCGTGACGGTGCGGCGCGTGTACGTCGAGGCCGACGGCACCGTCGCGGAGTGCCCCGGCGGCGAGGAGTCCGACCGCTGGGGCCCGGCGCTCGTCGACGACCGCCTCGCCTGGTTCGAGCGCCCGTTGCGCGGCGGACCGTCCGAGCTCGTCGTCGCGCGCACCGACTGCACCGTGTTCCTGCGCGTGCGCCTCGAGGGGGTCATCGACGGCGAGACGCGGCTGCTGGCCGACGACCACCGCCTCGTCTGGCTGGCGACCGATCCCGCGACGCGCCGCCGCGTGCCGTGGATGCTCGACCTGCTGGGCGGCGCGCCCGCGCCGCAGCGCCCCGCGCTCACCGATCTCGAGCGCGGCAACCCGGTGGACCTCGCCGTGCACGAGGGCCTGCTGGCGGTCTCGAGCTATCGCCGCGGCGGGCACGTCCTCGACGTGTACCGGCTCGAGGACGGACGCAAACGCACGTACGACACCGACCACAACGCGCGGCAGCCGTCGCTCTCGGGGCGGCACGTGATCTGGGCCGCGCAGTCGGGCACGGGCCCGTGGGAGATCCGCCATGCGGCGCTCGACGATCTTCGTTAGCCTCGCGCTGCTCGCCGGCTGCGGCGCCGAAGACATGCTCGGCGGCGACAGCACGGACGCCGGTGCCCCCCCCGATTGCCGGCCGGGCGCCGACCTCTTCCGCGACGAGTGCCTCCCGCGGCGCGACGACCCGGCGCAGGTCTGCGCGTACGTCGCGGCGCTCGGCATGGCGTGCTTCGACGATGACGGCGACTGCTACGTGCGCGACTGCGATGGCGCGCTCCCGCTGGCGGTGCGCGACGTCGTCGGCGACTGCGACGACACCCGCGCCGACGTCAGCCCCGTCGGCCGCGAGCTCTGCGACGGCGCCGACAACGACTGCGACGGCGACGAGGACGAGGACTTCGAGATCGGCGCCCCCTGCGAGACGACCTGCGGCGAGGGCAAGTACGAGTGCGCCGTCGACGACCCGACGCAGCGTGCGTGCAGCACCGAAGCCGGGCAGTCCGCCGCCGATCCCGAGGCGATCGAGCTGTGCAACACGATCGACGACGACTGCGACGGCGAGGTGGACGAGCGCTGCCGCGTCGATCTCGATCCGGCGGAGCGCGGCGCCCCGCGCGTCTGCGGCACCGCCCTCGTGTTCGTCGAGGCGGGCGCCCTCGTGTCGGTCCCCGACGGCGGGGTCGGCACGCTCGAGACGCGCCCGGCGGTCACCACCGTCGTCGAGGGCCCGGCCCTGGCCTCGCCGGCGTGCGGCGACGCGGGCTTCGCCTGGCTGGTGCTCGAGCCCGAGGGCGACGCGCCGGCCTGCGTCGAGCCCGCCGACGGCCCGCGCCGCTGTCGCGCCCACCTCTGGACGCGCGGCGCCGACGGCGTCCCGCGGGACCGCACCGGGCTCGCCGCGGTCGGCGCGCCGGTCGTCGCCGGCGACGCGGTGTTCTGGCACGCGATCGACGGCGGCCGCCTCCGCCTGCGCCGCGCGCGCCTCGACGGGGCGGGCGCCATCGAGGAGGCGGGCGAGAACCACTCCGATCCCGCCGTCGGTGGCGGCGACGACCTCGCCGTCCGCGAGTGGTCCGGCGGCGTGCCCGAGGTGCTCCTCCGCAAGCCCGGCGCCGGCATGGGCGAGCGCGACCTCGACGGCCCCGAGGGCCAGCGCCCGGGACCGCCGGCGCTCTCCGCCGACTGGGCGGTCTGGTCGCTCGGTCGCCCGGCGACGCTCTGGGCCGTCGACCTCGCCACCGGCGACGGCTTCCAGGTCGTCGACCTGCCCGGCGACCAGCTGGCACCGCGCCTCGACGGCAGCCGCGTCGTCTGGCTCGACGCCGGCACGCGCCCCCCCACCCTGCGCGAGCTCGATCTCGCGACGGGCGTCGGCGGCGAGGTGGCTCGCGGCGACGTCTCGCCCGACGACTTCACCGTGCGCGACGGCGTGGTCTTCTGGATCGCCCGCGAGGCGGCCGGCGACGCCGTCTACCGGCACGTCCTCCCCCCGGTCTTCTGAGCGCCGGCCTCGGGTTGACTCGGGGCCGAGCGCCATCCTAAGTTCGCCGCGTTCATCGCTGCCTCGCGAGGAGGGGCCATGTCGATTTTCCGCACCGCTTTCGTGAGCCTCGCCGGCGTCGCCTGCGCCGGCCCCGCGCTCGCCCTCGGCACGTTCGTCGCGCCCTCGGGCGACGAGGTCCGCCTCGTGGCGTCGCGCAACATCGTGATCCGGCACGCCGATCGCGTGCAGATCGTCAGCCAGGTGCGCTACGACGGCGCGCCGGCCGAGCTGGTCTGGCTGCTGCCGATCCCGAACTTCAACGAGCCGGCCGACGACGGCGTGCGCGTCGAGGCCTTCGGCCAGGGCGGCTTCGACGAGCTCGAGGAGCGCACGCGCCCCGTCCTGCGCGGCACCTGCGACGGCGAGCCGAACGGCATGCAGGCCTCGGTGATCGGCCCCGACTTCGGGCCGGCGCCCAACATGGCGCTGCCGAGCCGCCCGTTCATCGTCCCCGACATCATCGCCGGCGACCTGAACGACTACCTCACGACGACGCTCGGCCTGACGGTCGGCGAGTCGGTGCAGGCGGCCATCGACGGGATGGTCGACCAGAACTTCATGATCTACGCGGTGCGCTTCGACGCCGACGCGGTGGGCGTCGATCGCGTCGATCCGATCGTGAGCATCAGCTACCCGCTCGCCGCCGGTCAGAACCCGAAGATCCCGCTGCTGCCGCTCGCCTCCGCCGTCGGCGCCGGCGGCACCGCCGACCTGCGGCTGTTCATCTTCGACAAGTTCCGCGTGCAGTCGAACCTGCGCACGAGCGAGGTCGACGCCGCGCAGATCGCGTTCACCGACGCCGTCGGCACGAACTACGACGAGGCCTTCGCCGCGGCGCTGGCGCCGGTGCAGACGCAGGGCTTCGTGGTCGAGTTCGCCGGCGACGTGGGCGCCATCGACGACGCGACGCTCGCCCAGGCGGTCACCGCCAGCGGTGCGACGACGCTGACGCGCCTGCGCACGGCGATGACCGAGCCGGCGCTGCGCAACAACGTGACCACCACGCTCCGCGAGGCCGGCGCCCAGGCGCCGGTGAGCAACACGCGCGACGTCGCCGGTTTCCAGTGCGGCGGCCCCGTGACGCCCGACATGGGCACGCCCCCCCCGGCCGACATGGGCGTCACGCCCGACATGGGCGGCGCGACGGCCGACGGCGGCCCCTCGGCCGACGGCGGCGCCGGCGGCGCGGGCGGTGACGACGGCGGCGGCGGCGGTGGCGGCGGGTGCGACGCCTTCGGCGGCCAGGCCACCGGCACGCTCGCGCTCTTCGGTCTGCTCGGCCTCACCCTCACGCTGCGGCGCCGCCGCACCTGAATCGCGGACGAATCCGACGATGACTCAATCCGAACAGCAGCACGGCGAGCTCCAGCCGGGCGCCTGGAAGCCCGAAGTGCACGCCGCCATCCTCGCCCTCCTCGACGAGCACGGCGTGAACAGCCCGGGCTACGACCCGGAGAAGCCGCCGCTGGCCACGCTGGACTGCGACGAGACGCTGATCTGCAACGACATCGGCGAAGCGATGCTGCGTTACATGGTGACGCGCCGCCGCTTCCACGCCGACCGCGGCTTCTGGCAGCTGATCCCCGAGCGCCTGGGGCGCGACGCCATCCAGGCGGCGTTCTCGGCCGTCGCCGGACGCAACGACGCCGAGGTGAAGGACACCGCCGCCTTCCGCCGCTTCCGCGCCGGATTGATCAACGTCTACGAGACCTTGCGCGAGCAGGAGGGCAACGAGGCCGCCTACGTGTTCGCCGCGCGCACGCTGCGCGGCCTGCACGAGAAGTCGGTCGCCGAGCTGGTCGAGGACGTGCTCGACTACGAGCTCGACCGTCCCGTCGGCCAGGAGGAGATCGCGTCGGGCCCGCCGTTCACCGGCCTCATCGTGCCGACGGGGATCCGCGTCTACCGCGAGATGCTGAACCTCGTCGACGTGCTCGACGCCCACGGCTTCCAGACGTGGATCGTCACCAGCTCGAACGCCTACGTCGTGCGCGGGCTCGCGCGGCGCATCCACTTCCCCGAGGAGCGGGTGCTCGGCATCGAGCTGAGCGTGCAGTCCGGCATGCTGACCGACCGCGTCAACGACCCCACCCCCATCGGCGAGGGCAAGCTCGAGCTCTTCCTCGACACGGTCGGCCGCAGCCCGGTGCTCGCCGTGGGCGACTCGATGAACGACTTCGACCTGCTCGAGAACTGCGAGGGCGTCTCGATCGCGATCGATCGCGGCGACAACGACGAGCTCCTCGAGCGCGCCGCCGAGTACGAGTGGCACATCCAGCCTTCGTTCCCCGTCTGACGACCGTCTTGAACTTGCCGGGCGCTGCTGACACATTGCGGCGCCATGGAGTTCAACTGCCCCGCCTGTAGCACGCCCCACGCCTTCCCCGACGACCAGATCCCCGACGGCGGCATCGTCGTCGCCTGCACGCGGTGCGCGGCGCACGTCACGCTGTCGCGCGCGGGCGTGGTCGCGCCGGCAGGCGGACGCAAGTCGATGCCACCGGGCGCGCCGGCGCCCGACGAGGCGCCCATCGAGGCGACGTCGCAGGCGATGGCGTCGCTGCGGCCGAGCCGCATCATGGAGGCGCCCCCCGAGGAGCCGCCGCCCGCCGCCGAGCCGCCGCCGAGCGTCGCCGAGCCGCCGCCGCGCGCCGCCGAGCCGCCGCCGAGCGCCGCCGAGCCGCCGCCCGAGAAGAAGGAAGGCTTCCTCGGCAAGGCGGGCCGCGGGCTCTCGGCCGCCGCCGCCCGGGCCAAGGAGGCCGCCGAGGCCGGCAAGCGCGCCTTCGACGACGCGGCCGACGACGAGATGGGTGCGCCGGCCGCGCCGCCCGGCCTGGCCATCCCCGGCGCCGCCGCCGCCACCGACGCCCACTGGACGTGGCGCGACCTGCCGCGGGCGTTCCTCGGCGTCTTCGATCTGCGGCGCGTCCTGTTCGCGACGGCCGGCTTCTGGGCGGCCATCAACGTCTTCGCCCTCCTGCAGTGGCTCGGCGGCTGGCTCGGCGCCAAGGTCGCCGGGGTCATCGCCACGGTGTTCTCGGTCGTCGCCTGGGTCGGTTTCGTGGGCATCGTCGCCCTCGTCGCTTCGGTGATGGGCTACGTCTGCCACCAGGTCGTCGTCGAGGGCCGCGCCTCCTCGGTGAAGGCGGGCATCGACTGGACGAAGGCCCACCTCAAGAGCGTCCTCGGCACGCCGCTGGCTTTCGTCGCCGTCATCGCCGCCATCGCCGTCGCCGAGGGTGTCGTCGGCGCCGTGGGGCGAATCCCGTGGGCCGGCCCCATCGTGTGGGGCGTGGCGTCGCCCGCCCTCTTCGCGGCGAGCCTCGTGGCGGGCGTCGTCGCCGTCGCGATGGTCTACAGCCTGCCGCTCTATATCCCCGTGATCTACAACGAGAAGACGGGGCCGAAGCAGACGCTGCAGCGCCTGCTCGGGCTGTTCCGCGAGCACGGCTTCTCGCTCGTCGGTCTGCTGCTCGTCGCGCTCCTGATGATCACGGTGGTGTACGCGGTCACGGTCGTGCCCGCCTTCGAGACGAGCCGCATGCTCACGAGCCAGGTCGGCGCGTCGGCGATGGGCGCGAACCTGCCCGGCCTCTTCGGCTCCGCCCCCGGCGCCTACCCCGCCTTCCTGGCGTTCGCGATGGATCCGCTGCCGCTGCTCGGCGCGGCGGGCGGCCTCGGCGAGACGAACTTCGGGCACACACTCGGCGGCCTGCTCGCCGGCCTGCTCGGCGCCAGCGCGTTCTTCGCGCTGCTGATCGCCCTCTTCGCCCTCGCCTGGTACACCGCCGGCTGCATCATCTACGCGATCGTCACGAAGCGCGCGAAGCCGCGCCCTTGAGCGACGCGGATCCGCACCTCGCCGCCTCTCCGCGCTCGGCGCATCCCTGCAGCCGAACCGCTCCGACAACCCCGCGTCCCTCGGCACACTGGGCTGCGCGCCTCTGACGCGCCCCGGTGGCTCGCCGCCCGTGCTCCGCGTGCGCGCGCCTCACGGACCGGCCGCCGCGTCGAGGCGTTGCCCGCTTCGGCGTCGTCTCACGGACAGGCGTCGTCGCGTCGCGGCGGCGCCGAACCCTCCCTGCTCGGATGGCACTCGGACGGGAGGGGTCGGGGTGACACCCGACGGGCGACGACACCGAGAGGTGGAGCGGTCGGCGGCGGGGCTCAGCGGATGCGGGAGGTCGTCGTGTTGTTGTTCGCGACGGGGTCGTCGCCGCACACGATCTTGGCCTCGAGCGGCTTGGCATCGCCCGTCTGGTGGAAGGGAACGACGATGGTCTCCTTGTCGCCCGCGCGCAGCGCCCGCAGCGTCTTCTCTTGGACCTTGCGGCCGTTGACCTCGACCACGACCTTGCAGTTGCCGCCGATGGCGCCGGGGCCCTGGTTCAGCACCTCGAACTTGAGCTTCCGGTTGGGGTTGCCGCCGCTGAGCATCTCGATCTCGGGGCGGTTGTTGAACTTCAGGTCGCCGCCGCCGAGCTCGAGGGTCTTGACGTTGTTGTCCCACTTCGGGTCGGCGGCCTGGACGCCGGCGACGATCTCGAGGTGGCCGTTGCCGCGTTGGGCGGGCAGGTCGACGGCGATCTCGTTGAGGAAGCCGGTGCGGCTGCTCGTGAAGCTCGCGTTGACCTGGCTGAGCTGCGTGCGGCGCGCGCCCTCGACCCAGAAGATCGTCACCTTGTCCTGGTGCCGGTTGCTGCCGGTCTGCGCGCCGAAGACGTTGATGCGCGCCCGGCGACCCTGAAGGCCGGCGAGCTGCACGCTGCGGATGGCGAGGTCGGGCCCCTTCGGCGCCGCGGCTTGCGGGATGTTCGGCTGCGCCGTCCTCGGTGTGCCCGGCGCGACCTGCGCGAACGCAGGCGCGGCCGCGAGCACACTCGCCCCGATCAGCATTCCCCACCGACGGCTGTTCTTCCCCCTCACGGCGTCCTCCTCATGGGTTCGGCGCATCGCGCGTGACGGCCCGACGAGGCCCCCGGCGCGCGCATTCAAAGTTTTTTCACAGCGTCTTCGGTTCGACCTCGACGCACACCCCGTCGCAACCGGGCGAGGCGGTCACGAGCAGCCAGTGGTGCTCGTCGCCGCTCACGGTTTCCATGGGCGCGCCGCCGCCACCGCTGTGGACGACGTCGACCCCCGCCACCGTCTGGACGTCGAAGATGCCGAGGTGTCCCGTGATGAGCTTCGGCACGCCGCCGCGTCGCAGCTGGGCCACGAAGCGCGCGGCCTCGCGCCAGCTCTTGAAGGCGTTGCTGCCGAAGGACGCGGGCTCGAACGGCGGAAAGTGCGTCAGCACCACGCTGCCGCCCGGCCGCCGCTCGAACGCCCACCCCAGCGACGCGTCCGCGAGGTAGCGCTCGAGCAGCCCGTGCGTCGTCGGCGAGAGCCCGGCCTCGGCAGAGTCCAGCACGATGATGCGCGCCGGCCCCGCGTCGAACGCGAACGTCGTGGCGCCGAGGGCCTCGACGATCACGTCCGGCTCGGCCTCGTCGACGTCGCGCTCGCCGACCGTCGCGTACCACGGCACCGGGAGCCCGTCATACGCGTCGCGGGCCGCCTCGAGCTCTTCCGGCTCGCCGCCGCGCGTCAGGTCGCCGTTGACCACGACGAAGCGCACGCCGAGGGTGGCGGCGTCGCGCCGCATCACCGCGAGGAACGCGTCCCGCTTCTCCTCGTCGCCCGCGTTGTTGGCGAACACGGCAAAGGCGAGCGGCTCGCCCCGCGGCACGTCGGCGCGGGCCCGGTGGCGGACGACGAGCGGGGCCCGCGCCAGCGCGCCGGCGGCGGCGGAGCCCGTCCCCAGGCATGCCGCGCGGGCGGCCTCGTCCGCCTCGACCGTCGCCGGGGCGGCGCCGCACGTCACGCGGTAGGTGCGCGGGCCCTTGGCGTTCAGGTGCAGCGTGAAGACGAGCGCGTTCTCCCGCGGCGGGCAGTCGGCGACGGTCGTCTCGGCGTCGAGCGGCGTCCAGTCGGGATCGTCTTCGTCGGCCACGAACTCGACGCCGGCGCCGGTCGCCTCGCGCGCCGCCGCGGCGCCGGTCGAGACGTCCGCGAGGAACGGCCGCTGCGTCAGCACCGTGTCTCCGGGCACGGGCTTCAAGGTGACCTCGAGGGTGCGCGGCTCGCAGTGGCTCGTCTCCACGTCGACGCGCAGGTCGAGCGACTGGGCGCGCACCTCGATCCGGTCGGGCGCGGCTTCGCTCGTCGCCTCGATCTCGCGCACGGTCGCGCCCTCGACGCGGACGGTCAGGCCCTGCCCCAGCGTCGCCGTCCGCGCCGCCGACGCCGCCGCCTCGCGCTCGTCCAGGTCGGATCCGCACGCACAGAGCGCCGCCGCCGCGAGGGTCAGAGCCCGAAGCCGGTGCCGAGCCATACCGCCCAACCGTCTCCGCCGACGAGGCTGAACTCGATGTCGAGGTCGTCACTGTAGCTGTGCACGAGGCCCGCCTCCAGCAGGCCCGACTCCTTGGAGGCGGGCGCGACGTCGTGCGTCGGATCCTGGATGAAGCGCAGCCCGAAGTGCGTGCGCGGGCCCGTGTTGAGCTCGATGCCGCTCTCGAGCACGAGGAACGGGAACCCGTACTCCGACCCGGAGAAGAAGCCGGGCAGCTGGTCGTCGTCGGCGATCAGGGCGCCGTAGCGGCCGACACCCACCCGGTTCACGACGTAGAAGTTGCGCAGGCTGCGCACGAACTGGCCGAGGTCGAGCTTCCAGCGGACGTACCCCTCGTACTGCTCGGTGGCGACGTAGAAGTCGGGCATCTCCACGCGGCGCAGGCGGGCGCCCACCGCGAGCTCGTTGTGCTTGTTGCGGCCGCGCCAGACGCGCGCCCCGACGTCGACCTGGTACGTGCGCTCGGCGAGATCGGCCTCGAGGTCGACCTGCGGCACCACGTAGACGAGGCCGGCGTCGAGGGACAGCTGCGTCACGAGGTGGTGGCGAAACGGCGTCAGCGGGTCGCTCGTGAAGCGGTAGGCGAGACTGAACGTCGAGCCCTCGACGCGCGAGGAGTCGTCGGGGAAGGACTCGGCCCCCTTGAGCGCGCCGAGCACGTCGGCGAGCCAGGAGCCCACGAACAGGAAACCGCCGGCGTGGATGAGCGCGCGCCGGGCCCCGCCGACCTCGCCGCTGTCCTGCGTGGCGTTGCCGAGCACGACGCCGCCGACGATCAGGCCGACCGCCGCGACCTCGGTCAGCAGCAGCTGCAGCGCGGTCTTCTCCTCGCCCGTGTAGAAGTGACCGAGGCCATGGACGAAGAAGCCGGGCACCAGCGCGAGCATGCCGCCGAGCAGCGAGCCGGGCGGCTCGTCCTCGGGGCGGTCGGCGTAGCCCTCGGTGAGCGCCTGCTCGAGCGGCGTGAGCTCGGCGCCCGTCGGCGGCGGCGCGCCCGCCGGGAGCTCCTCGGGATCGGGGGGCGCGCTCGGGTCGAGCGGGGCGTCGGGCGCGTCGGCGGGCCCCGCGTCCTGCGCGCGCGCCCACCCCGGGCCGAGGGCGAGCGCGACGGCGAGCAGCAGCCGCGTCACGCCGCCGCCTCGCGCAGCCGCCGCGCCAGCGCCGTGAAGCGGTGCAGGCCCTGGTCGTTCTCGACGGCGCGCCGCAGCGCCCGCGCCTGCCCCACGAGCACCACCAGCCGCCGCCCGCGCGTCACCGCCGTGTACAGCAGGTTGCGCTGCAGCATGACCCAGTGCTCGGTGAGCACCGGCATCACCACCGCCGGGTACTCGCTGCCCTGGCTCTTGTGCACGGAGCAGGCGTAGGCGAGCACGAGCGCGTCCAGCGCGTCGGCGGCGTAGTCGACCCGGCGCTCGTCGAAGCGCACGCGCACGCCGTCGCTCGTCCGCGCCTCGATGCGCCCCACGTCGCCGTTGAAGACCTCCTTCTCGTAGTCGTTGCGGACCTGCATCACCTTGTCGCCGACGCGCAGCCCGCGCGGACCGCCGAGCGGCTCGCCGTCGGGGTTGAGCAGCGCCTGCAGCGTCTCGTTGAGCGCGTGGGCGCCGCACGTACCGCGGTGCATCGGGGCGAGCACCTGCACGTCGTCGAACGAATTCAGATTGAACTTCGCGGGGATGCGCTCGGCGACCAGGCGGCCGATCAGCGCCCGAGCCCGCTCGGGATCCTCGGCAGTCACGATGAAGAAGTCGCCGCGGTCCGGGTCGGCGGCGGGCACGGGGACCTCGCCGGCCTGCACGCGGTGCGCGTTGACGACGATGTCGCTGGCGCTCGCCTGGCGGAAGATCTCGCGCAGCCGCACGGCGGGCACCGCCCCGCTCGACAGCAGGTCGGCGAGCACGTTGCCGGCGCCGACGGACGGCAGCTGGTCGGCGTCGCCCACGAGCACGAGGCGCGTGCCCGGCCGCACCGCGCGCAGCACCGCCGTGAACAGCGCCAGGTCGAGCATCGACGACTCGTCGACGACGAGCGCCTCGGCCTCGAGCGGCTGGTCCTCGTCGCGCCGGAAGGCGTCCTCGCGCGGGCTGTACTCGAGCAGGCGGTGGAGCGTGCGCGCCTCGCGCCCCGTCGACTCCGCCAGCCGCCGCGCCGCGCGCCCCGTCGGCGCCGCCAGCAGGATGCGCCCGCCCGACCGCTCCACCGCGTGCACCAGCGCCCGCACGATCGTCGTCTTGCCGGTGCCGGGACCGCCGGTCAGCACGAGGAGCGGGTGCCGCGCCGCCGCCTCGAGCGCCTCGCGCTGCGCCGGCGCCAGCGTCACGCCGCGCTGCTGCTCGAAGGCCGCCGTGTCGACCTTCAGCCGCGGCACCTGCGCCGCGCGCAGCCCGAAGACGCGCTCCGCCGCCTCGATCTCGAGCGCGCGCGGCGTGCGCAGCCAGACGCCGTCGTCCTCCTGCTCGAGGCGGCCCTCGGCGAGCAGCGCGTCGAGCACGTCGGCGCCTCCCGAGGGGAGGCGCCCCCCGGCAGTGGCTTCCGCAGGAAGCCGCGGGAGGCCGGCGCCCTCGGTGCCGGTCAGGTTCGCGACGCGCTCGAGCAGCATGTCCCGCGGCAGGTACGTGTGCCCGTCGTCGAGCGCCTGGCCGAGCAGGTGCACCAGCGCCGCCGCCACGCGCGCCGGCGAGTCGGACGCGAAGCCGAGGCTGCGCGCGATGCGGTCCGCCGTCGCGAAGCCGACGCCGCGCACCTCCTCGGCCATGCGGTACGGGTTCTCGCGGACGAGCGCGATCGTCTGCCCCCCGTAGCGCTTGAAGATGCGCGCGGCGAGCGCCGCCGACACGACGTGCCCCTGCAGGAAGACGAACGCCTCGCGCTGCACCTCCTGCTCGCGAAACGCCTCTTGAATCGCGCGGCTGCGCTGCCGGCCGATGCCCTCGACCTCGGCGAGCCGCTCCGGCGCGGTGAGGATGACGTCGAGCGCGTCGGCGCCGAACTTGTCGACGATGCGCCCGGCCAGCTTCGGCCCGATGCCCTCGACCTTGCCGCTGGCGAGGTAGGCGCGGATGCCGGCCTCGCTGTGCGGCAGCACCGGCCAGCCGGCCTCGACGCGGAACTGGTCGCCGTACTTCGCGCTCTGCTCGCGCCGCCCGACGAGGCGCACGCGCTCGCCCTCGTTCAGGCCGCCGAGCGCGCCGACGACGCTCACCGTCTCGTCGCTGCCGTCGTCGCGCTGGAGACGCGCCACCGCGTACGCGCCGTCCGCGCTCGTGAAGACGAAGCGCAGCAGCACGCCTTCGAGGGTCTCGGGCTCCTTCGCCGGCGGGATCACGCCGGGGTTGTAACACGAGTGCCGCGCTCGCCTCGCGTTTCGCGGCCGTGGTAGACGGGAGGGCATGGCACTCCCCCGCGCCCCCCGGACCGTCATCACCGGCGCCGGCAGCGGCTTCGGCCGCGCGCTCGCGCTCGAGGTCGCCCGCCGCGGCGGCGAGCTCGTCCTCTCCGACGTCGACCTGGCCGCCGCCGAGGAGACGGCGCGCCTGGCCGGGCGGGCGCGCGCGCTGCGCGTCGACGTCACGCACATCGACGACGTGCGGGCCCTGGCCGAGGCGTGCGACGGCCCCGTGGACCTCGTCGTGAACAACGCCGGCGTCGCCAGCGCCGGCTTCGTCGGCGAGCTGCCGCTCGAGGACTGGCGCTGGACGATCGAGGTCGACCTGTTCGGCGTCATCCACGGCTGCCACGTCTTCGTGCCGCTGCTGAAGAAGCAGGGGCGCGGGCACATCCTCAACGTGGCGTCGGCGGCGGGCCTCATCTCGGCGCCGCGCATGGGCGCCTACAACGTGGCGAAGGCCGGCGTCGTCGCGCTCTCCGAGACGCTCGCGGCGGAGCTCGCGGGCAGCGGCGTCGGCGTCACCGTGCTGTGCCCGACGTTCTTCCGCACGAACATCGCGCGCAACGGCCGCTTCGCCGACGAGAGGTCGCGCAACACCGCGGAACGACTCGTGGATCGCGGTCGCAGCGCCGAGAGCGTCGCCCGCGCCGCCCTCGCCTCGGTCGAGCGCGGCGAGCTCTACTCGGTCCCGATGCTCGACGGGCGCCTGTTCTGGGGCCTCAAGCGCGTCGCGCCGCAGTCGTTCGGGACGCTCGCCGGCTTCATCGCGCGCCGGCTCGAGCGGTGACGCTGCACGTCCTCGTCGTCGGCGCCGGCTTCTCCGGCCTGGCGATGGGCTGGCGGCTGCGGCGGGCGGGCATCGACGACTTCCTCATCGTCGACGCGGGCGACGAGGTCGGCGGCACGTGGCGCGACAACCGCTACCCGGGCGCCGCCTGCGACGTGGAGTCGCACCTCTACTCGTTCTCGTTCGCCCCCAACGCGGACTGGTCGCGCCGGTTCGCGCCCCGAGACGAGATCTTCGCGTACCTCGTCCGCTGCGCCGACGACTTCGGGCTGCGTCCGCACCTGCGCCTGCGGACGCGGATCGTGCGCGCCGCATTCGAGGACGGCGCGTGGCGCGTCTCGCTGGCCGGCGGCGGAGAGCTGCGCGCGCGCGTCCTCGTGGCGGCCTGCGGCGGGCTGAGCCGGCCGGCGCTGCCAGAAATTCCGGGCCTCGAGACGTTCGCCGGCGCGATGTTCCACACCGCGCGCTGGGACGACACCTGCGCGCTCGAGGGCAAGGCCGTCGCGGTGATCGGGACGGGCGCGAGCGCCATCCAGGTCGTGCCGGCGATCGCGCCGCGCGTGGGTCGGCTGCTCGTCTTCCAGCGCACCCCGGCGTGGATCCTGCCGCGTCGCGACCGCGGCATCGGGCCGAGGACGCGCGCCGTGTACCGCCGCGTCCCGGCCGCGCAGCGCCTCGTCCGCGCCTGGATCTACTGGCGCCGCGAGCTGCTCGCGATCCCGCTGACCGTCGCGCCGCCGCTCGTCCGCGTCGGCGAGCGCCAGGGCCGCAAGTTCCTCGCGCGCAGCGTCGCCGACCCCGCCCTGCGCGCGAAGCTCGCGCCGCGGTACACGATGGGCTGCAAGCGCGTCCTGCCCGCCGACGACTACTACCCCGCCCTGCAGCGGCCGAACGTCTCGGTCGTCACCACGTCCATCGCCGAGATCACGCCGCGGGGCATCCGCACGAACGACGGGACGGAGCACGCCGTCGACGCGATCGTCCTCGCCACCGGCTTCGAGGGCGCCGAGCAGGGCGCGCCCTTCCCGGTCACCGGCCGCGACGGGCAGGACCTGAACGCGGTCTGGCGCGACGGCGCCGAGGCGTACCTCGGGACGTCGGTCGCCGGCTTCCCCAACCTCTTCCTGCTCGTGGGGCCGAACACCGGGCTCGGCCACAGCTCGATGGTGTTCATGATCGAGGCGCAGGTGCGCTACGTCGCCGACGCCATCGACACGATGCGCCGCCGCGGCTGGCGCCGGGTCGACGTGCGGCCCGACGCGCAGGCAAGCTACAACCGCCGCCTGCACGCGCGCCTCGCCCGCACCGTGTGGGCCGCCGGCTGCGACAGCTGGTACAGGACGCGGACCGGCAAGAACACGACCCTCTGGCCCGGCTTCACGTTCGAATTCGCTTGGAGGACGCGGCGTTTCGATCCGCGCGCCTATCTTGTAGTCAGTGATCGTTGATCGCGCTCACCCCCGACGTCGGCATGTTCTACGAAGATTGATCAGCTTCGCCCTCACGGGGCACGCTGGATCAACAGGGATTGATCTTGGCCAGGCTGCGCTTCGCCGAAGTTCGCTGCCGAGGACGACGTGCCGGCCTCCTCCTCGAAACGCCGGGGGGCGGGAGCGTCTTCGAGTACGCCGAGGATGCGGGGGAGGACGTCGGTTGCGCCCTGCCGCGCGACCAGCGGACGCACGCCTGGGCCGCCGGCGTCCACCCGTTCTTCCAACACCTCGGGCCGGAGGGATGGCTGCGCTCCCGGCAGGCCCGCACGGCCGAGCTGGACGAGCAGGACGACCTCGGGCTGCTCCTGCGCTACGGCGCCGACTGCATCGGCGCCGTCTCGGTCCACGACCCCGACGCGCCGGCCACGCCACCCGCCGACGAGGTCCTCGACGCGCTGACGCTCGCCGCCGTCGAGGCGCGCCGCACGATCTCGGGCGTGCAACCCAAGCTGCTCGCCCGCGCCGAAGGCGACCGCGTCGTGCCCGCCGGCCCCGAGGGCGCGGCCCCGCTCATCGCGAAGTTCCCCACGTCCGACCTGCCGGAGCTCGCGCCGAACGAGGCGCTCAGCCTCGAGCTCGCCCGGATGCTGCTCGGCGCCGACCGCGTCACGGAGAGCCGCCTCGGCACGGTCGAGGGCATCCGCCCGCCGGCCCTGCTCGTCGTGCGCTTCGATCGCACGCCCGACGGCGAGAAGCTGCGCCTCGAGGACTTCGCGCAGGTCCTCGCCGTGCCGCGCGGGCGCGACTGGTCGGGCAAGTACGACGCGTCCTACGAGGAGGCGGCCGCCGCCATCGAGCGCTTCGCCGCCGCGCCGCGCATCGACCTCTTGCGCTACCTCGAGCGCATCGCGGCGAGCTTCCTGCTCGGCGACTGCGACTGCCACCTCAAGAACTTCTCGCTGCTCGAGACGCCCGGCGGCCTGCGCCTCTCGCCCGCCTACGACATCGTCAACACGTACGTCTTCGCCGCGCAGGGGTACTCGACGCGCTTCGGCCTGCGGCTCGGCGGGCGCGCTCGCCAGTGGGACGAGATCACGCGCGACACGTTCCGCGCGCTCGGCGCCGACCTCGACCTGCCGCCGCGCGCCGTCGAGCGCGCGCTCACGGCGCTCGTCCGCAAGCGCGAGCCGGTGCTGCGCCGCCTCGCGCCGCGCCCCGAGTGGGAAGACGACCACTGGCGCGTCCGCTACCGCGCCATCGTCGACGACGCCTTCTCTCGGTTGGAGGGGTGATGGACCGACTCGACTGGGGCGCGCTCGTCCGTCGGGCGCGCGAGCGCCGCCTCGCCGAAGGCATGAGCCAGCGCGACCTCGCCGCGCTCGCCGGCGTGAGCGTGCCGACCGTGGTCAAGCTCGAGAAGGGCGACACGTCTATCCGCCTCGACGTTGCCCTCGCGATCCTCACGACGCTGGGCCTCGCCGAAGATCCGAGTCATTCCGCGTAGTAATCGCGCCAGCTCTGCGGCCAGCCGGTCGGCGGCTTCATCTGGTCGAGGTACCGCAGCGTCTGCGGCTTCGACAGGTCGGCGGCGCTCAGGCGGCCCTGGGCGTCGAAGCGCACCTCGAAGACTTCGCGAGGCGGGCCGAGCTTCTCGAGGAACTTGTCGGTCACCTCGGCGCCGAACACCGGCTTGCCGTTGTCCTTGAGGTGGCGCAGGTCGAGGTGCGGGCCATGCAGCATCGCGCCGTTGGCCGGGCCGGGCAGGTCCTTGTAGGCGCGCGTCCACTCGCCGCGGAAGCGCGCGGCCTGGGGCTCCATCGGCGCGCCGTGCTTCAGCACCCAGGCGAGGTCGATATCGCTCGTGATCGGCTGGCGGATGCCGCTCTGCGGCTTCACCCACACGCCGAGCGACTCGGCGCTCGTCTTCGCCTTCACCCAGCCCGGCTTGCCCTGCACGCCCTCCTGCACCCAGCGCCGCCGCCACTGCGCCTTGTCGCCGAAGCTGCGCACGCCGACCGTCAGGCCGCCGCCGAGCGCGTCGTTGGCCTCGATCAGCGCCAGGATCTCGCGGTCCGTCAGGCCGCGGCTCGCGAGGAAGGCGCGCGTGTCGGGCGCCACGCGGTGCGCGAGGCCGTCGAGCAGCTTCGCCGCGTGCGCCTCGCCCGCGAGCGCGCCGTGCCGGTAGGCGGCGCTGTAGTAGGCGTGCACGTCGGCGACGAAGTCCGGGTCGCGCGGCGGCGGATGCGTCCGGTGCCACTGCGCGCGCGCCGCGCCCCACACGGGCCCCACCAGGAAGGCGCCCTGCAGCAACGCGCCCGCCGACAGCCCGCCGCGCTGCACCTCGCGCACGAGCTGCACCGCGTCGTACGCCGTCGCCACGCCGTCCACCGCCAGCGCCCAGCGGAACGGCAGCAGCTCCGGCGCCAGCACCGTCGCCACGTTGAGCACCGCGTCGACGAGCAGCTGCACCATCGCGCCGATGCGCCGCAGCCGCTGCAGCTCGATGTGCTCGTGCGGGTGCCGCGCGAAGTCGAACGACGGGCCCTCCGGCGACAGCGTCAGGCCGGGCATGAACGGCACCGTCTCGACCCCGGGCGACACGAGCCGCAGCACCTCTTCGGGCACGATGCCGAGCCGCTGGCGCGCCGTCCCGAGGAGGCCGTCGAACAGGCCCGGCACGCCGGCCTCGACCACCGGCACCGGCTTGCGCGCGGTCTGCTGCGACGTGACCGTCGTCGTCGCCGCCGGCTCGCCGTCGAGCACGAGGCCGGCGAAGCCGCCGTCCACGTCCTCGAGCACCGCCGCCTCGCCGAACGGCAGCCGCATGTACGGCAGGTCGCCCGCCCCCGGCACGTACGCGCTCACGCGCTCGCCCTCGACCTCGTATAGCCGCCGCGCGCCGAGGTGCGCGACGCGGCGCGGCGCCTCGCCCGGGATGGCCGACGGCAGCGGGTCGTAGCCGTCGCCCACGTGCCGGTCGAGCGCGTCGTACCGCAGCCGCATCGTCAGCGCGCGCGGCGGCGGCGGCTGCTGCGACTGCGGATCGGCGGGCTCGATCGCCAGCAGATCCTCATTGAAGTCGCGCAGTTCCACGAGCCGGTCGAACACGTCGTAGCGATGCTCGTTGGCGCGCGCGCTGACGTCGTCGCGGTGCGTCGCGAGCAGGCCGCCGCGCGAGAAGCCGACGCGGTAGCTGCGCTCGCTCGGCAGCCCCGCCGACGGCAGCGGGTAGGCGCCGAAGGCGTCCGGATCCGGCTCGACGGCGAGGCCGTGGACCGTCCCGCTCAGGCGCTCGGGGATGCGCTCCGCGGCCGCCTCGCACGGGCCGCCGGCGTCGTCGGCGTAGCAGTAGTAGACGTCGTGCAGCAACGAGGGCTCGCCGTCGGCGAACGGATCGCCGACCGACGTCGTCCACGAGAGCGTCTGCTCGTGCCGCACGCGCGCGCGGTCGAGCGTGCGCCACGTCGTGCTCACGGTGCCGCGGCCGCCGCCGCGCGGGCGCGCCAGCGTCTGGCTGCGCAGCACCTCGCCGAACGCGTTGCGGCGGTAGAGCGAGACGGACGCGGCGCGCGGCAGCCCGTCGAAGCTGGCGTACTCCACGTCGCGCTGCTCGAACGGCGCCGGCCACGCGCGCAGCTGGCTCGACAGCACGCCGCCCGCGGGCGCCGGCGCCCGCTCCGCGTCGAGGTCGGCGACGATCTCGCTCTGCGGCGCGCCGTCGATCCACGGCACCGAGGCCTGCGCGGCCACGTGCTCGCCGAACCACCACTTGCGGCTCTCGTGCACGCGCGCCCCGCCCTCGAGGTGGGTCACGCCGTGGCGCGCGCCGGCCTCGTCGTACGCCCACTCGGCGCGCAGCGTCCGGCCCGACCGCAGCCGCGTCTCGCGCGCCCGCAGCAGGTCGCCGGACCACCCGTAGCCGATCGCCTCGAGGCCACCGAACAGGCGCGCGCCGGCCACCACCGACCGCAGCCGGCCCGCGGCGTCGTGGGTGAGCTCGAGGTCCGGCGCGTCGGGCGGCGCGCCGGGGTAGTACAGCGCCGCGAGCTGGCCGAGGCCGTCGTAGCGCGCGCGCACGGTCAGCGCCTCGGCCCCGTCGGTCGTCGTCTCCTCGAGCACCTCGCCGAAGCCGCCGAGGACGCGCACGACGTCGATCCCGTCGCCGCGCGCGTGCGTCAGCTCACCCAGGCCGTCGTAGCGGAACGTCAGCGTCGGCGCCGGCGCGCGCGTGTAGCCGGGCCCCGCGGCCTCGCCGTCGAGCGCGCCGGTGATCTCGATTGCGCGGCCGAGCGCGTCGCGCAAGTAGTCGCGTGTCGCGCCGTCCGCGGTGCGCTCCGCGAGCAGCCGGCCCTCGGCGTCGTAGGTGCGCTCGTCGAAAAGCGCAGCGAATTCGGACCCGTACGGCCACGTGCGCACCGCGGCGCCGCCGGCGTCCCACGCGAAGTCGCGCGCCCCGAGCCGCGCCTCGCCGACGAGCCGCTCCTCGCGCACGACGCGCTCGCCGCCCCACGTCCGGCGCGTCGTGCGCGTCTCGCCCGTCTCGGGATCGGTCTGGCGCTCCTCGGCGACGCGGCCGGCGCCGTCGTACGTCACCTCGAGCCGGCGGCCGCCCGGCGCCGTCGTCGACACGACGCGGCCGAGCGCGTCGTGCTCGGTGCGCCACACGCGCCCGACGCCGTCGCGCCGCTCCGTCGCGCGCCCGAGCGCGTCGAACCCGAAGCGCTGCTTCACGGTCACCGGATCCGCGCCCGTGTGCGTCTCGACGATCTCTTCGGGGCGCCCGCGCGCGTCGAACGTCGTCTGCACGTCGACGCCGACCCCCGACGTGTCGGTGATCTCGCGGCACACCTCGCCGAACGGCGTGTGCGCCCGCTGCGTCGCCACGCGCAGCGATCCCGCGGCGAGGCGCGCGAGCACGACGCGGTCCTCGTCGTCGTAGATCCACGACTGCTCGCGGTCCGGCGGCGGCGTCCACGCGTCGGTCAGCCCGGCGGGCCGCCGCAGCGCCGTGTGCCGCGCGAGGATGCGCCGCCCCCACGCGTCGAACTGCTGCGTGATGCGCAGCAACGGGACCGGCGGCCCGCACGCGAACAGGGGTGCCGACAGGTCGGCCATCCCGTCGCCGCCGCGGATCTCGATCGCCCGCGGGTGGTCGCGCCCGTCGAACACCGGGCCGTCGTCCGGCGACACGTGCGCGACGACCTGCAGCGGCTGCTCGCACGCCGGGTCGAGGTGCTCGACGGAGAGCAGGCGGTCGAGGCCGTCGTAGGCGCGCCTCTGCAGGACGGGGCCCTCGCGGTCGTCGCGCCCGGCGTCGTACAGGACGGCGTTGCCGGCGGCGTCGCGCCAGAAGCGGCGCACGATCCGGCCCCGGAACGCGCCCTCGCCGCCGCCGCCGATGGCGATCTCGACCACGCGGCCCTGCCGGTCGCGGCGCGTGGTCTCCGTGACGAGCGACGGGCCGCGCGCCGGGTCGAAGCGGCCCGGCGGCGTCTCGCCCGCGCGCAGCGCCGCCTCGTCCTCCGGCGTGGCGCCCGGGCCCGGGCGCACCCGCGCCACGATCCGCCCCTCGCCGTCGTAGGCGACCCGCTCGACCCGCATCCCCGGCAGCCCCGGCGCCGCGCTGGACGTCCCCACGCGCCGCCCCAGGCGGTCGTAGACGTACTCGTCGACGACCGTCGCCATGCCCGGCCCCGAGACCTCGCTGCGCATCTCGCGGTCGAGCGCGTCCCACGTCGTGCGCGTCGTCACCGTCTCGCCGACGACGCGCTCGACGAGGCGGTCCGCGCCGTCGTAGCGGCGGCGCTCGACGAGGTCGCCGCGCGTCGTCTCGACGAGGTTGCCGCGCGCATCGTGCCGGAACGACTGCGAGATCTCCGACGGCGCCACGCAGGCCTCCGGCACCTCGCCCGACTGCGTGAGCGCCGTGAGCTGCCCGAGGTGCGCGTTCGCGCGCTTGCCGGACGGCGTGGCCTCGCCCTCCGGCTGGCCGGGGTCGTACGTCCACGTCGCGGCGCGCCCGCCCACCGTGTGCGACTCGAGCAGCCCGCGCAGCGGCCCCGTCGCGACGTGCGCGTACGTGTCGACGACCGCGTCCCGGCCGGGCAGCGGCGCCGGCCGCTCCCGCCGCTGGACCTGGCAGCGCAGGCCCGGCTTCGACGGGTCGTCGGGGTACGGCACGTAGGTCGTCGTCGCGCCGTCCGGCTCGGTGCTCGTGAGCATCGTCGCGCACGGCATCTCGCCGTGGGTGAACGTCCAGATCCGGACGGCCCCGTCCGCGCCCCGCGCCTCGCGCCGCTTCGGGTTCCCCAGCGCGTCGTGCTCGAACGTCACGACGCGCCCGCTCGGGTAGGTGATGCTCGCCGGCAACCCCGTCTCGGGGTGGTGCGCGTACGTCGTGCGCAGCGGCACCGTACGGACGCCGGGCGGGTCCGTCTCGCCGTCCCACACCTCGCCGATCTCCTCGACGCTGGCGACGACCCGCGCCGCGCCGAGCGCGCCGAGCCGGTAGTCGCGCGGATCGCCGGTGGGCCCGGTGACGGTGACCACGTCGCCCGCGACCGCGAAGTCCCACGTCGCGCCCTCGGACGGCCCCGGCGCCTGCCGCGCGCCGCCGCCGCGCGCCTGCGTGAGCACGCGCCCCCCGTCGTCGTAGGTCAGCCGCAGCGACTCGCGCCCGTCCGGATCGAAGGCGTGCGTCAGCCGCCCGTCCGCGTCGTACCGGTAGCGCCACGTGCGCACGACGTCGTCGAAGCGCTGCGTCACCGAGGTCAGCGCCGCGCGCAGCTTCGGGTGCGCCGTGTACCCGTACTCGACGCGCCGCCCGAACGGATCGCGGACGCGCGCGAGCCGCCAGCGCCGGTCGAAGCGCCGCCAGTCGAACGTCCAGCGGCGGCCGTTCGCGTCGATCAGGCCGCCGGGCAGGCGCGCGCCGATCCGCGCGTCGACCGGCCCGTCGTACACGAGCTCCACCTCGCGCAGCTGCGGATCGACGAGCCGCACGAGCTGCCCGCGGCAGTTGAAGATCGCGCGCTCGCCGCCGGGCCACGCGAGCTCGTAGAAGCGGCGCTCGCTCGGCGGAATCGCCGTGTTCTCGGGCACATACCAGGGGTGCTCTTCGCCCTCGAGCAGCGTGTATGCGCGCAATCGCGCGACGCGGCCGACCGGGCGCTCGTACTCGACGACGCGCGCGCGGAAGGCCGGCGTCCGCGCCGCCTGCGCCGCGTGGTCGTAGGTCAGGTAGACCTCGTCGCCGCCGGGGCCGAAGCGCATCGCGCGCGCGCCGCCCGCCGGGAAGCGGTAGCGCACGCCGCGCCCGCGGTCGTCGAAGTACAGGCGGTCGACGCCCTCGCCCTCGGTGCGACACGTCGCGTCGCCGGCGGCGACGATCCGCTGGTCGAACGAGGCCGTCCAGCCGCCGAGCGGTCCGCCGTCGTCGGGCAGGTGGGCGGTGCGGTGCGTCCGGCCGATCCTGAACGGGCCGGCGACGCCGTCCACGCTCAGGTCGATCAGCGTCGCCGAGAAGCTCAGGTCGTGGAGCGCGACGCCCTCGCCGTCGGTGGCCTCGCCGGGGAGCGCGTCCTGGGCCGCCGTGACCTCATCGAGGCTCCACGGCGCGGCCACGGCGCACGTGCGGACGCTCTCGTCGTCGGCATCGCACAGCCCCGGCCCCTCGACGGCGACGACCACCTCCTCGATCGCGACGACGCGCCCCGCCGCGTCCCTGCGGATCACGCGCACCACGACCACGCCGGCGCCCGACACGCGCAGGCGCACCGACGCGCCCTCCCCCTCGATCTCCGCGTCGCCCTGGATGACCTCCCACTCGAAGCTCCCCTCGCCCTGTGCGGTCAGCGTCAGCGTGTCGCCGCTCTTCGCCGTCGTCGCCGGCGCGCCGTCGGGGCCGCGCACGTCGACGTCGATGCCCTCCGGGACGAGGTCCACGAGGCGCAGCGGCCGCGGCGCGCCCATGTCGTCGCACGCGGCGGGCACGGGCGTGAGCACCGCCGCCCCGCGCGCGACGGTCAGGCCGGGCCGCGTGCGGTAGAGCTCGTCGAGGCGGCGGCACTGCAGGCGCAGGCGCTCGTCCGTCTCCGTCACGACGACGCTGCCGGGGACGCAACGCGCGACGCGGTCGAGGAACCAGTCGCCGACGACCGCCTGGACGGCGAAGTCGTTCCAGGCCGCCTCGAACTGCTCGCGCAGCGCGTCGCGCGTGCACCAGGTCTCGCGCTTCTCGCACTCGAACCACGGCACCTCGCCTTCGACCTCGGTCGCCTCGGTGGTCCAGCCGAGGTCCCAGACGAGGCAGTCGTCCGGCTCGGCGCCGGGGCCGCACGCGGGCAGGCGCCCGATCGCGCCGGCGGCGGGCAGCAGGTCGCGCGCGGGCGGCGCCGCCGGGATGGCGAGCCGCAGGCCGATCACCGTCTCGGGCAGGCGCGGCGCCGACGCGTCGCCCCGCGCGTGCTCGACGACCAGCACGCGCCCCTCCCCGACGGGCCACGCGACGTTCGTGAACGGATCGCCGACGTAGCGGTCCACGGCGGGCCCGGTCGTGAACAGCTCCGTGCGCCACGCGAGGTGGCTCGCCTCGCCGAGCGCGCCGACAGCCAGGCCGCCGTGGCGCGTGACGACCTCGCTGAGGTTCGGGCTGTCGTCGAGCAGCGTGCGGACGTCTATCGAGCGCATCCCGGCGACGAAGCGGCCGCTCGCGTCGACCCAGGCGTTCTGAAACGCGCCGTGCAGCGGCGCGGCCACCTGCGACTCGCCGATGCCGGTGTGGCGCCAGGCGGCGCCCGCCGTCTGCCACTGCATTTGGGCGAGCGGATCGTCGGTGCGCAGGTCGACGGCGGCGAGGCCGCCGGCGCTCGCGACGACCGCGCGCCCGGGGCCGTCGCTGGCCGGGACCCCCGCCGGCCCCAGCCCCGTGAGCACGGCGCGCTGCCCGACGAAGCGCAGGTCGTCGCCCTCGAACGTGGACGCGGCGACGAGCGCGGCGCCGGGCCCGCGCCCCGGGAACACCAGGCGCAGGCCCTCGCAGGCGCGGCACGGTCAGTCCGGCCCGTCGGGCGGCGTGCAGCGCGCGCGGAACGCCTCGGGGGCGCGCTCCAGGTCCTCGGGATCGTTCGTGAAGTCCCGAGGGTCCCGCGCCCAGTGCTCGACGAACTCCGGGCACGAGCCCGGCGGGTGGGCCTCGCCGGCGAGCAGCGCGCGCCAGGTCTCGCCGTCGCGCTCCACGCGCAGGCCGGTGAACGTGGAGAAGCCCTCGGCGGGCCGCTCGTCGAGCAGCGCG
>CAUJDF010000101.1 GCA_963169045.1 Myxococcota bacterium
CGGCTTCGTCGCGCCCTGCGGCTCGCTGAGGCTGAACGTCTCGGTGGAGGTCGGCGGTGCGGTGTCCATGCCGGCGAGGAGATCACGGACGCGCCAGAACATCAATCGTTATACGCAGATATTCTGGCCGATCCTCTCAGACCTCGACCGCGTCGAACACATCGCTGGGATGCGCGGCGTTGCCTTCGCCGCCGATGGTGGCCGCCCGGCCGCCAGCGAGGACGTCGCCGGCGACCCCGTCATGTCGAGGGCCTCGGCGCCGTTGCGAACCCTCGCCACACCCACCCGAACGCCCGCCGCCGTGACTTCCTTGCGCGGGGGGCGCTTCCGGCGGACGATGCCGGCGATGTCGCGCACATTCGTCGTGGCCTTGTGGGGCGTCGGGGTCGCGCTGGGCACGCCCGTCGCGCTCGACGCGTGGTCCTCGCTGCGGGCGGCGCGGGCGCGGGCGGCGCTGGCCGACGCGCACGTGGAGGCGGCCCGGGCCGCGCTCGAGGGCGGGGCGCCGGCGCGGGCGGTGGTGGGCTACTCGACGGCGCTGGAGCTGGATCCCGCGCGTGCCGAGGCCTTGCTGGGGCGGGCGCGGGCGCAGGCGGTGCTCGTCGCGCGGGCGCCCGACACGCTGACGGCCGACACCGCGGTCGCGCTGCAGCACGAGCTGGCGGTCGCCCGGTCCCTCGGCGCCCCGGCGGCCGACGCGGACCTCGCGCTGGGCGACGCCTGGGCGGCGCGCCGGCTGGGTCAGACCGAAGACGCCGCGCGCGCGTTCACACGCGCCGCCGAGCTGGCGCCGGAGCGCGCCGACGTGCAGATCGCGCTCGCCCGCTTCCTCCTCGAGACGAAGCGCGCGGCCGAGGCCGAGGCGCTGCTCGCGCGCGCCGTCGAGCTCGACGCCCAGTCTGCGGCGGCGTGGCGGGCGCTCGGCGAGACGCGCCTGGCGCTGAAGAAGCCGAGCGTCGCGGCCGACGCGCTGCGCAAGGCGGCCGAGCTCGCGCCGTCGCCGTCGGCCTGGCGGCTGCTCGGCGAGGCGGAGCTGGCCCACGCCGCCTACGCGGCCGCGGCGACGGCGTTCGGCGCCGCGGTCGAGGCCCTGGAGGGGCGCGGCGAGCGTCCCGACGCCGGCCTGCTCGAGGACCTGGGGCTGGCGCGCTTCCGCGCGGGCGACGTGCCCGCCGCGCGCACGGCGCTGCAGGCCGCCCTGCAGGCCCGCCGCGCCCCGGGCACGTTCTACAACCTCGGGCTGGTCGAGCTCGCGGCGGGACGCCCCGCCGAGGCGCTGGCCGCGTTCGACGAGGCGCTGTCTCTGCGCGCCGACCTGGCCGAGGCGCGGGTGAAACGGGTCGCCGCGCTCGTCGCGCTCGGGCGCCGCGCCGACGCCGAAGCGGCGGTCGCGGCGATGGCCGCGGACTCAGGCCCGTCCGAAGCCGCGGTCCGGGCGCGCGCCGAGCTGTCGCGCGAAACGATTGTGCGCGTACCGCCACATCAATAAACTCCCGGGTGGCTGTATCTAGGGGGCGTGACATGGGGGGTCGGCTGCCTTCGTGGCTGGCGGGGGTCGTCGTCGTCGCTTCGGCGGGCGCGGCGCAAGCACAAGTTCCCGGGCGTCTGCACCAGGAGGGACTGCTCGTCAACGCGGCCGGCGACCCGATCGCCGGCCCGGTGCGTCTCACGTTCCGGCTCTACGCCGGCGCGGTCGGCGGCAACGCCGCGTGGACGGAGACCTTCGACGCCGTGCCGCTCGTGGAGGGCTACTACAGCGTCGTCCTCGGCGAGACGAACGCGCTGCAGGCCGACGTCGTCACGGCGAACCGCTACCTCGCGCTGTCGATCAACGGCGGCGCGGAGCTCGCGCCGCGCACGCAGCTCGTCTCGGTGCCGTTCGCCCTGGTCGCGGGCGCCGTGAAGGGCCCGGTGCAGGCGACGACGGTCAGCGTCGGCGGCAACCTGGTGATCAACGCGAACGGGCAGTGGGTGGGCAATCCGAGCGGGCTCGTGGGCCCCGCCGGGCCGGCCGGTCCCGCCGGCCCCGCCGGTCCCGCGGGCCCCGCCGGCGGCGACGGCAGCCCCGACACCGCCGAGCAGATCCGGGTCAAGCTGCGCACCGTCGACGGCGCCGGCAGCCTGATCGACACCGACCTCTTCGACGGGGCCGACTCCAGCACGTTCATGCGGACCAACGGCGACACCGGCACGACCGGCAAGCTGTCCGTCGGAGGCATCCTGCAGGCCGCCGGCGCCACGTTCACGGGCGCGGTCTCGGCCGCCGACAACCTGGTCTCGGGCGGCGCATTCCGCATCAACGACCCCGGCCCCGATGGCTTCCTCTCCTGGAATGGCAGCCAGGCCAGCATCTACGTGGCACCGCTCGACGATGCCAACGCCGATGGCTGGCTCCGGCTGAAGAACGACGAAGGCATCTCCCTCGAGGCGAGGACGCGCGTCGTGGGCGACGTCGACGTCGTCGGCGGTCAGATCACGCTGGCCGACCGGGGGGTCGTGGGCGTGGGCGACCCCGGGCTGGCGTTCAACGATCCTGGCCCCGACGCCTCGATCTCGTGGGCGGGCTCCCAGGCGTCCATCTATGTCGCGCCGCTGGACGACGCGAACGACGATGGCTGGCTCCGGCTGAAGAACGACCAGGGCGTGAGCCTCGAGAGCAACGTGTACGTGAGCGGGCGGCTCGGCGTGGGCACCACCCAGCCGGGCAGCGCCGCCGAGATCCGCGACGACAGCGCCGCCAGCACCGGCCTGACGCTCCGCAACCTGCGCGCCGGGGTCAACACCGAGACGTTCGTGCGGTTCACGTCGCGCACGAGCGCCGGGCGCGAGGCCTACGGGCTCATCCGCAGCGTCGCGGGCGCCGAGGCCGGCGGCGTCAACGGGCAGAACCACGGCGGCCTCGAGTTCGAGGTGTCGACCGGCAACGGCACGCCGAACGTGGCGATGGTCCTGCAGCACGACGGCGACCTCGGCCTCGGCACCACGACGCCGTTGGGCCCGCTGCACATCTCCCGGCCGCACCATGTCAACGCGATCATCGAACGCACCGACACGTCCGACCACCTGACGACCGTCGTCGGGAGCGGTGGCAGCGGCTTCCGCTTCTCGGACACGAACGTGTTCTTCGTGGGGACGCAGCCGTACGGCGACCGCAACGACAACAGCTCCGGCACCGAGCTGCTGCGCATGCTGCCGAACGGCAACACGGGCCTCGGCACGGCGACCCCGAACAACCGCCTCGAGGTCGTCGGCACCATCCACGGCGCGAAGTCGACGTCGAACCGCAGCCCGACCGGCTGGGAGCACAACGTGCTCTTCAACGCCCAGGACCGCTATCGCGTCACCCAGAACGGCCCGGCGACGTTCAGCCTCGGCGCTCTGTTCGACGGCCGCATGGGACCCGACTATCCCGCCGGCGTGCCGACGGCGCAGAACCCGCAAGTCATCCTGATCGAGAACCTGCCGGGCTATCACACCCAGGCGGGCGCCTGGGTCGGCTGGACGACGCGCTACTGGCCGGCGCGGCGCTTCAAGATCGAAGGCTTCAATATCTACGGTCAGGCCGGTCAGTGGGAGACGATCGCCGACTACGAGAACACCGACTACAGCGGCTCCGACTTCACGACGCAGACCGCGCACGCGCTCTACTCGAAGCTGCGCTTCTCGATCTATGCGGGCACGGGCGAAGGCGGCCGCGTGGGCGTCTCCGAGCTCTTCTTCATCCACCCCGAAGCCACGCGGCCGTACGAAGGCCTGCTGGCGAAGGAAGGCTCGCCCGACTGCGCGTACCCGACGATCGCCGCGAACGACGACATCGGCGCCGTGCTCTCGGGGTACCTCGGCCGCTACCGTTGCATCTACCTGCAGCTCGCCGCGAACACGACGTACCGGTGGGAGACGGCCATCTCGGTGCCGGCCCGCACGGATCTATCGATCAACGGCGCGGGCTGGAACAACGGCGCGGCCAACATCACGTCGGTCATCACGATGCGCGGCACCCAGGTTTACAACTACAACGGCCAGAACTGGCGCTGCCCGTACCGGCTGCTCACCGGCGCGTACTCGACGTTCTCGATGTCCGGCGTGATGATCGACGAGCGCATCAACAACAACCTGCCGACGTACCCGTCGTCGCCGTGCGTCGCCCTGTTCGGCGTGGGGGAGATGTCGGTGCTCGAGCTGTCGCAGCTCCGCGGCAACCTCTCGGAGAACCTCGTGAACTTCTGGGGCCACCAGTACGGGCGGGCCAAGTTCGGCCACACGTTCATGGACCGCGCCCCCGGCTCCCCGCGCAACGTGCACATCTCGACCGCCAACAGCGGCTGGAACTTCGCGGGTCACGGCGGCGTCGTGTCGCGCAGCCACACCCATCTCGGCGCCGGCGTCACGTTCGAGGACACGGGCCGCATCACCTACCTGGACTGACTTCGGGAACGGAGCAGAGGAGCGGGCATGCGCATCTGGCGCGGGCTGATCTTGGCGTGTCTCGTCGCCGCGTGTGACGGCGGCACGGGGGCGGGCGGCGGCGGCGGAAGCACTGGAGGCGCGGGCGGTGGCGGCGGCGAATCTCCCGACGGCGCGGTGAACGTGCCCGACGGCGGGCGCCCCGACGGCGCGCCTGGGCCCGACGCCGGCCCCGGCCCGGACGCGGCCCTCCCCGACATGGACGCCGGCCCGACGCCCGCCGACGGCGCGGTCGCGCAGCCCGACGCCGCCGTCGCCTCCGACGTCGACGAGGACGGCATCCTCGACGCCGACGACAACTGCCCGGACCGCTACAACCCCGAGCAGTCCGACGCGGACGGCGACGGCGTCGGCGACGCGTGCCAGCCCCTCGGGGCCGACGCCGGCCCGCCCCCGGGCGACGGCGCCCCGCCGCCGCCACCCACGGACGCCGACGAGGACGGCATCCTCGACGCCGCCGACAACTGCCCGGACCGCTACAACCCCGGTCAGGCCGACACCGACGGCGACGGCGCGGGCGACGCCTGCGACCCCTCGATGCCGCCCGACGGCGGGCCACCGCCCCTCGACAGCGACGGCGACGGCACCGCCGACGACACCGACAACTGCTACGACCTGCCGAACCCCGACCAGAACGACGGCGACGGGGACGGCCTGGGCGACGCCTGCGACAACTGCGCCGCCATCGACAACCCCATCCAGTCGGACATCGACGGCGACGGCGTGGGCAACGAGTGCGACGTCTGCCCCGAGGACGCCGACCCTCTCCAGGACGACGCCGACGGCGACGGCGCGGGCGACGTGTGCGACCCCGACTCCGGGCCCGACGCGGGCATGCCCGTCGACAACGACGCCGACGGCGTGCTCGATGGACAGGACAACTGCCCGCTCACGTTCAACCCCGGCCAGGCCGACATGGACGGCGACGGCATCGGCGACGCCTGCGAGGGCGGCGACGTGGGCGGCCCCGACGGCGACGGCGACGGCCGGCCCGACATGACCGACAACTGCCGCTTCATCCCGAACCCCGACCAGGCCAACCGCGACGGCGACCTGCTCGGCGACGCCTGCGATCCCTGCCCCGACATGCCGGACATCCCCGGCGTCCCCTGCGCCGTCGTGAACGGCGCCGGCCCGCCCTGACCGCGCGGGCGGGCTGGCGCGCCCCTCCATCCGCGATCCGCAGCCGCCACCGCGCCCCCCGCCCCGCGCGCCGGCGCCGCCCGTGCCCGCGCGGCGCGAAGCGCCGGAGGAGGCCGCCCCGACGCGCCCGCTCACGCCGCCGCGCAGCCTCGGTGCGGGGAGGAGGCGCGTCGTCCCGTCGCGCCAGGCGTGGCGCGACCGTCGGGGAGCAGGGCGAGGCGGTCCTGAGCGACGGCGGGCCGGGCCACGGTGCGGCACAAGCGCTCGAGGGTGTCGGGGTCGCCGGCGGGCACACGCGTGGCCGCGTGGCGCGTGAAGCCGTCGAGCGAGACCGAGAGCGGCTCGTCGAGCGCCGGCCTCACGAAGCCGTCGCCCTGGCGGACGAGGGGGCCGCCGGGCTCGGGGCCGAGGAGCTGGCGCTGGCCGAGCGACGCGTCGGCGCACGCGTCGAGGGCGGTGGCGTCGACGACGCTCGGCTCGCCCTTCTCGAAGAGGCGCCGGACGGACCGCACCCCTCGGGCGAGGAGGTCGGCGAGCCCGGCACGGCCCAGATCGGCCGTCGCGCCGGCGACCAGCCCGACCACCCCCCTCGCGCCGCAACGACGACGCGCCGGGCGGGACCATGTACTCTCCTCCGCGTGGCGGATTCCGCAGACAATCCGGGTCTCTGGCCGACAGTGCGCGCCGTGCTGATCGCCGGCGTCATCGCCGTCGCGCTCGTCGAGGGGTGCCCGCTGCCCGGCAAGGAGCAGGCGCGGCGCCTCGGCGTGGAGCGCCTCGTCACCGGCGCCTCCGCCACCCGCGACGCCGTGCTGACGCCGTTCCGCCCGGTCTTCCGCGCGCTCGACTTCAGCCAGCGCTGGTCGCTCTTCCCGGTCGCCGACAAGCGGCACTACCGCATGGTGATCGAAGCGCGGCCCGGCCCGGAGACCCCCTGGCAGGTCCTCTACCGCGTGCACGGCCCCGAACGCGCCGCCTTCGCCGACGTGCTCGAGTACCGCCGCATCCGCGGCATCTGGAACCCCGGGGCGAAGGGTCCGCGCGGCGCCTACAAAGCGTTCTGCTCGTGGATCGCGCGCGTGGTCTTCGAGGCCGACCCCCGTCTCCGGGAGGCGCGCGTGAAGATGGAGCGGGTGCGCGTGCTGCCCGGCGGCGCCGGCGTCGAGCCCACCGGCGAGGAGGCCTTCGCGGAGGTGCGGCGGCGATGAGGCGGTGGACTCGCTTCTGGGACCGCCGCGAGCCGCCGACCGCGCTCGCCCTCGCGCGCCTGCTCGTCGGCGCCGTCCTGCTCGTCGACTTCGCGCAGATCATCGGGTACGGCCTGGTCGACGTCATCTTCGCCGCCCCACCCGCCGGGCTCGCCGTCGGGAAGCCGCTCGTCGCGCACTGGTGGGGCGCGGCGGCGGGGGGTCGCACGTTCGCCGTCGCGTTCGCCGCGCTCGCGCTCTTCACCGCCGGCGCGTTCACCCGCCTCGCCGGCCTGACGTTCGCCCTCGCCTCGGGCCAGCTCTCGATGCTCTGCCCCGACGCGGACCGCGGCATCGACGCCCTGCTGCGCGTCGTCGTCGCGGTGCTCGCGCTCTCCGGCAGCCACGCGCGCTGGTCGCTCGACGCCCTCGTGCGCCGCGCCCTGGGCCGCCCGTTCCCCGCGCTCGTGCCCGCCTGGCCTCGCTACCTGCTCTACCTGCAGGTCGTCTGGCTCTACTTCTCGGCCGCCCACACCAAGGCCGACCCGAGCTGGGGCCCGCTCGGCGGCTTCTCCGCGCTCGGATACGTCCTCTCCGACCCGCATTACGCGCGCTTCGCGCCGGGCTGGGTGTCGTCGGTCTACCCGCTCACGCAGCTCGGCACCGCGGCGACGATCGTCTTCGAGTGGGGCGCCCCGCTCCTGCTGCTCTTCCACTGGTGGCACGTCACGCCGGAGCGACCCGGCCGCCTGCGCCGCTGGTCGAACCGATTCCGCTTGCGTTTCGTGTACATCGCGACCGGCGCCGCCTTCCACCTCGCCATCGCCGCCACGCTGCGCCTCGGCATCTTCCCCTTCGGGGTCCTCGCGCTGTACCCGCTCCTCTTCCACCCCGACGAGCTCCGTGCCGCCGCGCGCCGCCTGCGCCTGGCGCGCGATCCGACCCCCGTCGCGGCCTCCGACCCGGCGTGGGGGCGCGACTCTTCGTCCTCGGCCTGACGCTCTTCGCACGGCGCCGCGCCGCGCGCGGGGCCTGCAACGTCGTTTCGCGAACGTTTCAGATCGTTGCAGCCGGCGCGACGGGCCCGCGCCGCGCGCCGTCCGTCCTCATGGCATGGTCCTTGTTAAGACACCCCACCGAACCTACGAGGAGTCCCCCGCATGGTCCTCGCCCTCGCCCTCTCGGTCCTGATCGGTCTGTCGCTCGGCCTGCTCGGTGGCGGCGGCTCGATCTTGACCGTCCCCATCCTGGTCTACGCGGTCGGCCTCGGCCCGAAGGTCGCGATCGCCACGTCGCTGCTGGTGGTCGGCGTGACGAGCGCAGCCGCCGCCGTGACCCACGCCCGCGCCGGCCGCGTGCGTTGGAAGCACGCCGGTCTGTTCGGCGCCGCCGGCATGGTCGGCGCCTACGCCGCGGGCCGCGTCGCGCACCTCGTCCCGGCCACGGCGCTGCTCATCGGCTTCTCGCTGATGATGGTCGCCACGGCGATCGCCATGTTGCGCGGCCGCAGGGTGCCGGCGGACGCGGCCCCGCAATCGCTGCGCGTGGGCAAGGTCCTGCTCGAGGGGACGGTCGTGGGCGCGGTGACCGGGCTCGTCGGCGCCGGCGGCGGCTTCCTCGTAGTGCCCGCGCTCGTTCTGCTCGGCGGCCTGCCGATGGCCACGGCGGTCGGCACCTCGCTGGTCGTCATCTCGATGAAGTCGTTCGCCGGGTTCGCCGGTTATCTGGGCCACGTCGACATCGACTGGGCGCTGTCGGGCATGGTGTCGGCCGCGGCCGTCACCGGCTCGCTCGTCGGCGGCCGCCTCGCCGGCAAGGTGAACCAGGACACGCTGCGGCAGGCGTTCGCGTGGTTCGTGGTGCTGATGGGCCTGTTCATGATCGGCCGCCAGCTGCCCGTGGACTGGACGTCCTCGGCGGTCTGGCAGGGCATCTTCGTGGACCGCTGGCCCTGGTACGCGGGCGGCGCGGCCATCGCCGCCGTCGTCCTGCTCATGCTCTGGTTCGACAACAAGCTGCTCGGTGTGTCCACGGGCTGCGCGGAGCTCTGCCGGCTCGGCAGCGACGCGAGCGCGCGGCGCTCGTGGCGGCCGCAGTTCCTGGTCGGCATCGTCTTCGGCGGCCTCGCCTCGACGCTGCTCGGCGGCTTTCATCCGACGCTGTCCCTCGGCGCCTTCGACACGCTCTTCTCCGCGGCGCCGATCGTGAAGATCCCGGTGCTGCTCGGCGCCGGCGCGCTCATCGGCTACGGCGCCCGCCTCGCCGGCGGCTGCACCTCGGGCCACAGCATCGTCGGGACCGCCCAACTCGCCCCTGCGAGCCTGATCGCCACCGCGGCGTTCCTCGTCGGCGGCTTCGCCACCACCTGGGTGATGCCATGAACGCGCGCACCATCGCCTTCGGCATGGTCTTCGGCTTCGTGCTCTCTCGCGCGGGCGCGACGGACTACGATGCCATCGCCGGCATGTTCCGTCTGACGGACCTGCATCTGTTCGGTGTGATCGGGGTGGCGGTGACTGTCTCCGCCCTGGGCTTCGCGCTGCTGCGCCGGCGCGGGACGGCCCGCGACGGACGCCCGCTGGCGCTCGAGCGCAAGCCCATGAAGCGCGGGCTGGTGGTCGGCGGCCTGCTCTTCGGCGCCGGCTGGGCGATCGCCGGCGCCTGCCCCGGCACGGCCCTCGCGCAGATCGGCGAGGGGCGCTTCGCCGGGATCGTCACCTTCGCCGGCATCGTGCTCGGCGCCTGGCTGCAGGGCCGGCGCGCCGTGAGCGTCGCGCCCGCGACGACCGTCCGCACCTGACCCTGCACGGGCGCGAGTCCCTGACCGCGACTCTGGAGGATGTGATGGATTGGCTGTTCTCGATCGCCGGCGGCGTGCTGATCGGCGCTGCGTCGGCCCTGCTGCTGCTCTTCAACGGGCGTATCGCCGGCATCAGCGGCATCGTCGGCGGCGTGCTGTCGCCGGCCCGCGGCGAGGTGCTCTGGCGGGCGATGTTCGTCGCCGGCCTCGTCGGCGCCGGTGTGCTCTTCCTACAGGTCGCGCCCGAGGCCTTGCCGACGGCGCGCGAGGACTTCGGCGGCCGCTCCCTGGCGATGCTGGTCGCCGCGGGCCTGATGGTCGGCTTCGGGACGCGGCTCGGGAGCGGCTGCACGAGCGGCCACGGCGTCTGCGGCATCGGCCGTCTGTCGCCGCGGTCGCTCGTGGCCACCGGCTCCTTCATGCTGACCGGCTTGCTGTCGGTGCTGGTCGCCCGGCTCGTGATGGGAGGTGCGGCTTGAGGCATCTGCTCTCGGCGTTGCTCGTCGGGCTGCTGTTCGGCGCAGGCCTGGCGCTGGGGGGCATGACGCTGCCCGAGAAGATCGTCGGCTTCCTCGACGTGACGGGCGACTGGGATCCGTCGCTGCTCTTCGTGATGGGTGGGGCCGTGCTGTCGTACGCGGCGCTCTATCGGCGGATCGCCCGACGCGAGGGACCCTTGTTCGGTGCGAGCTTCCAGGTGCCCACGAACCGCCGGATCGACCGGCGGCTGGTGGTCGGATCACTGCTGTTCGGGGCCGGATGGGGTCTCGGCGGCCTCTGCCCGGGGCCAGCGCTCACGTCGCTCGCCACCGGCGCCACCGAGGTCGTGACCTTCGTCGCGGCGATGCTCGGCGGCATGTTCCTTTTCCGCGTCTACGAGGGCGCGCTGGCTCGCCGCCGGGCGGCGCAGCTCCACGGCTGGGAGGTGAAGCAGTCATGAACATCGAGACCTTCTTCGACGAGCGCACCTGGACGATGACCTACGTCGTCTACGACGCGCAGACCCGCGACGCGGTGGTGGTCGACCCGGTGCTCGACTATGAACCTTGGTCCGGCCGGACGTGGAGCGAGTCGGTCGACCGCGTGCTGGCGTTCTTGCGGGGCAAGGAGCTGACGCTCCACTACATCCTCGAGACGCACGCGCACGCAGACCATCTGTCGGGCTCGCAGATGATCAAGCAGGCGTACCCCGACGCGCAGGTCGCCATCGGCGAGCGCATCACCACGGTGCAGAAGACGTTCAAGCACATCTTCGACCTGCCCGACGAGTTCGCCACCGACGGCCGCCAGTTCGACCGTCTGTGGAAGGAGGGCGAGACCGTCGGCGCCGGCAGCCTGCAGTTCGAGGTGCTGTTCACCCCGGGACACACCCCCGCCTGCGCGACCTACCGGTTCGGCGACGTCGTCTTCACCGGGGACGCGCTGTTCATGCCCGACATGGGCACGGGCCGCTGCGACTTCCCGGCGGGCAGCGCCGACGACCTGTACACCTCGGTCCACGACAGGCTGTACGCGCTGCCGGACGACACACGCGTCTTGGTCGGTCACGACTACATGCCGGGCGGGCGCCCGCTCGCGTGGGAGACCACGATCGGCGACTCGAAGCGCGCCAACGTGCAGCTGCGGGCCGAGACCGCGCGCGAGGACTTCGTGAAGTTCCGCACCGCGCGCGACGCCTCGCTCGACGCGCCGAAGCTGCTGTTCCAGAGCGTGCAGGTGAACGTCGACGCGGGCCACCTGCCGGCGCCGCACGCCAACGGCATCCGCTACCTCAAGATCCCGCTGAACGTCTTCCGCCCCCAGGGCAAATGAGGTGCGTCCGGCGGTGGGGGCGCGACGACTTCACGACGGCGCGGCGAAGCGAAACCGCAGGGTGACGCCTCAGACGTTCACGACTCGCGCGCGGAGGATGTCGCGACGATGAACGGCCCACCCGCCGCGCCTGACTTCCGGCTCCTGTTCGAGGCCTCCCCGGGCTTGTACCTCATCCTCGAGCCGGCGCCGCCGTATCGCATCGTCGCGGTCACCGAGGCCTACCTGCGCGCGACGATGACCCGGCGCGGAGAGGTGCTCGGCCGCGGTGTGTTCGACGTCTTCCCCGACAACCCGGACGACCCCGAGGCCAGCGGTGTCCGCAACCTCGGCGCCTCGATCGAGCGTGCCATCCGCGAGAAGGCGACCGACGCGATGGCGGTGCAGAAGTATGACATCCGCCGCCCCGACGGCACCTTCGAGGAGCGCTGGTGGAGCCCGTTCAACACGCCGGTGCTCGGGCCGGACGGCGCCGTCGCCCACATCATCCACCGCGTCGAGGACGTCACAGACTACATGCGTGTGCAGCGCGCCGGCGCGGAGCAGGCGGCGCGCGCGCGGGAGCTCGAGGCGCGCACCGGGCAGATGGAGGCGGAGATCTTCCAGCGGGCCTTCGAGATCCAGGAGGTGAACGCGAGGCTGCGGCAGGCCAACGCCGAGGTCACGCGGCTCTACGAGAAGACGCGCGAGCTCGACGAGCTGAAGACGCGCTTCTTCGCCTCGGTGAGCCACGAGCTGCGCACGCCGCTGGCGCTCATCCTCGGGCCGACGGAGCGGCTCGCCGCCTCGCCGGCGACGCCGCCCGCGGCGCGCGCCGATCTCGCGGTGATCGCGCGCAACGCCCGCCTGCTCCTGCGCCACGTCGACGACCTGCTCGAGGTCGCCCGCCTCGAGGCGGCGCGCATGCGCCCAAGGTACGCACGCGCCGACGTGGCGCGCCTCGTGCGCTTCGTGGCGGGGCACTTCGAGATCCTCGCGCGCGAGAAGCGCATGAGCTTCGCGGTCGAGGCCGCCGGGGCGCTGTCGTCCGAGGTGGACCCCGACCACCTGCGGCACGTCCTGCTGAACCTGCTCTCCAACGCGTTCAAGTTCACGCCGGAGGGCGGGCGCGTCCGCGTCACGCTGCGCGCCTCGGGGGACGAGGTCGTCTTCGAGGTGGCCGACAGCGGGCCGGGCGTGCCCGAGTCCCATCGCGAGGCGGTGTTCGAGCGCTTCCGGCAGCTCGAGGGCGGGGCGACACGGCGCTTCGGCGGCACCGGCCTCGGCCTGGCGATCGCGCGCGACCTCGTCGCGCTGCACGGCGGGACGATCGCCGTGTCCGACGCGCCCGAGGGCGGCGCCCTGTTCGTCGTCCGGCTGCCGCGGTCCGCGCCGGCGGGCGCCGAGGTGCGGGCCGAGGGCGCCGAGAGCGCGGGCGCCGAGGAGGCGCGCGGGGTCGTCGAGTCGTTGCGCGCGCTGCCGCCGCCCGCGCCGCCCGAGGGGCCGCGCCATCCCGACGCGGCGCTCGTGCTCATCGTCGAGGACAACCCGGAGATGAACCGCTTCATCGCCGAGTGCCTCGCCGAAGAACACCGCGTGGCGTGCGCCCACGACGGCCACGAGGGCCTCGAGAAGGCGCTCGCGCTGCGCCCGGACCTCGTCTTGAGCGACGTGATGATGCCGGGCCTGAGCGGCGACGAGCTCGTGCGCGCGCTGCGCGGCCACCGTGAGCTCGACGCGGTGCCGATCGTCCTGCTCACGGCCAAGGCCGACGACGACCTGCGCGTGCGCCTGCTGCGCGAGGGCGCACAGGACTACGTCACCAAGCCATTCACCGTCGAGGAGCTGCGGGCGCGCGTCGCCGGGCAGATCGCGCGCAAGCGGGGGCTCGACGTTCGCCTGCGCCTCGCCGCCATCGTCGAGGGCAGCGAGGACGCGATCATCGCGCGGACGCTCGACGGGACGGTGCTCGACTGGAACCCCGCCGCAGAGCGCATGTACGGCTGGCCGGCCGCCGAGATCGTCGGGCGCTCGATCGAGGCGATCGTGCCCGAGGACCGCCGGCAGGAGCTCGAGGCGTTGCACCGGCGGCTGCTCGAGGGACAGACGGTGCGCGGCCTCGAGACGGTGCGGCTGCACCGGGACGGGTCGCGGGTGCCCGTCGCGCTCACGCTGTCGCTGCTCCGCGACGACTCGGGGCGCGTGCTCGGCGTCTCGGCCCTCCAGCGCGACATCAGCGGGATGCTGGCGGCGCGGGCGGCGCTCGAGGCGGCCCACGCGAGCGAGCGCCGCGCCCGGGCCGAGCTCGAGCGCCTGGCCGGCGCCGACCGCGCGATCTCCGACGCGGTTGCCGGGCTCGCCGAGGTCGGGCTCGAGACGGCGCTGCGCGCGATCATCCTGCAGGCGCAGCTGCTGACCGGCGCGGAGCTGGCGGCGCTCGGTTTCGGCGACGACCCGGAGGTGCCGTTCGAGCGCTGGATCTCGTCGGGCGTCGACGACGAGACCGCGCGCCGGATCGGGCGCCTGCCTCGGCCGGTGGGCCTGCTCGGCATCCCGCCGCGCGAGGATCGCGTCGTCCGCCTGGAGGACGTGACGCAACACCCCGCCTTCCGCGGCCTGCCGCCGCACCACCCGCCGGTGCACAGCCTGCTGGCGAGCCCCATCCGCTACCGCGGGCGCTCGGCGGGCAACATCTACCTCGCCAACAAGCGCGACGGACGCGCGTTCGACGACGACGACGAGCGGACGGTCCGCCTGCTCGCGGCGCGCGTCGGCGCGGCCATCGAGACGGCGCGCCTGTACGACCGCGAGAGCCTGCAGCGCGCCTGGCTGCAGTCGATCTTCGACCAGATGCCCGAGGCGGTCGTGATCTACGACGGGCGGGGGCGCGTCGTACAACAGAACGACGCCGCCGAGCTCTACGCCCGCGACACGGGGCGCACCGACGCGTTCGGCCAGCCCGTCCGGCACGATTTCCGCGAGGACGGCGAGCCCGTCCCCGCCGAAGCGCTGCCGGTCTGGCGCGCGTTGTCCCGGGGCGAGACCGTGACCGGCGTCGAGCTCGGACTGGTCACCGCCGACGGCCGCCTCGTGCCGATGCTCGTCAGCGCGACGCCGGTGCGCACGCGGGAGGGCCCCGCGGGCGCGATCCTCGTGTTCCACGACATCGCGGCGCTCAAGGAGCTCGAGCGCCTGCGCGAGGAGTGGGCCTCGATCGTGGCCCACGACCTGCGGCAGCCGCTCGGGGTGATCGCGCTGAGCGCCGAGGTGCTGGTGGACGAGGACGGGCTCTCGGACGAGGTGCGCGGGATCGCGTCGCGCATCCGCGACGCCGCGGCCCGGCTGGCGCGCATGATCACCGACCTGCTCGACGCCTCGCGCCTCGAGGCCGAGCGGCTCACGCTCGACCGCCGCTCCGTCGACTTCGGCGCGCTGATCGACGGCCTCGTCGAGGAGCACCGCGCCACCCGTCCCGAAGTCGAGCTGCGCGTCGACGCCCGCGCGCGCGGCTTCGCCAGCGTCGATCCCGATCGCGTCGTGCAGGTGATCGGCAACCTGCTGTCGAACGCGGTGAAGTACGGCGAGCCGGGGGCGCCGATCGAGCTTGCGACCGTGGAGCGAGGCGACGAGATCGAGGTGGCGGTGACGAACCGTGGGCCCGGCATCCCCGCCGACCAGGTGCCGCTGCTGTTCCAGCGCTTCGCGCGCACCCGCGAGGCGCGGGCGGGGCGCGCGGCCGGCCTGGGCCTCGGCCTGTACATCTGCAAGGGCCTCATCTTGGCGCACGGCGGGCGCGTCCACGTGGAGAGCACGCCGGGCGAGACGACGCGCTTCTCGTTCACGCTGCCGCGCGGGTGACCGCCGCCGGCCCTGGTCGCCGCCGCCATCGCCGTGTAGGCTCGGCCGCGCGGATGGACCCGGTGGGAGACCGAAGAATGAGAATGCTCTCGGTGCTCGTCCTGCTCCTGGCGAGCGTGGGCTCGGCCCTCGCCGGACCCGCCAGCGAGATGGTCAGGAGCCGGCAGACGGCGCTGCTCGAGCTGCTCCGGCAGAAGGGGCCCGATCTCGACCGCGAGATGAAGGGTCTCTTCGACGAGATGCTCGACTCTCCGGCGATGGCCGAGGCATCGCTCGGATCGGCGTGGGCGTCGCGCTCCGACGCCGAGCGCGCCCGGTTCGCCGACCTGCTCGACCGGCTCGTCCGTCAGGCGTATGCGCGCAACCTCGCGAAGATCCTGAACCACGACGTCGCGTACGTCGGCGAGCAGGCCGCCGGCGCCGCGACGAAGGTCCAGACGCGCGCCGTCCCCAAGGGCGTCGCCGGCGCCGAGCCGGTCGAGATCACCTTCGTCGTCAGCGAGAAGGGCGGCGCCTGGAAGGTGCAGGACCTCGTGATCGAGGGCGTGAGCCTGGTCGCGAGCCACCGCAGCCAGTTCACCAAGATCCTGAAGAAGGATGGCTTCCCGGCCCTGGTGGAGAAGATGGAAGCCCGTCTCGCGAAGGGTGGCTTGTAGAAGCTGGCATGACCGCCCTCTTCGCCCTCGGCTTCCGGCCGTTCTATCTGCTCGCCGCGGCGTTCGCCGTCCTCGCCGTCCCCGTGTGGGCGCTGGTGTTCGCCGGCGTGCTGCCGCCGCCGCTGCCCGGCTTCTGGTGGCACGCGCACGAGATGCTGTTCGGCTTCGCGGCGGCGGTGATCGTCGGCTTCCTGCTCACCGCGGGCAAGGCATGGACGGGCCTCGACACGCCGGGCGGCGCCCGCCTGGCGGCGCTCGCGCTGCTCTGGCTGCTCGGCCGCGTCGCGATGGCGCTCGGCGGGGGCGTCTGGGCGGCGGTCGTCGACACCGCCTTCCTGCCGGTCGCCGCGGCGGTGTTCCTCGCGGTGCTGGTGCGCGCGGGGAGCCGCCGCAACTACTTCATCGGCGCGCTGCTGGCCGTCCTGGCGTTGGTCAACCTCGGCTTCCACCTGGCGCGGCTCGGCGTCGTCGCGCTCGACCCGCTCACGCCGCTCCACGTCGCGCTCGCGCTCGTCGTCCTGCTCGAGACGATCGTCGGCGGCCGTGTCATCCCCCTGTTCACGGCCAACAAGCTGAAGGGCGTCCGGCAGTGGCGCCACAAGCCGTTCGACTACCTGACCGTGGGGGTGACCGGCGTGGCGCTCCTGCTGTGGGCGACCGGCGCCTGGTTCGCGCCGCTCGCGGTCGTGGCGGCCGCGCTCCAGCTCGTCCGGGCCGCGGGCTGGAACCCCTGGGCGACGCGCCGCGACCCGCTGCTCTGGGTCCTGCACGTGTCTCACCTCTGGATCCCGATCGGCCTGGGGCTGCTCGCCGCGAGCGCCTGGGGCGCCCTGCCGCGCTCGGCGGGCGTCCACGCGCTCGCGATCGGCGCCACGGGCGGCCTGATCATCGGCATGGTCACGCGCACGGCGCTCGGCCACACGGGCCGGCCGCTCGCCGCGGGCCGCGTCGAGACGGCGGCCTACGTGCTCGTCCAGGTCGCCGCCCTGGCGCGCGTGCTCACCGTCGCCTTCGTGCCCGCCGCCGTCCTCGGCGGCGTGCACGCCGCCGCCACCGCCTGGGCCCTCGCGTTCGTGCTCTACCTCTGGCGCTACGCGCCGTTCCTGACGCGGCCGCGCGCCGACGGCAAGCCCGGCTGAGACTACGGCGCTTCGGCCATGCCGCGCTCGACCTTCTCGAGCAGCCGCTGAAGCGTCGCCTGCTCCTCGAGGCTGAGATGGCGGCGCAGCTCGCCGTCGAGCCATGCGAGCCCTGCCGCCATCGCCTCGAGCTCGGGCGCCGCCGCGTCGGTGACGGCGAGGCGCACGCTGCGGCGGTCGTCCCCTTCGCGTCGCGTCAGCAGGCCGTCCTTCTCGAGGCGCGCCACCATGCGGCTCACCGCGGGCGCGTCGATGATCAGGCGCTCGGCGAGGCCCACCTGGTTCTCGATGCCCTCGACGGCGACGGCGCGCAGGGCGCGCAGCTGGAAGTACGGCCGCTCGGACGCGCGGGCGAGCCGCCGGACGAGAAGCCGATGCGATGCGCGACAGAGCGCGCAGATGGAATCACCAATGCTCATGGGGTGCTCCGCATCATACGCGAAACGCCGCGAGCCACCATCATTGGTTGACATTCACAACTATTGACAAGTACATCCATCCGCCGAATGGCCACCCGCGTTCCCATCGGCATCCCGATCCTCCTCGTGTTGATGGCGTCGCCGGGCCGCGCGGCGGAGCCGCCGGCAGCCGCGCCGCCGCGCTTCGAGCCGAAGATCGAGGACGCGATGCTCGCGCCGGTGCCGCGCGCCGCGCGCGAGGTGCGCACGTGGGACGAGGCGCGCGCGCTCCTGAACGAGCGCTCGACCGACCTGCGCGCCGCCGCCGCCGGCATCGACCGCGCCGAGGGCCGCTGGCGGCAGGCGCTCTCGGTGCTGCTCCCGAACGCGCGTCTGCAGGGCGCGCTCGCCTACGACCTGCTCAACCCCGACTCGCCCTCCTTCGCGGCGATCGGCGCCGGCGCGGCGGCCGCGGGCGACGGCGATCCGCCGAGCGTGCCGACGGCCGTCGCCAGCGCCAGCGTCACGCAGTCGGTCGTCGACCTCGCCGCCTGGCGCGGGCTGTCGAGCGCCGAGGCCGGGCAACGCGGCGCCGAAGCCACGCTCGACGACGTCCGCCGGCGCGTCACCCAGGGCCTCGCGCGCGCGCTCGTCGCCGTCGTCTCCGCCGAGCGCGCCGCCGAGATCAACCGCCTCTCGCTGCGCCAGTCGCTCGAGCGCGACGCGCTGACCGAGCGCATCTTCCAGCTCGGCGCCGGCACCCAGCTCGACGTGGTGCGCGTCCGCCAGGACGTCGCCACCGCCCGCGGCGCCCTCATCGCCGGCGACGAGCTGGTCCGCCGCACGCGCGAGGCGCTCGGCCTCGCCCTCGGCCTCCCCGAAGAGGTCGGCGTGCCGCCCGCGTTCGACCTCGACGGCCTGCCGGCGGCGCTGCGCGAGGCCTGCGCGCCGCTTCGCGCCGTCACGGAGCGCGACGACGTCCGCGCCGCCGAGGCGCAGGTCGAGGTCGCCGAGGAGAGCCGCCGCCAGGCGCGCGCGGGGTACTACCCGACGCTCGGCGTCAGCAGCAGCGTCGTCGCGCTCACGACCGACCCCGGCCCCGGCCGCTTCGCCACCTGGAACATCGCCGCGCTGGTCTCGGTGCCGCTGTGGGAGGGCGGGTTGCGCGCCGGCCTCGTCGACGAGCGGCGCGGGATCGCCGAGCAGGCCGGGCAGGTGGCCGAAGCGACGCGCCGCGGCGCGACAGTGGAGGTGGAGCGCGCCGCACGCCAGGCGCGCACCGCCGAGGCCCTGCTCGCGTCGGCGGTCGAGGTGCGCGACCTCGCCCGCCGGCAGGACGAGCTGACCCGGCGCTCCTTCGAGATCGGCCGGGCGACGAGCCTGGACCTCGTCCTGAGCGCGGCCGTGCTGCGACAGGCGGAGCTCTCGGTGGCGCTGCGCGAGTTCGAGTGGGTGACGGCGCGTCTCGACGCGTTCCTGACCGGGGCACGGTGCGATCGATGAAGCGGATGTGGCTGGCAGCGCTGCTGTTCGTGGTCGGGTGCGGCGAGAAGGCTGCGCCGCCGGGCGCTGGCAAGGCCCCGCCGCCGCGCGAGGTCGAGGTGCTGACGCTGGCGCCGTCGGAGGTGCGCGAGACGGGCGAGTACCTCGGATCGCTGCTGTCGCGCGAGAGCGTGACGGTGCTGCCGCAGGTGGCCGGTTACGTCCGGGCCATCCACGTGAAGCCCGGACAGAAGGTCGAGGCCGGCGAGACGCTGGTCGAGATCGACGCGCGCCAGGAGACGGCGGCGCTCGACAGCGCGCAGGCGCAGGCGGGCTCCGCCCAGGCGCAGCTCGAGCTCGCGCGCACGACGGTCGCCCGCACCGAGTCGCTCTACAACGAGGGGCTCGTCAGCGCCCAGGAGCTCGACCGCGCGCGCGCCGACGTGCGCGCCGCCGAGGCCGCCGCGCGCGCCGCCGGGGCCGGCGTGGCGCAGGCGCGCGTCCAGCTGCAGTACCACGCGATCAAGGCCGCCGTGCCCGGCGTCATCGGCGAGGTGCCGGTGCGCCTCGGCGGCTACGTCACCCCGACCACCCTGCTGACCACGATCGCCCAGGCGGACGTGCTCGAGGTGAGCGTCGCCATCCCCGCGACGCGGGCGCGCACGGTCACGAGCGAGACGCCGGTGGAGGTGCTCGACGCGTCCGGCGGCGTCGTCGTGCGCTCCACCGTGTACTTCGTCGCGCCGCAGGCCGATCCGCGCACGCAGCTCGTCGAGGTGAAGGCCGTCTTCCCCAACCGCGCCGGGATGCGCCCGAGCGAGCTCGTCCGCACGCGCCTCGTCTACTCGACGCGCGAGGCGCTGCAGGTGCCGGCCCTCTCGGTCGTGCGCCAGAGCGGGCAGCCGTTCGTCTTCACGGTCGTCGAGAAGGACGGCAAGACGCTCGTCGAGCGCCGCCCGGTGACGCTCGGCGCGCTCGGCGAGCAGAGCTACGTCCTCGAGGGTGGCCTCGCCCCCGGCACGAAGATCGCGGTCTCGTCGCTGCAGATGCTGCGCGACGGCGCGCCGATCGTCCCCAAGCCGGCGGCGCCGGCGCCCGCCGCCTCGGACGCCCGCGTCGGCTCCCCGCCGAGCGGAGGCTGACCCCCCGTGTTCGTCGACTTCTTCATCCGCCGCCCGGTCTTCGCGATCGTCTGCTCGATCCTCATCACGCTCGCCGGCGCGCTGACGATCAACAGCCTGCCGATCGCGCAGTACCCGGACCTCGCGCCGCCGCAGGTCACGGTGACGAGCACCTACGTCGGCGCCAGCTCCGACGTCGTCGAGACGGCGGTGACGATCCCGCTCGAACAGGAGCTCAACGGCGTCGAGGGGATGCGCTACATCGCCTCGACGAGCAGCAACGACGGCATCAGCACCGTCACCATCACCTTCGACCCGACCCGCAACATCGACGTGGCCGCCGTCGACGTGCAGAACCGCGTCAGCCGCGCCGCCGCCCGCCTGCCGGCCCAGGTCAACCAGGCGGGCATCGTCGTCAACAAGACCTCGAGCCAGCTGTTGATCGCCTTCGGCATGTTCACCGAAGACAACCGCTACGACACCAACTTCCTCAGCAATTACGCGGATGTGTATCTGCGCGACGCGCTCAAGCGCGTGCCGGGTGTCGGCGAGGTCCGCATCTTCGGCGAGCGGAAGTTCTCGATGCGCGTGTGGCTCGACCCCACCGAGCTCGCGCGCCGCAAGCTGACCGCGCAGGACGTCGTGCGCGCGCTGCAGGAGCAGAACCTGCAGGTCGCCGCCGGCCAGGTGGGCCAGCCGCCGCACGACGCCGCGCAGCCCTACCAGATCGCGGTGCGCGCCCGCGGCCGCCTCGTCGAGCCCGCCGAGTTCGGCGACATCGTCGTCCAGCGCGGCGAGGACGGCAGCCTCGTCCGCCTGAAGGACGTCGCGCGCGCCGAGCTCGGCGCCGAGAACTACGGCCAGATGCTGCGCTTCAGCGGCCGGCTCGGCGTGGGCCTCGGCGTCTTCCAGCTGCCCACGGCGAACGCGCTCGACGTGCGCGACGGCGTGGTCGCCGAGATGCAGCGCCTGTCGAAGCAGTTCCCGCCCGGCCTGCAGTACGCCACCGGCACCGACACGACGCTCGCCGTGCGCGCCAGCATCCACGAGGTGAACAAGACGCTGGCCGAAGCCATCGGCCTCGTCATCCTGGTCATCTTCCTGTTCCTGCACGGGTGGCGCAGCGTGCTCATCACCGCGTTCACGCTGCCCGTGTCGCTGATCGGCACCTTCGCGTTCGTGAAGCTCTTCGGCTTCTCGATCAACACCCTGACGCTGTTCGGCCTGACGCTGGCGACCGGCCTCGTCGTCGACGATGCCATCGTGGTCATCGAGAACATCGAGCGTCTCATGACCACCCGCAGGCTGCCGGCGCGGCAGGCGGCGAGCGAAGGCATGAAGGAGGTGGCCGGCGCGGTCGTGGCCATCTCGATCGCGCTCGTGGCGGTGTTCCTGCCGGTGGCGCTCTTTCCTGGCACGACCGGCCAGATCTACCGGCAGTTCGCGCTGACGATCACCGCCTCGGTGGCGCTCTCGACGTTCTGCGCGCTCACGCTCACGCCGGCGCTCAGCGCGCGCATGCTGGCGCACCACCACGGCGAGAAGTGGATCGGCTTCCGCAAGATCGACGCGATGCTCGACTGGACGCGCGCGCGCTATGGCAACCTGCTGCGGCGCATCCTGCGGCACCCGTTCCTCGTGCTCGTCGCCTTCCTCGGATGCCTCGTCGGCACGGTGCTGCTCTTCCGCGCCGTGCCCACCGGCTTCATCCCCGACGAGGACCAGGGCTACATCATCGTCTCGGTGCAGGGCCCCGAAGGCATGTCGCTCGCGCAGACGACGAAGGTGCTCGAGCAGGTCGAGGGGGTGTTGCGAGCGCAGCCGGAGGTGACGGCGATGTTCGCCGTCGGCGGCTTCTCGTTCGGCGGCACGGGCCCCAATCTGGCGACCATCTTCACGCTGCTGAAGCCGTGGGACGAGCGGAAGGGACGCGAGCACTCCGTCGCGGGCGTCGTCGAGCGCCTGCGCGGACCGTTCGCGCGCATCGGCGGCGCGCGCGTGGTGCCGTTCCAGCCGCCGGCCATCCGCGGCGTCGGCACCGTCGGCGGCTTTCAGTTCGTCGTCGAGGACACGTCGACGGGACGCTCCCTCGCCGAGCTCGCCGCCGCCACCGGCGCGCTCGTGGCGCGGGCGAACGAGGACCCGCGCCTGCGCGGCATCTTCACCGCGTTCACCGCCGATACGCCCATCCTCGACGTCGAGGTGGACCGCGCCCGCGCCAAGGCGCTCGGCCTGCCGATCGGCGATGTGTTCGGCACCCTGCAGCTCTTCATGGGCAGCCTGTACGTCAACGACTTCAACTACGCCAGCCGCACCTATCGGGTGTACGTCCAGGCCGAGGAGCAGTTCCGCAACACGCCCCAGGACATCGGCGCCTTCTACGTGCGCAGCGAGCAGGGCGACATGATCCCGCTCGAGTCGCTCGTGCGCGTGACGCCGACGACCTCGGCGCAGGTCATCCGCCACTACAACCTGTTCCGCTCCGCGGAGGTCAACGGCCAGAGCGCGCCCGGCGTCTCGTCGGGCGAGGCGCTCGCGGCGATGGAGGAGATCGCGGCGGCCACGCTGCCCGAGGGCGTCGTCGGCGAGTGGACCGGCCTGAGCCTCGAGCAGAAGGAGAGCGGCGGGCAGACGCTGATGATCTTCGCGCTCGGCGTGCTCTTCGTCTTCCTCGTGCTCGCCGCCCAGTACGAGAGCTTCGTGCTGCCGTTCGTGATCATCCTGTCGGTGCCGCTCGCCGTGCTCGGCGCCCTGGGATTGCAGGCCGCGCGCGGCTACGCCAACGACGTGTTCTGCCAGGTCGGCCTCGTGATGCTCGTCGGGCTCGCCAGCAAGAACGCCATCCTCATCGTCGAGTTCGCCGAGCAGCTGCGCGAGCGGGGCCGGGGCCCGGTCGAGGCCGTCATCGAGGCCGCCGAGATCCGCCTGCGCCCCATCCTGATGACGTCGATCGCGTTCCTGCTCGGCGTCGTCCCGCTGATGCTCGCCAGCGGCGCCGGCGCCGCCGCGCGCAACTCGCTCGGCACGACCGTGTTCGGCGGGATGCTCGCGTCGACGGTGGTGAACGCGGTGTTCATCCCCGGTCTGTACGTGCTCGTGCGCGGCCGGAAGAAGGCCGTGCCGGCGCCGGATCCCGAGCCGCAGCCGTCGGCGCCCTGACACCGGTAACGGCTCGGCGCCGCGCCGTCAGTTCGGCACGCAGGTGCCGGCGCCGCAATCGAAGCGGTGGCCGGCGGAGCAGCCGACCAGCCCGCGGCCCGGACAGTCGACGACGCTGGCGCAGTCGGTGGTCGACCGGAAGCACGCCGCGCCGGCCGCGACGTCGCAGAACAGGGGCCGCTCCGCGTCGCAGCACTTGAACTCGCCGGCCGCCGAGCAGTGGGGCGTCTCGCCGGGATCGCACGCCCGCCACTGGCCGCCGCACTGTCGGATCGTGCTGCAGTCGGTGCCCGTGGTCCAGCAGCCCTCGTTGCCGAAGGACGGGTCGCAGAAGGTGCTGTAATCGCCGCTGCAGCAGTAGAAGTTGCCGCCGCTTCCGCACCAAGGCGTCTGTCCGTGGTCGCAGGCCCACCAGCGGCCGCCGCAGCGCCGGATCGTGCTGCAATCCGTGTCGGTGTCCCAACAGCCCTCTGCGGCGGATGCGACGTCGCAGAACGTGGTTCGCTCTCCGCCGCAGCAGTAGAAGCCACCGCCGCTGCCGCAATGCGGCGCCTCGCCCGCGTCGCAGGCGTTCCGCTCGCCGTCGCACAGCGTGGCGGTCGTGCAGTCGGTGCCGCGCGGGTAGCAACCGAAGAGCTCGCCCGGCCGGTCGCAGGGCTGCTCGTCGTCGCCGCAGCAGGCCACGCGCCCGTCCAGGCAGTGCGCCACGGTGTTCGCGGGGCACTCGGGGCAGCGGCCGGCGCAGCGTTCGCTGCCGTCCGGGCAGGGAGAGCAGCGGCCGTCGACGCAGTGCTCGCCGGGATCGCAGCTGTTTCCGCACCGGCCGCAGGCGCGGGTGGACCGCTGCAGGTCCTCGCACGAGGCGGCGCAGGCGGTGAGGCCTTCGGGGCACACGCACTCGCCCGCGGAGCACGTCATGCCTTCGCCGCAGCGTTTGCCGCAGCGGCCGCAGTGCCGCTCGTCGATGTCCACGTCCACGCAGCGACCGTCGCAGCGCTCGGTCAGCGGCGGGCAGTCGATGTCGGGCGGCGGCTCGAACCCGCCGTCGCACGGCGACGACCCCGGCACGTCGAGCCCGCAGGCGATCGGCGCGGCGTCGGCCGCCGCCGTCTCTTCGTCGATCTCGTAGGCGTCGAGCCCGAGGATCGCGTTGCACGCGGCCGTCAGCGCGGCCACACCCAGCACCGTCGCCAGGCGCATCAGAACGTCCCTCCCAGCCCGAAGCCCCCCGGCCGGGGGACGATGGTGGCCGATCCGCCGCCGTCGAGCGCGAGCATCGCCACGCCCACGGCGACGCCGACGAGGCCCACGCCGACGCCGCCGGTCGCGACCCAGCCCCATGTGCGCGCGGCGTCGAGGTCGTCCTCGGCGGAGGGCGGACAGCGGTTGCCGTCGCACGCGTCGTCGAGATCGCCGCGCAGACCGAGGACGTGGACGCCCGCCGCGGCCCCGCCGGCGAGCACGACCGCGCCCGCGCCGAGCACCCACCAGCCGGCGGCGCTTCGAGGCGCGGCCGTCGCCGTCGCCGAGGGGTGGCCGCCGGCGGGCACGGCGTCGGCGGGGGGCTCGGGCGGCGGCGTGGCGTCGACGGGCGACGACGCGGTCGCTCGCGTCGGGCCGCCGAACACCAGGCGCTTGCCCGGCGCCAGCCGCACCTCATGCCAGCTGCGCTCGGCGCCGCGCACCACGATCTCCACCGTGTGCTTGCCCGGTGCGATCGGTCCCATGGTCAAAGGACCAGGCACCGGCGCCCGCCCGTCCACGCTGACCTCCGCCTGCACCTCGACGCGGAGCTCGGCGGGGAAGGCGATCCGCGCGCGCGCGTCGCCCCCCGCGGGCACGTCGACCTCCGTCGACGCGGCGATGCCGTCCGACGACCAGCCGCTCACGGTGCGGCGGCCGGCGGCCACCCGTCGCCACACGACCGGACAGGGCGTCGCGGGCCGGCTGCCCTGGAGGGTCACGCGCGCGTCGGCGTCGCACTCGACGGTCACCGTGCCCAGGGCGGTCCGTTCGAGGTTGGCGATGCGTTCGCGCGCGGCCTGGTGGCTGTCCTCGTCGTCGGGCAGGCGCAGGTAGCGCTCGAAGTGCTCGGCGGCCTCCTCGAAGCGGCCGAGCTCCTCGAGGCAGCGCGCGATGTTGAAGCGGATGCCGGCGCGGTCGCCGTACTCGTCGCCCCGCGGATCGGCGCGCTGGAACTCGGCGAGGGCCGCGGCGTAGTCGCCCGCCTTGAAGAGCGCGACCCCGCGCTGGATGTGCGCCTCGACGTCGGGCGGGGGCTGCGCGCCCGCCCGCGGAGCCGCGGTGGACAGTCCGGCCGCGAGGCACAGCGACGCGGAGATCTTCAGGGCAGACGGGCTCTTCACAGGCGCTCGATCCGGGGCTTGGGGGGGGCGGACGCCGGCGGCGGCGCGGCCGGCGTCGGCGCCGGCGCCGAAGCCGCGGGACGGGCGTGGCCGGCGCCGCCGCCGGTCGCCGGGCGAACCGGGGCGGGCCGGCGCTCCGGGGTCGCCCCGCGGGCCGGCTTCGCCGGCGCGGACACCACCGCCGGGACGTCGTCTGCGCCGAATGGGTCGACGAGGGTGAGGCCGGCCGGCTTCGCCGGCGCGGACACCACCGCCGGGACGGGCGCGGACTCCGCCGCCGGGGTGGGCGCGGATGGCACGGCCGGGGCGCTCGCGCCGACGTCGGCCTCGGCGGCCGCGTGCGCCTCGGTCGAGGGCGGGCGCGGGGAGGCAGGCGGCGGATCGGCCGCAGGCACGACCAGCGTCGTCCCGGCGCTGGCGGCCAGCCGCGGCACCGGCGAGGCGGGCTCGGGCGTCCGCAGCCACCAGATCGTCGCCACGGCCGACGCCCCGATCACCGCGGCGGCGCCCGCCCAGCGGTGCAGGCCGCCGCGCGCGTTCGCGATCGACGACCGGTCACGGGCCTGTCCCGCGGGGTACGTGTCCTCGGCGGGCGGCTTCGGGGCGGGCGCGGGCGGCTTCGGGGCGGGCGCGGGCGGCTCCGGGGCGGACGTCGCATCCGCCGGGTCGGCGAAGCCGATCGTCGCGGGCAGCGCGTCCTCGTCGAGGGGCACGCTCGCGCGCCGCTCCACGCGCGTGCTGCGCTGCGCCGCGTCCGACGCGGAGGGGCGGTGGCGGCGGTCGTCCGCCGGCGGGACCTCGACGCGCGTCCGGCGATCGACCGGCTCGGGTTCGCCGCTGCCGGCCCACGCGCGCGACCCCGCGTCGAGGGCCCCGAAGAGCACCTCGAGCGCCTCGAGGAACGTCTCCGCGCTCGCGATCCGGTCGGCCGGCGATGGCGCGAGCGCGCGGCGGAAGAACGCCCGCAAACACGGCGGTACCCCCTCCGCCTCGAGGTGGGCGGTGGGATCGTGGCCCGGCTGGAGCTTCGCCGTGAGGATCTGGTCGGGCTCCGCGCCGCGATAGAGCGGGCGTCCCATCAGCAGGCGGTAGGCGATCACCCCCGCGGCATACAGGTCCGTCCAGGGGCCGATGTTGGTGCGGAGCAGCTGCTCGGGGGCCATGAAGGCCGGCGTGCCGGCGATGAGGCGCGTCTCCTGCCCCTCGCTCGTCGACTTCGCCAGCCCGAAGTCGACGAGGCGCAGCAGCCACGGGTTGCCCGGCACCGTCTGCAGCATGACGTTCTGCGGCTTGATGTCGCGATGGACGATGCCGCTGTCATGGGCGGCGGCGAGGGCATGGATCAGCTGCCGCAGGATGGGACGGATCGCCTCCGCCGGGATGCCGGCGGCCAGCGCCGCGTCGAGCGTGCGCCCGCCCTCGACGTACTCCATCACCAGGAAGGAGCGGCGCTCGTGCACACCGAAGTCGAGCAGCCGCACGATGTTCGGGTGGTTGAGGCGCGCGAGCGCCTCCGCTTCGCCCTGGAACCGGTTGCCCAGCGCCGCCGCAGCCGGTGAGTCGCCGAGGATCTTCACGGCGGCCTTCAGCCCGATGGGCGCCTGCAGGGACAGATAGACGCTGCCCATGCCGCCCGATCCGAGCGGCTCGACGAGCAGGTACTTGCCCCACTGCTGCCCGACGAGCGGATCGAGCCGGCGGCCCGGCGCGCAGGCGCGGTCGTAGTGGACCTGCGGAATCGGCCGGTACCCGTGCCGGCGGCATCGTGGTGTCTCGCACGGCGCCGCGACGGTGCCCGGCCCGTCACAGCCCGGGCAGATGCCGAGCGCCTGGTTCGCGAAGCTCATGGCTCCGCGACGTCGGACGTCCCAGGGTCGGTGCGAGCGTTGCTTCTCATGATCGCGCGACTCTAGCCCGTGCGCCACGCGCCGGACAACCCCGGACGTCCCTCCACCTGCCATCCGCCGATGTGGCGCGCCCCCGGCGCCGCGCCGCGCATCCTCGCCCGTAGGACGACGAGGCAGGAGCCGGCATGCGGCCATGGGGCGCGACAGCGGCGGTCGCGCTGGCGGTGATCGCCGGCGCCGCGCGCGCAGAGACGCTCGCCGACTTCGTGGCCGCGGCACGCGCGCGCAGCGCGGAGGTGCGGGAGCAGGCGGCGCTCGTCGAGCGGGCGCGGGCGCGCGCGGCAGCGGCCGGGCGAACGCTGCTGCCCTCGCTCTCGCTGACGGGCCGCTACACACGCAACCAGCGCGAGGTGACGGCCCAGATCCCGAGCGGCCGCGCGGGGACGCTCGAGGACGTGACGTTCGTCCCGGTCGACGCGCTCGAGGCGACGGCGCAGGTGGACGCGGAGCTGTTCGATCTCGGGGCCTGGCGGCAGCTCGACGCGGCCGAGGCGCAGGCGCGGCAGGCGCGGCTCGAGGCGCGCGCGGTGGCCGACGACGTCACGCGCGTCGCGGCGCGGTCGTGGTTCGACCACCTCGCCGCGTGGGCCCTGCGGCGCTCGGCCGTGGCGATGCTCGAGGCGGCGACGGCCACGCGGCGCGTCGTGGGCGCGCGCCTCGACGCCGGGCTCGCGACGCAGCTCGACGTGGAGCGCGCCGAGGCCGAGGTGGCCCGCGCACGTCAGGCGGTGGCCGAGGCGGAGGCGGCGATCGCCGACGCGGCGCGCGACCTGCGGACGCTCACCGGCCTGTCGCCGTCGGCGTCGTCGCCGCCGCCTGCCGAGGCGGAGCTGCTGGCGCCCGTGCCGCCCCTCGCGTCGTGGCTCGAGGCGGTCGAGTCGCTGCCGTCGGTGCGCGCGGCGTCCGAGGCCGCCGAGGCGAGCCGGGCCGAGGCTGCGGCGGCGGGCGCGGCGTGGATCCCGACGCTCGGCGGACAGGCGCGGGAGAGCTATACGAACGCGGCCGGCTTCGGCGAGCCGCTCAACTGGGCGGTGGGGGTCACGGCGACGTGGCGGCTCGACCCCGCCGATCCCGCTCGGGCGCAGGCGGCGGCGGCGCAGGCGCTGGCGGCGGTGCGTCGCGCCGAGCGGGCCCGGCGCGACGCGCGCGCCGCCATCGAGGCCGCCTGGGACGCGGTGCGCGCCTCGCGGGCGCGGGCCGAGGCCGCGACGGTGGAGGACGAGGCCGCCGGCCGCGCCGTCGCCATCGCCCGGGCCGAATACCCCGAGCGCGCGTCGTTGCTCGACGTCGTGCTGCTCGAGCGCGATGCCTTCCGCGCCCGGGCCGCGCGCGTGCGCGCCCTCGCCGATCTGGCATACGCGCGGGCCGAGCTGCTGGTGGCCGCCGGCCGCGGCGAAGAGCTGGCGCTCTGACCGACGCGGGATGACGCGCGGCCGCGGCGCCGCCCGCGAATCTTCGGCTTGGGGAGGCGAGTCGGGAGCGGCGATGCGGCGAAGGCGCGCGGGAGCGGACCTCGCGCTCCAGCCCGACGCCGGTAGCGGCTGCGGCTTCGACCTGTCGCACTTGCCCGGCATCACGCCGCTCGGTGGCTTTGGCCGCGACAGCGTGTCGCTGGCCTACCGCGACGTGGGTTCGGGGCGGCTGTGGCTCGTCGAGGCCGACTGGCAGGACGGCGATGACGCGATGACCGCCGGCTCGCGGACGCTGCTCGGCTACATGATCGGCCACCGGCGCGACTACCTGCCGCGCGAGAGCCGCGGCGTGCTCCTCGTGTGCGGCGACAGCGGGCGCGACGTCTCGACCTTCCTGCCGCCGCGCTCGCCCATCCGCGTCGCCATGGGCTGCGAGCCCGACGACGACACGCAGGCGATGCTCGTCACGCGCAACGGCCCCCGCGCGCCTCGACGGCGGGCGGGCCGCCGACTACGTCCGCCGCGGCGGCCTGATCGTCACCGAGTACGACGCCGGCGAGGCCGTCTTCAACCGCGTGTTCGGGATGGACGTCCCGGAGGGCCCCCGTGGCGGCGGGTGCGGCGACAACGTCAACCCGCCGGTCCGCTTCAACCTCGACGACGAGTTCTGGCGCGTGAACGGCAACGTCGAACCGCAGCCCGCCAACCAGGGCACGGGCTGCGGCTTCGACATGACCGCCTTCCCCGGCATCGTCCGCCTCGGCGGCTGGGACGGCCAGACGACGTCGCTCGCCTATCGCGAGCTGGGGTTCGGCCGCGTGTGGCTCGTCGAGGCCGACTGGCAGGACGGCGAGGCGGGCTTCACCGCGGCCTCGGTCCAGCTCATGCGACACATGGTCCTGCACGGCGCCTGGACGCGCGGGCTCAACCTCCCGGGCATCCAACAGAGCCTCGCGGCGGAGACGGTGGCCGGCGGCGACTTCCGGGAGTGCCACCGCAGCCGGTACACCGACCGGACGCCGCTGGCCGACATCCGGGCCGCGTGCGACGGCGACGTGCTCCTGCTGGCCTGCCGCCCGGTGGGATCCACGCGCTACACGCTCGCGGCGATGGGCCGGCGCGACGAGGTGCTGCGCGACGTCGGCCCGGGGATCGGCGACAGCCACGCGCACAACGGCCTGTCGTGGTACTTCGACGAGTCGACGTCCTGGGGCTTCCTCCCCGCGGGGGCGCGCGTTGCGCGCGCGACCTGCGACGTCGACCGCGCCGACCGCCCCGAGCAGCGGCTCTGCTGGCACACCGAGAACGACACGCTCGCCCCCGGCTACCGCTGCGGTGGCAACTTCCTCAACGGCGACGCGGGGTGGGAGCGCGTCGTGCTGCACCGGCCGGGCCCGCTCGCCGACCGCTCCCTGCTGCCGATCCTCATCGAGTGACCGCCTCGCGCCGCCCACGCGCGCGTTCGGGCATCGGCTCGTCGGGAGGTCCCGAATGGCTGTCCCGAGAGCGCACCGCGCGTGGGTCGCCGCGCTCGCCATCCTCCTCGCCGGCGCCGCGCCCCCCGAGCGTCCGCGCGTCGGGCTGGTGCTCGCCGGCGGCGGCGCCAAGGGATTCGCCCACATCGGCGTCATCCAGGTGCTCGAGGAGGCGGGCGTCGAGGTCGACATCGTCGTCGGCACGAGCATGGGCGCCATCGTCGGCGGTTTGTATGCCAGCGGATACTCCGGGTCGGCCCTCGAGGCGGCCGTCCGTGACATCGACTGGGACACGGTGTTCGTCGACGCGACCCCGCGCCGCGACCTGAGCATCCGGCGCAAGGGCGACGACTACGGCTTCCTGGCCGACCCGCGCCTCCGCCTGGACCGCGGCACGCCGAGGCTCCCGCGGGGCGTCTTCGCGGGCCAGCGCCTCATGCTGGTCCTGCGGCGGCTCGGCCTGCCGGCCACGGGCATCCGCGACTTCGACCAGCTGCCGGTGCCCTACCGGGCCGTGGCCGCCGACGTCGAGAGCGGCGAGATGGTCGTGTTCGCCGAAGGCGACCTGCCCGTCGCCATGCGCGCGAGCATGGCCGTGCCCGGCGTCTTCCCGCCGATCGAGGTCGGCGGCCGGCTGCTGGTCGACGGCGGCATCGTCGACAACGTGCCCATCCGCGTCGCGCGCGCGCTCGGGGCCGACGTGGTCATCGTCTCGGCCTTCGCCGAGAAGCCCGTGAAGGCCGCGGAGATCGACTCCGCCGTCGCCGTCCTCGGCCGCATGGTCGATCTGATGATTTTGCAGACGACGCGGGCCTCGATCGCCTCGCTCGGCCCCGGCGACGTGCTCGTGGTCACCGATCTCGGCCCGATCGGGTCCTCGAGCTTCGACCGGGCCCCCGAGGCGATCGCCCTCGGCGCGGCGGCGGCGCAGGCCCGGCTCGACCAGCTCGCGGCGCTCGGCGGACCGCCCCGCCCGGCGCGGCCGCCGCCGGAGACCGGTCTTGCGGGGCGCTCCGTCCGGCGGATCACGATCGTCCAGGACACCCCGCTCGACGACGCCGTGCTGCGCGCGCGCATGCGCACGGCGCCGGGCGAGCCCCTCGACCTCGACCGCCTCGACGACGACATCGCCCGACTGTATGGCCTCGAGCTCTTCGAGACGGTGACCTGGAACATCGGGGAGGCGGGCGCCGACGGGGTGGACGTCGAGATCGCCGCGCGCCGGTCCGCGGGCGGGCCGACCTTCCTCCGCTTCGGGCTCGAGCTGGCGACCGACCTGGATCGCGCGGCGACGTTCACCCTCGGCACGAGCGCCACGGTGGCGCCGATCAACGCGCTGAACGGCGAGTGGCGCACACAGTTCGCGCTCGGCCGGCGTTTCGGCCTCGTCACCGAGCTGTACCAGCCGCTCGACGCGGGGGCGCGCTTCTTCGTGGCGCCCGCCGCGACCTTCGTCGACCGCGGCGTCGCGCTGTTCGAGGAGGAGGCGCCGGCGTTCGACGCGCGGGTGATGGAGGTGCAGGGCCGAGTCGCGGTGGGCGTCAACGTCAGCGACGACCTCAGCCTGGCCGCGGTCGCCGACGGCGGCTGGGGCCACGCGCGAACCGTGCTCGGCCGCGGCGGGCCGGAGGGCTCCTTCCGCACCGCGACCGCGGGCGCGACGCTGCTCTACGACGACCTGGACGATCTGAACTTCCCGAAGCGCGGCGCGCTCGTCGCCGCGCGGTACGTGCGCTCGCTGCCGTCGCTCGGGGCCGACGCGCGCTACGACGCCGTGCGATCCAGCGCCAACGTCGCCCTCGGCGCCGGACGCCACACGGCGGTGCTGGGCCAGATCACCGAGCTGACGCTCGACGGCCGGCTCGACGCCGCGCGTCGGTTCGAGCTCGGCGGCCCCTTCCGGATGTCCGGGCTGCTGCCGGGCGCGTCGAGCGGGGACGCGGCCCTCCTCTCGCGCCTCATCTACCTCTTCGAGGCGCGGCGCGTCGGCGCCCCCCCGTTCGAGTTCTCGGCGTACCTCGGCGCCACGCTCGAGTACGGCGGCGTCTTCGAAGCGCTCGACGCGGTCCGCGCCAGCGGCCTGCGGGTCGGGGGCAACGCCTTCGTCGGCCTGGACGCCTACGTCGGACCGGTCTACCTCGGCTACGGCTACACGGAGGGCGGCGCCGGCGCGCTCTTCCTGTCGATCGGCGGCCTCTTCTGACCGTACCTCGCGGCGGTCGCCGTCGTCCGGCGACGGGCCCGCGTTCCCCGGCGTGACCCCCGAGCGCCGCCCCGCCGTCGCGTCGGGGCATGCGAGCCGGAATCGTCACGACCTGCCTGCGCGGTCCCGGCCTCCCGAGCCGCTCAGGGCGCGACGCGCAGCGGCGCGTCGGGGCCGAGCGGCACGCCGAGGTGGATCCACACGAGCAGCAGCAGCGTCCACGCGAGGGCGAACGCGACGGCGAACGGCAGCATCGCCGCGATCACGGTGCCGAGGCCGGCGTCCTTCCGGTAGCGCTGGACGACGGGCAGCACGATGCTCGGCAGGTAGTAGTTGAGCGGCGTGATCGTGTTGGTGACCGAGTCGCCGACCCGGTAGAGCGCCTGCGCCGTCTCGGGCGACCACCCCACGGCCATCAGCATGGGCACCAGCACCGGCGCGAGCAGCACCCACTTCGCCGACGCGCTGGCCATCAGCAGGTTCACCACGGCGGCGAGCGCGACGATCGACACGAGCAGCGGGAGCCCCGTGAACTCGAGCGCCTTCAGCACGCTGGCGCCTTCGAGCGCGAGCATCAGGCCGAGGTTCGACCACTTGAACCAGGCGAGCGCCTGGGCGGCGAAGAAGGCGAGCACGATGTACGTGCCCATGGATGCCATCGTCTCGCTCATCATGCGGGCGGCGTCGCGGTCCGAACGCACGCCGCGGGTGGCGATGCCATAGGCGAGGCCGGGCACGACGAAGACGACGGCCATGAGCGCCACCAGCCCCGAATAGAAGGGGCCGAGGCCGCCGGTCTTCGGGTCGCGCAGGGGCGCGCCCTCGGGGGCGACGAGCAGCGCCGCGAGCCCGACGGTCGCGAGGAACGAGGCGCCGGCGATCCACAGGCCGCGGCGCTCGGTCGCCGACAGCGGCGCGAGGGGCTCGGCGGCGCCCGTCCACGGGCCGAGGCGCGGCTCGACGATGCGATCCGTCACGAACCAGCCGACGAGCGTCAACAGAGGGACCGAGGTCGCCATGAAGTAGTAGCTGGCGGTCGGCAGCACGCTCCACGAGCGGTCGTAGAGCCGCGCCGCCTCCTGCGTGATCCCGGCGAGCATGGGATCGAGCGTGGTGAGCACGAGCGAGGCCGAGAAGCCGCCGCCGATGCCGGCGAAGACGGCGGCGATGCCGGCGATGGGATGGCGGCCGAGCGCCGCGTACAGCATGCCCGCGAGCGGCACGAGGATGACATAGCCCGCGTCGGCCACAACGTGGGACATCAGACCCGCGAAGACGACGGCGGGGGTGACGAGGCGGCCGTGCACCGAGACGACCATCCCCTTCAGCAGCGCGGCGAACAGGCCGGCGCGCTCGGCGACGCCGATGCCGATCATCGTCACCAGCACCGTGCCGAGGGGCGCGAAGCCGGTGAAGTTGGTGACCATCTCGCCGAGCATGCGGCGCAGGCCCTCGGCGGTCAGCAGGTTGACCGCGGCGATCGCCTCGCCCGTGACCGGGTGGTGCACCACGACGCCCGCCGACGAGACGATCGCCGACGCGACCGCCACCGCCAGCGCCAGCAGGACGAAGATCGTCACCGGATCGGGCAGGCGGTTGCCGATCCGCTCCACGGCGTCGAGCACACGACCGAAGGCGCTGGCCATGCGCGGTACCGTAACCGACGTCCCGGGCGGGGGCTACTCCGCGGCGGTCAGGGCGTCTCGGACCTCCAGCGGAGCTGGAGCTCGAGCTCCTCCTCGCCGCCCTCGACCTCGTGCTCGATGCTCATCTCGGCGCGCGCCGGCACCACGAAACGCGCGTTCGCCACCTGGATGCGGAACGGCTCGCCCTTCTCGAGGGCGTCGGCCAGGCGGCGCAGCGTCGCCACGAAGCTCTCCTTGCTGCAGTTCCGCTCGACGTCACGGTCCTTCATGGTTCACCTCCGCTCGCGTTGTCGCACAAGCGCCCTTCGTCCGATACTGCGGCGCGATTCCCTTCGGGAGAGTTCGATGCGGCGAGGTTTCGGGCGTTGCCGGGCATGGTCCCTGGCGATCGCAGGCGCGCTGGCGGCTTGCGAGGGCGAGAACGAGGCGGCGCGGTGCGCGAGCGACGACGAGTGCACGCGGGCGGCCGTCTGCCGGGACGGACTCTGTGTGCCCGTCGGCGAGGACGGCGGCCCGCCGGATGCCAGCGACCGCGCCGACACGGGCGGTGCGCCCGCCGACAGCGGTGCGCCCGCCGACAGCGGCGCGCCGGCCGACATCGGCGCGCCCGACACCGACGCGGCCGACACCGGCGCGCCCGACGCCGGCGGCTGCGCCGCGCCCGCCCCCGACGCCGCCTGCGGGCGCAACGGTCGCGGGACGCAGGCCTGGCACTGCGCCGGCGGCGCCTGGGTGGCCGACGGCGACTGCGCCGATCCCGACGAGTGCACCGACGCCGCCAGCGAACAGCGCGCCTGCGGGCTGAACGGACGCGGCGCGGGCACCACGACGTGCGTCGAGGGGCGCTGGTCCGAGGTGGCCGAGTGCGCCGATCCCGACGAGTGCACCGACGGCGCCAGCGAGGAGCGCGCCTGCGGGCTCAACGGACGCGGCACGGGCACCGTGACCTGCGTCGCGGGGCGCTGGTCCGAGGTGGCCGAGTGCGCCGATCCCGACGAGTGCACGGACGGCGCCGAGGCGGAACGCGCCTGCGGGCTCAACGGACGCGGCCTCGGCATCGTCCTGTGCGACGAGGGCCGCTTCGGCGCCCTCGAGGTCTGTGACGACCCGGACGAGTGCGTCGACGACGCCGAAGAGGAGCGCGCGTGCGGCTTCAACGACCGCGGCCGCGTCCTCCGCGTCTGCGTGATCGGCGCCTGGCGCGCCGGCGAGTGCGCCGATCCCGACGAGTGCGCGGACGATGCCGTGGACCGGCGCGCCTGCGGCGAGCGGCCGGGCGCCACCGAGCCGGTCCTCTGCCGCGAGGGCCGCTTCGAGGTGACCGGACCGTGCTTCGACCCCGTCTGCGACGACGTCCCCGAGGCGCTCCCCGGCGACCAGGCGACGCCCGCGCCGGCGCACGCCTTCGACGCCGGCTCGTGCGGCGGCGCCGGCCGCGAGCAGGCCTTCACCTTCCGCGGCCCCGCCGGCGGCGAGTGGTTCCGGTTCTCCGCCGCCGGGAGCGCGGTCGACGCGGCGGTCTACGTGCGCGAGGCCTGCGCCGACGCGGACACCGAGCTGGCCTGCGCCGCGGGGACGGCGGCGGCGCCCGCGTCGGTGCTCCTGCCCGTGGCCGAGGACGAGACGGTGACGGTGTTCGTCGACGCGACGGGCGACGACGGCGCGCTGAACCTGCGCGTCGACGACGCCTGCGCCGCGGCGCTGCCGATCGCGACGCCCGAGGCGCCCTTCGGCGCGGTCCAGAGCGACCACTACGACCTGGCCGTCGCCGGCGACCGCATCGCGCTCACGTGGGCCGCGAGCGTCGACCGTGAGGACCGCGTCCTGTTCGGGACGTTCGACCTCGACGGCCGCCCGCTGCTGCCCGCGACGCCGGTCTCCGCGCGCCGGGCGCGCCTGTCGGCGGTGGTGTGGACCGGCGACGGCTTCGGCGTGTTCTGGGCCGACCAGGACCGCAACGACTCGCTCTACTTCCGGCCGTACGCCGCCGACGGCACCCCCGGCGACGAAGCCCTGCTGCTGCAGGTGGCGAACGCCAATGACGGCGTCCGCACGCTGAACGCCGCCTGGGACGGCGAGGCGTATGCCATCGTCTTCACGCGCTTCCTGAGCAACGACGGCTCGCACGTCGAACGCATGCGCGCCGACGGCGCGGGCCGGGTCCTCGACGGGCACTGGTCGATCGCGACGCCGATCGACACCAACACCACGCCGCTCGTGTTTCCCGTCGCCGACGGCTTCGTCGCCTTCTATCTGCGCCGCGGCAACGGCTTCACGTATCGGCCCTGGTTCTACCGGGAGTCGCGCTTCGGGCACCGCGCGACCACGGTGGTGCAGGCGTTCGACGAGCGCACGCACCTGAGCGCCGTCCCCTGGGGCGACGGCTTCCTGCTCGCGCACGCCGTCACGCAGGACTTCGTCCACGGCGTGCAGGTGCGGCGCCTCGACGGGAACGGCACGACCGTAGGCGCGCCGCTGACCTTCGACGACCCGGACCTCGACACCGGATCGCCGCGTCTCGCCGTCGTCGGCGGCCACCCCGGGCTCGTGCGGTCGCTCGTCGACGACGACGGCATCGGACGCCTCGTCTTCGTGCGCCTGCGCGTGACCGACGCGGGCGTGGAGGCGGTCGGCCCCGAGATCCGGCTGACGGAGCCCGGCCCGCGCTTCGGACCGCAGCTCCACGCCGCCGGCGACGAGCACCTGCTCACCTGGACGGACCCGCGGCGACAGCCCCGGCTGCGCTTCATCCGCGGCCCCTTGCGCTGCCGCTGACCGCGCCGCGATCGCTACTCGCCGGCGGACATCGCTGAGGCACAGCGCGCGACGGGCCCGGGACCGGCGGGGTCGTCGACGAGGTAGCATCCCAGGTTCGCCGCCCCGTCACAGACCTCCTTCGGCGCCCAGCTGCCGTTCGTGCAGACCATGACGCGCGCGCCGGCGGGAGGGGTGTTGCCCGGGGCGACCGCGCCCGTGTACGCGCCGTCGCAGCGGGTCTCGCCGGCGGTGCAGGGCCCGGTCGGCGCGGGCGCGTCGCCGGCGGCGTACACGCAGACGCTGAAGTCGGCGCCGTCCCAGCACGCGCGATCGGCGCCGGACCGCCGGCCCTCGCCCCAGCGCGAGTTGACGCCCTCGGCCGTGAGGCCGCGCACCTCGGCCACGCCCGGCTCGACGATGCTCACCGTGATCGGGTTCGCCCCGTTGATGCTCGGCTGGCCGAGCGGCACGATCGCGAAGCTGCCGTCACCCCCTTCGGGGCGGAACTCGCAGAGACCCTCGTACGTGACCTTGCCCCCCGACGTGACCTTGCACCGGGCCGCCGGCTTGCCCGCGGGCGCGCCGACCGCCTCCGTCGCGGGCGCGCCGGCCGCCTCCGTCGCGGGCGCCGCCGCGGTCGCGGGGGCGGCTGCCGTCGCGGGGGCGGCTGCCGTCGCGGGCGCCGCCGCCGTCGCTGGGGCGGCCGCAGTCGCGGGCGCCGCCCCGCGGTCGGACGATCCGGCCGGCGCCCCCGAGTTACAGGCCGACACACCCGCACAGAGAGCAAGAGACAACACCCGACCAGCCGACATCGCGAATCCTCCCACGGGACCACCACCCGCCCCTCCGCTTCTGAGGCGTCGTTGCCATCACTGTCAAGGACCTCGCACCGGCAGATTGTCGCCGCCGCCCCCTTCGTGTGAGGCTCCCCGCCCGAGGAGTCGCCGATGAACACACCGAACAGATTCCGCACCGCCGCGCTGGCCGTCTTCGCGTCGCTGTGCCTGGCGTGGGTGGCGCCCGCGCGCGCCGCCGATCCCGCGCCGAAGAAGGCCGCGCCGACCGCCGGGCGCGCCGTCGACGTCGTGCTGACGGCGGTCGACCCGAAGCGCCGCGGCGAGGTCGAGGCCGCGCTGCTGCGCGCCGGGCTGACCGCGGCGCATGCGAAGGAGGCGGCGGCGAAGCCGCCGGCCGTGGTGAGGCGCGCCGTGACCGTGTTCGAGGCCGCGGCGCTCGAGAAGAAGCTCACCGCCGCCGGCGCCACGATCGAGGTGCGGGCGGCCACCGCGCCGGGCGAGCCGCGACGCCTGCCCGCGGCGGCGGTCCGCGAGGCGCGCTATGAGGTGGTGCTCGTCGCCGCCGGCAACGCGAAGATCGAGGTCATCAAGCTCGTCCGCGAGGTGCTCGGCCTGGGCCTGAAGGACGCCAAGGACCTCGTCGAGAATCCGCCGCAGCCCGTCGGACGGAACCTCGACCTCGCCGGGGCCCAGGCGCTCGAGCGGCGGTTCGTGGCGGCCGGCGCCGCGGTGGAGATGCGCCAGACGGCCGGCCCGCCGCCGGCGCCCCCCTCCGCGCCACCGGCGCCCCCCTCCGCGCCGCCGGCCGACGCGCGCTTCGACGTGGTGCTCGTCAGGACGGGCGACCGGAAGATCGAGGTCATCAGGCAACTGCGCGACCTGCTCGGCCTCGGCCTCCGACAGGCGAAGGACATCGCCGACAACCCGCCGCAGACCTTGCGCACCGGCGTCGACCTCGAGAGCGCGCAGACGCTCCAGCGACAGCTGACCGAGGTCGGCGCCGTGGTCGAGGTGCGCCGGGACGGCGTCGCGGTCGCGCCCGAGACCGCGCCGCCGGCCCCGCCGCCGCCGCCGTCGGCGCCGCCCGACGACGGCCACTTCGACGTCTGGCTGATGAGCGCCGGCCCCTACCACATCAACGTGGTGAAGGCCATCCGCGAGACCACCGGCCTCGGGCTGACCGAAGCGAAGAACCTCGCCGACGCCGCCCCGACGCTCATCCGCGAGGCGGTGTCCCGCGATCACGCCGAGAGCATGGCGTCGCGCCTGCGCGATGCGGGCGCCACCGTCGAGATCCGGTAGCGGCGCCGGTTCGGCGTGCGACGTCGGGCCGCCCGCGCATGCACGAGCGGCCGGCGAGTCGAGCCGGCGGCGGCAGCACTTCGCAGCGAAATCGGTGGAGTCGAACCGGACGCGTCGCCGAAAGCGCCGGCGCACCGGCGAGTCGAACCGGCGCCGGCAGCGTCTCGCCGCGCCGCCCGCCGAGTCGGACCGGCGACGGCGTCGTTCCGGAGCGCCGTGGCTCGAGTCGAGCCGGCGACGCCTCCGTTTCGTCGCGCGGCCGGCCGAGTCGAGCCGGCCGGCGCTCGCGAGCTGCCCAGCGCGCCGGCGAGTCGGCCGTCGCGCGGCTGCGTTCGGGAGCGGCGTCCGGCGAGTCGGCCGTGACGCGCTCCGCCGTCCTCGAAATCTCGTGCACTGCATCGAAACGACGATGCGTTTCCTCGTCGATTCGAGGAGCCGCACACGCGCGCCGCGTCGCGAACGCGGATTTCCGGGCGTCGTCGCCGTTGGCACGCCGGCTGCTCTTACGTCTCCTCGCAACAACGACGGGCCGATGGCCCCACAGCGAGGAGAGAGTCGATGGCGAAGCCCAACTCCATTGGTGGTCTGGATCGCGGACAGTCGGTGTCCTTCGGCAAGCACCTGACCGGCGAAGCGCGCGAGACGTGTCTGCGAAGCGCCACGGGCAAGATCTACGTGCGGCTGATCGAGGTCGCGCTGGCCCAGGTCGCGGCGGGCTGGGGCGCCCCCAAGGACGAAGACGGTGCGGCCGCCGCCGAGCGGGCGGTGCTCCACACCGAGCAGGGGCGGGCGCTCAAGGCCGCCCTGAAGGCCGTCAGCGTCGATCCCGGTTTCGAGCCGCCGGTCCGGGCGGCGGCGGCGCGCGTGGCCGCGGCCGTGGGCGTCGTGCCGGGCGTTCGGGCGCGGACGCAGGACCGCGCCGCGAACGCCGAGGTCGTGCAGGCCAACCTGCGCGGCCTCGGGCAGGAGCTGGCGTCGCTGCCGCCGACGATCCGCGGCGCGACGTTCGCCGCCGAGCTGGCCGCCTGGTGCAGGCTCGGCTTCGCCTTCAAGGAGGTCGTGCTCGCCGATGCGCGGCGCAACGAGACGATGAAGGGCGGTCGCGAGGTCGGCATCGCGGTCATGACGCTGAACGGCCTGTTCTCGCGCTTCCGCGCCTCCCTCGCCGACGAGCTCGCGGCCGACGAGACGCTGCCGCGCGACCTGCAGAAGGAGCTGTTCCGCCTCTACGACTCCTACGTCGAGGCGCGCCGCGCGAAGCACACCGCCCGGAACGCGCGCAAGGCCGCCGCCGAGCGGAAGGCGGCCGAGAAGAAGGCCCCGACCGGGCCGCCCGCCGCCGAGCCGCCCGCCGCGGGGCAGCCCGCCGCCGAGCCGCCCGCCGCCGAGCCGCCCGGCACGCCGGCCCCCGCCGAGACCTGATCCCCGCCCGCAGCGCCGCCCCCCGCTGAGTCCCGCCCCCCGCCTCCGCTGCCCGCAGCGCCTCCACCCCGCCGTGGAGGGGGGCACCCCACGACCCACCGCGTGCTGCGCGACGGCATCCTCGTCGTCGACCGCGACCCGAGCCGGCGCATCGAGTTCGAGGTGCGGCGCCGCAACGAGTACTTCGACCTGCTGCCCGTGCTGCGCGAGTACCGCCGCGCGGCGGGCGGGCGCAGCCCGTGATCGACGCCGACCTCGTCGAGAAGCGGCCGCGCCGCTACCGCCAGAGCCGCGCCGGATCGATCCCGTACTTCTTCAGCAGATAGTTCACGCGCTGCCCGGCGTTTCGCCCGGACTCCGGCGCGCGCGCCCGCGCATAGAGGAGCCGTCCCGCCTCGCTCGCGTTCTTCGAGCGCGCGCACGCATCGAGCACCGCCTCGAGCATCACGCGCTCCGGCAGGTCGACCTCGGCGGCGGCCGCGCCGAGCGCGGCGTCCACCCGCGGCGTCGACGGCGGCCACGCCGGCGCCTCCGCCGTGCCGCCGTCGTTCGCCACTTCCGCCAGCAGCCAGCGCCCCTGCATGTCGCTGACCTCTCGCTCCACGTCGGCTTCGGTGATGCGCCCACCCGAGAAGATGGTCATGCGCTCGATGCTGCCGCAGAGGTCGCGGAAGTTGTGCGGCCACGCCGCCTCGCGGGCGAAGTCGAGGAAGCGCGCGTAGGCCTCGCGGCTGAAGGTGATCTTCGAGTCGTACAGCCTGGTGAGCCGCTCGAGCTCGTGCGCGATGTTGGGCTCGAGGTCCTCGAGGCGATCGCGCAGGGAGGGCATCCGGAACATCAGCAGGTCGATGCGCGCGAGCAGGTCCTCGCGGAATCGCTTGTCCGCGTAGAGGTCGCGGTTCGTGCCGGCGATGAGCCGGAAGTCGCACGCGAACTCGTGGTCGGAGCCGAGCGGTTGCACCTTCTTCGTGTCGAGCGCCGTGAGCAGCATCGCCTGCTCCTCGGGGCCGAGCTCGCCGATCTCGTCGAGGAAGAGCACGCCGCCGTTGGCCCGGCGCAGCGCACCCTGGCGCGCTTCGACGGCGCCGGTGAACGCCCCCCGGTCGTAACCGAAGAGCTTCGTCAGCGCCTGGTCGCCGCGCAGCGTCGCGCAGTTGACCTCGATGAACGGGCCCGTCACGTCGCCGCGCATCAACAGGAGCGCGTAGATACGACGCGCGAGCGCGGTCTTGCCGCAGCCGGTGGGGCCGATCAGCAGGAGGGGCGCCTTCGAGCGGGTGACGACCTTCTCGACCTCCTCGATCATCCGGTTGAAGGTCGCGTTCAGGGTGACGATGCCCTGCTTGAGGAACGCCCCGCCCTCGCGCGCCTCCTCCGCGAAGCGCTCGGCGATGGCGTCATAGCGGGCGAGCTGCAGGTCGGCCTCCATGAAGGGGTCGCGGACACGGCGGTCGGACGAATAGACGAGCCTTCCAGGCAGGTGGCGCGACCGCGTGAGCAGGAAGAGGCTCGACTGCGCCGGGAACGGGCCGTTGGAGATGTGGACGAGCAGGTCTTCGTCCTCGTCGAAGCGACAGCGGCGCGCGATGTCGAGGATCGCGACGTAGTTGTCGGCGAAGTCCCACAACGGGTCGGGATCCATGGGGTGCACCGTCACCACGACGCCGGGCGAGAGCTGGCGGAACTCCTCGGCGACCTCGTGCGCCAGCCGCACGAACTTCGCGACCGTGAGCAGCTCGATGCGGGTCGGCCGGTAGTGCTCGACGAGCGCCAGCGTCGGGCGCCAGGCCGTCCCGCGGTCCTCGGGCGCGCAGGCGTCGCGTTTACCGCCGACGAGCGTGAACAGGTGGATCGGGCGCTGCGTGGCCATGGACGTCTCGCGCGTGGGGCGATGCGAGACGGCATACCGCGATCGCGGCGCGTCCCGCCAGGGGGACGCGGCTTGCCGGCGTGCCCGCCTCCGGGCTCAGTGCGCCCTGTTGCGGCGCCGCCGCTCGGCGCCGGAACCGACGACGAATCCAGCACGTCATTCCCGAGCCCGAGCCCATCTCCTGCGGCAGCATCTCCCAAGGGATGCCGCTGCGCAGGACGCAGATGATCCCGGAGAGCACCTTGCGGTCGTCGAGCGGCGGCCTGTCAGTTGCGCTGGAGACGAACGACCACGGTGCATTCCGGCGTAGGCGTGGACCTGGACGTGTACGTGGACGTGAACCTGGACGGTGACGCGCCACGCGCCACGCGCACGAATTCTGCGACAAGCCGCCGCGCTGTCCGAGGGATGGAGTGCAGCGCCATCGTCGACAGCTGCGCCCTCCTTGGCGCCATGAGCGCGCACGACGCGACGAAGGCGGAAGAGCTGTCGGAACGCATCGTCGCCATGCGGACCAGGATGTGCCGCTGACCGGCCG
>CAUJDF010000102.1 GCA_963169045.1 Myxococcota bacterium
CTCGGCGACGCGCTGCCCGCCGACACCGCCGAGTACGTGCACTACCGCCTGCGCCTCGCCGGCACCGACCGAGACCTGTTCGGCTCCGACGCGCTGGCGCTGCTGCACGAAGCGAGCGGTGGCCGCCTGCGCGACATCGACCGCCTGGCGACCGTCGCCCTGCGTCGCGCCGCCGAGCGCGGCCTGCGCACCGTCGACCGCGCGATCATGAGTGACGTCCTCGCACGGGACCAGCCGCGATGAGGCGCGAGCACGAGGCGCTGCTCGCCGCGGTGCGCGCGTGGCGGCCCGAGGAGGCCTGGCGCCTGCTCGACCTGCTCGAGGCGCTCCACGCGCTCGTCTGGGCCCTCCACGAGGACGACCTCGTCGAGCTGTCGATGCGCGTGCTCGACGAGGCGCACGAGCCTGCCGACGACGACACGGACGCCGAGCCCCTGCCGTTCTGACCCATTCCCCTCGCGCCGGCTGCGCGGCGGCCGCCGCAAGGGCCGAGGCCCATCCGATCCACGCCGCGCCCCGAGCCTCCACACGACGGGCATCACCGGCCGTCGGGACGTCGTCACCTCGGCGATGCCCACCGGCTCCACGCAGCCAGTCGCTCACCGTCCTGATGCCCATCGTCGTGCCCGGCGATCCCCGTTGCGCCGGCGATGCCCATCGCCAAGGTGCGTGGCCGCTGGGGTGTTCTCCATCATCCAGCCTGCGCGCTGCTCCATCAGCTACGCTGCGCGGCAACACCGATCAGCGTCGGGATGGGGTCGGGTCCGGGCGTGCCGGCGGCGCGCGTCGAGACGATCTTGATCTGGTACGGGTCGAGCTCGAAGACGGCGCCGATGCGCCGCATGTAGAACGTCTCGTAGGTGCCGTCGACGCTCGTCTCGAGCTGGAGCTGCATCGTCGGAATCGCCGAGCTCGGCGGGAACCAGTCGGCCACGCCCCAGGTCGGGTTGTTCGCGCCGGGGAGAAAGGCGGGGTCGGGCTCGGTCACGGAGGGACGAGAGGCGGTGATGCCACCGAGGGGGTTGCGGTCATAGGACTCGAACGGGAGGATGTCGATGAACTCGTCGATCGCGAGCTTCTTGGTGCCGCTGCCAGTCCCGAAGCCTGGTCCCTGCAGGCTGAAGTTGGGATTGACGTAGAACGCTTTCGACTGCTGAAGAAGTGAAAGACCGAGATCGCTCAGTGTCGCCATCACGCCGTCCCGCTGCGCTGGATCCTCCCGCCCACGCGCCCCATGCCCGTCTCGGGAGGATCGATCGCCATCGAACGCACACGTTTTTTTTCAGATCCAGGACTTTTCCGAAGAGTGTTTCGCTGCGGTGTCAGCACGACGGAGACGAGACGATGCAACGGTCCGAAGCGCCCGTCCGCGTAGCGCTGCTGTGCCCGACGCGGGGCGTCGTCCTCGCGCGCGCGATGGCGGCGGTGCTGCGTGACGTGGACGACGCCCGCGCCGCGACCGGCGCGCGTGTCGAATGGCTCGTGGTGGACGGGCTGCCGATGCCGGCGTGCCGCCACGAAGCGATTCGTCGCATGAGGCAGGAGGAGCGTGAGACGGGCGCGCCGTTCGACTACGTCCTCTGGTGGGACGACGACCAGGCACCGCCGGTCGGGACGCTGCGACGCTACCTTCAGGTGATGGCGGAGGCCGACACCAGAGCAGGGATGGTGACGGCGCAGACGTACGTGCGACGCGGTCCGACGGACGAGCGGCTCGCGGCGGTCACGCCGCTCAAGCCGAGCACGGCCGACGTGCAGTACGCGCGCGGCGCCGGCCTCTTCTATGCGCTCATGCGACGCGACGTGCTCGATCAGATCGACGTGGAGTCGACGATGCGGTCGTCCTTCGGCGAGGACTGGGAGTACACGACCGCGATGGTATCGCGCGGGCGACGCATCCTCTTCCTCCCCCGCATCGAGGTCGCGCACCTGCGGGTGAGGACGTGGCACGACCGCGGCGCCGGATGGCTCGGCTGCCACGTCGTCGAGGCGCAGTAGCCCGGCGGCGGAATCGGCCGCGCGGCCGAGCCTCGATCGCTGCGTTCGCCGCCGCAGACTCGCCGGTTCGAGCCTCGAATCCCCCGTTCGCCGGCGCGAGTCGACGGATCGAGGCTCAACCCCGCCGCCTGCCGCCGCAGCGTCGCCCTTCGAGCCTCGATCGCCCCATGCCCGGCCGCGATTCGGCGGGCGCGGCACGCGACCGCAAGGGCGGGCTTCAGCCGACGGGCGGGGCGACCGGCTCTTCGTCGATCTCGGTCTGCCCGGGCCGCGACACCAACGGCCGGACGCGCGCCGCCAGCTCGTGCTCGCCGGCGAGCTGGAACAGCGCCGTCAACGCGGACGCGGCGGCCGAGGAGCGCTCGTCGCAGGCGGCGATGGCGCGCAGCCTCGCGGTGAGCGTGTCGTCGGCGTCGCGCGCGGCATCTCCCGACCAGCGCGGCGGGCTCCGGGGTTGGGGGCCGCGAAGCCGCGGACTCACGGCGGCGAGCGAAGCCCCGCGACGCCTACGGGCAACACACTTCCGCCGAGCCTCTCACCGCCGCCGCCACTCGTCGGGCGCCCGGCCGGCCTTCAGCGCGGCGCCGAGGCCTTCTCGCCACCCGCCCTCGTCCGAAGCCAGGGACAGCGCGAAGCTCGACCGGCGCCGGAAGAGGGCGGGTCCCATCGTGCCCCGGACCTCGCCGTCCTGGACCGTCACGTCGGTGAGCTCGCGCTCCCCGTCGGGTGGAAAGTGACGGATGCGCCGCGTCCGCAGGTCGAACACCGTCAGGTCCGAGCCGACGATCACCAGGGAGCGGTCGTCGACGACGCCCGTCTCGAGGTTCGCGCCGTGCACCGCGCACGATCCATCGCTCGTTCCCCTTCTCGCGTCGCTGACCGTCAGTATCTCCCACATCAGCGGGCGAAGACTGCGTCGCGAATGGGGAAGCGGACGATGGGACGATCGGCGACGGTGGTCACGCCGGTCGCGACGGCGGTGCCGTCGCTGTTCTCGACGCGCGCGGCGGGGCGGTCGGTGCTGACCGAGGCCCCGGCGTTGGCGGCGGCGCAGGCGCCGGCGGCGGCGGTGTCGGCGAGGACGACCTCGACGAACTGCGGCAACACGTGGATGCGGCGGACGCTGATCTCGCCGCCGCACCCGAGCGACAGCAGCGCGAGGTCGCGGCTCCGGGCGTTCATGGCTCCGTCGACCGTGTCTTCGATCGAGCGGATGAGATCGTAGGAGAACAGATCGGCGAGCGCGGCGGCGCGGTCGTCGCAGCCGCGGCCGCTGCACGAGATCGAGGTGGCCTGGCCGCGCACGAACGCGCCGTGCACCTCGGTGACGCCGGCGACGGTGGGCCGCAGCCACACGTCGAACTGCACCTCGCCGTCGGCGTTGCAGTTGAAGACGAGGGCGCAGCCGGCGTCGACGTCCATGTAGGCGCGCCGCGAGATGTGGACGGTGCGCTCGCCGGGGACGAGCTCGACGGTCGCGTCCGTCGTCCACGAGAGCGAGCCGCTGGCGTCGCGGCCTTCGAGGGCGGCGTCCATCAGTTCGTTCGTGTCCATCGCGTCCAGGGCGCCCTGCACGAGCCCGCTCAGGTCGTCGGGCGCGAGGCGCAGCGAGGCCGTGCCGTGGTTGGCGACGAGCACGCTCGAGGTGCGGTCGTTCATCCAGGTGCCGATGTTCGAGACGCGCACGCTGGCGCCGTCCGCGCCGCTGATGCGCACGCTGCGGCCGCTCATGGGGCTGCCGTCGAACAGGTACACGGACGAGCGCGCCGGCAGGCCGCTCAGCACGACGCTGCTGGCGATGTTGTTCACGGAACCGAGCTGCGCCGCCAGCGCGACCGGCGACTGGCTCGACACCGCGCGGACCGAGCTGATGCCACCGAAGCCCGCGTGCTGGTACAGCGTGACGCGGCCGGTGATCTGTCCCTCGTTGGTCTGGCCGGTGTAATCCATCCAGGCACCCATGCCGGGGATCTGCGCGCCGAAGCCGTTCTCGAAGATGCTGAACGTGCCACCGCCGCCGGCCATCGGATCCGGATCGTCCAGCGGGTAGCCGAAGCGCGCTTCGCGGCCGTTGGCGGTCCAGAGGCCGGAGATGGCCCCGACGACCGCGTGCGTGCCGAAGACCGGGTGGGACTCGATGGTGCCCTGCAGGAAGCGCTGGGTGAACGCGCCGGGCGCGGACGACGGCGTCGGGTCCGTCAGCGCGCGTCCCAGGCCGCCGGTGTGATGGCCCTGGGCGGCGTAGACCGGCAGGAAGGCGCCGTAGACCGCGGCGGGATTCGAGCCGCCGGCGGGCGCGGTGCTGTAGATGCGCCCGCCCTCGTATACCTGGAAACACCAGTCGCCGCCGACCATCGTCACCGTGCCGATCCGGGCGCCGATGTCGATGCCGGCGGCGAGCAGCTCGAGGTTCTTCCGATCGACGCTGTCCTGACAGACCTGGGTGGGGTTGATCGGCTCGATCTCGTACTCGCCGTCGCCGGGGATGTCGACCCGGTTGTCGAGGGCGGCGGCGGGACCGGCGGCGAGCAGGATGGCACAGGCGGTCAAAGTCTTCATGGCTTCCTCCTGGCCGTGATTTACCGGAGGGCGATGACGTTCCTTTTTTCGCGGCTCGAACGCCCGCCGCGATGACGCTCGGCCTCGCGCCGTCCACGCCCCAGCCGCACGCGAGCTTTCGTTCGCCGATCGCGAGCTTTCGTTCCGGGATGACGAGCTCCCGTTCCGGGATCGCGAGCCCGCGTGCGCGGCCGGTGTGCCCGCGCCTCGGCGGCGCACGAATGCGTGAAGGAGAGGCGCCCGGATGGAGGCGTGAGGAAGGCGCCCGGTTCGGACCGACAGGTCGGCCCGCCCCCGGTCTCGTCAGCGGAAGGTGGCTTCCGCCTTCACGGTCTTCTTGGCGGGGACGCGGGCGCCGGCGGCGATGGTCGCGCCGTCGCCGATGACGGTGCCGGCGCCGATGGTCGCGCCGTCGCCGACGACGACGCGCCGGCCGATGCGCGCCGAGCTGCCGACGGAGACGCGGTCGCCGAGGTCGGAACCTTCGCCGACCACCGCGCGGGCGCCCAGCTCGCTGCGGTCGCCGAGCGCCGCGTGGTCGCCGAGGCGAGCGTCCCGTCCGAGGCTGGCGCGAACGCCGACGGTCGCCTCGGCGCCGACGGCGGCGGCGCGGCCGACCTCCGCGCGGGCGCCGACGACGGCCTCCGTGTCGATGCGCGCGTCGCGTCCCACCGACGCCCGCTCGCCGATGAACGCGCCGTCGCCGACGGACGCGCCGTCGCCGATGGTGGCGCCGGCCTCGACGACGACGTCGGCGCCGAGGTGCGCGGTGTCCGAGACGTCGGCGGCGGGCGAGACGCAGGCGTCGCCGCGGCCGTCGCCGTCGGCGTCCTCCTGGCCGGGGTTGGGCACCGTCCGGCAGTTGTCGGCCTCGTCCTCGACGCCGTCGGCGTCGGCGTCGGCCACGCAGTCCGCCGCCCCGGGCGGAGACACGGCGCCCGCCGGGCACGGGGTCGGCTCGCCGCTGCCGGCCGGGCAGTACGACCCCGCCGGACAGAGCACGGGGCTCTCGCTGCCCACGGGGCACCAGGTGCCCGGCGGACAGAGGATGCCTTCCGCGACCGCCTCGGGGCAGTACTGTCCGGCGAGGCACGCGACGGGCGCGACGCTCCCCGCCGGGCAGTAGAACCCCGCCGGACACCAGATGGGATCGGGCGAGCCGCGCGGACAGAACGCGCGCGCCGGGCAGGGCTCGATCTCCATCGTCCGATGGCAGAAGAAGCCCTCGGGGCAGGTCGTCGGGCTGGCGCTCCCCGTCGGACAGTAGTCGCCCTCGTGGCACGTCACCGGATGCGTCGTGCCCGCGGGACAGTAGGACCCCGCCGGACACGGCGTCGTCACCGGGTATCCTTCGTCACAGAAGGTGCCGGCCGGGCACTGGATCGGCGCGCTGCTCCCCGCCGGGCAGTACGACCCCGCCGGGCACATGCGCGGCGAGCCGGAGCCGGCCGGGCAGTACCTGCCTTCTGGGCACGGCACGATCAGGTCGGCGAGGATGCAGTAGGAGCCGGCGGGGCACTGGCCGCGCTCCGCGCTGCCCGCGGGGCAGTAGTCGCCCTCGTCGCAGACATGGAACGTCGACGAGCCCGCGGGACAGAAGGACCCCGAGGGACACATGCGCGGCTCCGGCGACCCCTCCGGGCAGTACCTGCCTGCGGGGCACGCGATCGGCGCGATGCTCGCGTCCGGGCAGTAGAACCCCGGCGGGCACTGGCGCTGAAAGTGGGCGCCTTCCGGGCAGTACCAGCCCGGCGAGCAGGGCACCATCTCGCTGGCGAGCGGGCAGTAGAACCCGGCGGGGCACTGGCCGCGCTCCGCGCTGCCCGCGGGGCAGTAGTCGCCCTCGTCGCAGTCATGGAACGTCGACGAGCCCGCGGGGCAGAAGCTCCCGGCGGGACACACGCGCGGCTCCGGCGACCGATCCGGGCAGTAACTTCCCGCGGGGCACGCGATCGGCGCGCTGCTCTCGGCCGGGCAGTAGGACCCGGCCGGGCAGGTGCGCGGCGAGCCGGAGCCGGCCGGGCAATACCAGCCCGCCGAGCAGGGCACGATCAGGTCGGCGAGGATGCAGTAGGAGCCGGCGGGGCACTGGCCGCGCTCCGCGCTGCCCGCGGGGCAGTAGTCGCCCTCGTCGCAGACATGGAACGTCGACGAGCCTGCGGGACAGAAGGACCCCGAGGGACACATGCGCGGCTCCGGCGACCCCTCCGGGCAGTACCTGCCTGCGGGGCACGCGATCGGCGCGATGCTCGCGTCCGGGCAGTACGACCCCGGCGGGCACTGGCGCTGAAAGTGGGCGCCTTCCGGGCAGTACCAGCCCGGCGAGCAGGGCACCATCTCGCTGGCGAGCGGGCAGTAGAACCCGGCCGGGCAAGGCGCCCGCTCCACGCTGCCCGCGGGGCAGTAGTCGCCCTCGTCGCAGTCATGGAGCGTCGACGAGCCCGCGGGACAGAAGGACCCCGAGGGACACATGCGCGGCTCCGGCGACCCTTCCGGGCAGTACCTTCCTGCGGGGCACGCGATCGGCGCGATGCTCCCCTCCGGGCAGTACGTCCCCCCCCGGCACGGGAGGGGAAACTCGCCGCCGTCCGGGCAGTAGCTGCCGGCGGGGCACGGCGGGCAATCGGGCGGCGAGCCGTACGTGCCGGCCGGGCAGACCTCCTGGGCCCCCGCGGTCACCGACCACAGGCAAAAGACGCTCGCAAACCACATCCGAGTCATCGACGACCCCCCCTGACATGACCTCTGAAGACGCCCCATCAGGGGGAAGACGCCCGCCGCTGTCAAGCCGCGTCGCCGCCGACCGCGGGGGACGCGGTCCGGAGAACCGCACCTCGAGGCCGCGACCCTCGTGGCGCCCCCGAGCATCGATCCGGGACGAGGGAGGACTCCATGCCCCGCGCAATCTGGAAAGGCAGCATCAGCTTCGGACTGGTGCACATCCCCGTCGGCCTCTTCCCCGCCGAGAAGCGCGACGAGCTGTCGTTCCACATGCTCGACCGGCGCGACATGGCGCCCATCGGCTACCAGCGCATCAACAAGGAGACCGGCGAGAGCGTCGAGTGGGCGGACATCGTGAAGGGCTACGAGCACGAGCCGGGGCGCTGGGTCGTGCTCTCCGACGACGACTTCAAGGCCGCCAACGTCGAGGCGACGCAGACGGTCGAGATCCTCGACTTCGTCGACGCCGACGCGATCGACCCGACGTACTTCGAGAAGCCGTACTTCCTCGGCCCGCTCAACCGGAAGAGCGCGAAGCCGTATGCGCTGCTGCGCGACGTGCTCGCGAGCATGGGCAAGGTCGGCGTCGCGCGCGTGGTGCTTCGCAACCGGCAGTCGCTGGCGGCGGTGATGCCGCAGGGGCGCGCGATCGTCGTGATCCTGCTGCGGTACGCGCACGAGCTGCGCAAGCCCGACGACCTCGACCTGCCCGAGGACGACGCCGGCGTGGGCGCGCGCGAGATGGAGCTCGCCGCGCGGCTGGTCGAAGGCATGTCGAATCCGTGGGAGCCGGCGAAGTATCGCGACGAGTATCGCGAGGATCTGTTGCGTCTCATCGAGCAGCGCGTGAGCGCGGGCGAGGATGCCACGCCCGCCGCCGTCGCCGAGCCGGCGCGCGAAGGCAAGGTGGTCGATCTGATGTCGCTGCTGAAGCGCAGCGTCGAGGCACAGGCGAAGCAGGCGCCGAAGCCCACGGCGCGCACGAAGAAGGCGGCGGCGACGCCGAAGAAGGGACAGGCGAAGGCGACCCCCGAGGCGGCGGAGGCGCAGCGCGAGACGCAGCGCAAGAGCCGCAAGAAGAGCGCGTGACATGGGACTCGAGAAGTATCGGGAGATGCGTGACTTCGGGCGGACGCACGAGCCGCCCGGGAGTGAAGACATCCGGCCGGGCGATCGGTTCGTCGTGCAGCGCCACGCCGCGTCGCGCCTGCACTACGACTTCCGGCTCGAAATGGATGGCGTCCTGAAGAGCTGGGCCATCCCCAAGGGGCCGAGCCTCGATCCCGAGGTGAAGCGCCTCGCCGTCCACACCGAGGACCACCCGCTCGAGTACGCCGAGTTCGAGGGCACCATCCCTCATGGCGAGTACGGCGCCGGTGAGGTCGTGGTGTGGGACCGCGGGCGCTGGGTGCCCGAGGGCGATCCGGCCGCGGGCTATCGCAAGGGCCACCTGAGGTTCCGGCTCGAGGGCGAGCGCCTGCACGGGTCCTGGCATCTCATCCGGCTGCGGAGTCAGGACAAGGGATGGCTGCTCGTGAAGGCGGCCGACGAGGAGGCTGAAGCACGTGGTTCGCTCGCGAACCGCGACGCTCTCGGCGTTGCGGAAGCAACGCCGAGAGCGGGGAGCGGCGACCTCGTCGTGGAGCGCGAGCGCGGCTCCGTCCTCGCGCGCCGCGAAGCCCGCCGCTCCGCGGACCGCCCCGCGCCCGCGACGGACCTGCCGGGCGCCCGGCCGGCGAAGGCGCCGAGGCTCGAGCCGCAGCTCGCCACGCTCGTCGACGCCGCGCCGGACGGCGACGGGTGGCTGCACGAGATCAAGTTCGACGGGTACCGCGTGCTGCTGCACGTCCGCGACGGCGCGCCGCGCTTCGTCACGCGCAACGGCCACGACTGGACGACGAAGCTCGCCGCGCTCGTGCCCGACGCGCGCGGGCTGCCGGTGCGCGAGGCCGTCCTCGACGGCGAGGTGGTCGTGTTCGAGCCCGACGGCCGCACCCGCTTCAACGCCCTGCAGAACGCGCTGGCGGAGGGCGAACGGGCGCCGCTCGTGTTCCAGGCCTTCGACCTGCTCTTCCTCGACGGCGAGGACCTGCGCGACGTCCCGCTCGAGGCGCGCAAGGACGCCCTCCGCGAGCTGCTGCCGGACGACGGGCGCCTGCGCTACACGGAGCACGTCGCCGGCGCCGGTCCCCTCTTCTTCGCCGAAGCGTGTCGCCTCGGCCTCGAGGGCGTGGTCTCGAAGCGGCGCGACGGTCGCTACCGTCCCGGCCGCAGTCGGACCTGGCTCAAGGTCAAGTGCATCGAGCGCCAGGAGTTCGTGATCGGCGGCTACACCCCGCCGAAGGGCGGCCGCACCGCGTTCGGGGCGCTGCTGCTCGGCGTCCGCGAGGGCGACGCCCTGCGCTACGTGGGCAAGGTCGGCACCGGGTTCGACGAGCGGACGCTGAAGACGCTCCACGCGCGGATGCGGAAGCTCGAGACGGCGGCGGCGCCGTTCGCCGCGCCGCCGAGGGCGCGCGGCGCGCGCTGGATCGCGCCGCGCCTCGTCGCCGAGGTCGCCTTCACCGAGTGGACGCCGGACGGCCTGCTGCGCCACCCGTCGTTTCAGGGGCTGCGCGAGGACAAGGCGCCGGACGAGGTCGTCCGCGAGCGGCCGGCCCGCGTCGAGGACGAGGCGCCGGCCGCGCGGTCCGCTCGCACGAAAGGCCGCGCCGCGGTCGAAGCGCCCGCCGCGCAAACCGCCCGCGCGAAGGACAGCGCCGCGGACGAGGCGCCGTCGTCGGCGCGGGCTGCCCGCACGGCGGGCCGCGCCGCGGACACGGCGCCGGCCCGGAACGCCCGCGACGCTGCACCGGCCCGGAACGCCCGCGACGCGGCGCCGGCGCGGCCCGCGCGCGGCCGGGGCCGCGTCGAGGTCGGCGGCGTCTCGCTGAGCAGCCCGGACAAGGTGCTCTGGGCCGGCCAGGGCATCACCAAGCAGCGGCTCGCCGAGCACTACGTCGCGGTCGGCGAGGCGATGCTGCCGCACGTCGCGGACCGCCCGCTGACGCTCGTCCGCTGTCCGGACGGGCAGGGCGCGGAGTGCTTCTTCCAGAAGCACGCGCGCGAGCACCTGCACGCGGCGCTGCGCGCGATCGACATCCCCGCCGGGTCCGGCACGGGCCAGAAGTCGAGTCGTTACATCGCGTTGGACGACGCGCGCGGCCTGGTCGCGCTCGTGCAGATGGGCGTGCTCGAGGTCCACGTCTGGGGGTCGCGCTGCGCGAAGATCGAGAAGCCGCACCGCGTCGTCTTCGACCTCGACCCCGATCCGACCGTCGGCACCGACGCGGTCGTCGAGGCGGCGCTGCACGTGCGCGACCGCCTCGCGGACCTCGGGCTGCAGAGCTTCGCGCTCGCCACCGGCGGAAAGGGCCTGCACGTCGTCGTGCCGCTGCAGCCGCGGCTGGAGTGGGACGACGTCCGCGCCTTCACCAAGGCGTTCGCCGAGCGCCTCGCGCACGACGAGCCGGACCGCTTCACCGCCGCGCTCGCGAAGGCGCGCCGCACCGGGCGCATCTTCGTCGACCACCTGCGCAACGGCCGCGGCGCGACCGCCATCGCGCCCTGGTCGACGCGCGCCCGCCCCGGCGCGCCGGTCGCGACGCCGCTCGCGTGGGACGAGGTCGTCGCCGGCCTCGATCCCGCCGGCTTCTCGCTCGACGCGGCGCGCCGGCGCCTCGCGGTCGACGCCTGGGCCGGCTACTTCGACGTGAAGCAGTCGATCACGGCGGCGGCGCGTCGCTCGCTGGAGCCGAAGCGACGCTGAACGTCGTGGCCTGCGCGATGGCGTAGAGCACGCCCTCCACGCGCTCGCGCTCGGTGTCGGCGGCGAGGTCGACGCCGTCGAAGAAGCGGGCCGGCGCGCGCGTGATCGTGACGACGGCGGTCTCGCGCTCGGGGTCGACGGTGAGGCGCGTGTCGCCGTCGCGCAGGGCGTCCGAAGCGCCGGTGGCGTACGACGTGCGGACGGCGAACGGGACGGGCGCCTCGCCGGGCCGCGTGACGGTGCCTTCGAGGTGCACACTGACGTCGACCATGCGCTCGTCCGACGGCAGCCCGACGGCGTCCTCGAGGGCGCGCGCGACGACGTAGTGAACGTGGCAGTAGGGGCCGTGCAGGTCGGTGACGCGCACGACGCCGAGCACGGCGGGCGCGGGGGTCGCGACGTCCTCGACGCGGCCGACGGGCGTGGCCGACGGCTCGGGCACGTCCTCGGAGTGGCCGGCCCAGGCCGTGCCCACGCCGAGGAGGCGCAGCAGGCCGGTCTCGACGGCAGGCTCGCACAGGACGAGGCGCGCGGCGTGGCTGCTGATCCAGCCGCGCTCGACGTGGACGACGTGGCCGAGGTCGTTGGTCGCCGTCCAGCCGCCGGCGGCGTGGGGCGCGACGCCGGCGAGGTCCCAGGCGAGGCGGTACTCGAACGTGCCCGGCGGCGGCGCGTCGCCGGCGTCCGCGCCGGTGTCGGGCGCGGCGTCGGCGCCCGCGTCCGACCCGGCGCCCGCGTCGTCGTCGGCAGCGACGCCCCCGTCGAGCGCCGCGCCGTCGCCGGCGCTCGCGTCGTCCGCGAAGGCGGCGTCGGCGTCGCGCCCACCGTCGCACCCCGCCAGGAGCGCGACGACGAGGAGCGCGACGACCGTGCGTCGCGCGCCGGGCGACGCGACCGCGACCCGCCGCGCGCCGGGCGACGCGACCGCGCGGCGGTTCAGCGCTGCGGCGCGCACGCCAGCTCGCCGCGGTCGTCCCGGCACGTGCCCCGCACCATGCGGCCGCGCGGCCCGGTGAACTCGCACATGTCGCCGGCCCGGCGACCCTCGCAGGCGGCGATCGCCTCCGCGGGCGGACCGCCGTCCGGCGGCATCATGTCGTCCGGCGGCATCATGTCGTCCGGTGCGCCGCCGCCTTCGCCGACCGGCGTGCCGCGGTAGCAGCCGAGCACGTACGGGAACGTGTCGGTCACGTGGTAGTGGTACGTGCCGTCCGGGCCCACGTGGCCGTTGCACGCGTCGAGGTACTGCGCGCCGTCCTTCTCGACGAACGCGTTGTTGTCCCAGGCGTACGTCTTCGAGACGCAGGCCCGCTGCTTCACCCCGCCGACGATGGCGAGCGCGCAGGTGTGCGTGTCCGCGCAGTCGCCGCTGTCGACGCAGTCGAGCGCGCCGACGCCGGTGGCCTCCCAGCCGCTCTCCATGCGCTGCACGCGCGCGCAGTCCGCGTCGGCGCACTCCATCGACCCGAAGATCGGGAAGCCGTCGAAGGCGAAGCCGAGGATGGGCGACGGCGCCGCCTCGTCCGCGTCCGGGAAGAAGCAGGCCTGCAGCAGCGAGTGGTAGTGGTAGTCCCCGCGCTGCGCGGTGTGCCCGAGGCACGCGTCCATGATCGCGTTGGCGATCGGATCGCCGAACGGGTGCGGCCGGTCGCCCTCGTTGGGGCCGTAGATCGGGATGCCGTTGACCGACACGCCCACGCCGCCGAGCCGCGGGATGTCCGACGTCTCCGCCGCGCGCTGCGGATGCCGCGGCAGGCGCCAGGTGTAGTCCTGCGCCGCCAGCGGGTTGGGGGTGACCGAGACGAAGCGGTAGTGCGGCAGGCCGTTGCTCTCGACGACGAGCGCGTCGCCGTCGCAGCGCGCCGAGACCGAGGGCCGGCCGTACGCGGCGCCCGGGCCCTCGCTGTCGCTCACGTCCAGGAACGCGGACGCGAGGCAGTCGTCGACCGCCCCGCCGGCGCCGCCGTCGGCCCCGCCGGCGCCGCCGCCCTGGCCACCGCTGCCGCCGATGCCGCCGCCCTGACCGCCGCTTCCGCCGGCGCCGCCGCCCTGGCCGCCGGCGCCGCCCGCGCCACCGCCGACGCCGCCGCCGCCGTCACCACCGACGCCGCCGCCGCCGTCGCCACCGGCACCACCCGCGCCGCCCTGGCCGCCGCCTGCGCCGCCGCCAGCGCCGCCATCGCCGCCGCCGACACCGCCACCGCCCGCGCCGCCGCCGCCGCCACCGCCACCGCCGTCCCCTCCCGCGCCGCCCCCCTCACCACCGTCGCCTCCCGCGCCCGAGACGTCGCCTCCGGCGCCGCCGCCGTCGTCCGTCGCCGACTCCGACTCGCAGCCGGCGACGAGCGCGGCCGCAGCCAGACATCCGATCCAGCGATTCGCCTTCATCGACACCTCCACCACGCCGGACGCCGAGCCCGGCCCCACCACGCCTTCGCGACACTCACCCCGAGAGTCCGCAGAGGATATGCTCGCACCATGCGCGACGACGAGATCCTGAGACACCTGCTGGCCGGCGCCCCGCCCGCCGCCGGCGCGCTCGACGACTTCTGGCGGGCGCACGTGCGCGACACCGCCGCCGTGGAGCGCCCGATCGACCGCGCCCTGCTCGGCGGCGCCGCCGCGGATCGCCTCGGCTTCGCGTTCGCCGCCGGCTATGCCGCCGCGCTGCACGCGCTCGTCCCGGACCTGCGTGGGGTCTCCGCGTCGCTCGCGGTCACCGAGGAGGGGCCGCCGCGCCCGCGGCACGTGCAGGCCCGGCTCGTGGCCGACGGCGACGGCTGGCGCATGACCGGCCACAAGCGCTGGGTGACGGCGGCCGGCGCCGTGATCCTGGCGCTCGCCCGCGCCGAGGAGGGACTAGCGCTCGTCCGCGTCGCGCGCGACCGGCCCGGCGTCGCGGTGCGTCCCCTGCCCGCCCTCCCGTTCGTGCCCGAGGTGCCCCACGCCGAGATCGTGTTCGACGCGGTGCGCGTCGAGGCCGCGGACCGCCTGCCCGGCGACGGCTGGACGCGCTGGGTGAAGCCTTTCCGCACGGTGGAGGACGTCCACGTGCACGGCGCGCTGCTCGGCTTCCTCTCGAGCGCCGCCGCGCGCTTCGGCTGGCCGCGACCGCTGCGCGCCCGCCTGCTCGCCGCCGTGGTGACGACCCGCGCCGTCGCCGCCCTCGCGCCGGACGACGCCGCGACCCACGTCGCGCTCGCCGGCCTGCTCGACGAGGTCGCGGCGCTGCTCGCCGGGGTCGACCTCTCGAGCGCCGACGCCGACTTCCGCGCGCGCTGGGCACGCGACCGCCCGCTGCTCGGCGTCGCCGGGAGCGCGCGGGCCGCGCGCCTCGAGCGGGCGTGGGCGGCGCTCGGCTGAACGCGGTCACTCACGCCCGCATGCCGACGTGTCCTCGAGTCGCCCGGCGCGACTGCCGCCGGGCGCCTCGAGCGGGTGTGGGCGGCGCTCGGCTGATCAGATGACTCGGGCTCGGCCGCCTTCGAGCGCCAGCGCGGGGCGCTGGGCGTGGATCAGAGCTCGGCGGGGACGCACACCTCGGCTTCGGCGGAGCGCGCGGTGCTGCCGCCGCGGTGCCGGTCGGCGGCGACGCGCACGGTGCCGGGCATGCCGGCGCAGAAGCGGTTCTCGGACGCCGCCTTGCGCGTGCAGAGGCCGCCGTCGGCCTCGCCGAACCACTCGGCGGAGATGCAGAACGTGACGCCGCGGCCTTCCTTGTCGGGGCAGAAGCCTTCGCAGCTCGCGGTGCACATGCCGTGGTCGCCGAAGCGCTGGCAGGCGCCGGCGAGGCCGCCGCCGAAGACGCAGTCCGCGTCGTCGCGGCACGCGTCGCCGATCCACGGATCGCGCGGTGCGGGCACCTCGATGTCGGGCGCCGGATCGTCGACCCCCGGGGCCGGATCGGCGACGTCCCGGGCGCCGTCGGCGTCGATGCCCTGCGCCTCGAAGTGGTTCACGAACTTGCGCGTGACGTTCCACGCGAGCCAGTTGCCGCCGCGGCCCGGCAGCACCCACGGCGTGTAGCTGTAGAGCGACGCGGTGGCGTGCGTGCGCGGCGTCACGGTGTAGCCGTCGAGCGTCCGCTTCGCGCGGCCCTTCGCCCACGGGCTCGAGCCGTCGATCGAGCCGTCGTAGTGGTTGCGCAGCGTGCGCGCCGCGCAGGCGATCTGCTTGTCGAGGCCGCGATACGCCGCGTTGCAGGCGCGTCCGTCGGGGCAGCCGCAACCGAACGCGTAGTCGACCGACTTGGCCGACGGGCGCGACGTCTTGGCGATGAGGCTGCGCTCGACCTGCATGCGCGCGAGCATCACGATCGGGTTGATGCCCTCGGCGCGGGCGCCGGCGACGATGGCCTCGGCCGCCGAGCGCGAGCCGACGCGCTCGCGCGCCAGGAACGACGTCGTGCCGTAGGGCGTGCGCTCGAGGAAGCGCTGCACGTCGCTGGCGGTGACCGCGTCGGACGCCACGAGCAGCGCGTCCTCCATCACCCGCTCGCGGTCGAACGCCGTCTTCTCGACGACCTCGAAGTCCTCGGGCGTGTCGTGGCCCTCGAACGGCTCCTCGGCCATCTCGGCGCAGCCGACGGCGAAGGCGACGCAGAACGAAGCGGCCAACAGCGAGCGGAAGTGCGGCACGGTGGTCCCCCCGAGGACGATCGTGCGGGCGTGCAACGCAAGAGGCGTACCGCGCGAGCCGGCGGGCCTCGGCGCCGCGCTTCCGGGACGTCGCGACCGCAGTTACGGCGCGGGAGTGAGACGTCGAGGTCACTGCGACCGCCGCGTCTCGTGGACGGGCTCGCGCGCACGCACGGCGGCTCGTATCGCGTCTCGCCCACGGCCGGGCCCGCGCGCATGCGCCGGACATCGTTTCCGGGGCCGCCCGCGACGTAGGATGCGCGCATGTCCCCACGCGCCCTCGCGACGCGCCTCGCGCCGTCGCTCGTCGCCGCCTGGCCCGCCGCCGCCCTCGCCTGCTCCGGCCCCGGCGCCCCCGCGGCGATCGCGCGCGCGGACCGCATCGGCTGGGCGCTGCTGGCCGGCACCGCGCTCCTCGTCGCCGCGACGCACTTCGCCGCGCGCCGCCCGCCGTCGACGCGACGTCTCATCGTCGCGCTGCTCGTCCACCCCGGCTGGTGGCTCGGCGCCCGCGGCGGCGACTGCGGGCGGATGCGCGTGGCGGCCTCGATCGCGGCCACCGTGCTCTTCGTGCTCGCCGCAGCATTCCTGCTGTGGCGCGCGCGCCGGTCCGTCCGTCCGCAGTGAGGCCGCGCCCGGTCCCGGCCGGAGGTCGGCGAGGCGTGCTCGACGCCCGGAGTCGATCGTCGCCCGGTCGCACCACGCGACCGACGCCCGGAGTCGCTCATCGTCGCTCGGCACGACACGCGACCGACGCCCGGAGTCGATCGACGCCCGTCTTCACGAAACGCGACCGACGCCCGGAGTCGATCGCCACCGCAATGCACGACACGCGATCGACTGCCGCAGTCGATCACCGCGCTCTGCACGACACGCGATCGACTGCCGCAGTCGATCACCGCCACTCGGCACGACACGCGACCGACTCCGGGAGTCGATCGGCGTCGGAACGCACGAGACGCATCCGGTGCGCGTGATGGCTACTTTTCGGACGGCGCGCGCCACAGCGCCGTGACGCTCGACGGCAGCGAGACGAAGTCGGGCGCGACGGCGATCGCGCCGGCGCGCAGCAGGACGTCGGCGGGCTCGCCCGTCGTGAGGCCGCAGACGGTCATGCCGGCGGCGCGCGCCGCCTCGACGCCGAGGGCCGCGTCCTCGAAGACGAGCACCGCGGCGGGGTCGACGCCGAGCGCCGCCGCGCCGGCGAGGAAGAGGTCGGGCGCCGGCTTGCCGCGCCGCACCTGCTCGGCGCCGACGACGGCGGCGAAGCGCTCCGCCCAGCCGAGGCCGCGCAGCACGAGCTCGCGGTTGTCGCGGGGCGCGGCGCTCGCGATGCCGCAGACCACGCCCGCCGAGGCGAGCTCGTCGAGCAGCGCCGCCGCGCCGGACGCCGGGCGCAGGTGCGGCGCGTAGACGGCGCGGTAGCGCGCCTCCTTCTCCTCGGCGAGGCGCGCGAGCTCGTCCGGCGGCACCGGCCGGCCGAGCAACATCGGGAAGATCTCCTCGTTGCGGCGGCCGGCGAAGTCGCGCATCACCCGCGCGGCGGTGATCGCGTGGCCGAGGGCGGCCGCGGCCTCGATCCAGGCCTCGACGTGCCAGGCCATGTTGTCGACGAGCGTGCCGTCGAGGTCGAAGAGGACGGCGCGGAGGGGCGTCTGCATGCGGCGTCTTCTACCAGCAGTCCCCCTCGATCCGAAGTATGCTCGCCGCCATGTGGAGAACACTCGCGCTGCTGGTCCTGGGCGCCGCGACGGCCGAGGCGAAGGACGCCGCGCCGCCGCCCGCCTCGGCCCCTGCTCCCGCCCCCGCGACCGCCCCCGCCCCTGCCCCCGCCCCTGCTCCCGCCCCCATGACCGCGCCCTCCGGGTGCCCGGCCCTGCCGGACGAGCGCACGCTCCCCGCGGCCGAGATGGAGGCCGCGCTCGGCGATGGCGCGCAGCTCGCGCGCCAGTGCCGCCTCATCCCCTACGTCGAGGCGGGCAAGGTGCTGGGCTTCCGGCTCTTCGGCATCCGCCGGGACTCGCTCCTGGCGCGCGCCGGCCTCTGCAACGGCGACCTCTTGCGGGCCATCGACGGGATCGAGATGACGTCGCCGGACGCGGCGCTCGCGGCGTTCGAGAAGGTACGGACGGCCCGCGACGTCCGGCTGCGCCTCCATCGCGCCGGCGTCGAAGGCGACCTCACCGTCCGCTGGTAGCCGCGGGCGCCGGATCGGGAAGGCTACAGGACCATCGCCTCTTCGCGGCCGATGAAGCCGGCCACCTTCTTCGAGCGCTTCTCGTCGAGCGCCTGGCGGAGCTTCGGGAAGCCCTCCTGCTCCTCCTCGCGCACGTGGTCCTCGATCACCGTGCGCAGCGCGCGGACGTGGGGCGTCCAGTCCTCGCCGCGCATCAGGCACTGCTCGATCTCGTAGAGGTGGATCTTGATGTCGGCGTGCTCGTCGTAGAGGTGCTTGCTGCCGCGCTCGTCGTGCACCTGCGAGAAGAGGATGGGATAGACCACGTCCTCTTCGGCCATCGAGTGCTTGGCGAGGGTGCGCTTGAGGCGCATGAAGAGGCGCCCGCGCTTCACGGCGGCGCCTTCGCCGACCACGCTCTCCATCTCGTCGAGCAGCCCGCTGATCTTGCGGTGCTCGTCGATCAGGCGCGCGAAGGGATCCACGCCGGACCGGGCGGTCCCGACGAGCTGCGCCAGCAGTGGCGGCAGCAGGCGGCTGCCGATGAGGCCGACGGCGAGGCCGGCCAGGGCGGCCGACCAGTTGAACGAGCGTGCGTGTGCCATGTCTGGTCTCCGTCGAGCGGTGGTGTCGCCTCCGGTGGCATCCGCAAGGCACGTGCCAGCGCAACGCCGACCGTGGGTCGCGCGCGGCGTTGCGCTGGCGGCCGGGGGCGTGGACGATGTCGCCCCATGCGCCTCTCTCCGTTCATGCTCTCGCTGCTGCTCTCGGCCTGCGCCGAGTCCGCGCCCGCCGGACCCGCGGCGCCGTCTGCGCCCGCCTTGCCCGCGGCGCCGTCCGCGCCCCCGACCGCCGCGTCCGCGCCGGCGGCGGCGCGTGACGTCGCCGTCCACAAGCACCCGGGCGCGGCGCGCGTCGTCGCCGTGGGCGATCTGCACGGCGACCTCGCCGCCACGCGGGCCGCGCTGCGCGTCGCCGAGGTCATCGACGAGGGCGACCGCTGGACGGGCGGCCAGACCGTGCTCGTCCAGAACGGCGACCAGCTCGACCGCGGCGACGACGAGCGGGCCATCCTCGACCTGCTCGACGCCCTGCGCCCGCAGGCCGAGGCCGCGGGCGGGGCGGTGCTGGTGCTCAACGGCAACCACGAGCTGATGAACGTCGCCGGGGACTTTCGCTACATCACCGCCGGCGGCGCCGCCGCCTGGGGGGGCGTCGAGGGACGCCGCGCCGCGTTCACGCCCGGCGGCCCCGAGGCGCGGCGCCTCGCGCAGCGGCCGGTGTACGCCATCGTCGGCGACACCGTGTTCGTGCACGCGGGCGTCCGGCCGGAGCACGTCGAGGCCGGGCTCGAGGCGCTCGACGGCGAGGCGCGCGACTGGATGCGCGGGGTGACCGAGGTGGTCCCGCGCGTGCTCACCGACAGCGACAGCCTCTTGTGGACGCGCCTCTACGGCCAGGGGGAGAGCCCGGCGGCCTGCGCGGCGGCGAGGCAGGTGCTCGACGCGCTCGGGCTGCGGCGCATGGTCGTGGCGCACACGGTGCAGCGCGGCGGGGCGAACGCCATCTGCGCCGAGACGGTGTGGCGCATCGACGTGGGCATGTCCGCGCACTACGGCGGGCCCATCCAGGTGCTGGTGATCGAGGGCGGGCAGGCCCGCGTGGTCACCGGGGCGCGCTGACGCGGGCGCTCACAGCGGCGGGCGTTCGTGGGCTCGCCCCGAAGGGGCCATCGCCTCGCCGGACGAGCGAGGCGTCGCCAACTTGGACGCCCGCCGCTGTCAGCGGGGCGGCGTCCAGGCGTCGACCTCCGCCAGCCACCCGGCGACCGAGGCATCCGAAGGCATCCGCCAGTCCCCGCGCGGGCTGAGCGCCACCGGCAGCACCTTCGGCGCGTCCGCGGTGCACGACCGCTTGAACTGGTGGTGGAAGAAGCGCCGCAGGAACACGCGCAGCCACTTCTGCAGCGCCGCCGGCTCGTAGCGACCGGCGAAGGCGACGCTCGCGAGATCGAGGAGGCGCCGCGGCCGCGCCCCCTGCCGCACGAAGTGCCACAGGAAGAAGTCGTGCAGCTCGTAGGGCCCGATCGTGGCCTCGGTGAGCTGCGCGATGCGGCCCGACGCGTCCGCCGGCAGCAGCTCCGGCGAGATGGGCGTGTCGAGGATGGCGAACAGCGTCTCGCGCAGCGCCTGCGGGTCCGCCGCCGCCCAGCGCTCGACGCGCTCGTGGGCCACCCACCGGATCACGAACTGGATCAGCGTCTTCGGCACGCCGGCGTTCACGTCGTACATCGAGATCTGGTCGCCGGCGTAGGTCGACCAGCCCAGCGCTTTCTCGGACAGGTCGCCGGTGCCGGCGACGAGGCCGTCGATCTGGTTGGCGAGCGTCATCAGCAGCAGGGTGCGCAGGCGCGCCTGGGCGTTCTCGACGGCGACGTCGCCGAGGCCCGGCTCGGCGCGCAGCCTCTCGACGAGGGCCTCGACCGTGGGCGCCGCGGCGGGGTGGCCGAGGGCGTCGAGCACGAGGCGCGCCGCCTCGGAGATGTCCACGGTGCGCAGCTCGGCCCCGAGCGCCCCGGCCAGGCGGACGGCGTTGTCGCGCGTGCCGGCGGTCGTGCCGAGGCCGGGCATGGTCACGCAGGTCAGGTGCGCGGGCGGACGGCCGCAGAGCTCGAGCGCGGCGACGGCGACGAGCGCGGCGTGCGTCGAGTCGATGCCGCCGGAGAGGCCGAGGACGAGGCGCGGCGCGCCGATGGCCTGCATGCGCGTCGCGAGCGCGTTGCTCTGGATCTCGAACACCTCCCAGCAGCGGCGCGCGAGCGTGGCGGCGTCGGCGGGGAGGAACGGATGCGGCGACACGGCGCGGCGGAGCGCGCCCGCCGGCGCCCCCGCGCGGAAGGGGACGCGGCGGAGGTCGCGGCGGTGCGCGCGCGCGAAGTCCCCGAACGTGTTGGTCTGCTGCCGCTCGCGCTGCATCCACTCCACGTCGACGTCGGCGACGACCAGCTGGTCGTCCCGGAGGAAGCGCGTCGACTCGGCGAGGACCGCGCCGTTCTCGCAGACGAAGGCGTCGGCGTCGAAGGCGAGGTCCGTCGAGGACTCGCCGGGGCCCGCGGCGACATAGAGGTAGGCGCACTTGCCGCGGCTCGAGGCGGAGCGCGCGAGCAGGCGGCGCTCCTCGGCCTTGCCGACCACGAAGTTGGAGGCCGAGAGGTTGGCGACGACGGTGGCGCCGGCGGCGGTGAGGCCCGCGCTCGGCGGCGCCGGGACCCACAGGTCCTCGCAGATCTCGACGCCGAGCACGAGGTCGCCGCCGGTCGTGAAGAGCAGGTCGGTGCCGAACGGGACGTCGGCTTCGCCGATCCGCGCGGTGGCGCCGGCGGGCACCTCGAGGCCGGGGCGGAACCAGCGCGTCTCCTCGAACTCGCGGTAGCTCGGCAGGTACGCCTTGGGCACGAACCCGAGGACGCGCCCGCCCTGGACGGCGGCGGCGACGTTGTAGAGCGCGCCGCCGACGCGCAGCGGCAGGCCGACGAGCGCCAGCGGCGCCAGCGCCGCGGAGGCCGACGCGAGCGACGTCAGCGCCGCCGAGGCGGCGTCCTGCAGATGCCGGTCGAAGAAGAGGTCTCGCGCCGTGTAGCCGGTGAGCGCCAGCTCCGGGAAGACGACGACCGCGACGCCCTGCGCGTCGGCCTCGCGCCACAGCGCGAGCACGTGGTCGCGGTTGGCGGCGACGTCGCCGACGCGGCAGCGCGGCACGGCGGCGGCGATACGTGCGAATCCCTGCATGTCGCGGAGATTCGCGCATCAGCGGCGCAAAGTCACCGCCCGATCTTCGGCGGCTCCGGCGAGGTGAACGGGTGCTCGCCCACGCGCTCGCCGGCCTCCGGCACGCCCACACGGTAGTGGTGGACCATGCGATAGCCGAGGTAGCCCGACACCATCAGGATCGCGGCCGACAGCAGCGACAACCAGAAGCCGAGGTACGCCTGCCCGGGATCGGGCGGCGCGCCGAGCGACCAGCGCCACGAGGCGTTCCAGACCATCAGCGCGACGACGATCAGGTTCAGCACCATGTGCGAGACGCCGACGTGCGTCGCGCCCTTCCGCGGCACGACCTTCACCAGGTCCATGAGCCCGGGGACCGCCGCGATGAGCGCGCCGGCGATGCCGACGAGGAGCGTCGGCCCCGTGGCATCCCACCACGCCCGGCTCCCGCCGCTCAGGTAGACGACGTCGAACAGGAGCGCCCCGATGAACGAGCCGGCGGGGATCACCACCAACATGGGGTGCAGCGGCTTCTTGCCGACGTGAGCCTTGCTTTCCATGACGCACCTCCTCGGCCCCCGACCGTGCATCGGGCGTGCCTCGGGCGCCGCGCGTGTGAGATGCTGCCGCCGCGAACGGAGGCGGCGATGCGGCGATGGGCCTGGGCGCTGGTGCTGGCGGGGTGCGGCGGCGGGGGCGGAAGCGACGGCGGGGGCGGCGGCGGCGCCGGCGGCGGCGGCGGCCTGCGCTTCGGCGAGGCGGCGCCGGCCACCGCGCGGCACGCCGCGACCTACGAGGCGCTGACGACGTTGACGGGGGCCGACCCGTTCGGCGCAGCGGAGGTGGGCGACCCCGGCGCGTACGCCGGCAGCGAGGCCACGACGCCGACGGCGCCGCAGATCCTCTCGAGCGTCTACTTCGAGTCCGACGGCCTGGTCGCGGCCGTCGCGACGCTCCGCGACCGCCGCCCGACCGCCCGCCACAGCGACGAGGCCGGGAAGAACATCACCGCCGCCGTGCTGCGCGACCTGACGCTCGCCGGCGGCAGCGAGACGCCGGACGGCCAGCGCGGCAGCGCCCGGTGGTACGCGCTGCGCGCCGTCCGCGCCCTCGACGAGGCGCTGCTGCTGTTCGCATGGGAGGGCCTCGCCGAGCGCTCCGCCGACGGCTTCGACCGCGCCGTCGCCAGCCTGTGGGACGACGACGGGGCGCCGCGCGGCCTCGGCCGCGTCGTCGCCGCCGCCGACGAAGCCTGCGGCACGGACCACCTCGGGGCCGCGCGCGCCGCGCTCGCCGGCGCCCGCGACGACTTCGCCGCGGCCCTCGAGGCGCACGGACTGCCCGACGCCCTGCAGCGCGTCCGCATCGAGGCGGGGCAGAGCCCCGAGTACGACGCCGCCATCGAGACGGCCGAGCGCGAGCTCAGCCAGGGCCTCGCCGTGGCGTTCCTCGTCACGCTCGGCGACGGCGGCCCCATCGACGCCAACGCCCAGGCCGAGCTGCTCGGCGCCTACGAGGCGCTCTCCGCGCGCGTGGCGAAGCGCGACCGCGAGGCCGACGACGCCATCGCCGCCGGCCTCGACCAGATGCAGGCCTCGGGCATCGACACCGAGGCGATCGCGGCGCACATCCGCGAGCACCTGGAGGTCGGACCTTGCGCAAGTCGCTGATCCCGCTTCTCTTTCTGTCGGCGTGCGCCTCGGCGCCGCCGCCGGTCGTCGCGACCGCGCCCCAGCCGATCGTCGATCCGACGTCGCTGGCGGTGCGCGGCGTGCCCGGCTACGGCCCGTACCGCGTGCTGGTGCTCGCCGGCGAGGGCGTCGACGACCTCGAGCTGTACACGGTGCTGTACGGCCTGACCGCCCAGGGCTGGCGCGCCACCGTCGCCGCGCCCACGACCGAGCCCGTGCGCGCGTCGAGCGGCCGCCCGGTGCCGGTCGACGTGGCGCTGGCCGAGGCCGAGCCCGAGCGCTTCGACGTGCTGTTCGTGCCCGGCGGCGCGCCCTCGACCGGCGCCGCCGCCGACCTCGCCCGCCGGTTCGCCGCCGAGCGGCACCTCGCGACGACCGCGGCCGGCGCGAAGGTCCTCGCCGCCGCCGGTGTCTCGGTGGACGGCCGCGTCGCCAGCGATGCCGAGATGGTGAAGATCGACGGCAACCTGCTCTCGGCCGCACGCCCCGGCGACCTCGCGAACCTGCTCCACGCGCTCGAGGCGTACGCGCACGATAAGTTCCGGTAGCGCTTGGGAAATGGTGCGCGGAGCCGTCTCTCGGTTAATCTCGCCCCATGCTCGTGATCGTCGGTGCCATCGTCGTGCTGGTCTGCGTGTTCGGCGCCTACGCCGCTCACGGCGGCAACCTGAGCGTGCTCTGGCAGCCCTCGGAGCTCGTGATCATCGGCGGCGCCGCCGTCGGCTCGCTGATCATCGCCTCGCCGAAGAAGGTGCTCTTCAACATCCTCGCGGCGGTGAAGGAGCTCTTCAAGAGCCACGAGCTGGGCAAGGCGCAGTGCATGGAGGTGCTGACCTGCCTCTACCAGCTGCTCTCGAAGGTGCGTAAAGACGGCCTCGTCGCCATCGAGCAGGACATCGAAGACCCCGAGAAGAGCAGCCTCTTCAAGAACTTCCCGGTCGTGACGCACGACCACCACCTGCTGGCGTTCATCTGCGACAACCTCAAGGTCGTCGCCTCGACGACGATCGAGCCGCACCGCCTCGACTCCCTCATGGAGCTCGAGATGGACACGCAGCACCACCACGAGCTCATCCCGTCGCAGTCGATCAACAAGGTCGGCGACGCGCTGCCCGGCCTCGGCATCGTGGCGGCCGTGCTCGGCGTGGTGCTCACCATGGGCATGCTCAACGAGCCGCCCGAGGTGCTCGGCAAGAGCATCGGCGCGGCGCTCGTCGGCACCTTCCTCGGCGTGCTCATGTGCTACGGCTTCGTCGGCCCCATGGCCACGAACCTCGAGCACCGCGTCAACGAGAAGGCCATCCCCTTCCAGATCGTGCGCGTCGTCCTCGTCGCCTTCGTGAACGGCTCCTCGCCGCAGATCGCCGTCGAGTTCGGGCGCCGCGTCATCCCCGGTGACGACCGGCCCTCGTTCATGGAGCTCGAGAAGCACCTGCGCGAGAAGGGCAAGTGAGCGAGAAGAAGGAGACCGCCCCGGTCATCATCAAGAAGGTCAAGAAGGGCGGCCACGCGCACCACGGCGGCAGCTGGAAGGTCGCCTACGCCGACTTCGTGACCGCGATGATGGCGTTCTTCCTGCTGATGTGGCTGCTCGCGTCGGCCTCCGACGAGCAGAAGCAGGGCCTGTCCGACTACTTCTCGCACTACAGCGTCTTCGACAAGCCGGGCGTCAGCTTCGTCGAGAAGGGCGGCACGACGAAGGAAGCCCCGGGCATGGACGCCAAGGACCTGTCCCACGAGACGCAGGGCGCGCCGCAGCTGCCGCCCGAGACCTTCGCCGGCGAGAAGCTCATCCCCTACGAGCTGCGCGGCCAGGAGCTCAAGCCCGCCGAGTTCGCCGAGGGCCTCAAGCGCGAGGCCGAGGAGAAGCTCGGCGAGCTGAGCGAGCACCTGGCCGTCGAGACGACCGAGGACGGCGTACGCATCCAGCTCGTCGACCGTCAGGGGCGCCCGATGTTCGACCCGGGCTCGGGACAGCCCACCGCCCTCGGCCGGCGGGCGCTGCAGTTCGTCGGCGAGTCGATCCGCGCCCTGCCCAACATGGTCACGCTCGAGGGCCACACCGATGCCATCGGCACCCACCGCGGCGCCCGCGGCAACTGGCAGCTCTCGACGGCGCGCGCCCTCGCCTCCCGCGACCTGCTCGAGACCGACGGCGTGAAGCCGCAGCGCTTCCTGCGCGTCTCCGGCCACGCCGACACGCGCCTCTACGTCGAGAACGACCCCACCGATCCGCGCAACCGCCGCATCGCCATCATGCTGTGGTTCCCGCGCTCCCCCGTCGTCGCCGAGCCCGCCTCCGCCCCGCCCCCCTGACGCCGCCCCCGCGTCGTGCACCACCGCCGACAGGCCGACGCGGGCTACCCCGCCGACGGATCCGTGTCGGCGGCGTCGAGGGGGCGCGGCTCGGCGGCGGTGCGGCGCGCGAACAGCAGGAAGCCGGTGTGCGCGATCATCTGCAGCTCGGGGCGGACGCTCTGGGCGCTGACCGCCCAGGGGCGCAGCAGGCACTCCATGCACTCGACCATCGCGAAGCAGTCGATGTGCTCGATCGCGACGGCGAGGCGCTGCAGCTGGGTGGTGCCGACGACGTACGCGGCGAAGACGCCTCCGTTGCGCAGGGCGGCGGCGGCGTGCGGCAGCGCCAGCCACGGCTCGGGCACGTCGAGCGCGACCGTGTCGGCGCCGCGCTCCTCGATGCCGTCGTAGAGGCTGCGCAGGCGGACCTCGTGGTTCGGCGCCTCGCCGTGGACCAACCGGATGTTCTTGACGGCGCGGCGGGACGTGTCCTCGCGCACCTCGTAGGTGACCACGCGGCCGGTGGGCCCCACGGCGCGCAGCAGCGCCATCGTCAGCGCGCCGGAGCCGAGGCCGCCCTCGATCACGAACGATCCCGGCCGCACGTCGCCCCACGTCACGAGCAGCGCCGCGTCCTTCGGCCAGACGAGGGACGCCGGCTTCGGCATGTGCTGGACGGTCTGCACGAGCGTCGACGAGAGGACGCGGAAGAGGCGCTGCTTGCGCGACTTGACCAGGCCGCCGTCGGGCAGGCCGATGACCTCGTCGTGGGCGACGAGATCGCCGCGCACGTCGCTCTGCCCGCCGACCGCGAGGACGTCCCAGTATTCGCGGCCGCGGCCGTCGACGAAGGTGACGGGCTCGCCCGCCTGCAGCAGCTTCGGTGCGTTCATCGCGCGCTGACGTAGCACACCCGGCGGCTTCCCGCCCCGTTTCGGGACGCGCCGGGGCGCGAGGGGTCGGGATTCCGCCGACGCGCCGCCCCGGCGCCCCCTGGCACACCCCGTGCTCCGTTCCCAGTCCGGGTGGCTGCGGCGCGCGCGACGCCGTCGCGCCGGCGCGGCCCGACGCGGGAGAAGGCGATGGACAGGAACCGCAGGGCGCCCGACGCCGAAGCCTGGGGCATCGCCCCGCACTTCCTCGACCAGCGCGGCCGCCGGCACGACCTCTCGCCGGACACCGCGCGGGCCCTGCTCGCGGCGATGGACGCCGAGGACGAGCGTCCGCCCGCCATCACGGACCTGCGCTTCGCGCGCGCCGGCCGGCCCCTGGACCTCGGCGGCCGCTGGCGCCTGCACGCCGAGGACGGCACCCGGCAGGACGTCGAGGGGGTGCTCCCCGATCCCCCGCTCGGCTACCACTGGCTCGAAGGCGAGCAGGGCCGCCGCGTGCGCCTCGTCGTCAGCCCCGGCCGGTGCTTCCTGCCGCCCGCCCTGCGCACGTGGGCGTGGGCCGTCCAGGTGCACGCGCTGCGCTCGCGCCTGAGCTGGGGCCAGGGCGACCTGTCGGACCTGCGCAGCTTCGCGACCTTCTCGGCCGGCCTCGGCGCCGGCCTGCTGCTCGTCAACCCGCTGCACGCGCCGGCCCCGGTGACGCCGGTGCAACGCAGCCCGTACTACCCGAGCAGCCGCTGCTTCCGGAACCCGCTCTACCTGCGCATCGACGAGGTGCCCGGCGCCGACGCCATCGGCTCGCGGCTCGTGTGGCTGGCCGAGGCCGGGCGCGCGCTCGTCGCCTCGCGCCACATCGACCACGACGCGGTGCTGCGCCTCAAGATGGCGGCGCTCGAGCAGCTGTGGGCGCGCTTCGACGGCGATCCGCGCTTCGACCGGTTCGTGGCCGAGCGCGGCGAGACGCTGCAGCGCTTCGCGACCTTCTGCGCGCTGGCCGAGAAGCTGGGCCCGTCGTGGACCACCTGGCCCGAGCGCCTGCGCGGTCCCGAGGCGCCGTCGGTCTGGAAGTTCGCCGAGGAGTATGCCGATCGCATCCGCTTCCACGCCTGGGTCCAGTGGCTGCTCGACGAGCAGCTCGCGGCGGTGGCCGGCGAGATCGACGTGATGCAGGACCTCGCCATCGGCTTCGACCCCGCCGGCGCCGACGCGTGGATGTGGCAGGACACCCTGGCCCACGGCGTCTCGGTGGGCGCGCCGCCCGACGAGCTCAACACGCAGGGCCAGGACTGGGGCCTGCCGCCCTTCGACCCGTGGCGCCTGCGCCAGGCCCACTACGGCCCCTTCATCGAGACGGTGCGCGCCTGCCTGCGCCACGCCGGCGGCCTGCGGGTCGACCATGTGATGGGTCTCTTCCGGCTCTACTGGATCCCGCGCGGCGAGTCGCCCGCGCGGGGCGCGTACGTGCGCTATCCGTGGGAGGAGATGCTCGACCTGGTCGCGCTCGAGAGCCACCGCGCGAAGGCGTACGTGGTCGGCGAGGACCTCGGCACCGTCGAGCCCTGGGTGCGCGAGGCGCTGCTCGCCCGCGACCTGATGTCGTACCGGCTGCTGTGGTTCGAGGCCGATCCGCGCCAGTACCCCGAGGTGGCGCTCGCGGCGCTGACGACCCATGACCTGCCCACGGTGGCCGGCCTGTGGAGCGGCGCCGACGTGCGCGACCAGGAGGCGCGCGGCATGCGGCCCAACGTGCCGGCGATGGCGGGGCTGCGCGAGATGGTGAAGAAGATCGCGCGGTTGCCCGACGACGCTCCCGCGCGAGACGTCGCCGCCGCGCTGTACCAGGTGCTCGCCGACACGCCCGCGGCCATCGTCGCCGCCACCCTCGAGGACGCGCTCGGCGTCGAGCAGCGCCCCAACTACCCCGGCACCGTGGGCGGCACCAACTGGTCGCTCGCGCTCCCCCGCTTCCTCGACGAGATCGAGCGCGACCCCGAAGTGCACCGGATCGCCGCTATCTTGCGCGAGCGCTGACCGAATCGCCGCGTCGCGCGTTCGACCTGGCGGATGTTTCCGTCCCGGAGGCGCGACATGCGTGGGCTGACGATTTTCGGAGCGCTGCTGGTGGGGTTGACGGCGGCCAGGGCGCAGGTGGGGGCGACGATGACGGAGCTGAACGCGGAGCTGTGGATGGGGCCGGCCGTGCAGGCCGACAACGTGACGGTGTGGCCGGTCTTCTCGAAGACGCCGCACGAGCCGCTGGGCGCGGAGCTCGTGCCGCTGCCCGACGCGCAGGCGCAGGGCTGGGCCGTGGTGCGGGAGCAGGGCGGCGGCCAGCCGCAGGGCGCCATGCTCCGCAACGCGGCGCCGCCGCCGTCGCCGCGCAACGTCGAGCCGCAGCAGCAGCGCATCCTCGAGCCGCAGCAGCAGCGCATCGTCGAGCCGCAGCAGCAACGCATCCTCGAGCCCATCCAGCAGCAGGCGGACGAGCAGGTGCAGATCGGCGGCGCCGGGCCGACCGTCAACGAGCTGGTCATCGAGAACAAGGGCCAGAAGCCCATCCTCGTGCTCGCCGGCACGCTGCTCAAAGGCGGCCACCAGGACCGCCAGGTGGGCCAGGACTTCATCGTGCCCGCCGGCAAGACGGTGCCGGTGTCGGCGTTCTGCGTGGAGCACGGCCGCTGGGCGGGCCAGCGCGAGGGTCAGGCCACCGGCGGCGTCTTCGAGGCCAAGAAGGCGCTGGCGACGAAGAGCGTGCGCAGCTCCGCGCAGTACGAGGCCAACCAGCAGAAGGTCTGGGACAAGGTCGCTTCCGAGAACGCGAAGGCCGGCAACGCGCCGCAGACCGGCACGTTCATGGCCACGCTCGAGGAGGACGACGCCGCCGCGAAGGCCCGGCGCGAGAAGCTGCAGGCGGCGATCGGCAGCGCCTTCTTCTCGCTGTCGCGCCAGCAGCACGCGCCCGTGGGCCTCGCCTACGCCGTCGACGGCAAGGTGCGCGAGGTGCGCGTCTTCTCGCACCCGGCCATCTTCCAGCGCCTGCAGGACACGCTGATCACGACCATCGCCCTCGAAGGCGACCTCGGGCAGCGCGAGGCGAAGACCGCCGGTCGTGCGCCGGGCGGGCCCGCGTCCGCGCAGCAGGTGGTCGACCTCGTGCGGCAGTCGGGCGAGGCCGCCGAGGAGGAGCAGCGCACCAAGGCCGGCAACGTGGTGAAGATGCGCAAGGCGAAGGCCGGCTGGACGGCGAAGACGTACGCCGACGAGAAGGCCGCGCGCCCCGTCACGCAGACGTTCACCGCGGTGGAGTGAGCCGCCGCCGCGTCGCGCCGGCGCCGCCACGGGCGCGGCCGGCGCCGCCTCAGCCGACCGCGTCGGCCTCGATCTCGATCAGCATCTCCGGCGCGATCAGCCGCGAGACCTCGACCATCGTCGTCGCCGGCCGGTCGTCGCCGAAGAAGACGCGGTGGGCGCGTCCGAACGCCTCCCACTGCGCGATGTCGGTGACGAACATGCGCGTCCTCACGATGGATTTCCGGTCGAGCCCGAAGGCGCGCAGCGCGCGCTCGACGAGGAAGAGGCAGCGCGCGGCCTGCGCCTCGGCGTCGCCGGGCGCGAACGGGCCGCCGTCATCGGCGACCGGCGCGGTGCCGGTGACGAAGACCTGGCCGCCGGCGCGGACCGCGCGGCAGTAGCCGACGCGCTGCTCCCACGGCGCGCCGCTCGAGACGCGCGCGAAGGGCGCGCCGGCGACGGCCTCGTGGACGACGAAGACTTCTTCGACGGGGCGCCCGCACACGGCGGCGAGCGTCCGCACCAGCGACTCCACGTCGGTGCGTCGACCGCTCAGGACGCGCACGAACACGGGCCGACCACCGCCCGCGTAGTCGCCTTCGTCGACGCGCCGCACGCGCACCCGGGCGCCGAGCGCGTCGGCCAGGCGCTTCGCGAGGTCCGCCGGGGCGGCCCCGACCACTTCCACTTCGAGGGCGATCATGGCGCCGCCGAGCGTGCACCGGAACGCGGCCCACCGCAATCCGCGCGACGCCCTCGACGCATGCGGCGGCGCGGGGCTACACCAGGGACATGACCTCGATCGTCCTGTTCATCGCGCAGCTGGCGGTCGTCATCGGCGCCTCGCGCCTCATCGGACTGCTCGCGCGCCGCGTCGGTCAGCCGCAGGTGATCGCCGAGGTCGTCGCCGGCATCTGCCTCGGCCCGTCGCTGCTCGGCTGGCTCTGGCCCGAGGCGATGCGCGCGCTCTTCCCCCCGTCGGGCATGGCGACGCTGGGGCTCCTGAGCCAGCTCGGCCTGATGCTGTTCATGTTCCTCGTCGGGCTGCACCTCGATCCGGAGCTCCTGCGGGGGCGGGGGCGGGCCTCGGTGACGATCAGCCACTCGAGCATCGTCGTGCCGTTCGCGTTCGGCGCCGCGCTCGCCTGGCAGCTGCACGACACGCGCGCGCCCGCCGGGGTCGGCTTCGGCGCCTTCGCGCTCTTCATGGGCGCCGCCATGAGCGTCACCGCCTTCCCCGTGCTCGCGCGCATCCTCTCCGAGCGCAACCTGATGAGGTCGAAGGTCGGCGCCATCGCCATCGCGTGCGCGGCGGTCGACGACGTGACCGCGTGGTGCCTGCTGGCGTTCGTCGTCGCCTTCGCGTCGTCGCAGGGGCTGGGCGATGCGGCGCTCACGACGATGCTCGCGGTCGCCTACGTCCTGCTCATGCTCTTCGTGGCGCGTCCGTTCCTCGCGCGCGTGGGGGCGCGCGCCGCGACGCGCGAAGGCCTGACACAGAACCTCGTCGCCGTCGCCTTCCTGCTGTTGTTCGCCTCGTCGGCAGCGACGGAGCTGATCGGCATCCATGCGCTGTTCGGCGCGTTCCTGCTGGGCGCGATCATGCCGCGGAGCGGCGGCTTCCCGGAGGCGCTGGCCGAGAAGATCGAAGACGTGGTCGTCGTCGTGCTGCTGCCGATCTTCTTCGCCTGGTCCGGCCTGCGCACGAGCATCGGGCTGCTCGACTCCCCGCAGGACTGGCTCCTCACCCTCGTCATCATCGCCGTCGCCTGCGCCGGCAAGTTCGGTGGCAGCTTCGCCGCCGCGCGCCTGACCGGCATGTCCTGGCGGGAGTCGGGCGCCATCGGCATCTTGATGAACACCCGCGGCCTGATGGAGCTGATCGTGCTCAACATCGGGCTCGACCTGGGCGTCATCTCGACCGAGCTGTTCACGATGCTGGTGCTGATGGCGCTGGCGACGACGTTCATGACCACGCCCCTGCTGCACTGGATCTACCCGCCCGACGAGATGGCACGGGAGCCGGCGGCGGCGCCGGCGCCGTCGGTGCTGATGTGCATCTCCGACCCGGCCATCGGGCCGGCGATGGCATCGGTGGTGGCCTCGATGCGCCGCACCGCACCGCTCTTTGCGCTGCGCCTCGTCGTGCCGGAGCGCGCCGCCACCTACATGCGCGGCGAGCACGAGGACGAGGCCGAGCCGGTGCTCGAGCCGCTGCTCCTGCGGGGCCGCGCGCTGGGGCTCGACGTGCGCCCGCTGGCGATGGCGTCGTCGGATCCCGCGGCGGACATCTGTCGCATCGCCGAACGCCACGGCGCCGATCTCATCCTGCTGGGATGCCACAAGCCGCTGCTCGGCCACGATGTGTTCGGCGGCATCGTGCGCGATGTGATGGCGCACGCGCCGACCGCCGTGGGCGTCCTCGTCGATCGCGGCCTGTCCGACGTGCGGCGCGTGCTCGTCGCCCGGCGCGGCGCCGAGGATGACGGCGCCGCCGTCGCGCTGGCGCGCACCTTCGGCGCCGAGCTCACCGTCCGCGACCTCGGCGCGGAGGCCGACGAAGCCGAGCTGCTGGCGGTCGGCGGCGGCTACGACCTCGTCGTCGTCGGCCTGGGACCGAGCCGCCCCGAGCGCCTCGTCAGCGGCTGTCGGGCCTCGGTGCTCACCATCCACCGGCCTGCGTGAGCGCCGTCGGCTGCGTGTCGCGCTGGTGGAAGCGATACACGGTGGCCGACACGTCGCGGATGACACTGGCGAGCTCGGGGATCGACTCGCCGCGTGTCATCACGCACAACAGATACGGGCGCGCGGGAAAGTAGACGATGCCGCAGTCGTGGAGCTGCTGCCGCATCCCCGGCAGATGAACGTCCGATCGGCGCTCGCCGAACTTGTGGGCCACCTCGACGGTGTCGGGGACACCCGCCACCAGGCCGTCGCGGAAGCGCGTGCGCGACAACAGGCCGAGCACCCACTCGGACATCTCGGGCCCGAGGTATCCGGCGTTGAACAGAGACCGGAAGAACGCCGCGTACTCGCGCACCGAGTAGAAATCGTCGTTCACGCCGAGCGCCGGCGGCCGGAGGCCGAGCTCGGAGAACGTCCCCAGGAAGCGATCGACCGTCGACACCTCGTGCAGAAGAGCCGCGGCGTCGTTGTCGGACTGGATGATCGCCTGCTCGACGAGGTGCCGGACCGTGTAGCGGCGGCCGGGCACGAGCGGCGTGGCGACGGGCACCTCCTGGCGAAGGTCGCTGGGCGTGGGCTGGAACTCGACCTCGCGGTCGAGCAGGGCGGGGTCCTGCTCGGCCATCCGCAGGATCCCCAGCACGGTCGGCAGCTTGAAGAGCGAGGCGGGCGTGAACTTCAGGTCGGCGTCGATGACCAACTCGCGCCCCGACTCCAGGTCGTGGACGTCGATGGCGATGGCGCCGAGGCGCGCGTCGGCCCGGGCCTGCGCCACGAGCGCGTTCAGCTCGCCGCGCAGCGTGGCGTAGGAGCCGCGGTCCGTGCCGAAGCGGCACTCGACGAGCGGCCGCACGCGCTCGTAGCCCGGCAGGCGCTGGCGCTCGACCGCGGGCACCGCCGTCGGAGACGGCGGACGCGCGCCGCCCAGGCCGAAGCCCAGGACGAAGCCGGTGGCCAGCGCCGCGACGACGAGGAGCAGCCTCTTCACCGGGCCACCGACACGGCGCCGCCGGCCTGCAGCGCCTCGTGGACCGGGGCCGACACGCTCCGAACGGCCGCCTCGAAGTCGGCGTCGGCGGGCCCGCGCGCCATGACGCAGAGCACGTACGGGCGCCAGGGGAGGTGGACGATGCCGCAGTCGTGCCGGTGCCGGGCGCCGTCCGGCGCGATGACATCCCCGGCGACGCGCGAGACCGGGTGGCCCACGCCCGCGGCGATGCCCTCGCCCCGCGCGCCGGCGTGGGCGAGCGACGCGAGCGCGCGCTCCGAGGCGCGGGGTCCGAGGTAGGTCGCGTTGAAGAGGTACTGGAACAACGCCCCGAGCTCGCTCGCGGTGGCGGCGTCGGCGGCCCCGCCCGGCGCGGGCAGGCCGAGGTCGGTCAACGTGCGGTGCAGCGCGTCGGCGGCCACGGGGGCGTCGAGCGGCGGCGCGGTGCCGGGCTCGGCGGCCTTCACGGCCATGAGCGCCGCCAGACGGCGGAGCCCGGCCGGATCGAAGCGCGCCTCGGGGGCGATGTCGACCGCCTCGCCCGACTCGAGATCGCGGACGTGGACCGAGACGCGAACGTCCGCCCGGTCGGCTGCCGCCTCGAGGCGGGCGCGCAGGCCGTCGAGACGCCGCGTCCCCTGCGGCGGCGCGCACTCGAGGAGCGGGCGGACGTGGCGGTAGCCACCCAGCCGTTCGACCCGCGGCGCGACCTGAGTCGCCGCCGACGCGGCGCGCTCGTGGCGGGCCAGCCGTCCGGCCCCCACGCCCGCGATGGTCGCCGCGCCCAGCAGGATCGCGAAGCCGAAATGTGGCATGGCCGCCCCCCTGAGCAAGAGACGAGCCACCCGGAATCCTTCAGTCATCGAAGGTCGGCAGGTCTCCGAAGGTGCCAAGCGCGCTTGGCGGTGGTGTCCATCCGGTGACGCAAAATGTGCCGGAGTGCGCCGGAGGGGCTTGCCACGGTTCGCCGCGCCGGCCTAAACGACGGAGCGATGGCCGAGGCGCGGCAACCAGAAGAGGCGGCGCTCGACGTCGACGCGGTGGACCGCCCGGCGTTCGCGCTGACGGACGAGTGGCCGCCGTTGCGGAGCGCGGTCCACGCGCACGCCAAACATCAGTTGCTGTTCTGCGCGCGCGGCAGCCTGACGCTCGAGGTGGACGAGGCCGCGTGGCTGCTGCCGCCGCAGCGCGCCGCATGGATCGGCGCCGGCGTGCCCCACCGGGTCGAGGCGGCGGCGCCGGTGGCCCTGCGCACGATCTACTTCGCGGCGTCCGCCGCGGGCGTGCCGGCGGCCCGCTGCGCGGTGTTCGCCATGGACGGGCACGCGCGGGCGATGGTGCAGCACGCGATGCGCTGGGGTCCCGAACACGCGCCCACGCCGCTCAGCGCCAGCTACTTCGACGCGCTCGGGCGCCTGTGCGCCGAGTGGGCCGACCGCGCCGGGCGCTGGCACCTGCCGGTGGCGCGCAGCCCGGAGGTCGCGGCGGCGATGCGGCACACGCGCGCGCACCTGGCGACCGCCACCGTCGAGTCGGCGGCGGCGGCGGCGGGCGTCTCGGTCCGGTCGCTGTCGCGCCGCTTCACCGCCGAGACCGGCGACTCGTGGCGCGCCTATCTGCAGGCCGCCCGCATGCTCGAGGCGATGGAGCGCCTCGCCGTCGCCGAGACGCCGGTCATCGAGGTCGCGCTGGCAGTCGGCTTCGACGGCGCCTCCGCGTTCACGCACGCGTTCAAGCGGTTCGCGGGCCTCACGCCGTCGGCGTGGCGGGCGGCCTCGACCGCCTGACCGATTCGAGCAACTCGCTGGCCGTCTGTCGCAAGACGACACATCCCGCGCCGCGTATCGTGCCGCCGACTTCGCCACTCGGAGGTACGCCATGCGCTTCGTCTCTCTCGTCGCCCTGCTGTCCCTCGCCGCCTGCGCCGAGACGCCGCCCGCGTCGGCGCCGGCGCCGGCGACCGTGGGCGGGTTCGCCGGCAAGGCCGACGACGTCGGCGCCGCGCGCCCCTACGGCGGCCCGGACGCGGCGCGGTGGCAGACCGAGGCCGTGCTCGCCAACGCGGCGCGCGCGGCGCTGGCGGCCGCGCCGGCGGGCGCGCTCGTGTCGATCCCCACGCGGCTCCACGACACGGGCGACCGGCCGTTCGGCGACGGGCAGACCAACGCGGTGGCGCGCATGGAGGCGTGGTCGGCGCCGCGGCCGCCGCTGGTGGCGACGCTGCTGCCGGCGACCGGCGAGGTGCGGTTCGCCCTCGACCGGACGCTGGTGGCCGACGCGCTCGTGGTCGACTACGGCCTGTCGGAGGCGCAGCCCGCGCCGACCGGCAGCGTGACGCTGCCGCTCGCGGCCGACGCGGACGGCGACCGGCACGCGACGTGGACGCTGCCCGCCGGCGTGGACTTCGCCGCGGCGGTGAGCGAGGGGTGGGCGCTGGTGCGGCCCGCCGGCTGGCGCGACGCGTTCCCGCTGCGGTTCCGGTTCCCGCGGCACGGCGTCGACGAGATGGTGGCGAGCGTGCCGGCGGACCGTCGCGCGGCGAACCTCATCGATCCTGCGGGCATCGCCGGCACGAACCCGGGCGCCGAGGCGCTGCCGGGCCACGCCGGCCCGTTCCGCAACGAGCGGGTCCACGCCGGCGCGGGCGAGGCGGTGACCGCGGTGGGCGGCGCGCGCGCCTGGACGCGGGCCAACCCGTTCAAGCAGTTGTACCTCTGCCTCGACGGGCGCGACCACGCCGCGGAGGCCGCCGCGGGCGTGCCGAGCGGCGCCGGTTGGCACGTGATCGGCGATCCGGCCGAGACGCTGCTGAACACGCTCGAGGACGGCGCGCTGCTCGCCGGCTGGGCCTCGGAGTCGCCGCCGGCGGCGTTCGACGCCGCACTCGGCGACGGCGGCGCGGCCTACGGCCTGACCGAGGTGGCGACGTTCGGCTGGCTGCGGCCCGGCGAGGCGCTCGTGACCGGCCGGCGCGACGCGTCGCGGGTCTTCCACTGGTTCGCCGCCGACGAGGCGCCCCGCTGCCTCGAGGTGTGGGTGCACGAATGCCGCCCCGGCGCCGACATGACCTTCGCCTGCGCGGGCCGCCCGGTGCGGTTCGAGGCCGAGGTCCGGACGGCGTGGGGCGAGCGCGCCGTGCTCGTCGGCGACCACCCCGCGCTTGGCGGCTGGGACGTCGCCCGCGGCGTGGCGATGGATCCGGTGGCCTGGCCGCTGTGGGCGGCGACGGTCGAGCTGCCCCCGGGCGAGACGGTGCGGTTCAAGGTGGTGACGGTGGGCGCCGACGGCAGCGTGACGTGGCCCGCGGGGCCGGACCAGGTGCTGACCGCGCCGCGTTGACGCATCCACCCCTCCCCGTCGTACAAAGCGGCGCGATGCCGGCCTCGCTCCCCGCCTGGACGTCCGAGCTCGACGCGCGCCTCTGCGCGCTCGTGCGCCGGATCGTGGCGCGCGACCGCCCCGACGAGGCGTGGCGCGCGCTGCTCGTCGCCGTCGCGCCCCACGTCGAGCGCTGGGCGCGGCACAGCGGGATGCTGCGACGCTGCGGCCTCGCGAACGACGACGAGGCCCGCGCGGTGCTGGTCGAGGTGCTCGAGCGGCTGGCGCGGCGCGGATACGAGAACCTGGCGCTGTTCGCCGGCCGCCACCCGCCCGACGGCGCGCCGGACGCCGCGGCGGCCACCCTGCCGCGCCCGCCCGGCGACGCGCTCGACGTGTTCGCGCGGGTCTGCGCGCTCGACGAGGACGACGGCGACGACGAGGCGGAGGGCACGCCGCTGCGCGCGTGGCTGATCACGCTGACGCGCTTCGCCGTGCGGGACCACCTGCGCAAGCGCCTCGGCCCCCCGGCCCGCGGCGAGCCCGGGCCCTCGAAGCGCGGCGTGAACACGAACGCCGACCGGCTCGACGACGGGGCGCCGGCGGGCGCGGCGCGGCCGCCGGTGACCGACTGGCTGGCGATGAAGGCGGTGGTCGACGACGTGGCCGCCTGCACGGCGACGTTCCCGCCGGCGATGCGCACGGCGTTCGCGCTGTGGCTCGCCGACGCGAGCTTCGAGGACATCGCCGCGCAGCTCGGCCTCGAGGACGCGGCCCGCGCGCGGGCCCTCGTGCGCGCCGGCCAGGCGCGGCTGCGCGCCCGCTTCGGGAACGTCAGCTCGCCTCGCAGATGAGCGGCGGCGGCGCGCCGCACACGCCCGCGCCCTGACAGGCGAGGCCGGCCGCGCACAGACCGCCGGTCGCCGCGCAGTCTTCGCCCTCGCCGGCGGGGCGCACGCAGCGCTGGCCGTTGCACGCGAGGCCGGCGTCGCACTGCTCCCCGGCCGCCCGCGCCTCGGGGTTGCAGGGCTGGCCCTCGCCGCCGGTCTCGGCACAGACCGGTATGCCCGACGCGAAGTCGCAGGCGAGGCCGGCGGCGCAGCGCCCGTCGCAGGGCTCGCCGACGCCGGGCAGCGCCGCGCAGTTGCCGGTGCCGCCGGGGCCGTCGAACAGACCGTCGCAGAAGCCCGACACGCAGAACTCGTTGGCGCGGCACTCCGCGCCGTCCTCGAGCAGCGGGCGACACGCGCCGAGCGTGTGGAACGGCTCGATGCCGCAGAACAGGCCCTCGACGCAGCCGCCGCCGAAGGTGCAGGACTCGCCTTCGCGGCGCAGCGGCAGGCACGTGGCGCCGCTCAGGTCCGGGGGCGACGCGGCGTTGCCGACGCGGTCCTCGGGGGCGACGCAGGTGAAGCCGTCCTTGCAGAGACCGAGCACCTCGCAGTTGCCGCCTTCGCCCGGCAGCTCGATGCACGTGCCGGTGCCGTTCACGTCGCAGAAGGCCTCGCCGGGCGGGTCGCAGGGCAGCCAGCCTTGGCCCATGACGCAGCGCTCGCCGATGCGGGGGCGCTGCTCCCCGCCCCCGGCGGACGCGCACCGGAAGGTCTCGCAGGTGCGGCTCGCGGGGTTGCACCAGAGGCCCTGCCGGCAGTCGCTGGCGGTCAGGGCGATCGGCGCGCACGCCTCGCCCTGGTCCTTGTCGCCGGCGAAGATGCCGCAGCTCGTCTTGACGCACTGCGTCGCGAAGACCTGCAGGTCGCCGCCGCACGCGAGATCGTCGGCGAAGAACGCGGTCTGGCGGGCGACGCAGTCGCCGCTGTACTCGAGGCCCGCCGTCTCGCCCTGGGCGAGGATGGCCTCGTACTTCTGCGTCTCGCCGGCGACGCAGGCCGCCGCGTCGGCGTAGCCGCCGAAGCCTTCGGACGAGGCGCTGCAGTCGCACGCGAAGAGGCGGGCGCAGAAGCGCTCCGCCCAGGTCGCCGCGGCGTCCGCGCGGTCGATCGGCGGACCGCCCGAGCCGACGCCCGCGCTCGGGTCGACGCCGCCGCCCCCGGCGCCGCCGTCACCGCCCGCGCCGCCGCCTCCGCCTCCGCCCGCGCCGCCCGCGGCGCCACCGCCGCCCGCGCCGCCCTCGCCACCGCCGTCGTCGCCCTCACACGCCCACAGCGCCAGCGCCGCGAGCGCCACGATCCAGGACCGTCGCATCGGTCACCTCCCGATGCCTCCAATACGGCACATGCCGGCGAATCATCAGCCGTCCCCTCCTGATTCCGTACGAATTCAGCCGTACCATGCGGATCTCGTGCGCGCCGCCCTCCTCCTGACCGTCCTGCTCGCGCCGCCGGTCCGCGCCGCGCCGCCCGACTGCGCCCGCGCGGCGCGACCCTTCGTCAACCGCGGCACGGTCAGCGAGGGCGCGGCCTGCGACGTCTGGGTGGTCGCCGGCGACGCGGCGGTGGGCGGGGTGTCCGAGGGGACGTTGGGATGGCCCGATCCGGTCACCGCGCCGCCGTACCGCCTCGAGCTCACGGTGCAGCGCCTCACGCCCGACGGCCGGCACAGCATGGAGATCGGCTTCCTCGGCGGCTGGATCGTCGTGCGCGACGGCGAGGCGGGGCTCTACACGTCCGAGGCCCAGTTCGCGCGCGACGGCTTCCGCGCGGCGCCGGGGCTCGACACACGCCGCGCCTTCCAGGTGGTGATCGTGCACGCCGACGGCGAGGTGCGCTGGTCGATCGACGGACGCGAGGTGGGGCGCGAGCCGACGGCGCGGACGAACTCGAGCTTCGTGACGACGGTCAAGGGCCCGCCCGGGACGCGCCCGCGCATGCTGGTGCGGGGATACCGGGTGGAGGCGCTCTCCCGAACGCCCTCAGCCGCGCGCACGCCCGGTCCAGCGCCGCGCTGAGCCCGATGGGGTAGGCGCGCAGCGCGCCGTCGGCGTGGCCGACGACGAGCTCGCCGCCGGCGAAGACCACCGCGGTGGGCGGCGCGACGTCGCGCGGCTGGACCACGAAGCGCGCGCGCCCCTCGCCGAGCGACCAGACCCGCACGCTGCCGTCGAGGGCGGCGGTGGCGAGCAGCGCACCGTCGGCGGAGAGCGCCGCCGCCACCACCGCGGCGTGGTGGCTGCCCGCGGGGGCGCCGTCCGGGCCGAACACCCGTCCGTCGGGGGTGGCCGTCACGAGCGGGTCCCCCGGCGGGCCGACGGGGGTGCCGTCGCGGACGGCGCGCACGGCGCCGTCGCGCGGATCGTGCAGTCGCGTCGGGCCGCCGGCGCCGGCGACCGCGAGCAAATCATCAATGAAGACGAGCGCTTGGATGGGCCGTCCGTCCGGCGCCGCGAAGGAGGCGCCGCCCTCGACCGCGACCCGGCCGCGCGCGTCGCCGGTGGCGAAGCGGCCGCGCGCCTCGGCGGCGGCGGTCGCGCCGTCCCCGACGATGCGCCCCGAGGCGAGCACGGCGACCGGGGGCGCGCCGCCCGGCGCGGCGAGGCGCTCCACGCCGCCGTCGGGGCGCGCGCGGACGACCTCGCCGGCCTCGTCGGCGAGCACCACCGATCCGTCGGCGGCGACGTCCCAGGCGACGGTGGTGCGGCCGGTGGGCCGGCGCGCGACGGGCGGGGCGCCGTCGAGCGCGAACCAGCGGACCTCGCCGCCCAGCGACACGGCGACGAGGCCGGCGTCGGTCGCGCGGAGCGCGAGGACCTCGCCCGACAGGCGCGGCAGCGTGCCCGACTCGACGGCGAGCCGCGCGTCGACCAGGTAGGCCGCCTCGCCGCCGGTGATCGCCACGGCGCGGTCGCCGTCGGCGGTCAGGTAGCACGCCGGCAGGGTGTCCGGCGGCGCGCGCAAGGTCGCGAGCCGCGCGCCGGTCGCCGCGTCGAACAGCTCGCAGCCGGCGCCGACGAAGCGGCGGCCGCCGCCATCATAAGGGCTGCCCGTCCAGAGGCCGACGCGCACGGGGACGGCCGGGCCGTCCGGGAGCCGGACGAGGAACTGGTCGTCGGCGGCCACGAGGACGCCGTCGCTCGCCGGCGAGGCGTGCAGCGCGTTGACGTTGCCGCGGGCCGCGCCGGGGAGCCGCGTGGCGGGGCCGTCGACGGCGGCGCGCCAGAGGGTGCCGTCGAAGCCGCCGAGGAGCAGGGTGCGCCCGTCCGGCGTGAAGGCGACCTGCGCGATGGACGACGCGCCGCGCGCCGCCTGCAGGCGTCCCGTGGCCGGCCACCAGAGGCGCACCCCACCGTCGCGGCCATCGACCGCGACCACCCCCTCCGCGCCCGCCGCGATGCCGCGGACGCCCTCGCCGCAAGATACCCGAGCGATTTCGCGATCTTCCTCCGCGTCGAAGGCCGCGCACGCCCCCGCCAGATCGGCGCCCGCCCAGCGCCGGCCGCCGTCGAGCCAGGCCAGCCCGGCGACGACGGCGCCGCCGACGGCGACCGGCGCGCAGCCGATCGCCGCGCCGTCCACCGCGCAGACGGCGACCCGGGGGTCGACGCCGCCGACGAGCAACCGCCCGCCGTCCGGCGCGAGGCGGAGGAGGGTCGGGCGATCGACGCCGGTCCCTGCCGAAGCGCGCAGGGCGCCGGTGCGCGCGTCCCAGAGGCGGACGACCGCGTCCTCGCCGACCGTGGCAAAGACGTCGCCGCCGCGGTCATAGAGGAGCAGGCGCCCGCGGTGGCCGGCGAGCGGCGCGATGGCCGGGCCGGCGGCGAGCGCGTCGTAGAGGCCGGCGACGGCCTGCGGCGAGGGCGCGCCGCCGTCCGCCAGGGCCTGCCCGACGGCGTCGGCGCCGAGGGCGAGCGCCTCGAGCCGCGTCGCGGCGTCGGCCGCGAGGCGGCTGGCGAGCGCGCCGCGGGCGTCGGCGAGGGCCGCGCGCGCCACGGCGGCGCTGTCGCGGGCCTCGTCGCGGGCGGCCACGACGCGGGTGGCGCTCCAGACGACGACGCCGGCCAGCGCCGCGACCGCCGCCGCCGCCACCGTCAGGGCCACGCGATGCCGCCACGCCCAGCGGCGCAGGATCTCGCCGGCGGTGTAGCGATGGGCGCGCGTCGGGCGGCCCTCGAGGTAGCGGCGGAGCTCCTGGGCGAGCTCGAGCGCCGTCGCGTAGCGCGCCGCGGGATCGCGGGCCATCGCCCGTTCGGCGACCGCGGCGAGCTCGGGCGGCGCGTCCGTGAGCGGCGGCGGCGGCCCGGCGAGGAGCAGCGCGCGGACGCCGGTGTCGTCGCCGTACGGGGGGGCACCGGCGAGCAGGTGGTAGAGCGTCGCGCCGAGCGCGTAGACGTCCATCCGCGGATCGGCGGGCGCGCCGGCGGCCTGCTCGGGCGGCATGTATTGCGGTGTGCCGACGCCGAGGCGCGTGAGCAGGCCCGCGTCCGCCCCCGCCGGCAGGACGGCCTCGGGCGCCGGCGTGCGCAGGTCGCGGGCCACACCCCAGTCGACGACGACCGTCTCGCCGAAAGAACCGACCAACACGTTGTGCGGCTTGAGGTCGCGGTGGACGATGCCCTGCCCGTGCGCGTAGGCGACGGCCTCGGCGACGACCGCCAGGTGCGGGAGGAGCGTGAGGCGGCCGGCGAGCGTCGGCGTCTCGGCCAGCGCGCGATCGAGCGGCCGGCCGTTGACGAGCCGCATGGCGAAGAAGGGCTCGCCGTCTTCGAAGCGCCCGGCCTCGTGGATGGCGACGATCGCCGGGTGGTCGAGGCGGGCGACGAGGCGGGCCTCGGCCTCGAAGCGCGCGCGGAGCTCGGGGCGCTCGACGGCGCCGGCGTGGAGCACTTTGACGGCGACGACGCGGTCGAGGCGGCGGTCCCGCGCGCGGAAGATGCGGCCCATGCCGCCGGCGTGCAGGGCCTCCCAGTCGGCATAGTGGCCGCGCTCGACGGTCGGCGGCCCCTCGGGCGACAGCAGGGCCACGAGCTGGCGGCAGGCGGCGCACGCGGCGAGGTGCGCGGCGACGGCGGGCGACCGTGGCGCCTCCGCCAGGGCCGCCACCGTCGGGTGCCGCGCCGCGTCGCTCTCGGACTTCACGAAAGCCTCCGTGCCGCTCGCGACTCTACACGTCGCCGTCGCCCCGGACGTCAGGCGTGTGTCGTGCTACGGTCTCGCCATGTCGCAGGATCGCCCCCGACATTTCTCGATGCTCCGCGGCTTCGTGCTCGCGGACCTGCTCACCCTCGGCAACGCCGCGTGCGGCACGAGCAGCGTGTTCTTCTGCCTCGGCCACCTCGACCCGGCCACCCCGGCGTCGCAGCGCGGCACGATGCTGTGGATCGCGTTCGCCCTGCTCCCGGTGGCCTTCGTGCTCGACGCGCTCGACGGCGCGGTCGCGCGCTGGCGCCGCAAGCAGTCGCCGCTCGGCGCCGACCTCGACTCGCTGGCCGACATCGTCTCCTTCGGTGTGGCGCCGGCGGCGGTGGCGTTCACGATGGGCATGCGCGGCGGCTGGGACGCGTTGATCCTGGTCTACTTCGTGTGCTGCGGCATCAGCCGCCTCGCGCGCTTCAACGTGACCGCCGCCGAGCTCTCCGACGAGCGCGGCAAGGTGAAATACTTCGAAGGCACCCCAATCCCCACGAGCCTGGTGCTCGTCGCCGTCCTCGCCGTCGCCTACTGGCAGGGCGCGACCGGCGCCGACCTGTGGTTCGGCGAGCACCGCCTCGGCCCCTGGCTCCTCCACCCTCTCTCGCTGATGTTCGCCGCCAGCGGCTCCGCCATGATCAGCGCCACGCTCCGGATCCCCAAACCCTGATGACCGACCGCGCCGAACAGCTCATCCTCGACCTCTGGACGCAGACCCGCCTCGACTGGGGCTTCGCCACCGACCGCATCGCCCAGGCGTTCCGGCGCGACAAGCGGCTCGGGAGCCGCGAGCGGCGCCGCGTGTCGGAGACGCTCTACGGGATGATCCGCCAGGCGCGACGGGTCGACTTCGCGCTCGAGGGCAACCACGGGCGGCTGCCGGGCGGCGACGCGCGCGATCGGGCGCGCTACCTGACGTGGCGGCTGCTCGAGGGCGAGATCACCGTCGAGCAGGCGAAGGCGGCGATGCGCAACGTCGACTGGGCGGCGGTGGCCGCGGTGGACGAGCGCATCGCGCGCGAGCGGGACCCGTTGCGGCGGTTCGCGCTGCAGCGCTCGCTGCCGGACTGGCTGGCGAAGCGGTTCGTCGACGAGTACGCCGACGAGGCCGACGCGCTCGCCGCGGCGCTCAATGTGCGGGCGCCGCTGACGCTGCGCGCCAACCTGCTGAAGAACGACCGGGACGCGCTCGCGGCGCGCCTGCAGGCCGACGGCCTGGAGACGCGGCCGACGCCGTACGCCCCGCACGGGCTGATCCTCGAGACGCGAGTGAACGTGTTCGGCATGCCCGCCTACGCCGAGGGCCTGTTCGAGGCGCAGGACGAGGCCAGCCAGCTCGTCGCCGAGCTCGTGGCGCCGCCACGCGGGCTGGTCGTCGACGCATGCGCGGGCGCCGGCGGCAAGACGCTGGCCATCGGCGCGCTGATGGAGAGCAGGGGACGCCTGGTTTCGCTGGACGTGGGCGATCGCAAGCTGGACGAGCTGCGCCGGCGGTCGCGTCGCGCCGGTCTGTCGAACGTGCAGGCGATCGCGGTGGGCCAGGAGACGTGGCCCGACGAGGTCGAGGCGCTGGTGGGCCGGGCGGAGCGCGTGCTGGCCGACGTGCCGTGCAGCGGCGTGGGCGCGCTGCGGCGCAACCCCGAGGCGCGCTGGCGCCTGACCGAGGAGGACCGCGCGCGGCTTCGCGACCAGCAGTTCGCCATCGCGCGGCGGTCGGCGCGGCTCGTGGCGCCCGGCGGCCGCCTGATCTACGCGACGTGCACCATCCTGCGCGACGAGAACGAGGAGCAGGTCGAGCGGTTCCTCGCGGCGGAGCCGGAGTTCGAGCCGATGTCGCCCATCGAGATCTGGGGGCGGGAGCGGGCGCAGCCGCTGGTGGACGGGAGCGAGCGGTTCCTCAAGCTGCTGCCGCACCGCCACGACACCGACGGGTTCTTCGCGGCGGTGCTGCGGCGCCGGCGCTGATCAGGCGGCGTCCTCGTCGTCGCCTTCGGGCGGCGGCGGCGGGCGACGGCCCTCGCGGTCGCCGCGCTCGCCCCGCTCGGCGGGGGGCGCGTCGTCGGCCGGCGCCTCCTCGTCGTCGAAGCACTCCGTCTCGGCGCAGGCGTCGAAGGCTCCGCGGCCGGCGTCGACGCAGGCGTCGCGCTCGCCGCCGTCCTCGACGCAGGCGATCACCTCGGCGCGAACGCCGCGGGCGCACTCGGCCAGGCAGCCCCGGGCGGGACCGCGGCGATGGTCGTCAGCGTGCGCCTCGCGGCACTGTCGCTGCGCCGCGCGCGCGTCCTGAGCGCACGCCTCAGGCTCGCCGCCGCCGTCGACGCATGCCCGATGCTGGGCGTGGGCCTCGTGCGCGCACTGCGCACCCGGCCGCGGCTGACGCTCGTGACGTCCGCCGTGGCCATCCTCATCCCGCGCCGGACGCTCGCCGTCGCCCCGCGCCGGACGCTCGCCGTCGTCGCCCCGCGCCGGACGCTCGTCGTCGCCCCGCGCCGGACGCTCGCCGCCCTCGTCGCCGGGTCGCGGCGCCGCGCACTCCTCGATGCAGCCATCGCGCGTCTCTTCGAGACGGTCGCGGCACTCATCGCGAGACACCTCCTCGGCGATGCACGCCTCGACGACCGCGCGCAGGTCGTCGAGGCACGCGGCCCGGCAGTCCGCGCCGAGCTCGGACGCATAGGCATCCACGCCGGCGGCCGGCCCACCGGGGCCCTGCCCGCCGACACCGCAGCCATTGAGGCCGACCAGCAGCAGCGTCGAGCCGGCGAGGGCGCCGTAGCGCGCGTTCGTCTTCTTGCTTCTCATCGGAGTGTCTCCTCCCACGTACCGTCTGCGTCCCGCGGAAGCAGCGCAGTTGCAGCGACCGTGCCACGGAGGGGAAACACCGCGGCCCCGCGGGGCGCGGCGCGGGCGCGGTGCCAACGCGGCGGGACATGTCACGCCCGCTTGGCACCGCTCGCTTGACAGTGGGAGGGAGAGGGCGGGTCGCTCAGCGGCGGCGGCGGCGCAGGAAGGGCGCGGTCAGGAGCAGCGGGAGCATCCACGTCGCGCCGGCGAAACCGCCGCCCGTCGCGTCGCAGTTGCTGCAGCCCGAGCCGGTCGTGCTGCCCTCGCCGGTGCCGCCGTCGCTGCCGATCGAGCCGGTGTCCGGCTCGACGTTGCCGGCGTCGAGCCCTGCGTCGGCGTCGCTGCCGCCGGCCCCGCCGGAGCCACCCTCGCCGCCGGCCCCGCCGGCGCCACCCGCGCCGCCGGCGCCACCCGCGCCGCCAGCGCCGGCGTCCGCCTCGTAGGGCGGCGGCTCGACGTAGTTGTTGCTGCACTGGACGCCGCCGGTCTCGGTCACGACGCACGCCTCGCCCGGCGGGCAGGTCGTGCTGGTGCACGGATCGACGATGCAGGTGCCGTCGATGCACACGCGTCCATCGTCGCACGTCACGCCGGCGCAGAGGTTCGCGCGGCACTCGCCGCCGCGGCAGACGAAGCCGTCGGGGCAGTCGACGCCGAAGCAGCGATCGACCTGGCAGGCGCCATCGTCGAAGCACCGCTGGTCGAGGTTGCAGGCCACCGAGGCGCAGCTCGGCACGCACTCGCCGTCCACGCAGAACGTGCCTGGATCGCAGGTCACGCCGGTGCACGGATCGGCCTCGCAGCCGACGTCACGGCAACGTTCGCCCTCGTTGCAGCCGCGGGCGAGGCAGTCGTCGGCCACGCAGCGACCGCCGAAGCAGATCAGCGGCGCGTCGCACTGCACGCCCTCGCAGGGATCGACGCAGTTGCCGCCCGGCTCGCAGTTGAAGCCGCGCGGGCACTCGGCGACCGCGCACGCATCGGCGCAGAAGCCCTCGATGCAGACCTCGTTCTCGTCGCACTCGACGCCGGCGCAGGGATCCTCGCAGACGCCATGGCGGCAGATCTGACCCTCGGCGCAGGGCGCCTCGTCATCGACGACGCCGTCGCAGTCCTCGTCGACGCCGTTGCAGGTCTCGGCGGGCACCGTCTCGTCGCACGTGCCGCACGCGTTGCGGGTCTGCTCGTCGACCAGACCGTCGCAGTCGTCGTCGAGGCCGTTGCAGGTCTCGTCGAAGGGCTGGCGCAGCGGCTCGCACACCTGCTCGACGCCGCCGCAGGTGGCGCGCCCCTCGGCGCAGCGGCCGGTGAGGCCGGTCGCGCACACGAAGCTGCCGAGGTCCTCGTCGGTCTGCCCGTCGCAGTCGTTGTCCTCGCCGTCGCAGATCTCCGTGCGCGGGTTGTCGGGGCAGCCCTCGCAGGCGTCGCCCGTGCCGTCGCCGTCCGCGTCGGCCTGGTCGCGGTTCGGGTTGATGGGGCAGTTGTCGCAGGCGTCGCCGTGACCGTCGCCGTCGGTGTCGAGCTGGTCGCGGTTGGCGACCGCCGGGCAGCGATCGTCCACGTCGCAGACGCCGTCGACGTCGGTGTCGGCGCAGCCGCCGCCCAGCGAGCGCTGGAGGACGAGGATCGAGTAGGCCTGCTCGGCCTGGCCGTTCCACTGGCCGTTGCCGGCGCCGGCCTGGAAGAAGCCGTTCGCGTCCTGCTTCGACAACAGGGTGTAGGCGTAGTCGTAGTACCAGCGCGGCATCTCGAACGGGCTCTGGTAGTAGCCCGGCCCCTCGGGGCCGAACGACGGCACGCGCGGATCGGTCGTCGGATCGCGGTGGACCAGCCGCCCGTTGAAGGCCGGCGCCGCATCGGGTGCCAGGACGCCGAGCGCGGTGGGGTCCAGGTTGCCGGCCGCCGGCGCGACGCCCGAGTCCTCGAGGAACTTGAACGCCTTCATCGACGACCACAGGAAGTACTGATACGAGGCCGACCAGCCGCCGTTCGCGGACTGCGTCGTGTCGTAGTTGTAGCGGTTGCGGATCCAGCGCAGGTACGCCTGGACGGACGCGTCGTTCAGGTCGGCGCCGCCGATGATCTGGCCCCAGAGGCCCGACGCGGTCTGCTGCAGGCTGCTCACCTGCCCGACGTTGTAGCCGTGGCCCTTCTCGGCCTCGGGCTCGAGGTCGCCGGCAACGCCGTTGTTCGTGTAGGCGGTCCGGGTGAGGGCGGCCATGTCCGTCAGGCGCGTCAGGCGCTCCATGTCGGCGTAGGCCGGATCACTGAACACGCCGCGCGCGGCGGCGAGGCCGGCCATCACGAGTTGGGTGGTCGACGAGTCCGGACAGGTGCCGTCGTTGTAGCACCAGTAGCCGTGCATGCCCTGGCCGGCGGAGATGCGGTCGAACGTGGCGTTGATCGCCGCGAGGGCGCCCGCCTGGTCGGGGCCGCCGGTGCGCAGGTAGACCGAGAGCGCCATCAGATCGGCGCCGTCGCGATACGAATAGAAGCGGGCCTGCGCCGTGGCGCGCTGGATGATGAACGCGAAGATCGCGTCCATGCGCGCCCGGTCGGCGGGCAGCGCGTTGCTGTAGCCGACGGGCGGGGAGTTGGGATCGGCGCTCTCGCGCTTCTCGAGCAGCGCCAGCGCTGCCAGGCCCGCGCCGTCGCCGGCCGAGCTCGGGTTGGCGAAGACGCCGTTCTGGTCGAACCAGCGCAGGCCGCGGTCGATGGCGACCGACACATCGCGGCTGAAGTTGGTGATCTCGGCGTGGGCCGCCGAGCCTGTCGCCATCGCCAGCAACAGCGATAGGACCGCTTCTTTTCTCATCCCCACTCCCCTTCCCCCGAAAAACGCGAACGACGCGCCGGCCCCCTCTCCGTAGACATACGGATTGCGGAAACCGGATGGATGAACGGCGGGAAGAATAATACGAACGCGCCGATCGAGTCCAGACGGACGCGAGTCAACCGCGGAGGTAATCGAGGGCGATGGACCGCAGGCGGTCCTGCACGGCGGGATCGAGATCGCGGAAACCCTGGAGCAGCCCCCGACACGTCGCGGCACCGCATCGGCACGGCGCCGCCCAGCCCGGCTCGTTCATCGCCGTGCTGTAGTCCCAGAGGAGCTCCTCGCCCGGCTCGATGTCGCGCAGGGCGTAGAAGGTCAGCGTCCCACGCACGAAGCCGACGTTCGGCTCGCACGAGTGGTTCATGTAGTTGTCAGGGTCGTGGGACTCGGGATCGGCCTCGAGCCACACGCCGGGGGCAACCTGCAGCGCCCAGAAGGTGTCGGGCATCACCGCGTCGACCGGCGCGAGCACGACGCGTCCGGTGACGTGCACGACCGGCGCCCCGGCGCGGATGCGTCCGCGCGCGAAGGCCCCCGTGCCGTGCACGCCGGAGTCGCGGATTTCGAGCTCGACGCCTTCCAGGCTGAACCGCTTCATCGTCCCTCTCAGCCCGGCGGCAGGCAGGCGCCGAGGCGCCCGTCGACCTCGAGGTCGAAGCACTCGCTCCCGCCGGCGCACGCCGGATTCTGCACGTCGCAGATCGGGAAGCACAGCGCCTCGACGTCGCTCACGGGCAGACAGGCGTTGCCACGCGCGCAGTCGTTGTAGAAGGCGCACGGCTCGTACGCCTGCGCGTTCCCCGGCGGCAGGCAGAAGTTGCCGGCGCCGAACAGCGTGCAGTGATCGGCGGCCTGCGAGCAGGCCGGTCCGAGCAGGTCGCACGGCTCCTGGCACACGCCCTTGGCGCCGTCGTTCGTGGCCGCGAAGCACTGGTCGGGGGCCACGCACATCGGCGCCCCGCCACCCGGCGCGCACTGCGAGGTGATGACGCACCGGCCCTGCTGGCACGTGGCCGGCACGAGCGGGTGGGCGCAGTCGGCGTCGGCGCGGCAGGCATCGGTGCAGGCATCGGCCAGTTCGTTGCACGTCTGGCCGTTCTGGCAAGCCTGCGCCGCGCTCCACTCGAGGCAGAGGTCCTCGTCGAACTGGCCGCAGGACTCGACGCCGCGGTCGGTGCAGCGCGCGGTGTTCGCGTTGCACTCGGACTGGCACGGCGCGATGCACACGCCGGCTCGGCCGTCACCGATGGTGGCGACGCACTCGTTCCCCGCCGCGCAGTCGCCCGCGCGCTGCGTGTCGCAGATGTCGAGGCAACGCGAGTTGCCGACGCCGTCGTCGATGCACCGCAGGCCGGCGCCGCAGTCGGCCTGGACCGCGCACGGCGCGTCGAGCGCGCCGGCGCCCGCCGGGATGCAGTTGCCCTCGGCGCCGTTGCCGGTGGGGATGCAGTGCTTGCCCGCGCCGCAGGTGTTGGCCGCGAACGCGTCGCACAGCTGCAGGCACACGCCGACGCCGTTCTGCTCGTAGCACTGGGATCCCATCGGACAGCCTTCGCCCGTCTGCAGGTCGCAGGCGTTGGTCTGCACGCAGGCCCCCGCCTCGCAGCGGGCCTCGATCACCGGATCGGTCTGGCAGTCGGCGTCGCCCTCGCACTGGGCGAGGTAGCAGGCGCCGCCGAGGGGGCTGCCCGACGCGTAGCAGGCCTGGTCGTCGCGGCAGTCGTTGGCCGACGCGCAGTCGGAGAGGCACAGGTTGACGGTGCCGCCCTCGCCGTCGTCGAACTGGTAGCAGGTGCTGCCGCTCGGGCACGGGAAGTCGACGTCGCAGCCGGCGACGCAGTAGCCGCCGCGCTCGGGCTCCAGGCAGGCGAAGCCCTGACCGCCGCACTGGTCGTCGTTCTGGCAGGCGCGGCCGACCACGCTCTCGGCCTGCGGGCGACAGACGCCGTCCCGGCACTCCTCGCCGCCGGGGCACGGGAACAACACCGGCTCGCAGGCGCGCGGCGCGATGCAGCGCCCGAAGTTGCAGATCTGGCCCTGCAGGCAGTCGTTGTCGGCGTCGCAGCCCTCGGCGGCCGGCTGGCGGCACTCGCCCATCGCGCACACCTGGCCGGCGGCGCACGGCGACGACTGGGACCACTCGCGGCAGTTGTCGGCGTCGAAATTGCCGCAGGAGCGCACGCCATTGCCGTCGCACTCGCGGGCGTCGGCCGCGCACTCGTCGGCGCAGCGCGCCGCGCAGGCGCCGTTGGCGCACACCTGCCCGTCGGCGCAGGGCACGCCGGCGCCCCACTCCTTGCAGTCGTCGTTGTCGAAGTTGCCGCAGGTCTCCACGCCGCCGTTGCCGCAGCGGGTGGCGTCCTCGACGCACTCGTCGCGGCAGAAGCGCGAGCACACGCCGCCCGAGCAGCTCGTGCCGTCCTGGCAGGCGGTGATGGCGCTCCACTCGAGGCAGTTGTCGCCGTCGAAGTTGCCGCACACCTCGAAGCCGTTGCCGGCGCACTGGACGGTGCCCTGGGCGCACTCGTCGCTGCACGTCGGGGCGCACTGGCCGTTCGAGCAGACCTGGCCCTGGGGGCAGGGCGCCGACTGACTCCACTCCGCGCACGCGTCGCCGTCGAAGTTGCCGCAGGTCTCGACACCGTTGGCGGTGCAGCGGCGGGCGCCGCTGCTGCACTCGTCGACGCACTGGGCCGCGCAGGCGCCGTTGGAGCAGCTCTCGCCCTGCGGGCAGGGCGTCACCGCGCCCCACTCGGCGCACGCGTCGCCGTCGGTGTTCCCACAGCGCTGCTGACCGCCGGGGGCGCAGCGCTCGGCGCCGAGGCGACACTCGTCCTCGCAGCCGAGCGTGCAGCGGCCGTTGGAGCACGCCTCGCCCGCCGCGCAGGGGGTGCCGGCCGACCACTCGAGGCAGTCGTCCTCGTCGAAGTTGCCGCAACGCTGGACGCCGTTGGCCGCGCACTGGGCCGAGCCGGGCGCGCACTCGTCGACGCAGCGCGCCGCGCATTCGCCGTTGGCGCACACCTGACCGCCGCCGCAGGCCTGGCCCACGCTCCACTCGAGGCAAACGTCCGCGTCATGGTTGCCGCAGGTCTGCACGCCGCCCTGGCCGCAGCGGCGCGCGTTCTGGACGTCGCACTCGTTCTGGCACGCCACGGCGCACGCGCCGTTCGAGCAGCTCTCGTTGTCGTCGCAGGGCACCGCGACGCTCCACTCGAGGCACTCGTCGTCGTCGAAGTTGCCGCACGACTCGACGCCGTTGCCGCTGCACTGGCGCGAGCCCTGCTCGCACTCGTTCACGCAGGCGGCGCGGCACTGGCCGTTGGAGCAGGCCTGGTCATCGGCGCAGGCCTGGTTCGCGCCCCACTCGAGGCAGGCGTCGCCGTCGTGGTTGCCGCAGGTCTGCACGGCGTTGCCGGCGCACTGGCGCGCGCCGCCCGGGCCGCACTCGTCGCTGCACGTCTCGGCGCACTCGCCGTTGGAGCACACCTCGGCGCCCTCGCAGGGCACGCGGGCGCTCCACTCGAGGCACTCGTCGCCGTCGAAGTTGCCGCAGGTCTCGAACCCGTTGTCGCTGCAGCGCCGGCTGTTGGCCTGGCACTCGTCGACGCACTGGCCGCCGCGGCACTTGCCGAGCGAGCACGTCTCGCCGTCGGCGCAGGCGGAGGCGGCGCCCCAGCGCCGGCAGCCGTCGGGCCCGTCCTCGCAGGCCTGCACGGCGTCGCCGGCGCAGCGCTCCTCGCCGACGCTGCCGCACTCGTTCACGCACTCGCCGGCGGGCCGGCACTGGCCGGCCGAACAGGACTCGCCCTCGGGGCAGGCCGACTCGACGCCCCACTCGTAGCAGGGGTCGCCGTCACCGGCGGTCACGCACTCCTCGAGGCCGCCGCTCTCGCCGCAGCGGACGCTGCCGGGCTCGCACTCGTTGGTGCAGTTGGCGCACTGGCCCTCGACGCAGGCGTTCCCCGCGCCGCACGCCTCGACCGGCGACCACGCGAGGCAGCCGTCGGCGTCGCGGGTGCACGTGCGGAAACCGGGGACCTGGCACTCGGTGCCGCCCTCGATCTCGCACGTGTTCGTACACTCCTGGCCGCCGCCGCCGCCGCCACCGCCGGCCCCGCCGCCGCCACTGCCGCCCAGGCCGCCACCGGCCCCGCCACCGCCGCCACCGTCGCTGTCGCCGCCGCCGCTGCACGCAGCGAGTCCGAGTCCGAGCAGCCACGGCGTGAGCCGCACCCACCGAGAAGCCATGCTTTCCTCCCCTGGAGAATCGGCACCTCTTACCCCGGAGCAGGCGACTTCGTAAAGGATTTCGGACGGGTGCATGTGTATTGGACCGCCCGCGTGATCACACGTGATCAGACGTGACGATGTGTGATCGGCCATTCGACACATGCGTTGAAGATCCGTGCGCCGACGCGCGTCGGGACCTCCGAGTCGAACCACGGGGGACGAACATGCGCCTCGCCATCCGCATCGCCGCGCTCGCGCTCGCCGGCCCGCTCGCCGCCTGCCCGCTCGAGGAACCCTGGCCCGAGGAGACGTCGGCCGTGCTGCACGGGCGCTGGACGGGCGCCCGGGTGCCCGAGCGGCTCGACGTCGTCGTCGAGGGCGCGGTGCAGGACGCCCGGATCACGCCGGACGGGGAGTTCCGCGTCGAGGGCGTCGCGCCCGGCGACCACGCCGTCTACCTCGTCGCCGGCCAGCGGCGCGGACGCATCGACCTGCCGGCGCTGAAGCCCGGCGAGCGCGTGCACCTGCGGGTGAGCCCCGACGAGGAGGGCCTCGACGTGGACCTCGACCGGCGCGTCCACCCCGACGACTTCGCGCCGCTGCGTATCGAGGGCAACGACGTGGACCGCACGCTGCCGGCGGGCGCCTTCGAGTCGGACATCGTCATCGACGGCAACGACGTGCGCCTGCGCGGGCAGGGCTGCGGGCGCACGGTCTTCTACGGCCGGCTGCTCGTGCGCGGCAACGACGTCACCATCGAGGGCGTCGACGTGCGCGGGCCGGCGTACCTCCAGGGCAACGACGTGCGGGTCGAGGACACCTGCGCCCCCTGACCGGCATCGGCTGGGTATGCGCATGCCCCGCACCGGCCTGCTCGCTGCCCTGCTCCTCCTCGCCCCCGTCGCCGACGCCCAGTCGCCGCCCTTCGACCTCTCGTCGCTCGCCACCGGCCCGTTCTCCGGCGCGCGGATGCGCCTCGAGAAGACGTTCCTCGACGTGGACGTGGCCACGCTCGAGGTGCGGTTCGGCGAAGGCACGCAGGCGCGCCTGCGGTCGCTGGCCGCGGGGCGCGGCACCACGAAGGCCGTGCGCGACGCCGTCGCCCGTGCGGCCACGGACAGCGACGACGCCTACGTCCGCCTGCGCTTCCTGCGCGGCTTCGACTTCGACCGCATGAAGGCGGAGACGCGCAAGACGGTGCGCTGCGCCTGGAAGGCCGGCTACATCGAACGCGACGACTTCGAGCTCGTCGTGGCGAACTTCCCGACGTTGTTCGCCTTTCTCGCGAGGCGCGGCGTGCGGGCAGGCGACGCGCTGCTGTACCGCATCGAAGGCGAGCGGCTGCGCACCGTCTACCGCACCGCGAAGGGCCAGGTGCTGCTGGACGTGGCCGCCGAAGGCGCGGGCCCGCGACGCACGATGCTCGCGAGCTACTTCGCGCCCTGCTCCGATTTCCACCGGCCGCTGCTGGACGCCCTCCTCAGTCGGCCCTGACCATCAGATCGGCGACGAGCCGGGCGAAGTCGACGGGATCGGGCAGCGCCGTGCCCTCGGCCAGCAGCGCCTGACCGTGCAGCAGGCGGGCGTAGTCGGCGAGGCGCGGATCGTCGGCGCTGGAGTCGTGGAGGGCCTGCATCTTCGCCAGCACCGGGTGCTCGGGGTTGAGCTCGAGGATGCGCTTCGCCTTCGGCGCCGCGTGGTTCGCCTCGCGCAGCATGCGCTCGAGCCGCGGGCTCAGGTCCGACTCCTCGCCCACCAGACACACCGCCGACGTCTTGAGGCGCGTCGAGAGCCGCACCTCCTTGACCCACTCGTCGAGAGGCTTCTGCAGCGTCTCGAGCAGGGAGGCGTGCGCCCTCTGCTTCTCGGTGCGCGCCTCTTCGGCCTGCTTCTTCTCTTCTTCGGTGCCGAGCTCGACCGTCCCCTTCCCGACCGACTGCAGCTTCTTGCCGTCGTAGTCCGTCAGGTGCCCGACGACGATCTCGTCCACGGGGTCGGTCATGTAGAGCACCTCGTAGCCCTTCGCGAAGAAGGCCTCGAGGTGCGGCGACTTCTCGAGCGCCGCCCGGTCCTCGCCGGTGATGTAGTAGATGGCCTCCTGGCCGTCCTTCATGCGGCCGACGTAGTCCTTGAGGGACGTCGGCTGGGCCGAATCGTTCGAGGACGCGAACCACAGCAGATCCCGCAGCTTGTCGCTGCCGTCCGGATCGCCGGCGACGCCCTCCTTGAGGACCTTGCCGAAGCTCTCCCACAGCGTGGCGTAGCGCGCCGGCTCGTCCTTCTGGATCTTCTCGAACGTCTCGAGGACCTTCTTGACGATGCGCTTGCGGATCTGACGGACACGCGCGTCCTGCTGCAGGATCTCGCGGGACACGTTGAGCGACAGGTCCGGCGACTCGACGACGCCGCGCACGAAGCGCAGGAACGACGGCAGGAGCTCGTCGCACTGGTCCATGATGCGGACCTTGTTGACGTACAGCTGCAGGCCCCACTTCAGGTCGCGCCAGTACAGATCGAAGGGCGGCTTCGACGGCACGAACAGCAGCGCGCGGTACTCGAACGGGCTCTCGGCGCGGATGGTGATCGTCTCGAAGGGCGCGTCCCAGTCGTGGGTGATGTGTTTGTAGAACTCGGCGTACTCCTCGGGCTTTACCTCGGACTGCGGGCGCATCCAGATGGCCTTCATGGAGTTCAGCTGGCGCCATCCGCCGTCCTTCTCCTTCAGGCGCACCGGGTAGGTCACGAAGTCGGAGTACTTTTTGACGACGCGCTCGATCGTCCAGGCGTCGGTGAAGTCGCCGAGCTCGTTGTCGGGGTCGGCGGGGCGCAGCTTCAGCTCGATGGTGGTGCCGGGGGCGTCGCGGTCGGCGGGCTCGATGCTGAACTGGCCGTCGCCGGCGGAGATCCAGCGCCAGGCCTCGTCGTGGCCGGCGCGGCGCGAGACCACCGTGATCTCCGAGGCGGCCATGAAGGCCGAGTAGAAGCCGACGCCGAACTGGCCGATGAGCTCGGCGACGCGGTCCTCGGACGACGCCTCGCGGGCCTGCTTCACCTTGGCGGCGAACTCCTTCGTGCCGGAGTGCGCGATCGTCCCGAGGTTCTTGATCAGCTCCTCGCGGTCCATGCCGATGCCGTTGTCGGACACGGTCAGCGTGCGACGGCCCTCGTCGGCGGCGAGGAGGATCTCGGGGTCGAAGCCGGCGGGCGCGAGGTTCTTGTCGGTGAGCGCCTCGAACCGCAGCTTGTCGAGGGCGTCCGAGGCGTTGGAGATGAGCTCCCGCAGGAAGATCTCCTTGTGGGAGTAGAGCGAGTGGATCATCAGATCGAGGAGCTGGCGGGCCTCGGACTTGAACTCGAACGTCTCCATTTCCTTCTCCGGCGCTGTAGGCTCCCCACGAATAAGGCCCGAATCCCCGATTGCAAGAGGTGCCCCCGTGCAGGAACGCCACCCCTCCCTCGAGCCCTACGACGGCGAGTGGCCGACGGTCGCGCCGTCCGCCTGGATGCACCGCTCGGCCGTCGTCATCGGCCGGGTGACGCTCGGTGAGCGCGTCAGCATCTGGCCGCACGTCACGCTGCGCGGCGACGAGAACCGCATCGCCATCGGCGACGACAGCAACATCCAGGACGGCACGCAGGTGCACACCACGGGCGGCGTGTCCGAGACCGTCGTCGGCCGCCGGGTGACCGTCGGCCATGCCTGCATCCTGCACGGCTGCCGCATCGAGGACTTCGTGCTGGTCGGGATGGGCGCGACGATCCTCGACAACGCGGTGATCGGCGAGGGGAGCTACATCGGCGCGGGCACGTTGGTGGCGCCGGGCAAGGTCATCCCGCCGGGGTCATTCGCCTACGGCAACCCGGTGCGGATCATCCGCCCGGTCGGCGAGCGAGAGCGCGGGTGGATCGACCACGGCTGGCGGCACTATGTGGAGCAGGCCGCGAAGTACGCCCGGCGCTGACGCCCCATCGCCGAACACCGCGCGCGCAGGCCGCACTTGCTTTCGCCCATCGCCGAACACCCGTGGCCGTTCAGGGGCAGCGCAGGTGCCCGCGGCGGAAGCGCAGGCCACCTTCGACCCAGGTGGCGTAGGCGCCTTCGTCGAGCGGGAGCAGGCCGAGGCCGTAGCGTTCGCCGTGCCCGTCGAGGACGATGCGCGGCGGCAGGCGCTGCACGCCGTCCGGGCCGACGCTCAGGCGCTGGAAGCTCACCTCCACTTCGCCGTTCTCGTCGCGGGCGGTCCACAGCAGGCCCGGGTGGCCGTCGATGACGGCGACCTGCGGGCCGAACGCCTCGTTGTCGCCGGTGCCGATCGTCAGCGGCGTGCCGACGGGCGCCCCTTGCGCGTCGAGGCGCCGCACCCGCACGCGCCCGGCCAGCTCCTCCTCGAGCTCGTAGGCCACGAGGAAACCCTCGCCTTCGGCGGTCATCGTCAGGCTGGGCAGCTCGGCGTAGTCCTGCTCGAGGTAGCGGACCTCGCCGCGCCGGGCGAGCTCGCGGGTGAACCGCGCGAAGGCCGGGCGGTAGGTGAAGCCGCGCCCGGCGTCCATCCAGGCGAGCGCGAAGCCGTCGGCCCCGGGGACGAGCGCCGGCGCGCCGTTGATGTCCGGGTTGCCGATGAGCAACGTCGGGCCTGCGAGCACCGTGCCGTCCGGCGCGAACCGCAGGCCCTGGATGACATTGCCCGGCAACAGCTGCGTGTAGGCGAGCACGAAGGCCTCGCCGTCCCAGGCCAGCGCCAGCGCCCTCGCGCCGCCGAGCTCAGCCTCGGCGAGCACCAGCCGCACCGACTCGCCGCCGACGCCCGCGGCGCTGAACGGCCGGTAGTAGAGCGAATGGTTGCGCTCCTGGTCGGCCCAGACGACGCCGAACCCCTCGCCGTTCCACTCCACCTCGGAGACGCGGGCCTGCCGTCCGACGACCGGCGCCGGCTCGACCAGGGCGTGACCGTCGAGGTCGTAGATCCCGAACAGCACGTTGTCGGCGCCGTCGATGCCGCCGTCGTAGAAGGACAGGCCGACCCGATCGCCGGCGAACGCGAGGTCGGGGAAGCCGCTGCGGGCTGGGCCGAGCGCGCGCTCGGGCGTCGCGATCGGAAGGCCCTCGGCGCAGGCGTCGACGACGCGCAGGCCGAAGGCCGCGCCGCGGCGTGCCGTGAGGTCGACGACGGCGGTGGCGCGTTCGCCCTGCGCGAAGTGCCGCAGGAGCGTCGCCGGCGTGTCGCGGCGTCCGGTCGCGCAGGCGAGCTCGCTCTCGGCGTCGAGGCAGGCCGAGCGCAAGTACAAAGAAGCGTCGGCGGCGGTGCCCGCGGCGGAGAGCTGGTACCAGGAGTCCGCCGGCGCGTTGAACGTGAACGCCTGCTCGGGGCCGTCGCCGCCGCACGTGCCCCGATCGAACGCGCCCTCGTGGGCCGGCGCGCGGCTCTCGCCGAGCGGCGCCGCGACGGCACGGTCGCACACCGCGTCGACGCACTCGCCGCTGGCGCGCACGCGGCCGTCGACGCAGATCGTGGCCTCGGTGGCGCCGGCGCGCGCGCCGCACGCGCGTTCGCCCTGCGCGCCGTCGCGGCACTCGTCGGGGTCGGCGCAGTCCGCTTCGCGCCACGCGCCCTCGACGCAGTTGGCGCGCCGCGCCCCGCGGCCGTTGAGGCCGCAGTCGCGCTCTTCCGCGGTGCCGTCGAGGCACACGTCCGGGTCGTCGCAGGCGGCGGGCTCGCCGAAGGCGCCGCCCTCGCAGACGGCGACGCCGGTGCCGCGGCCATTGAGGCCGCACGGGCGCACGGCCTCGTCGCCGTCGACGCACCCGCCCGGCTCGATGCAGGGGCCGTCGGGCACCCAGTCGCCGTCCACGCAGCGCCAGGCTTGCGTGCCGTCGTCGCCGCAGCCCGGATCCGGCTCGGGCGCCGCGCAGCCGCCGGCGTCGGGCGCCGCGCCGTCGGGCGCCGCGCCGTCGGGCACCGCGCCGTCGGGCACCGCGCCGTCGGGCACCGCGCCGTCGGGCACCGCGCCGTCGCCGCCGGGCGCCGCATCGGGCAGCCGCACGCAGACGCCCTCCTGGCAGACTGAGGACGCCGGGCAGTCGCTCAGCTCGTCGCAGTCGCGCGCCTCGTTCGGCGCCTCGCACGCCGCGAGCGTCCACGCGACCGCCGCGGCGATTCCGTAACGAAACCGTGCCATTCCGCTCCTCCCGATCGGCGCGGAGTATGACACGGAGCGCCCCGCCGAGGCATTCGGGACGCGCCCGCTTGCCCCGTCCGCGGTCCGAGAGGTGAAATGGCGCGTCTCGGGTGGCGCGCACCATGGTCCCGGTCCGGCTTCTCCTGATGGTTGTGCTCCTCGCGCTCGCGGGCCCGGCGCCCGTCCGCGCCCAGGAGCTCGCGCCCGGCTGGTCGGCGGAGCGCTGGACGACCGCCGACGGCCTGCCGGTGAACGGCATCTCGGCGCTGGCCCGCACCCCGGACGGCTACCTCTGGGTCGCCACGTACGACGGCCTGGTCCGCTTCGACGGCGTGCGCTTCACGGTCTTCGACACCGCCGCGCACCCCGTCCTGCCGAGCGACCGATTCACCGCGCTCGCCGTCGCGCCCGACGGCCGCCTGTTCGCCGCGACCGAGTCGCGCGAGATCGTGAGCATCCGCGGCGACGCGGTGACCCACCACCGCGTCGGCGAGGCGCTGCCGGCCCGCACCTACGCGATGTCCGTCGACACCGAGGCGGTCTGGTTCGGCTCGCCCCGCGGCCTCGTCCGCTACGCCGGGGGCCGGCTCGAGCCCGTCGCCGGGATCACCGACGGCGTGCTCTCGGTCGTCCGCGGGCCCGACGGCGCGCTGTGGATCGGCACCGAGCAGGCCGGCCTCAAGCGCCTCGAAGGCGGACAGGTGCGCACCGTGGCGCCCCTGCCCGGCCACAACCTGCACGCGCTGGCCTTCGCGCCGGACGGGCGCCTCTGGATCGGCACGCACCGCGGCTTCTTCTCGTTCGCGAACGGGGAGTTGCGGCACGTGAGCGACACGGCGGTCTACGGGATGACCGTCGACGCGCGCAGCCGCATCTGGGCGGGCGCGAGCAACGGGACGTGGCGCGTGACCGGCGACGCCGTCGAGACCGTCGGCCGCGTCGCCGAGGAGACCGTCCTCGGGGCGCGGCACGTGGCCGGGCCCCGCGGCGAGGACGTCGTGCGCACCGCGCGCGAGATCCTCGTCGACGGCGTGCCGGTGATGACCGTGCCGGTGGCGGTCACCGCGCACCTCGTCGACGCCGAGGGCGGCATCTGGGCCGGCACCGCGGCGGGGCTCCTCCGCCTGCGCCGCGACGCGCTCGGCGTCCTCGACCGCGAGCCGCCGCCGGCGCGCGCCTACGGCGTGCTCGAGGGCCGCGACGGCGACCTCTGGGTCGGCACCCAGGACCAGGGCCTGCGCCGCTACCGCGACGGCCGGCGGGTGGCGCGCTACGGCAAGGAGCACGGGCTGCCGGCCGAGCACGCCTGGACGGTCGCCGAAGGCCCGGACGGCGTCATCTGGGTGGCGTCCTTCGGTCTGGCGCGCCTCGAGGGCGACCGGCTGGTGCCCGAAGGCGAGGCCGACGGGCTCGGCAGGGTGCAGGTGCGCGCCATCCGGTTCGATCGCGGCGGCGCGATGTGGGTCGGCAGCGAGCAGGGCCTCTTCCGCCGCGAGGGCGGCCGCTTCGTGCGCCAGGACGCGCGCCTCGGGCTGCGGGAGGTCACCGTGCGCACGATCCACGAGGACCGCCGCGGCGTCCTGTGGCTCGGCACCAACGGCGGCGGCCTCGTGCGCGTCGAGGGCGACCGCGCGCGGGTGCTCGACACCGCGGCCGGCCTGCCGAGCGACCTCGTCCGCGGCATCCACGAGGACGACGACGGCGCGCTCTGGATCGCCACCGAGGACCGCGGCATCTACCGCCTCGACCCCGACACCCTCGCGGCGCGGAGCGTCGGCCGCGCCGACGGGCTCTTCGACCGGGGCGTCCACCAGATCCTGCCGGACGGGCGCGGCCGCTACTGGATGAGCAGCAACCGCGGCCTGTTCTGGGTGACGCGGCAGGACCTCGTCGACTTCGTCGAGGGCCGCCGCAAGGACGTGCGGTCCGTCTCGTACACCGAGCGCGACGGCATGCCGCACCGCGAGGCCAACGGCGGCGTGCAGTGGGCCGGCATCCGCGCCCGGGACGGGCGGCTGCTCTTCCCGACCCAGGGCGGCGTGGTGGTCGTCGATCCCGGCCGCGTCGAGGCCAACCCGGTCGCGCCGCAGGTGCACGTCGAGGCGGTGGAGCAGAGCGACCGCGACGTCTCCTTCGTCTACACCGCGATCAGCTTCCAGGACCCGAAGCGCGTCCGCTTCCGCTACCGGCTCGAGGGCTACGACCAGGGCTGGGTCGAGGCCGGCGACCGCCGCCGCGCCACCTACACCCACCTCCCGCCCGGCGAGTACCGGTTCCGCGTCGCGGCGGCCAACGCCGACCACACGTGGAACGAGTCGGGCGCCGCCGTGCCGCTCTCGCTTCCGCCCGCGCCGACCGAGACGTGGTGGTTCCGCGCCGGGCTCGTCCTGCTGGGGCTGGTGGCGGTGGCCGGGCTGTATCGGCTGCGGACGGCGCGCATCCGCGCCCGCGCGCTCGAGCTGGCGGACACGGTCGCGCGCAAGACCGCGGAGCTGGCGGCGGAGAAGGCGCTCGCCGTCGAGCAGCGCGAGGAGATCGCGAGGCAGGCCGCGGCCTTGCGCGACCTCGACGAGGTGAAGACCCGCTTCTTCGCCCACATCAACCACGAGCTGCGGACGCCGCTCACGCTCATCGCGGGGCCGCTCGACGAGCTGCTGCGCGACGACGCCGCCGGCGAGCTCCGGCCGTCGCTCGAGGTGATGCGCCGCAACGCCCACCGCCTGCGGCGACTCACGGACCAGATCCTCGAGCTGGAGCGCGCCGCCGCCGGCCAGGTCCGCGCCGCCCTGCGGCCCGTCGACCTGCGCGCGCTGGCGGAGCGCACGATCGACGCCTTCCGGTCCGCCTCGAGCCGTCGCCGGCTCGCGTTCGAGGCGGACGGGCCGGCGGTGGCGCTGGCCGACGCCGAGCTGATGGAGACGGTGCTGACGAACCTGCTCTCGAACGCGGTGAAGTTCACCGACGACGGCGGGCGGGTCGAGGTGCGCGTCGGGCGGCGGGGGGCCGAGGTCGAGCTGGTGGTCGCCGACGACGGCGTGGGCATCGCCGCGTCGGAGCTGCCGCGGGTCTTCGACCGCTTCTACCGCGTGGAGTCGCCGGGCGCGCGGCCGCGCGAGGGCACCGGCCTCGGCCTGGCGCTCGTCCGCGAGCTGATGGCGCTGCAGGGCGGGCGCATCGAGGTCGAGAGCCGGCTCGGCGAGGGGACGCGGTTTCGCGTGACGCTCGCGGCCACCGACGCGGAGGCCGCGCCGGATTCGACGACGGGCGAGCGGGCGCGACGCGACGCGTCGCTGCTGGTCGAGGCCGCGGTGGTCGACGCCGCCGACGACGGCCGCGCGCGCGTGCTCGTCGTCGACGACAACGCGGACCTGCGCCGCTGGGTCGGCGAGGTGCTGTCCGCGCGCTACGCCGTGGTCTACGCCGGCGACGGCGTCGCCGGCCTCGAGGTGGCGCGCGCCGCCCTGCCCGACCTCGTCGTCGCCGACGTGATGATGCCCGGCCTCGACGGGTTCGCGCTCAGCCGCGCGCTGGCGGCGGACCCCGAGACCGAGAGCGTCCCCGTGCTCCTGCTGACGGGGCGCGGCGGCCGCGACTCGGAGATCGAGGGCCTGCGATCCGGCGCGGTCGACTACCTCACGAAGCCGTTCGACGCCGAAGTGCTGCGGGCGCGCGCCGACGCCATCGTCGGCCGGCGCGCCCGGCTGCGCGAAGCGCTGCGCGCCGAGGTCGACGGCGGGCTCGCCGCGTCGCCCGCCGACGAGGCGCCGTCGCCCGCCGTCGAGGCGCCGTCGCCCGCCGACGAGGCGCCGACCCCCGCCGTCGAGGCGCCGTCGCCCGCCGTCGAGGCGCCGACGCCCGCCGTCGGGGCGCCGACGGTGCACGAGCGCGCCCGCGCGGTGGTCGCCGAGCGCATCGACGACGAGGCGCTCGACGTCCCCGCCCTCGCCCGCGCGCTCGGCATGAGCCGCGCCACGCTCGCCCGCAAGCTCGACGCCGAGGGCGCGCCACCGGCCGGCGAGATCATCCGCGCCGTGCGCCTCGAGCGCGCCCGCGACCTGCTGCTCGCCCGCGCCGGCAACGTCTCCGAGGTGGCCGCCGCCGTCGGGTTCGGAAGCCTCTCCCAGTTCAGCCGCTCTTTCAAGCAGGCCTACGGACGGCCGCCATCCGCCCTATTCGAGACCAAGTAATCCTTTGATGACGCGCACTTGCGCGCATCGAGACAACAACGCAAACGTTTGCGACCGATCCGCAATTCGCTCGACGCCGCGACCGTGTTACGTCAGCCCCAACTGAAGTCCGCAGGGGGGGAGTCATGACAGGGAACCACGGACGCCGCGCCTTCGGCGTCCTCGCGACGGCGTGCCTGCTGGCCGCGCCGGCGCGCGCGCAGACGGGCGTCGACGACGACCGCGTGAGCCTGCCCGAGGGGCCGGGCTCGCTCGAGGGCATCGGCGAGAACGTCGCCGTCGACCCGAACATGGGCCTGATGTCGTACGAGGTGCCGCTCGCGGCGCCGCAGGGCTTCGCCGGCCTCTCGCCGGACCTCGCGCTCAGCTACTCGTCGGGATCGGGCAGCGGCCTCGTCGGCATCGGCTGGAACCTCGCCACGCCCACCATCGAGCGCATGACCTCGAAGGGCGTGCCGGCCTACGACGTGAACGACCGCTTCGCCGCGAACGGCGGCGAGGAGCTCGTCCTCGTCGAGCCGTCGCCCGCCGGGCGCACCTACCGCGCCCGCTACGAGGGCGGCTTCGTGCGCTACACGTGGCATGACTCGGGCAGCCAGGGCCATTGGACAGCGGAGTACCCCGACGGCCGCATCGGCTACTTCGGCGCCGACCGCACGGGCGCGCCCGTCGCGGCGGCCCGCAGCGGCGCCGCCGGCCAGGGCACCTGGCGCTTCCACCTCGTCGACCTCGTCGACCGCTTCGGCAACCGCCTGCACTGGGACTACGACCGCTTCGACGGCAACGTCCCGCTGCCCGTCGCCGCCTCGTACCTGTACGTCGGCGACGCGCCGCGCCACGTCGTGCGCCTCGCCTACGAGGAGCGGCCCGACCTCATCTCCGACTGCACCTCCGGCCAGGAGGAGGTGCTCCGGTACCGCCTGAGCAACGTCCGTGTCTCCACGAACGGCGAGCTGACCCGCGAGTACGCGCTCGACTACCAGGACGACGCGATCTCCGGCGGCGCGAGCCGCCTGCGCGGCGTGCGCACCTTCGGCGTCGGGGGCGTGGCCGGCAACCAGCGCCTGCCCGCGCAGTTCGGCTTCGACTACTCGCGCGCGCTCGGCGTGGACTGCGACGGCAACGAGGCCGCCTGTACGCGGCCGTACGTGGTCGACATGGGCGTCCTGCAGGGCGCGGTGAACCTCGCCGGCGGCGCGGCCACGCTCATGGACATGAACGGCGACGGCCTGCCCGACGTGCTCGACACGAGCGGCGATGGCCCGCACCGCTTCTACATCAACCAGCTCGGCGCCGACGGCGGCCACGGCTTCTCGGCGCCCATCGAGAGCCGGGTGGCCGAGGGCGACGCGTTCCGCCTGTCGGGCAACGTCGTCCAGGAGCTGGACCTCGACGGCAACGGCTACGCCGACCTGCTCAACACGCAGACGGGCGCCTGGCTGCTCAACGCGGGCAGCGGCACCGACTGGGCCGCGCCCGGCGAGGGCCTCGACGTCGCCGGCCTCCCCAACTTCGCGAGCGCGGACACGCTCGCCGGCCTGCGCTTCACCGACTTCGACAACGACAAGCAGATCGACATCTTGGCGAGCACGTCCGACTCGACGTCGGTGTACGTGAACCGCCGGTCGAGCTTCTCGCTGCGCCAGGTCGACCCCATCGGCGCCGGCTTCGCCACCGCGAACCTGCAGCTCGCCGACATGAACGGCGACGGCCTCAACGACCCGGTGGAGGTGCTCGAGGGCGGCGGCGTCCGCTACCGTCTCGCCCTCGGCCGCGGCCGCTGGACGGAGTGGCGCGTCATCCCCGGCCTCGACGTCTCGCCCTCGGAGCAGCCGTTCGTCGACCTCGAGGACCTCAACGGCGACGGTCTCGCCGACCTCGTGATCGTCACGCCGAACGAGATCAAGTACGCGGTCAACCGAAACGCCAATCGTTTCGATGCGTTCCGCACCGTCGCCGCCGACGAGGTCGAGGGCGATCTGCCGGAGCGCGCCGACGGCGTCACCGTCCTCTACGCCGACATGAACGCCAACGGCAGCGAGGACATCGTCTGGTTCGACCCGAACGGGCGCGTCCGCTACCTCGAGCTGTTCCCCGTGCGGCCGCACCTGCTCAGCCGCATCGAGAACAACCTCGGCATGGTGCAGGTGGTCACCTACGCCTCGACCGTGGAGCAGGCGGCGCACGCCGAAGAGCCGTGGGACGTCAGCCTGCCCTACCCGATGCAGGTGGTCGCCCGCACGGACGTCTTCTCGACCCTCACCGGCGGCGACGATGGCTCGGGCGTGCACGAGGTGACCGAGTACACCTATCGCAACGGCTACTACGACGGCGTCGAGAAGCAGTTCCGCGGCTTCACCGAGGTCGCCATCCGCCTGCTCGGCGACGATTTCCAGGAAGAGGGCCTCACCCGCCTGGTCTACGACGCCGGCATCGAGGACGACTACCGCAACGGCCTGCTGCTCTCGCGGGAGGTCTCGAGCGGCGGGCGCCCGCTCCAGGCCACGACCTACGGGTACACCGACTGCCCCGTCGCCGGGGTGCCGGAGGACCTCGCGACCCCGGTGCGCCACGTCTGCCCCGGCGTCGAGGAGACCGTCCACCAGGAGGGCGCGCCGCCGGCCGAGTGGGTGACGACGCGCATCGAGCGCGGCCACGACGTCTACGGCAACCCGAACTACGTGGCCGACCACGGGGTGTTCGCGCGCGGCGGCCAGCCGTGCGGCGCCGCCTGCGAGGGCGACGAGCGGTTCGAAGCGACGCTCTTCGCGTCCCCCGAGACCACCCGCGAGTGGCTCCTCCGCCTGCCGGTCCACCGCAGCATCTACGCGCGCCCGGGCGACGAGGGTCGCAGCGAAGAGCGCTTCTATTACGACGGCGAGGCGTTCGCCGGCCTGCCGGAGGGCCAGGCGACGCGCGGCTTCCTGTCGCGCCGCACGCTGAAGGTCGACGCGCGCACCGTCGTGGAGGCGGAGCGCAACCGCGCCACCGAGCGCGGCGAGATCGCCGAGACGATCGACCCGAACGGCGATCCGGCCGAGGCGAACGCCCACCGGCGCGTCTACAGCTACGACGACGCCGGCAGGCTGCTCACCGGCATCACCGAGAAGCTGACGGACGCGGACGGGCAGCCGTACGAGCTGCGCCGCACGTTCCGCTACGACGAGCGCTTCCAGAACATGAGCGAGACGACGGAGCGCGTGCTGTTCCGGGACGGGCAGGCGGCCTCCCCCGTCAACACGCGGCGCTTCCGCTACGACGCGCTCGGGTTCCTCGTCGAGCAGCGCGAGATGGGCGACGCTGAGGACGCGCCGACGCTGCGCCTCGCCTACGAGTTCGGCGACCCCGTCAGCCGCCTCGCGACGCGCCGCCGCCTGAATGGCGGTGAGACGCTGGCGTTCCGCTGCTTCGACGGCCAGGGCCGCGCCTTCCAGGAGCGCACGCAGGTCGCCGCCGGCCGCTTCCAGGTCGCCGGCTTCAAGGTGTTCAACCGCCGCGGCGAGGTGGTCCGCGAGTATCAGCCGTACACGGCGCCGAGCGGCGACTGCGACGCGGCGCCGCCCGCGCAGGTGGCGTACGCCGACTTCCGCTATGACGCGCTCGGCCGCGTCGTCGGGACGACGGCCCCCGACGCGTCGCTCTACGACGGCGTGGCCTCGGTGACCCGCACCGAGTACCGGCCGCTGCGCGAGGTCCGCTACGACGCGGAGGACGCCGACCCGCAGAGCCCGCACCGCGACACGCCGACCACCTTCGTCTACGACGGCCTCGAGCGCCCGGTCGCGATCGAGCGCCGCCTCGGCCAGGCGACGGCGGCCTGGAACCTCACCTACGACAACCTCGGCAACCTGGCGACGGTCACCGACCCCGCCGGGAACGTCCACCGCCAGACGTTCGACCTGCTGAACCGCGCGGTCCGCGTCGAGAGCCCGCACCACGGCACGACGCAGCTCGCCTGGGACGCCGCCGGCAACCTCGTCTCGCGGACGGACGGCCGCGGCGTCGCCCAGCGCCGCGAGTACGACGGCGCCAACCGCCTCGTCGCCCGCCTCGACGGCGACGGTCGCGCCACGCGCTGGACGCACGACGCCGATCCCGACTGCGACGCGGCCGAGTGCACCAACACGGCGGGCCGCGTCGCTTCCGTCACCTACCCGGTCGGCCTCGCGGGCATCGACGCCGGCGAAGACCGCTTCGGCTACGACGCCCGCGGCCGCCAGGTCTTCGCGGCGCGTCGCCTCGGCGACGTCGACCTGCCCGTGCGCCGCGCGTTCGACACCGACGACCGCCTCACCTCGCGCGTCCACGCCGACGGCACGGCGTTCGAGATGCGCTACGACGGCGCCGGCCGCCTCGTGGGCGTCCCGGGTCTCCTGACCGAGGTCACCTGGGACGACCGCGGCCGCCTCGGCGGCGTGCAGTATGCCAACGGCGCCCGCGAGACGCGCGGGTACGACGTGGTGCAGCGGCTCGCGACGCTGCGGGTCGACGACGCCGCCGGCACGCCGATCCTACGGCTCGACCTCGGCCGCGGCCGCACCGGAAACCTCCGTGAGATCACGGACATGGCGGCCTCGCGCGGCGGCAGTCGCGCGCTGACCGCCGGGACCGACGACTGGTACCGGCCGACCTCGGTGGCCTACGGCGACGGCGAGACGGTGACGCTGACCTTCGGCGAGCTCGACGAGGTGCTGTCGCGCACGTCGAGCCTCGGCGCCGACAGCGCGGCGCACGTCGGCGACCTCGAGTACACGGCGGCGCGGGCCACGCGGGCCGGCGACGTCGAGTACGGGTACGACGGCGCGGGCCAGGTCGCGCAGCGCGCCGGCCAGGCGCTGGCCTGGGACGACCGCGGCAACCTCGCCGGCGCCGGCGACGGCCGCTTCGCCGCCGCCTACGGACCGGACGGCATGCCCGTCGCCACGCTCGACGACGGCGCGCTCACGCTGTACGGCTTCGACGACTTCGAGGTGCGCGACGGCGTCGCCTACAGCTACGTGCGCGTCGACGGCCGCCGCGCCGCGCGCCGCGCCACGCCCGGCTTCGGCACGAATGTCTACGAGGACCACGTCGCCGACGGGGTGATCTCGGCCGCCGACGCCTATGAAGCCGACGCCGACGCCGACGCCTTGCTGATGGCCGCCGCGCGGCGCGTGATCGCCGAGAACGAGGACGCCACGGCGTACCTGCACGGCGACCACCTCGGTTCGCTGGTGGCGGCGACGGACGAGGGCGGCGAGGTCCGCGGCGCGCGCGACTTCTTCCCCTACGGCGCGACGCGCTGGGAGACGGGCTGGGTCGACGGCTACGGCTACACCGGCCAGCGGCACTTCGCGTCGACCGGCCTCGTGCACTTCGCGAACCGGCCGCTCGACCCCTGGTCCGGGCGCTGGGCCGCGCCCGACCCGGCGTTCGAGGTCCTCGCCCAGGACGCGGCGCAGGACGAGCGCGAGCCGTTCGCCGGGTACGCGTACGTCGACAACGACGCGCTGACGAAGACCGACCCCGACGGCCTGTTCACCCCGGCCCTCGGGAACAAGCTCCTCCCGAACCGCAGGGTCCGCGGAAACCTCAAGGCGCGGGCGCGCCAGCTCGACGAGCACCATAACGGCGGCGGCAACGACAACGACAATCGCGGTGGCGGTGGCGGCGGTGGCGGCGCAGCCGCCGCGGGCATCGGCCTCACCATCGGCGCGGTCATCGTCGTCGGCGGCACCGTCGGCGGCATCTTCGGCTACCTGCAGCAGCAGAAGGCCGAGGACGAAGCCGCCAAGCAGCAGCAGAAGAATCCGCAGCCGCCGCCCAGCAACGACGGCCCCTCGACCTACAACCCCTTCTCGAACGGCAACTGACATGACGAAGCATCTGGCACTTCTCATCCTGGCGGGGGTCGTGGTCAGCGCTTGCGACTCCGGTGGCGGTGGCGGCGCGGGCGGCGCCGGCGGTGGTATCGGCGGCGCGGGCGGCGCCGGCGGTCAGGGCGGCGGCGCCGGTGGCACGGGCGGTGACGCCGGCCCCGGCCCCTCCCCGGACATGGGCGTCGAGCCCTGCACGCCCGGCACCGAGGGCTGCCCGTGCGGCCCGATGGCGCCGTGCACCGGCGGCAAGGTCTGCGAGAACGGACAATGCGTCGACGACCTGCCGATGCGCGGCCTGACCGTCTCCGACCCCAACGCCCGTTCGTGCGAGCTGTACCTGACCGAGAGCGGCGAGAGCCGCATCGCGAACGTGCGCTTCGCCGACGGCGTGCGCGGCCGCTTCATCCGGCAGGCGCCGGCGGTGGCGGTGGCGTTCGTCCGGCAGGGCGACGAGGCCTTCGCCGTGGGGAGCGTGTCGTTCGACATCTCGGGCCCGGCCGCGGGCGTGTCGCTGAGGAGCGCCACGTGCGCCGACGCCGCCGGCGCGCCGATCGAGAACGTCGTGGTGACGCTCCAGTAGCACGCCCACCAGGGGGAGCCATGGGATCCTTGTCAAGGTGGACCAGCCTGGTCCTGGTGGCCGGCGTGCCGGTCTGCGCCGCCGCGCAGACCGGCGTCGATGACGACCGCGTGAGCCTGCCGGACGGGCCCGGCTCCCTCGAGGGCGTCGGCGAGAACGTGGCCGTCGACCCGAACATGGGCCTGATGAGCTACCGGGTGCCCATCGCGGCGCCCGAGGGCTTCCCCGGTCTCTCCCCCGACCTCGCGCTGACCTACTCGTCGGGATCGGGCACCGGCCTCGTCGGCCTCGGCTGGAGCCTCGCCACGCCCACGATCGAGCGGATGGCGTCGAAGGGCGTCCCCCGCTACGAGGCCGCCGACCGCTTCGCCGCCGACGGGGGCGACGAGCTCGTCCCCCTCGGCGGGGGCGTCTTTCGCGCCCGCTACGAGAAGGACTTCGTCCGCTACACATGGCACCGCGCCGGCAGCGAGGGTCATTGGACGGCGGAGTACCCCGACGGCCGCGTCGCCTGGTTCGGCGCCGACCGCAACGGCAACGTCGTGCCCTCGGCCCGCGGCGGCGGCGCCGAGGGCACCGCGCGCTACCACGTCGTCGAGGTGGCCGACCCTTTCGGCAACCGGCTGCAGTACCGCTACGACGACTTCGGCGGCGGCGTTCCGCTGCCGGTCGCCATCGAGTACGCGCACGTCGGCGGCCGCCCGAAGTACGTCGTCCGTCTCGACTACGAGCAGCGCCCCGACTTCGTCTCCGACTGCGGCCTGGGCTACGAGGAGACGCTGCGCCACCGCCTCGCCGGCGTGCGCGTCTTCGTCGCCGGCGAGCTCACCCGCGAGTACGCGCTCGACTACCAGGACGACGCGATCGCCGGCGGCGCCAGCCGCCTCCGCAGCGTGCGCACCTACGGCGCCGGCGGCGCCGAGGCCGGCCACCTGCTGCCGGCGCAGTTCGGCTTCGACTACTCGCGCGCGCTCGGCGCCGACTGCGAGGGCAACGCCGAGGACTGCGCGCGGCCGTACGTCGTCGACATGGGCGTCCTGGAAGGCGCCGTGAACATGGCCGGCGGCGCCGCCACGCTCGTCGACATCAACGGCGACGGCCTCCCCGACGTGCTCGACACGGCCGGCGAGGGCCCGCACCGCTTCTATCTCAACACGCTCGAGCCCGACGGTGGACACGGCTTCTCGGCGCCGATCGAGAGCCGCGTCGCCGAGGGCGACGCCTTCCGTCTCAGCGGCCGCAACGTCCAGGAGATGGATCTGAACGGCGACGGCTACGCCGATCTCATCAACACACGGACGGGCGCGTATCTGCTGAACGGCGGCCGCGGCGCCGACTGGGCCGCGCCCGGCGAGGGCCTCGACACGGGCGCGCTGCCGAACTTCGGCAGCGAGGACACCTTCGCGCAGGTCCGCTTCTACGACTGGGACAACGACAAGCGGATCGACGTCCTCTCGAGCACCGCCGACTCGACGGCGGTCTTCGTCAACGAGGACGGCCGCTTCGCGCGCCGCGAGGTCGATCCCATCGGCGCCGGCTTCGCCACCGCGAACCTGCAGCTCGCCGACATGAACGGCGACGGCCTCAACGACCCGGTGGAGCTGCTCGAGGGCGGCGGCGTCCGGTATCGCCTGGCCCTCGGCTTCGGCCGCTGGACGGAGTGGCGTCACATCGCCGGCGTGGACGTCGCCCCGTCCGAGATGCCCTTCGTGGACCTCGAGGATCTCAACGGCGACGGCCTCTCGGACGTCGTCGTCGTGACCCCGAACCAGATCAAGTACGCGCTGAACCGAAACGCCAATCGTTTCGATGCGTTCCGCACCATCGCCACCGACGACGTCGACGGCGAGCTGCCGGAGCGCGCCGACGGCGTCGGCGTCCTCTACGCCGACATGAACGCCAACGGCAGCGAGGACGTGGTCTGGTTCGACCCGAACGGGCGCGTCCGCTACCTCGAGCTCTTCCCGGTGCGGCCGCATCTGTTGTCCCGCATCGAGAACCACCTCGGGATGGTGCAGACGGTCGGGTACGACTCGAGCGTGATGCAGGCGGCGCGCGCCGACGAGCCCTGGGACGTGAACCTCCCCTACCCGATGCTCGTCGTCGCGCGGACGGACACGTTCACCACGCTCGGCGGCCTGCACGAGGTCGTCGAGTACACGTACCGCAACGGCTACTACGACGGCGTCGAGAAGCAGTTCCGCGGCTTCACCGACGTGACCACGCGCGCGCCCGGCGACGAGACCCAGGAGGAGGCGCTCGCGCGGCTGACCTACGACGCCGGGCTCGAAGACGACTACCGCAACGGTCTGTTGCTGTCTTCAACGACGTGGAGCGACGGCCGCGAGATCTCGTCGACGACCTACGAGTACGCGGACTGCCCCGTCGCCGAGATCCCGGCGGACGTGCAGCCGCCCGTGCGCTACGTCTGTCAGACCGCCGAACAGACCACCTGGAAAGAAGGACTGCCCGAGGCGCGCTGGGTCACCACGCGCAAGGAGCGCGCCTGGAACGGCTACGGCAACGTCACTCGCGAAGCGGACCTCGGCGTGGTCGGGGTCGACGGCGACGAGGAGATCGTCGAGACGACGTGGGTGACGCCGGTCGCGCGCTGGCTGCTCGAGCTCCCGGTGCGCCGCTCCACGTACGCGCGCGCCGACGGCCCGCGCGCCGACGAGCGCTTCTACTATGACGGCGAGCCGTTCGTCGGCCTGCCCGAGGGCCAGGCGACGCGCGGCTTCCTCACGCGCCGCACCGAGCGCACCGGCCCGGACACCGTCGCCGACGTCGAGCGCAACCGCGCCACCGCCTACGGACAGGTCGCCGAGCGGCTCGACCCGAACGGCGATCCGTCCGTCCACGCCCATCGGCGCGCATACACCTACGACGACGCCGGCCTGCTCACGACGGGCTTCACCGTGGCGCTGACCGACCCGGAGGGACGCCCGTACGAGCTGCGCCGCACCTTCCGCTACGACGACCGCTTCCAGAGCGTGTCCGAAGAGACCGAGTTCGTGCTCTATCGGGACGGCCGTCCCGAATCCCCAATCAATACGACCCGTTATCGCTATGACGCGCTCGGGCACCTCGTCGAGCGGCGCGAGATGGGCGACGAGGGCAACCGGCCCACGCTGCGCCTCGCCTACGAGTTCGGCGACCCGGCCAGCCGCCTCGCGACGCGGCGCCGCCTGAGCGACGGCAACGAGAGCCTCGCCTTCCGCTGCTTCGACGGGCGCGGCCGCGAGTACCAGGAGCGCGCGCAGGTCGGGCCGGCGCGTTTCCAGGTGTCCGGCTTCACCGTCCACAACGCGCGCGGCGAGGTCGTGCGCGAGCACCAGCCCTACGTCTCGGACGCGCCCGACTGCGACACCGCCCCGCCCGCCGGCGTGCTCGCCACCGACCATCGCTACGACGCGCTCGGCCGCCTGGTCGAGACGTCGGGGCCGGACGGCGTCCGGCGCACCACGTACGAGCCGCTGGCGGTCGCCTCGTTCGACGCCGAGGACACGCCCACGCGCATCGTCAGCGACGGCCTCGGCCGCCCCGTGGCGCTCGAGCGCCGCCTCGGCGCCGCGACGCACCGCTGGACGCTCGCCTACGACGACCTCGGCAACCTGTCCCGCGTCACCGACCCGCACGGCGTGGCGCACCGCCAGGTGTTCGACGTCGCCGGCCGCGTCGTCCGCGTCGAGAGCCCGCACCACGGCGCCGTCACGCTGGCCTACGACGCCGCCGGCAACGTGGTCGCGCGCACCGACGGCCGCGGCGTCGTCGAGCGCCGCGAGTACGACGGCGCCAACCGCCTCGCCGCCCGCTACGCCGCCGACCCGGCGCAGGCGACGCGCTGGCGCTACGACGCCCACCCGGCCTGCGAACCGACGGAGTGCACCAACGTGGCCGGCGCCGTCGCCGCGGTCACCTACCCCGTCGGCGTCGCCGGCATCGCCACCGGCGAAGACCGCTTCGGCTACGACGCCCGCGGCCGCGAGGTCTTCGCCGCGCGCCGCCTCGGCGACGTCGACCTGCCCGTCCGCCGCACCTGGGACGCCGAGGACCGCCTCGTCGGCGCCCTCCAGCCCGACGGCACCGCGCTCGAGCGCCGCTTCGACGGCGGCGACCGCCTCGTCGCAATCCCTGGATTCTTCGACGAAATCCGCTGGGACGACCGCGGCGCCCTCGCCGGCGTGACCTTCGCCAACGGCGTCCGCGAGACACGGACCTACGACGACGCGGAGCGGCTCGCCGGCCTGCGCGTCGACGACGCCGCCGGCGTCCCGATCCTCGCCCTGACGTACGCGTACGACCGCGAGGCCAACCTCCGCGAGATCGGCGACTCGCCGCGCCCCGGCGTCCGCAGCCGCGCCCTCCGCGCCGACCTCGACGACTGGTACCGCGACACGCGCGTGACCTATGGCGACGGCGAGGTTCTCGACCTGAGCTTCGACGCGCTCGACGCCGTGACCTCGCGGACGTCCAGCCTCGGCGCCGACAGCCCGGCCCACGTCGGCGACTTCGACAACGTCGTCACGCGCGCGACGCGGGCGGGCGCGGTCGAGTACGTCTACGACGGCGCCGGCTTCGTCACGCGGCGCGGCGCGCAGGCGCTCGAGTACGACCACCGCGGCCGGCTGGTCGCGGCGGGGAGCTTCCGTGCCGCGTACGGCCCCGACGACGAGCCGGTGGTCACGCTCGACGACGGCGCGCTCACGCTGTACGGCTTCGACGACTTCGAGGTCCGCGACGGCGTCGCGTACACCTACGTCCGCGTCGACGGCCACCGCGCCGCGCGGCGCGCCACCGCCGATTTCGGCGCGCGCGTGTACGCCGACCGCGTCGCCGACGGCCTCATCACGGCGGCCGACGCGTACGGCGCCGAGGACGCCGACCAGATCCTCATGGCCGCCGCGCGCCGCGTCATCGCCGAGAACGCCGACGCGACGACGTTCCTCCACACGGACCACCTCGACAGCGTCGTCGCCGCCACCGACGCGGGCGGCGACGTCCGGGGCAAGCGCGACTTCTTCCCCTTCGGCGCCACGCGGTGGGAGAGCGGCTGGGTCGACCCTTACGGCTACACCGGGCAGCCGCACTTCGCGTCCACCGGCCTCGTGCACTTCCGCCATCGCGCGCTCGACCCGTGGTCCGGCCGCTGGACGGCGCCCGACCCGGCCTTCGCCACGCTCGACGAGGAGGCGGTCGAGGTGCCCGGCGACGCGCTCACGGGCTACGCCTATGTGGCGAACGGCGCGCTCACGTCCGTCGACCCCTGGGGCCTCGCGGGCAAGAACAAGAACAAGGCGAAGCCGGACAAGAAGAACAAGCGTTTCAAGCTGATCGGCGCGCACCGCAGCAAGGAGATCACCCTCGGCCGGCAGCGCGCCACGCGGGCGGAGCTCAAGAACCTGTCTCAGGCGCAGCGCCAGAAGGCGCAGACGGCGCGCAAGTCGAAGAGCGCCGGCAAGAAGAAGCAGCCCGGCAAGTGGGTGCGCGGCGAACCGAGCGGTCGGAAGCTCGACCGTGCGACCAAGAAGAAGAAGAAGCTGAAGCGCCAGGGCATCGCCCAGGCCGTCGCCGGCGGCGTGATGGCGCTGAGCCTCGGCACCGCCGGCATCTACCAGGCGATCCGGGCCGGGGCGCCGACGCCCCCCGTGCCGCCCGCACAGCGGCCGACGGGGACGCCCGAAGCCCGCTACGAAGACCCGCTCGAGACCGCGCCGTGAGCGCCCATTCGACCCGGAGAAGCAACATGCGGAGGCAGCCCCCCGCGCCGGAGATCCGTGTCACGGCGCCGCTCGGCCTCGGGTCGACGTGTCCGTCGCGCCCGGCGGAGACCGTCGCTTCGCGCGACGCAGCGACCCATCGCGCGTTCGCCTGGCACCTCGCCGCGCTCGCGCCGCCGCCCGCGCCGCCCCCATCGGACGGACCCGAGCCGCGTCGCGCCTTCGTCTGGCACCTCGCGGCGCTGTCCGCGCTGCTCCTGCTCATCGTCGCCTGCGACGGCGGCGGCGGCGGGGGCGGCGACCGTGACGGCGGCGCGCCCGACGCCTGCGTCGGCGACTGCGGCTGCGACGCCGCCTGCGGCGATGGCTTCGTCTGCGCCGACGGCCAGTGCCGGCCCACCTGCGCGCTCGGCAGCGACGGCTGCTCGTGCGACGGCGATCGCTGCGACGAGGGCCTCGTCTGCGGCGACGGCCTCTGCGGTCCCATGGAGTGTCCGGCGGGGGCCGATGGCTGCGCCTGCGACGCGGGCGCTTGCGCGGAGGGCCTCGCCTGTGTCGGCGGCGTGTGCCGGACGCCCGACTGCCCGGCCGGCACGCTCGGCTGCCGGTGCAACCGCGGCAGTTGTTCCGGCGGCGCCCGCTGCGAGGCCGGGACGCTGACGTGCGTCGAGCCCGAGCCCTGCACGCCCGGCAACCAGGGCTGCCGCTGCGACGACGCCGGCGGGTGCGTCGCCGGCCTCGAGTGCGAGGGCGACGTCTGTCGCGCGCCGGACTGCCCCGCCGGCCTCGAGGGCTGCGCCTGCCTCGACGGCCAGTGCGGTCGCACGCCCGACGGCGCCGCGATGACCTGCGAGGGCGGCGTCTGTCGGCGGCCCGGCTGCGCGCCCGGCACCCGCGGCTGCGCCTGCGTGGCCGGCGCGACCTGTCTGTCGTCGGACGACGCGTGCCTCGACGGCTTCTGCGCCGCGCGCGCCTGCATCCCGGGCACCGACGGCTGCGGCTGCCTCGCCGGCTCGTGCAATCCGGGCCTCGCCTGCCGCGGCGGCACGGTGTGCGTCGACAACGCGGGGCAGGAGGGCGGCCCGTGCCTGCCCGGCGGCACCTGCGCCCGCAACGCCCGCTGCGACCGCAGCAGCGAGCCGGCCGCCTGCGTGTACTGCGACCTGGGATCGCTGGGATGCCAGTGCCGCGACGACGGCGCGTGCGGCCCGGGCCTCGACTGTGTCGGCGGGCTCTGTGTGGGCGACGACTCGGTGCACCGCCGCGAGCCCCCCGCCGCGCCCCGCTGCTACACGCCGTGTCGTGCCGACCTCTCCCCCGACCTCGCCGGGCGCTGCGACGCCGACGGCCTGCTCGAGGGCTGCCTCGCCGGCCAGGCGTGCGTCGAAGGCTCCTGCGTCGCCGCCGGCGAGGGCCCGCCCGCCTGCCGGACGGACGGCGACTGCCCCGAGTTCCAGATGTGCGCCCGCGGCCGCTGCTACGCCGAGTGCCAGCAGGACGCGGACTGCGCCGCCGGCTTCGGCTGCCACCGCAAGGTCTGTCGCCTCCCCTGCACGCTGAGCCGCGCCACGTGCCCCGAGGGCCAGCTGTGCGAGGCGCTCGACGGCGAGAACGGCTTCTGCAACACCGCGCCGCGCAGCGCCGACCCCGCCGCGCCCGCGCCGAGCGGCCGCTTCGAGCTCGAGCGCCGCGTCCTCGAGTTCTCCAACACGCGCCTCGAGCACCGCATCCAGCTCCGCAACGACGGGCCCGAGGCGGTGACGTTCACGATCCGCAAGGTCGAGCACTCCGCGAAGCTGCGCGACGGCGGCGCCGACGTCCGCCGGCCCGCCCGTCGCGACGACGAGTGCGTCGGCGCCGAGTGTCCGCTCTGGTGGCTCGAGTTCGGCGAGTTCGGCCACCTCACCCGCGGGGGCGAGGCGACGATCCGCGCCGCGGGCAACTGCGGCCTGGACTGCCCGTACCTCACCGTCCGTGTCGGGGACGGCGGCCTCGAGGCGACGCGCTGGCGCGGCGAGATCGAGGTGACGAGCCCCCTCGGGAGCGACCGCGTCACCCTCTCCTACGTCGAGTCGCCCGCGGGCCGCTGGGCCGGAAACCTCTATTATTACGCGACATTCCCAACCGCCGGCATCGACGGCGTCCCCGGCCGGGACGGCTGGCTCCAGCGCGAGGATCGCGGCGACGTCGAGGGCGTGCGCAACGGCCTGATCCAGCGCTGGAGCGCCTTCCGCACCGGATCGCTCAACGGCGGCTGGGCGGAGATGAAGGCCGTCCTGACGGCGACCGAGACGGGCCAGTGGCGCTTCCCGAACGTGACCGAGGACTGTCTCGCCCGCGAGGGCGCCTGTTATCTGTTCGACAACGGCGCCGGCTCCCTCCCCCGCGTGTACGTGACGGCGCTGCTCGACACGCCGATCCCGACGGGCGCCACGGCCTTCCCCGTCGAGATGAACCTGCACCAGCCGGACGACCCGCGGACGCTGACCGGCCGCGTCGTCTCGACGACCACGCTGCACATGCCGGGCGACCCGGCGGTGCGCGTCGAGCTCGCGTCGGACGCCACCGACCCGCGCGAGTGCGACCCGCGCATCCGCACGAACTGCGTGCACTTCGTGTCCGGGCTCGACCTGCAGATCGTGCAGGGCGGTCGCTACCGGGCCGAGCCGGGCGGGCGCTGCGCCGCCCCCTTCGTGGCACGCACCCAGCCGTGGCTCGTCCCCGGCTTCCTCGACGGCGCGCGCCGCGACGTGCCGACCGGTCTGTTCCGCACCGACGAGTGTGTCGACTCCCGCCTGCCCTGGTTCACCGAGCCGACCGAGGCCCAGACCGCCGCGAACCTGAACCTCGCCGCCGGCAACCCCATCCCCGACGGCCGCTTCAGCCGGCGCCGGATCGAGCTGCTCGACGGCGCGCTCGTCGACCAGCAGGAGCTCTTCGTGCTGTTCCGCGAGCGCTCTCCGTCGTTCCTCGGTGACGGGCAGGACCTCGAGGCCTACGGCTACATGCTGCTGCGCCGCGTCCCCGCCGAGATCGCCGAGACGGACGAGGACGCGGACGGCGTGCCCGACGCGTACGCCGGCACGGCGCCGCCGGCCGACCTGCCGCAAGCGCCGTCGCAGCTCGGGGTGACCTGCGATCCGTCGCTGCTCGAGGACATCCTCGGCCGCGGCCAGCGCCTCACCGCCGACAACGCGTACCGCGTCGTCGGCGCCATCCTCGACGGCGCCAGCGCCGACGACGCCGTGCCGCTCGCGACCGGCGGCGTGGAGGAGGTGCACTACCTCTGCGTCGACACCGGCCTGTTCGACGGCGGCGCCGGCAACAACGCGCGCTGGGGCACCGGCGCCATCGGCCCCAACGACGACAGCTGCCCCACCGCCGCCAACAGCCGGTGCGAGGACGGCCTCTCCGGCTCGGTCGACGGCAGCTGCGGCAACGGCCGCGACGCCACCGACTGCGGCTTCCGCTACAACGACGTGCGCCAGGCGTGCCCCGTCGGCAGCGACGTGGTCTTCTTCACCGTCGACGCCCGCGTGCTCGGCGCGCTGCACGCCCATCCCTGCCAGGCCGACGCCAGCTGCGGCGCGCAGCTCCAGACGTGGATCGACTCCGGCTTCCCCGGCGTCCTGCAGGTGAACCCGGCCTGGCGCTGCGTCGACGAGAACCTGCTGTACTGCGACCGCAATCGCCTCGACCTGCGCGACGGCAAGGTGTTCTATCCCGCCGCGTCGGAGGGTGTGTTCGACGTGCCGCTCGAGCCGGGCATCGCCGATGCCTTCCGCTACCGCTCGCGCTTCCAGTCGGAGGGCGGGGCCGTCGTGGGCTTCGCGCCCACGGTCTGTCAGCCGCTGTCGGACGCCGTTCCCTACTGTTACGACCCCGCGCGCATCCAGGAGCTGCAGGGCCGCATCGACTGCCTGCTCTCGGTCTATCAGCAGTACTACGCGGGCGCCGATGGTCCGGGGCGGCCCGGTTCCCAGCGTCTGTACCGCTGGCTCGAGGAGAGCTTCTCGGTGCGCGAGGACGCCGAGCCGCTCGGCGGGCCGCCGCGCCGCACGCCCGGCTTCGAGCGGCAGTTCGCCGAGCTCGCGATCATGCTCGGCGACGACGCGTACACCGCCGCCTTCGAGTCGCGCTTCGACCAGGCGGGCCTGCGCGCCGCCGCCTTCGAGGGATCGCTCTTCGAAGCCGATGGCATCGATCTGTCGGGCGTCGCCGGCTACGAGATGTACCAGCTCTACCAGGCGGTGCAGTACTACGGCCTCGTCCTCGACCGCTTCTATGACATGGGACCGGTGCTCGCCACGTCCCTCGCCGCGGGGCCGCCGCAGTCGGACCGCAACTTCGTCTCGGCGGAGATGGTGACGACCTGGTTCGACCGCGTCGCCCGCGCCTCGACGCAGAAGTCGCGGGCGCTCGCGGAGATCGCGCGCCGCTCCCAGAGCCTCGGCCGCCCGGACCTCGCGCGCGCCGTGTCCGAGCGCGCCTACGCCGGCACCTACGTCGAGTCGGTGGCGCTGGCGAACCTCATCCAGCGCATCTACGTCATCGCCGGCGGCGCCGACCGCGCCCAACTCCAGCGGGCGCTCGAGGAGACGCAGGCCCGCTACCGCGCGGCCCTGCTCGACCTCGGCGAGGTGCACAACTCGATCACCGACGAGGTCAGCTTCTTCGGCTACCCGGCCGACTACATCCCCTTCCCGTCGCTCGACAACGGCGGCGTCGACCGCAACGCGTTCGAGGCCGTGCTGCAGGTCGTGCAGAGCCGCGTCGAGCCGGCGCGGAACCGCGAGCAGGCCGCCATCCAGAGCGCGCGCGAGTTCCGCACCGACGCCGCGAACTTCCAGGCCGAGCTCACCCGCATCACGCGCACCTACGAGGGCCAGCTCGCCGAGATCTGCGGCACGTTCGAGGCGCCCGACGGCCGCATCTATCCGGCCATCGATCGCTATGCGTACCTCGATCCGGCGCTCGCCAGCATCGGCGACCCCTGCGGCTACGCGGGCAACGGCCAGATCCACCAGGCCCACGGGCAGATCGACCTCATGCGCCTCGCGAACGAGCGCGTCGCCGTCCAGATGCGGAACGTGCTCGAGCAGGTCGAGATCGAGCGGCAGCGCGTCAGTCAGTATTGCGGCGAGGTGGTGCAGCTCCGCGATCACCAGTGGCAGGGCGCGCAGCGCCGCGAGAACCTCGAGCGCCGGGCCCTCGAGATCCAGCAGCAGCTCGAGCAGAAGCAGCGCTTGATGCAGTTCATCGGCGACACCGTCCAGCTCGCCGCGTGCGAGGGCCCCGTCGGCTGCGTGGCGGCGGGCATCGGCATCGCCGCGCAGACCGTCGCCTACATCGCCCAGGAGGAGTTCATCAAGGACGCCAACGGCAAGGCGATCATCGCGCAGCAGGAGCGCGCGAAGCTCGAGCGCGAGGACACCGAATGGGTGACGCTGCAGATGTGCGACTTCGCGCGCATCGACTCCAACGCACAGACGCGCAACATCCTGCTGTCGATGGCCGAGCTCGAGATCAACTCGATCGAGGCCGAGTATCAGCTCCGCCTCGCAGTTTCGGAGCTCGTGCGGCTGCGCCAGCAGTCGCGCCGGCTGCAGCAGGAGCTCGAGGAGTCGCTGCAGCTCCAGATCAACGCCGAGGCGGCGCGCAACGATCCCAACGTCCGCATCTATCGCAACGATGCCATCATCAATGCGGACATCGCGTTCCAGGATCTCTTGCGCGAGGCGTGGCGGCTGACGCTGGTGTTCGAGTACTACACGTCGCAGAGCTACGCGCGCCGCGGCGATCTGTTCCTCGTGCGCACGGTGTCCGTTGGTCAGGAGAACCTCGAGAACTACGTGCTCGAGCTGCAGAACGCGTTCGCGGCGTTCGAGGAGCAGTTCGGCGCGCCCGACGTGCGCGTGCAGGTGGTCTCGCTGCGCGACGACATGCTCGGCATCCCGCGGCTCGGCAACGACGGCCGCGCGCTGACCGTCGACGAGCGGGCGCGCCGGCTGCGCGAGCGGCTGCGCGACCCGAACCTGCTCGACCAGAGCGGCTACCTGACGATCCCCTTCCGCACGCGGCTCGGCGATCTGTCGCCGCTCACGCGCAACCACAAGATCCTGTACGTCGAAGCCAACATCGAGGGGAACGACAACGGCGACTTCCTCGGCCGTCTGTACCTGCGACAGACCGGCACCGGCGAGATCCGCACCGTCGACGAGGCGTCGACGTACTACCGGCTGCCGACGCGCACCGCCGTCCTCAACCCCTTCTTCAACGGCACGCGCGAGTTCGGAGGCAGCCCCGAGGTCTATCGCAGCTACCGGCTGCGGGACCTGCCGCTCGTCAACACCGCCTGGGAGCTGGTGTTCAACAACCGGGACGAGGCGGTCAACCGCGACATCAACCTCGGCGCGCTGACCGACATCAAGCTCTATGTCTTCTACACCGACTTCACCTCGCTGGACTGAGGGACACATGCGACGTCTGTTCCTGATCGCGCTGTTCGCCGCCGCGGGGTGCTCCGACAGCGCCACCGGCGGCGCCGACACGGACGCCGCCGTCGTCCTGCCCGACGGGGCCGCGCCCGCCGACGGCGCCGCGCCCGACGCGGCCACGCCCGACGCGGCGCCGGCGGGCTGCGCCGGCGACCACGAGTGTCCGCCGGAGGCGCCGTTCTGCGAGGGCGGCGCGTGCGCGCCGTGCCGGGACGGCGCGGTGGGATGCCCGTGCGACGAAGGCACGTGCGGCGTCGGAGAGTGCATCGAAGGCACCTGTGTCGACTGCGACCGCGGCGAGGCGGGCTGCGTGTGTCGCGCCAACGGCACGTGCGAGGCCGGGCAGCGGTGCGACGGCGGCCGCTGCGTCGCTTGCGCCGACGGCCTCGAAGGTTGCCCGTGCGGCGCCGGCTGCGGGCCGGACCTCGCCTGCGCCGCCGGCGTCTGCGTCCCCGACACGTGCATCGCCGGCGAGCCGGACTGCCCGTGCGACGGCGACCGCTGCGGCGCCGGCCTGTACTGCGCCGACAGCGCGGTCTGCCGCGCCTGCTCGAGCGACGTGGAGGGCTGCCCCTGCGCGCCGGGTGGCACCTGCGACGGCGGCCTGCGCTGCGCCGACGACGTCTGCGCTCCGTGCCCCGACGCCGACAAGCCCGCGGGCTGTCCGTGTGTCGACCACGCCGAGTGCGGCGCCGGCCTCGCCTGCGACGAGGCGGACTTCGAGTGCCGGCCGGGCCACATGTGCGCGGATTGCTTGCCGAATCAGCTCTGCGAGCCGGCGGAGCGTGGGGACGCGCGCTGCGTCCCCGAGACCTGCGTCGAAGGCTTCACGTGGGACGGCGAGGCGTGCGTCGCCGTCGTCGGCCGGACGTGCGACGGCCGCGACGGCAGCACCGCCGTCGGCCCGGAGTGCGAGGCGCGCGGCCAGACCTGCATCGACATCGCCGGCGAGCCCCATTGCGTCGACACGTGCCTGCAGCTCGGCCCCGACTGCGCCGCCCAGCACCGGACGTGCGATCCCGCGGGCGCCGGCGGCCTCGCGCAGTGCGCCGAGTGCCTGCCCGGCTACCGCGCCGAGGGCGACGACATGCCGTGCACGCCCGATCCCGACGCCAACTGCGTGCCGGACGCGCCCGGCGGCCTCGTCGAGACGTGCGCCGCGCAGCGCCGCCCCTGCGTCGACACCGACGAGGGCGCCGTCTGCGGCGCGTGCCTCGAGGGCTACCGCGAGGACCCGGCCACGGGCGCGTGCGTCGCCGGCTCGCCCTGCGCCGGCCGGTCCTGCGGCGACGACGAGTACTGCGAGTACCCGCAGGACGGCAGCGCGCCGCGCTGCGTGGCCGTCCCCTGCGGCCCCGGGGAGGCCGCCGACGCCGAGGGCCAGTGCGTCGCGTGCGACGTGCCGTGCGCCGACGGCGTGTACCCGGTGCTGGTCGAAGGGCAGTGCGCGTGCCGCGAGCAGGTCCACTGCGCGTTCCAGTTCGACGGCGCGAGCCCGCGCTGCACGGTCGGCACGTGCCCCAGCGGCCAGGCGCGCTCGCTCGGCGGCGAGTGCGTGAACTGCGCCGTCTTCTGCGGCGACAACGCCGGCGAGACGGTGCGCCTGTGGCCGGACCAGACGCGCGACGGGTCGTGCCTGTGCGAGACGCAGCCCGGCTGGTACCTGCCGCTCGGCGGCGACGGCCGGCCGCGTCAGTGCGACGCCGACGGCGACGGCTGGATCAACCGCACCGCGCAGGCGACGCTCGACGTGCCCGACGCCGCGGTGCAGGCGAACTTCCGCTGCGAGCGCCGCAACATCGACCGCGTCATCATGCAGATCGAGGACGGCCAGCGGCGCTCGCTCTCCGTCTGCGAGGGCCGCCTGATCATGTACCCGCAGGTGCCCCAGGGGTGCCCGTCCGACATCGAGACCGTGGGCCTGGTCGAGCCGGACGTGCTCGACAACGACGGCGCCATCCAGGCCGACGACGCGCAGTTCCCGACGTACGGCGGGCGCAAGCTGCGCGCGGCCGAGCTCAACCCGCTCACCAAGGCGTGCGTGTCGCTCACCGGCGACTTCAACGACAACGGCGTCGAGGACGTCACCGAGGAGCAGCTCATCGAGCCGGAGCGCGCCGGGGGCGCCGCGATCGACGGCGGCGAGCTGCTCCTCCGGAGCGTGACGCACTTCGCCGAGCTGCACACGTCCACCTACGAGCCCGGGCCGCCCGGCGCGCCGGGGCGCATCGTCGTCGCCGAAAAGTCCCGCTGTTCCGGGGACTTTCCGCTCGGCTACTCCTCGGGCACGTACTGGCGCAACTGCACCCGGCGTCGCGACGCGCGATTCAGTCGAGCGGGCTCGCTCGTCGGCCAGGACTTCGCCTGGTGGAGCTGCGACGACGACACCGGGCCGTGTCCGACGCCGGACGGGTACTTCCGGGTGGGCGTCGGCGACGCCGACGGCGACGGCATCCGCGACCACGACCTCTGCCAGGCGCACGACTTCTCGATCTTCTACTTCGGCACCTGGCGCGGCATGTCGCACCACAGCCAGTTCCGGTGCGTCGCGCTGAAGGACGTGCCCGAGCAGCCGTGGGAGCTCGCGCTGCGCAACATCCACCAGGAGGGGCCGGGGCAGGTCGCGCAGCGCTTCGAGCTCAACGTGTGCGGCGCGCGTCCCTGCGAGGGGGACGAGGCGGCCTGCAGCCGCGGCGACGGCGTGCAGCCGCGCTCGCCGGTGCTCGACTGCGCCGTCCGCGGCCGCGACGAGGCCGCCGTCGACGACGTGGGCTTCGCCGCCGTGCGCTTCTCGGCGGTGGGCGACTACTTCGCCGGCTGCATCGCCGAGGGCGCCGAACCGTCGTACGCCCAGATGTGCGGCCGGGACGGCCTGGGATCGGTGCCCGTCAGCTCGGCGGACTTCGGCCGGCTGCGCTGCAACGAGTGCGGCGGCGGCGCCGCGGGCGCCTGCGACGACGGCGACGTCTGCACCGCGGACGGCTGCGGCGAGGACGGTCAGTGCACGCGGACCAACGCCTGCCCGCCCGGGGCCTGTCCGCTCGGCATCCGCCAGTGCATCGACCCGAACGGCCACCGCACTGCGCACCCGCGGGCCGCCATCACGGCGGCCAGCACGCCGGTTCCTCCGCGGGTCGACGATCCCGCCTACTTCCGGCTCGTCGTGGTCGCGACCTACCCGTACCTCCCCCGGCTCGTGGAGTTCACGGCACCGCCGTCGGTGCGCGTCCTCTCGCACGGCATGGACGAAATCAGCTGCCCGCGCGGCGACGGGCGCGACTGCGGCGCCTACTTCTCGGTGAACGTCGTGCCCGCCCAGGGCGGCGGCTGCCTGAACGACGGCCTCTACCGCTTCCGCTTCGCCTGGGACTGCGCGCCCGGCGCCGACTGCAGCCTCATCGACCCCGCCACGCCGCACCACATCGTCGAGATCCCGTTCTGCCGCTGAACGTTTCCGCCTCGTGACATCGGCCGCGGGCCCGCGCGGCCCGCGCCGCGGCACCGCGTTTGCTCTTCTCTCGGGGCGATGGTGACGCGTGTCCTCGCCGCCGTGCTCGCAATGGGGGTCGGCCTCGCCCCGGCGGCCGAGCCGGACCTCGGCGGCCGATACGACCTCGACGTCGACGAGGAGCTCGCCGGCGACCTGCGCACGCCCCACTACGGCCGCGCCGCCGCCGACATGGTGCTGTTGCTGGCGATCGGCATGGGCATCTACTGGCTGCAGCGCGACCTCAACGCGCAGGACTGGGACTACCCGCCGCTCGACGAGCGCTTCGACCCGCGTTACCTGCGCTTCGACAACAACCAGCACCTCACGAACCACCTGGCGCATCCGTTCGCGGGCGCCAGCTACTATGGCTTCGCGCGCCTGGACGGCTTCGGCCCGGGCGGCGCGTTCGCGGTCTCGGCCGCCACCTCGGGCGCCTGGGAGTACGTCCTCGAGTTCCGCGAGCGCGTCTCGATCAACGACCTCGTGGTGACGCCGGTCGCCGGCGCCCCGCTCGGCGAGTTCCTGCACCAGCTCGACGACTACGTCCACAGCGCGCCCGGCGGCGGCAACACGGCCCACAAGATCGCCGCGGTCACGTTCGGCCTGCCCGGCACGCTGCACCGACTGCTGGACGGGCGCCACACCGCGGGCGGCTCGCCGGACGCGCTCGGCTTCAACGCCGCGTTCCAGCATCGCTTTCGGCTGGCCTACGCCCAGGAGACGACGGGGCGTCGCGGCGTCGAGGTGGAGGCAGAGCTCTCGCGCATGCCGGGCGCGGACCGGCCGGGGCGTCGCGGCCGCTTCTTCGCCGCCGGCAACTTCACCGAGCTGCGCGCCGGCGCCGGCTTCGGCGAGGGCGAGACGCCGGAGCACGACCTGCGCGCCCGCGCCACCCTGCTTGGCTGGTACGGCCAGGACCTCGCGCGCCGCGGCGGCGACCTGTGGGGGCCGAGCGGGCGGCTCGGCCTCGATCTCGGTTACGAGTACGTCCGGCGCCGCGTCTTCGGTCACGACGACGCGATGGCGCTCGTGCACCTGCCCGGCCCCTCCGCCGAGGCGCGCGGCCGCGGCGCCGGCTTCGACGGGCGCCTGCAGCTCGCCGCGCACCCCGACTTCGCCGGCGTGCAGGCGCTGGCGCTCGATCCGTGGCTCGCGCGGCACGGCGAGGAGGGCCTGCGCACCCTGCTCACGAAGCAGGGATACGACTACGGGCTCGGCTGGTCGCTGCACGCGCGCAGTCGCCTCGAGTGGCGGGGGGGGGGGCGCGGCGGGCCCCCGGGGGAGGGGCGGGGGGGGGGGGC
>CAUJDF010000103.1 GCA_963169045.1 Myxococcota bacterium
CGGCGGCGGCGACGGGCACCGCCGGCCGCGCCGCGCATTCCACGGCCATCTGGCACTGGCCCGTGCCGTTGCAGAACTGCCCCTGGGGGCAACCCTCGTTCACGCGGCAGCGACCGTCGGGGATCGCGACGCACTCCAATCCGGAGCCATCTTCGGCGACGTCGCGGCACCATTCGTCGGGCGGACACTCGAGGTCGCTCTCGCAGGGCGAACCGCGGCCGACGCACGCCCCCTCGGCGCAGCGCTGGCCCGCGCCGCAGGGCGGGTCGCACTCGCGGCGGCGCGGCCGGCAGATCTCGTCGACGCACTCCTCGCCCGCAGCACATCCGTCGGGGCTCGCGCCGCAGGGGGCCGGTCGGCCCACGTCCGCAACACTCGTGTCGAGCGCCCCGGCGTCCAGGTCCGCGCCCGGTCCGCCCCCGGGCCCGCCGCCCCCATCGTTGCCGACGCAGCGTCCGCCGCGCTCGGTCGCGCCAAGCCCACACCCCTGGTCCCGCTTCTCATCGTCCGTGATGCAGCCGAGCGGCGCGGTCAGTACCAATGCGACATAGACTCGAGCCCACATGCGTTCTCTCCCCCGGTGCCTCGCAGGCAGCAAGTTCGGCCAGTCTCACCTGCAACGGTCCGCAAGTCGACGCGCGCGGTGGCGCGACAGCCGCGCGGCTTCAGTGCAGGGTGGGCGGACCGCCGCCGCCGCCGAGGCCGAGCAGCAGCGTGGCGACGGCGTCGGTCACGAGCTTGAGGCGGACGGCGAGGTCGAGCTCCTCGAGGATGCGCTGGCGCGCGTCGGCGTCGGCGACGAGGTGGGCGGCGACGACGTCGGCGAGCTCGGCGGGCGTCTTCAGCAGCGTGAGCAGGCGCGCCAGCGGCTCGCGGGCGCGCGGCGTGGCCTCGCCGACGCGGTCGACCACGGCGCGCAGGCGGCGGGCGTGGGTCTCGACGCCGCGCTCGTCGCCGTCGAGCGTCGGCAGCCGCTCGGCGCGGATCACGCGGAAGCGCTCGTCCGGCGGCCACTCGTGGGTCAGGCGCACGCGGTCGGTGCCGCGCACGAGCAGGTTCCAGCGGCCGTCGGGCAGGCGCTCCTCGGCGACGATGCGCCCCGCACCCATCACCTCGAACACCGGCGGCCGGCCGTCGTAATCGGACTCGTAACCGGGGCGGAGCATGGGCACGGCGAGCGCGCGATGGCCGGCGAGCGCCCAGGCCACGAGCTCGCGGTAGCGCGGCTCGAACACGTGCAGGGGCAGCACCGCTTCGGGGAAGAGCACGACACCGGGCAACGGGAAGATGGGCAGTCGGTCGAGCGCGACGTCTTCGAGGCGATCCATGCGGCCCACCTCCGGGGCGGCCCACCGTAACGCCGCGAGGCGGCGGCGGTCTACTGGGGTGGAATCCCCGGCCTGGTGTAGTCTCGGGAGGTTCGGGTGAAAGGCGCTGCCGGATGGGCTTGAACGTGCTCCTGGTCGAGGACGACGCGTCGCAGCGCCAGGCGCTCGGCCGCGCGTTCGTCGCCGCGGGACATCGCGTGTCGGAGGCGCGCAACGGCGCCGAGGCGCTGCTGGCGCTCGGCACGCCGAACCGCGCCGACGTCGTCGTCTCCGACTGCGAGATGCCGCTCGTCGACGGCTACCAGCTGTGCCGCCTCATCCGCGAGGACCGCGCGCTCCGCCACCTGCCGGTGCTGCTGCTCACCGCCGAGGGCGCGCCGCTCTCCGGGTTCTGGGCGCGCACGTGCGGCGCGGACCGCTTCCTGCGTCGCGACGCCGATCCCACGCCGGTGGTACGCACCGCCGAGGAGCTCGGCGCCCGCCGCGGCGGCTCGGGCGCGACCGCCGCCGTCACCTCGGGCGAGCTGCGCCTCGAGGACGTGCTGCGCCGCCTCGCGCGCGCCGTCGAGAGCCAGCTGCTCGAGAGCACGCTGCGCGGCGCCGTCGCCGCCCTCTACGACGGCCGGCACGACCCCGAGCGCCTCGCCACCGGTTTCATCGAGCTCGTCGAAGAGCTCGTGCTGCCCGGGGCGCTGGTGATGACCCTGCCGACGGCGGAGGGGGCGGTGGCCCGCGGCGTCGCCGGCCCCGCGGCGGCCCCCGAGGTCCGGGCGTCGCTCGTCGCGCGCCTCGTCGCCGGCGGGCATCTCGCCGCCGACGCCGACGTCCGCTGGCGCATCGTCGAGGCGGGCGCCGCCGTCGCTGCCCCGGCGCAGGGCGTCATCACCGTCGGCGTGCCGGGCGCCCCGAGCTCCGGCGCCATCGGCGTCGCGCTCACCTTCGACGCCGCCCGCCGCCACGACGCCATCCTCGGGGTGGCGCTCGACGAGCTGGGACGCGTCCTGCACCTCGAGCGCGCGCACCTCGACCTCTTGCGCCTGGCGACGCGCGACGGCCTCACCGGCCTGCTGAACCGGCGCGCGCTCTTCGACGCCCTCGACGCCGAGGTGCAGCGCGCCGCGCGCTACGGGCACCCGCTGTCGGTGATCCTGCTCGACGTCGACCACTTCAAGGAGGTGAACGACAGCCACGGCCACGCCGTGGGCGACGAGGTGCTGCGCGAGATCGCGGCGCGGCTCGGCGCGCGCCTGCGCCGCGTCGACGTGGTGGGGCGCGTCGGCGGCGAGGAATTCTGCGTCGTCTGTCCCGAGACACCCGCCCAGGAGGCGCGCCTCGTCGCCGAGGACCTGCGCGTCGTCGTCGCCAGCCGCCCGCTCGCCAACCTGCCCGTCACGATCAGCCTCGGCGTCGCCACCTTCGCCGGGGGGTCCGACACCCGCGACGCCCTGCTCGCCCGCGCCGACGAGCGCCTCTACGCGGCCAAGCGCGCCGGCCGGGATCGCGTCGCCGCCTGACCCGCCCGATCGCGGAGGCGCCCGATTGCCCCGCGACCGGCGTCCCGTTGTACATTGCGGTCCGTGAATCCACTCCTGACGCAATCGGCCACCGCCCTCGCGGCGCGCATCCGCGCCGGCGAGCTGTCTTCGCGCGACGTCGTCGAGGCGCACATCGCCCGCGTGCGCGCGGTCAACCCCCGGATCAACGCCGTCGTCGCCGACCGCTTCGTCTCGGCGCGCCGCGAGGCCGACGCCGCCGACGAGCGCCTGCGCCGCGAGGGGCCCGACCGTCTCCCGCCGCTCCACGGCGTCCCCTGCACGGTGAAGGAGTGCTTCGCGCTCGCCGGCATGCCGCAGACGAGCGGCATCGTCGCCCGGCGCGGCATCGTCGCCGACCGCGACGCCGACGCCGTCGCCCGCCTGCGCGCCGCCGGCGCGATCCCGCTGGGCGTGACGAACACGTCCGAGGCGTGCATGTGGATGGAGACGGTGAACCGCGTGTACGGGCGCACGAACAACCCGTACGACCCGCGGCGCACCGTCGGCGGCAGCAGCGGCGGCGAGGGCGCCATCGTCGGCGCCGGCGGCTCGCCGTTCGGCCTCGGCTCCGACATCGGCGGCTCGATCCGCATGCCCGCGTTCTTCAACGGGGTCTTCGGGCACAAGCCGTCGGGCGGCCTGGTGTCGAACGCCGGGCAGTTCCCGGTGGCGCAGGGCGACGCGGCGCGCTGCCTCGGCACCGGCCCACTCGCCCGCCGCGCCGAGGACCTGTGGCCGTTGCTGCAGGTGCTCGCCGACGCGCCCGTCGCCGGCTCGCCAGCCGACGTCGACTGGAGCGCGGTGACCGTGCACGACCTCGCCGCGCACGAGGTCCTCCCGGTGCATCGCGAGCTGCGCGAGGTGCAGCAGCGCGCCGTCGCCCACCTCGCCTCGCTCGGCGCGCGCGTCGTCCCTGCGAACCTGCCGGAGCTGCGCCGCGTCTTCGACCTCTGGTCGGCGATGCTCTCGATGGCCGGCGACGAGTCGTTCACCAGCCTGCTCGGCAACGGGACGCCCATCCGGGTCCGGCGCCAGCTCGCCGCGTGGGCGCTCGGCCGCTCGGCGCACACCCTGCCGGTGCTCGGCCTCGCCGTGCTCGAGCCGCTCGGGACGAAGCTGCCCAAGCGCACGCAGCGCCTGCTCGCGCAGGGCCGCGAGCTGCGCGACCGCCTCACGTCGCTCGTCGGACCGGGCGGCCTCATCGTCGCGCCGCCCTTCTACGCCCCGGCGCCGCGCCACTTCGAGCCGCTGCTGCGGCCGTTCCGCATCGCGTTCACCGCGCTCTTCAACCTCACCGAGTTCGCCGCCACGTCGGTCCCGCTGGGCCTCGGCCGCGCCGGCCTGCCGCTCGGCGTGCAGGTCGCCGGCGTCCCCGGCAGCGACCACCTCACCATCGCCGCGGCGGCAGCGCTCGAGGCGAGGTTCGGCGGCTGGGTGCCGCCCCCGGGGCGCGGGTGAGCGACGCCGACGTCATCGTCGTCGGCGCCGGCGTCGCCGGCCTCTCCGCCGCGCGCCGGCTGCGGGGCGCAGGCGCCCGCGTGCTCGTGCTCGAGGCGCGCGACCGCGTCGGCGGCCGCACGCTCACCCGCACCATCGGCCGCGGCACCTTCGACCTCGGCGGGCAGTGGATCGGACCGACGCAGACGCGCCTGGCGGGGCTGGCCGACGAGCTGGGCATGGTCCGCTTCGACCAGCACCACGAGGGCCGCAAGCTGCTCGAGATCGACGGGCGCGTGCGCGGCTACGACGGCTCGATCCCCAACCTGTCGCTGCCGAATCTGGTGCTGCTGCAGTACGCCATCTGGACGGCGGACCGGAACGCGCGCCGCGTCCCCCTCTCCGATCCGATGAAGGCGCCGCGTGCCCGCGAGCTCGATGCGACGCCGCTCTCCGAGTTCCCGGTGCGGGGCGCCACCGCCCGCGCCTGCCTCGACATCGCGACGCGCGTGATCTTCGGCGCCGAGCCCGCCGAGCTGTCGCTCCTGCACTTCCTCTTCTACCTGCACAGCGGCGGCGGCCTGCTGAAGCTCGCCGAGATCCGCAACGGCGCGCAGGAGCAACGCTTCGTCGACGGCGCGGGGACGATCGCCGTCCGCCTCGCGTCGGGGCTCGACGTGGTGCACGGCGCCGCGATCGACGCGATCGAGCAGGACGCGCAGGGCGTGACGCTGCGCGCCGGGCCGCGCGCCTGGCGCGGCCGTTACGCCATCGTCGCGATGCCGCTGCCGCTGCTGGCGCGCGTCGCGTTCGCGCCGGCGCTCCCGCCCGCCCGCGACGCCGTCGGCAAGCGCTGGCAGATGGGCGCGACGACGAAGGTCTTCCTGACCTACGACACGACGTTCTGGCGCGCGCGTGGGATGAGCGGCGAGTTCCTCTCCGCCGACGGCCCGATCAACTGCACGTTCGACGCGACGTCCCACGACGGCGCGCAGCCGGCGCTCGTCGCGTTCGTCGTGGGGCGGGCGGCGCGCGAGCTCGGCCGCCTGCCCGCAGAGGAGCGCCGCCGCCTCGTGATCGAGCACATGGTGCGCCTCTTCGGGCGCGAGGCCGGCGAGCCGACCGAGTACGTCGAGCAGGACTGGCAGGCCGAGCCGTGGACGGGCGGCTGCCCCGTGTCCAACGCCGCGCCCGGCGGCTGGACGGCGGTCGGCGACGCGATGCGCACGCCCGTGGGCCGCGTCCACTGGGCGGGCACCGAGACGGCGACGGTCTGGAACGGCTACCTCGAGGGCGCGCTGCAGTCCGGCGAGCGCGCGGCGGGCGAGGTCGGCGCGCGCCTCTGACGCCGCCTCCGGCATCTGCCGGTCATGAGCTTCAGCGAGCTGATCGGCCCCGACTCCAACGAGATGACGTGGTGGCAGATGGCCCTGCGCGCCGTGATCATCTTCCTCTACGGCCTGGTGCTCGTCCGCCTCGGCGGTCAGCGCGCCTTCGGCCGCATCACCGCCTTCGACATCGTGCTCGGCGTCATGCTCGGGTCGCTCCTGAGCCGCGCCATCACCGGCAACTCGCCCTTCTGGCCGTCGCTGGCCGGCTCGGCGGCGCTCGTGGGCATCCACGCGCTGATCGCATGGCTCTCGTCCCGCTGGCATGCCTTCGGCCATGTCGTGAAGGGGCGCGAGCAACGCCTCGTCGAGGACGGGCGGCCGATCGAGGACGCGATGCGCCGCGCCAGCGTGACCGAGCACGACCTCGAGGAGGCGCTGCGCCTGCGCGGCGGCGTCGACGACCTGGCGAAGGTCAAGGGGGCGTGGCTCGAGCGCAACGGCGACATCAGCGTCGTGACGAAGGACCCCCCTTGACATCGGCGCCCCGCACGGGACACACCTGCCCTGACACGCATGGGTTGGGGATGGCCGGATGCAGACGGGCGGAACCCTCGAGCTGAAGAACGTCGGCCGGATCGCGGGCCGGTTCTCCGTCGCGAAGTACCAGCGCGGCTACCGGTGGGGCGTCCCCGAGGTCGAGCGCCTGCTGAACGACATCTGGGAGAGCGACGGCAAGCCGTACAGCCTGCAGCCGATCGTGGTGAAGCGCCTGGCCGAGGGCGAGTGGGAGCTGGTGGACGGCCAGCAGCGCCTCACGACGCTGTACCTCATCCAGCTCTACATGAAGCGCGAGGGCCTCAAGAGCGCCGGCCCCAACTACGCCATCACCTACGAGACGCGCCCCGGCACCGAGGCCTACCTGCGCGAGCCCGACCCCGCCGTCCGCGAGAGCAACATCGACTACTTCCATCTCTACGGCGCGTACGAGCGCATTTGTACCTGGTTCGAGGCCCACGGCGCGGACCGCCAGTACGTCGCCGACAAGCTCTACATCGCGCTCTTCGAGAGCGTGCGCGTGATCTGGTACGAGGCGCCGGCGCAGGTGGATGCCACGACGCTGTTCACGCGCCTCAACGTGGGACGCATTCCGCTGACCGACGCCGAGCTCGTCAAGGCCTTGATGCTGTCCCGCGCCGGCCGCGCGCCCGAGCTGGCGGCGCAGTGGGATGCCATCGAGCGCGACCTGCAGCAGCCCGACATCTGGGCCTTCGTGGCCGGCGCCGCGGCCGCCGCCCATCCCACCCGCATCGGCCTCTTGCTCGACACGCTCGCCGGCGGCCCCCGCGGCCGGGAGCGCCCGCGCTTTCATACTTTCGACGTGCTGCGCGAGCGCATCGAGGCGTCGCCCGAGGCGGTGTGGAACGACGTCCTGCACCTGCACGCGCAGGTGCTCGGCTGGTTCGACGACCGCAGCCACTATCACAAGATCGGCTACCTCACCGCCGCCGGCGTGCCGTTCGAGCAGGTGGTCGCGCTCGCCGAGGGCAGGCGCAAGAGCGACTTCGAGGCGCAGCTGGACGCGCGCATCCGCGACGTCCTCGACCTCGATCCGACGCGCATGGCCGAGCTGCGCTACGACAATCGGGACAGGTGCCACCGCCTGCTCCTGCTGATGAACGTGGAGACGGTGCGCCGCATGACCAACTCCGCCGAGCGCTACCCCTTCCGGCAGCACCACGCCTCGCAGTGGTCGCTCGAACACATCCACGCCCAGAACGCCGAGCAGCTCAACCGGGCCGATCAATGGAAGGCATGGCTGCTGGAGCACCGCGAAGCGCTCGCGGCGCTGCCCGCGAGCGATCCGCGGCGGGACGCGCTCCTCGCCCGCGTCGACCTGGCCCTCGTACACGTCGACCGCGAGACGTTCCACGAGCTCTCGCGCCACGTCACCGACTTCTTCACGCGGACCGACGCGGCCGACGAGGCGTCCCACGACGCGATGCACTCCATCGGCAACCTCGCGCTGCTCGACGCCGGCGCCAACAGCGCGCTCAGCAACGCCGTCTTCGAGGTGAAGCGGCGGCGCATCCTCGCCCGCGACCGCCGCGGCGAGTACATCCCGGTCTGCACGCGCAACGTGTTCCTGAAGTACTACACCGATGCCGGGGCGCAGCAGATCCACTTCTGGGGCCCGGAGGACCGCGAGAGCTACCTCGCGGCGATGCTCGAGATCGTGGGGCCCTACCTGAAGGCCGAGGAGCCGCGGGCATGAAGAGCGCCGTCACCTCGTACAACGCGCTGTTCTCGCAGCGCCGGCCGGACGTGCCCGCCGTCGATCGCATCGAGATCCCGCTCCTGCAGCGCGACTACGCGCAGGGCCGCCAGGACGCCAACGTTGCGCGCATCCGCGCGGACTTCCTCGACGTGCTTTGTGGCGCGGTCGCCGGCGGGCCGCGCGTCTCGCTCGACTTCGTGTACGGCGATGTCGACGCCGCGGGCACGCTCCGTCCGCTCGACGGCCAGCAGCGCCTGACGACGCTCTTCCTGCTGCACTGGTACCTGGCGTTCCGCGCCGGCCGCATGGACGAGGAGCAGGGCTGGAAGCGGTTCAGCTATGCCACGCGCCCCAGCGCGCGCCTGTTCTGCGAGCGGCTGCCGACGTGCCCGCCCCCGCCCGACGAGCCGCAGGTCGCCGTCTGGATCCGCGACCAGCCGTGGTATCTGCACACATGGCGCCACGACCCGACCATCCAGTCGATGCTCGTGATGATCGATGCCATCGACGAGCGCCTGCGCGGCGTCGATCCGCTCGCCGCGTGGAAGCGGCTCGTCGACCCGCGCGCGCCCGCCATCGAGTTTCATCTGTTGCCGGTCGAGGGCCTCGGGTTGACCCAGGACCTCTACATCAAGATGAACGCCCGCGGGAAACCGCTGACGTCCTTCGAGAACTTCAAGGCGCGGTTCGAGCAGACGCTCGAGGCGTGGTGTCCGCAGGCGCGCGTGGACGAGCTCGGCCGCAAGTTCGACGTGGAGTGGTCGAGCGTCCTGTGGCCCTACAAGGGCGACGACAATATCATCGACGACGAGTGCCTGCGCTACTTCCACTTCGTCGCGTCGGTCTGCGCGTGGCGGGCGGGCCGCCAGCCGGCGGGCGAGATTGGCAGGCTCGCCGACGACGTGTTCCGCGAGCGGAATCCGGACGCCCTCGACTTCTTGTTCCATGCCTTCGACACATGGGTCGACACCGACATCGCGAAGGCATTCGCCGGCTGGTTCACCGCCGGTCCGTCGCCCGACGAGACGCGCCGCGTCGTGCTCTTCTCGCGGCGGGCCGACGTCGACCTCTTCGGCGCGTGCTGCCGCCACTTCGGCAAGCCGCAGGAGTTCACCGGCGGGCAGACCTTGCTGCTGTACGCCGTGCTCGTGCATCGCCGGGAGGCGACGGACGACTTCGCCCGGCGCCTGCGCGTGCTGCGGAACCTGGTCGAGGCCAGCAGCAGCGAGATCCGCGCCGAAGCCATGCCCGCGCTCCTCGACGACGTGGAACGGCTGGTGAAGGACGGCGCGCTCGCGGACGTGAAGGCGTTCAACCGCGCCCAGGTGGCCGACGAGCAGCGCAAAGCCGTGTTCCTCGACGCACGGCCGGACCTCGAGGAAACGCTCTGGCGGCTCGAGGACCACGACCTGCTCCGCGGCAACCTCGCCGCGTTCGAGCTCGACGGCGCGGTGTTCGCGCGGCGCGCCGCGGCGTTCCACCGCGTCTTCGCCGACGAACACGCGCTCCGCCCGCTCACCGGCGCGCTGCTCGCGTGCGGCGACTACGCGCGGCGCCTGAACCGCCGCTTCACGCAGTTCGGCTCGGGCCGCAACCGCGAACCGTGGCGCGATCTGTTCACGGGCGCCGGGCGGGCCCAACTGGCGGCGACGCGCGACGCGCTCGGGCGCCTGCTCGACGAGATATCGGGCGCGCAAGGCAGCGTCGTCGACGCGCTCGAAGGCATCCGCGAGGCATGGGTGGACTCGGTCGTCGCCAGCAACGGGCTCGACTGGCGGTGGTACTTCGCGCGATATGCGTGCATGCGCCAGGGCCGCTCCGGGCTCTATGTCGGCGAGCACGGCGAGCTGGGCTACGGCGTCTGTATGCTCGACAAGATCAGGATGAGCAGCGATTACGGCGATCCCTATCTGCTCGCGGTGTGGAAGGAGAGCGGCGTCGGGCAGGCCGTCGTCAACCGCAAGTTCACCGGCTACGAGGACAAGCCGCGGTGGATGGAGCTCGCGAAGAGCGGCGCGGCCCTGCGCTGCGTCGACGAAGGCATCGCTATCCGGCCGCCGCTGCAGTCCTTCGCCGCCTTCGCGCACGTCTGCGCGACCCACGGCGTCGGCCCCGACCACGTGCTGCGCGTGCCGCAGATCGCGCGCGACGGGCGCCTGCTCGACACGCAGGACCGTGTCCAGCTCGGCGCCGTGCTGCTGCGCGACCTGGTGGCCGCAGGTCTGTAAGACGCGCCGTTCGACTGGAAGGCTATCCGCTCGAGGCGGTGGCGTCCCACGATGCGGCGCCGCAGTCGCGATGTAGAGGTGCTGCCACCGACAGACGCGAACGCCAGCGACGCTTGCGGGCCCCACGTGGCGCGCCGGCGCCGCGGGGGTCAGGCGGTGAGGATCGACACGGTGGGTCGCGACGCGCCCGGCTCGCCACTGGCATCCCACACGAGCAGCACCGGCTCCCCCGGGTTCGCGAGGCCCATCCGGCGCGCCACAGCCACCGCGTCGTCGGGCTTGGCGTCGGGCAGGCGCTCGGGCACCACGCCCCATAGCAGGTTGAGGCGGCGGCACATCGCTTCGTCGCCCGAGAGCGCGACGACGGGGGCGGCGGGGCGCGCCGCCGACACGAGGCGCGCGGTCGTGCCGCTGCGCGTGAGCACGACCACCGCGCGCACGCCGAGGTCGCCGGAGAGCAGCGAGGTGGCGCGCGACAGCGCGACGGAGGGCGGCAGCACCCCGTGCAGGTGCGGCGCGTCGGCGACGTGGCCGTGCTGGCCGCGCTGCCACTGGTAGCCCTCGACGAGGCGCAGGACGCGGTCCATCGTGGCCACCGACTCCGCCGGGAACCGCCCCGACGCCGTCTCCGCCGAGAGCATCACCGCGTCGGTGTGCGACAGCGCGGCCCAGGCCACGTCGGACACCTCGGCCCGCGTCGGCCGCGCGTTCTCGACCATCGACTCGAGCATCTGCGTCGCCACGATCACCGGCTTGTGCATCGCGATGGCGCGCCGCACGAGCTCCTGCTGCACGATGGGCACGACCTCGGGCGGCATCTCCACGCCGAGGTCGCCGCGCGCGACCATGATCCCGTCGACCACGTCGAGGATGGGCCCGATCTCGTCGAGCGCCTCGGGCTTCTCGATCTTGGCGATGATGCCGAGGCGGTCCGCGGCCGGGCCGAGGTGCTCGCGCAGCTCGACCACATCGGCGGCGCGGCGCACGAACGAGAGCGCCATGTAGTCGACGCCGCGCGCGGCGGCGAACGTGGCGTCGGCGCGGTCCTTGGCGGTGAGCGAGGGGGCGGAGACGGCGACGCCGGGCAGGTTCATGCCCTTCTTGTCGGTGAGGCGGCCGCCCTGGACCACGGTACAGCGCACCTCCTCGCCGGCCGATGACTCGACGCGCAGCTCGAGCTTGCCGTCGTCGAGCAGGATGCGGTCGCCGGCGCGCACGTCCCGCGCGAGCTCGGCGTACTGCGACGGGATGAGGCCGGGGCCGCCGAGCACGTCGGCGCACGTGACGGTGAGGCGTTCGCCGACGCACAGGTCGACGCCCCCACCCTCGAACGTGCCGACGCGGATCTTCGGGCCACTGAGATCGGCGAGCACGGCGATGTGCGCATGGAACCTCGCGCTCGCGCGCCGCACGCGCTCGAGGTTGGCGGCGTGGGCCTCGTGCGTGCCGTGCGAGAAGTTGAGGCGGAAGACGTTCACGCCCGCCTGGACGAGCGCCTCGATCATCGCGTCGGACGAGCTGGCCGGTCCCAGCGTGGCGACGATCTTGGTGCGCCGACGCCGCAGCGCCACGTGCGAGATGTCGAGGCTCCTCATCGCAGATCCTCCAGGCCGACCGCGGGACAGAACGGCGCCGCCTCGGTCACCTTCCACCAGTGGCCCGAGGCCGCCCGCTCCTCGGGCGTGGTGAACGTATACTGTTGCAGCCGCGCCCGCACCTGCTTCGGCGGCGCCTCGGGGAAGGGATTCTCGTCGAGCAGACCGAGCACCGCCGGCTCGTTCTCGAGCAGGCGCCGCGCGAAGCCGGCGAACCAGGGCGTCCGCCGGCAATCGCGCGCCAGGCCGGCGAACCACAGCTGCCAATCGAGGCGTGGCATATGGGTCAGCGCGGGCGATGGCATCTGGTCCGGCGCCACGGGCTTGTAGGCGAACACATAGGGCTGCCAGGTGGCACCGTCGGCGGTGCCTTCTACGATGACCTCGGCGCGGTCGGTGGTCATGCGGGCGAACAGTCCGTACCCGTTGAGGCTGGCGAACGGGCCGAGGGCGCGGAAGACGGCCGTGCGCGCCTTCGCGAGGTCTTCGTTTGGGGGGGCGAGCGTCGACATGCGCAGCAGCGAGAGCGGCGCCCAGAGCGCGAGGAAGACGGCGGCGGGGATGGGCGACTCGCGGCGCACCTCGGCCGGCGCCCATCGCTTCAGCAGCGCGTCGTCGAGCAGCGTCACGCACAGCGCGAACGACAACAGATGGAAGAAGCCATAGCTGCCGGTGGTCGCCATCGTCAGCAGCAGCCCGGTGAAGAGCACGAAGGCGCCGAAGCGCGATGCGTCGTGGGCCCGCTGCGACTCGGGCAGCCAGCGCCCGACGATGCGCTCGTCGAGCAGCAGCGCCAGCAGCGCGAGGAACACCGTCGTGCCCACCCCCGGCCAGCCGCCGGCCAGCCATGTCGCGAAGGCCGCCACGACCACGAACACCAGCATCCGCCAGCGCCGCGGGTTCAGGAAGATCAGGAACGGCGCCACGACCTCGATGGTGACGCTCGCCGACGTCGACAGGCGATGGAACCACGCCGGCATCTGCTGCACGTACCACGCGGAGGCCACGGGCAGCGGCTGCGTCCAGTAGTGGAAGTCGAGCGCCATCAGGTCCCGCCACTCGCCGGGGTGGTTCACCTTCACCACGCCCGAAGAGAACATGAGCTTGAACAGCAGCAGGCGCGGCAGCCACATCGCCATCGCCGAGGGCGCGCTCGCCATGCGCGGCCGCAGGCCCCACGGCGCCACGAACACCGCCAGCAGCGTCGTCTCGAGCAGGAGCGCGTCCCACTGGTAGCCGAAGAAGACATCGCCGATCGTCACGAGCGACAGATAGAGCGCCCACAACGCGACGAGCAGCACGACGGGCGCGAAGCCGAGGAGCAGCAGCGCGCCGAGGACGACGCCCGCCCCGCAGAGGACGTGGAGCGCCGTGTCCCCCGCCCCGAGCCACGCCAGCGTCGGCACCTTCCACCACGGCAGCGCCTCGCCGCGCTGCGCGAAGTGGTCGCGCACCTGCGCCACGAAGTCGGCGGCGGGCGCGATGCCGCGCTCGCCTACGAGCCCGTGCACCTGCACCCACAGGGATCCGAACGCGGAGAGGTGCGTCAGCGCGAGCAGGCGCAGGAAGAGCCACCGCGCGACCACCGACCGACCGACCAACGTCATCGGCGCCTCACTTCGCGGGCGTGGCATCCGGCGCGGCCCTGAAGACGAACGGGTAGGTCACCGCGACCATCCCGCCGCCCCTGGGCGCCGGAAAACGCCACTTCGCGATCGCGTCCGTCATGCAGCGGGCCAGCTCGACGTCCCGGATCTCCGAGGAGAGGACGTCGGTCGCGATCACCCGGCCGTCGCTCGCGACCACGAACCGCGCCACGACCTTCCCGGCGGCCTCCGGGCGCCGGACGAGGGCTGCCTCGTAGCAGCCCGCGTGCTCGCGACCGTGCCGCCTGATGACGCGGCGGATGATCTCGCGGTCGAGGGCGCCCGGCACGTCGACCGCGTGGGTGCCGGGCGCGCGCGGGCCGCGGAAGAAGACAGCGTCGGGCGAGAGGCGGAGCGTGGGCCTCCCGAGGCCGCGGGCGTGCAGGCTGCGGACGACGGCGACGAGCGTCCGCTGGTCCACCGCATCGTCGACGGCGAGGACGACGCCGCGCCGCGGGACGTCGGGGCGCTCGCTCGCGAGGCGCGCGAGCGCCGCGTCCCACCGCGCGACCGCGTCGTCGGACGCGACGACGATGCGGCCCGTCGGCCCGAAGGTCGCCTCGATCGATCCCGGCGCGAGCGTCACGCGCATCGCCTCCGCCGCGGCGGGCTCGACGCCCGCCGTCGACACCGAGACGACCGCAGGCGGCGTCCCGTCCGGCTGCAGTCGGAAGACGCGGAGGTCCGCGAGCGCGCCGGTGTGCAGCAGCAGCTTCAGCGTCCCGAAGGGCGCGTCCGCGGGCGCGACGAGCGTGGCCGTGTCCGTGGACTCGCCCGTGAGCCGGCTCCACAGCGGCGCCAGCTTCCAGTCGGGATACTCGGCTTCGGTGGCGTCGCTGGCCGGCATCACGACATCGCTCCCGACCGCGACGCTCTCCGCCGTGAGGGTGATCGTGGGCGGGGCGGCGCCGCCGGGCGCGGCGCGACCGCGCCCGGCGGCGCAGGGCAGCAGCAGCAGCGAGAGCGCGAGGACGCGGTGGACGGAGCGGGGAGCGTTCGCCATGCGGGGCATCTTCGGACGCGTCCTGCGGCGTCGCAATCCCCACCACCTGACGAGTCACGACGACGAAAGCGGTGACCGTCGCCCCGTCAGGGCGCGCCGCAGTCGTCCATGCAGGCGGCGAGGGCCTGGTTCGCGGCCGCGATGCAGTCCCGCGGGTTGCCGCCGCGCCGGAGGCAGGCCTGCCCGGCGGCGTCCGCGGCGGGCCGACACTCGGCTTCGCAGTCCGGGGGGACGATGGCTTGCGGCAGGAGGCGCCGCATCAGGCCGTCGGGCATGCCTTCGGTCTCGAGGTAGAGGACGGGACCCTCGGCCTCCACCGTGAAGAACAGCTGGGCGGCGATCCCGCCGGGGACGTCGCCGAGGGGGAAGAAGGCGATCACGTCCTCCGCGGCGGCGGCGTCGGGCGTCTGCGCAAAGCCGATGGCCTGCTCCGGACTGGCCACGACCTGGGCGAGGACGGCGCCGCCGAGGGCGAGGCCGTCGACGTTCAGGCGCTGGATGCCGTTCGCGCCGCCGACGGCGGCCCAGATGGCCGGACGCGAGGCGTCGGCGTTCCAGAGCGTCGCGATGAACCGGCCGACGTCGGGCGCCTGGGGGAACGGCGCCATCTGCAGCGAATAGGCGCCCGCCGATCCCACGAACGCGAGCGTGCGCAGCACGTCGAACCGCTCGTCGGCGCCGAAGCGGAGGCTCGCGGTCCCGGCGCGGGGCCCGCCCGCCGACGTCTCGGCTGTCGTCGGGTCGATCACGCGTCCGCAGAAGGCATGGATCGTGTGCTCGCCCGCGCCCGGGTTCAGCGTGCGGGCGGTGGCGGCGCGCGGAAACGGCGGGACGGGACGATAGAAGCCGCCGTCGCGCTCGAGCCAGACGTCGATCTCGTCGGCGTCGCACAGGCCGCGGAGGTGGAGGACGTTGCCCGGGCCCGGCGGACCGGCCATGGGGCCGACGCGCCGGATCGACGGGGCGTCGCCGACGACGAGCACGTCCGGGCCGCTGCCGGCGACGAGCAGGGTGGCCCGTCCGGCGGCCTCCTCGCTCCCGAAACGGACGCTGTGCCAGCTCTCGGTGACGCCGTCGTTCTCGCGGTCCAGGCCGAGGCGGTACATGCCGGTCGGCAGGTCGGACGGCTCCGCGAAGGTCCGGGGCGGCGCGGCGTTGGCGACGTTGCGGTACTGACCGGGGGTGGTCCCGTCGATGAAGCGCGCGGCGGGCGTGTCGAGGTTCACGACCGTGGTCCGCGTGCGGTCGGGCGCGAGGTCGGCGAGCGGCCGGGCGGGGACGAGCAGCGGCTCGCCGCCGTGGCCGAGGAGGAGCGTCGCCGCGGCGCCGGCGGGCAGGCCGGCGAGCAACGCGCGGCCGGCGGGGGTGCCGTCCGCGGCGGTGACGACGAGCTCCCCGCCGAGCGGGACCGCGACGGCGTCGCTCTGGGACGACGGGGCGAGGTCGTCGGCCACGAGGCCGCCCGCGAGCGCGATGTCGTAGGCCGTGTCCGCGGAGAGATTGGCGAGGCGGACGCTGACCGTCGGGCCCGGGTCGCCGCCGCCGGAACCACCGGCACCGCCCGCTCCGCCAGCGCCGCCTTCGCCGCCGGCACCACCGGCACCGCCCGCTCCGCCGGCACCACCGGCACCGCCCGCTCCGCCGGCACCGCCCGCACCACCGGAACCGCCCGCTCCGCCGGCACCGCCCGCACCACCGGCACCACCGGCACCGCCCGCACCACCGGCACCACCAGCACCACCGGAACCACCGGCACCGCCGGCACCACCGGCACCGCCCGCACCACCGGCGCCGCCTTCGCCGCCTTCGCCACCGGCGCCGCCTTCGCCGCCGGCGCCGCCTTCGCCACCGGCACCACCGGCACCACCCGCGCCGCCTTCGCCGCCGGCACCACCGGCACCGCCGGCGCCACCGTCACTCCCCCCGCCGGCATCGCCGCCGCCACCACAGGCCAGGAGAACACCGGCGAGCAGCGCCGCCGTCAGAGCTCCGCATCGCATCCCACGCTCCTCGCGCTTCGATCTGTGGGACCGACCGTATCGGGGGGGCGTTCTCGCGACATCCTTCGCTCCTCTTACATGCGAGCGCGGGGTCGCAGGGGAGGTTCAGCGCGGGTCGCCGATGTCCGGGATGCGGTCGCCGACGTCCTCGTCGACCGCCGAAGCTCGCGGAGGCTCCGCTTCTTGACGAGACACCACTCGCGGCGCGGATCCCCTTCCCTGTCGCGGGAGAGCGCGTAGACTGCCTCGTCGAGACGGGAGAGGGAGGGGGGTCGATGTCGCTCGTCCGCACCAGCGCCGCCGCGTTCGTGCTCGTCGCCGTCGCCGGCTGCGGTGGCGGCCGCGACGCGAAGAAGCGCCTCGCCGACTCGCCGTGCGCGCCGAAGGGCGCGGTGTGCGCGCCCGTCCCGTCGGACTGTCTCGCGCAGCACGCCGAGGCCGGCGGCGAGGCGACGACGCTGCGTGTCGCGCAGCTGCGCCTCACGAAGCCGGCGGCGCTCGCCCGCGGTCCGCTGCGCGATCCGTTCGCCGAGGCGGTCGCGCCGAACCTGCCCGACGAGTGCCGCGTCGGGGGCGCTGGCACGTTCAACATGCTGCTGCGCTTCGACCGCGCCGTCGACAAGCTGACCGTCGGCTTCGCGAAGCCCGTCGATCGCCCGGCCCGCGGCTACGGGTTGATCGACGAGACGCTCGGCGGCGCCCACGTCGAGCCGGCGGTGACGCGCGCGCCCATCCAGCCCGACGGCCGCTTCGCCGCCGCCTCGCCCATCGACCTGCTCGTCCCGCTGTTCCTCGACCCGGCCACCGGCGAGGTCGCGCTCTTGCCGGTCCGCGGCGTCCACGTCAGCGGGCAGATCGGCAGCGACGGCCTGTGCATCGGCCGTTTCAACGCCGAGGGCCTGAAGCCCGAGGACAAGTGCGCGATCACCGAGGCGGCGCCCGCCTTCGTCGACGGCGGCATCGTGCGCGGCGTGGTGAAGCTCGAGGAGGCCGACGCGGTCCTCCTGCCGTCGGCCGGCCACTCGCTCTGCGTCGCGATCGCCGGCGACGTCCCCAAGTACGGCGATGGCGCGACGCCCGCCCGCTGCCGCCGCGAGGGCGGCCGCATCGCCTTCCAGGGCGATTGGTGCAGCACGACGAACGCGCCGGCGACCCCGGCGTGCGCCGACGCCGTCCAGCTCGCGGGCAGCTTCGCGGCGAGCGCGGTGCGGCTCGCGCCGTGACCCGCCCGGGCCTCTTGCGCCGCGCGACGCGGCGGACGTGCCGACGCCGCATCTTTTTTCGGCGGCGTGGCCCACTCATCATGGGAGCGCGCGCCCCCAACGCCCCGGAGTCTCCATGAACGATCGCAGTCGATTCGGTCTCGGAAGTCATCGCCAGCCCGCAACGCCCGCGCCGCCGCGACCGGGCACGCCCGCCCCCGCGGCGCCGCCTCGCCCCGCGACGGCCGCGCCCCCATTGCCGCAGGCGCCCGCCCGGCCCGATGATTACGGGTCCTCGGCCGACCACGACCAGATCATCGCCCGCAGGTTCGCCGACGAGTTCGACGCCTTCCCGCGGATGGAGCGGTCGCTCGCGCGCGAGGCGGAGCCGAAGCACGACAAGACGAACCTCGACTACATCAAGGCGACGATGGCGCCGCTGGTGCCCTTCGAACACCAGCACTTCTTCGACCGGATGGCGCGCCATCAGTGGAACGTCGCGCGCCCGCAGGCCGGCATCCAGCAGCTGGGTCACATGGGCGGCCACCGCCCGATGATGCTCGACGGCGCCAACAACCTGGTGCAGACGGGCCGCGCCGAGCGCCCGCTGCACGGCAACGCCGCCCGCGACTGGGACAAGATCCGAGGGATCCAGCGCATCAACGCGTACACGTTCCGCGGGGAGTCGCGGTCAGCCGAGAAGATCCGCGGCGCCGGCGGCTTCCACCCGCCGAGCACCCGCACCGACGACACCTACGTCAAGATCATCGCGGAGCGGTTCGCCGGGTACATGCAGGCCCGCTTCGGCAAGACGGTCCCCGAGGATGACATCGTCCGCTACATCAAGGGACAGGGCCCCGCCGGCAAGGTCTTCGTCGAGTACGAGATCTGGCGCGCGATCCTCGACTCCGAGAAGTTCCACATCGGTCGCATGGTCGCCAGCGAGTTCCTGCGCGGCTTCGTCTCCACGTCGCGCGACATCCGTGTGTCTCTCTCCTTCACGACGGGCGGGAGCGTCGGCCGACTTCAGGGCGACCAGTGGATCTATGCCGTGCACACCGAGGGCGGCTTCCTCCTGCCGGCCGAGGGCACGCACGTGCATGCGAGCAGCGGCGAGGCGGAGGTGGCGCACCCCGGCTCGCTGCCCTGGCACAAGGTCGTCGCGTTCCGCTACTCCATCCCGCGCAACTTCGGCGACACCGCCAAGGGCCTGAAGATGGACACGCGCACCTTCTACACCAGCGATCTGGTCTTCTTCCGGCGCGGCTTCCAGGACCGCGAGCCCGCCGCCTTCCGGCAGATCTACGCGGCCATGAGCACGATCGACTGACCGCCCTTCCGCCGCACGACGAGGTCGCGGACGCCGCGTCATTCCGGTTAGCCTCGCCGCGACGAGCGGACCGGAGGCGAAGATGTCGCGAAGGACGGTGTTGGCGGCCGCGCTGCTGCTGGGCGGCTGCGACAACGGGGGCGACGGCGCCGCGACGGCCGCGGACGCCACGCCCGCCGCCGACCAGGGCGCGCCGGGCGACGCGGCCCTGCCCGACGCCACGCCCCCCGACGCCGCGGCCCCGCCCGACGCCGGCGCCGACGCCGCCGTCCCGGACGCCGCCCCGCTGCCCGCGCTCACGCTGCGCCCGACGTTCGCGGCGGCGCCGGCCGACCCGCTCGCCGGCGCCGACGTCGAGAGCTGCCCGGTCTACGATGACACCCGCTGCGTCGAGGGCCGGCGCCAGCGCTGCGCCGTGTACGACCCGGGCGCGGGCGCCTTCGCCGACGCGCCCGACCCGCTCCTGCGCCGCGTCCTCCTCTACGATCGCTGGTACGACCGCTACCACTCGCCCGACGGACAGACCGGCGAGCGCGTCTTCAACGGACCCACGCCCGGCGACATGCCCGAGGTCGCGTGGGCGTCGCCCGCGCACTTCGCGGGCTGGGCCGGCGAGGGCGACTCCGCCATCTGGACGGGCGTGGCGCTCACCGCCGATGCCTTCCGCTACATGGTCACCGGCACCGAGGCCGACCGCCGCCGCATGGAGGACAAGACGCGCGCGCTGCTCACCAAGTTCGAGGTGACGGGCATCCCCGGCTATCTCGCTCGGCATCACTTCCTCCTGATGCCACCGGGCGGGCCGACCAGCGACGAGCACTTCGTGACGCACGCCGACGCGCCGGGCAGCCGGCACGTGCCCATCGCGCCCGCCGACCTCGAGCGCGCCGGCCTGCCCGCGGCCTACCGCGAGGGCCTGCGTGGCGCGGACGGGCAGCTCGTCCCCGGCGTCGCGATGTGGAACGGCCACCCGTCGATCGACCAGTACACCGGCCCGTGGGTGGCGTTCCCGCTCGTGTATCCGCTGCTGCGGGACGAGGGCGACCGCGCGCGCATCGTCCACCACTTGACCTGCTATCTGAAGCGCCTGCGCCGCGTCGAGATCGTGAACCTGCAGGAGAACCCGGACCTGCTCGGCGCCCTCACCAGCTTCTTCGGCGAAGGCATGCTGCGCCGGGATCCCGGAGACATCGATCTGTTCGCGCTCGAGAAGATCGTCGCGTACTACCACGAGAACGTGAACCGCGCGAACGCCGACGACTTCGACCGCACCTGCCCGGACACGGTCGCGCTCGAGCCGACGCTCGTCATCGACGCCGCCTCGCCCACGTGGCTGGCCGACATCGCGAAGTTCGCGCTGCGGCTCGGCGAGGAAGGCATGCGCCCCGACAACATCGATCACATCTACGTCCCCTCGATTCGCGGGGGCGATGCCAGCCACATGATCCACATGGCCGCGGTCGCCTGGTGGCTGACGGGCGACGAGCAGTACCGCGCGTTCCTCTTCCGCGAGCTGATCGGGAACCTGCGCGCCGACGAAGTGATGCTGACGATGCAGGCGTTCCGCAGCCCGGACTTCTGCTTCAAGTTCTACGGCGATCACATCACCTACGGCACCCACTGGCAGCTCGCCACGATGCTGCGCGACGACCCGCTCTTCGCGCTCGCCGTGCGCGCCTACCATGAAGAGATGTGGGAGAAGGCGCTCTTCAACCATCTGAGCGCCAAGTTCGGCGTCATGTACGCGAGCATCGCCGGCGAGGCGCACCCCGACGTCGCCGCGCAGGCCGCCGCCGAGGCCGTCGCCCAGCTGCGCGCGTTCGGCGGCAACGGCGGCGTGCAGGACGCGCCCCGGCGCACGCACGTCCGCGACCGCCAGGCGGCCATCGACGCGCTGCCCGAGGGCGTCAGCGTCCGCTGCCCCACCGAGCAGGAGCGCACGACCTGCGAGCAGGGCGTCCGCCTGTTCGGCATCCAGCTCGAATCCGCAACGATCACGCGGGATTGCGACGGCCGCCCCGGCGAGTGCGCCATGGCCGACGGCCGGTGCGTCGACGGCATCGCCTCGTCGGGGCTGCCCGCCGACCAGCGCCGCTACGCCGACTTCCTGTGGCAGCGCAGCCCGTTCGACCTCGGCGAGTCGCCGGCGGTCGACGGGCAGAAGCAGTCGCCGGGGCGCGACCTGAGCGAGCCTTACTGGATGGCGCGATTCTACGGGTTCGTCGAGGAGGGACGCGGCCACGTGCTGGCCTGGCGCGACGACGGCGCCTGCGAGTAGCTACTCGCCGAAGGCGCCCCCGACGAGGCCGCACACGAGCTCGAGGCCGTCGCCGAAGCCCTCCGCCGCGCACTTGCCGTCGTCGTCGCAGTAGCCGTTCCGCCCGCACCCGGCCTCGAACGCGTCGGGATCGCAGGTCTCGCCGGCGGCCTTCGGGGCGTGGCACTTGCCGTCGGCCTCGGCGCAGTAGCCCTCGCCGCACGCGTCGCCGCTCTCGTCGCGGCAGTCGGCGCCCTCCGCGAGCCACGCCGTGCACGTTCTGTCGCCGCCGACGGCGCCGATCGGACAGAACAGACCGGACCCACAGCGCTCGCCCGCCGCGCAGGACTCCCCGGCGGCCCTCAGCGTCTCGCACTTCGACGTGGCATCCGCGCAGAACAGGCCGTCGTTCGTATAGCAGCGGACCACGACGTGCTCTCCGTCGGCGGAGGCGCCGGCGCACAACTCCGAGGAGAAGCCATCGCCCGACGTCTCCGTGCAGGTCTCGGCGCACGTGTCGCCGGCCTTGCCGCGCAAGAGGTGCACGCACCGGTCGGCCTCGTCGCCGAAGCCGATCCCGCACTCGGCCAGGCCGCCGGCGGGGGCCGCGCACTCCTGGCTGTCCTCGCATGCCTCGCCGGGCTGCTTCTTGCCGCGGAAGACGTTCTCGCACTCGGGGATCTCGCTGCCGCAGCCCTCGGTCGCCCGGGCCTTCGCGAGGCACGCGTCCGCGGCCGCCTGGTCGAGCTCCAGGCCCTCCGGCCGCTCGGACGCCTTGCGCTCCATCTGCGCACGGCAGGTGCCGGCCTCGATCGGCGTCCCCGTGTCCGCGCAGCAGTCGGCGAGCCTGTCGCACATGAGCGTCGCATACTCGGACGCGAACGACCCGCTGCCACCGCCTCCCCCGCCGCCGCCGTCGCCACACGCGACGAACCCCGTGCCCGTCATGAACGCCATCAGAACTCGGGCGCGCATCCTCGTCCCTCCGCTGTCGAACCGATGAAGCCCGCACCTATCGCACATCGTGCCCACCTGCGCACGGTCCTTGTGGCGCCGGCATCTTCCATCGCATGCTCGGCCCGTGACGCAACGCTTCGCAGCCCTGTTCACCGCTCTCCTCGTCGCGGCCTGCGGCGACGCCGACCTGCGCACCGCCTCGACCGCAGAATGGCCGCGCCCGGACGCGGAGGCCGCGACGACCGACGGTGAGGCGCCGCCGCAGGACGTTGAATCCCCGCCGCAGGACGCTGAACCCGCGCCGCAGGACGCTGAACCCGCGCCGCAGGACGCTGAACCCGCGCCGCAGGACGCTGCATCCCCGCCGCAGGACGCTGAACCCGCGCCGCAGGACGCTGCATCCCCGCCGCAGGACGCTGAATCCCCGCCGCAGGACGCTGAATCCCCGCCGCAGGACGCTGAGCCCGCGCTGCCCGACTGTGAATGCTTCGTGCGCGCTGCCTGGTGCGGCGAGGGCGCCGGCGAGGAGGGCCTCCGACGGGATCCGCCCTGCCGCGTGCCGCTCCTCCCGCGGCACGACGACCACCTGCTCGGCTGCGACGGCGACCGCTGGGTGGTGCTCGAGGCCTGCGCGTTCGGATGCCACGCCGCGCCCCCCGGCACGCCCGACGCCTGCAACCCCGATCCGAACGCCTCGCCGCAGAACCCGGGCTGGGCGGCGTGCCCCGACCGCGCCCTGCTGCGCTTCGGCCTGCACCCCGAGGCCTCCGACCGCATCCGGTGCGCCGGCGTCGGGGCCGACGACATCAGCCAGACCATCGGCAACGCCGCCGCCTCCGCCGGCTACCACGCCCGCGACGGCATGGCCGGCGGCGAGCCGTACTGCGCCGCCGTCGACATCCGCACCCGGGGTCTGTCGAACCGCCAGATCCGCGCGTTGCTCGACCGCCTCGCCGAGAACGGCTTCGCCGGCTGGTATCGCCAGCCCGGCCACGACGGCTGGCCCGCCGACGAGGCGCCCCACATCCATGCCATCTTCGCCGGCGTGCGGATGAAGGCCGAGCTGCAGGGACAGATGCGCGACTTCTTCCGCGGGCGCAACGGCCTGGCGAGCCACACCCCCTACGGCTTCTGGCAGCCGAGCGACGCCGCGATGCGCATCATCCGGCTGCTCTACTCGCGGCACTACGACCCGTGAGGCGCCGCCTCGGCGTCCTCGCGCTGCTGGCGCTCGCAGCCTGTAGCCGGCATCGCGTCGCGCCGCCGGCACCGTGTCCCGTCGTGGTCGTCGTCGCGCTGCCCGGCGCGCACGCCGAGGACGTCGAGAAGTCAGTCGTCGAGCCGCTCGAGGCCGCCCTCTCGACCCTGCCCGGCCTCGCCTCGATCGACAGCGAGGCGCGGGCCGGCGGCGCGCGGCTGCGCCTCCGCCTCTCCGGCGACGGCGGCCTGGTCGCCGTCCGGTCGGCGCTCGAGAAGACGCGGGCGGCGCTCCCCGCGGACGCCGAGACGCCGCTCGTCCTCGCGACGCGCGCGCGCCCCCTGTCGATCGTGGTCCTCCGCGCGCGGCCCACCGAGGACCTGCGCGCGTTGCGGTCGCGCGCCGACGCCCTCGCGCGCCGCCTGGGCGCCGACGTCCTCGCGCCGGCCGAGACCGAGGCGGTGCTCACGCTCGACCCCGAGCGGATGCGCGCCCTCGGCGTCGACCTGGGCGCCGTGCTCGGCGCGCTCGACCAGGACGCACAGCGGCCGGCGGGCGCCGTGCGCTTGCAGGCCGATGCCCCGCGGCCCGCCGTCGGCGACGACCTCGCGCTGTTGCTCGACGCCGTGGTGCGCGCGCCGCAGGGCGCCCCGATCCGCGTGCGCGACCTCGCCACGGCGGTCCTCCGGACGCCACCGTTGCCGGCGGCACGTCTCGACGGCGCGCCTGCCGCGGTTCTCGTGACGGAGGGCCCCGTGGCGGCGGCCGCGCTCGCCGGCGAGGAGACGCTCGTCATCGGACCGCTGACCCTCGACGATTGCGCGCCGGCCGCCCTGCCCGACGTGAAAGGTCCGGCCGCGATCGCGCGCCTCGAGACGCCCGGCGCGGCGCCCGAGGCGCTGCTGGTGCTCGCGCAGCGCCTGGCGACGCCCGGCGCGCTCGTCCTCGTCGGCGGCGGCCTCGTCTCGGCCGACGGCCCCGGTGGCGCGTCCACCGGCGGCGTCGAGGTCGTCGTCCCGGCTGCGGACGAGGCCGGCGCCCGCGCCGCGGCCGAGTCGCTCCGCCGGACGCTCCGCGAGCCCGCCGTCGCCGCGTCGCTCGGCCAGGCCGCCGTCGCGGCGCCGGGCGAGCGACGCGTCGGCCTCACCGTCGCGCACCCCGACCTGGAGAAGCTCGCCCCGGCCGCCGACGCGCTCGCCGCCGCCTTGCGCGCCCGGCCCGAGGTCGTCGAGGTCGCCGTCGAGACCTTCGCCACGGCCCCCGAGCTCCGCGTCGATCTGCGCCCCGGCGCCGCCGTCCGCCCCGCCGACCTCGCGCTCGCGCTCGAGACCGCGACGCGCGGCGTCGACACCGCCCGCCTGACGATCGGCGCCAAGCGGGTGCCGGTGCGCGTGCGCATCGGAGACGCCACCGACGACATCGCCGGCGTGGTCCTCCCCGGCGGCGCCCGCGTGGGCGATGTCGCCACCGTCAGCCACGTCCTGTCGACGGCGCGCATCGTCCGCAGGGATCGCGCGCGGGCGGCCATCGCGACGGTGACGCTCCGCGCCGACGCCGATCTCGCGGCGCTGCGCGCGGAGGCCGAGCGCATCGTGCGCGACTTCCCGGGCGTCGCGGTGAGCGGCCCCTGACCGGTCGGCCGCCTCGCGGTCGCGGTCGATCAGCGCCGGTCGTACGATTCGGCCTTCACGGGGCGGTTGGTGTCGGGCGAGGCGGGCCGCGCGGCGTCGGCCGCGTGCCGCAGCGCGCTCGCCCGGGCGAGCTCGTCGTGCGTCACGACGCCGACGATGATGTTGAAGTCGTCCTGCACGATGGCGCCGCGCCGGCCAGGCCGCTGGAGCTCGCGGGCGACGGCGCCGAGGTCTTCCTCGACGTGCACGAACAGCGGGCCGTTCGGGCACAGGTTGCGCGCCACGCCCTCGGCGCCGCGTCGCAGGTCCGACGGCACGATCACCCCGTAGATGTTCTGGGCGTCGCGCACGAGCGCCGCGGCCGCGCCCTGGAACAGCATGTGCCGCGCGACGGCCGGCAGCGGCATCTCCGGCTCGACCGAGGCCACGCGCGTCACCATCGCCTGGCGCGCCTTGAGACCGCCGAGGCGGTCGCGCTGCGTGAGCGCCGCCTCCTCGACGCTGGCGCCGAGGTACACGAAGGCGGCGACCAGCAACAGCATCGGGTCGAAGTGGAAGAAGATCGAGAACGCGACCGCGGACAGCGCGATCGTGCGCCCGACCGTCGCCGCGATGCGGGTGGCGCGCAGCGGCGTCAGGCGCATCGCCAGCAGCGCGCGCAGGATGCGGCCGCCATCGAGCGGGTAGGCCGGGATCAGGTTGAAGACGGCGAGGCCGATGTTCATCCAGCCGAAGATGGCGAGCATCAGGCTCAGGTCGAGGCCGAGCGCGCCCACGCTCGCCAGCGCGAGGCTGCCGACGCCGAGCACGAGGCTCACGAGCGGACCGGCGAACGCCATCCACGCCTGCTGCCGCGGCGTCGCCTCGTCGTTCTCGATCTCGGTCACCCCGCCGAGCACCATCAGCGTGATGCCGCGCACCTTGCCGCCCTGCTTCAGGGCGACGAGCGCGTGTCCCAGCTCGTGCAGCAGCACGCCCACGAAGAGCGCCACCGCCAGCAGCAGGCCCAGCAGCGAGGCCGGCAACGTCAGGTCGTCGATCGTGAGGCCCACCTGGCGCAGCGCCCGCGGCAGCTGATGGCCCGCGACCGACGCGGCCAGAAAGGGGACGACCAGCAGCAGCGAGACGTGCAGCCGGAGGGGGATGCCGCGGATGCGACCGATCGTCCAGGCAGTGCGGAACATGCGCCTCCTCCCCGGACCGCACGCGGGGTCCGTGATCCCCAAATGTTCGCACGCGGCGGATTGGGAGCAAGCGGGGCCGCGCGCTTTTGCCGCGCGCGGCGCTCGGGGCAAGGGCCGAAGGCGGGCGCGCGACCGTCAGTCGCGGCGGAGCAGGTCCTCGATCTCCTCGACCGCGGCAGCGATTGGGATGCGCCGCTGCTGCATGGTGTCGCGGTCGCGGATCGTCACCGAGTCGTCGGTCATCGTCTGGCCGTCGATCGTGAGGCACCAGGGCGTGCCGATCTCGTCGTGCCGCCGGTAGCGCTTCCCGATGGCGTGCTGCACGTCGTAGCGCGCGTGGATGCCGCGCTTCAGGAAGCGCTCGACCACCTCGCGGCCCTTCTCGGGCATGCCTTCCTTCTTCACGAGCGGCAGGACGGCCACCTTGTACGGCGCGAGGCGCGGGTGCAGCTTCAGCACGACGCGGGTCTCCCCGTCGACCTCCTCCTCGTGGTAGGCGTCGAGCAGGTACACGAGCACGCCGCGCGTGGCGCCCGCCGCGGGCTCGATCACGTACGGCACGAACTTGCGGTTCGTCGTCGGGTCGAAGTACTCGAGCTTCTGCCCGCTGTACTGCGCGTGCTTCTTGAGGTCGTAGTCGGTGCGGTTGGCGATGCCTTCGAGCTCGCCCCAGCCCCACGGATAGAGGTACTCGACGTCGTAGCAGCCCTTCGCGTAGTGGGCGAGCTCCGACGGCTCGTGCGGCCGCAGGCGGAACTTCGACGGGTCGTTGGCCCACTTCTGCCACCACGACATGCGGGCGTCCTTCCAGTAGTCGAGCCACTGGTCGTCGGTGCCCGGCTCCACGAAGTACTCCATCTCCATCTGCTCGAACTCGCAGGAGCGGAAGATGAAGTGCTCGACGGTGATCTCGTTGCGGAACGACTTGCCCATCTGGGCGATGCCGAACGGGACCTTGGGCGCGGCCGCCTGCAGGTAGTTCGCGAACTGCACGAACATCGCCTGCGCCGTCTCCGGCCGCAGGTAGACCGCCGACTCCTTCGCGATGGCCTCGAGCGCCGTGCGCAGCTCGCGCCCCTTGAGGCCGTCGAGCCGGCCGCCCTCGACCGCCGCGGCGACGGCGCCGAGCGGATCGACCGGGCCGATCGACGAGCGGAACATGAGGTTGAACTGGCGCTCGTCGCTGAGGAACGGCGAGCCGCACACCGGGCAGACGTAGCCGCGGTCGCCGGCGACGGCGCCGCGCAGGTCCTTGCCCTGGCGGTCGACGGTCACGCCGAGCTTCGCGATCGTCTCCTCGGCCGTCTTCGCCTGGTTCTTGTCGGGCAGCGTGATCGTGAGCGCCGTGCCCGCCTCGACGCGCGGCGCCTTGTCGGCGCGGAAGCGCTCCTTGCACACCTTGCAGTCAACGAGCGGGTCGCTGAAGCCGGCGAGGTGGCCCGAGGCCTCCCACACGCGCGGGTGCATGACGATGGAGGCGTCGAGGCCCAGCACGTCCTCGCGGCTGTGGACCATGTCGCGCCACCACAGGTTCATGAGGTTGCGCTTCAATTCGACGCCGAGCGGGCCGTAGTCGTAGGCGCTCTTGAGGCCCCCGTAGATCTCGGAAGACTGGAAGACGAACCCGCGCCGCTTGCACAGCGACACGATCTTCTGCATCAGGTCGGACTCGGTGGCCATCGCGCGGCGCCTCGTGATTTTCGGGTCGCGGGATGGTAGCGGTGGGGCCCCACAGCGGCAAGACGGGAGCGACGCGCGTGCCGAGGGCCCTGCTGACCGTGCTGATCCTGCTGGCGGCGCTCGTCTCGCCGGCGTTCGCGAAGCCCCGCGTCGAGCTGCTCGTGATGGGTCCCGGCGACAGCTTCTACGAGCGGTACGGCCACGCCGCGCTGCGCGTGATCGACGGCCCCGGCGACGCCGACCGCGTCTTCAACTTCGGCATCACCAACTTCAAGCGCCCGAACTACATGGCCGACTTCCTCGGCGGCCGCGTGCGCTTCTGGGGCAACGTCAAGACCTGGGACTACACCCTCGCGCGCTACAAGCGGGAGGACCGCACGCTGCGCCGCCTCCCGCTGAACCTGACGGACGAGCAGGTCGCGCGCCTCGTGCAGAAGCTCGACTGGATGGTGCTGCCCGAGAACCGCGAGTACGTCTACGACACGTTCCGCGACAACTGCGCGACGCGCATCCGCGACTACCTCGACGAGGTGACGGACGGGGCCGTTCGCCAGGCGCTGTTCGACGTGCCCTCGGGGCGTTCGTTCCACGACGACGTGCGCGTCGGCTTCGCGAACCTGCCGGAGCTGCTGCTGCCGCTCGAGCTCGTGCCCGGCCCGGAGATGGACGCGCCGCGCACGCTCTGGGAGATGACGTACCACCCGGAGACGCTCGGCGCGGCGATGCAGCGCGTGCCGCTCCCGACGGGGCCGCTCGTCGGCCCCGAGGTCGTCGAATACACGCGGCAGAAGCCCGATCCGCTCGCCGGCTGGCCGCACTGGGGCCAGGCGCTGCTCTGGGGGCTGGCCGCGGCGACGGCGGGCCTCGGCTGGCGTCTGCGGCGCGCCTCGGCGCGGGCGCGCGCGGCCTGGGCGTTCGCCTGGTTCGTCCCCACGGCGCTGTTCGGGGCGCTGCTCGTCTTCGTGCACTTCTGGTCCGACTGGCCCGACATGCGCCGGAACTGGCTGATGGCCGGCTTCTTCGTCGGCGATCTGTGGCTCGTCGCGCCGCTGTGGCGCATGTGGCGGCGCCGCGCCGAATCGGGCGGCTCGGTCGTCGCGTCCTACCTGAAGGTCAGGCTCGCCCTGATGGCCGCGATCACGCTCCTGGGACTCTTCGTCGCGCCGCTGCACGGCAACCTGCCCCCGCGCGCGCTCGCGCTCGCCGGCCTGTTCCTCGGGCTCGCGTGCCTGGCGCCCGCCCGTTCCGTCGAGGTGTCCGATGCCCGCGCCGCGAACTGAAGAGGCCGCCCTGCTCGTCGTCGACCTGCAGCCCGACTTCCTGCCCGGCGGCGCGCTCGCCGTCGCCGAGAGCGATGCCATCCTGCCCGGCGTGCGCCGTCTCATGGCGTCCGGCCGCTTCTCCGTCGTCGCCGCCACCCAGGACTGGCATCCGCGGGGGCACGTCTCCTTCGCCAGCACGCACGCCGGTCGCCGCCCCTTCGACGTGATCTCCCTGTACGACCGCGAGCAGGTGCTGTGGCCGGACCACTGCGTCCAGGGCACGCCCGGCGCCGCGCTGCACGCGGAGCTGCCCTGGGATCGCGCCGACGTGATCGTCCGCAAGGGCACGGACCCGCGCGTCGACTCCTACAGCGCCTTCCGCAACAACTGGGACGCGGCGGGACGCCGCCCGCACACCGGCCTCGCCGGCTACCTGCGCGACCGCGGCGTCCGCTCGCTGTGGATCTGTGGCCTCGCACGCGACTTCTGCGTGAAGTGGAGCGCCGAGGACGCCGCCGACGAGGGCTTCGCGACGCATGTGTTCTGGGACCTGACGCGCGCGGTCGATCCGTCGAGCGACGGGCGCGTGCGCGCCGACCTCGAGCGCGTCGGCGTGCACATCGTCGACGGGCCGTAGCGATCACGCCGAGAGGCAGCGCAGCCCCCTGAAGCTGCCGAAGAGCAGCTTCGCGTCCAGCCCCGCTCGCCGCGCGCGACGACCCAGACTCTCCGCCGCCACCCGTCGACGTTGAACGATCGGGAGACGGTGCCCATCATTGTCAAGCGCCACGAATGTTGACCCCCTCGGCGCCACGGAAACTGACCCCCCGCCCGTTCACCGAGTAGCGTTCACGCCCACTCGTCGCCGAGCACCGTCCCCGAGGCGAGCTTGCGGAGAGGACGTTCAAGCCGCCTCCCGCAACCACCCGGAACACGGCGGTTCTATCGACGAGGGCCACGGGTGGGCGCTTGCGGATGGAGTGCCCCCGACCCCGCAGAGGAGGGCCCGCCGATGGCGCAGGACGCGGGCGGCGACCTCGGGACACTCGATGTGGGCGATGACCTGCATCCGGCGCCCGCACGCTGAGCACTTCGACACGTCGGCGGCGACCACCCGGCGGAGCCGGAGCGCCCACTCGAGCCCCTTGCGGGCGGGGACGCGGCTGTGGTCGCCGTCGGCGGCCGGTGCGCGCAGACCCGGCGCCGTCCGCGGAGGGCGGCGGCCGCACGAGTGATCGGGGGGCTACGGGTCCGGCGTGAAGACCCCGCTGACCGCGCGGCGCGGCGCGGCGCCGTTTATCGGCGCGCCGTCGTAGCGGGTCGGGTTCGTCTGCGCCCACACGGCGGCGAAGCGCCCGTCGCCGAGCGCGGCGACGCCGGCCGGCTGCGGGACGCACGCCACGCCGGGCTGCAAGCAGTGCCCGGCGATGACGTCGCCGGGGTAGTCGGTGCGGCGCCCGCCGTCGTCCCAGGGCAGGTGCACGAAGGCCAGGTTGGCGGTGAAGCCCTGGACCAGCACCACGCCGGCGTCGTCGGCCGCGAGCGCGCCCGGGACGATCGGGCCGTTCGGGGTCGCGACCTCGCGCAGGAGGTGGCGCTCGAGCGCGCCGCTCGCGCCGTCGAAGCGCCCGACGAAGTACGCGCCGGGCTGCTCGTAGCGCTGGCCGCCGATCGTCAGCTCGCGCACCAGCGCGCTCGCGACGATCAAGTCGCCGTCGACGAGGTCCCACACCAGGGGCTCGAACGACTCCGCCGCGAGCGACCAGGCGATGTGGCCGTCGCGCCCGATCTTCGTCCAGGTGTGGGCGCGGTCGCGTCGCGTGAAGGCGATCGCGCCGTCGCCGGCCGGGCGCAGCTCGTCGGGCTCTTCGATGGCGACGGGGACCGCCGAAGAGACGCCGCCGACGTCGTGGCGGATGAGCTCCATGCCCGCGCCCCCGGCCGGGAAGCGCAGGCCGATGTAGCCCTGCGGCGTCACGGCGAAGCGCCGGACGCCGTCCTCGAGCGGCAGCTCGTGCGCGACGTCGAGCGCCGCGTCGACGACGACGAAGCCCGGGCGGTTGCTCGCCGGCAGCGCGTTCAGCCCGACGACGAAGCCGCCGTCCTCGCGTGCGGCGAGCGTCCGCGGGCCGAGGCCCGAGGTCGCGAAGCGCGCCTCGTCGACGATCGCGCCCCCCTCGACGACGCCGACGGCGAGCGTGCCTTCGGTCCACGAGGCCGCGTAGCCGCCCGCGGTCCGGACCACGTCCCCCGGCTCCGACCAGACGTCGGCGGCGAGCGGCACGACCCCGCTCATGCGGCGGACGGCGGTCTTCACGGTCATCTCGAACTGGATCCAGTCGCCGATCGGCGCCTCGGCGATGTACGACCAGCCATCGAGGGTGGACTCGGCCCCGACGATCCACGCCGCGGCGCTCTCGTCGGGCGCCTCGAGCTCGACCGGCACCACGGTGTCGGGCGGCATCAGCACGTGGCAGTCCGATTCGCAGCGCTCGCCGAGCGTGGGGAAGACGAGCGCGACGTCGGTCTCGGCGTCGAACTTCACCGTCACGTCGATCCAGCGGTACAGCTCGTCGCCCTCGTCCTGCGGCCGCCGCATCCGGGCCTGGTTGAACAGGGCCAGCACCTCGCCGTCGGGCCCGAAGCGCGCGCCGAAGGAGCGCATCGTCTGCTCGAAGAACCCCCCCGTGCCGTTGGTCGCCGCGATCTCCTGACGCCAGGTGTTGGCCTCGAAGCGAGGCAGGTGCGTCCAGAGCTGCATCGCGCGGTCGAAACGCTCGTAGACACCGACGATCTCGATGCCGCCGTCGTGGACCCGCATGTGCGAGGGCCACCCGCGCCCGGCCGCGATCGTGTCCCAGCCGCCGTCGCCTCGCTGGCGTCCCACGACGAGGCGGGTGCCGTACTGATCGCCCTCGCCCCACGCGCCGTAGAGCGCGCCGTCGTGGTACGAGAACACGCTCGCCTGGCCCTCGGCCGTCCACCGGCCCCAGGCGCCGTCGCGATGGAGCGCGCCGGAGCGCGCGCGGTCGCCGCGCACCACGAACGCGCCGTCGGGCAGGTGATCGAGCTCGAGTCGGTACGGGGTCAACGTCGAGCTCTGGTGGAGAGGCACCGTGACCTCGCTCGTCCCGGCGCCGTCGACGGTGACGACGTGCAGGTCCCGGTAGGCGTAGAAGACCATGAAGCGACCGTCGGGCAGGTCGACCGAGCGCATCGGCGGCGGGGTGTTCGCGGGGGTGCTCGGCGCCGGGACGAAGCGCTCGCTGGCGTCGAGGCCGGCGCGCGCCCAGGGCCGGGCCGGGATGGTCGTGACCAGGATCTCGCCGGCGCCGCGCTCGCGCGTGAAGAAGAGCCCGCGCACGTCGCCGTCGGGGGTCGTGTCGAGCGTCGCGGCGCGCACGTGGACGTCGGCCGTCGTCGCGAGGCAGCGGCCCGGCGCGACCCACGCGTACCCCGAGTAGAAGGCGTTCGAGACGATGAGGTGCAGGCCGCCGTGCGCGTCCCACGCGGCCGCGGCGGCCTCGCCGAGCTGCCCGCCGTACCACAGGCTCGGGCCCGCGCAGCCGGACCGGCGCCGGAAGGTGAGGTCCTGGCCGCCGACGTTCATGCGCAGCTCGTCGCGCGTCAGCCCGAGGATCGTGGCGGAGCGTCGAACGCCGCTCGGCGTCGTGAACATCACCGCGTCGCCGTCGAGCTCATAGGTGGCGAGCGACGTCTCACCCGCGAAGCCCACGAGCTCGGCGTAGCGCTCGAAGCCGGGGTTGAGCTCGCTCGGGTGCAGCTCGGCCTCGAAGTGCACCAGCATCGGCCAGGCGGGCGCGCGTTCGCCGGCCATCGAGACCCAGTAGCCGGCGAGGTTCGCGGTCGCGACCTCCACCGGCGTGTCCGAGCCGGTGGACGAGTCGGAGGACGAGCCGCAGCCGCAGAGCAGCGCGGCGACGACCAGGAACGTGAACGAGCGCACCGACGCCTCCTCGAGAGGGAGGCTCAGGCATACCGCGAAACGGCCGTCGGGGACGAGCCCGCGGGGGACCCTCGCCGCCGCCAGGCCGGGTCGGCGCCAGGGGTACCCGCGACGGGCGGGCGGGCACGTCCCCCGCGGGGGGTCGGGTCGGGCGCAGCGCTCAACCCGCGAGCGCCCGCCGGTACACCGAGGCGACGCCTACGACGGGCACGTCGTCGAAGCGCGGCAGGTTCATCGCCTGCAGGAGCCCGGCCTTGCACAGCGCCTCGCCGCGCAGGTCTTCGGCCGGGTCGCGGGGCGGCGGGTGCGGGTCGGCCGCCGCGCCAGAGGAGCGGCTGATGTCGTCGCGCATCGCGCTCGACGTGCCGGTGGCGTCGGCGTGGTGCTCGGCGGCGCAGGCCGGGCGCAGAGAGAGCAGCCGTCGAGCGCGACCGAGAGCGGCTGCTCGGGTGAGGGCCACACCAAGCCGTCGCCCTCGCAGGCGAGGGGCCCACCCGGCTCGGGGCCGAGGCGCCGACGCTGACCGAGCGACGAGGAGGACCTCGGCGTCCGGGCGGTCAGCGCGCGCCCCCGTGGGCGGGGTGCTCGGTGACGAGGAGGACCTGGTCGTCGGCCGACGGATCCCCGCGCAGGGCGAGGTGCTCGGGCGAGCCGCACTCGGGGAGCGGGCGCGCGCGCAGGGCGTCGAGACACGGCGTCGTGCACTCGCCGTCGAGCGCCGCGATGCGCGGGCTGCGGATGCAGGCGGCGCCCTCGGTCGTCCACTCCGCCTCGAGCTGCCAGCCCTCGCCGCCCTCGTCGGCCTGGATGCCGACGCCGTCGTAGAGGTTGACGAGCGTGCCGTCGACGGTGTGCGCGTTGCCGTCGCCGCAGTAGTCGGCGCGGATCATCCGCGTACAGGCCTGGTGGTGCGCGGCGAGCGAGATCTCTTCGCAGACCCCGTCGCGACACACCTCGTGCGTGCGCCACGGCGCGTATCCGAGACCGACGCACTTGCCGAGGGCGAAGCCGTCGCAGGCGAGCGTGACGAGCTCGTCGGTGTCGATCTTGTCGCCGGCCTCGTTCCAGGTGCCCTTCAGGATCGTGACCTTCCGGCCGGGGTCCGGGTTGCCTTCGAGGTCGGTGCAGACCGGCGTCCACTCGCCGTCGCCGGCGCGCCACGAGAGCGTGTAGGCGTGGTGGTCGGGCGCGCGCACCTCGAGGGCCTCGACACGCAGCTCGAACGGCTGGCCGTCGTCGGTGCGGCCGGCGTCGATGATGCCGCCGACGATCGCGTCGCCGGAGAGCGGCTCGCCGTGCTGCCGCACCACGAGCGCGCTGCCCTCGAGCCCGAGCGACAGGCCGTTCACGTCGCGGCCGTTGAAGCTCTTCCCGTTCAGGCTCGCCCCGTTCAGGCTCGCCCCGTTGGTCTTCAGCCCGTTCAGGCTCGCCCCGTTGATCTTCAGCCCGTTCAGGCTCGCCCCGTTCAGGTTCCGGCCGTTCTCCGCGCGCAGGCCGCAGGTGACGTTGTCGAGCTGCAGGCCGGCGGCGCCGGCGGCGTCGTGTCGGCCGGCGCTGCCTTCCTCGCACGCGGCGAGACCGGTCGCGAGGGCAGCCACGAGACAGATGCGGATCGAGTTGCTGGACTTCATCTTCGTGCTCCTTGTGGGTCGGGAGCGGACTTGCTCCACGCCGACCCCTAGAGCACGGCTCGTGCCAGCGACGACGTCTCCGTGGCACAAGGCTTCTCGGCGCCGGGCGCCGCGCGCCGCGATGGCACCGGCTGGCACGTGCCACCCGCCGTGCCGGCTCTTCGCGCGACGGCCCCGGTGGGATCCGTCCGCCCCGCGGGCGGCGCCGGGCAGGAGCCCGGCGCGCCGCAAGACGCCGGCATCGCCTCGCCGGACAGGCGAGGCGTCGCCCACTCGGACGCCCGCCGCTGTCAGTCGACGGCGTGACCCTCTTCGCGGGCGCGCAAGATGATGCGCGCGCAGGCCTGCGCATCGGACGCCGCGTCGTGGTGTTTCAGCGGGATGCCGAGGTGCTCGCACACGACGTTGAGCCGGGCGCTCGGCAGTACCCACGCCCGCCGCGCCCGCTCGACGGTGCACACGGAACGCGCGGTCGGCGCGGCGAGCCCGGCCGCCGCGCAGCAGGCGTCGAGCACGCCGCGGTCGACGCTGGCGTTGTGCGCGGCGACGAAGTCCACGCCCTCGAACAGCGGCGCGAGCTCCGGCCAGACCTCGCCGAACGGGCGCTCCTGCTGCACGTGCTCCCACTCGATGCCATGGATGTGCGTGAACACGAACTCGCGGCGCGGAGGGCGGAGCAGCCGGCTCTCCGTCCGGGTGATGCGGTCGCCCTCGACCCGCACGAGCGCGATGGCGCACGCCGAGTCGGGGCCGTAGTCAGCCGTCTCGAAGTCGATCGCGACGAAACTGCGCGGCTTGTCGGGGGGTGAGTAGCGACCGCGGAGAGGACGTTCAAGCCGCCTCTCGCAACGACCCGAAACACGGGCGGTTCTATCGGCGAGGGCCACAGGTGGGCGCTTGCGGATGGGGTGCCCCCAACCCCGTGCCTGGGCGTCAGTCGCTGCAGCGGGCGAGGTGACGCTTCGCGCCGAGGCGCGCGAAGAGGCGCGCGGCGGCCTGCAGGTGGCGGTCCCGCTCGTCGCGGGGGCCGGCGAGCCGACCGAGCTCCTGGAGCGCGCGGGCCTCTTCGAATGGCATGCCGAGCGCCCGGGCCGCCGCCAGGCTGCGGCGCAGCGTGGATGTCGCGCGCGCGCGCCCGCCGGTGACGGCGTGCAGCAACCCCCGGCACAGCAGGGCGCGCGGCCGCGCGACCGGGAAGACGCGCGCGTAGCGGTCGAGCGTGCCGCAGGCGGCGCGCGCCTGCGCCAGCGCGCCGTCGGTCGCGTCGTACCCGGCGGTCAGCGTGAGCAGCACCTCGGCGGCGCCGGCATAGCCCTCGAACGTGTACACCGCCACCGGGGCGAGCCGGGCGCTCGCTTCGTTCGCCCGCACCGCGGCGGCGAAGGCCGCGTCGCGGCGCCCTGCCTCGAGGTGCGCCACGGCCGTCAGCCCGTGGCCCCAGACACGCTCGGAGCGGCCGATGTCCTCGCCGAGGAACGGCGCCAGCGCCTCGACCAGCGTCGTCGCCCGTTCGAGCTCGCCGAGCGGCAGCAGGCTCTCGATCTGGTCGAGCAGTCCCCACGCCTCGGCCTGCAGATCCCCCTGGCGCCGCGCCGAGGTGTACAGCACTTCGGCGCCCATGCGCACACGCTCGGCGTACTCGCCGCGATAGTGCAGCAGGGTCGACAGGCCGCAGACGCCCTCGATCCAGCGCCGCTTGTCGCCGATGGCCGAGGCGAGGCGCACGGCCTCTTCGAGGGCGGCGCGTCCCTCGACCCACTGGCCGCGCGCGAGCCGGCTGAAACCGGTGAAGAAGCGCACGGGCTGGAGCGCCGCGCGCCCGGCGTCGGTCTCCACGAGCCGGCCGGCCAGGCGCAGGTAGACGTCGGAGAGCTGGAACTGCGGCGCCATCGAGACGATCCAGCCGGTGAGCGCGCAGGCGCGCGCCAGCTCCGGCGACGGGCCCACCGCCTCGGCGATGTTCAGCGCGCGGAGGGACGCGTCGAGCGTCTCCGGCGGATCGGCGAGGAAGAAGTAGGTCTCGAGCAGCCGCAGGTAGGCCTGGGCGGCCTCGGTGAACGCCCCGGGATCGGCGGCGCGCAGCGGCGGTCGGCGCACGAGGCGGGCGGCGGCCTGGCGGCCCACGTTCGCGAGCAGGCTCGCGCCGAGCGCGGGGCGGCCGCGCGGCACCGGGAAGCCCAGCAGGTGGGCGGCGCGCTCGAACGCGGCGCGGCTCTCCGGCAGCTTGCCCTGGCCGAGCAGCGCCTCGCCGAGCAGCCGCTCCCAATGGGCCCGGCGTCGCCCGTCGTCGCCCGCCGGGTGCCCGAGCGCCTGCGTCAGCGCGGCCCGCGCCTCCTCGTAGGCCCCGCTGAGCAGCGCGTGCTCCGCCGAACGCTCGAGGTAGTGCAGCGTCTTGTCGGGCACGTCGGCGCGCGCCCAGTGCCACGCCAGACGCGAGTACAGGCGCGGCCGCTGCGCCGGCGGCTGCGCCTCGAGACGCTCGGCCACGGCGCGGTGGAGCTGGCGCCGCTGCGAGAACAGCAGGAGATCGTAGACCACCTCGCGCGTCGTCTCGTGGCGGTACAGCCAGGTGGCCTCGGCGTCGGAAGGCTCCCGCACCGCCAGATCCAGGCGCTCGAGGGCGTCGAGCTCGTCCTCGAGGGCGTCGCGGTCCTGCTCGACCGGGTAGACCGCCCGCAGCAGGTCGAGGGCGAAGCTGCGGCCGATGACGCTCGCCACCTTGAGCATGAGCTGCTGGCGGGGATCGAGCCGGTCGATGCGCGCGAGGATCGCGCCCTGGACCGTGTCGGGCAGCGACACGGCGTCGGCCCGCCCACCGAGGTGCGCCACGCCGCCGCGGACCTCGATCGCGCCGGCGTCGCTCAGGGCCAGCGCCAGGGCCTCGGTGAAGAAGGGGTGGCCCTCGGCGCGCGCATGCACCGCGGCGACGACCTCCTCGGCGGGCGGGTGCCCGAGGCTCGCCTCGAGCAGCGCGCGGGTCTGGTCGGGCGAGAGGGGCAAGAGCTCGACCGGGTGCAGGCGCCCGTAGATCTCGGGGCGCGGCGTCGCCAACGGCCGCGACGAGACCACGACGAGCAACGGCGACACGTTGCCGGGCACCTGGCGCAGGACCGCCCACGACGCCGAGTCGAACCAGTGGCCGTCCTCGAGGATCAGCGCCACGGGGCCCTCGTCCGCCGCGCGCCGCAGCAGGTGCACGATCAGATCCTCGGTGTTGTGGGCGCGCACCTCGCCAGTCATCGCCGCGGTGAGCGGCGTCTCGGGCACGTCGACGCCGATCACCTCGCGCAGGAGCGGCGCGAGGCGCTCGAGCACCGGATCCTCGGCCATCTGACGCCGGACGTGGGCGGCGGCCCCGTCGCGAGGGACGCCGTCAAGACCCAGGAGCCGCGCGACGACCGGCCGCCATGCGAAGTACGGCGTCGCGTGGTCGATGGCATCGGAAGCGCCGGACAGACACCGCACGCCGCGCGCCTCGGCGAGGTCGACGAGCTCGGCCACGAGCCGCGTCTTGCCCATGCCGGCGAGCCCCTCGAGCCGGAGCGCCCGCGATTCGCCGCGCAGGAGGGCGTCGACCGCCTCGCTCAGGACCGCGCGCTCGCGCACGCGCCCCACCGGCGCCGGGTGTTGCGGGGCCGCCCGCCGCCGGAAGGGCTCGCGCACCACCACCGGCGCCGCTTTGCCCTTGAGGCGGAGCGACCGCGGCGGGCCGTATCCCACTCCGGCCCGGCTGGCATCGTGGGTGGCCGCGTCGCAGAGGATGCCGTCGCTCGTCTGTTGCATCAGGCGCGCGGCCAGGTTGACGGTGTCGCCCATCACCGTGTACTCGCGGCGGGCGGCGCTGCCGACCACGCCGCAGAACACGCGGCCCGTGGCGACGCCGATGGCGCAGCGCAGGCCGAGCTCGCGCAACGTCGCCCGGACGGCCATCGCCGCGTGCACGCCGCGGACGGCGTCGTCCTCGTGGGCGAGCGGCGGCAGGCCGAGCGCGGCGAGCACCACCATGCCTTTGTCGTCGACGGCGAACTTGTTCACGCTCGCTTCGAAGTCGTCGAGCGTCCACTGCATCTCGGAGAAGGCGAGCTGGGTCCGCTCGAGGAAGTCGGGCGCGTCGGCGTCGAGCCCCTCGATGCGGACGAACACCACCGTGACGCGGCGCAGCTCCGAGAGCCACTCCGCCTGGCCGGCGGCCAGCCGGGCGCGCACGGCCGTGGAGACGAACGCCGCCGACGCCTCGCCGGCGACGGACCCGGCGGCGGGCGCCTCGGGCGGGACGCGCACCGCGTCGAGACGCACGCAGTCGGCCTCGCGGGGCGTGCCGACGCAGCGCGCCCGCACGCGGGCCCAGGCCTCGGGCGAGAGCACGACCTCGCCGGATGCGGCGTGCCGCTCGGCCAGCGCCATCTGCGCCAGGGGCGCGCCGGCGGGCACGCACTCCCAGCGGTCGCCGACGCCGCCGACGTACAGCACGCGCACGCGTCCGGCGCCGATGCCGATGCGCAGGGTGAGGCGGGCGTCCTCGGCGCGGGCGAGCTCGGCCAGGCTCCGCTGCACCTCGAGCCCGCACGCCGCCGCGCGCAGCGTCGCCTCCCCCGGCTCTCCGCACCACAGCGCGAGGAGCGCGTCGCCCGCGAACTTGACGACCTCGCCGCCATGCGCGCCGATGAGCTCGATCAGGCGGCCGAAGTACCGGTTCAGCAGGGTGGTGAGCTGCTCGGCCCCCTCGGCGCCTTGTCGCGCGAGGCGCTCGGTGAGCGCCGTGAAGCCGGAGATGTCGGCGAAGAGCACCGCCCCGGGCACGTCCTCGACCTCGGCCCGCCGCGGCGCCGCGGCGCCGAAGCGGCGCGTGGCGAGGGCCGGCACGAAGCTCGACAGGGAGCGTCCGCCCCCCCTCATCGGGCGGGAATCCGAAGCATCCGACAAAGAAGGCAGAGCGGGGCGCACCTTTCAAGTAGGGCGCGCGATGCGCGCAGTCGCGTCGGCCGTTCGGCCCCCTTGCCGTAGTATCTCGCCCATGCCGATCGTCCTCGCTCGCGTCCTCGCCGCCCTCGCCCTGGCGACGCTGTCCGTCGGCTGCGGCGGTCCGCCCGAGCGGCTTGCCCGCTACCCGACGCTCGACGAGATGCTCGCCGGGCGGCCGCTCGCCGGCCTCGTGCCCATCGACCGCGCGCCGACCGCCGAGGAGCTCGCGCGGGTCGAGCGCGAGCTGCGCGTGGTCAAGAACGAGCGCGACGGGCGGCTCGTCGCGCTGACGGCGTGGTTCCCGCAGGCGCCGGACTGGTCGTGCGACCAGGTCCACCTGGACTACCCGGCGGGGGGCGGCCCGCCGCTCGTGCGCACGGCCGTGGGCGGGTTCGGCCTCCGCTACGAGGGCGGCGCGCTCGTGCGGCCGGCCGACGCGGGCGAGCCGGGCGCGACCGGCGCCACGGCCGCGGTCCGCCTGGCGCTCGGGGCGCCGGTGGCCGTCGATCCGAGCACCCTGATCGTCGCCACCGAGCGACCCGATCTGTTCGCGGGCTTCGAGGAGCACCGCGACGTGCACCTGCGCGCGCTGTACCGGATCCCCGACCTCTCGTTCGCCGCCGCGGAGATCGAGAAGTGGCGCGCGTTCGAGGCGCGCGTGGACGAGGTGCTCGCGGCGCTCGGGCGCGGCGAGCTCGAGCCGACGGCCGCCGCGCGGCGGCAGCTCCGGGCCTTTCCGGCCGCCCTGATCGGCGACGTCCACGCGCGCCTGACGGCCGCGGAGGCCACGGGCGAGGAGGCCGCGGCGCACGCCCGCCGGGCCGCGGAGGCGAAGCGGCGCGGCGAGGCGGACGCCGCCCGCGAGGCGTGGGAGGAGGCCCGCGAGGCCGCGCGCGTCGGCCCGCCGCTCGAGCATCGCCCGTACACCCCGGATCCGGCCTACGCCGCGCGGCTCGCCGCGTTGTCCGCCGCCGTCGCGGCGTCCGAGCCGAGCGAGCGGCTCACCGCGCTCTGCCGCGAGGCCGCCGCCGTCGCCACGCCGCCCGAGGCCGCAAGCGGGCTCCGGGCGCTCGCGGGCCTGGTCGGCCGCGAGGCCATCGGGAGCGCCGTCGCGCACTTCGAGGCGGCGGAGCGGCTCCGGGGATCGCTCGGCGGGGCGGTCGAGGCGAAGCTCGAGGCCGCGCTCGCGCTGGAGCGACTGCCGCCGGTCCCCGAGGCGCTCCAGCCGGCGACCTGGGGCGCGCTTCACGGGCTGCGGGACGAGCTCGCCGCGTCGCTCCTCGCGGACGCCGTCGCGGCCGAGGGCGAGGGGCGGCGCGCGACGGCGGCGGTCCTCCTCGTGCTCGTCGCCGATCTGCGCGGGCGCCCGGCCGGTCCCGAGGGCGTCCGCGCGAAGATGGCGCTCCTCGACCTCGCCCGGGGCGTCCTGCCCGTCGTGCGGGCGACGGGCCCGCGTCCGGCCTACCGCGACCTCGTCGGCCACGCCGTGCTCGACGCCGCGGGCGGCTGGCCGATCCACGCCCTCCTCGGGGACGCGCTGCTCGCCGCGCACGTGCGCACGGGCGCGCCGTCCCGCCCCGACGCGGTCCTCACGGTCGACGCGTCGGCGAGCGAGCTCGAGCTCGCGCAGACGCTCGGTCGCGAAGAGCGGGTGGCCCTCGTCGAGGACACGTCGGTGTCGCCCGAGGCGGAGCGCTGGCGGGCGGAGATCGTCCGGCTCGAGGACCGGATCCGCGCGGGGCAGGAGGAGATCGCGGCCGCGCACGCCAGCATCACCGTCGTCGTCAGCAGGGACAAGCCGGTCGTGACGGGCAGCCGCGAGGTCCGGCTCCCCGGGGGCGGGACGCGGACGGTCTACGACACGCAGAGCGCGGGCTTCGACACCGTCTACCACCTCGGCACGGGGCGGGCCTACGAGCGCGTGGCCATCGCGCAGCGCGAGATCGAGCGCGCGCAGGCCGAGCTCGAGCGGATGTTGAAGGCGCCGCCGCCGCACCGGCCGCGGTACCGCCAGGAGGTGCACGCCCAGGCGACCCAGCGATGGACGGGCCGGGTGCGGCGCGAGCTCCGGCTGAGCGGGCCCGCCGGCGCCACGGCGGCGGCGCACACCCTCGACGTCGACCTCGAAGAGAAGGGCGAGCGCTTCTTCATGGATCGCGCCGAGGCGCTCGCCAGGGCGGAGCGCGAGCTCGACGGGCGGTCGCTCCCGCCGGCGCTGGCGTCCGCCGTCGAACAGCACGTCGCGGCGCTCGCGTCCGCGTGGCTCGAGGGCCCTCCCGCCGCGGGCGCGCGACCCGAGGACGCCGCGCGCGAGGCGCTGTGGCGGCGATGGCTCGTGCGGAGGGCGCCCGCCCCCGAGAGCCTCGCCCTGCTCCGCATGCCGCCGCCCGGCGCGGACGATCCGCGCGCGCGCCCGGAGCGCTGGTGGCTCGCGGCGCGACTCCCCGCGCGGCACCCCGGCTGGCGCGACGCCGCCTTCGACCCTACCGGGCAGTTCTTCGCGGTCACCGAGCCGCACGCGGTGCGCCTCCTTCGGGCGCACGACCTCGGCGAGGTGAGGAGCTTCCCGACCGAGCGCCCCGCCGCCGCCGTGGCCCTCGATCCCGGCGCCCTCCGCATCGGCTGGATCGACGCCGAGGGTGGGCCCGGCAACGCCGAGGTGAGCTTCGTCTCGACGAAGACGGGCGCCGGACATCGGCTCGCCGCCGACGTCCCATTTCCGGTGAGCATCGCCATCTGTCGCGAGGGCCGCCAGTTCCGCGTCGGTGGCATGTTCGGCAACGTCACGCGGAGCGACATCGCCGGCGAGGCGCCCCGGAGCGCGTCGTACCAGATGCAGGAGATGGGGCGCGTCTCGGGGCTGGCCGTCACCCCCGACGGCCGGTACGAGGTGCAGGCCGTCCGCCGCGTCGCCGACATGAGCCAGCGCCTGCGCGTGCTCGACCTGCAGGAGGGCCGGGTGCTCTTCGACATCGAGCACGAGGCGCAGCGGGCCTATGCCATCTCCGACGACGGCGCGCTCGTCACCGACGGCGCCCGTGTGTTCCGCGTCGCCGCCTCCGGCGCGGATCCCATTCGCGACGTCGATGGCTTCGTCCAGCGCCTCGCGGCGCCGCGCGCGCTCTCCGACGGCGGCCTCGAGGTCCCGAGCCCGGACGGGCGTGCGCGGCTCGTGTTCCACCGCGACGGGGCGCTCGAGGTATTCCGCCGCGCCTTCTGACAGCGGCGGGCGGGCGCCTCATCGTGTCGCACCCGCTCGGCCGCGAGCGGATCGCGCTCGGCGAGGGCGACGACCTCTCCCTCGCGCCGGTGCCGCGCTCGCTGCGCGGCGAGACGCTGCGCGACAGCGCGATCGGCGCACGCACCGGCCTCTACGTCGTCGCCATCCGGACGCCGGACGGGGCGATGGTCTCGAACCCGGCGGGCGACGCGGTGCTGCCCGACGACGCGGCGCTCGTGATGCTCGGGACGGCGGCGGAGCGGACGGCGTGCGGCAAGCTCTACCGCTGATCGGTCAGTGCATCTCCTGGTGGGTGCCCCACGGACAGCCGCGGCCGGCGCCGTAGGCGATGCACATGCCGCCGGCGCGGTTGGAAGCGCCGTCGGGGACGCAGCAGATCGTGCCCGTGCCGCAGCAGGAGTTGCCGCAGTAGGTCCCGCCGTCGGGGCAGGCGCGGGCGCGCTCGTAGGCGCCGGTGCGGCCGTAGTCGGGGACGTCGACGCGGTCGTCCGGCGCCGGCTCGGTGGCGGGCGCGGGCCACGCGGACGTGGGCGGCCGGCTCGACGTCGCGGGCGGCCGGCGCGACGTCGGCACGTCCAACTCGGCCACGGCGGCGTCGCGCTTCTTCTTGGCCTCGACGGCGCAGGGCAGGCCGGCCCGGGCGAGGTGGGCGAGCTCGCCGTTGTGGCGGGAGAGGTTGTCGCCCTCGAGGGCCATGCGGCAGGCGTCGCGGCCGTCCTTCGTGCGCGCGTTCAGATCGGCGCCGCCCGCGATCAGCGGCGGCACCGCGCGCTCCGCGCCGATGCGCGCCGCCCAGAGGAGCGGCGACATGCCCTCGGTCGTCCGCACGTTCACGTTCGCGCCGGCCTTCACCATCGCGGCGACGAGCTCGCCCTTGCCGCAGTCGATGGCGAGGAAGAGGACGTGGCGGCCCTTGGCGTCGACCGCGTTCGGATCGGCCCCCTTCGCGAAGAGCGCCTCGCCCATGGCGCCGACCGCCTCGGCGTCGGCCTCATGGCACTTCGACATCTTCTCGAAGAGGTGGTGCAGCGGCGAGCGCCCCTCGGGATCGGCGCGGCGCGGATCGGCCCCGCGCTCGAGCAACAGCCGTGCGACGTCGTAGTGGTGGTCGTCGAGCGCGATCGAGAGGACCGGCACGTCGTCGGCGCCGACCTGGTTGGGATCCGCGCCGGCGTCGAGGAGCATCCGCACGAGCTCCGCGTCCGCGTGCATGCTGTGGATCGCGGCCTCGATCGGGCTCTGGTACAGGTGCGTGTCGATCTGCGCGCGGCCGTCGAGGTCGAGCCCGTCGGCGCGCAGCGCCTCGGCGGTCGCTTCGTGGTCGCCGTCCCAGACGGCGCGCACGAGCCGGACCGTGGGCGTGGCGCAGCCGAGGACGAGCAGCGCGGCGACGAAGGCGAGGCGTCGGCATGTCATGCGATGGCATCATAGGCGACGGCGCGCCGGGAGCGCCAACGCCGGCGGCGCCGCTTCGCGTTCGGACGTGCGCTCGAGCCCGAACGTGAACGCACGGACCTGCTGCTGCCGCGTCGCGATCCGGGGCCCGCCGCGGCCTCGTTCAGGTTCACGGTCGCCGGGTGCGGGACGTCACCGGATGCGCCCGAAGGCGCGCGCACGGGCAGGACGGCCGTTGCGGCCGAGAGCGACGTTCTTCCTCGGGCAGGACGCCCGTTGCACCCGAAAGCGGCGTCCTTCCCCGGGCAGAACGCCTCTTGCGGCCGAGAGCGGCGCTCCTCCCCGGGCAGAACGCCTCTTGCACCCGAAAGCGGCGTCCTTTCCCGGGCAGGACGCCTGTTGCACCCGGCGACGGCGTCCTTCCCCGGGCAGAACGCCTGTTGCACCCGGCGACGGCGTCCTTTCCAGGGCAGAACGCCTCTTGCGGCCGAGAGCGGCGTCCTTTCCAGGGCAGAACGCCCGTTGCAGCCAGAACCGGCGTTGGATCCCCGACGGGACGTCCGTCGCGGGCGGCGCCGAAGGTCAGTTGACGACGGGCGGGGTCGGCTCTTCGGGGTCGGCCTCGACGCGGCCGGGGCGGCGCGCCGACGGGCGAACGCGCTCGGCGAGCGCGTGCTCGCCGGCGAGGTGGAAGAGGCCGGTGAGCGCCGACGCGGCGGCGGCGAAGCGCTCGTCGTAGGTCGCGAGGGCGCGCTGCTTCGCCGTGTGCGTCGCCTCGGCTTCGCGCGCCTCGCGCCGCACCTCGTCGAGCGACGCGCGCAGCGCCGCGATCGCCGGGGCCAGCGCCGCCTCGTAGACGGCAGGGTCGAAGCGCAGCGCCAGCGTGACCGGCGCGCGGTCGCGCAGCCTCGGCAGCCGCTCGACGACGGTGCCCGCGAGCGCCACGAGCGCCATCGGCTCGCGCAACGTCTTGCCCGCGAAGCCGAGCTCGGCGACGGCGGCCTCGCCATATGCGACCGCCGTCGTCGCGCGCACCTCGCCGAGCAGCGACGACACCGTCTCGAACGCCGCGTCGCGCGCCGCCCGCGGCGCCGCGTCGTCGGCGAGCTCCGCCTCGTGCGCCTCGTCCGCCGCGACCATCGCCGCCGCATCGCGCCGGATCACATCGCCGAGCGCCCGGATCGTCGCCGCGGCGTCGGGCGCCGCGTCGCCGAGCACCGCCTTCAGCTTCTCACCCACCGCGGGCCCGTGTGTCTCGGCCGCCTGCATCACGAGCAGCGCCGAGCGATTGCGGTCGAGGACCATCTTCGATGCCATGCCCACCTCCCATCGAGTGCCGCGAGTCTGCCCGCTTCCGGCGCGCGCGCAAAGCGCGAAGAGAAGCCAGGCGCGTGAGGAACGTCACGAGGCCGCCGGACGGTCCCGGCGCGCGTGACGGGCGAGGGGATCGATCGGGAGGTGACGGTGTGGTCGGAGGACCGCACCGAGAAGGCCGACCGGGTGGACGTGGAGGCGGCGCGCCGCGGGTTCGTGGCCGATCTCGACGACGACCTCGCCGACGCGGTCGCCGCCGCCCTCGCCGAGGGCCTGCGCGGACACGAGGTGGCGGCGCCGCCCTGCGACGGCGACGCGGCCGCGTGTCGGCGCGAGGCGCTGTTCGCCGCCTCCCTGCTCGAACGTCTCGCCGACGCCGATCGCCCCGAGGCCGGTCCGCTGCCCGAGGACGCAGGCCCGCTCCGCTGAACCGGGGGACGAAGCGTCGCTCGGCCAGCGGCGCTTCGAAGGCATCCGTGCCGGCAGAGACCACCGCGGATGCATTCCGCGCCACGGCGAGCGACCCGGCTGCTATGGTCGGGCCACCATGAGCTCCGGCCTTCATCCCCTGCCACGACGGCACGACCTTTGCGCACCGCGACCTGACGCCGGGCAGCATGGCTTCCCTGTCCGCTGAAGGTCCGCGTCGTCCGGTCACGGGGACCGACCACGACCGCCCTGCGGGCCGTCCCGGCGCCGCGTGGCGGCTGCTGCTCGTGTGGCAGGCGGTGGCGCTGCTCGGCGCCGCGCCGCCCGAGCGCACGGTGCGGATCGCGTGGTTCGGGGGCACGGGCGGCGTCTCGGGGCACGCCCCGCTGCCGCGCGCGGCCCCACTTCTCCACGGACACGAGTCGCTGAAGGCGGTCGAGCCGGTCGCCGAGGGGCCGCAGCTGTTTGCCCGCGACGGGCGCCTCGTCTTTGGCCCCGAGGGGCTGAAGATCGAGGACTTTCGCGAATTTCTGGCGGCGGCGCCGTTCCGGCGGACGGTGATCGACGCGGCGCGACAGGCGGCGGTGGGCCCGTTCGACGTCGTGTTTGCCGCCGATCCGCCGGCGAGCGGGCCCACCGCGCCCCGCCCCGGGCTCGAGCCGCACGCCCTGCTGCCCGGCGGACAGCGCGTGACGGCGCGGCTCGTCCGGTACGAGGCGCGGAACGGCGCCGCGGTGCTCGCGCTGGAGTTGCCCGATGCGCCCGCCGACGCGGCGCTCGAGACCGATCCCGCGCGTTGGGAGCTGCGCTGGGCCTCGGTGCTGCGCGCGACGCCGAAGGCCGGGCCACCGGCGCTGCTCGTCGCCGTCGAGCGACCGCTCCACGAGGGCGCGCGTCGCGTGCGCGCCCTCGAGGCGCTGCGTCCGGACCTGGTGCTGGCCGGCGGCGGCGACGTCGAGGACTTCTCGTTCGTGGCCACGGGCGAGCCCGACCGGCAACGCCCGCACACGTGGCGCGCCTACGAGCGGCTGGGGGTCGACGCCGTGGCGCCCGGCGCGGCGGAGCTGGCGTTCGGCGCCGAGGTGCTGCGCGGCGAGGCGGCGCGCGCGGGGGTCGCCGTGCTCGCGGCCAACGTCGCGGCCGGCGAGGTCGGACCGCCCCCCTTCCCGGGGTGGAAGACGTTCGACGTCGACGGCGTGCGCCTGCTGGTGGTCGGTCTCGCCGACCCCGACCTCGGCGTGCGCGAGGCGGCGCGCGCGTTCGGCGATCGCCCGCTCCGTCGCCCCGCCGAGGCCGTCCGTGACGCGCTCGCCGCCGCCGCTCCCGCCGACGCGGTGATCGTCGTCGGGCACCTCTCCGCCGCCGACCGCGAGGCGCTGAGCGCCGACGCGCCCGGCGTCGACGTGCTCCTGACCGACTTCACGACGTCCACCGTCGCCCCCGATGTGCACCGCTTCGACCTCTCGTCCGGCGACGCGCACGCCCTGCCGCCGCCCGATGCGCCGGCGCCAGGCACGCCCGCACCGTCCGCCGGCGCCGCGTCACTCGACGCGCCGGCCGCCCGGCCCGACCTTCGCGCCCTGCGGACGCGCATCCCGGCGCCGGTGCCCGTCGTGCCGGCGGGGCGCGCCCGGCTCGGTGTCGTGGACCTGTCGTTCGCGCCGGACGGCGACGGCTGGCGGCTCGCCCGCGTCGAGAGCCACGCCTTCCCGGTGACCGCGCAGTCGCCACCCGATGCCGAGGTGCTGGCGGCGGTGCAGGCCACCCGCCAGGCCGCCTACGCCCCGGCCCAGACGGTCCTGCTGCCGGACCCGGGCCCGGCGCTGCTCGCCGTGCCCGAGCTGCGCGCCCGCTTCGAGGCCGACCCCGCCATGCCCGAAGGCACCGCGCGCCTGACCGCCGACCTGTGGCGCCGCCTCGTGGCCGAGACGGTGCGCGACACCCTCGACGCCGAGCTGGCGCTCGTGCCGCCCGTGCCGTACCGGCGCCCGCTCGCGGGTCCCGTGACGCGCCTCGACGCCGTGGCCAACCTCAACGTGCCGGACGAGGTCGTCGTGGTGTCGCTGACCGCCGCCCAGGTGCGCGCGATGGCCGCGAGCCCCGCGCTGGCCGACCTCGTGGTCGCCGGCCTCGATCCGGGCCCGAAGGTGCGCGGCCGCGCCCTCGACGACCGCGAGCGCTACCGCCTCGCGACGACCGACACCGTGCTCGCCGATCCGCGGCTGCGCGACGTGCTCGCCGGCCCGGTCGCGCGCCGCCTCGCCGCGTCGGGCGGTGGCCTCGTCGAGTCCGCCGACGGCGAGCCGGTGACGCTGCGCGCGCTCGTCGTGCGCAGCCTCGAAGGTGGGGACCCGACGGCGGTCGCCGAGCGCGCGCGCCCCGCCGACGCCGCACCGGAGGGCCGCTGGGTGCTCGACTTCCGCGGCGTCGCGCTCGAGGGCAGCAGTTACGAGGTCTTCGGCGAGCGCGACGCCTACGCCGAAGTGCGGGACACACGCGTCGTCACCGCGCCGAACGTCGCGCTCGCCGCCGCCGGCGACGTGATCCTCCGCCGCGAGGGCACGTCGCTGACGTGGCTCGACCAGCTGCACTTCCGGTTCGCCGAGACGCGCTTCGACGACGGCGAGCGCCTCGAGACGACCGACGAGCTGCGGCTGCTCACCGAGCTTCAGGTCGACGCCTGGGCGCTCGCCGGGCCCGACCACGCCGTCCCGTTCGCCAACCTGGCCTACGACACCGAGTTCACGCCGACGCCCGGCAACCCCCGGCGCAAGCGCCTCGAGGGCTCCCTCGGCGTGCTCTGGCGCGGCGTGGATCTGCTGCGCGCCGCTCGCCTGGCGTCGGTCCTGGGCCACGACTTCGCCGAGGACGTGCCCGATCCGCAGGTCGGCTTCCTCGCCGCCCTGGAGCTGCGCCAGCCCTTCGGCGTGGCCGTCTGGGGCCTGACGGCCGAGGCGCGCTACTACCTGCCCGACGTCGGCGAGGACACGACGAGCGAGCTCGGCGCCATCGTGCGCGCCCGGACGTCGCTCGACGTCCCCTTCTTCGGCGGCTTCGCCGTCGGTCTCTTCGTCGACGCCTACGGGTTCCGTGGCCAGGTCGACGCCACGCGCGACCCGGGCCTGAGCCTGTGGACCGGCCTCGCCCTCAAGTACGACCGCCTCTGGAAACCCGGCTACGAGTGGTAGCGCCGCCCCGCGGCCGACCACCCGAGCCGAGCCGCGGCGACCGGACCCCTTCGCGGAAGGCCGGCGCGGCGGCGCGCGCAGGCGCCCGCCTCACAGCGACCGCAGGTACTCCACCACGTCGTCCTGCTCGGCGTCCGTCAGGCCGAGCCCCAGCACGCCGTCGTAGTGCTCGACCACCGCCTCGAGCGTCGGGGCGCTGCCGTCGTGGAAGTAGGGCGGGTGGTGCCGGACGCCCCGCAGCGGCGTCGCGCGGTAGGCGCCGGTCGCGCTGCGCTCGGCGTGGAGCGGATCCATGCCGGTCTTCTCGGGCGCGTGCAGCTGCGGCGCGTCGGTGAACGACGGGCCGGCGTGGCAGCCGGCGCAGCCCGCCTTGCCGGCGAAGAGCCGCTGCCCGCGGTCGGCGGCGCGCGCGTCGAAGGTGCCCGGGCGCGGCCTCGGCGGCTCCAGCGTGAACTGGTAGTCGCGCAGGGCCGGCAGCTTGGGCGTGACGCGGTCCGGCGTCTGGCGGATGTCGAGGCCGATGCGCGTGTCCCGGAAGCTGCCGTTCCCGCCCATCTGGGTCACCGCGACGTAGTTGTTCCAGTAGGTGACGGGGCCGTCGCCGGTGTAGGTCTCGAGCGGGACGTCACGCAGGCCCCAGGCCGGCGGGATGAGCACCGGCGCGCTGATGCGGTCCTGGTTGAAGCGGGCGTCGTAGAAGCCCGGACCCCAGCCCTCGAGCGCCTCCCGCGCGACCTGGGGGTCGACGCCCAGCGACTCGGCGTAGGCCGGGAACCCGGGGGTGAGCGCGATGATGCGGCCCGGGTCGAGGTCGCGGTTCGGGAAGCCGTCGTGGACCTTGCCGATGCCGTGGGCGATCCCGTCGACGACCGTGGAGTGGCACAGGGCGCAGGTCACGCCGATGCGCGTCACCTGGCCGCCTTCGACCGTCGCGCGCAGGCCGACGATGGCGTCGAGGCCGAGCAGCGCGACCGTGGTGGCGGGATCCTCGAGGTCGGCGGTCGCCAGGACCACGGCCGGCACCGCGCGGGCGTCGACCTTCAGGCCGAGCTCGAGGGCCATCGCGGGCGTCACCCCTTCGACCAGGTCGTGCAGCCCGAGCACGTCCGTCCAGAGCTGCTCGTCGCCGAAGGTGTCGTTGCGGAAGACGCACTGCCCGTCGCCGGGCGCGCACGGCTCGTCGGTGGGGCCGGCGTCGGGGGCGGCCTCCGCGTCGGGCGGCGGGCCCGCGTCGGGCGGCGGGCCCGCGTCGGGGCGAATGCTCGAGTCGGTCGGCTCGGCCTCGAGCGGGGTGTCGTTGTCGTCGTCGTCGCAGGCGGCCAGCGCGAGGACGGACATCAGCAGCCAGGGGCGCGTCCGGAGTCGCAGGCGCATTGGAACACTCCTCCCATTCGGCGGTCGGCTCGTCCCCCCCTGGGACGCCGCGCCGGCGCTGAGGGACGCATGTGTCGACACACCCCGAGGGAGGGATCGGTGGCGCCCCGGTGGCATCATGACCACTCGACCTGCCACCCACCCGGCGGGACACCGCAGGCCCGCCGCGGCATCCCCCTTCCTCGGGCGCGCGGCCGCCCTGGCGGGTCGGTCCCCAAGATTCGCGCGCGCCGTCGGCGCGCGAACTTAGGGACCGACCCACCAGAACCGAGGAGGTCGATGATGCGGAACGAGATCACCTGCGCCCTGCGGCTCGCGCTGTCCGTCGCCGGTTGCGGCGCCGAAGGCGAACGACTGCGCGCGCCGCGGCGCGCTGGTGGCGAAGGACCACGACGGTGCGTGCCGGCCGTAACACAGTGGCGCTCGGGCGGGGGTCCCCGCTACCGTACGCGCCATGCGACACGCGGCGTGGATCTTCCTGGCGGGGCTCCTGCTCCTGGCCTGTTCCGACGAGACGGGCGGCGGCGACGGCGCCGACGCGGCGGCCCCGCGCGGCGAGCGCGACGCCGCGCACAACCCCGCGCCGTCCGACGCCGCGGCGCTCGCGCCCGACGCGGCGCCCGTCGGCGACGCGGCGGTGGCCGCCGCGGACGCGGCGCCCGCGGCGCCCGATGCCGGCGAGTGCGCGACCGACGACACCTGCGGCGACGGCCGCGTCTGCCACCGCGGCCACTGCATCGACGGGCGCCGCTGCGCCACGCCGGAGGAGTGCCCCGCCGCCCAGGTCTGCGTCGCGAACCTCTGCTTCCCCGATCCGCAAGCCACCGGCGGCATCGTCCCCGAGCCGGACCAGCTCGTCTTCACGTTCAACGACGCCGGCGACCTCGTCCAGCGCACGACCTTCCTGAACAACCGCGGCGAGGCGCCGGTCGACCTCGTCGACATCCACATCGAGGGCTCGAACACGTTCGCCCTCGAGAATCCGCCGCAGCTGCCGCTGCGCGTCGCGCCGGGGCGGCAGGTCGACGTCACGGTGGCGTTCACGGCCGACGACCGCATGCCCGAGAACGCCGAGCTGGTGATCGAGACGGGCGCCGGCGCGCCGGCGCGGGTGACGCTCCGCAGCGACCGCAAGGTGACGGGCGGCCAGTCGCCGTGCCTGCGCGTCGCGCCGGCGCGCCTCGACTTCGGTCAGGTGGTGCGCGGCCACGACGCCGTCCGCAGCTTCACGCTCGAGAGCTGCGGCCAGGTGCCGGTCCGCGTGAACGCGATCCGCCGCGGGCGCTCCATCTTCGGCGAGCTGCCGCCCACCTTCCAGCTCACCATGCCGCCGCCGTTCCCGCTCGTGCTCGATCCGGGGCAGCGGCAACAGATCGACGTGACCTACTCGCCGCGCCGCGCCGGCCTCGAGGGCGGCTTCTGGGAGGTCCTGAGCAACGACCCGGCGAACGCGACGCAGCGGGTCGACGTGTCGGCCATCGCCACGCCGCCGCCGCTCCAGGAGGTCGAGCTGCACGTCCGCCTGGCGTGGAACACCGACGCCACCGATGTCGACCTGCACGTGCTCGCGCCGAACGGGCAGATGTGGACGTGCGCCGGCGATGTCTACTTCTCGAACCCGCAGCCCCAGTGGGGCGATCCCAACGCCTTCGAGGACGATCCCTTCCTCGACACGGACGACGTCGATGGCTTCGGTCCCGAGAACGTGAACGTGCAGGCGCCGGCGCCGGGGACGTACCGCGTCCTCGTGCACTACTGGGCCGACCACGGCGGCCAGGACCCGGACGCGACGATCGAGATCCTCAACTTCGGCCAGGTGATCGGCCGCTACGGCCCCGTCCATCTGTCGAACATCGACGACACGTGGGAGGTCGTCGACATCGACTTCCCCGGCCTCGCCCAGCGCCCGCTCGGCGGCGTCAACGTGCTGCCGCGCGGCAACCTCTGCGGCGGCTTCGGTCCCTGATCCCAGGCTCGACAGCGCCTCCGGAGCGTGTCAGCCTCGGCTCTCCGTCGTCAGGAGGGGGTGGTCGTGCGCGAGACGGTTCGGTCCCTGCGGGCCTATTTCATCGTGGTGGGCCTCATCAGCGGTGGCATGCAGATCAAGGCCTTCGGCGCCGGCGGCCTGGACGTCGTCGACATGGTCGTCTGTGGCATCGACCTGGCATTCGCCGCAGGCTTCGTCTATTTCGGCGTGCAGTTGCCGACGTTGCTGCGCGAGAATGCCTCGCTCATCCTGCGCACGCTCGTGGCTTCGGCCGTCGTCACATTGCTGAGCGCGGGGCTCGCCACCTTCTACATCGTGCAGCTGCCCATCGCGATGAAGTCGGCCGTCGTCGGCGCCCTCGCCGCGCGCATCCTCGTGACGCTGCTGATCACCTGGTACCTGTATCGCAGCACGAAGCGTCTGGCCGCCGAGGCGGCGCGGCCTACCGCGGCCGTGGCGGCGCTCTTCGAGTAGGCCGTCAGGTCCGCACGCGCGCGACCGCGCGGTTCGCGGCGGCGCAGACGGACTCGGGCCATGCCTCGCTCGCCCGCGCGAAGGCATCCGCGGCGCGCGTCCAGTCGGCGCGGTGCGCGGCCTCGAGGCCGTCGGCGAAGGCGTCGTCGAACCGGCCGATGCGCGCGCGCTCGGCGGCCCACCACACGTCCAGCGTCTCGGCGCGCCCGTCGTTGCCGGTCAGCGCCACGGCGAGGTACTCGCAGACGCCGGTCGGCAGGGCGGCGTGGATCTCGGTCCGCACGCGCCACACCAGGTCGAGGACGTCGCCCCGGCCGCGGAGACGCGCGGCGACGGTGTCGAGACATCGCGCCGACAACAGCGCGCCGTCCAGCATCAGCAGGCCGTGGCCTTCGGCGAAGTGCGGCACGAGCACGAGCAGGTCGGCGTGGCTGGCGATCCACGCAGGGCTCGGCGCGTCGTCCAGCAGGCGTGCCAGGCGCGCGGCGAGCGCGAGCGGGACGTCGTCGTCGCCGGCGGCGGTGACCGCCGCGTCGAGGCAGCCCGCGCGCCACAGGCGAGCGACGAGCCACGCCCGACCCGTTTGGTGGTCGCGCGCGCCGGACCACCACGCGCCACACTGAACGAGGGCGGGCGGCGCGAACGCGAGGCCCGTCAGGCGCTCGAGCGCCGCGTCGGCCTCCTCCGCGAAGGTGTCCGCCTCGGCGGCGTCGGCGAGGAGATCCTCGACGAGGCGCCAGCGCACCTCGAGCAGCGCGTCGAGCGCGGCGGGCGGCGTCGACGCGAGCGCGGCGGCGGCCACCGCCGGCGCGGGCACCCATCCAGCGTCGAGGACCAGCCGCTCCACGCCCTCGCCGCCGCTCTCCATGGCGCACAGTCCGCGGAGGATCCGCACCGAGCGGACCGGCGGCAGGCCGGCGGCGAGCGTGAGGGCGGCCGCCGCTTCGCCGCGCGCGCGCACGGCGAGCGCGGCGCGGAAGGCGCGGGCCTGCCCGGCGGAGAGGTCGCCCGGGCGGCGCGCGAGCATCGGCGCGAAACGGCGCACGATCCGCGGGCGGAGCCACAACACGTAGACGGCGCTCCACGCGAGGACGGTGCCGACGTGGGCGAGGGGCGGCAGCTGCGCGAAGGCGGCCGGGACGACCACCGCCCCGAGCAGCGACAGGTCCACGCCCCACATCGGCCCCGGTCGCAGGCGGAACGGCCCCCGGGTGTCGAACACGGCCCGCACGCCGGGCCGGCGCAGCATCCAGAGCGTGAACAGGCCGAACACCACGATCGCGCCGCGGCCGATGTTCCACCCGGACGCGAAGCCGCGCGCGGCGGCGGCGACGACGCTCGACGCGAGGGACAGCTCGGCCACGGCGCGCCCCCAGGGTCGGACGGTGAGGACGCCGTACGTGGCGGCGGCGGCGGCGGCGGCGAGCGCGGCGAACCCCATCGCCACGACCCCCGCCGCCCGAGTCGCCTGCAACAGCCAGGCGGCGGCGGTGAGCGCCGTGAAGAGGCCCGCGTTCAGCACCTCGGCTGGCAGGCGGCGCGCGGCGCCGCGGGCGTCGCGCGACGTCACGGCGCGTACAGCGGCCGGATCTCGTGGCCGACACGCAGCTCGAGCGCGCTTCGGTAGCGATGCGCCAGATCGAGCCGCAGATAGACCTTGTGCTCGTCGAACAGGCCGAACGAGGTCGACACGCAGATCTGGTTGTCGGCGGTGGTCTCCCAGCCCTCACGCACGATGTCGTGACCGTAGGCGACGAAGGCGTTGGGTGCGCCGTCGAGCGAGGTGACCTCGAGCAGGCGCGCCGCCTGCGCCGGCGTCGCGCTCCGCGACCACAGCAGGGCGCCGAGCGTGTCCGCGTCGTACATCTGGTGGATGGAGCGGCGGGCGTAGCCCTCGTAGCGCAGGCGCTCGAAGGCGGCGAGGTCCGGCTCGGCGCGCCGCGGCGCGCCGTGGGTGAGCACCACGCCGCACGGCGCGACGGCGAGGAGCGGAAACTCGTTGAGGAACGCGTGGATGCGCTCCGTGTCGTCGCCGAGGGCCCCGTCGAGGACCGCCGCCTCGTCGTCGTAGAACTTGGGCACCACGGGGCCGCCGATGTGGGCGTGCTCGTGGTTGCCGAGCAGGCTGAAGACACGCGCAGCGCGCGTGTAGGCCTCGAAGTCGCGGATCAGGTCGGCGGAGCGATCGACGTAGGCGGCGCCGAGGTAGTCGGGCCAGGCGCCGGGCTCATTCAGCTCGGGCGACGGTCCGTGGACGAGGTCGCCGCAGAAGGCGAGGATCGGCGAGTTGCCGGCGGCCTCCTCGGCGGCGTAGACGGCCTTCATCGCCTCGTAGTCGCCATAGTTGCCCTGCAGGTCGGTGGCGACGAGCAGGACACCGCGCGCGGGGAGGCGGGCGACGCGGCGGCCCCAGACGCCTTCGAGCGCCCGCATCAGAGGGCGGCCGCGCGGCGGAAGGCGGCGGCGTGGCCGTGCTCGACCGCGCGACGGAGCAGGGCGTCGGTCATGCCCGGCAGCGCGCGCGCGTGGCGGAGCTCGGCGGCGGCGTCGGTGGCCGAGAGCAGCGTGTTGTCGCTGCACACGCACGCCCGGACGCCGAGCGCGAGCCAGCGCGCGAGCGGGTGGTCGGCGACGCGCGGGATGGCGCCGACGTGCCAGTTCGAAGTGAGGCACGCCTCGAGCGTCACGCCGCGCTCGAGGACGAGCTCGACGACGGACGGGTCGTCGAGCAGCGTCGTGCCGTGGCCGATGCGCGTCGCGCCGAGCACCTCGATGGCGGCGCGGATCTCGGCGGGCGGGCGCCCCTCCCCCGCGTGGACGGTACGGCCCAGGCCGAGCTCGGCGGCGCGGCGGAAGGCCGGCGCGTAGTCGGCGAGCGTGAAGGCGTGGCCCGGCGCCGGGCCGCCGGCGAGGTCGAGACCGACGACACCCGGACGCGATTCCGCAATCGTGACGAGGTGTTGCAGCACGTCGGGCGCCTCGCCATACAAGCCGCAGAGGATGAGGCCCGCGCGCCCCGCCACGCCGTCGAGCGCGGCGTCGACGATCGCCTCGGTGGGCGCGCCGCGGTGAAGTTGCGGCGCGAAGCGGATCTCGAGCGTCGTCACGCCCTCGGCGGCGGCGTCGGCGCAGATCTCGCCCGCCACGCGGGCGACGGCGTCGGGCGACTGGAGCAGCGACAGCGTGAACGCGAAGCGCGCGAGGCACGCGTCGAGGCCGAGCCCCGGCCGGAAGGGCAGGTCCGCCGGCACCTCGAGGCCCATGTCGGCGGCGAGCGCGCGCGCAGTCTCCGGGCGGAGCGAGCCGTCGAGGTGGCGGTGCAGGTCCGCGAGGCCGTTCATCGGCGCCTCCGACGGGTGAGCAGGAGTGGCGCGATCCACCACGGGCCCACGCCGGGCGACGTCCGGCAGCCGCCCTCGTGGTACGCCGCGAGGCGGGCGCCGCTCGGCGCGGCGAACGCGTCGACCTCGTCCCGCGCCGCGTCGGGCGTCCACGCGTCGGCGGCCGCGTCGGGCTCGGGCGGCGGCGGCGTCGCTCCGCCGTCGGGCTCGGGCGGCGGCGGCGTCGCTCCGCCGTCGGGATCGGACGGCGGCGCGGCGTCGGGCGGCGGCGGCGGCACGTCGAGCACGAACACCTCGGGGCCGTCCCCGCGCAGCAGGACGGGCGCGTCCGGCATCGGCGAGCCGGTGGGCAGGTCCTCGAGGCTCGCCCGCCGCTCGATGGCAGCGGCGTCGAAGCGCCACGCGGCGAGCGACTCCGGGTTGCGGACGTGCCTCTTCGAGCCGCCGTCGAGCACGTAGACCTGGGGCAGCCCGTCGGCCTGGACGAGGAGCGGGGCCGGCGTCCAGGCGGCGCCGCGGGCATACGGCGCGATCGCCCCGTCGACGTAGCGCGCCACGTCATCGAAGGAGAAGCGCCACGCCGTCATCACGTCGGGGCTCGTCACGTGCCGCAGCACGCCCTCGCCCGGTAGCGGCGGCGGCGCGCACCGCAACTCACGCGGCGAGTCGCGCAGCTCGGCCGGGGCGCCCCCCTCGGTGTCGATCGCGTAGGCATGGACCGCGTGCGGCCGATCATCTCGAAATGCAAGCGGAATCGGCAGCCGGAATCCGTGCGCGCACGACCCGATGGCGCCGCACAGATCGTCGCGGTTGACGTCGGCGCGCAGCGAGAAGCCGCGCCCCACCCCGGTCGGCCCGTCGAGGTACACGTGCACGTCGGCGGGGCGGTCCGCCGTGTCGCGGTCGAACGCCCAGCCGCGCACGCCGTCGCAGTCGGCCGCGTCGAGGTAGCCCTCCGGCGCGTGACGGCGGAACCACGGCGTCCGCATCTCGGCGCCGTCCACCGTCAGCTCGACGTGCAGGTGGTCGATGTGCGGGTTCGGGCCGCCGTAGCTGCGGTTCTTGGGCGGGCTGCGGTGCGGGGCCCAGGTGCTGCGGTCCCAGATGATGATCTGCACGCCGATGGCCTCGGCGTTCTGCATGAGCCAGTGGGCCACCGGATCGCCGGCGTCGTTGTCGGCGTCGCCGCCGGACGTGCGCACCATCACGTCGATGGCGCGGCCGGTGCCGTGTACCGACGTCTGACTCGTGTTCGCCGTGTTGGGACGACAGTTGTAGCCCTGCACCTGGTGCACGCCGGGGAAGTTGGCGCGCAGGTGGTCGCCGAGGGCGCGGGCGCCCGGCCGGAACGAGCCGCCGCAGTTGGCGCCGCCGTTCCAGGGCGGCGCGTCGTCGTAGCCGACGTTCTGCCGGTCGCCGACGGCGGTGACGTCCGCCGGCGCCACCCATCGGCCCGGGTGGGCGATCTTGGGTGCGTCCTCGGCGAACAGCTCGTCGTACGTGTGGTCGTCGCAGTCGACCGTGGGCGCAGGCCCCTCGTCGCACGCGGCGAGCGCGAACGCGGTCAGCGCCGCGATGATCTGGTTCCCCCGCCTCACGTCCACCGAGTGTACGCAGGCGCCGGGAGCGCGTCGAAGACCTCTGCGGACTTTCAGCCGAAGAGGGGCAGGTCCTCGCTGTCGTCGAGGGGATAGCGACGCAGCACGAGGTCGGCGTCGGCGATGCCGGCGAGCCTGCGGAGCGCACGGTGAATGTGCTGGGGGCGGATGCGGATGCCGGCGCCCGGCTTCTCGCGCAGCGTGGCCGGATCGACCTCGATGGGGACGTGGTGCTCGTCGGTGGTGCCGATCACGCGGTTGCCGGGGACGCCGGCGCCCATGACCAGCACGCTCGTGATCGACCAGTGGTCCTTGCCGTCGCCCTCGTTGTAACCGGGGGTGCGCCCGAAGTCGCTGCCCACCACCACGACGAGCTTGTCGGCGATCTGCTGGCGCTCGGCCTCGTCCCAGATGTAGTCGACGCCCTGCATCAGCTCGGCGAGCCGCGGGAAGTGCTGGTTGTCGTGGTCCCCGTGGGTGTCGAAGCCGCCGATGGTCAGGTTGGCGCAGCGTCCGATGCCGGCGCGGAAGGCGGCGAGCGCCACCTGCGCCTGGCGCTTGAGCGGCGCGCCCTCGAACTGCGAGGGCAGGAACTCGCTGAGGCGCTGGACGTCGTTGCGACCCGTGCGCGCGCCGTAGAGCTGTCCGATGGCGTGTTTGGCCTTCGGGAGCGCGAACGTGCGCTCGAGCCAGCTCTGACGCTCGGTGAGCGCGTCCTGGATGCGCGACATCGTCGCCGGCGTGTGGAACTTCGAGCCTTCGGGGTTGCCATCGATCGCGTTGGGGTGCGCGATGCGGTGGATGACGCCGATGTTGCCGGTGCGCGTGGGCGCGACGAGGCCGTTCGTGAGGTCGTAGCCGCCGTTCGTGATGAACGACATCGGCGAACGGGGTGAATGCACGCCGGCGATGAGCGCCGCGAGGGCGGGATAGCCCTCGCTGAGGCGACCCGACCACGTGTGCCGCATGCCGGCGTCGTGGTTGTTGGTCTGGGTGTCGACGCCGTTGAGGACCAGCGTGCGCCGGTAGTGCTTCTGGAAGAACTCGTGGTTCCACGCGACGGGGGCGTAGCGGATGTTGCCCGCCTCGCCGATGTCATCGGTGAAGTACATGTTGAGCGGGTTCTCCTGCATCTCGTCGCGGCGGCCCTTGGGGTCGCACAACGAGGTGGGATCCCAGCCGCCCGACGCGTGCACGAAGATCCAGAACGGGCCGTCGGCCTCCTGGGCGCGGGCCCCGAGGGGCGCGGTGACGACGGCGAGGCCGGCGGCGCCGGCGAGGCGAAGGAAATCGCGGCGATCCATCTTCGGCCCCCTCACTGGTGATAAATGAATCGCCAGTCGGCGAGGAGATAGGTGACCACGGCCATCCAGGCGCGGATCGTGTACGCGCCGTCGCGATACACACGGTGGCCCTCGGGCAGCTCGGCGTCGGTCTCGTACTCCCGCGTGGCGTGACAGGCCCCGTGCAGTTCGGGGGACGCCTGGTCGTTCGCCACCAGGGCCAGACCCTCGCGCCACGTCTGCACGAACAGCTGGAACGTGGCCTCTTCCTCCGGGTGTCCCGGCGTCAGCACCTCGCCCAGCAGCCGGTAGTGCAGATAGCGGATGTTGCGGCGGATGGCCTCCTCGGCCTCCGGCACCGCGAACCCGTTGCGGTCTTCGGGCAGGAAGCCCACCTCCACGTGCGGGAACAGCAGGCGCTCGGCGCGGTCGCGCGTGAAGTCGCGCGGCACCGTGAAGCACGACATCTCGTTGGCCATGCGCAGCGCGATGTTGGCCATGATGCCGTTGGGCTCGGTCACGCGCTCGAGCACCTGGTCGCTGTCGATGCCGCCGTAGAAGAAGCGGTACTCCTCACCATGCAGCAGCTGGTCGCGGTCCCCGGCCCGGCGCTTCCACGGCTGCCCGAGCACGGCCACGAGCTTCGCGTCGAGCTCTTCGGGCGTCAGCAGGCGCATCGTGCCGAGCGGCTCGAGCACCTGCTGCTCGGCGTCGTCCAGTTGCAGAGCGCTCTGGGCCCGGTAGAACGGGCTTCGCACCACTTCCGGCACGATCGACTTCAGGTTGTACCCGCTCTCGATGAACACCTTCTTGGTGCGGTCGAGGAACGCCTCCTCCATGTCGTAGAAGGCGCGCTTCGACGCGAAGGCGGGGTCGCTCGGATCGGTGGGGTTCTCGAGCGGCGGGCGCCCGACGAGCCCGGTGTAGACGGTGTGCACCGCGGCGAGCGCGAACTTCTCGTCGGCGGCGAGCTTCTTCGCGGCCCACTGCAGCGCGCGGCCCCACTCGTCGGCGGGCACGGTCTCCTCGCCGAAACCGGGCGGCCGCATGTCGATGTACCAGCCCTCGTCGCGCCGGTCGTAGCGGCCCTGCGTGTCGAAGTTCATGAACGCGCCCGCCAGCGGGTCGAGCTGCGCGTGGCAGATCGTGCACTGCGGGTTGTGCATCGTCGGGTTGTGGTCCTTGATGCGCGTCGGGTCGACGGGCTGCTCGGCCTTCTTGAGGATGTCGGTGGCCAGGAACAGCTTCCAGACCATGCGCGACCGGTGCCGGTTGCGGTTCGTCTCGGTCGTCGGGAAGCGGTTGAGGAACATCGGCGACGTGAGCAGGCCCGCGTGCGGGTAGCCCTGGATGCGCGCCTCGTGGAACTCGTTGGGATCGTTCGGGTTCTCGAACTGCACCTGCAGGCCGAACGCGCGGGCGCTGAAGGGGTTGACCACGGTGTAGTCCGCCGTCAGCACGTCGGTGAACGGCTTGTCGTGGCGCACGATGTACGCGATGAGCTCGAGCGGCTCGCGCGCGACCGCGTCGTTGGTGTGGCGGCGCGTGAGCCGGCCCTCTTCGGTGTCCTCCGGGATCTCGCGGTAGTACGTGCGCCGCGGGTACTGATCCTCGGGGAGCAGCGACACGGCGCGCTCGCCGCCGAGGTACTTGTCGGTGTGCAGGCGGTCGTTGAACCAGCGCTTGAGGACGCCGTAGAAGGGCTCGCGGGCGAGGTAGTCGTGGATCAGGCCGTCGAAGGCCTGCTGACCGCCGGTGGCCACTGTCTCGAGCTCGTCGGCGGTGGGCAGCTCGCCGAGGATCTGGACCTTGGCCTTGCGGAGCGTGGCGGGCAGGTCGAGCACCTGGACCTTGTCGATCAGGCTCAGGTCGCCGCCGTCGTCGCACGTGACGGGGTTGCGGAAACGCTCCACCATCTCGACGAGCGCATCGTACTGCTCGCTGTCGACTTCGATCTGCTGCGCGCCGCCGTGGTCGATCTGCGCCGTCGGCTTGAGCAGGATGATCGACTCGCCCTCCTTCTCGAACGAGGCGACCTCCTTGAGCGTCTCGAAGTTCGTCTGCAGGTAGCCGGTCTCGCCGGCGGCCGCGAGCACGAGCTTCGAGTCGCGCGCGGCCCCCTGCGGGTTGTGGCAGTTGCTGCAGATGCGTTCGAGGACCGGCTGCGAGACCTTCTCGCGGAAGAACTGCATGTCGGACACGCAGTCGTCGCCGCCATTGGCGCCGCCGCCCTCGTCCGGCTGGTTCTCGCCGCAGCCCAAGACGAGCAGCAGCGTCCACGGCAAGAGCCGTCGTTCGCTTCGGCGCATGGGAGACCCCCTCCGACGCTTCGTGCGCGAATCCCGAAATTAGGCCGAAAGGCCGTGGAATCAAACATCTCCGTGTGCTCGGGCGACACGGGCCCGCGCCGGCCGGGGCGATGGCGCGCGCAGCAGCACCGCCGCACTTCCGCTGGACGGCGAGCCGGCGGCGGGACCGTGGCCGACGTGTGTTCCGCTGCGAGTGAAATCGGCGCCGCGGGGCGGCCGCCGCTGTCAGTTGGCGGCGTCGGCGGGCGCGGCGTCGGCGGGCGCGGCGTCGGGGGGGGCGGCGTCGACGGGTGGGCGGGCGGCGTCGGGCGGCGCGGCGTCGGGCGGCGCGGCGTCGGGCGGCGCGGCATCGGGCGCGGCGTCCGCCGGCGGCGGCGCGGCGTCGGGCGGCAGCGCGCACAGGTCGCGGCTGCACGTCGAGGCGGCGCCCATGAAGCGGCCGCGGCAGTCCACGTCGGTGTTGCGCTCGCAGGTGCCATCCTGCTTGCAGCAGGCGCCGACCTCGGGCTGCCGGCACGGGTTCGGCTCGCACATGACGGCGTCGCCCATGAAGGTGTTGCCGTCGCGGCACCGCACGCGGTCGATCACGCGGCAGTTGCCCTGCGGCGTGCAGCAGGCGCCGACCTCGACCGGTCCGCACGGGTCCGGATCGCAGGTCAGGTCCGCGCCCTGCCACGTCCAGTTCTCGCGAGCGCACTGGACGCGGTCGCGGATCTCGCAGGCGCCGAGCGGCGAGCAGCAGGCGCCGGTCTCGGGCGCGCCGCAGAGGCCCACGCTGCACTGGCTGCCCGGCCCGCGGAAGTCGCCGCCCGCGGAGAGGCAGGCGCCGGCCTCGCGCGCGGCGCACATGCCGTCGGCCGCGCAGCAAGCGCCGATCTGGCCGCGATCGCAGGGGTCCGGGTCGCACGACGCCGCGCCGTTGAAGAGGCCGCCCCGGTCGGAGCACTCGAAGGCGGTCGACAGGGAGCAGCCCTGCGCGCAGCAGGCGCCCACGACGCCGCCGTCGGCGCCGTCCGCGCTGTCGGGCGTGCTGTCGCAGGCGGCGAGGACGGCGAGCGCCGCCAGCGTGAAGATGCGGAAGTTCCTCATGGTTTCGGGAGCATAGCGGATCGGCCGCCGGAGGCGACTCCTCGCCGGCGAGGCGGCGCGCCGCGCTGGCCAATTCCGTTTGGTTTCGGGAGGATGGCCGCCGTTCGCGCGACAGTGCGTCGTCGAGGCGGGAAGGCGGAGCATGCGCCGGGTGCTGGGATGGGTGGTCGCGCTGGCCGCGGGCTGCGGCGGGGACGCGGGCGATGGCGCGCCGTCCGACGCAGGCGCCCCCGACGCCGCCGTCGACGCGCGCGGTCCCGACGCGGAGGCCGCGCCGCCGGACGCCGCGCCGCCGGACGCCGCGCCGCCGGACGCCGCGCCGCCGGACGCCGCGCCGCCGGACGCCGCGCCGGATGCAGCCCCCCCCTGGGCTCCGCCCGTCGTCCGGTACCCGGGCCGCGACGACGGCCGCGAGTTCCGGCTCTCCGAGACGGGCCTCTACCGCGACCCCGCCGCGGGCCAGCTGGCGCCGGATCTCGTCGAGTTCACGCCGGCGTTCGCGCTGTGGTCCGACGGGAGCCGCAAGACCCGCTGGCTGCGAGTGCCCGCCGGCGCCCGCATCGACACGAGTGAGATGGACGACTGGCGGCTGCCGGTCGGCGCCATGCTCTTCAAGGAATTCCGCCACCCCGACGGACGGCGGCTCGAGACCCGCCTCGTCGCGCGCATCGGCCCCGGCGAGCGGGATTACTGGTTCGGCGCGTTCGTCTGGACGGACGACGAGGCCGACGCCGTCTTCGCCCGCGAAGGGGCGACGAACGTGCGCGGCACGGACCACGACGTGCCGAGCGCGAAGCAGTGCGGCACGTGCCACAACGGCGAGCCGGGGCGAGCGCTCGGCCTCGCGGCCATCCAGCTCGCCACGGCGGAGGGCGGCCTCGAACGCCTCGCGCCCCTCATGACCGCCCCGCCGTCGGTCGGCGGCATCCCCGGACCGCCCGGCGATGCGGCGACCGCCGCGGCCCTCGGCTACCTGCACGGCAACTGCGCGCACTGCCACAACCCGCGCGGCGCCGCGCGGCCCGACACCGACATGGACCTGACGCTGGCGGTCGGCGATCGCACGCCGGAGGCGACGGCCATCTTCCGCACCACCGTCGGCGTGCCCACGCAGAATTTCATGGACGCGGAGCGGCCGATCCGCGTCGTCGCCGGCGATGCCGGGCAGAGCGCGCTCGTCTACCGCATGGCGGAGCGCGGCCCGCGGACGCAGATGCCGCCGCTGGCGACCGAGGTGGTGCACGAGGAGGGGGTGGCGACGGTGCGCGCCTGGATCGACGCGCTCCGCTGAAGCCTCACATGCCGACGGGCAGGCTGCACATGTCCATCACCTCGTTGTCGCCGGCGGGGATGGACTTGAGGAAGTGCGCGATGTCGGTGGCGTCCTCGTCGGTGAGGTTCGCGAAGGCGCCCATCGGGCCGGAGGGCATGGGCGGGCAGATGCCTTCGCCCTCGGCGTCGACGCCTTCCTTGAGGGCGCGCACGATCTGCTCGATCGTCCACTCGCCGGTGCCGAACTCGGGGTGGGGCGTGAGGTTGGCCGAAACCGGCGTGCCGAACGGCGGTCCGATCGGGAACTCGCGCCCGCCCTGGAAGGCGCGGCTCCAGTCGCGGGGCTCCATCGCCGGCGGCATCGTCTCGGGCGTGTGGCACTCGAGGCAGGCGCCGATGTTGGCGGCGATGTAGCGGCCGCGCTCGGCGCGCTCGCGCTCGGGGTAGTCGGCGGCCGGCGCCGGGAGGATCGCGAGGTCGACGACCGGGACGGGCATCGGGAAGGCCGCGAACGGCGGCTGGCTCGGCGGCACCTGGTTGTCGACGCCGGGCACCGTCCGCAGGAACGCGACGACCGCGTCGGCGTCTCCGGCGCTCATGTTGCCGAAGACGAAGTAGGGCATGAACGGGTGCAGCGCGGTGCCATCGGGGCGCACGCCGCGCAGGAACATGTCCTTGATCTCTTCGTCGGAGCGGTTCGCGAGGCCCGTGGCGTCGTTCGTCAGGTTCGGCGGATTGACGCAGCCGACCTGGTCGTTCGCCGGGTCGATGTCGACGAGGCAGGTCGTGCCGGCGAGGTAGCGGGTCATGTCGGGGACGCCCATGTCGGTGGGCGTGTGGCAGTCGGTGCAGACCGCGAGCACGTTGACGATGTACTCGCCGCGCTCGATCAGCGCCTGACCGCCCGCGCCGCCCGCGCCGCCCGCGCCGCCGGCACCGCCCGCGCCGCCCGCGCCGCCCGCACCGCCCGCGCCGCCGGCACCGCCGGCGCCGCCCGCACCGCCCGCGCCCCCGGCACCACCCGCGCCGCCGGCACCGCCCGCGCCACCCGCGCCGCCAACGCCGCCGGCACCACCCGCGCCACCCGCGCCGCCCGCGCCGCCGACGCCACCTTCGCCGCCGGCACCACCTGCGCCGCCCGCGCCGCCTTCGCCGCCGACGCCACCGGCGCCGCCCGCGCCGTCATCGTCGTCGCCGTCGTCGTCGCACCCCCAGGCCGCCAGGGCCAGGACCAGCACCGCCCAACGCACCACGCGCATGTCGCTCCCCTCTCCGCCGCGGCCCGGCGCCGCGGTCCACGTCGTCCGTCTCACGGGTGAGGAGATGGAGGGCGAGCGGCGGCAGTTTCGGGCGTTCAGCGCGCGGGCGCGTCGTCGCACGCGTCGCCGCGCCCGTCGAGGTCGGTGTCGATCTGGTCCCAGTTGCGCGCGCGCGGGCAGTTGTCGTGGACGTTGGCCACCTCGTCGCCGTCGAGGTCGTCGTCGCACGCGTCGCCGGCGCCGTCGCGGTCGGTGTCGTCCTGGGCGGGATCGGCGTCGAACGGGCAGACGTCGCGCGCGTCGGTCACGCCGTCGCCGTCCCCGTCCGGTCCCGCGGCGGCGACGACGGGCCCGGCGTCGCTCTCGCCGACCCCACCGTCGGCGACGTGGTCGACGGCGGCCCAGACCCGCCCGTCCTCGCCCCACTGCAGCCACTTGCCGACCTTGTGCCCGCGCTCGTAGACACCCTCTTGCGCCTTCTGGCCCGTGGCGTACCAGCGCGTCCAGCGGCCGTGCTTCTCGCCGTCGAGGTACTCGCCCTGCTCGCGCGGCAGCCCGCTCTCGAACCAGCGTCGCCACGGCCCGTGGCGCACGAAGTCGTCGTCGGGGCCGAGGCGCTGGCACCACTGCCGCGTGCCCTGCGGCGGACCGAGCCCCGTCGGCTCGGCGCCCTCCGGGCACGCGAGGCCCGGCGCCCGCCGCATCGCCCACCAGGTGGCGACGCCGCCCGCGGCCGCGCCCGTCAGCAGTCCTGCGATGAGCCCCGCGACGAACCGGCTAGAGGGTGCAGGCATCACCGATGCCGTCGCCGTTCGTGTCGCGCTGGTCGGGGTTGGAGAGCAGCAAGCAGTTGTCCACGGCGTCGCCGGCGCCGTCGCCGTCCACGTCGTCGACGCAGGCATCGCCCACGGCATTGCCCTCGGCCATCTCCTGGCCGGGGTTGGCCACGAGCGGGCAGTTGTCGAAGTCGTTGGCCACGCCGTCGTCGTCCGCGTCGCCCTCTTCGCCGCAAGCGGCCGGATCCTGGTCGGAATTCGGGAAGGCCGGGCAGTTGTCGAAGCACGCGTCGCGCTGGCCGGCCTCGCAGGGCAGCACGTCGGGCAGGAAGTCGGGCACGCCGTCCCCGTCGCTATCGAGCACGCCGCGATCGCCCCCGTCGCACGCGTCGCCCGCGCCGTCGCCGTCGCCGTCGGCCTGCCCCGGGTTGGGCGCCTCGGGGCAGTTGTCGCGCTCGTTCACGACGCCGTCGCCGTCGCGATCGGCGTCACACGCGTCGCCGCGCCCGTCGGCGTCGGTGTCGAGCTGCGAGAAGTTGGCGGCCTGCGGGCAGTTGTCGCGCCCGTTCAGCACCTCGTCACCATCGACATCGTCGTCGCACGCGTCGCCGTCGCCGTCGCCGTCGAGATCCGCCTGGTCGCGGTTGGCGTCCTGCGGGCAGTTGTCGTCGGCCTCCTCGACCCCGTCGCCGTCTTGATCGAGACAGATCGCCTGCTGGTCCGCGTTGCTGATGAAGGGGCAGTTGTCGTCGTCGTTCTCGACGCCGTCGCCGTCGATGTCGTCGTCGCACGCGTCGCCCAGGCCGTCGCGATCGGCGTCGGCCTGGTCGGCGTCGACGACGCTCGGGCAGACGTCGTCCTCGTCGAGCACGTCGTCGCCGTCGGCGTCGGGATCGCAGACGTCGCCGACGCCGTCCTCGTCGAGATCCGCCTGGTCGCCGTTGGAGACGGCGCGGCAGTTGTCGCCCTCGTTCGGCACGGCGTCGCCGTCGAGGTCGTCGTCGCACGCGTCGCCCGCGCCGTCGCCGTCCTCGTCGTCCTGGCTGGGGTTGCGCACCTGCGGGCAGTTGTCGGCGTCGCCGGCCAGGCCGTCGCCGTCGGCGTCGCCCATGTCGACGGGCGGCGGCTCGCAGGCGTCGCCGCGCGCGTCGCCGAACGTGTTCGTCTGGTCCGCGTTGGCGTCGCGCGGGCAGTTGTCGAGCGGATCGTCGATGCCGTCACCGTCGGGATCGGCGTCGCAGACGTCGCCCTCGCCGTCGGAGTCGAGGTCCGCCTGGTCGGCGTTGCCCTGGAACGGGCAGTTGTCGTCGGCGTCGAGCAGGCCGTCGCCGTCATTGTCGCCCGGCGGGTTCATCCCGCCGGCGCCGCCGGCGCCGCCCACGCCGCCCGCGCCGCCCATGCCACCGGCGCCGCCTTCACCGCCGGCGCCGCCCATGCCACCCGCGCCGCCCATGCCACCGGCGCCGCCCATGCCACCGGCGCCGCCTTCGCCGCCAGCACCGCCGGCGCCGCCCTCGCCGCCGGCACCGCCCTCGCCACCGCCGCCGCCGCCGCCGCCTTCGCCACCGGCGCCGCCCTCGCCGCCCATGCCGCCGGCGCCGCCACCGGCGCCGCCGCCGCCGCTCTCCCCGCCGCATCCCACGAGGAGGCCGGCCGCCGCCACCGCCACGACGATCCATCTGCTGCCGAACATCATCCCTCTCGCGCGGGCCCGGGGCGCCCGCTCACAGGCTCGTGATGAGCTTCACGCCGTTCTTGCCGTCGGGGCCGCGCCGCCCGCCGCCGCCGCCCGCGGTGAACTGGCGGCCGTTGCCGCCGTTGCCGCCGTCGCGGCCCGGCGCGTTGCCGCCGGGCACGTTCTCGTAGGTCACGCCGCCGGTGGTGAACTGATGGCAGAACGGGCCGGGCGCCGGCGGCGGAGGGGCGATCTGGCCGCCCTGGTTCGCGCCGCCGGGCAGGTTCTTCTGCAGGCCGCCGCCGCCGCCGCCGCCCCCGACCGCGCCACCGCGGCCGGCGCAGGGCGCCCGTGTGATCGAGCTCGGGAAGGAGCCGGCGTTGTTGCCGTTGAAGATCTGGCACGCGGTGGTGTCGTCGTGAAGGTCCTGCTCCGCGCCCGCCTGGCCGGCATGTCCGCCCGCCGCCGGGTCCGACCAGCCGGCGACCACGCCGCAGCCGGTCTGGCGCGTCACGAGCCCGGGGCCGCCGCCGCCGCCGTTGGGGCCCGCGCCCGCGCCGCCGACACCGCCGTCGCCCGAGCCACCGCCGCCGCCGCCGCCGCCGCCGGCGCCACCGCTCACGTCGATGTTCGCGGCGCCGATCTGGCGCACGTTCGCGCGGATCAGCACCACGCCGCCCCCCGCGCCACCGCCGCCCGCGCCACCGCCGCCGCCGCCGATATAGTAGGTGCCGCCGCCGCCGCCGCCCGCCGCGCCGCCCGTGCCGCCGGCGGCCTTGATCGTGACGCCGTGGTTGGCGACGACCGTGTCCGCCCAGATGAGGACGATCCCGCCGCCGTGTCCACCCGAGGTGCCGTTGCCGCCGGGGCCGCCGCGGAAGTTGGGCTGGTCGCTCGGGCAGGACAGCGAGCCGGCCGCGCCGCCGAGGCCGTCCTGACGGCCCGGGGTGCCGCGGCACGTCGTGTTGCCGCCCGTCGTCCAGTTGCCCGCGCCGCCGCCGCCGCCGCCGTTCGCCCCGCCGCCGCCGAGGTAGATGCGGCCGGGCGCGCCGGCGGCGGTCGTGAGCTGACTGCCGGGATTGCGCGGCGCGCCGCCGCCGCCGCTGCGCATGTAGGTGCTGTTGGAGTTCGAGTTGCACATCTGCCCGGCGGCGCCCGCCTGACCGGCGACGCCGGCCGCGAGCGGGTTCACCACCGGCACGCGCGCGGGACAGGTGCCGCCATTGCCGCCGCGGCCGTTGGCGTCGGGCGTGCCGCCGCCGTTCTGGAGACTGCCGTTGCCGCCGCCGGCGGTCACGAGGCCGTCGTAGTTGTCGGCCTGCCCCACCGTCGTCGGCGGAAGGATGCCGGCCGCCGGGTTGGGCGCCGCCGCCGACCGGGCGCCGCCGAAGCCCTTCTCCGACATGTCGATGAGGCCGCCCTCTTCGATCGTCAACGTGCCCACGGCCCGGAAGGCGAGCACGCCGCCCTGCGTCCCGTTCCACCCCTCGGCCGTGAGCACGCCGCCGTTGCGGATGGTCACGTGCCGGTACGTGGGCACGCGCTGGACCATCACGCGGTCGCGGACGCCGTCGTAGTAGTAGCGCAGGCCGCGCTGCAGGACGACCTGCGTGTTGTTGATGGCCTCGAGCTGCACCACCTCGTAGCGGCCGATATTGCTGGCGTTCGGCGAGGTGTTCTTCTTGAGCGCGATCACCAGCAGCTCGTCACCGGGGGTCAGGTCCGCCGGCACGCGGTCCAGCGTCATCGTCGTCGCGAGCGCCGACACCGTGTTCGTGAGCCGATACTGTGGCGCGTCGGCCACACCGAAGCTCACCCCGTGCGCGGCGTTGTTGATGTTGCGCGTGTTGAGCATCGGGGGGTTGTCCGGCCCCTCTTCGACCTCGGGATCGAACGACGGGTTCGGGAACGGCACCTCGAGATCGGCGAGGTTGCACACGTCGACGTCGACGTCGCGCAGGCAGTCGGGATCGTTGCAGTCGACGACGTTGTCGCCGTCGTTGTCGACGCCGTCCTGACAGCGATCGTTGGTGTTCTCGTCGATGCGGCAGTAGTTCAGCCACGGGCGCTGCGGGTCGGGCACGATCAGCCGCGCCGGCTCGAAGCACTGCTTCGTCAGGCAGGCGCTCCAGACGTCGTTCTCTTCGTCGTACTCGTACTGGCCCCAGCCGTTGGCGACGTTGCACGGGATCGGAATTCCGCAGCCGGCGAGCGCATTTCCGGCCTCCTGGCACAGGATCTGGCCGTTGTCGGCCACGCCGCGGAACGCCTGCCCCGCCGGGCACTGGTTGCCGGCGAGCGGGTTCGCGTTGGGCACCCAGCGCCCCTGGTTGTCGATGATCTGCCGCGGCACGCCGTTCGCGTCGGCGACGAACACCCCGCCCTGCATCACCGTGGAGCCGGTCGTCACCACGTTGCCGGCGAACCGCGTCGCGCCGCGCAGCTCGATGCGCCGGTCGTTGGCGTTGGCGCCGCGGCGCCCGGCGATGACGAGCGCGTTGGCCTGCGCGTCGTTGCTCACCACCGCCGTGCCCTGCACCTCGCCGATGCGGTCGCGCGCGTCCGTCGACTTGAACACCACCGTCGACTTGTCGATGGTCAGGCCGCCGTTGGCGATGTCGACACCCGACTCCGACTTCGCGAGGTACGCGTTCGGCAGACGGCCGCCGAGCCGGTCGGCGTCGGCGGCGCGCTCGACGGTGAGCTCGAGCGGCGGCGCCAGCTGCTGCAGCTTGGCGAGGATCTGCTCGGGCGTGTCGGCGACACCGCCGCCTCCGTTGCCAGCGGGCCCCGGCGGGCCCTGGGGACCGGCGGGACCGACCGGCCCCTGGGGCCCCTGCAGCCCCGCCGGGTTGCCGACCCACCGGCCGTTGGCGTCGATCACCACGTTGCCGCCGACGGCGACGGTCACCGCGTCGACGGCACCGCCGCGCAGGCTCTGCGCCACGAGCGCATAGGGCACGGCCGCGAGGCGCGTGCGCGGCTCGAGCCGGTCGCCGTCGACCTCGAGCTGCAGGTACTGGGCGCCCGAGACGACCGCCGGCGTCAGCGGGACGGTCGCGCCGAGCAGGACGCTGTAGTAGCCGCCCTGCAGCGCGACGCCACGGTGCGTCTCGGACCAGATCGGCGCGCCGCCCTGCGCCTGCGCGTACAGCGCGAAGCCCAGGTCGACGTCGCCCTCGATCGGCAGCCCGTCCTCGTCGACCAGGAGTCCCTCCTGATTGACGAGTCCGGGGACCTGCGCCTGCGCCGCGCCGCCGATCGCGACGAGCAAGGCCACGAGCGCCGCACGTCGGAGATACGTCCCCATCGCTGATCCCCCTCCCCTGAGGGGAGAAGATAACCAGCGCGCGTCCAGCCATGGCAGAAAAAGTTACGGCGGACGTAAATTCAGTCGGTCGAACCGCGATGGGCGCGGGCGAGCAGCTCCGCGAGGTGCGTGGCGCGCCGGTCGGTGCAGCCGTGAATCTGCTCGCGACACGAGAAGCCATCGGTGACGATCGTCGTGTCGGGCGCCGCGGCGCGCACCGCGGGCAGCAGCACGCGCTCGCCGATGGCGACGGACACGTCGTAGTGCTCCGCGTGGAAGCCGAAGCTGCCCGCCATGCCGCAGCAGCCGGCGTCGGGCGCGTCCACCTCGAGGCCGGCGGCGCGCAGGAGCTCCACGTCGGCCTCGGTGCCCATGATCGCCTTCTGGTGGCAGTGGCCGTGGAACAGCACGCGCCCCTTCATCTTCGGGGGCACATATCCCTGTTTCTTCAAGAATTCCGCGAGTGTGAACGTGTTGCGCGACAGCTTGCGGGCCGTCTCGTCGTCGGGAAAAAGGTTGCGCAGCTCGTCGCGGAAGACGGCGACGCAGCTGGGCTCGACGCCCACCACGGCGACGCCGGCGTCGACGTGCGGGCGCAGCGCCTCGAGGATGTCGGCGAGCTGCGCCCGCGCCTGCTTCAGCAGCCCGAAGTCGTAGAGCGGGCGCCCACAGCACAGGGGGCGCTCCGGCAGCATCGGCGCGAAGCCGGCCGCCTGAAGCACGTCGGCGGCCGCCTCGAGCACCTGCGGCTGGAAGTGGTCGTTGAAGGTGTCCGGCCACAGGATGACGCGCTGCCCGAGCGCCTTGGGCCGCTTCCGGAACACGCGCCGGAACGGCTTCTTCGCGAACCGCGGGAACGCGCGCTGCGGCGCCATGCCGGCGAGCTTGCGCGCGAGCGTCGACAGGCCCGGTGCGTTGACCGTCGCGTTGGCCAGACCGGGGGCGAGCGCGGCGAGGCGCGACCAGCGCCGGATCTGCCCGAACGCGTGCGCCTGCCGCGGACGGAAGCGGCCCTCGTAGTAGTGCGCGAGGAACTCGGCCTTGTAGGTGGCCATGTCGACCCCGGCCGAGCAGTCCTTCTTACAGCCCTTGCACGACAGGCACAGCGACAGCGACTCGCGCACGCCCTCGTCCTGCCAGCGCTCGGGCAGCGAGCCGTGCGCCATCTCGTAGAGCAGCTTCGCGCGCCCGCGGGTGGAGTGCTGCTCCTCGTGCACGGCCATGTAGCTCGGGCACATCGTGCCGCCGCCATCGCGCCGGCACTTGCCGATGCCGGTGCATCGGCCCACCGCGCGGCCGAACAGACCGTCGTCGTCCGGGTACTGGAAGAACGTGTCGAGCTTCGGGTGCGCGAAGCCGGGCCCCAGGCGCAGGTTCTCGTCCATGCGGTACGGATCGACGACCTTGCGCGGGTTCATCTTGCCGTGCGGATCCCATACCTTCTTGAAGTCGGCGAAGGCCTGGACCAGCTCCGGACCGAACAGCTTCGGGTACAGCTCGGCCCGGCTCTGACCGTCGCCGTGCTCCCCGGACAGCGATCCGCCGTAGGACACGCACAGATCGGCCGCCTCTTCCATGAACCGGCGGTACTTCTGCACCCCCTCGGCCGTGACCAGGTCGAAGTCGATGCGCGAGTGGATGCACCCCTCGCCGAAGTGGCCATAGATGGTGCCGAAGTAGCCGAACCTGCGCAGGAGCTCTTTGTAATCGCGCAGATAGCCGCCAAGGCGCAGCGGGTCGACCGCGGCGTCCTCCCAGCCGGGGAACGTGCTGCGGCCGTCGGCGAGGCGCCCGGTGGCGCCGACCGCGGCCTTGCGCGCGTCCCACACCATCTTCTGCGCCTTGGGGTCCTCGAGCAGGCGCGTCGGCCGGCCGCCGAGCTCGGCCTGCAGCGCGCGCGCCTTCGCCGACGCCTCGGCCACGGTGTCGCCGCCGAACTCGACCAGCAGCCAGCCGCCGCCCTCGGGCAGCAGCGCGAGGCCCTTCGCCTCGAGGCCCTTGGCGCGCATCGTGTCGACGAGCCCGGCGTCGGTGCCCTCGAGGCCGAGCGGGCGGTGGGCGGCGACGCGCGGCACGTCCTCGGCGGCGAGCGCGACGTCGGGGTAACCGACGAGCAGCGCCACGCGGTGCTTCGGCCACGGCACGAGCCGCAGCGTCGCCTCGAGGATGGTGACGCATGTGCCCTCGGTGCCGACGAGCGCGCGCGCCACGTTGAAGCCGTTCTCGGGCAGCAGCTCGTCGAGGTTGTAGCCGGAGACGCGCCGCGGGATCTTCGGGAACCGCTCGCGCACGAGGTCGGCGTAGCGGTCGCGCACGGTTCGCAGGCCGCCGTACACGTCGGCGCGCGGTCCCCCGGCGGCGAGGATGGCGCGCAGCTCCTCGTCGCTCGTCGGCCCCACCGTCAGGCGCAGGCCGTCGTACGTGACGACCTCCATCGAGATCACGTTGTCGGAGGTCTTGCCCGCGAAGATGGAGTGCTTGCCGCAGGCGTTGTTGCCGAGCATGCCGCCCAGCGTGCACCACTGATCCGTCGACGGATCGGGCCCCCACGTGAGCCCGTGCGGCTCGACCGCGCGGCGCAGGTGCTCACAGATGACGCCGGGCTCCACACGCACCTGACGCCGCTGCAGATCGATATCGAGAATGGCGTTCAGATGGCGGGAGACGTCGAGGATGACCGCGACGTTGCAGCACTGACCGGCGAGGCTCGTGCCGGCGCCGCGCGTGAGCACCGGAGCGCCGTGCTCGTGACACACCTCGAGCGCCGCGATCACCTCGTCCGTCGAGCGGGGGACGACGACGCCGATGGGCATCTGGCGGTAGTGCGACGCGTCGGCCGCATACATCGCCCGCGCGTCGACGTCGAAGCGCACCTCGCCCTCGAGGCGCCTGCGCAACGCACGCTCGAGGTCCAACGCGTCCACCTTCGTCGCCACGGCGTCCTCCTTCGCGGATGCACGCCGGGGGTCCGCGTGCGCGCACGCCGATCTACCGCGGGCGCGCCGCCGTTTCCACGACCGAGACGCCACAGGCCGAGCGCGGCGAGTGCGAACGCGGGCGCCGCCGGCCCGGGGACGTCGGGCGCGGCGTTGCAGAACCACGCGCGGATGGGCTCCGTCGGCTCCTCGCGCGCGAGGTCCAGCCAGCGCGCGTCGCAGTAGTCGTTCGCCGGACCGCAGCCCTCGCGCGCGGCGAACAGCGGCGTCGCGGTCCCGTCGAGCGCGCCCCGCGGATAGTCGGGCCGCTGCATGCCCTCGCCGGCCGCGGCGAGCACGGCGGCGGTCGCGCGACGGGCCGCCGCGAACCGTTCGGCGTCCTCGGCGCTCTCGCCGACGTTGCAACGGTCGAGGCGCGCGGAGTGGGCGATCCCGTCGCGCATCTCGTGAAGGCCGCCCTGGATCGCCTCGACGAAGTTCGCCACGCCGGTCGCGCGCAGCTCGGCGTCGCGCAGGACGTGGGTGAACGCGTCCTGGACGGTGTGCGCCATCTGCCCGAGACGGAAGGCGGGCCCGAACACCTCGACCTCTTGCTCGCCATAGAACGCGAACGTCCAGCGCGCGCCGCGCACCGGATCGCCACGGTCGTTCCAGAGCGCGTGGGCCGCGGCGAATCGCGCGATCAGCACCGCGTGGGCCTGGTCGAGGGCCACGCGCATGCCGGACGCGTCGTCGTCGCCGGATCGGCGCAGCGCGTGCTCCGCCTGGTAGGCTTCGTCGATGTGGGTCTCGCGCGTCTCGTTGAGCTTGACCGGCGAGAAGCCGCGCGTGTCCGGCTCGCGCACGCCGGCGACGAGCGAGGCGAGCACGAACCGCCGCGCCGCCGGCAGTTCGCCAAGGCCGAAGCGTTCGGCGACCGCGTCGATGAATGCGCGCGTGGCGCGGTCGCCCGGAACGCCGAGCGCCTCGGCCCGCGCGGCCATCGCGTCGAGCAGCGGCGCCAGCGACGCGTCGTCGTCGGCGGACCACGGCGCGCCGATGGCATCGAACGCCGCCAGCGTGAGGCGCTCGTGGCACGGATCGGCCGAAGTCGCCTCGATCTCCCAGGCCTGCGCCCCCACGGGCAGCAGCAGCGCGAGCAGCGCCCCCCTCATGGCACGCTCCACTCGATCCCGACGAGCGTCTGGTAGGTGAACACGGTCAGCGGGATGCCTTCGATCACCGGCACCGCGACGTCGAGCGAGAGCGGCGTGAGCTCGAAGGCGAGCCGGTCCGAGAGCGCCCAGCGCAGCCCCGCCGGGCGCACGTCCACGAACCATCCGACCTCACCCGCCTCGTCGATCGCCGTGTCCGAGAGGAGGACGCTCGCCCCCACGGCGATCGACGTGCGCACGTGCCCCAGGAAGTTCAACAGCTCGACGCCCGCGCCCACGTTCAGCATGTCGAGGCGCTGCGTCTCCACGGTGAGGTCGAAGACCTGGTCCAGCTCGACGAGCCCGTAGCAGCCGAGGCGCGAGAAGCGGTAACCGCCATACAGGCCCGGGCTCCAGCGGCCGACCACGACGTTGCGCGCCGTGTCGTACACGCTGCCGCCGACGTGCAGTTGCAGCCACGGCGCGTTCTCGTTCGTGACCGAGTCCAACAGGATCGCGTCGCCGGGCACCGGCAGCTTCTCCCGCGGGTCCTCACCCTTCTCGACGGGCACCACGATCACGTCGGGCGGCTTGTCCGGGTCCTGATCCTGCCCTGCACGTGCAGGCGCCATCCCCAAGAGAAAGCAGAAGGCCACCACGTCGACGCGGACGCTCATCATCATGCCGACGTTCGCGCACGGCCCGTGGATTCGCCCCGTTGGGCGTCCCCCCATGGCCCCCCCCTCTCTCCCCCCATGCTCATGGGATGGATCTGCCCCCGCACTTCCCGTAAAGATCCGCCGTGCGTCGACCGATTGACTGGTCGCGGCGAAGAAGCAACGTGGGAGGAGCTGCGAGATGGTGCGTGCGAACGAGCTGGTGATCACCTTGATGGCGGCCCTGGCCCTGAGCGCCTGCGGCGACGACGGCGGCGGCGGCGGCGGCGATCCGGAGCCGGTGACCGACCAGAACACGCTCAACCTCGCCAAGACGTCGGCCCAGAGCACGTCCTCGCTGGCGGGCATCCAGGCCGGCGCCGACGCCTCGGCGGCCCAGACCCCGGTGAGCACGGTCGGCAACTCGGTGATGGCCCTCGCCAACCAGTACCGCGCCGTGAAGCTGCAGGCCCAGGCGATGTCGCAGGGGCTCTCGGCCGCCGTCCTCGAGCAGGCGCAGGCCGCGGGCGACAACGGCACGATCACCTTCGAGAACAACCACCTCTCGGCCAACCTGCACTACGCGCAGAACACCGGCGCCGGCGAGTCGATCATCGATTACGTCGCCGAGATGGACATCATCCCGATCGACGGCGGCGGCTGGACGTTCGACGGCACGTTCGGCATCGCATACTCCGGCACGACCAGCGGCTACGACATCGACTACGACTACGACGCGGAGTACAGCGGCCTGAAGCTCGACGCGACGAACTGCGCCGTCGCCGGCTCGATCTCGGTCGACTACGACCTCAGCATCAGCGGCGGCGCGCTCGACCAGCTGCCGGCGGCGCAGCGGGCCCAGATCGCCGACCAGATCGGCGGCGAGGGCAACATCACGTTGAACTTCGGCCCGAACTGCGGCGACGTCACCGCCGAAGGCACCTGATCCGCACGCGCGCCCTGCCGTAAGCTCCGCTCCGTTGCGTCGTCGGGTGGACCGTCCACGCACGATCGGAGCTCCCATGAACACCCGCTGGATCGCCCTCACCTGCCTGCTGGCCACGGCCTGCGCCGAAGACGACAAGAACGCCTCGACGCAGCCGCCGCCCGACCCGGGCGCGCCGGTGAACGTCGCCCCGCCCGAAGGCATCGCCCAGGTGCACGCGCTCGTCGAGCAGGCGCGCGCCATCGACGCCGACGGCCTGCTCGCGCGCTACAACCCCGAATTCGTTGCGGATCTGGCGTTCGACCCCGCCGACGCCGCGGGGCTCGACCTCGTGCAGGCCTCGCCCGTCTCGCTGAACGAGGCGGAGCTCGCGCGGCTCGGCGCGAAGGGTTTCGTGATCGCCGACCGCCACCAGTTCCCGTCGTTCGCCTACGGGTACGAGACGATCTACATGGCGGACCTGCCGCTGTTCGTCTCGGCCGACTCCGTGCTCGAGGCGGTGCACCGCTCCTACGACGACCTGCTCGCGCGCATCGAGGTCGAGGCGCTCGTGCCCGCGCTCGATCTCATGCTCGTGCGCATGCGCTCGCGCCTGCAGGCGGGCGCCGCCGACGCGTTCGGTGAGGCGACGGTGCGCGACGTCGACGAGTACCTGGCCGTCGCGCTGTCGCTGCTGCGCGGCGAGGCGGTGGCGACGGTGGCCGGCGGTGCCGACGGCACGGTCGAGGCGTTCGTCGAGAAGGCCCTGGCCGCCGACGGCCTCCAGCAGGTCGGCCTGTTCGGCACGTCGCGCCAGATCGACCTGTCGCAGTTCACCCCGCGCGGGCACTACGTCAACGAGGAGCAGCCGCAGCTCGCGCACTACTTCCGCGCGATGATGTGGCTCGGGCGCATCGACATGCGGCTCGTCGAGACGATGCCCGACGGCGCGCGCGTCTTCCGGCGGCGCCAGGTCGAGGCGGCGCTCGCGCTGCGCGCGACGATGGACGACGAGGCGACGCGCGCCTTCCGCCGCGTCGACGACACGGTGCGCGCCTTCGTCGGCGAGTCCGACAACATGACGCTCCCCCAGCTCGAGGCCTTCGTGGCCGACCTCGGCGGCGGCGATCCGGCGGCGGCGCTCGCCGCGCGCGACGACGCGGCGCTGGCGGCGCTCATCCTCGAGAAGGGCTACGGCGCGCAGAAGATCCTCGGCGAGTTCATGTCGAACCCGAACGGCGGGCAGACGCTGCCGCTCCACGCGACGTTCCTGCTGCTCGGGCAGCGCTACGTCGTCGACTCGCACGTGTTCTCGAACGTCGTCTACGACCGCGTCGGCGCCGGCACGGTGATGCGCATGATGCCGGACCCGCTCGACGCGGCCTTCGCGGCGCTCGCCAACGACCAGGCCGCGCAGCTGCTCGAGCCCGAGCTGCGCAAGTACCCATACGCGCCGGACCTCAACGCGATGCGCGTCCTCGTCGACGCGCACGGCGAGCAGTTCTGGTCGGCGAACCTCTACAACCTGTGGCTCGGCGCGCTCCGGGCGCTGTCGCCGGGCGAGCCGCTGCCCTCGGTGTTCGGCACCGAGGCGTGGGGCCGGCGCGTGCTCAACGCGCAGCTGGCGTCGTGGGCGGAGCTGCGCCACGACACGCTGCTGTACGCGAAGCCGTCGTACACGAGCGGCGCCGGCTGCGAGTTCCCCGACGCCTACGTCGATCCCTACCCCGCGTTCTGGGCGGCGCTCGAGCGCTTCGCCACCCACGGCCAGCAGGTCGTCGACGGCCTGGCCGACGTGCCGGCGGCGCAGTCGGCGCGCCGCTGGTTCACGACGCTCGGCGAGGTGAGCGCCACGCTCGGCGACATGTCCGAGCGGCAGCTGCGCGGCGAGCCATTCAGCGAGGAGCAGATGGCGTTCATCAACCGCGCCGTCTTCGTCGAGCAGGGCTGCGGCTCGCCGATCGGCGTCGACGGCTGGTACGGCGACCTGTTCTTCGACGGACCCAGCGGCGCCGAGTACGACCCGACGATCGCCGACGTCCACACGCAGCCCACGGACGAGGGCGGCGCCGAGGTCGGGCGCGTCCTGCACGTCGCCACCGGCAGCCCGCGCGTGATCGTCGTGACCGCCGAGACGTGCAACGGGCCGCGCGCCTATGTCGGCCTCGTCTCGTCCTACAACGAGGTCGTCACCGAGCAGTTCGAGCGCCTCACCGACGCCGACTGGGTCCGCCGGCTCGACGCCGACCGCCCGCCCGAGGTCCGCTGGATGCAGGACCTCGTCGTTCGCTGAGGAGTCGCGTGGAGCCGTTCAAGAACCTGTTCAGCGTCACGGTGATCGAGCAGATGGCCGACCATCTGCGGCGCGCGTGGCCGCCTTTCGATCGCGACGGCTTCGTCGCCGCGGCGAGCGCCGGCCTCGACGCGCTCGAGCTGTCGGCGCGTTCGCGGCAGATCCAGGCGGCGCTCGGCCGCTTCCTGCCGCCCGACTTCCCGACGGCGGCCGACGTGCTGCTCGCGGCGCTGCGACCGCCGGAGGGCGGCGAGGGCGTCGCCGGGATGGCCCTCCTGCCGATGACCCACTACGTCGGCGAGCATGGCATCGGGCACTTCGATCGCGGCCTCGACGCGCTGCGCGAGATGACGAAACGCTTCTCGGCGGAGTTCGGCATCCGCGCCTTCCTGCTCGCCGACGCGCCGCGCTGCCTGAAGACGCTCGCGACGTGGGCGCGCGACCCGGACGAGCGCGTCCGCCGCCTCGTGTCCGAGGGCACGCGGCCGCGGCTGCCGTGGGCGACGCGCCTGCCCGCGTTCATCGCCGATCCGTCGCCCGTGCTGCCGCTGCTCGAGGCGCTGCGCGACGATCCGTCCGAGGACGTGCGCCGCTCGGTGGCGAACCACCTCAACGACATCGCGAAGGACCACCCGGACCTCGTCGTCGACCTCGCCGCGCGCTGGCTGCGCGACGCGCCGCCCGCGCGCGAGCGCCTCGTGCGCCACGCGTGCCGCACGCTCGTGAAGAACGGCCACCCGGGCGCGCTCGCGGCGCTGGGCCACGGTCGCCCCGTCGTGCGCCTCGATCGCCTCGACGTGCGCACGCCGCGGGTCCGCCTCGGGGAGGCCCTGGTGTTCTCCGTCTCGATCGCGTCCGAGGCCGAGACGCCCCAGGACCTCGTCATCGACTACGTCATCCACCACCGCAAGGCCAACGGCCGCACGTCGCCCAAGGTCTTCAAGTGGAAGCGACTCCGGTGCGCGGCCGGCGAGGCGCACACCGCCGAGCGACGCCATCCCATCCGCCCGATCACCACCCGCGCGTACTACCCGGGCGAACACTTCGTCGAGGTGCAGGTGAACGGCGAACCGCTCGGCCGGGCGAGCTTCGAGCTCGTGATGTGATCGGGACGCGCCGAACCGCCGTCCTTCGACGCGCATCCGAATTCGTGAAGGGGGAGGTCCCCGCGGGACGCGTCATGACCATCACCCACAAGCCGACTCGCGACGAGCTCATCATCCAGCTGCTGCGCCCGCTGCGCCGCAAGGGCAAGTTCGGACGCAATCACACGACGCCGTTCGAGAACGTGTACGTCCACGGCGTGCCGCCCCACGAGCGGGGGCACGCGCGCGACCTCGCGCTCGAGCTGGTGCACGACGGCTGCCTCGCCGAGAAGCCGAGCGGCGGCCGGCGCCACGTCTGGCTCACCCGCAAGGGCCTCGCCGAGCTCGCGCGCGCCGAGGCCGCGCTGCTGCACGACGCGCACGCGGCCTGATCACGGCCGCGCGACCGCGACACATCCCGGACGCTCAGACGACACACGGGGCCGCCCGGAGGGCCGGGGCGCCCTGCCACCACGCGCCGTTGCCCACGGCGAAGGAGGGGTCGTCGATGATCCGGGTACGATGGCTCGCGCTGCTCCTGGCAGGCGGCGCGGGCTGCAAGTCCGCGCAGACCGCGCCCGATGCGCCCGCGGGCGCGCCGCCGCCCGCATCGCCGCCCGCATCGGAGGTATCGTCCGCCCCGGCGCCCGCGGGCGAAGGCGCGAAACGGGAGAAGGTCGAGCGCGAGGGGGTGACGCCGCGCGACGTCCAGCTCGACGCGACCGAGGGCGATGCCTCGCTCGTGCGCTGGCAGGTCATCACGCCGTTCCCCGCTTCCAACGACGACATCGTGCGCCCGACGGCGAACGCCGGCGTGATCGAGGACCAGCAGGCCGCCGATCGCCCGCGCGAGCCGCCCGCGGCCGCGAAGGTGCCCATCGCCGACTTCCTGCCGCCGGCCCCGAAGCCCGGCCCGCTCGCCGAGCCCATCCCGGCGGACCACGCCGGCTACCCGGCGGACCTCGCGAAGCTCGCGATGCCCTCCGACAACCCGCAGACGTCCGACAAGGTGGCGCTCGGCAAGAAGCTCTTCTTCGACGCGCGGCTGTCGGCCGACGGCACGGTGTCCTGCGCCACGTGCCACGACCCCGAGAAGGGGTTCGCCGACGCGCTGCCGACGTCGATCGGCATCGGCAAGCAGCTCGGGCAGCGCAACGCGCCCACCGTGCTCAACGCGGCGCTCGCCGAGACGCAGTTCTGGGACGGCCGCGCGCCGACCCTCGAGGAGCAGGCGAAGCTGCCGATCACCAACCCCATCGAGATGGGACAGAAGGCGCCCGAAGATGCCATGAAGGCGATCGCGGGCGACGCCACCTACCAGGCCGAGTTCCAGAAGACCTTCGGCCGCGCGCCGAACTTCGAGGACGTCGCCCGCGCCATCGCCGCGTACGAGCGCACGCTGATCGCGCTCGACGCGCGCTTCGACCGCTTCCTTGCCGGCGACGAGAAGGCGCTGACGGCACAGGAGCGCCGTGGCTGGACGCTGTTCAACGGCAAGGGCAACTGCATGTCGTGCCATGCCTTGAACCGCACGCAACCGCTCGGCATCGACGGCAAGTTCCACAACATCGGCGTCGCCGCGCGCAAGCAGGACTTCGTGCAGCTCGCGCGCGATGGCCTGCAGCACGTGCTGAAGGGCGACCTCGAGACCGTCGATCGCATGGCGCTCGAGACGAAGTTCAGCGAGCTCGGGCGCTTCCTCGTCACCAAGCAGCAGAACGACATCGGCGCGTTCAAGACCATGCCGCTGCGCAACGTGGCGGTCACCGCGCCCTACTTCCACGACGGCTCCGCCCCGACGCTCTGGGACGTGATGGACCACTACAACAAGGGCGGCGAGCAGAACCCGTTCCTCGACAGCGGCATGGAGCGCCTCGGCCTGAGCGAGGCGGAGATCGACGACCTCGTGGCGTTCATGGGGGCGCTGACGAGCCAGCGCTTCGAGGCGCAGGCGAAGGGGGCGATGGCACGGCAGCGGGCGCTGTCGCGGACGAAGCGGCCGCTGCGCGACACCGCCGTCGCGCTCGGCAAGAACACCGAGGGGCCCGGCGTGAAGGGTCCCTTCGGCGATCTGCACCCCGAGTCGCGGGCCAAGGACGCGGCCGAGATCGGCGGCCGCATGGGGGGGGCGCGATGAAGAGCGTCGAGACGAAGTACATGGAGGCGCGCGAGGGGCTCCTTCGCTCGCTCCACAACATGGACCGGCGCACCTTCTTCAAGGTGTCGGCCGCCGCCGCCGGCGCGGCGCTCGCGAAGGGATTGCTGCCGCCGCACACCTTCCAGCTCGTCCGGGTGGCGCAGGCCGCGCCCGCGAGGGCACCGTTCTCGTTCGCCTACATCAGCGACTCGCACCTGTACGAGAAGAAGGTCAACGAGCGCTTCATCCGCGCCATCCTGCGCGCCATCGACGACGTGAACGCCCTCGATCCGCAGCCGGACTTCGTGCTGTTCGGCGGGGACCTCGCCCAGCTCGGCCAGGCCGCCGAGCTCGAGCTCGGCGCGCAGCTCCTGAAGGAGGTGAAGGCGCCGGTCAGGATGATGGTGGGCGAGCACGACTGGTTCCTGGACATGGGCGAGAAGTGGCGGGCGCTCTTCGGTCCCGACTTCTACTCGTTCGACCACAAGGGCGTGCACTTCGTCGTCGTCAACTCCATCAACGAGAAGGACTTCTGGACCGCCCGCAAGATGACGCCGATGGAGCGCATGAACACGGTCGCGGGCCTCGACAACCCCATCCAGTCGCGCTTCGAGGTCGGAGAGGCGGGCCGCGCGTGGCTGAAGGCGGACCTCGCGAAGGTGTCCCACGACACGCCGCTCGTCGTCTTCTCCCACTCGCCGCTCTACAAGTACTACGAAAACTGGAACTTCTGGACGGCGGACGCCGATGAGGTGCAGGCGCTCCTCAAGCCGTTCGACCACGTCACGGTCATCCACGGGCATACCCATCAGCTGCTCACCCATCGCATCGACAACATCCACTTCCATGGCATGTTGTCGACGGCCTGGCCCTGGCCGTACGCGCCCGAGGGCCTGCCGCCGCTGACGGTGCAGATGAACCGCGCCGATCCCTTCAGCCAGCACGACGGCTGCGGCGACGGTCGGGTCGTCGTCCATCCCGAGGGGGTGGTCGACAAGATCTACTCCCTCTGGGAGCGCAATCCGGTGACCGTGAAGCACACCTATCTGGCATCCGGCGGTCAGAAGGACCGCCCGGCGGCCACCACGTTGCCGACGTACTGAAGGAGGAGGACGCCGTGACGCGAGCAATGTGGCACGCCATCCGATGGACGGCGCCGGGCGCGGTGGTCCTCGCCCTGGCGACGGACGTGGCCTCGCAGACGCACGAGCTGCCCGCGCCGCAGCAGGGCGGGGTCGTCGTCGGCCTGTGCGACGGCGAGACCGCCCTCGAGGTGCCCGGGGTGACCGCCGAACAGATGACCGGCGAGCAGGCGAAGCGGGTGGCCGACCGGCTGATGGCCGAGTGGCGCCGCAAGAACCCGGACGCGAACTGGCAGGACGCGGTGGCGCAGGGCCGCCCGCCGAACGTCCCGCAGGACACGGGGGCGCCCGGCGCGGTGCAGGCGCCGAAGGTGGTGGAGGGCGAGGCGGGGGCGCCCGTCGTGCGTCCGCCCGTCCAGCAGGGCACCTACTCGAACTACACGAAGCGCGACGAGCTCATCTGGGCCGAAGAGACGAAGAAGTTCGTGGTCGAGGGCGACGCCGTCTTCCACGACGCGAAGAAGCTCGGCAGCACCATCGCCATGAGCTGCGACATGTGCCACCCGAACGCGGCGAACACCCACCCGGAGACCTACCCGAAGTACCAGGTGCAGCTACAGCGCGTGGCGCTGCTGCGCGACATGGTCAACTGGTGCCTCGAGAACCCGCTCAAGGCGCCGGCGATGGCCGACGACGATCCGCGCCTGCGCGCCATCGAGGCCTACATCATGGCCCAGCGCAAGGGCGTCCCCATGGAGTACGGCAAACACTGACGCCGCCGCCGGAGCCTGCTACAACCGCAGGCATGGCGAGGCGCGCGCGCGGGGGACTGCCCGACGTCGAGGACGTCCTCGACGGGCGGGTGACGGCCGACTGGCCGACCCTGGTCCACCTGATCCACTCCGTGAACCCGACGGCGCGCGGCCTGCCCGCCGAGGTGGAGCGCGCGCGCTACGCCCTGAAGGCGCGGCTGCAGAGCCTGCTCGTGCGGCGCTTCTCCGATCGCATGGAGGCCGTGCGCGATCCACTGTCGGCGGGCGCGGTCTCGCTGCGCGTGCGCGGCGGTCCCGACGCCGGTCACACCAAGGTCGAGGAGCTCGAGGCCGACGCGCGGTCCTGGGTGGTGCTGCAGCTCGACCTGGCCGAGGCGCCGGCGCCCGCGCCCGTCGCGGCGCCCGTCGTCGAGGTCGCGCCGTTGTCGATGCTCGCCCGCGGCCAGCAGGCGCTCGCGGCCTACGACTTCGACGAGGCGCGGCGCTGCTTCGCGCTGGCGCTGGGCCAGGGCGACGCGGAGGCCGGGCGCGCCCTCGTGGAGCTGCTCGTCGACCACCTCGCCGACGACTCTGCCGCGCTGGCGCTGACGCTGCCGGCGGCGGCGCGCGAGCACCCCGAGGTGCGGCTGCTGCTCGGCCTGGCGGCGGCCCGCACCGGGCAGCGGGGACGAGCGGCGTCGTTGCTCGATGGGGTCGTCGATCCGCGCGCCGCCGACGGCTGGGTCCTGCTGTGCCGCGCGGCGATCGCCGCGGAGGCCCTCGACGAGGCCCGCCAGGCGGCCGCGGCGGCCCGCAGGCTCCAGCCCGCTTCGACCCACGTGCGCGCGCTCGACGAGGCGCTCGCGGCGGCGCAGGCCGGCCGGCGGGCCCCCGACGAGGCGCAGCTCCAGGGCATGCTCGACGCGCGCGCGCCGCTCGAGGCGATCGAAGCCGCGGCGGAGCGGATCCGGGCGCAGTGGCCCGACAGCGAGGTGGCCGGCCGCGCCCTGCGCGCGGCGGCGGCGCGGCGGCGGTTGATGGCGGCGGACGAGGCGCGGTCGCGCGCCGAGGAGGCCTTCGCCCAGGGCGCGTGGAGCCGCGCGGCGACGCTGTACGCCGAAGCCGAGGCGCTGGGCGCCGACGTGGGCGCGCGCCGCCGGGATGCAGAGGCGCGAGCCCGCGCGGCGCGGGGCTCCGAGCAGGTCCAGCGCGTGCTCTCGGCGCTCGGCGCCCGGGTCGACGAGGCGGCGCTGCTGGCGTGGCTCGAGCTCGACGCCGAGGCGCGCGACGTCGTGGCCGCGCTCCTCCGCGGCGCCGCGCCGCCGCACTTCGCGTGGCTCGCCGACGCGCCGGCTTCCGGCCAGCGCGCCAAGGAGGCCGTACGCGCCGCGCTGGCGATGGGTCAGGTGCGCGTCGACGAGGCGCCCGAACGCGTCGTCGCCCTGCTCGAGCCGCACATGCGCACCCTGCCCGCCGCCGCGGCCGCCGTCGCCACCGCGCGCGCCCGCGTCGACGCCGCCCGCCGGGCCGAGGCGGTCGCCTTCGTCGCCGTCGCCGAGCGGGCCGCGGCCTTCGCGGAGCTCGACGACGCCGACGAGGCCGCCGCGCGCCTTCGGGCCTTCGCCGGCGACGACGCGCGCCGCCGCCGCGCCTTCGCCGCCATCGTCGGCGAGCGGCCCGCGCCGCGCCCCGAGGCGGCGCCCGCCGGTCTCGGCGACGCCGCCGCCCGCTGGGAAGGCGCGACGGCCATGGCGCGCCGCGCGCGGGCGCTCGAGGACGTGGCGCTGCGCATCGAGCGCCAGGAGGTCCTGCACGCCTCGTGGCTCGACGGCGAGCAGCGCCGCCGGCTCGCCGCCGTATGCGCCACCCTGCGCGGCGCCGTGGAGTACGCCGAGCTGCGCCGCTGGCTGCACCTGCACCACCTGCGGCGAAATCCAGAGTTGTTCCGTGCTCTTGCGGCGCAACTCGGCGAGCGCCCCGACGAGCCGGCGCGCGCGCGCTCGGCGCGGTGGCTCGAGGCGCGACAGCAGGTGACGCGCGGCCTCGAGCTGACGCCCCACGCGCACCGCCTCGACTGGCTCGAGGTCGACCGCGACGTGGAGGGCGAGCTCGGGACCTGGTTCCGCGCGCTGGTGCTCGATGGCGACGAGGCGGCGGCGCTGCGCTACGACGACGCCGCCGCCGAGATCGCCGCCGGCGAGGCGGCGGGGTGGCTCAACGCGGGGGGCGACGTGGCCCTCGTGCCCGTGAGCCACGGCGAGTGGCTGTTCCTGCGCTGGGTCGAGGTCGCCACCGGCCGCGTCCGCCGCGCCGTCTCGCTGCGCCTGCGCGGCGGCGCGGTATGCGCCACGCTCGTCGAGCCCGAGCGCGTCGCGCTCATGACCGAGTACGGCGACATCGTGCACCTCGCCCCCAAGGGGGACCTGGTCGTCGCCTGGCATCCGCACGCGCTCCACGACACGCGCCCCGTCGACGACGGCCTGCTCCTGCCGGGCGGGCGCCACGCGTGGTTCGCGCGCGCGCGGCGCGGCGAGGCCCGCGGGGCGCTGTACGTGGTCGAGACGGGCCGCAAGCGCGTCGCGGCGACGCACGACGCCGGCGTGATGGCCTTTCTGCCCGACGACGGCGAGGGCCGGGTCGCCCGCGTCGCCGCCGATCGAGGCATCGCGCTCCATGCGCCGAGCGGCCGCCCGCTCGGGCCGGCCGCCGGCGCGCGGGAGCTCGCCGCGCTCGGCGACGTGCGGAACATCGCCGCCTCGCCCGACGGCCGCGGCTTCGTGCTCCTCGTGCGGGTCGACGACGGCATCGCCGCCTTCGGCCTGGACGAGGCGGGGCGCGGCGTGCCGGGACCCGCCCTCCGCGGCGCCAGCCCGCAGCGCACCCACGCGGTGGCGACGTCGCGCGCCCACGGCTGCACGTTCACCGTCCACCGCCCGATGTTCGGCCAATATGCCGAGATCACTGCGCTCCTGCCCGAAGCGGGCGAGCTGCGCGCGGCGTGGTCGCAGCGGGTCGACGAGCGCACGGCGCTGCTGACCGACGCCCACGGCCGGCACGTGGCGGCGCTCTGCTTCGAGGCGCGCGGGGCGGCCATCGCGGCGCTGCGCCCCGACGAGCGGCCGGCGCTGCGCGCGATCATCGGCGAGGTGCCGTGGGAGGCGGCGCTGGCGGCCGACGCGGCGGCGCGCTGGCGAGCGCTCGAGCGCGCCGAGCTCGCCCGCGCGCGCGGCGACTGGTCCGCCGTCGTGGGCTCGCTCGACGCGCCCGCCCCGTGGCGCCACCCGCGCGACCAGGAGCTCGGGCGCCTCGCCGAGGCCTGGCTCGAGCGCGGCCCGGGGACCGACGCCGACCGCTTCCGCGCGCGCCTCGCCCTCGCCGCGCTCGTGCGCCTCGCCGACGCGCCGCGCGGCGACATCCCGCCGGCGCCGCCCATCCCCGCGAACCTCGCGTGGAGCGACGCCCGCGTCGCCGCCGTCGTCGAGCGCGCCCGCGCCTGGCTCGACGCGGAGTGACGACGGGTCGTATAGGATGGGCCGCGAAAATGGCGGAGAGGAGCCGGAGATGACGATCGAGACGGACGCCGACGTCGAGGGCCTCAAGCGCATCGGGCGCATCGTGGCGAGCGTGTTGCGCGACATGCAGGCGCAGTGCGAGCCGGGCATGACCACCCGGGAGCTCGATCAGATCGGCGAGCGGCTGCTGGATCGGCACGGCGCGCGCTCGGCGCCGCGCGCGACTTACGGCTTCCCTGGCGCGACGTGCATCAGCGTCAACGAAGAGGCGGCCCACGGCGTGCCCGGCGACCGCGTCATCCAGGCCGGCGACGTGGTCAACGTCGACGTGTCGGCGGAGCTCGACGGCTACTGGGCCGACACCGGCGGCTCGTTCGTGGTGCCGCCGAGCACGCCCGCCCTCGACGGCCTGTGCGCAGCGACGAAGACCGCCCTGCGCGAGGCGCTCGAGGAGGCCTCCGCCGGGCGTCCCCTGAACCGCATCGGCCATGCCATCGAGCGCGTCGCGAAGCGCGCTCGCCTGCGCGTCGTGCGCAACCTGGGCAGCCACGGCGTCGGCCGCAAGCTGCACGAGGAGCCGACCTTCATCCCCGGGTATTACGAGCCGCGCGACCGGCGCGTGCTGCGCGAGGGCATGGTCATCACGATCGAGCCGTTCCTGTCGACACGCGCGACGAACGTGCACGAGGCCGGCGACGGCTGGACGCTGAAGGGACCGAAGGGCAGCCGCACGGCGCAGTACGAGCACACGCTCATCGTCACGCGCGGCCGCCCCATCGTCGTCACGGTGTGAGGTCGATCGAGAGGAACATCAGGTCGGCGTCGGGCGGCGAGCCGTCGTGCTTGTCCGCCGCCGGCTGGAACGGCACGCCGGACGCGTCGGTCCAGCTCGCCGCGGGATCGGTGCCCTCACCGACGTCCTTGCTGAACCCGGTCTCGTTCACCGCGTCGCCCACCTGGGCGATCGTCGCCTGCGCCGCGTCGACGGCGAGCCCCTGGAAGTCGGTGACCTCGCCGAGCCCGTCGTACCAGTAGCCGCTGTAGCGCACGCCGTTCATCGTCCCCGTGTAGACCTGGACGCCGAGGATGAGCTTGTCGCCGGCGAGCGCGACGCCCTTGATCCGGTGCTCGGCGAGGTCGGTGTTGCCCTTGCCGGTGTAGTAGTGGGCCGAGAAGCGCTCGGCGCCGTCGGCGGCGTTCAGGACGACCAGGTTGCCGTCCCCGGCCTGCGTGTCGAAGCCGTCCTGTAGCGTGCGGCCGCCGACGAAGACGCGGTCGCCGGACACGCGGATCGTGTGCGCGTTGTGCGCGTCGCCGCTCGGCCCCGCGTACCCCTTCGCCCAGCGCAGCGCGCCGGACGGGTCGAAGCTGCCGAAGCCGAAGATGGTGTTCGCGCCGCGCACGTCGAGCACGGTGTAGACGTTGCCCTGGGCGTCGACGTCGAGGTCGTTGACGCCGCCGCCGGGTCCGAGGCCGATGCGCCGCGCCCACTCCACGGCGGGGTTCGCGCCGTCGGCGCCGGTGATCTTCATCAGCAGGCCGGCGTTGCCCGCCGTCTGGCCGCCGATGTAGAGCACGCCGCCGCCGGCGTACTTCACGGTGTAGCCGCGGTCGTTGCTGCCCGCGGCGATCTCGATCTTGCGCGCGAAGATCGGCGCGCCGTCGGCCTTGCTCTGGGCGAGCAGCAGCACCTGGGCGTCGCCCTCGGTCGTGCCGACGACGAAGACGCGGTCGTCGGCCGTGGCATCGATGGCGTACGGCGTCGAGCTGTGGCGCGCGATGGAGATGCCGTCGGCCGAGCTCCAGAGCTTCGACCAGGCCAACGCGCCGTCGGCGGCGCCGACGCGGGCCGTCCACACGTAGAAGGTGTTGTTGCTCGAGGCGGACGCGAACGCGCCGGTCACGTACAGCCCGCCCTCGCCCCCGAGCGCGATCGCGCGCGCGGCGCCGCCCGTCTCGCTGTTCTGGCCCGGGTCGATCTGCCGGTCGCTGAAGGGGCCGTCGAAGCGGCGCGCCCACACGCGCTCGCCGCTCGCGTCGAGGTGGCCGACGAGGATGGCATCGTTCGCCGTCTCGTGGTTGGCGCTGAACCACGACTTGCCGCTGGCATCGGCGATGAGCGCGCCGAACTGCTCGTCCTCGCCGGGCTGCCCCATCAGGCGCTCGAACCCCGGCGTGCCATGCGAGAAGAACGTGGCATCGGGCGATCCCTGCCCCTCGAGCGCGAAGGCGTATGTCTCACCGCCGTTGTAGCGGATGGTGACCTGCGCCTTGCGCGGCGTGCCTTCCACCGGCATGAAACGCGGGTAGAAGTCGAGCCTGCCGCCCGGCGCCAGCTCCACGCCGGCCGCATCGAGCGGCGTGGGCTGGATGTCGGTCGTCTCGAGCCGCCACTCCTCGGGCCGTGCGTTGCCCTCGCCCTCGACCGTCACGGCGTCGAGCGTCACCGGCGCGGCGCTGTCGTTGCGGATGGTCATGATCTCGCCGGGATGCTCGCTGAAGAGCGGGATGGTGTTGCCCGGCGCGTTGATCGGCGTGAAGTACGAGCCCTGGTCGGGGATGGTCGTTCCCGCCTGGTGGACGCTGATCGGATGGTCCTGCGGGCCGCCGCCGGGCCCGCCCCCGGGCCCGCCCACGCCGCCGTCGGCTCCGCCGCCGCTGCTGCCGCACGCGGCGAGGAGCGCGGCCGCGCCCCACACCGATCCGCGGCGGATCTGTTCCGTTGCCATTTCCCCCTCCTCCCCTGCACTGTCTCGCGCAACCTGCGATCGCGGACTGTAACGGATTTCTTCGCGCGCGAAATGAGCCCGCGGCGGCGACGAGCGCCGCCTTCTCCGCGACGTCGCGCGAGACACCTTGCGCATCCTCCATTCACGCCGTTATTTTCCATTGCCGGCGGACGGCGAGCGCCGCGACCGTCGTGCAGACACCAGGGGGTCACCAATGTCATTCCTTCTTTCGACGCGAGGCCTGCTCGTCGCCGGCTGCGCCCTGACGGGGCTGGCGACCGAGGCGGGCGCCCGGACGATCGAGGCCTGCGCCAATCCGGCCGGGCAGCTGCGCCAGGTGCGGGCCGGCGAGGCGTGCCGGCCGAACGAGACGCGCCTGACGTGGAACATCACCGGCCCGCAGGGACCGCAAGGCATCCCCGGCCCGATGGGTCCCGAGGGTCCGCGCGGGCTGCCGGGCCTCAACGGAGAGCCCGGGCCGGCCGGGCCGCAGGGGCCGCAGGGACCGCAAGGCATTCCGGGTCTGGACGGGCCGCTCGGCGCCGACGGCCCGCCCGGACCCCAGGGGCCGCGGGGGCCGCAGGGCCCGCCCGGGCCGCAGGGCCCCGCAGGCCCGACCTCCCACGACTTCTACTTCGACAGCAGCCGCCCGCCCCTCTTGCTGCCGTCGACCGCCTCCTTCGAGCCCCAGCCCGTCTTCCGCTGGACGCCGCCGCCGGGGCTCTACACCGTCACCGTGAAGTTCCGGGCGAACGACTCCGAACCCTTGGGCTCGCAGTCGACCCCGCCGACGACGGGCAATCTGCAGTGCTCCGTCACGACGAGTCCGGGCGGCTTCTCGGCGCCGGCCCCCCTCCTGGCCCTGAACAGCGGCAACCTCTACACGATCACGAGGGGCGTCCAGGTGGTCGAGGGCGGCGGCATCTACCTCAATTGCTACAACGGTCTTCGCAAGCAGGCGACGAACGAGCCCTATCCAGTCCGGATCGAACTGTCCTGGTTCGAAGCACGCCTCGATACGCCCCTGCCGGCGACCCCCCTCCTGGAGCCGGCGCCCTACTGATCGTCGCCGGGGCTTGACGCCCGCCGCCGGGGCGCGCGAGCGTGGGCCGCAGCGGAGGGAGCGATGAGCGACGCCCCGGAGTGGCCCGGACCGCGCGTGCGCGAGGCGCTGCGGCGCGGCGCCTTCGACATGCAGGCGATCTACCGCGCGCTGGTGTTCGACGAGGCGCGGAGCCATGGCTGCCGGCTCGTCGACCTCGACGGCCGCAAGTACCTGGATCTGTTCTCGAACTTCGCGCTCGGCGCGCTCGGGTACAACCACCCGGCGCTGCTCGACGTGGCGCGCTCCGAGGCGTTCGCCCGCGCGGCGGTCAACCCGACGTCGACGCCATTCGTGACGGCGCCCGGCTGGTTCGACTACGTCGAGGCGCTGCAGGCGCGGTACGCGCCGCCGGGCATGGCGAAGGTGTTCTGCGTCGACGGCGGCGGCGAGGGCGTCGACGCGGCGCTCAAGGCGGCGTTCATCGTGCTCGGCGAGCGGCGGCGCGTGGCGGCCGGGCTGCCGGCGAACCCGCTCGAGCTGCCGACGGACGCGCAGCGCGCGATGCTCGAGAACGCGGGCACCGACGCGGTGGTGGTGAGCTTCGAGGGCGGCTTCCACGGGCGCGGCCTCGGCCCGCTCTCGGCGACCCACAGCAAGGCGATCCACAAGGCGGACCAGCCGGCGTTCCCGTGGCCGCAGGTGCCGTTCCCGGCGAACCGCTTTCCGCGCGACCAGTTCCTCGAGACGAACGCGCGCGCCGAGGCGACCGCGCTCGACGCGCTCGCTCGCGTCCTCGACCAGCACCGCGACCGGGTGGCGGCCGTGCTCGTGGAGCCGATCCAGGGCGAGGGCGGCGACCGGCACGCGAGCGCGGCGTTCTTCCGCGGCGTACAGGCGCTGGCGCAGCAGGCCGGCGCGGCGTTCGTCCTCGACGAGGTGCAGACCGGCGCCGGCCTCACCGGCACGCTGTGGGCCCACGAGCAGCTCGCGCTGCCGTCCCCGCCCGACATGGTCGTCTTCGGCAAGAAGATGCAGCTCGGCGGCTTCTTCGCGACGGCGGCATACGACATCCGGCAGTTCGGGCGCATGTACCAGACGCGCAACGGCGACCGGGCGCGGGCGATGCTCGGGCTTGCGGTGCTCGACACGATCGAGGCCGAGGGGCTGCTCGAGTACGTGCGGCGGACGGGCGCGTACTTCCTCAGCCGGCTCGAGGCGCTGTGCGAGGCGCATCCGGACCTGGCGACCGAGCCCCGCGGACGCGGCTTCATGCTCGCCTTCGACCTGCCGACACCGGCGCTGCGCGACGACTTCCTGAAGCGCGCGCTGCGCCGCGGCGTTTTCGCGAGCTACACCGGTACGCGCTCGGTGCGCCTGCGGCCGCACCTCGTGACCAGCGTCGCCGAGGTCGACGAGGCCTGCGACGCCTTCGACGCCGTGCTGGGCGAGATGCGCGCGTGAGGATCGAGCCGGTCGGCGCGGACGGCTTCGATGAGGCCTATGCGCTGCTCGACGCGGAGTTCGGGCCGCGCGGCGAGCTCGAGCGGCGCGACGTGCTCGCCGCGTGGCTCGCCGACGGCGAGCGCCGCGCCGGCGACCTGCGCATGCGCTACCACCTGCTCCTCGCGCGCGACGACGAGGGCGCGCCGGCGGGCGTGCGCGACTGCTACGTGACCTGGACCGAGCGCGTGTGCGTGGTCTACCTCGCGCACGTGCTGGTGCTGCCGCCGTACCGCCGGACGGGCCTCGCGCGGCGCCTGCGCGCGACGCCGGTCGAGCTCGGGCGGGCGGCGGCGCCCGGCGCGGACCTCGTGCTCGCCGCCGAGATGGAGCCCCCCGACGAGCGCCCCGAGACGCGCGTCCGACTGCTCGCCTACGCGAGCGACGGCTTCGCGGCGATCCCGTGGGCCGTCGTGCCGTACCACCAGCCCGACTTCCGCGACCTCGACGCGCTCGGCGCCGCGCCCGCGCCGCTGCCGTTGCTGCTCGTCGTGAAGCACGTCGGGCACGAGGCGCGCGGCTGGCTGCCGGCGCCGCTCGCCGCGGCCTGCGTCGAGCACCTGTACGCCGTCTTCGCGACCCACTGCCGGCCGCGCGACCTCGAGGCGCCGCGGCGGCGCGCCCTCGACGCGCTCGCCGCGAGCGGCCTCGAGCGCGTGCCCCTGCTCGACCTCGCCGCCCTTTCGGAGGCCCCATGATCCCCGACGAGCCCACGCACGCGGTCGTCCGCACCGCCGTCCCCGGCCCGGCCAGCGAGGCGCTGCGCGCGCGCCACGGCCGCTACCAGGACGCGCGCACCGTCCACGTGTACCAGGACGCGCGCAAGAGCCGCGGCAACTACCTGGTCGACGTCGACGGCAACGTCCTGCTCGACGTGTACACGCACATCGCGTGCGTGCCACTCGGCTACAACCACCCGGATTTATTGAAGTCCTGGCACGACGGCCGCTTCGACTGGGCCGCGGGCTTCCGGCCCGCGCTCGGCGTGGCGCCGCCGCCCGAGTACGTCGACCTCGTCGAGCACACGCTGATGCGCATCGCGCCGGCGGGGATGAGCCACGTGGTCACGGTGACCACCGGCACCGAGGCGGTCGAGAACGCGCTCAAAGCGGCTTTCATCGCGTTCATGCGCCGGCGCCGCGGGGGCGCGCCGCCCACACCCGAGGACCTGGCCGCGTGCCTGCTGAACCGGCAGGCGGGCACCGCCGCCCTGAAGGTCGTCTCGTTCGAGGGCGGCTTCCACGGCCGCACGCTCGGATCGCTGTCGGCGACGCGCTCCAAACCCGTGCACAAGCTCGACTTCCCGGCGTTCGACTGGCCGGTGGTCCCCTTCCCCGCCAGCCGCTTCCCGCTCGACGCGCACGCCGACACGAACCGCGAGGCCGAGGCGCGCTCGCTCGAAGCCGTGGAGGCCGCGCTGCGCGCCGGCGACGTGGCGGCGCTGATCGTGGAGCCGATCCAGGGCGAAGGCGGCGACCGCCACGCCAGCGCCGACTTCTTCCGCGCGCTGCGCCGGCTCACGAGCGAGCACGGCTGCGCGTTCATCGTCGACGAGGTGCAGACGGGCGGCGGCGCCACCGGGCGCTGGTGGGCGCACGAGGCCTGGGGCCTCGCCGAGCCGCCGGACCTCGTGACGTTCTCCAAGAAGATGCAGATCGGCGGCTACTACTGCCGCGAGGTGTTCCACCCGGCGGAGCCGTACCGCATCTTCAACACGTTCCTCGGGGATCCGCTGCGGACGGCGCAGCTCGGCGTGGTCGTCGAGGTGGTGGAGCGCGACGGGCTCCTCGACCGGGTGCAACGGAGCGGCGCGCGACTGCTCGCGGGGCTGCACGGGCTGACCGCGCGGCATCCCGAGGTGTTCTCGGCGCCGCGCGGCGTCGGCACCTTCGCCGCCATCGACGTGTGCGACGCGTCGACGCGCGACCGCGTGCTCTTCGCGGCGCGCCAGATCGGGCTGGAAGCGGGCGGCTCCGGCGACCGGTCCATCCGCTTCCGCCCGGCGCTGGTCCTCGCGGACCGTCACGTGGACGAGTGTCTCGACCTGCTCGAGCGCGCCGCCGTGTCGCTGCCGTAGGCTACTTCTCGTCCTCGGGCACGTTCGTGTTCGTCGTGTCGCGCATCTCCTCGATCACGCGGTCGCCGGGACCCGGCTCGGTCGTGCCGCGGATGTCGTCCTCGACGCTCTCCACGTCGTCTTCGAGGTCGTCGTCGCGCTCCTCGGGACCACCGCCGCGCACCGGCTGAATCTCGCCGAAGTCCAGCTCGAGCGCGCGCGCCGTCTGCAGGTCGAGGCGCGTCGTGACCTTGCCGCCCTCCGCCTTCTGGAAGGCGCCGAGGGCGCCGTACGTCAGCGGGCCGACGATGCCGTCGATCTCGCCCTCGTAGTAGCCGCGCTCCTGGAGCGCCTTCTGCAACTCGCGGATCTCGTTGCGGTTCAGCGCGGAGAGCTTCATCTGCTCGACCTGCGGCTCTTCGGCGCGGGCCTGCTTCGCCTCGACCGTCCGCGCGCGCTCCTCGGCGCGGTGCTGCTGCTGGTCCATCTGCTGCTCGCGGCGGGCGGTGTCGTCGTCGACGCCGGTCGCCATCGCCATCGGGGCCGCGCCGCAGACGAGCGCCGCGGCGCACAGGAGCCTGAGCATCTTGCGGGTCATGGAACACCTCCTCGGGGCTTTCAAGGAGGGAGGCAGCATCATCCGTGCCGCGACCCGCGGCCACCCATCGGGGGTTCACCGGGGGTCGGGGTGGGGCAGAACGCCGCAGGCGGGGGCGACGCAGGCGTCCGCGCCCGTGGATCAGCGGCCGCGCCGGCGGGGTCGGAGGGCGAGGAGGCCGAGCATCAGCGCGGCGAACGCGCCGCCACCGCCCGGAGTGGTCTCGCAGTCGCAGCCGCCGTCGTCGACGTCGCCTTCGGTCTCGAGGGGGCCGTCGTCGCCGCCCGAGCCGGCGTCGTCGCCACCCGAGCCGGCGTCGACGCCGCCGCCCGCACCGCCACCGCCGGGGCCCGCGCCCGGGCCGCCGCCGGGACCCGCGCCCGGGCCGCCGCCGGGACCCGCGCCCGGGCCGCCGCCGGGACCCGCGCCCGGGCCGCCGCCGGGACCCGCGCCCGGGCCGCCGCCGGGACCCGCCCCCGGACCCGCGCCCGGGCCGCCGCCGGGGCCCGCGCCCGGACCCGCGCCCGGGCCGCCGCCGGGACCCGCCCCCGGACCCGCGCCCGGGCCGCCGCCGCCGCCCGCGCCGCCCGCGCCGCCCGCGCCGCCCGCGCCGCCCGCGCCGCCCGCGCCGCCCGCGTCCGCGGGCACGCCCGCGTCCACCACCGGCGCGTCCTCGTCGCACGCGTCGCCCACGCCATCGCCGTCGGTGTCCGCCTGGTCGGCGTCCGCCACGTCGGGGCACAGGTCGTCGTCGTCGGCCACGCTGTCGCCGTCCCGGTCGCCCTCGCAGGCGTCGCCGGTGCCGTCCAGGTCGCGGTCGCCCTGGTCCGCGTTCGCCCGCCCCGGACAGTTGTCGATGGCGTCGGGCACGCCGTCGCCGTCGTCGTCGTCGCACGCGTCGCCGCGCCCGTCCCCGTCGGCATCGCGCTGGTCCGGGTTGGCGAGCGCCGGGCAGTTGTCCACGTCGCCGCACACGCCGTCCTGGTCGGCGTCGCCGGCCTCGTCGGCGGGACAGTCGTCGCAGGCGTCGCCCAGCTCGTCGCCGTCGGCGTCCGCCTGGTCCGCGTTCGGCGCGCCCGGGCAGTTGTCGGCCGAGTCGCCGAGCCCGTCGCCGTCGGCGTCCACCTCCCGGATCTCGATGGTGTCGGTCGCGGTGAGGCCGCTCGCGTCGGTCGCGGTGAGGACGACGCGGAAATAGGTCGTGGATCCGCGCCCATGGGACTCGTAGACGAGGTCGGCGGACGGCCCGTCGGCGGCGAGCCACGGGTGCTCGTGCTCGTCGTGGACCAGCACGCCCTCCCAGCGCAGCGCGGCCACGCCGTCCTCGGCGTCGATGCCCTCGCCGCGCAGCTCGACCACGTCGCCGACGCGGAAGCGGTCGCCGGGGCTCGGGCTGAGGATGCGCGCCACCGGCGGCGTGTTGTCGACGGTGACGAGGACCTCGGCGGTGTCGCTGCTCGCGCCGTCGCTCACCGTCAGCCGCGCGACGTAGTCGCCGCCCGAGGCGTACACGTGCACCGGGTCCGCCGCGTCGCTGCCCTCGCCGTCGCCGAACGCCCAGCGGTACGTCAGCTCGTCGCCGTCGGGATCCGCCGAGGCGCTGCCAGTGAACTGCACGCGCAGGGGCGCCGCGCCGCTGATGGGATCGGCGCTCGCGACCGCCACCGGCGGCACGTTCTCGCCCCCGGGGAAGCGGATGCGAAAGACCGCGCCGTCCCACAGCGACGGGTACAGCAGGTCGCCGTTGACGGGGTCGGTGGTGAGGTCGACGGGCGACCCCATGTCCGTGGCGAACGGGATGACCTCGGTCACGCGGTCGTTCTCGTCGACCCGGGCAGCGTGGATCCATTGCTGGCCGTAGTCGGCGACGAACATCGCCCCCCGGAAGCGCGCCGGGTAGCCGCGCCCGGTGTAGAACGCGATGCCGCCGAGCGCGTTGGCCATCAAGCCATGGCCGCGGGGCTCCCAGTGGTGGAACTCGAGGATGCCGCGCACGAGCGCGCCCTCGTCGAGCTGCTGGCAGCGATTGCCGGCTTCCCAGTAGGCGGGCCAGCGGTCGGGCCCCTCGCGGCACGGCCAGCCGAAGTTCTCGCCGCCGCGCGCGACGTTGACCTCCTCCCACGTGCCGTGACCGACGTCGCCGATGTAGAGCCGCCCCGTCCCCGGCCGCACCTGGAACCGGAAGGGGTTGCGCAGACCGTCGGCCCAGACCATCGAGGCGACGTCGCCGGGATCGCCGGTGAAGTAGGGGTTGCCGGGCACGCCCGCCGCGCGGTCGCCGTCGACGTTCAGGCGCAGCACCTTGCCGCCGCGGCTGTCGAGGAGCTGCGAGCGCCAGGCGCCGACGTCGTGGGCGTCGCCGAAGAGCTCGGCGCAGCGCGGGTCGTACTCGGTCGTGTCCTGACCGTAGTCGACGAGGTCGTAGTGCGCGCCGTCGCCCGAGCCGGCGAACAGCGTGCCGTCGGGGGCGAACCGGATCGAGCCGATGGCGTGGCTCGAGTGGCAGTGCGGAAAGCCGGAGCGCGCGTCCTGGCCGACCAGCACCGTGCGCGAGCCGGGATCGGCGCGGTCGTCGACCACGCGGTAGCGGACGAGCCGACCGAACGACGCCGTCACCGACGGCTCGTCCGGCGCGCCGAACACCGGGTCGACCACGTACAGGAAGAAGATCAGGCCGTTGCGGTCGAAGTCGGGGTGCAGCGCCATGCCGACGAAGCCGCGATCGCCGGCGTCCCCGGCCTCGTCGCTGAGGTCGATGACCGGCCCCGCCACCCGCCGCCCGTCGCGCACGAGCCAGACGGTGCCGCGCTTCTCGGCCACGAACAGGTCGCGGCCGTCGCGCGTGAACTCGAGGGCGACCGGCTGGTTGAAGCCGTCGGCCTCCACGGTGCGGACGAACCCCTCCGGCAGCGCCTGCGCGCCTGCCGTGGCAGCCGCGAGCACGCCGAGGAGCGACATGAATCGCTTCATGAGCCTCTCCCGCCAACAGCCGTCCGATGCGGGAGCGCGCCATCGGGGTTGCCGGCGATCGGGCTTGCCAGGGCGGGCGGCGGACCGCCGTCAAGTGCTGCCGAAGCGGTCCGTGAGCTCGAAGTCGATGGTGTCGTTGTCGCCGGGCAGGGCGTCCGGCTCGGGCGGGATGGGCTCGCCGTCCCAGGCGAACTCGCGGTCGCGGTTGCCGTAGACCCAGTGCGGACGGTTCTCGAGCTCGGCGGCGATGCGGGCGAGCTCCTCGTCGAGCAGGCGCGGGTTGCGCGCGATGCGCTCGCGGACGCCGCTCTGCAGATACTCGCGCACGTCGGGGACGTCGGGGTAGTAGCGCGAGTAGACGAACGGCCGGTACAGGCGCTTGAGGCGGTGCAGGTCGCGCGGACCGGTGGGCAGGGGCAGCAGGCGGACGGCGTCCTTGCCGGCGGCGGCGCGCTGCTCGAGGCGCCGCACCACCAGGTCGAGGCTCGACTGCAGCAGCTCCGGCTCGCAGTGGCAGCGGAACTCGTCGTAGAGCAGCCGCATGACCGCCTGCGCTTCTTCGATGGGCAGCAGCGCCTGGCGCTCGCGTCCCATGCGACGCAGCAGGATCGCGAACGGCACCGGGCGGTTCCCCGTCTGCCTGATCTCCTCCGGTGGCCGGAAATCCGGCTGCAGGTAGGGAAAGTAGCGCGGGTCGATCGCGTCGAAGCCGCCGCGCCCATAGAACAACAGGCGCTGCCACGAGGCGCGCAGCTCGGGCGCGAAGTACTCCATCTCCGCGCAGAGGTTGAGGCGCATCCCGAAGTGCCTGCCCGGCGCGTCGGGGAGCGGCAGCTGCACGCAGCCGCGCGCGCCGAGGTCGGCCAGGTAGCGCACCGCCAGCTCCACCGGCGCGATGCGCAGCCAGTACGAGAGCACGGTGCCGCGCGCCTCCGGCAGGATGTAGATGTGCGAGAGGTAGACGAGGCACAGGTCCGCGTCGTAGGACGGGTTCACGAGCACCGTGCCGTCGCGCACGCCGCGGATGTCGCCCTCGGGGCCGCGCGCGACGAGCAGGAAGTAGCGGTAGTAGGTGCCGTTGGCGTCGGGCGTGAACGGGTCGTCGCGCAGGAAGCCGCGGATGACCTCCTCGCGCTCCATCTCGCCGTGGCCGCCGAAGGCGTCCCACAGGAACTGGAAGGCCAGGTGGAAGTCGGGGTCGTCCGGGTGCTCGATCGACCAGAGCTCGTACTTGCGGGTCTCGCGCTCGATCATCTCCACCACGTCGAGGTGGTAGAGATCGCGAAGACAGAGGCGGATCCGCTGGCGACTCAAGAGAGCTCCACGGCGCGCCGGCGCCGGTTCTTCCGAGAATGCCAGAGCGAATGATCGATATCGACGACAACCGCTCGCCGTGGGTGGCTGACCTGCCGCCGTACGCGCCGCGGCCCGCGCTGGCCGGCGAGACGCGCGCCGACGTGGCGATCATCGGCGGCGGCTTCACCGGCGTGTCGACGGCGCTGCACCTCTCGCGGCGGTTCCCGGAGCGGCGCGTGGTGCTGCTCGAGGCGCGGCAGCTCGCCAACGGCGCCAGCGGGCGCAACGGCGGGCACGTCCTCAACTTCTTCAACGGGGCGGAGCCTTCCGACCCCGCGCGCATGCGCCGGCTCTACGAGGTGACGAACGGGGCGATCGACGACATCGCGGCATTGGCCGGCGCCGACTTCGCGCGCGAGGGCAGCCTCGAGGTCTACACGTCGGCGCAGGGGGCGGAGGCGGCGCACGCGCGGGCGGAGCGGCACGCGGCGGCGGGCGTGCCGCTGCGCTACCTCTCGGGCGGGGAGCTCGCGTCGCGCCTGAACCTCTCGGGGGCGGTCGGCGGCGTGCTCGACCCCGGCGCGGGGCGCATGAACGGCGCGGCGTTCCTGCGCGGGCTGCGGCCCGTCCTGCTCGAGCGCGGGGTCGACGTGTACGAGAACACGCCGGTGCTCGCCGTGCGCGAGGGGCGGGTGATCGAGCTCGACACGCCGGGCGGCACGGTGAAGGCCGACGCGATCGTGCTGGCGACGAACGCGTACACGCCGCGGCTCGGCTACTTCCGCGGGCGCGTGCTGCCGCTGCACTGCCACATGATCGGGACCGAGAAGCGCGACGCGGCGACCTGGGCCGCGCTCGGCTGGGGGCGCGTCTCGTCCTTCAGCGACGACAGCGACCGCATCGCGTTCGGGGCGCTGACCGAGACGGGGCGGCTCGTGTTCGGCGGCGGCTGCAACGCCGCCTACGCATATCGCTTCGGCGGGCGCGCCGCGTGGCCCCCCGAGAGGACGCGCGGCCACGACGCCGTCCACGGTCGCCTGCGCCGCTACCTGCCCGGCGTGGCCGACATGCCGATCGAGCATCGCTGGACGGGCGCCGTCGCCCTCACGCTCGACCGCCAGCCGACGATCGGCGTCCGCGGCAACGTGTACTACGCGCTCGGCTACAGCGGGCACGGCGTGACGCTGGCGAACCTCGCCGGGCGCGTGCTCGCCGATCTGTACGCCGGCGAGGGCGAAGCCTGGCGCGACCTGCCCTGTTTCGAACGGCGGCCGCCGTACATGCCCCCCGAGCCGTTCACGTGGCTCGGCTACACGTTCTGGACGACGGTGACGGGGCGCTCGCCGCGCAAGCGCTGACCCGCCCCCGGCGACGCGTCGTGTACACTGTCTCGCGCCCGAGACCATGACCCATCCCCTCCCCGCCATCGCCGCCTTCCTGCCCGCCGGTGTCCTGCACGCGATGGCCGGGTCGCCGGCGCGCCTGCCGCTCACCATGACCCACGAAGGGGCGGTGCTCCTGGCCGATCTCGCCGGCTTCACGCCGCTGGCCGAGGCCCTGGCCCAACGCGGCGCCCGCGGGGCCGAAGAGCTGACCACCCTGCTCAATGGGGTGCTCGGGGCGTTGATCGCGCGCATCGAGGCCGATGGAGGAGAGGTGGTCAAGTTCGCGGGCGACGCGTTGCTCGCGACGTGGACCGGCGAGGACCCCGTCGCGGGCGCCCGGAGGGCCACGGCCTGCGGGCTGGCGCTGCACGCGGTGACCACCGAGGCGGCGGCGGCCTGCGGGGTCGACCTGCAGCTCACCGTCGGCATCGGCGCCGGTTCGTTCCAGGTCATGCTCCTGGCCGGCTCGCGGCAGCGCTGGGAGCACCTCCCGCTGGGCCCGCCGCTGGCCCAGGTCGCGCGGGCGGGCCACCTGGCGGGGCGTGGCGAGACGGTGCTCTCCTCCGAAGCCGCCGCGCTGCTCGGCGCGGATCTGTCGGGCGAGGCCCGGCCGGGAGGCGACGTGGCGGCGCTCGCGCTGCGCGGCCCGGTCCCCCCGCCCGCCGCGCGCCCGCCCACGGCGCTCGCGGGTGCCGATCGGCTGCTCCCCTTCCTGCCGCCCGCCGTGCGCGGTCGACTGGACGCGGGCGCGGCGTGGATCAGCGAGCTGCGACGCGTGAGCGTCCTCTTCGTGCGGCTGGACCTGGGCGAGGGAGAGGACCTCGGCCGACTGGAGGGCGCCTTCGCGACGCTCTGCGCGGTCATGGACAGGGCCGGGGGCGCCGTCGACAAGCTGACGATGGACGAGAAAGGCGTGCTCTGCCTCGCGGCGATGGGCCTGCCGCCGCGCTCGCACGCCGACGACCCCTCCCGGGCGCTGAGGGCCGCCATCGAGCTCGAAGGCGACCTGCGCGCCCAGGGATGGCGGGTCGGCATCGGCGTCGCCACGGGGCGGGTCTTCTGCGGCGTCGTCGGCAGCGAACGACGGCGCGAATACACGGTCATCGGCGACACCGTGAACCTCGCGGCCCGCCTGATGCAGCACGCCGGCGAGGGCGTGCTCTGCGACGAGGCGACGGCGGCGGCGACCCGGGCGGAGGTCGGCTTCCTGCCGCCCCGGATGCTCCGCCTGAAGGGCAAGGCCGCCGAGGTGCCCGCGTTCGTGCCGACCGGGCCGGGCGCGCCGCCGATCCGGGGCGACGACCCGCTGCGAGGCGCGGAGCTGACCCTCCTCCGCGGGGCCCTCGACGCCCTGCGGGCCGGTCGCGGGGGCGTGATCTTCATCGAGGGCGAGGCGGGGCAGGGCAAGTCGGTGTTGCTGGGCCGGCTGCTCGGCGAGGCGCGCGCCGCGGGGGTCACCGTCCTGTCGGGCGGCGCCGAGGCCCTCGACCGGGAGGTGCCCTACCTTGCGTGGCGGCCGGTGGTCACCGGCCTGCTCGGCCTCGAGGCGGCGAGCGAGGCCGATACGCGCGTCGACCGCCTGAACGCCCGCCTGTCGGCCGACCCGTGGGCCCGGGAGCGGCTTCCCCTCCTGGCCGAGGTCCTCGGCCTCTCCCTGCCCGACAACGACCTCACCGCCGAGATGAGCGGCGAGGTGCGGGCCTTCAACACGCAAGACCTGCTCGTCCACCTGCTCGGCGCCGCGACCCGCGGCCCCACGGCACGCCCGCTGCTCATCGCCCTCGACGACGCCCACTGGCTGGACTCGGCCAGCCTCGGTCTGTTGCGCGAGCTGGCCCGGCAGCTCCCCGGGGTCCTGATCCTCCTCGCCGGGCGCCCGAGCGAAGAGGGCCGGGCGCCCGCCGTTCTCGAGGGCGCGCGCCGCATCACGCTCGGGGCGCTCGGCCCCGAGGACACCGCAGACCTGCTCGCCCGCCTGCTCGGTGCGGTGCCCGAGGCCCGCCTGGGCGAGGCGATCCACCAACGTGCCGGCGGCAACCCCTTCTTCACCGCCGAGCTGGCCCGCACGCTCCGCGAGGACCGCCGCATCGCCGTCGTGGACGGCCAGGCGCGGCTGATCGAGGGCGACGAGCTGCGGCTCCCCGACAGCGTGCAGGCCGCGATCCTCGCGCGCATCGACCGGCTCGAACCGGTCGGGCAGCTCATGATCAAGGTGGCCAGCGTCATCGGGCGCACCTTCCCTTGGCCGCTCCTGTACCAGGTCCACCCCGTCCCCGAGCACAAGCCCCAGCTCCGTGCGCACTGCCAGGAGCTCGTCCGGGCCGAGCTGACCGAGCCCGAGGCCGCCGAGGGGGACGACGCCTGGCGCTATCGGCACGAGACGACCCGTGAGGTGGCCTACGAGCTGTTGCTGTTCGCGCAGCGACGACAGCTTCACGAGGCGGTGGCCGAGGCGATCGAAGCAGCGGACGGTTCCGCCCGGCCCCTGGCGAGGCTCGCCGCGCACTGGGAGCAGGCGGAGCGCCCCGATCGCGCCCTCCCCTGGCTCTTGGCCGCCGGCGACCAGGCGCTGCGCGAGGGTGCCTACGCGGAGGCGGTCCGGGCCTTCCAACGGATCGAGGCGATCGCGCCGCACGACGGTCTCCCCGCCGATCGACGGGCCCACTACGCCCTGCAGTACGGCGAGGCCCTGCTCGGGGCCGGGCGCCTCGCCGAGAGCCGCCAGGCCCTGGAGCGCGCGGTCGGCCTGCTCGGCTTCCCGGTCCCGCGGGGGCGGCTGGCGACGGCGATCGATCTGGGCGGCGGACTGCTGCGTCAGCTCCGCCTCCGGCTGTTCCCGAAGGCCGGCGCGGCCCTGTCCCCTGCCGACGACGAGCGCCACCGCAAGGCCGCGCGCGCGAGCCTGCGCATCGTCGAGACCTGCTTCTTCCTCGCCACCCCGGTGGAGACCCTGCACGCGGCCCTGCGCGCCCTGAACATCGCGGAGCGGGTGGGCCCGTCCCCCGAGCTGGCCCGCGCCCAGGTGCTCTTCGGCTGGATCCTCTCCATGGTCCCGCTCTTCCGGGCGGCCGATCACTACCTCGCCCTGGCCAACGCCCTGGCCGACCGGCCCGAGGCCCTGCAAGCCCGCCAGCCCGTCCGGTTCTTCACCGGCTTCACCCGGACGGCGACGGGGCGCTTCGCCGAAGCCTCCGCAGCGCTCGGCGAGGCCATCGAACTGGCGCATGCCATGGGTGACAAGCGCCGCTGGATCGAGGCGGTCTGCGGCATCTGTTCGCCGCTGCACTACCAGGGCCATTACGAGGAGCGGATCCAGCTCGGCAAGGGCGTCCTGTACACGGCGGCCCGCCGCCACGGGGACCGCCAGGCCGAGGCGTGGGGCATCCTCGACCAGCTCGAGAGTCTGTTGCCGCTGGCCGACGAGGCGCGCATCCGGCCGCTGCTCGACGAGCTGCGGCCGTACCTCGGCCAGCCGATCGGGCGGTCCGAGCAGGTCTGGGGCCATGGCGTGATGGCGCTGGGCCTTTTCATCTGCGGAGAGCCGGCGGCGGCCCGGGAGCAGGCGATCCTGACGAACCGCGCCGCCGAGGCCATCGATCCGGTCGCGGTGTATGTGTTCGAAGGCCACGCCTCGGCCTGCGAGGTGCTGCTCGAGCTGCGCCGCCGTCACCCGGCCGACGAAGCGCTGGCGCGGGAGCTGCGGGCGGCCGTTCGCCAGCTCGGCCGGTATGCCCGGGTGTTCCCCTTCGCGCGGGCGCGGTGGTGGTGCTGCCGGGCCCGGGCCCATCCCCGTCCTCGGGCGCTCGCCGACGTGCGGCGCGCGGTGGACGAAGCGCGACGCCTGGGGATGCCCCTCGAGGAGGGGATCGCCCGGCTGACGCTGGCGGAGCTGGGCGGCGACGCGGAGGCCCGGGCCGCCGCGCGCGCCCTCTTCCAGTCCATCGGGGCCAAGGCCTGGGCCGCGCGGGCCGACCGGGAGGTCTCCAACCCCTGACGTCGCGCCGCACCGGTCCGTCGGGCGCCGGCGTCGCCCGCGCGGGGAGGCCACGCCCCAGCTCGACCTGTCGCTCGCCACGGCCGAGGCGAGCTGTGCCCTGGTCGGCCGGGCCTCCGCCCAGGACGCGACGCGCCTCCTCGTGGAGGCGGGGCGCCCCGACGCCTCGTCGCTGCTCGCCAATCGCACCGGCGCCGAGGGCATCGACGGCACGCCCATGCCGCCGCCGGCGGGCGGCCTGTCCGAGGACCGCCTCGAGGCCGTCCGCGCGTGGATCGCCGGCGGCGCGCCGTGCGACTGACCGCGCCGCGGTGTGCGGGCCTTGTCGCTGCCTCGCGCGCGTGTTACCGCTGCGAGCATGTCCGAGTGGAACCCGACGCGACGCCAGGTCCTCGCGCTGGCCGGCGCGGCGCTCGCCGCGGCCGCGTGCCAGCCGACGGAAGACGAGGGCGTCGACCTCGGGGGCGAGCCGCCCGCGGAGCGCGTGGTCCCGCGCCGCGACGGCAGCCGCCCGGGAAACGTCGAGCGCCTCTACACGACCGGCCCCGACGGCGTCGCGTACCCGACGCGCTGGGTGCGCGGCGCCGGCGGCCGCGAGCTGGTGCTCGCGCTCGGCGAGGCGCCCGAGGTGCGCGTCGACAGCGTCTACGGCGACGGCGGCGCCTTCGCGCCCGACGCGGTCGACGAGGACGCGGTGCGCCGTCTGTTCGGCGACGAGGTTCTCGACGAGCTGCGGGCCGCGCTCGCCGTCTTCACCTGATCCATCGAGGGAGACGCCCCATGGCGCTCAACGCCTATCTGAAGCTGCGCGCCCAGCGCTCCGGCGAGGTCCGCGGGTCGAGCACGCAGCGTGGTCGCGAGAACCTCAACCCGGTGATCGCGATGTCGCACGAGATCGTCTCGCCGCGCGACGCGTCGTCGGGGCTGCCGACGGGCAAGCGCCAGCACCGCCCGCTCGTGATCACCAAGGAGGTCGACCGTGCCTCGCCCATCCTCGCCAACATCCTCGTGAACAACGAGAACATCAGCGAGTGGGAGCTGAAGTTCTTCAAGCCGTCGGCGAACCGCGGCGTCGAGACGCACTACTACAGCATCAAGCTCACCAACGCGTCGATCGCGTCCATTCGCACCGAGATGCTGAACAACGCGTACCCCGAGAACGCGTCGCACGCCGTGCGCGAGCACATCGCGTTCACGTACCAGCGCATCGAGTGGACGTTCCTCGACGGCGGCATCACCGCCATGGACGACTGGGAAGCCTGAAGCCCATGGTCCATCGCGGCGGATCACCTGCGATTCTCCGCGTGGATGTTGATCCCCGCCGCGCCCTCGGATTCCATGGGGCCTTCCCGCACCGGAGCAGGTCCCGTTGAGTGAGCCGACGCGCCGACGCGAGCTGGTCGTCCCCGCCGTTCTCTTCTTCCTCTCGGGCGCCACGGGCCTCGTCTTCGAGGTCGTCTTCGGCCGGCTGCTGAAGCACGTCTTCGGCAGCACCGCCTACGCGACCAGCACCGTGCTGGCCGCGTTCATGGGCGGGCTGGCGCTCGGCGCGGTGGTCTTCGGGCGCGTCGCCGACCGCGTGCGGCGCCCGCTGCTGGTCTACGGCTTCATCGAGCTCGTCGTGGGCGCGTACGTCCTCGTGGCGCCGAAGCTGCTCGACGTCCTGACGGGGTTCTACGTCGACCTGCACCAGCGCTGGGACCTCGACCTGTCGACGGTGACGCTCGTCCGGTTCGTGGCGTGCTTCGCGGTGATCTTCGTGCCGACGTGCCTGATGGGCGCGACGCTGCCGCTGCTCGCCCGCCACATCACCCGCGGGCGCGCCGGGCTCGGCGAGCATGTGTCGCGGTTGTACGCGGTCAACACGTTCGGCGCGGCGTTCGGCACGCTGCTCGCCACCTTCGTGCTGCTCGAGCAGCTGGGCGCGCACGGCACGCTCGTCGCGGTGGCGCTCGTCGACGTCGGCATCTTCGCCGTGACCCTGTTCGTAGCGCGCGACGTGGCGCCGGAGCCCTCGTCCGCCGGCCCGCGGGCGCCGCGCGTCCCGCTGCCGGCCCTGCTCCTCGTCGGCGCCTTCCTCTCCGGCTGCCTGTCGTTCATGTACGAGGTGGTCTTCACCCATCTGCTCGCGCTGCTCGCCGGTCCGAGCGTCTATGCCTTCGGCTCGATGCTGTTCGTGTTCCTCTGCGGCCTGGCATGGGGGGCGCGCATCGCGGCGCGGCTGCTCGCCCGCGGGGCCGACGCGATGCAGTCGTTCGGCCTGTTCCAGCTGGCGGTGGCGGCGGTCGTGGTCGCGCTGCTCCCCGTCTGGCCGTACGTGCCCTGGCTCTACACCGCCGTCGGCAAGCTGGACCCGGGCTTCGCCCTGCGCGTGGGGACGCAGCTCGTCGCGGTGGCGCTGGTGCTGCTGCCGCCGGCGGTCCTCCTCGGCGTCGGCTTCCCGCTCCTGCTCTCGGTCGTCGCGCGCGACCGCGCCACGCTCGGCGACTCGGTGGGGCGGCTGCTGTTCGCCAACACCCTCGGCGCCATCGCCGGCGCGACGGCGGCCGGCTTCGTGCTCATCCCGGCCATCGGCGCGCAGGACGCGCTGCGCGTGCTCGCCGGGGCGAGCCTGCTGCTCGGGCTGACCTTCGCCCTGCCGCGCCTCGTGGCGAGCGTGCGACCGCGCTACGCCGCCGGCAGCTTCGCCATCGTCGCCGCCGCGGCCTTCCTGCCCGACTGGAGCGCGCGCTCGCTCTTCTCGAGCCAATGGCTGTACTTCGGCGGCGCGCGGACCGTGGAGCGCGTGCTCTTCCAGCACGAGGACACGCTCGGCGGCTTCACGACCGTCATCGAGACGCGCGAGAAGGACGGGCGTCCCAAGCGCACGCTGCTGACCAACGGCAAGTTCGAGGGGAACGACGCCCAGGAGATGGACGCCCAGCGCGCCTTCGCCCACGTGCCGATGCTGCTGACGCCAGAGACCGGCAAGGCGCTGGTCGTCGGCCTCGGCACCGGGGTGACGGTGAACGAGATCGCGCGGCACCCCTTCGATCGGATCGACGTGGCGGAGCTCGCGCCGGGCATCGTGCGCGCCGCGCGCGAGCACTTCGCGCACGTGAACGGCGGCGTCCTCGACCGCGATCCGCGCGTGCGCCTGCTGATGAACGACGGGCGCAACCACCTGCTGCTGACCGAGGAGCGCTACGACCTCGTCACCATCGAGATCACGAGCATCTACTTCGCGGGCGCGGCGAGCCTGTACAGCACCGACTTCTTCGAGCTGGTGCGCGACCGCCTCGCGCCGGGCGGCGTGCTGCAGCAGTGGGTGCAGTTCCATCACATCTCGCGGCTCGACATCGCGCGCGTGATCGCGTCGATGCGCGAGGTGTTTCCGCACGTGCAGCTGTGGGTGTCGGGCGGGCAGGGCCTGCTGACGGCGTCGATGCACCGCGCCACCTTCGACTACGACCGCATCGTGGCGGCCGAGGGCGAGGCCGGCGACCTGCTGCCGCTGTTCGGCGATCTGCTGCTCCACGGGCCGGCGCTCGAGGACGCGCTCGAGGCCGTCGACGCGCAGCCGGGCGTCGACGAGGGCGACCTGCTCAACACCGACGACATGCCGGTGCTCGAGTACTCGTCGCCCCGCGGCTACGCGCTGCGCGACGCGCAGCCGCAGAACGTCGCGTTCTTCGCCGGCTTCCGGCGGCCGGGCCTGCCCCCGTTCACGCGCGCGCTCACGGCGGAGGAAGAGGCGCGGCTTGCCGCCGCGATGGAGAAGCGGCGCGCCGACACGGCGCACCACACCCGCTGACGCTACGCGAGCGTCAGCCGCCGCAGCGCGCCCTCGTACGTCCGGCTCCCCACCGTCACGTACAGCGCGCCCTCGGTGTGCACGACCGTCCAGTCGTTGTGGCGCTCGACGGGCACCGACAGGATCGAGCGCGGGATCGACACGAGCTCGATGTGTTCGGCGCGATGGATTCGGTGTCCCTGCAGGCTGCGCAGAAACACATCCACGTCCTTATAAGTATAGATGCACATCCGGCCGCTGGCCTTGCTCGCCTTATGGATGCGCTCGGGCGAGGGGCTGCCGACGTCGATCCACAGGCGCGTGCCACCCATGGGATCCGGGACGTGCAGCGCGGGCTCATCGCCGACACACACGCCGGGTCCCATCTGCAGGCCGTCCTCGAGCTCGAGGCAGTATGCGATCACCCGCGTGACGAGCGAGTCGACGGTCTCGGACGGGTGCTGCGCCACGCGCAGGTCGAGGCGCTCGTAGACGCCGCGGTCCACGTCGGAGAGGTCGATCGTGAAGCGGTGCAGGGTGGGGGTCAGGGCCATTCGTCTCGCTCGCCGAGGTAGCCGCGCGCGAGGCGCACCCCGATGAAGACATTGCGGTAGTTGGGGACGAGGCTGCTGCGCGCGGCGGCGCGGATGTTGTTCGCCTGGGCGCGCCACGAGCCGCCGCGCACCGCGCGCGCCGCCTGGGGGTAGGCGACGGCCTCGTCGACGGCATCGGGGACGATGGCGTGGCCCTCGACGACGAGCGGGCCGGCGGCGTTCCAGCGGTCGAGGCACCAGTCCTTCGAGTTGCCGGCGAGGCCGCGCACGCCGTAGGGGCTGCAATCGACGGGGTGGTCCTCGACGGTGGCGGGGAAGCGGCGGCCCGGCGCGCTGTCGCCCATCGAGCACCACGTCGGATCGGCGAAGTCGCCCCACGGGTACCACCGGCCGTCGGCGCCGCGCGCCGCCTTCTCGCGCTCGAGCTCGGCGGCGAGACGCCACGGGCGGCCGGTCTGGGCCGCCGTCCACGCGGCGCAGGCGACGGCGCTGAACCAGTCGACCATGTAGATGGGCCACCCGAGGTCCCACATGTCGCCGTCGGCGTCGGGGCGCAGGTGGAAGTGCCCGGACGCGTCGCGGCCGAAGATGATCGCGTTGCGGTGGTCGGCGTCGCCGGCGCGCTCCCGCGGCGCGAACATCACCGCCTCGCCTTCGCGGCCCTCGTCGACGAGGCCGTTGAGGAAGTCGAGGTACTCCGCCACCGTCACCGGGAAGCGCCGGATCACGAACGGGCGCACCCAGACGCGCCCGGCGGGCAGGCTGAAGTCGGCGCGCGCGTCGCCGCCGCACTGGAACCACCCCGCGGGCACGTAGCAGTCGTCGGGGTCGAGCGCGCCGAGCCGCGGCAGGTGGATGGGGAACGGCTCGCGCGCGCCGGGCGGGATGCCGTCCCAGTGCTCGAGGCGACCGATCTGCACCGGGTAGCGCACCTCGCGCCGGCCCGGGGCGCGCAGCACGACGAGGTAGCTGCTCGGCGGCAACGTGACCATCGAGAGCGGGGTGCGGCCGAGCGCGCGCACGAAGCGCGGCGCGAGGCGGCGCCCCTCGACGTCGTAGCGGTACAGGTCGGCCTCGGCGCCCGGCGGATCGGTGACGAGCGTGAGCGCGCCCGTGCCGAGCAGCCAGGCGGAGTGGCGCGCGCGCGCCGGCGACTCGCTCGGCAGGGCGTCCACGTGGCGGCGCAGGAGCACCTCGCTGCGGGCGGCGGCGCGCAGGTCGCGCGCGCGCTCCGCCTCGGCGTGGGCGGCGCGGTGGCGGGCGGCGAGCGCCTCGTGGGCCTCGGGCAGGTCCGGCGCGTGCGTCAGCGCGCCGCGCAGCTGCGTCTCGGCGTCGAGATCGAGCAGATCCGCCTCGCGATCGAGGTCCGCCGCCTCGTCCTCGAGCGCCCAGAGCGGCGCCTTGTCGGCCTCGGGCGCCCACAGCGGCAGCTTCGCCAGCGCGGCGGCGGCCTCGGCGCGCAGCGCGGCGGCGCGCGCCCGCCGGGCCGTGACGTCGGGCCCGATCGCCGCCGCCGCGGCGACGAGATCGAGCGCGCGCGAGCGCCCGCTGTCGCCGTCGAGCCACGCCCCGATCTCGTCGCACAGCACGTCGGCCGCCTGCGGGCGCGCCTCGGGATCGGCGGCCATGCACCACGCCGACAGCCGCGTCAGCTCGACGGGGAGCGGCGGCCCCGGCCGGTCCGGCCGCGGCGCGTTCATGCCGAGCGGCGTCGGCGGGCCGTTGAGCACCTGCATCACGATGCTCATCGCCGACGGTCCCACGTACGGCGGCCGTCCCGACAGCAGCTCGTGCAGGATGGCGCCGAGCGCGTAGACGTCCGTGCGCTGGTCGACGCGCGTGCCGCGGGCCTGCTCCGGCGCCATGTAGGCGGGCGTGCCGGTCACGCGGCCGGCCAGCGTCATGCTCGGATCGCTGGCGGAACGGCTGATGTTGACGCCGGGGCCGGTCGTGCCGGTGCCGGCGATGCGCGCGATGCCCCAGTCGAGGACGAGCACCTCGCCGTACGCGCCGAGCATGACGTTGTCGGGCTTGAGGTCGCGGTGGACGACGCCGCGCGTGTGCGCGTAGGCCACCGCCTCGCACACCTTCTTGAAGGCCTCGACCACGCGGCGGAACGTCCAGCCGTCCTCGGACGGGCGCCAGCTGTCGCCGGCGGAGGCCTCGTGCAGGCCGCGCACGACGTCGCGCAGCGTGCGGCCGCGCACCTCCTTCATGGTGAAGTAGACGCGCCCGTCGTCGAGCACGCCGATCTCGTGCACCGGGACGATGCCGGGGTGCTGCAGCTGCGCCGTCGCCTGCGCCTCGCCGCGGAACCGCCGCAGCACGTGCGGCCCGGTGACCGCCTCGGGCCGCAGGATCTTCATGGCCATCTCGCGGCGCAGGTCCGGATCGCGCACGCGCCGCACTTCGCCGGTGCCGCCGCGCCCGATGAGGCCGAGATCTTCGTACCGGCCGAGCATCGCGCCCGGCGGCTGAATCTCGTTCATCGTCGCGTCGGGCGACGACTCGTCGACGATGGCCATGGTGTCGGTGCCGCCGCTCGCGACGAGCGCCTCGACGAGCGCCCGCAGCGCGCGCGCGTCGTCGGGGCTCAGGCCCCGATCGCGTGCGAAGGCGGCGAGGGCGTCGTCCATTCCCCCATGATGGAGCGCGTTCAGCGGGGACGCCAGATTCGAGCCGCGGCACGGCGGGCGTAGGCGAGGCGGGCGGCCGGGCCCTGACGGGGAGGCTCGCCGCCGCAGAGTCTGCGGCTTCGCCTCGGGTAGCGCCGCACGAACCAGCGGATGAGCTCGAGGCGCTGCGCCTCCTCTTCGGGCGTCGGCGGGACGGCGAGCGCGGCCTCGAACTCTTCGGGCGAGAGCACGCGGTTGGCGTCGGCTTCGATGCGGGCGCGGCGGTCGTCGGTCATTCGCCGAACGCCCGGCGGATGCTCTCGAGGAGGCGGATGTCTTCGACATCCTTGGCGCGGTGGGCGAATCGCTTCGTCGCGATGTCGAATTCGCTCGCCTCCATGGCGGCCATGGCGCCACGGGGTGCCGTGGAACTCGACCGCGCGGGCGGCGTCGCGTACGGATGACGCGATGCGACTCCTCGTGCTGGCGCTGCTGTGCTGCGCGGCGTGCACGCCCGAGCGGGCGGCGGCGCCGGACGCGGCCGTGTCGGCGCCGCCGCCGGACATGGTGCTGCTCGGGCACCGCGCGCTGCGCGACGAGGGCGGGACGCTCGTCCCGGTGTTCGACGCCGAGTCGATGCCGGTGGTGCGCGTCGAGGGCGCGGCGACCCGCCTCGCGCTCGATCCCGTCGCGCCGTTCGACGCGGAAGTGCGCGGAAAGTGGACGTTTCTCCGCGCACGGGGCGCGGCGCCGCCGCCGGGCGCCGGCACGCTGCGCGTGCTCGCCGGCGGGCGCGTGCTGAAGACGTGGCCGGTGCGATGGGCGGCCGCGCCCGAGACGCTGCCGGCGCTCGCGCCGATCGCCGGGCTGCGGCGCGCGAAGAAGTCGAGGGAGGCGCTCCAGGCGCTCGACACGGCGCTGCCGGCGATGGACGCCGAGGCGCGGCACTGGGCGCTGGCGGAGCGGGCGCGGCTGCTCTGGGCGCTGGACGCGGGCGAGCGGGCGACCGAGGCGTGGGCGGCGGCGGCGGACGCGGCGCGCGCCGCGAGCGTGCCGTCCGAGGAGAGCCGGCGCCTGAGAGCCGCGGCCTACACCGCGCTCATGCGTCGCCAGCTCGCGACGGCGCGCCAGCTGCTGGCCCGGGCCGAGCCCGTGGAGGCCGGTCTCGACGACCCGCGCGGCCGCGCCCGCCAGGACTACTACGCCGGCCTCCTCGCGCAGAAGCTGGGGGACTACCGCGAGGCTTCGCTGAGGCTCGAGCGCGCGGTCCGCCTCGCCACCGAGACCGGCGCCGACGCCGACCGGGTGATGTTCACCGAGATCCTCGCCGACCTGTACCAGGAGCTCGGGCGCCACCTGGACGCGCTGCGGCTCATCGGCGAGCTTCAGCGCGAGGGAGCGGCCGGCGTCGAGGATCCGGCCACCCACGCGCGGTTCCTGTTCAACCGCTGCTGGATCGAGATGCGCGCCATGGCCGAGGGCGCGATGCCCGCGGACTGGCCGGGCGTCCGGGGGCGCCTCGAGTCGGTGCTCGAGCGCGCGCGCGCCGCGAAGGATCGGCTCACGGAGGCCGAGACGATCGTCAACCTCGCCGAAGCGGCGCGCCTGGCGGGCGACGTCGAAGAAGCGCGGCGCTGGCTCGCCTCGTTCGAGTCGCTGAACGACCGCGCCGACCGCAGCTCGCGGCTCTTCGCGCTGGCGCTCGGCGCCGAGCTGCTCCTGGCCGGGGGCGAGACGAAGCATGCGCGCGACCGCTTCGAGACGGTCCTCGCCCTCGACAGCGACGCGTCCGACGCCACGTGGCGCGCCTGGTACGGCATCGGCCGCGCCCTGCGCGCGGACGGGCAGGCGGCGCGCGCCCTGGACGCGTTCCGGCGGGCGCTCGCCGAGCTCGACCGCCTCGGGCGCCGGACCGGCGTCCACCGCGCGCGCGCCTCGTTCTTCGCCGACCGGCGCGGCCTCGTCCAGGACACCGTCGCGCTCCTGCTCGAGCGGGGGGACGTCGCCGGCGCCTTCGCGACGGTGGACGCCTCGCTGTCGCGGACCGTCCGCACCGTGGAGCGCCCGCTGCTGGCCTCGGGTCTCGACGACGCCCGGGCGGCGCGCTGGTCCGCCCTGTCCACGGCCTACCTCGCGCGCCGCGACGCCTGGGAGGCCCTCGAGCGCGAGGCCGGGCTCTCCGCCGGGAGCGCCCGCGAGGCGGTGGAGGCGAGGGTGGAGGCGGCGCGGAGCGAGGCGGCGCGGTCGCTCGACGAGGCCCTGGTGTTCCTCGAGTCGACGGCGCCCGCCCCCTCGGCAGCCGTCGACGTCGGCGCGCTCGGGCGCGCGCTCGGCCCGGACGAGGCGCTCGTCGAGTTCGGGCGGATCGGCGAGCGACACGTCGGGTTCTGGGTGCAGGGGGGCCGCGTCGAGCACGCGTTCGTCGCGCCCGACGCCCCGCTCGCGCCCTGGGCATCGCGCACGGACGGCCTCGCGCACCTCTACGTCGTCGACGGCCTGCTGCCGGAGGCGGCGACCCTCGGCGCGGCGCCCGGCGTCGGCGGGGTGCCGCTGGCCGCGCGCTTGTCCGTGAGCCATCTGCCGCACGCGGCGCTCCTCCTGCGTCCGGGCACGGCGGCGCCCGGCGCGCCGCTCGTCGTGGCCGATCCCGGCTTCGACCTGCCGCACGCCCGCCTCGAGGGGCGCGACGTCACGGAGCGCCTGACCGGCGCCCGGCTGCTCTCCGGCGCCGACGCCACCCGGGCGCGCGTGCTCGAGCAGGCCACCGGGGCGCGGGTCTTCCACTTCGCCGGTCACGGGGTGCTCGACCCCGGGCAGCCCTGGGACGCGCACCTGCGCCTCGCCGGCGACGAGCGCCTGACGCTCGCCGACGTCCTCGTGGCGCGCCTGCCGCTCGGCGTGGTCGTGCTCAGCGGCTGCGAGACGGGCCGCGCCGCCGCGCTCAGCCGTGTCGAGTCGCTCGGGCTCCCCGCGGCCTTCCTCGTCGCCGGCGCCCGCGCCGTCGTCGCGACCGATCGCGAGGTCCCCGACGACCAGGCGCGCCGGTTCGTCGCGCGGTTCTACGCCGCCGGCGGCACGGAGCGGCCCGGCCCCGCCTTCCGGCAGGCCGTCGCCGAGACCCACGCCGCCGGCGAACCCGTCTGGAGCGCGTTCCACCTCTTCGGCCGACCCTGAAAAGGATCGCCGGGCGCCTTGCGTACGAAGCGAAAGAAGAGGTAGGAGCGGAACGCCGATGACTGCCGACCCGCCCGATCCCGACGGCATCGACCGCGTGCTGGCCGGGTTGCCGACACGCGCGCCGCCGCCGGACGAGCCGCACGGCGACGACGGCGAGCTCGTCGCGCTGCGGGCGGGCACGCTTTCGCCCGACGCCGCCGCCCGCCTCGAGGCGCACCTGGCGCGGTGCGCCGAGTGTCGCGCCGTCCTGCGCGCGCTGGCGCGGCCCGTCCCCGACGCGATGCTCACCCGCGCCGAGGGCGCCGTCCTGCGCCGGCGCCGCTGGCCGTACGCCGTGGTGGGCGGCCTGCTCGCCGCGGCCGCGGCGGCGGCGATCGTGCTCGTCGGGCCCGACGTCGCCGACCGACCGCTTCCGCCCGAGTACGGGCTCACCGTCAGCGGAGGTCTGCGCGAGAGCCGCAGCGACCGTCCGGCGTCCCTCCGCTTCCTGCCCGACAGCCGCGTGCGGATCGATCTGGCGCCAGCGGCCGAGCTGCGCGGCGAGGCGCCGTCGGTCGCGGTGTTCGTCTCGGTGCCCGGCGGTCCGCTCCAGGCCGTCGAGGCGAGCGTGCAGCGCGGCGGCGGCGGCGCGCTGCGCGTGGAGGGGGTCGCACGCGACCTCTTCGGCGAGACGCCGGGGCCGCGTACGCTGCACGTCGCCCTGGCGAGCGAACCGGCGGCGCTGCGGGACCTCTCCGGCCGCGCGCCCGAGGCGGCGCCCGGCGTGCGGTGGCTCGAGGCGAAAGTCGAATACTTGCGGGACGTTCCCGACGCGGAGGTGCCCCGATGACGCGGGCGGTGGGACTGTTGTGCGCCGCGCTGGCGCTGGGTGGCTGCGAGTGGCTCCGCGGGGGCGGACGCGACGAGGGCGACGGCGAGCCGCCCGACCCGGGGCCGTCCGTCGAGGCCGTCGTCGAGCCGGTGCTCTCACCGGAGGCCGGCGACGGGCACCAGCGCTTCTACGAGGTGCGCTTCGTCCAGCGCCGGGAGGATCCGCGCATCGGCGGCGTCGACGGCCAGTTCCCCGCGCCGGCGCTCCCGCTGCTCGACGTCTGCCGCAACGACCGCTTCTTCGTGCACTTCGCCGAGGACGAGTGGCCCGCCGAGGTCCTCGCCGCCGACACCTTCGACGAGCAGCTCGCGGCGCTCCTCACGCGCGCGGTCGAGCCGAACGTCGGCGAGTGGTTCGACCGTCCGGCGCCGGGCGACGAGACGCTGCACGTCGACGCGGCGTTCCTCTGCGAGGCGGTGGGCACGATCGCCGACGACTCCGAAGACGCCTACGTCGCGCTCACGGGCAGGGCCGGCGAGCTCAACGGCCGCCGCATCCGGGTCGGGCGCGTGTGCGGCTTCGGCCCGCAGGCGGTCGAGGGCGCCGCCGGTCCGGTCGTCGACGCCGGCCCCCTGCTGCGCCGGTGGCACCTGATCCGGGCGGGCGCCGAGGTCGTCGACCCGCCGGCGTTCGCCGCCGCCGACGTGCTGCTCGTCGACACCGGCGTCGAGCCCGGGGTCGCCGCGGCGCTCGAGGTCGAGACGCTCGGCGCCGCGCCGGGGGCCTCCGTCCACCACGGCACGGCGATGGCCCTGCTGCTGCGCCAGCTCGTCCCTCCGGGCGCCGGTCGCCTCGTCTCGCTCCCGGTGTTCGACGCGTCGGGCCAGAGCACGCCCACGGTGCTCGCGCGCGCCCTCGAGCGCGGGATGCGCTCGCTCGGCGACAGCGGGCAGCCGCTCATCGTCAACCTCAGCCTCGGCTGGCCGCCCGAGCTCTCGCTGCCGCGCGTCCTCTGGGCCGGCGACCCCAAGGCGCCCGCCTGCCAGGTGCTCGAGGACGGCATCGGCGAGGAGGTGCGCTACGCGCTCGCCCACGCCGCGGAGTGGCTGGGCCGCCCCGTGCTCTCCGTCGCCGCGGCGGGCAATCGCCCCGGCGGCCACGCCGTCGGCGCGGGCATGTTCGGGAGCGGGTTCGCCGTCGACGCGGCCGCGGCGACGACCTGCGCGCCCGGCGGACCGTCGCCGCGCTGGTTCTTCCCCGGCCAGTGGGGTCTCGACACCGCCGGCGCCTGCCCCTGGGGTCGCCGTCCGGGCCCGCTCGCGCTCGCGGTGGGCGCCGTCGACGCCGACGATGCGCCCTCGACGCTCTCCGTCGACGCCGAGCCGCCGCTCGTCGCGCCCGGCCAGAACGTGATCGCGTGGAGCGACCGGGTCGCGCCCGCGCCGGCGGCGCTCCCCGCCTGCGGTCCGGCCGACACGGACGCGCCCGACCTCGTGCGGCTGCCGATGACCGTCTCCGGGACGTCGGTGGCGGCGGCGCTGACGAGCGGCGTCGCCGCGCTGGTGCAGGCGGAGGCGATCGAGCGCCTCGGCGCGCCGCTCGAGGGCGACACGCTGGCCCGGCTGATCGGCCTCACCGCCACGCCGCTCGGCCGTCCGGGCATCGGGGGCGCGAGCGTGCAGCGCGTGTCGCTGTGCCGCGCGCTGACCGCGCTGCGCGCCTGCGCGCCGCTCGTGGCGTGCGTCCGGGCCGGCGGCGACTGCGACGTCGAGCTCGACACGTGCTCGTTCCAGCCCTGCCCGGAGCTTCAGCCGTTCCCCACCGAGCTCGAGGCGGACCCGCTCGCGGCGCCGGCCTGCCGGGCCGACGACGTCTCGCCGATCGACGTCGCGCCGCTCGCCGCGCCCGACTGCCACGGAGCCGATCCGGCGCGATGCCCGTACCTCACGAGCGAAGCGGGGCCCGTGTTCGACCGCTACTCCGTGGGACACCTGGGACCGCAGCCGGCGCTGCCCGGTTGTCCGGATTGCTACATCTTCTGCAACAGCGGCGGCAGCCTCGACCTGTACCTGCGGCTCAACACGTCGCTGCCCACGACGACGCGCTTCCGCGGCGCATGGCTGCTCACCAAGAACAGCGCGGGGGTCTCCTCGACCCTGACGCTCGCCGCCCCCGGCGTCGCACCCGCGCTCACGGACCTCCGCACGTGGCGCCCCGGCGCGATCATCAAGATCACGGGCATCGCCGGCTCGCGCACGTCGCTCGCGCCGATCCCCGGCGGCTGCTTCGGCGGCCAGGGCACGCTGATCACCGAGCTCTCGACGACCTCGAGCCTCACCTACGTACGCGACTACTCGGCCCTGAACGTCGTCCGGCGCTGATGCTGTTCGCGCTCCTCGCCGTCCTCGCGGCGGCGCTCCTCGCCGCCGACGACCCGCTCGCCTTCGTCCGCCGCGCGCTCGGCGGCGACGGCGGCTCGCTGCGGGCGCTCGTCCGCCGCCTCGTCCCCGTGATCAAGGCGCGCACCGACGTCTTCCTCGCCGCGCGCCCCGGCCGCCGCATCGGACCGCACGGCGCCGACGACCTCGTGCAGGACGTGTGGCTCGCGCTCATCAAGGACGGCGGCCGTCTGTTGCTCGCCTGGGACCCGGCGCGCGGCATGACGCTCGAGGGCTACGTCGGGCTCGTCACGAAGCGCGAGCTCTGGGGCCGCGTCCGCCAGGAGACCGCCGGCAAGCGCGGCAGCGGTCTGCGCGCCGTCGACCTCGACGACGTCGACGCGCCGGCGGCGCACGACGTCGAGGCCGAAGCCATCGGCCGAGACCTCGCCCGCAGCCTGTCCGACCACCTCGAACAGCAGCTCCCGGAGCGCGGCCGCCTCGTCATGCGCTACCTCTACACCGACCAGTGCTCGCCCGCCGAGGTCGCCGACCTGCTCGGCGTGAACCTGCAGGTCGTCTACAACTGGCAGCACAAGATCCGGCAGCTCGCCCACGCCTTCCTGAGCGCCTCCGCGGCCTGAAGAGAAAAACGCGCGCCGAAAAAAGGACGGAGACCCGCCTGCGTAAAGGGCCGCCGACGACGCCACTCACGGCGTCTCGCACCACCCACGCAGGAGTGTGTCATGCGCACGAAAGGTCGCATTGCGCTCGGCGCCATCGCACTGATGGCATGTGATCCCACAACGAGCACGGATGAGTCGCCCGCCACCGGGACGCTCGAGGCGAACCTGCGCCTCCCCGACGACGTCTCGATCGGAGGCATCCGCCTCGACGTGTACGACGGCGCGCTCGTCGTCGAGAGCCGCACGCTGACCCCGGAGCGCCAGCCCATCCCGGGCACCGGCGACGTCACGATGGGCGGCGATGTGTTGATGGCGCTGCCGCCGGGCACCTACCGGGCGGTCGCCACGGCGCTCGACGACCGGGGCGAGCCGAGTGAGATGTGCCGCCCCGCGTCGGCCGAGGCGGAGGTCCGCGCCGGCGCCACGAACGAGATCGTGCTGCTCGTCCCGTGCACCAGCGACGGCACCGGCGGCCTCGACGTCGTCGTCGGCGTCGACCGCGCGCCGGTCATCACCGATCTGCGCGTCGTGCCCAGCAAGTTCACGCAGACCTGCCGCGCCGTCAGCATCTTCGCCCCCGCGACCGACCCCGACGGGCAGCCGCTCGACTACACGTGGGAGATCGTCTCGTCGCCCGAAGGCGCGACGGGGCGCCTGCGCGGCGCGGACGGCGTCGCCCAGTTCGGCACCCAGGATGCCGGCGACTACACGCTGCGCGTCTCGGTGCAGGGGCCGTCCGGCGAGCCGGCGTCGCTCGAGTTTCCCATCCACGTCGAGAAGGGGGAGGGCGACTGCGACGCCGACCGCGACCAGGACCAGGTGCCCGACCTCGTCGACAACTGCTCGCTCCTGCCCAACCCGGACCAGGCCGACAGCGACGACGACGGCATCGGCGACGTCTGCGCGGAGGGCCCGCTCCGCATCTCGTTCGCCGTCAATCCGCAGCTGCGCCCGGCCCGCGACGTCGTCGTCGACGGCAACCAGCGCCAGCGCCCCGTCGCGCGCATCATCGGCCCCGAGGCCGGCAGCGCCGACTTCATCGCCGACGAGGTCGTGCTCGCCGGGGCCACCCAGGGCCAGCTCGATGCCTTCCTCGCCCGCTGGAACGGGCAGGTCGTCGGCAAGCTCGACCTGACCGACCTCGGCGCGCCGAACGCCGGCCCGTTCTACCTCGTGCGCGTCGACGCGGCGGCCGCCGATCCCGCGGAGCTGCCCGCGCTCGCGCGCAAGGCGGACCGCCTCGGCCGCGGCGCCCACGAGGTGTCGAGCGAAGAGGGCCTGCGCCTGCTCACCGTCGCGGCCAAGGCCACGGTCGAGGACGGGCTGACCGTCGCCGCCAACTGGCTGCTCGAGGGCGACGACGTGTGGGGCCGCTCCACGGCCGAGGCGCCCGCCGGCCCCGGCGGCTACACGCCCGACGCGTTCGGCTGGCCGTTCCTCTCCCGCGGATCCACTCAGGATTTCGGCGTCGCCGAGGCCTGGCGCCTGCTCGAGGCCAGCGGCCGCGACGCCAACCGCGTGAGCATCGCCGTGATCGACGGCGGCTTCGTCGCCAACCCGGACCTGCCGACCGCGCGCATCTTCCCCGCCGGCGCGTTCGGCCGCCCCAACAGCTATGACTGCTCGGGCGGCAACCCGTGCCCCTGGCACGGCACCACCGTCGCCGCCACCGCCGCCGCCGTGCCCGACAACGGCTATGGCATCGCCGGCTCGGGCGGCCTCGTCGCGGATCCCATCCTCATCCAGACGCCTGCGCCCGACTTCTTCGAATACATCCGCTTCGCCGTCTCGACGCTGCCCGCGGCGGCCGGCGCGGGACCGCGCATCCTCAACATCAGCGCCTCGGCGGACATCCCGGCGGTCCCCTGCGCCTTCGCCTGCCCCGCGCTCGACCTCGTCTCGATGGGCCTGCGCGCGGCCGGTGTGCTGACCGTGGCGTCGGCCGGCAACAATGGCCGCGACGTGGACCGCCGCGACTGCCTCTGGCCGTTCGGCTGCTGGGAGTCGGTCGGCGTCGTGCCCTGCGAGCTCAACAGCGTGATGTGCGTCGGCGGCCTCGCCTGGGACAGCAACGACCGCGACGAGAACTCCGCCTATGGCACCGAGGCCGGCGGCGGCACGGTCGATGTGTTCGGTCCCTACACCGTCTGGACGATCCTGCCGAACGCGGATGGCAGCGGCCCGCCGAACCAGGCCGTCACGCGGAGCGGCACCAGCTACTCGTCGCCGTTCGTCGCCGGCTGCGCCGCGCTCACCTGGGCCGCCAACCCGCGCCTCGACGCCAGCGGCGTGGAGCGCCTGATCCAGAGCAGCGTCCGCACCCGCGGCCTCGGCAACGACGCGCGCAACAAGGTCGACTGCCACGGCGCCGTCCGCGCGGCGCTCGGCGGCGACGCGCCGCCCTTCGTCCGGATCAACAACCCGGTGGACGGAGACCGCTGGCTGCGCGACGGCCGCGCCCTCGCCCTCACCGGCCTCGCCCACGACGAGGAGGACGGCGTCCTCACGCCCGAGTGGCGCAGCGACCGCGACGGCGCGCTCGGCCGCGGGGTCACCGTCCTCGTGCCGCGCCTCTCGATCGGTCGCCACGTGATCACCGCCACCGTGCGCGACAGCCGCGGCTGGCGCGTCAGCGACCACGTCACCATCGACGTCGGCGTGGCCGCTCCGCCGGTGTCCATCGTCTCGCCCGCCGAGGGCGCCGCCATCCCGGTGAGCCAGCGCGTCTTCCTCGACGCCAACTCGAGCGACTTCGGCCGCATGCCCCCGCTGCCCGACGCCAGCCTCGCCTGGTACGTCGACGCCCGCGGCGGCGCGCCCGTGGCCCGCGGCCACCGCGCCGAGATCCCGGGCGACCGCCTCGCGCTCGGCGCGCACACGCTCATCCTCGTCGCGACGTACGAGGGCGGCGAGGTCGAGGTGCGACGCAACATCCGCACCATCGCCAACCCGGCCAACCGCCCCCCCGAGGCGCGCATCCTCGCGCCCGCCGACAGCAGCATCGTGTGGGGCGACCTGTACATGCGCGACGGGACCTACGCCGAGGTCGAGCTGCGCGGCGAGGCCCGCGACGCCGAAGACGGCGCCGTCCCCGACGCGTCGGTCGTCTGGACGGACACCATCGACGGCCGCGCGCCCGTCGAGATCGCCCGCGGCCGCAGCGCCACCGTCCGCCTGCGCACCGGCGTGTTCCACACGCTGACGCTGACGGTGACCGACGCGAACGGCAACGTCACGCGGACGAGCGTGCGCGTGTTCGGCGCCGACATCCCCTACTGATCCCGCCGTCGAGCGCCGCGCCCCGCTCCCCGCCCCCGCTGCTCGTCCCTTTGTCGCCGTCACCCCGATGCGGCTAACCTCTCGCCGATGAACAGGCTCCCTCTCTGGTTTGTGTTGGTGGTCGTCGGCTGCGACTCGGGCGGCGGCGATGGCGGCGGCGGCTGCGTCGAAGGCGGAACGACCGCGTGCGACTGCGAGGACGGCGCCCGCGGCGTCCGCGTGTGCGGCGCCGACGGCGAGGCGCGCTGCGCCTGCGACGGCGGAGTCGTCGAGACCGACGGCGGCGTCGGGGCCGACGGCGACGTCGGCTGCGTGCCCGACTGCGTCGGCCGCGCGTGCGGCGCGGATGGCTGCGGCGCGACCTGCGGGTCGTGCGCCGCCGCCGAGGTCTGCGACCAGGCGGGGCAGTGCGCGGCGCCGCCGGCGGCGTGCGGCGACGGCGCCTGCGGCGACGACGAGGACTGCGGCACCTGCCCGGCGGACTGCGGCGCATGCTGCGGCGACGGCCACTGCGCCCGCGGCGAGGACTGCGCGACCTGCGCCGCCGACTGCGCCTGCGCGATGGGGCGCGTCTGCAGCGCCGGCGCCTGCGAGGTGCGGGCGTGCGAGGGCGCCGACTGCGGCGCGCCGCCGCGCATCCTCACCTTCAACGTGAACACCCGCCGCCTGACCGACGGCGAGCAGATCACCTTCTCGGCGGTGGTCACCGATCCCGACGGGGTCGCCGACCTCGTCGGCGGCCTGCTCGAGGACGCGGGCGGCGCCGCGTACGGCGCCTTCGTCGCCGCTGGCGAGGCAGGCGCGTACCAGATGGCGCTCGGCTGGGATGCCATCCACGCGGTCCGTCCCATCGAGTTCGAGGGCGAGGCGACGCGAGACTTCGTGGCGGTGTTCTTCGACCAGGCCGGCAACCGCGTCACCGAGACGCTGCAGATCGCGCTGCACTGCGACGCGGCCGGCGGCGTCGCCTGCGCCGGCCGCTGCACCGACCTGAACGAGGCCCGGCACTGCGGGGCCTGCCGCGCCGCCTGCGACGGTGTCTGCCGCGACCGGCAGTGCGCCTGCGCGGACGGGCTCATGCGTTGCGGCGGGGGCTGCGTCGACACGGGCGCCGACGCCGCACACTGCGGCGGCTGCGACCGCGCCTGCCCCGGCGCCGAGGGTGGGGCCCCGGTCTGCGTGGACGGCGGCTGCGGCGATCCCTGCCTCGCGAGCGCCCGCACGACGTGCGGCGGCGCGTGCGTCGACACCGACGCCGATCCCGCCCACTGCGGCGACTGCGGTCACGCTTGCGAGGCGCCAGCCGGCGGCACGGCGACGTGCGGCGGCGGCGAGTGCGGCGTCCGGTGCGCGGCGGGACGCGCGATGTGCGGCGGGCAGTGCGCCGAGTGCCCCGGCGAGCCCGCCACGGAGGTCGCCTGCGCCGGCGACCGCTGCGTCGCCGTCGCCTGCGAGGACGGTGCGCGACTCTGCGACGGCGCGTGCACCGTGTGCCCGAGCGAGGGCGTCGCGCAGGCGGACTGCGTCGGCCGACGCTGCCTCGCCACGGCGTGCCGCGAAGGCTTCCACGTGTGCGCCGAGGGCTGCTGCCCCTGGCGCTTCGGCGACGTCGCGCCCGCCGCGAGCTTCGCCCTGGCCCTCGACGGCGCCGGCCGCCCGCACGTGGTCCTCGGCACGCGCGAGCGCGTCCGGCTCGCCCGCCTCGACCCGGCCTCCGGCGAGTGGGACGCCGCGGAGGTGGCGCCGCTCGCCCCCGAGGTGGCGTTCGCGCCGGACGTCGCGCTCGCCTTCGCCGGCGAGACGCCCTATGTCGCCTACAGCTGGTTCACGCCCGCGCCGCCCGAGGGCGTCTCGGCGGGCGAGCTCCGCTTCGTGCGCCGCGACGGCGCGGGCTGGGCCGAGCTCGGCAGCCGCCGCGACTCGGGCCTCGACCTCCCCCGCGGACCGACCCTGGCCACCGACGACCGCGGCGCAGTGCACGGCTGCTACGAGAACAACCGGCTGTGGTGCGGCCCGCTGGTCGACTTCGCGCCCGTCCAGGTGACCGACGTCCGGGCCCAGGCGCCGCACCTGGTCTTCGACGGCGCCGTCCCGCACGTGACGTGGCGGAACTTCGCCGGCGGCGCCGTGGGCCATGCGACGCGCGGCGACGCCTGGCAGGTCGCCATCGCCGACCACGCGCGCGCGAGCCAGCCGCCCCGCCTCGCGGTCACCGCCGAGGGCCCGGTGCTCGTCCATGCCAACGAAGCCAACGAGCTCGCGTGGACGCGCCGCGTCGCGAACGTGTGGCGGACGGAGCGCGTCCTGGCCGATGCCATCTTCGGCGCCGACTTCGACGTCGCCGCCGACGCCGCCGGAGCGCCCGTCGTCTGCGTCGGCACGGCTCGCGGTCTGCTGCTGCTGCGCCGCGACGGCGCACGCTGGCGCGAGGCGCCGGTCGAACGCCAGGCGACGAGTCGGTGCCGCATCGCCGTGTCGCCCGAAGGCGCGATCCACCTCGTCTACGTCGACGTCGGCCGGAACGTCATTCGCGCCGCGCGCTGACGCCCTGCCTCATCGCCTGTCCCCTCGAAGCGGCGCGTGACATGCGCTCCCACGCATGCCAGGATGCGAGACGGGCGGGGCGCCCGGCGGCGTCCCGGCAGGCAACGACCACGCGGGAGCGAGACATCATGGCACACCTGAGCGCTTGTCCGAAATGCGGCCGGACGCTGAAGAAGTCGACGTTCGGCGGCTCGCACTTCCCCGTCTACACGTGCGGGAAGTGCAGCCAGAAGTACTGCAAGGAGTGCGGAGACAACGCCTGCCCGAAGTGCGGCTCGACATCGCGCGGGCAGTTCGACGAGGTGTACGCCCGCTGACGGCGGGTCGACGCGCGCGTCGAGCGGACGGCGCGCCTGCCGCGACGGATGTGGAGGCTCAGCGCTCGCTGTCGAGGTGGGCCATCTGCGCGGCGGCGTAGCGCGTGCCGGCCGCGGCGTCGCGGGGCACGAGGCGCTCGAGCGCGGCGAGCGCGTCGGGCGCGAGCGGTCGCTCGAGCGCGCCGAGCGCGTCCTCGAGTTGGGCGACGGTGCGCGCGCCGACGACGGGCACGAAGCCCGGCTGCCGCGCCCGCGCCCACGCGATGGCGAGCTGACCGGGCGTCATGCCCTGCGCCGCCGCGAAGGCCGCGAACGTCCGCACGAGCGCGGCGTTCGCGTCGCCGTTCTCGCCGGCGAAGCGCGGCAGCCAGGCGCGAAAGTCGCCCGGCCCGGTCGGCTTGCGGCCGCCGAGCAGGCCGCGCCCGAGCACGCTGTAGAGCGTGGCGCCGACCCCGAGCGCCTCGAGCGTCGGGAAGATGCGGTCCTCGGGGCCGCGGCTCAAGAGGGAGTACTCGATCTGCAGGTCGGCGATGGGATGCACCGCGTGCGCCCGCCGGACGGTCTCCGCGCCCACCTCCGACAGACCGATGTGTCTCACGTAGCCCTTCTGCACGAGCTCGGCGATGGCGCCCACCGTCTCTTCGATCGGTACCCTGGGATCGAGCCGCCCCGGGCGGTAGATGTCGATCACCTCCACGCCGAGCCGCTGCAGGCTGTACGCGGCGAAGTTCTTCACGGCCTCGGGCCGGCCGTCGAACCCCGTCCACGAGCCGTCCGGCCCGCGCAGCGCGCCGAACTTCACCGAGAGCTGCACGCGGTCGCGCTTGCCTTCGATGGCACGACGGATGAGCAGCTCGTTGTGGCCCATGCCATAAAAGTCGCCGGTGTCGAGCAGCGTCACGCCGCGCTCGATGGCGGCGTGGATCGTCGCGATTCCCTCCTCGTCGCGGCTCTCGCCGTACATGCCCGACATGCCCATGCAGCCCAGCGCGATCGGGAACACTTCGGGCCCCGTGGCCCCCAGTCGAATCTTGCTCGCCATGCTTCGTCCTCCTGGCTGCCGACGATAAGGACGGCGCTTGCATCCAACCAGTGAATCGATTCAATATTCTCCATGAGCGAAACTTATGAATTGAACCTCGACCTGAACCTGCTGCGCGTGTTCGTGGTGGTGGCCGAGGCCGGGAGCGTGACGCAGGCGGCGGCGCGGCTCTATCTGACGCAGCCCGCGGTGAGCGCAGCGCTGCGGCGGCTCACGGACGCGCTCGACGCGCCGCTCTTCGTGCGCCAGGGCCGGGGGCTTTCGCTCACTCACCGCGGGGAGCGGCTGCTGGCGACGGTCCGGCCGCATCTGCGGGCGCTCGCCGAGGCCGCCCGCGCGCCCGCCGTGTTCGACCCCGCCACGAGCGACCGGACGCTGCGGCTCGGCCTCGCGGACGGGACGGAGGGCTGGCTGCTGCCGCCGCTGCGACAGATGCTGAGCCGCGAAGCGCCGCGGATGCGCCTGGTGGTGCTCGCCGTGCAGTTCCGGACGGTGCTCGAGGCGCTCGCGAGCCGCGCCGTCGACGCGGCGGTGACGGTGGCCGACGAGATGCCGGCGGGCATCCGCCGCGAGACGCTGCTCCACGGACACTTCGTGTGTCTCTTCGACCCGCGGCACGCGCGCCTCGACGACCCCCCGACCGAGGCGCAGTACTTCGCGCAGGACCACGTCGTCGTGTCCTACAACGGCGACCTGCGCGGCATCGTCGAGGACGCCACGCGGCGGGAGCGGCGCGTCCGCTGCTCCTTGCCGAGCTTCGCGTCGGTGGGCGCCGTCGTCGACGGCGGGGCGCTGGTGGCGACGGTGCCCGCGCTCGTCGCCGAGCAGGTGTGCGCCACGCGTCCGCACCTGCGCGCGGCCCCCCTCCCGGTCGGGCTCGAGGGCGCGGCGATCGAGCTGCTGTGGCCGCAGGCGGCCGACGACGACGAGGCGGTCCGCTTCCTGCGCGCTCGCATCGGCGCGGTCGCGCGGGCGCGGGGCGGCGCGACACCGGTGTGAAGGGTCAGGGATAGCCGGACCGAGCCCGGAGTCTGTTCCCGATGCCACCACGCGCGACAGATTTCACCCGCGAGACCCTTGCTATTTCGCAGGGTTCAGTGTTGAAAGGTGACAGTCGACGAAGGGGGGCAGCTCTGATGAATGGCTATCGCACGGCACTCACGCTCTCGCTGATGGCAGGCCTCGCCACGCAGGCCCACGCGGCCGATCCGTGGCCCGGCGAGGCCTGGCAGCAGAGCACGGTGCTCACGGGGCTCGATCCCGACTTCCGGAACAACCTGAGCGGCGCCCACTGGAACGATCGCACGCAGACGCTGTGGGTCTGCACGAACGGGCCGGGGCGCTTCTGGTCGCTCGTGCCCGACGGGCGCGGGGGCATGGTCGTCGCCAGCGCGGCCGGCCGGCGCGGCGAGTTCGACGCGCCCGGCGATCTCGAGGGCATCACTCAGGCCGAAGACGATGGCTCGGTCTATGTGATCGCCGAGGGGATCGACCGGATCCGTCGCTACGACGTGACGACGCTCGGCGCGCCGCGGCTCACGAACGAGTTCGACATCCGGGCCCACGTGCCCGCCTACAACGGCAGCGCCGGCTCCGAGGGCATCGCCTTCGTGCCCGACGCGGCGCTGGCGGCCCGCGGCTTCGTCGACGGCAACGGGCGGCGCTACACCAGCCGCCGCGGCATGGGCGGTCTGATGTTCGTCGCCCACCAGAACGGCGGCGCCGTCTTCGCCTTCGACCTCGACCGCGCCACCAACGGCGTCACGTTCGTCGGCCGCTACGAGACCGCGCGGGGGGAGAGCTCCGGCCTCGAGTTCGATCGGTCCACCAACCACCTCTACGTCTGGCACAACACCGGCAGCAACACCGCCGAGGTGACCGATCTCACCTCGACGGTCGTCGACGGCCGGCGGCGCTTCCGTACCGTGCGCGAGTTCGTCGGTCCCAAGACGGGCAACCTCGAAGGCATCGCGCTGAGCCCGGTCGCCGAGGGCGCGGGGTGGTACTTCGCGACCGACGACGACAACCAGAACGGCGCCGCGCTGATGTGGTTCCATGACTTCGATCCCGGCCTCGCCCCCCCGCCCGAGCCCGCGGTGCAGACGTTCGCGGCGCGCGTCGTCGGCGGCGCCAACGACGTCGAGCAGCGCAGCAACGGCACGATGTCCATGAACAGCACGGACCTCGAGCTGGTCACCGACGGCGCCGCCCAGATCGTCGGCATGCGCTTCGAGGGCGTGACCGTGCCGCCCCGCGCGGAGATCGTCGACGCCTACCTCCAGTTCACGGTCGACGAGGTCACGACCGGCGCCACGCAGCTCGTCATCCGCGGCGAGGCGCGCGGGGACGCGGCTCCCTTCGCCAACGTCGCCCGCCACCTGAGCGGCCGCGCCACCACCGCCGCCAGGGTGGCGTGGGCCCCCGCGGCCTGGCGCACGATCGACGCCGCCGGCGCCGCGCAGCAGACGCCGTCGCTCGGGGCGGTCGTCCAGGAGATCGTCGACCGCCCCGACTACAACGCCGGCAACGCGATGGCGTTCCTCGTGACCGGCTCGGGCAAGCGCACCGCGCGGGCCACCGAGTCCGCGGCCGCCAAGGCGCCGCGCCTCGTCATCGAGTACATCGCGCCCGTGGTGCGCACCGTCGAGGCGCGCATCCGGCGCGGCGCCGACGACGTGGAGCAGCGCAGCAACGGCACCGTCTCCACGAACAGCACCGACCTCGAGCTCGTCGACGACGGCGGCGCGCAGACCGTGGGCCTGCGCTTCGAGGGGCTCGGCATCCCCGCCGGCGCGCGCATCCTGCGCGCCGCCATCCAGTTCGCCACCGACGAGGCGGGCAACGGCAACACGCAGGTGGCGATCCGGGGGGAGGCGGCGGCCAATCCCGCCGCCTTCGCGGCGACCGCCAACAACCTGAGCCTGCGGCGCACGACGGCGGCGTCGGTGGCCTGGGCCATCGCGCCGTGGGCGACGATCGGCGAGGCCGGCGCTGCGCAGAAGACGCCCGACCTCGCGTCGATCGTGCAGGAGCTCGTCCGCATCCAGGGCTACACCGCCCAGAGCGCGCTGCACTTCCTGATCACCGGCGCCGGCCGCCGCACCGCCGAGGCGTACGACGGCGACGCCGCCCGCGCGCCCCGCCTCGTCGTCGAGTACGTGGAGTAGAGCCGCCCGCCGCGCCTGCCTTCGCGGCGCTTGCCGGCGCCCGCGACCTCGGCCACGATCACCCGCCCATCAGGAGTGAGACGCATGGTGAGAGGATTGATCCCGGCGGCGCTGCTCTGCGGCGCCGGCGCGGCGCACGGGCAGGCGCGCATCACCGAGGCCGATCCGGCGACGCCGGGTCTGCTCGAGGCGAACCTCGCCGGCAGCTACACCACCGGGTGGTCGGAGGGCGGCGCGGCCGACGTCTCCACCAACGCCTACGGAGGCGGCGTGCAGCTCCGCCTGTGGGCGTTCGACCTGAACGGCGGCACCTTCGGGTTCGGCGCGGCGCAGCCCTACCTCTTCGGGGCCAACGTCGAAGCGGACGGGCGCGAGGTGGCCTCCACCGACGGCGGCCACGGCGACCTGCAGCTCGACTTCGCGGGCACCCGCCCGCTGGGCGACGCGCGGTTCGGCATGCGGCTGTACGTGGAGCTGCCCACCGGGGCCGACGAGGTCTCGAGCGACAGCGTCGACTACGGCCTGAGCCTCGCCTTCACCGTGCCCTTCGGATCGGTGGTCGAGGGCGTTTTCGGGCTCGGCGGCAACATCAACGGCGAGGCGGACGGCATCGACCGCGCCGACGCATATGAGCTGGCGCTGGGCGTGCGCTTCCGGGCCGGGGCGCTGGCGGTCATGCCGGCGACCTCGCTGACGCTGCTCGAGGCGGGGTCGTCCGGCGGCGGCAAGAACGCGTTCATCGCCGCCGGCGGACTGACGCTCGCCTACGACGTGAACGCGCTCGCCTCGCTCCTCCTCGAGACCAGCTACGGCCGCGATCTCGAGGACGGCGCCTCCGGCCGGGCCTTCGCCGCGAGCGGCGGCGTGCAACTCCGCCCCACGCTCTTCTGACCGGGGGCGCGTTCAGGGTTCGCACCAGTGACCGGCGAGCGCCTGCGGGTTGTTGCAGCTGCAGGGCTGGTGGCCGCCGCGGATCTCGCCGATCGCGCAGCGCTTGCAGCCGTCGTTCACCGCCCGGTAGCAGTACATGCGCCACTGGTTGGGCGGCGAGCAGTCGCTGCCTTCGCCGCCGCCGTTGCCCCAGCCCGTCACGTAGCCGCCGCCGCGGTCGATGCACTGGAAGCCGTCGGCGCGGCAGCGGGCGAGCGCGGACGCGGCGAGGTCGGGGATGACGAGGCATCCGCTGACGAGACCGCACATGCCACCGGCGTCGGCGCGGCCGATGCCCTGCCCTTCGCCCGGGTCGAGGACGCCGTTGAAGCAGGCGCCCTCGATCTTCTGCACGGTGGTGACGCCGGACGGGCCCGGCATGCCATTCTCGTTGCCGCCGAACAGATAGAGGCGTCCGTGCAGCCAGGCGCCCGCCGAGTGATCGAGGCGCGCCAGCACCTCGGTGTCCGGCGTCCAGGCGCGCTCGACCCGGTTGTTGCGCACGTCGTAGCGCCACGTGGCCGCCGTGGGCACGCCGCCGCGGCGACCCGCGAAGATCGCGATGCGGTCGTCGTGCACCGCGGTGGCCGCGCCGAAGCTGGCGGTCACGCTGCCGCCGACCACGCTCCAGGCGCCGGCGCGCAGCCGCAGAACGGTCGATCGCTCCGCGCCCTCGTCGCCGAGACCGCCGAATACATAGACGTCGCCGTCGACCGCGGCCGCCATGGCGCCGCGCCGCGCGTCGGGCAGGACCGGCCCGTTGCGCCAGCGGTCCGTCGCCGGGTCGTAGATCTCCACCGCCTGCAGCGGCCCGTTGTTCTCGCCGCCGATCACGTAGATCTCGCGCCCGACGACGACCGCCGCCGCCTCGCTGCGCGCCACCTGCAGCGGCCGACGGTCCACCCAGCGGCCGTCGGCGGGGTCGTAGGCGCGCACCGTGGGGACGGCGACGCCGAAGTTGTTGCGGCCGCCGATGGCATAGAGCACGCCGCCGAGCGAGGCCGACGCGAGCGCGTTCTGCGGTGAAGGCAGCCGGGGCAGCGGCGCGTAGGTCTCGGTCTCGGGATCGAAGCGCCAGCCCTCGAGCGTCTCCTGGAAGTTGCGACCGCCGAACAGGTAGATGGCATCGCCGACCGTCGCCGCCGCGTGCATGAAGCGGCCCTCCGGCAGGCCCTCGAGGCGGCGCACGTAGTCGAGGCCATGGCCGTATGCGGTGAGCGCGTCGGTGAGGCCTTCGCCGGTCTGACCGCCGACGAGCCACACCTCGCGGCGCTGCGTGTCGACGTCGTCACCGGCGAGGTCGAGGACCGCCGCGCCGGCGCCGTGCACGCCCGCCGGCAGCGGGGTGCGCGCGCGCCATTCGCCCAGATCGAGGACGTACTCCTCGACGACCGGCGTCGCGCGGCCGTCGGCGAGGCGCCCGCCGGCGACCACCACGCCCGTGTGGGATCCGCGGACGGCACCGAGGTTGTCCATGCGACCGGCGGCCACGAACGAGCGCGGCGTGGGCAGATCGGGCGCCTGCGTCCAGCGGTTCTGCGCCGGGTCGTAGACGTCCACCTCGGCGATGGGACGTCCCATCTCGTCTTCACCGCCGACGAGGAACACGAGGCCGTCGCGGTGCACCGCGGCGAACGCGAAGCGCGCGCGCGGCATCTGCTCGACCTGGTTCGACCATGTGTTCGCGCCGACGTCGTACACCTCGTGCGTGTCGAGCACCGCGCCGCCGTTCGTCTTGCCACCGAAGGCATGAATGCGGCCACCGACGACCACCGCCGCCAGCCCGAAGCGCGTCGTGGGCATGGGACGCCGCGCCTCCCACTCGCCGGGCGCGGCGATGCCGACGCGCTCGACGTTGTTGAGCGGGACGCCCTGGTTCTCCCCGCCGAGCACGTAGACCTGGGCGCCGTGCGTGACCGCCGCGGCCTGCGTGCGCGGGACGGCGAGCGACGCCAGCTCCACCCACGCGTCGTCGGCGGCGACGTAGCGGAAGGCGCCCGCCTGCGGCGCGTCGCCGTCGGTCCCGCCCACCACGAGCACGCTGGCGCCGTCCGAGGTCACCGCCGCGAGGCTCAGCGCCTCGGGCAGCGTCGCGCGTGGCCGCCAGCCGTTGCCGTGGCCCGTGATCTCGAAGGCCGCCTCCACCGGCGCGAGCTCCCAGTTGCCCGCCGGATCCCGCGCGCGGAACCGCAGCGTCGTCGTGTCGAAGATGCGGAACGTGCGCGTGGCGAAGAAGCGCGGCGACCACTCGTCGGGGGTGCCGCCGTCGGTCGTGTAGAACACCTCGGCGGGCTCGTCGGAGGCCACCGTGACCGTGACGCCGTTCAGGAACACACCGCCGCCGGGACTGACGCGCGTCACCGGCGCGGTGATGTCGTAGACGATGCGGACGGTGACCGTCGCCGACGTGCGCGCGCGGTCCACCGAGCGCACCGCGAACACGTTCTCGCCCGGCTGCAGGTTGATGCGGACGGACCAGCGCTCCTCGGGGCTCTCGGCCACCGCGACGTTGCCGTTGATCTCGACCGCCGCTCCGGCGGGCTTGGTGCCGGCCAGGTTGAGCTCGCCGACGTTCGTCGGCGTGACGTACGGATCGAGGACCGGCGGCTCGACGCAGCCTGCGACCGGCGTGCTCACGCAGGCGCCGGCCTCGCAGCGGTCGGCGGTGCATGCGTTGCCGTCGTCGCACGGTCCGTCGCTCGTCGGGTGCACGCAGCGGTTGCGTGCGGGGTCGAACGCGTCGGTGGTGCATGCGTTGCCGTCGTCGCACAGCGCCGCGTCGTCCACCGGCGCGCACGCCCGGTTGAGACAGATCGAGCGCGCCGGACACACCCCCGCCGGGTTGACGGGACCGCAGGCGGCGCCGGCGTCGGCGCACGTGCCGGCGAGGCAGTCGAAGCCCGAGGGGCACAGGCCGTTGGGGTTGTCTCCGGAGCAGAGCTGATCGGGCGCGCGGCAGATGCCTTCGAGGCACCGCTCGCCGGGCGCGCAGTCGCAGCCGCGCTGGTCGAAGCAGGCGCCCTCGTGGCAGGCGAAGCCCTCGTCGCAGGCCCCGCACGAGCCGCCGCAGCCGTCGTCGCCGCAAACCCGGCCGTCGCAGGACGGCGCGCAGGGCGCCTGACACCGACCGTCGCGACACTCCTCGCCGCCGCCGCAGCCGCCGCAGGTGCCGCCACAGCCGTCGTCGCCGCACACGCGGTCACCACAGGCCGGGACGCAGACCGGCACGCAGTCGCCGTCGGTGCACCGATCGCCCTGCGGACACACGCCGCACGAGCCGCCGCAGCCGTCGCCGCCGCAGACGCGCCCGTCGCAGGCCGGGGCGCAGTCGGCGACGCAGCGGCCGTCGTCCGTGCACACCTCGTCGCAGGCGCCGCAGGAGCCGCCGCAGCCGTCGTCACCGCACACCCGCCCGTCGCAGCGGGGCGCGCACTCCGCCTCGCAGCGGCGGGCCGCCGCGTCGCAGGCCTCGCCCGCCGGACACGCGCAGTCGGCGGGGCACGTCGCGCAGTTCTCGCCGCCGGCGCACGCCCCGTCGCCGCAACACGCGCCGCAGTCGGCGGGGCACGTCGCGCAGTCCTCGTCGGCGCCGCACGCGTCGTCGCCGCATTCGGCAGGGGGCGCCACGCACGCGCCGGACACGTCGCAGACGCGGCCGCCGTCGCACGCGCCGCAGTCGCCGCCGCAGCCGTCGTCCCCGCACGCGCGCCCCGCGCACTCCGGGACGCAGACCGCCGCGCAGCGCCCGTCGGCGCCACACATCTCGCCGTCGTCGCAGGCGCAGTCGGCCTCGCACGAGGCGCAATCCTCGCCGGCGCTGCACACGCCGTCGCGGCACGCGGGCCCCTCGGCCAGGCAGCGCCCGTCGGTGCACGTCTGCCCGTCGTCGCAGGCCCCGCAGGAACCGCCGCAGCCGTCGTCGCCGCAGACGCGGCGGTCGCAGTCGGGCGTGCACCCGTCCGGGACGCAGACGCCGTCGTCGCAAGCCGTCGCCGCCGGACAGGGCGAGAGCGGACGCCACTCGCCGCCGAGGCAGACCTCGACGGACGCCTCGCCGCAGCGCCGGGCGTCCTCGGAACATCCCGGCGACCCGCCGCCGTCGGGCGTCGCGCCGCCCCCTCCGGACGACTCGTCGCCGCCGCAGCCCCACAACGTCAACCCCGCCGCCAGGACCCACCAGCCGCGCATCCGCTCCCCTCCGGTCCGCTCGTCGATGCGCACATGAGGGGTCGGCGGCGGGGGGCGTGTCAAGCGGGCGCCTTTGACTTCGCGGCCCGCCTGCGCGTTCAATCGGCCATGCGCGCGGCCGATTACGACGCGTTCCTCTACGACGACCACCCGTTCGCGGCCACGCACCCCGACCGGCTCGGCACCGTCGCGGCCCTGTTCGGCATGACGCCGGCGCCGGCGGAGCGCTGCCGCGTCCTCGAGCTCGGTTGCGGCCTCGGCGGCAACGTCGTCGCGATGGCGGCGGCCATGCCCGGCAGCTCGTTCGTGGGCGTCGACGCCTCGAGCCGCCAGATCGAGGCCGGCCGGGCCGACGCCGAGGCGCTCGGCCTGCGCAACGTGCGCCTGCTCGCGCGCGACCTGCGCGACCTCGGCGAGGACGTGGGCGAGGTCGACTACGTCATCTGCCACGGGGTGTATTCGTGGGTGGCGCCCGACGTCCAGGCAGCCATCCTCGACATCTGTCGAAGGCACCTCGCACCGCAGGGCGTGGCCTACGTCAGCTACAACACCTACCCCGGATGGCACGCGCGCGGCATGGTGCGCGACATTTTGCGGCGCCACGTGCCGGACGACGGCACCCCGGCGGCGCGTGTCGCCGCGGCGCGCGCGGTGCTGCGCTTCCTCGCCGAGGGCCTGCCGGCGGCGCGCGACCCGCTCGCCGACTGGCTGAAGAGCCAGGTCGACCACCTGCGCACCGCGTCCGACGCCTACCTGCTGTACGAGTACCTCGTCGAGCGCAACGAGCCGCTGTGGTTCGGCGACTTCGTGGCGCGGGCGACGGCGGCGGGCCTGCGCTACGTCGGCGACGCCGAGCTGGCGCTGATGATGCCGGAGCGCTACGGCGCCGCGGTGGCGCTGCGCGTGCGTTCGATGGCCGAGCGCCAGGTGGAGGCGGAGCAGCACCTCGACCTGATCGCGCTGCGCTACTTCCGGCGGTCGCTGCTGTGCCGCGCCGAGGTGCCGCTGGACCGCGGCCTGTCGGGCGCGCGGCTGCGCGGTCTGCGCGTCGGCACATCGCTCGCGCCCGCCGATCCGGCGATGGACCCGGCAGCCGAGGGGCCCGCCGTGTTCGAGGGACCCGAAGAGGCCACCGTCACCACGAGCGACGGGCTGCTGAAGGCGGCGCTGCTCGTGCTCGCAGCGCGCGCGCCCGAGGACCTGGACTTCGAGTCGCTGACCGCGGCCGCGCGCGCGCGGCTCGGCGGCGCGGCCGACGAGGACCTCGACACGCTCGGCGACGCCCTGCTCGAGGTGTACGCCGGCGGGCAGGTGTCGCTGGGCCGGTGGCGGCGGCCGGTGGTCGCGGCGGTGGCGGAGCGGCCCGTCGCCTTCGCCCTGGCGCGCCACCGGGCGGCGCGGGGCGCGCGCACCGCCCCCAACCTGCAGCTCGAGAGCATCGCCCTCGACCCGCTCGACCGCGTGCTGCTGCCGCGGCTCGACGGCGCGCACGACCGCGCGGCGCTCGTCGCGGCGGCGGTGGCGGCGGTGGCGGCGGGGACGGTGCAGCTCACCGCGGGCGGGGCGCCGGTCCGCGATCCGGAGGTGGTGGCGGATCTCGTCGACGCGAAGGTGCAGGCCTATCTGCGGGCGTCGCTGCTCGTGGACGGGTGACGGTCAGGCGTCGGGCAGCGAGTCCATCATCTCTTTGATCTCGCGGATCTTGCCGCGCAGCTCCTCCTGCACCCCGCCCGGCAGCTGCGGCCAGTCGTGCTTGTGCAGATAGCGCCATTGCCCCATCCGCTTCTCGGACTGCGCCTGGAAGTCCTTGAAGTTCGCCAGTTCCTTGTTCAGCTCGGCGATGCGGCGGCGGGCGTCTTCTTTGGTGCGGATGCGCATGTCCCCGAATGTAGGGCGGGTGGCGTGCGGCGGTAAAGCCGGTGGCCACTCCACGCCGTCGCGCAGCGGATGTCAGCCCCGCGGAGGGCCGCTCGGCAACCGAGACGGCAGGTGTTCGGGGCCGTGCCGCGCTGCTCAGCGCGTGTACTTGGCACCCACGACCGCCGCCACGTCCGACCGCCCGCGGTTGATCTCGTAGATCGCGATGCTCGCCGCGATGGCGACGTTCAGGCTCGCCACCGGCGCGAACTGCGGGATCGTCATCACCGCCGCGCAGCGCGCGAGGAACGTTGCCGGCAGACCGCGCTGCTCGTTGCCGACCACCAGCGCCACGCGCTCGGGGAACGCCGCGCCGGCGATCGAAGCACCGCCGATCTCCAGCGCCACCGGCGCGCACCCGTCGGCCGCGCACCACGCGAAGAACGCGTCGTCGTCGGGCACCTGCACGATGCGCGCTTCGCGCTCGAGCTTGCGCGACACGGACTGGAACTTCTTGCGGAACGCCCATGGCACCGGGTCGACGACGACGAGCGCGTCGCCGCCGAAGGCCACGTGCGAGCGCACGATCATCCCGGCGTTGACCGGGCTCTTCACGTTCCACAGGACGGTGTGGAAGGTCACGGCGCGCGACCCACTGGTGGCCCGCCGCCGGCGTTTCGAGCGCGCGCCGCCCCGGCCCGCTCGCGCGTCGAACCCGGGGAGGCGCCGATGCCGCGTTGGTTGGTCCTCATGAACCAGGCCGCCGGGACCCTGCTCGACGGCAAGCAGGACGACATCCCCGAGCGCATTCGCGCCACGCTCGCCGCGCGCGGCATCGACGCCGAGGTGCGCGCCTGCCCCGGCGACGCGCTCGGCGCGACCGCCCGGAACGCCACGGACTTCGACGCCGTCATCGCCGCCGGGGGCGACGGCACGGTCGGCGCCGTGGCCTCGGCGCTCCTCGGCACGGGACGCCCGATGGGCGTCATCCCGCTCGGCACCTTCAACCACTTCGCCAAGGACCTCGGGGTGCCGCTCGAGGTGGAGGCGGCCGCCGAGGCGCTCGCCCGCGGGGACGCCGAGGAGGTGGCGGTGGGCGAGCTCGACGGGCGCGTCTTCCTCAACTTCTCGGCGGTGGGTCTGCACCCGGCGCTCGCCGAGGAGCGCGAGGCGCAACGCCGGGCCGGGCGCAGCCGCTGGGTGGCGGTGGCGCTGGCGTTCGCGCGGGCGTTGCGGCGCTTTCCGCTGGTGCGCGTGCGGCTCGGGCTGCCCGTCCGCTCGCTGTGGCGGGTGACGCCCGGCGTGATCGTTTGCATCAATCCGTACCAGATGCGCGCCTTCGGGGTGGCCGACGCGAGCTACCCGGATCGGCGCGTCCTCAACGTGTACGTCGCGCGCAGCCGCAGCCCGCTGCGCCTGCTCTGGCTGCTGGCGCGCGCGCTCGTCGGCCGCATCGAAGGTGCCGCCGACTTCGAGGCGATCGCCACCACCTCGCTCACGCTACACGTCGGGCGGGGCCCGGTGCGCGTCTCGATCGACGGCGAGATCTGCGAGGTCCGCTCGCCGCTGCGCTACCGCCTCGCGCCCGCCTCGCTGACCGTCATCCGCCCGCCCGCGACCTCGCCCGCCGACCGGCCGTCGAACCGGGGCGAGGGCACGGAGACGGGCACGTCCGATGCGCAACACCGAGCGTCGTCAGGGTGACACCACGCGACCACGCCCACACGAGGGACGGCATTGACGCGCCTCGTCGCCGGGGTGGTCGTCACCGTCGCGCTGCTCGCGTGGACGCTCCACGGCGTGTCGTGGTCCGCCGTGGGTCACGCCGTCGCGGGGGCGCACCCCGGCTGGCTGCTGCTCGGGGTGCTGACGCTGGCGCCGGTGTTCGCGCTGCGGGCGCGACGCTGGGGGACGCTGCTGTCGGCGAGCGGCGATCCGGGGCCGTTCGCGGCGCGGCACGCGGCGGTCTGGATCGGATACGCGGGCAACTGCCTGCTGCCGGCCTCCGCGGGGGAGATCGCGCGCGTCGGCGCGCTGCGCGCCACCGCCGGCGTCGCGCCGGGCGCGGCCTTCGGGGCCATCGTCGCCGAGCGCATGCTCGACGCCGTGGTCGTCTTCCTGCTGCTGCTCTGGCCGTGGACGGCCGTCGCCTCCGACGCGGGGCTGACCGCCTTCCACGTCACGCTGCTCGGCGGCACGCTCCTGGCGGGCGCGGTGGGCCTGTTCATCGCCGCGCACCGGGCCCCGGCCTTCGCGCGGCTCGCGGGCCGCATCGCGGCGGCGGTGGGGCTGGCGAAGGCGGCGCCCCGCGTGGAGCGGCTCGTCGGCTCGCTGCTCGGCGGCCTGGCGGCGCTGCGCCGGCCGCGCCTGTTCGCGCGGGCGTTCGCCGAGACGGTCCTGCTCTGGGTGTGCAACGCCGGGCTGTACTGGGCCGTGCTGCTGGCGCTCGGCCTGGACGGCCCCGGCCTCCCCGGCGCCGTGCTCGTCCTCAGCCTGACCGCCTTCAGCATGGCGCTGCCGTCGACGCCCGGCTTCTTCGGCCCATACGAGGCCGCCGTGCGCGTGGCGCTCGCGCCCTTCGCCATCGCCCACGGGAGCGTCGTCGCCTGCGCGCTGACGCTGCACCTGCTCATCTTCGGCACCTGCATCGTCGTCGGCCTCTCCTTCGCCGCCCGCCTCGGCACGCCGCTCTTCCGACGCGCGTCACCAGACACCGACATCCGCTGACCGGGCGTTACCGTTCCCTCCCATTCCGCACGCAGGATCGGGCGTCCCCCGGGTGGCACGCGCTTTGAGAAGTCAGGACGCGTGTTCTCGGGAGGAGGAGATACGGATGAAGAAGGTCCTATGGGCGCTCGCCCTCGTGGCGGGTATGACCGGCTGTGGCAAGAAGGAGGACGGAGGAAGCACCGCGCAAGCCTCGTCGGCCGTCACCGCCGAGGCGAAGTCGCTCTTCGACACCCGCTGCGCTTCGTGCCACGGCACCGGCGGGAAGGGTGACGGCGCGGCCGCGGCAGCGCTGAACCCCAAGCCGCGCGACTACACCGACGCGGCCTGGCAGGCCAGCGTGACCGACGAGCAGATCGCGAAGACCATCGTCGAGGGCGGCGCCGCGGTGGGCAAGAGCCCGCTGATGCCGCCCGCCCCCGACCTCAAGGACAAGCCCGACCAGGTCAAGGGCCTCGTCGCGCTCATCCGGAGTTACAAGAAGTGAACATCGCCGAGGCCGTCGTCCGCCGCCACGACGTGCGCGGGCCACGGTATACGAGCTATCCCACCGCGCCCGTGTGGCGGCCCGAGTTCGGGCCGGAGGACCACGCGGCGGCGTTGCGGCGCGCGGGCGAGCGGCCCGGCGATCCCCTGTCGCTCTACGTTCACGTGCCCTTCTGCCACCAGCTGTGCCTCTACTGCGGCTGCAACGTGGTCGTCTCGCGCGACCCGACGCGCCCCGATCCGTACCTCGAGGACGTCGCCCGCGAGATGGACATGGCCGCGGCGCTGCTCGGCGACCGCCGCACGGTGCGGCAGATCCACTGGGGCGGCGGCACGCCGACCTTCCTCGACGAGGCGCAGTCCAACAGGCTCTTCGCCGACCTGCGGCAGCGCTTCCACATCGCCGACGACTGCGAGATCGCCATCGAGGTGAAGCCGGCCGACACCGACGCGAAGCGCCTCGAGCTGCTGCGCGCGCTCGGCTTCAACCGCCTCTCGATGGGCGTGCAGGACTTCGACCCCGCCGTGCAGCAGGCGGTCGGCCGGCTGCAGTCCGAGGAGCAGACGGCGGGGCTCCTCGAAGACGCGCGCCGGCTCGGCTTCGGCAGCGTCAACTTCGACCTCATCTACGGCCTGCCGCGCCAGCGCCCCGAGACGTGGACGCGCACGCTCGAGGCCGTGGTGCGCATGCGGCCGGACCGCATCGCCGCGTATTCGTTCGCGTTCGTGCCCGACCTGCGCCCGCACCAGAAGAAGCTGCCCGTCGACGAGATCCCGACGGGCGCGGCCAAGATGGAGCTCTTCCGGTTGACGTGGGAGGTCCTGTCGGCCGCGGGCTACGTGCCCATCGGCATGGACCACTTCGCGCTGCCCGAGGACCCGATGGCGCGCGCGCAGGCCGCCGGCACGCTGTGGCGCAACTTCCAGGGCTACACGGTGCGCTCGGGCGACGACACGGTGGCCTTCGGCGTCACCGCGATCAGCGACGCCGGCGCGGCGTACGTCCAGAACGTGAAGGGCATCGGCAAGTACCGCGCGCTCGTGCGCGCCGGCATCCTGCCGACCGAGCGCGGCCACGCGCTGAACGCCGACGATCTCGAGCGCCGCCGCCTGATCACCGACTTGATGTGCAACCTGTCCGTCGACCTCGGCCGCGACGCCGAGCGCCGCTTCGCGCCGGAGCTCGCGCGCCTGCGCGACGCGCCGCTCACCGAGCTCGCCACCGTCGAGGGGACGCGCGTCGTGCTCACCGAGCTCGGCCGCGTCTTCATGCGCAACGTGGCCATGGTGTTCGACCGCTACCTCCCGGCCGACGGCGGCTCCTTCTCGCGCACCGTCTGATACGATCCGCCGCGCCATGAGCGGCCCCCCCACGTAACGCCGAAGCCGAGCGCGTCCGCGCGATGACGCCGCGCGAGCGCATGATCCTCGCGCTCACGCTGCGCGACCGCATGGCCTGGGTGGAGCGCCTGCGCCGGGGCGTCCGCGGTGAGTGAGCGCGCCGCCTGACCGCTCCGCCGCCGCATCTTACGAGGCGGAGGTGTGATGGCCGAGCGCACCGAGAAGCAGAAGATGCACCCGCGCGTCCCCGCGCTGCGGCGCGCCGGCCTCGAGCGCGGGCGGCCGGTGCGCGTCGGGCGCAACGTCTGGATCGGCGGCGGCGCCCTCCTGCTGCCCGGCGTGACCGTCGGCGACGACGCCATCATCGGCGCGGGCAGCGCCGTGCCGGCGGGCGCCACTCTTGCCGGCAACCCGGCCCGGCCGCTCGCGCGCTGATCATTCGAGCAGGCGGTCGGCGCTCTCTTGCGCGAAGCCGACGGCGCCCGACACGAAGAGGACGACGCGCCAGTCGCGGCGGTCCACGCGCACGAAGGACGGCTCGCCGAGCAGGCTCTGGAAGCTGCGCGGGACGACGTCGTGCCCGACGCCGAGCTGGACCTCGGCGCCGACGGCGAGCGTCGTGCTCTCGCCGAGGTGCCCGGCGCTCAGCGTGGCGCCGTAGTAGTCGACGTGGGCGGCGGCGAGGCGCTCGGGCGAGGCCGGGATGGACGGCGCCGAGGTGCGGTTGGTGAAGAGGCCGGCGCGCAGGGGCCACGCGGGTCCGGGGCGCCACTCCACGCCGAGGGCGGCGTCGACGACGGGGTCGGCCTCGACCGACGACACGATCTCGGCCGGGCCGCCACGCCGGCGGGTGGTCGCCGAGAAACGCTCGTAATTCAAAGGGAAGTGGCCCGACAGGTCCGCCGTGAGCACCCAGTCGTCGCCGCGGAGCGCCGCGCCCGCGCGGCAGCTCCAGGGCAGGACCGAGGCGACGTCGAGGCCGCCGTCGCGCTGGCTGTCGTAGACGGGCTCGGCGTCGGCGCGGGCCGGATCGCCGGAGGTGACGAGGATGGTGCGTACCTCGCCCTCGCCGTAGACGCCGAGCGACGAGGTGCTGCACGCGAGGCCCAGCGACCAGGCGGGCGAGGCGCGCCAAAGCACGCCGGCGCGGGCGAGCAGGCTGTGGGCGCTCGTCTCCTCGCCGGTGGTCGCGTCGGCGAACGCGGTGCGCATCCCCTCGGAATCCCTGAGAATCGAGACGCGCCGGGCGCTGAGATCGCGCGTGTGCTCCGCCCAGTGCACCGACACGCCGAGCGCCAGGTCCTCGCGCGCGCGCACCGCCCACGTCAGCCCACGCAGGACGATGCGGTCGAGGCGGTCGAGCTCCGCGGACTGCTGGTGGGTGTCGAAGCCCTCGGGTCGGGACACCGGCTCCGTCGTGCTGCCCGAGAACGACTCCTCGCTCTCCGACGCCAGGAACGTGGAGAGCGCGAGGACGTGGCGCCCACGTTCGCCGAAGGCTTTGCTGATCACCGAGCTCGACGGCACGGGGACGAAGTCCTCGGAGAGCAGGTCCGCGCCCTCGCCGTGCTCGACGAAGAGACCGCGCTGCATGCGCCGCCGGTCGAGGCCGACGAAGTGCAGCGATCCGGAGAAGCGCACGCCCGCGAGCATCGCCAGGCCCGCCGGGTTGTAGATGAGCGCCTCGGGCTCGTCGGCGTAGGCGGTGACGGCGCCGCCCATGCCCATCGCGCGGCGGCCGTAGCGGAACGTCTCGAAGTGGAACTCGTCGGCCGCCGCGGCGAGCGGTGCGGCGGCGAGCAGCGCGGCGATCGGGAGCCTCATCACCCCAATCATGCGCCGCGGCGCGCCGGAATCCGCAATGGTCGATACACGTCGACACAACTCGCCCGGTTCTGGACTAGGGTTCGCGGAATGCTTCACATGCTCGTGCTGCTCGCCCTGGCGACGGGCCTCATCGTCCTGGTCGAGGTGCTGCGTCGGCGCATGGACCGGCGGGCGCCCCCCCGGCCGCCGGAGATCGCGCTCACGGACTGGGGCGGCGTGCTGCTCGAGTGCGGCCCGGGGCGCGTCGTGGCCGTGGTGCTGCCGACGCTCGCGGGCGACGTGCCGCGCGGCCACGTGGAGCGCCGCATCGACGCGCTGATCGGGGTGCCGGGGCCCGGCGGCGACGCGCCGCCGCTCGACGAGATCGCCACACGACTCGGCGTCGACACACGGAAAATCCGTCGCGACGTGCCCGTCGGCTCGACGTTCGGGTCCCTGCGCGTCGAGCGGACGCCCGGCGGCCTGCGCGCGACGTGGGCCGGCGTCGAAGGCGACGTGCTCGTCGGCGCCGGCATCCCGCTCGGGCGGCTGGCGATCGCCCCCTACCCGACGCGGATCATCGGCAGCTTCGTGGCCGAGGTCCCGCCCGACGGCGCGGTCGGTGGCCTCGCCCGCCTGCGGGACGTGCTCCTGCTGACGAACGTCGTGCCCGGCAACGCCCACTCGATCGCCGTGTTCTTCTCGCGCATGGGCGTCACGGCGCACCTCGCCGGCGCCGAAACCGGGGAGGACGCGGCGCACCGCTGGCTGCGCGGACTCGACGCCGCCGCCCTCCCCGAGGCGGTGCGGCGCGTCGGGACGCTCGCCCTCGAGAGGGCCCTCCTCGACACGCTCGTCGAGGGCGACCGCGAGACGGCGCGGCGGCTGGCCGAGGCCAGCGACGAGCCGGTGTTCCGGTTCCACCGCGGCATCCTGCACCTGCTCGACGGGCGGGTCGCCGAGGCGGCCGACTGCTTCGAGGCGGCGACCGAGGGCTTCCCGGAGGCGTGGGCCAGCCTCGCCGCGGCGTGCCTCGACCTCGACCGCGCCGACGACGCCCGCCGCGCCGTCGAGCGGGGTCTCGCCGCGCTCCCCGACGACGCGATCACCGTGGAGGCCGCCGTCCGCGTCTTCGCGCGGCTCGGCGAACGCGAGCGGGCGCTGGGCCTGCTCGCGCCGCTCCCGATGCGGCAGCGCGTGGTCCTCGAGGCGGTCGTCGAGCGGGGCGAGGCGGGCGGCCACCGTTTCCCGGAGCTGGCGGCGCGGGCCACGCAGCGCGCGACGACCCTGGCGGACGCCGGCGACACGGCGGGCGCCGAGGCGATGCTGCGGCGCGCGCTGACCTTCGACCCGTCGAGCCTCGAGGCCGCGGGCGAGCTCGGGTGGCTGCTCGGCACGCTGCAGCGCGACGACGAGGCGGTCGCCCACTACGACGCGGCGATCGAGCGCGTCCCCGGCGGCGAGCTGCTGCGCTTCAACCGCGGCAACGCGCTGTTGCGCCTCGGCCGGAGCGACGAGGCCGTCGCCGACTACGCGCGCCTCGCCGAGCTCGTCCCCGAGTGGATCGACCCACAGATCAACCTCATCGGCGCGCTGTGCGCCCGCCGCGACGCGGCCGGGGCGGAGGCGCGCCTCGCCGCCCTGCGCGCGCGCCCCGGCGTGCCGGCGGAGGTGCTCGCCCAGCTCGAGGCGCAGGTCGCCCGTCTGAAGTCTTGACGCCCCGCCCCGGCCCCCCGGAGCATCGCCGCCCGGGAGGTTGCCCATGGAACTGGCCGAGGTGATGGCCGAGCTCGAGAAGCTCGGCAGCGAGCCCATCCGCCGCATCTTCAAGAACCACGGCGGACCCGACGCGATGTTCGGCGTCAAGGTCGGGGACCTGAAGACGATCGCCAAGAAGATCAAGGGAAAGCAGGAGCTGGCGCTCGCGCTCTACGACACCGGCGTCTCCGACGCGCAGTACCTCGCCGGCATCGTCGCCGACGGCCGGAAGATGACGCGCGAGCAGCTCGAGCGCTGGGCCGCGAACGCGTCGTGGCACATGATCGCCGAGTACCCCGTGGCGTGGATGGCCGCCGAGGGCCCCTACGGGCGCGAGGTGGCCCTGAAGTGGATCGAGTCGCCCGCGGAGCTCGTCGCCTGCGCCGGCTGGACGACCTATGCCGGCTGGGTGGCGCTCCGGCCCGACGCCGAGCTCGACACGGCCGAGATCGAGGGCCTGCTCGATCGCATCGCCGCCGGCATCCACGGGGCGCCCAACCGCGTGCGCTACGTGATGAACGGCTTCGTGATCGCGGTCGGCGGCTACGTGAAGCCGCTCACGGCGAAGGCCCGCGCGGTCGCCGAGCGGATCGGCAAGGTGGACGTCAGCTTCGGCGACACCGCCTGCAAGGTCCCGCTGGCGACCGAGTACATCGCCAAGATGGAGGCCAGCGGCAAGGCGGGCGCCAAGCGCAAGACCATCAAGTGCTGATCACACCACGCGCTCGATGAACCAGGCGACGCCGGCCAGGGTCACCGCCGCGCTCACCGCCGCCACGCCCCACGGCGCGAACCAGGGCCGCCGCCGCGCCAGCGCGAGCAGCGGCAGCACCGCCGCCAGCACCGCCACCTGACCCGCCTCGACGCCGAGGTTGAACGCGAGCAGCGTCCGCAGCGCGTCCCCCTGCGCGAGGCCGATCTCCGCCAGCGCACCGCCGAAGCCGAAGCCGTGCAAGAGCCCGAACGCAAAGGTGATTCGCCAGCGGCGGGCCACATCGCGGACGAAGAAGTTCTCGACGCCGACGTAGGCGATCGACAGCGCGATCGCCGGCTCGATCCAGCGCGGGTCGGGCGCGTAGACCCCGGTGGCGGCGAGGCCGAGCGTGATCGAGTGGGCCAGCGTGAAGGCGGTGACGACGCCGAGCAGCGCGCGCCACGTCCCGCCGACGAGCACCAGGCCGAGCAGGAAGACGAGGTGGTCGAAGCCCGTGAGGATGTGCTCGACGCCGAGCGCGAAGAGCGCGCCGAATCCCAGCTCCGTCTGCTCGCCGAGGGTCGTCGTGAAGCTCGGCGCGCCGGCGTCGGCGACGAACGCGGCCGAGCTCGTGTCGGTGAGGACGCGGCCGAGGTGGCGGTGGCCCGGCGCGAGCGTCGAAAGCGCCAGGTGGATCTGCAGCGTCGCGGGCGCCGCCGGGCAGCGGTAGACGGCCTCGATCTCGAGGCCATCGTTGTCGGACGGCCGCTGCGAGCGCACCGTGCCCGCGCACGCGGCCCCGTCGGCGGTCACGCGCACGCCCTCGGCGAAGCGCGCGCCGTCGGCCTCGCGACGCGCGACGTCGAACGTGGCGACCACCTCGGCGCCGCGCACGAAGTACGTGCCGCGCGAGAGGCCGACCTCGTGGGCCAGCGCGATGGCCGGGAGCAGGAGCAACGCCAGGACGAGCTTCATCCCGGGCGTGATACCACGCGGGGCGCCGTCAGCGCGCCGCGCCGAGGTCGATCACGTCGCGGACGCCGTCGAGCCAGACCTCGGTCGGGCGGCCCTCGATCTCGACGACCGCCCGTACGCCGTTGGAGCCCCGCAGCACGCCGAGCACGTCGCCGCCGGTCGTCCGCAGGCGCACGAGGTGCCCCACCGCGCGGGCGAGCGCCTCGTCGAGCCGCGGCTTGCCGCCCTCGTCCGCGTAGACCGCGAGCGCCGTCGCGTGCGGGTTCGTCTTCGGGTCGCTGCCGTACGCGTCGAGGAAGGCGCGCGCCCAGCGCTTCTTGTCCTCGTGGGGCACGACCTCGAGGCGCAGCAAGCGCGAGAGCTTGTTCCAGTCGCGCTGGCGGGCGTCGTCGCGCTTGCGCCGCGCCTCGGCGACGGCCTTCTCCTGCCGCGCGTACTCGTCCCAGGCGGCGGCGCGCTCGGCCGCCAGCGTCGCGTAGCGGGGCGCCTCGCGCGCAAGTGCGCGCCACGCCTCGGCTTTTCTCGCGGCCGGCACGTCGCTCCGCTCCTTCTTGACCGTGGCGTCGTAGTCCTCGAGCGCCTCGACGTCGGCCTCGCCGAGGTCCACGCCGACGACGCCGGGCACGTGCGCCGGCGGCGCCTCGGCCACGGGCACCGGCGGCAGCGGCGTCACCAGGAAGGCGTCCACCGGCTCGCCGAGGGCCGCCAGCAGGGTGCGGCTCGCCTGCCCCACGGGGCCTTCGAGCGCCGCCGCGCCGTCCCCGCCGGCCTGCGCGCTCGACAGCAACTTGCCGTTGCGCGTGTCGTGCAGCCGCAGCGCCACCCGCAGCGCGCCGCCGAGGCGCACCACCTCGCCGGTGACCACCACGTCCGCGCCGACGTTGCGCCCGGTCTCCACCTCGCAGGCGCCGACGCAATCCTCGAGCTTCGCGCCCGGCGGCAGCTGCTCGAGGATGTTCTCGCGCGTCATCACGAACCAGCGGGCGGCGGGCAGCCGCAGCGCCTCGGTCCGCACGAGCCCCGCCAGGTACTGGGCCTCCTGCTCGGGCACCCCCGCCGGGTTGCGCAGCTCGAGCACCGCGATCTTGCGCGGGGCCGCCTGGGCCGCGGTCGCCAGCAGAACGAGAGTCAACAGCGCACGCACGATCGCCCCTCCGCGCCCGTGAACGTCGCAGACGCCCGGCCGATGCGCAATGGTGCCCATCTCCGAATTATGGTCCGATTGGAACATTGCGAGCCTGGGGGGAATCCATGGCCACGAAACCATTCTCGGGGATCCGGACGTGGGCGCTGGCGGCGCTGTTGGCGGCGTGCGGCAGCCCCGAGAACGACTCGGGCGGCGGCGTCCACGACATCGACGGGAGCATCGGCGGCGAGGCCGACGCCCGGCCGGACACCCCGGACGGCCGCCTCCCGGACCCGCCCGACGGGCGCGTCCCGCCGCCCGCCGACGCCGGTCCCGACCTGGGCCGCGACCCCGACGCCCACCGCCCCGACCCCGACGCCGGGTCCGACGCCGGGCCCGACGCCGGGCCCGTCGACCCTGACGCGGGGCCCGACGCCGGGCCCGTCGACCCCGACATGGGCGCGCCCGGCTGCACGCCCGACTCGTGCGCGGCCGACGAGGCCTGCGCCCCGAGCGGCGAGTGCGTCGCCCGCTGCCGCGCCGGCTTCTGCGGCGAGGGCTTCTGCGGCGCCGACGGCCTCTGCCACGACGACGGCTGCCGCGGCGACGACGTCTGCCCCGGCGGCAGCTTCTGCGATTTCGACGGCACCTGCATCCCCGGCTGCCGCCTCGATCCCGACGACTGCCCCGCCGGCCAGATGTGCGACAACAACCACATCTGCGTGCCGCGCGAGGAGTGCGTCGCCGACGAGGTCTGCGGCAACAACCTCGACGACGACTGCGACGGCACCGTCGACGACCCCGACGTCTGCCAGGCGGTGTGTGTCCCCAACCGCCCCTGCCGCACCGGCCAGCCCGGCGCCTGCGCCGACGGCCTGAGCTTCTGCCCCGACGGCGCCCTCGGCGCGCCGATGTGCGTCGCGATCCGCATGCCCGCCGACGACGTCTGCAACGGCGTCGACGACGACTGCGACGGCCGCGCCGACGAGGACTTCGCCGGCCTCGGCGACGTCTGCGAGGGCGGCGTCGGCGCCTGCGCCGGCTCGGGCCGCATGGTCTGCAACGCGGCCGGCGACGGGGTGGAGTGCGGCGATTTCGTCGTGGATCCGGAGCGTTGCGACGGCCTCGACAACGACTGCGACGGCGAGATCGACGAAGCCTTCCCGCAGCTCGGCCTCGCCTGCCCCACCGGCGAGGGCGTGTGCGCCGCCGAGGGCGTCTTCCGCTGCGCGCCCGACGGCGCCGGCGTGCTGTGCGACGGCGCGGCCGGGCAGCCGGGCGTCGAGGTCTGCAATGGCCTCGACGACGACTGCGACGGCGAGACCGACGAGGAGTGGCCGGACGTCGGCCAGCGCTGCAACGTCGGTCAGGGCGCCTGTGGCGGCGCCGGCATCGTGGTCTGCGCCGCCGACGGCGGCACGCGCTGCAACGCGCAGGTCGGCGCGCCGGGCCCCGAGGTCTGCAACGGCCGCGACGACGACTGCGACGGCCTCACCGACGAGGGCGCCGACGGGCAGCCGCTCGCCCGCGACTGCTACGAGGGTCCGGCCGGCACGCAGGGCATCGGCCTGTGCCGCGGCGGCCGCAGCGTCTGCGCGAACGGCGCCTACGGCGAGTGCGCCGGCCAGGTGCTGCCCGCCGCCGAGACCTGCAACAACCAGGACGAAGACTGCAACGGCCGCGCGGACGACGGCCCCGACGGCGGCGCGCTGCGGGTGGCCTGCTACGACGGCCGCCAGGGCAGCGCCGGCGTCGGCGTCTGCCGGCCCGGCACCGCCGCCTGCATCGCCGGCCGCATGAGCCCCTGCGAGGGCCAGACGGTGCCGGCGCTCGAGATCTGCGACGGCGCCGACAACGACTGCAACGGACAATCCGACGAGGTGGCGGGGGGCTGCGCGTGCCGCCCCGGCGAGGAGCGCGCGTGCTACGGCGGCGCGCGGGGCACCGAGAACGTCGGCGTCTGCCGCGGCGGGCGGCAGGTCTGCGCCGCCGACGGCAGCGGCTGGGGCCCGTGCATCGGCCAGATCACGCCCTCGAGCGAGATCTGCAACGCGCTCGACGACAACTGCAACGGCGTGGCCGACGACAGCCTGCTCGGCGTGGGCGTGCAGTGCACCGCCGGCCTCGGCGAGTGCGTCGTGCAGGGCCGCATCCGCTGCGAGCCCGAGGGCCGCGGCTACTTCTGCGACGCCACGCCCCGCGAGCCGGGCGTCGAGGCCTGCAACAACCGCGACGACGACTGCGACGGCCTGCTCGACGAGGACTTCGGCATCGGCGAGGTCTGCGAGCGCGGCACCGGCGCCTGCCGCCGCGAGGGCGTGACGCGCTGCGGCGCCGGCGGCGTGCCCTCGTGCGCCGCCGTCCCCGGCCAGGGCTCGCCCGAGACCTGCAACGCGATCGACGACGACTGCGACGGGGCCACCGACGAGACCTTCACCGTCGGCGACGCGTGCAGCGTCGGCGTCGGCGCCTGCCGCGCGCCCGGCCGCGAGGTCTGCGCCGCCGCCCAGGCCACCGCCTGCGACGCGGAGCCGTTCCCCGGCGGCGCCGAGACCTGCGACTTCCTCGACAACGACTGCGACGGCGAGACCGACGAGGGCTTCCGCCTCGGCGAGCCCTGCCAGATCGGCGTCGGCGCCTGCCAGCGCGCCGGCCGCATCGCCTGCGCCGGCGACGGCGGCACCTTCTGTGACGCGCCGCCCTTCATCGGCAGCGCCGAGCAGTGCAACGGCGCCGACGACGACTGCGACGGCCGCACCGACGAGTCGATCCCGGTGGGCCGCGCCTGCCAGTCCGGCCAGGAGGGCGTCTGCGCCGACGGCCGCTTCCGCTGCGTGGACGGCCGCCAGCAGTGCATCCCCGAGCTGCGCCCGAGCCCCGAGATCTGCGACGGCCTCGACAACGACTGCGACGGCACGCCCGACGACGGCCTGCAGGTGGTCGTCTGCGGGCAGGGCATCTGCCGCCGCGAGCTCGGCGCGTGCCAGGGCGGCGAGCCGCTGCACTGCGATCCGTTCGAGGGCGCCGAGGACTTCGAGCGCTGCAACGGCCTCGACGACGACTGCGACGGCCGCGTCGACGAGCAGGCCATCGGCGACAACGCGTTCTGCGAGCGCGGCGTCGGCGCCTGCCAGCGCGTGGGCCGCAGCCGCTGCGTCGACGGCCGGCTGACGTGCGACGCCGTCGCCGGCCAGCCCTCGCCCGAGCTCTGCGACGGCCGCGACAACGACTGCGACGGCCAGGTGGACGACGGCGCGCTCGGCGTCGGCGACGGCTGCTTCGTCGGTGTCGGCGGCTGCCGGGTCGACGGCGCGCTCGTGTGCGCCGACGGCGAGCTGGCCTGCCCCGGCGAAGCCCGCGAGCCCGGCGCCGAGGTCTGCAACGGCATCGACGACGACTGCGACGGCCTGCTCGACGAGGGCTTCGGCAGCGTGGTCTGCGGCGTGGGCGCGTGCCGCCACGCCGTCCCCAGCTGCAACGGCGGCGCCGCGCCCGCATGCAACCCGATGGAGGGCGCAACCCCCGAGATCTGCAACGGCATCGACGACGACTGCGATGGCGTGGTCGACGACGACGTGCGCGACCTCGGCCAGCGCTGCCGCGGCGGCGTGGGCGCCTGCGAGCGCCCCGGCACGACCGTGTGCCGCGGCGGGCAGGTCACCTGCGACGTCGTCCCCGGCCAGCCCGCGGCCGAGACCTGCGACCTCGTCGACAACGACTGCGACGGCGAGGTGGACGAGCAGACCCGCGAGGCCGGCCGCGTCTGCCAGAGCGGCGTCGGCGCCTGCCTGACCGACGGCGTCACGACGTGCGAGGGCGGCGCGGTGCGCTGCGACGCCGTCCCCGGGCGCCCGGCCCCCGAGGCGTGCAACGGCGTCGACGACAACTGCAACGGCGAGACGGACGAGGGCTTCGGCAGCGTCACCTGCGGCGAGGGCCAGTGCCGCCACACGGTGCTCAGCTGCCGCGTGGGCGGCCCGGCGCCGGCGTGCGATCCGATGGAGGGCGCCGGCCAGGAGGTCTGCGACGCGGTCGACAACGACTGCGACGGTCAGGTCGACGACGCGCCGATCGACGTCGGGGCGCGCTGCGAGGCCGGCGTCGGCGCGTGCCGCCGCGTCGGCGTCACCGTCTGCCGCGAGGGCGGCGAGGTCTGCGGCGTGCAGCCCGGACCGCCCGCGCCCGAGCAGTGCAACGGCGTCGACGACGACTGCGACGGCAGCACCGACGAGGGCAACGTCTGCCCGGACCGCGTGCCGCCCACGATCACGGTCGGCCTCGACCGCGAGGTGGTCGACGTCGGCGCCACGGTCACCGTCACCGTGACCGCGCGCGACGACCGCGGCGTCGTGCAGGGCCTCGCGCTGCGCGTCGACGGCGCCCCGGTGGCGCTCGACGGCAACGGCCAGGCGCGCTACGCGGTCGCCGCCGCCGGCGTGCACGAATTCGTCGCCACCGCCCGCGACGCCGCCGGCAACGAGGGCCGCGGCGAGGCCCGCCTGCGCGCGCTCGAGCCCGCCGACGTCTCAGCGCCGGTCGTCCAGATCCTCTCGCCGGCGGCCAACGCCGTCCTCACCGAGAAGTTCACCGTCACCGGCAGCGTCCAGGACGCGAACCTCTTCGGCTACGAGCTCTCGTACGCCCGCATGAACACTCAGGATTTCGTGACGGTTTCCCGCGGCGACGCGCCGGGTCCGAACGGCGAGCTCGGCACGATGGACCCCACGCTCCTGCAGAACGGCATGTACAAGGTCCGGCTCGTCGCCGAGGACATCAACGGCCGGCGCTCCGTGGCCGAGCGGACGCTGAAGATCGAGGGCGAGAACAAGATCGGCCACTTCCGGCTGACCTTCGTCGACCTCAGCGTGCCGGTCGCCGGCATGCCGATCACCATCGAGCGCACCTACGACTCGCGCCGCCGCGTGCCGGGCGACTTCGGCACCGGCTGGACGCTCGACGTCCGGCAGGGCCGCGTCGAGCACAACGTCACCCCGGGCGCGTCGTGGCAGATGGTGCAGGGCGGCTTCCTGCGCCTGCCCTGCCAGGCGGCGCTCGAGGGCGAGCCGCACCTCACCGACGTCCACGTCAGCGAGCGGGAGCGCTACTCGTTCCGCATGCGGGTCACGCCGGGCGGCATCATCCTCGGCGGCTGCCAGACCTTCGTCAGCTACGAGTTCGTCGCCGGCACGATGCCGGGCCGCGCGCGCCTCGACCTGCTCGACGGCGACTCCGGCTTCTACTTCACCGGCCTCGACTACATGAGCAAGGACATCGACGACCCGGATCCGTTCGACGTGAACCGCGTGCGGCTCACCACCCCCGACGGCCGCGTCTTCGACATGAACCTCAACTCGACGTCGCGCGTGCAGGAGCCGAGCGGCAACGCCATCACCATCGACGCCGCGGGCATCCGGCACACCGCGGGGCCGGGCGTGCAGTTCCAGCGCGACGCGCGCGGGCGCATCACCGCCATCATCGACCCGGCCGGCAACGCCCTGCGCTACACGTACGACGCCGAGGGCAACCTCACGCAGTCGGCGGACCGCACGAACGCCGCCACGCGCTACACGTACCTGCCCGGCAGCGTGCTCGACCGGATCATCGACCCGAACGGGCGCACGCCCGCGCGCCAGATCTACGACGACGACGGCCGCCTCGTGGCGATCATCGACGCCAGCGGTCGCCGCGTGGAGATGAACCACGACCCGAACAACCGCGTGGAGACGGTGGTCGACCGCCTGGGGAACCTCGACGTCTACGAGTACGACGCCAAGGGCAACATCCTCACGCACACGACGCCCCTGGGCGGTGTCTGGCGGCAGACCTTCGACGATCGCAACAACCGGCTGTCGCGCACCGATCCCGAGGGCAACACCACCCGCTGGACCTACGACGCCGAGAACCGCCAGACGTCGGAGATCCTGCCGAGCGGCGCCACGAAGCGGTGGACCTACAACGCGCGCGCCCAGATCCTGACCGAGACGAACGCGGACGGCGCCGTCCTGCGCAACGAGTACGACGCCGCGGGCCGCAAGCTCTCGACGACGAGCCCCACGGGCGCCGTCACCCGCTACACCTACAACGCCCGCAACCTGCTCGAGACGCAGACCGATCCCGACGGCGGCGTCACCCGCTGGACCTACAACAACGAGGGCCGCATCGCGACCGAGACGAGCCCGGTGGGCACGGTCAAGCGGTTCACCTACGACGCGAACGGCAACCAGGTGACGGAGACGATCGCCTGGACGGGCCCCGACGGCCGCGTGCAGGACCTCGTCTGGCGCCACGAGTACGACGCCGAGGGCCGCGAGACGGCGGCCACCGACCCGCTCGGCCACGTGACGCGCTTCGAGTACGACCCGGTCGGCAACAAGATCGCCGAGGTCGACGCGCTCGGCCGCCGCAAGCGCTTCGAGCACGACGAGCAGCACCGCCTGCTGCGGACGACGTTCGCCGACGGCACCGCCGAGGTGAACGAGTACGACGCCAAGGGCCGGCGCACGAGCCGCACGGACCGCACCGGCCGCACCACGCGCTACCAGTACGGCTTCGCCGGCGTCAGCGAGCCGATGCGCGTGATCTTCCCCGACGGCGGGCAGGTCACCAACGACTTCGACGACGCGGGTCGCATCGCCGCCACCGCCGACCGCCAGGGCGGCGTGACGCGCAACACCTACGACGTCGACAGCCGCCTCGTGGCGACCACCGACGCGCTCGGCCGCGTCACCCGCTACACCTACAACGCCCGCGGCGACACGACCTCCGTCACCGGCCCCGACGGGCGCACGACGCGCTTCGAGTACGACGCCGCCGGGCGCCGCACCGCGGTCGTGTACCCCGACGGATCGCGCGCCACGACCGAGTACGACGGCATGGGCCGCAAGCTCGTCGAGACGGACCAGGCCGGCCGCGAGACCCGCTTCGAGTACGACCTCGCCGGCCGCCCGCTGCGCGTGTTCGACGCGCTCGACGGCGAGACCACCTACGACTACGACGAGCTCGGCAACCTCGTCGCCCAGACCGACGCCAACGGCCACACCACCGAGTTCGAGTACGACGCGCTCGGCCGTCGCACGGCCACCGTCCGGCCCAACGGCGACCGCGACCGCACCGTCTACGACGCGGTCGGAAACATCAGCGAGTACACGGACTTCGAGGGCCGCACCACGCGCTACACGCGCGACACGGACGGCCGTCCGACGCGCGTCGAGTCCCCGGACGGCAGCGTCGAGACGACGACCTGGGACGCCGAGGGCCGCCGCCTCACCCACACCGACGCCCGCGGCACGACGCGCTGGACGTGGGACCCCGTCGGCCGCCTCGCCTCCGTCACCGACCCGGACGGCGTGCAGGTTCGCTACACGTACGACGCCGCCGGCAAGCGCACGTCGGTCACCGGCCCCAACGGCCGCACCAGCTACGCCAACGACGCCATCGGGCGCCTCGTGCGCATCACCGATCCCGAGGGCGGCGTCACCCGCTACACGTACGACGCCGCCGGCAACCGCGAGACCATCGTCTACGCCAACGGCGTGACGACGCGCTTCACGTACGATGCCCTGCAGCGCCTCACGCGCGTCGAGACGCGCAACGCCGCCAACGCCGTCGTCAGCGCGTACGACTACACGCTCGGCCCCACCGGCAACCGCACGCGCGTCGTCGAGGGCCACTCCGGCCGCACCGTCGACTACACCTACGACGCGCTGTACCGCCTCACCCGCGAGCAGATCACCGACGCCCACAACGGGAACCGGACCATCGCGTACACGTACGATCCCGTCGGGAACCGCCTCACGCGGACCGACAGCGTCGACGGGCACACCGCCTACGAGTACGACGAGAACGACCGGCTCGTCCGCGAGAACGACGTCACCTACACGTACGACCGCAACGGCAACCTGCGCGAGCGGATCGACGGCGGCCAGCGCACGACCTACACGTTCGACACGCGCAACCGCCTGCTGATGGCCGAGGCGCCCGAAGGCACCGTCGAGTACGAGTACGACGGCCTCGGCAACCGCGTCGCCATGTACGCCGGCGACACGACGACCCGCTTCGTCGTCGACACCCAGGGCCAGCTGGCCCAGGTCCTCGCGGAGCTCGACGCCGACGGCACGCCGCGCGTCACGTACGTCCACGGATCGGAGCTGATCAGCCAGCGCCGCGACGCCGACACGCTCTACCACATCGTCGACGGCCTGCTCTCGACCCGCCAGCTCGTCGACGCGCGCGCCGACGTCAGCGACACGTGGGACTTCGACGCGTTCGGCTTCACGCTCAACCGCACCGGCGACACCGACAACCATCACCTGTTCACGGGCGAGTACCTCGACGCGAACACTGGCTTCTACTACCTGCGCGCGCGCTGGATGAACCCGGACCAGGGCCGATTCGTCAGCGCCGATGCCGTGCACGGCAACCTGTACGACCCGCGCACCCTCCACAAGTACACGTACGCGCTCAACAACCCGGTGAACCTGACCGATCCGTCCGGTCAGTTCAGCCTGGCGAGCCTCAGCGTGTCGGTGGGCATCGGTCAGATCCTCTCCGGCATCCTCCCCACCCTCTTCACCGGCCTCTACATGATCATCGCGATCAAGTACCTGATGGAGCCCGGCTTCAACCTGCGCTACGCGGCGATGGAGATCATCCCCAACTGCCCGAACGCCGAGATCTGCGAGTTCGGCCAGCACCTGTACCAGACGGGTGCCTTGCTGATTCAGGCGGCGTCGCAGTTCATCCAGCTCGCCAAGGCCATGTTCGAGCTGGGTACCGCCGGCATCTCGCTCGCCAACGGCATCAACTCGCTGCTCGGCGCCTCCGGCAAGGCCAAGACCGCCATCGACACCATCAACCTGCTCAACAGCCTCTACGAGATGAACGGGAAGATCGGCAGCCTCGAGTCCGCGCTCGGCGACGCGGTGGCCGGCATGGGCGGCGACCGCTCGAAGATCCGCCTGCCGCACGTGCAGGCGAAGCTCGGCACCGCCGGCAGCATCTCGAAGTCGATCTTCCTGACCGCGCTGAAGATCGTGAAGGCCGGCCTGTAGCGCGTCCCGGGCTCGGAGGCGTCCGGGCCGCCTTGTTCGGGCGTCGAGGGCGGCGCCCCGGGCCTCCGGGGCCCCTGGCGACGAGTCTCCCTCGGCACACTCGCCCTCATCGCCGGGGTCCCTCCGGCCCTGCGCTGCGGCAGTTCGCGCGTGCCCAGGGGGCGCCGAACGGCGCGAAGCCATCGATGCCTGCGCCCGCGACCTCGTCAACAACCGGGAGTACCTGCGCTACGACGTCGCCCTGGCGAAGGGCGACCCCATCGCGACCGGGGTCATCGAGGGTGCATGCCGGCACCTCGTCAAGGGATATCACAGGAGCTCTCTGGAGTTTGGCCGGCGCCGAGGAGATCCTGCGCCTGCGGTCTCTTCGCGCCAGCCATGACTTCGACGCCTACTGGCGCTTCCATGAGCAGCGTGAGCGAGCGAGCAACCACGACGTCAACTACGCCGGCAGCGCCGCGCCGAGCGTGGCGCCCGTCACGCCATCACGCGGCCAGCCCGCGCTGCGCCTCGTGGCGGGAGGAGCGTGACCCGTCGACGCAGAAGAGCCGCACCCAGTCTGAATGCCTTCGTAGACGTTCTGGAGCGTCTTCGCGGCCGGGACGACGGCCTCCAAACTTGGAACATCGTGTTCGCAACTTGGAACATCGTGTTCGCAAGTTCGGAACGCGGCTACGCAAGCGGCGATCGCGGCCCGGCAGGTTCGATCCGGCCGCCGCAAGCTCGGGAAGCGTCCTGAATTCCTGAATTTCCACGACGCACGTTCAGAAGGCAGCGGCCGAACTTCAAATCGCGTTCGTCAAGGACGAGATCGCCCGCGGCGTACTTCCTTGTCCTCGCGGAGGGCGGAACGTCAAATCGTCAATTCGATCAACGATGTTCCAAGTTGCGGAGCGGCGTTCGCAAGTTCGCGCGCCGTGGTTCGAACTTCGGCGCACGCAGTCGCAAGTTGCGCGGCGGCGGTCGAACTTGCGCCGCGCCGCCGGAGGTTGCGGGGCGGCGTTCGACCTTGGAAGGCGGGCGTGCGAAGTTGCGGACGCGCTTCCGAAAGTTGAGGCCGCGGTGAAGCCGGGGGCGCGTCAGCGCGTCGCGACCGCGCCCATCGCCGCGACGAGCGGCTGCAGCGCCAGGTCGGCGGCGGCGTCGAGGCGGTCGGGCGACTGCAGCAGCGCGGTCGCCGGCACGCGGCGTCCCTCGCCGCCGCGCTTCTCGATCTGTTCGGCGAACTCGATGCCACCGAAGGCTTCGTACAGACGATGGCTCGCGGGCGAGATGAGCACCGTGCGCAGCGACAGACCCCACATGCCGCCGCTGAAGGTGCTGCCGTCGGCGGTGGGCGCGCCGTCGACGAGGACAGGCAGGCGGACGCCGTCCCACTCGCCGTAGCGGCCCGCGAGGTGGGCGGCCCGGGGCACGACCTCGACGACGAGCACGGCGTCGAAGGGCGTCGTCTCGCGGATGCGCGCCATCGTGGCGCGCAGGGCGGCCTTCGCCTTCGCGTCGCTGCGCGCGCCGGTGTGCGGGTCGAAGAGGCCGCCCATGCGCGCGACCTCCCCCTGGAAGACGGAGGCGAAGCCGGCGTTGCGGGCGACGGCGATGCCGTGGCGCTTCAGGTAGGCCTCGACCGGCGGCAGGACGCCGGGCAACGCCGCCGCGTACTCGGCCTGCGGTGGCGTGAACAGGTTCGGCGGCGCCAGGAGGATGCGGCGCGCGGCGGCCACCTCGCCCGCGACGTACGGCGGCTCGCGGCGGGGCGCGCTGCCGCAACCGAACAGCGCGACCAGGAACACCAGGGACAGCGCGCGCATGGTGCCTCCGAGGGAGCGCTCCGTTCTGCCGGCAACACCAGGGGGGCGTCAAGATGTACGCGGGCGGGAGTCGTGCCATCATGCGCCCCTCACTCGTGAGGTCGACGCATGGCACCGGACGGACTCGCCGCCGAGCTCGAAGAGCTCTCCCTCCTGCTGCAGCGCTATGTCGCCCGGCACGGGCACCGCATGCTGCAGGCCTCCGGCACGCTCGACGACCTGTACGTCAGCGTCAACGAGGCGCGCGCGCTGCTGATCGACGGCGCCGGGGGCCGCGCGCCGCCGCTCGATGGCTGGCCGGACGAGGCCGAGGTCGATGCCATGCTGGCCGCGCGGCCGCCGGTCGCGGGCCCGACGGGCGCGCTGGCGGCGCGGTTCGGGCTGTCGGCGGCCCAGCGCCGGCTGCTGCTCGCCGCCGCGGCGCCGCTGCTCTCGGTCGACCTGGCGCGGCTCTACACGTTCGCCTGGGCCGACTTCGCCATCAAGCTGCCGACGGTGGCTTTCCTGTGCGAGCTGGTGGCCGACGACCCGCGCGACGTGTTCGACCTGCGCGCGCAGTTCCACGCCGAGGCGCCGCTCGTCCGGGGCACGCTGCTCGAGCTGCGCGACCAGGCGCCGTGGGGCGCGGCGACGCCGCTCTCGCACCGCGGCGTGGTGGTGCCGGAGACGGTGCTCGCCGCGCTCACCGGCCACGAGGCGCCGCTCCCGACGACGCTCGGCCCCTTCTGCCGCCTGCACCGCGCCGGCGAGGCCCCCGCCCGCGAGGACGTGCTGCTCGCGCCGGAGGTCGTGACGCGCCTCGACGAGCTGCTCGCGCGCGCCCTCGGCGGCCGCCCGCGGCTGCTGCTGATCGGGCCCGCCGGCGCCGGCCGCCGCACCGCCGTCGCCCACCTGGCCGCCGCGCACGGCCGCGACGTGGTCGTCCTCGACGCGGACCGCCTCGCCGAACGCCCCGAGGAGGTCGACGGCCAGCTCGGGGCGGTGCTGCGCGAGGTCCGCCTGCGCGGCGCCGTCCTGTTCGTGCGCTTCGGCAACCTCATCGACCGCGCCGACGCCTGGGCCGCGGTGGCCGCGCGCTTCCAGCACCGGCTCGAGCACTTCGACGGCGCGCTCGTCCTCGCCGCCGACCACCGCGCCGCGCCGCTCCACCACACCGTGAGCGACCTGCACGAGCTGCCGCTGCCGCCGTCGACGGCGGGCCAGCAGGCGCAGATCTGGGCGCGCGAGCTGGCCGCCGCCGGCGTGACCTCCGAGGCCGAGGAGCTCTCGCGCCGGTTCAGCGTGACGCCGGGCATCATCCGCATGGCCGTGCGCGACGCGGTGCAGCACGCGCACCTCACCGGCGCGGCGCCGGACGCGATCCCGCCCGAGGCGATCAGCCCGTTCGTCCGGCGCCGCCTCGACCACGCGCTGAGCGAGGTGGCCGAGCCGTTCAGCACGCGCCTCGACTGGGCGGACGTCGTCCTGCCGCCCGACGTCGAGGACGCTCTGCGCGAGATCGTCATGCAGGCGCGCCACCGCCACCGCGTGTTCGACGAGTGGGGCTTCGGCACGAAGCTCTCCTACGGCACCGGCATCGGCTGCCTCTTCTCGGGGCCGCCGGGCACCGGCAAGACGACGATGGCCGGCATCATCGCGCGCTCGCTCGGCCGCGAGCTCTACCGCGTCGACATCGCGCGCATCGTCAGCAAGTGGGTGGGCGAAACCGAGAAGAACCTGGGCCGCCTCTTCTCGGAGGCGGAGCGGGCGCAGGTCATCCTGCTGTTCGACGAGGCGGACAGCCTGTTCGCGAACCGCACCGAGGTGAAGGGCGCCAACGACCGGTTCGCGAACATGGAGGTCAACTACCTGCTGCAGCGCATGGAGACCTACGACGGCATCTCCATCCTGACGACCAACATGGAGCGGGCCATCGACGAGGCGTTCAAGCGGCGCCTGCGGTTCCGCGTGCACTTCCCGCTGCCCGAAGACAAGGAGCGCGCCGAGCTGTGGCGCCGTCTCATCCCCGCCGCGACGCCGGTGGCGCCGGACCTGCGCTTCGACGAGCTCGGGCGCAAGTTCAAGATCTCGGGCGGCCACATCAAGAACGCGGTGCTGCGCGCGGCCTTCCACGCCGCCGACGCGGGCGGTCCCATCACGTTCGAGCTGCTCGAACGCGCGGCGAAGACCGAGACGCGCGAGATGGGCCGCCTCTGATTCGTGTATGCTCCCGCGGGACGACCGGGACGGACCCAGGGGGAGGCGGTGATGGCTCGGGAGCACGCGCAGACCACGCCGGCGGTTCGCAGTCGCGAGACGGAGACCGTCACCGCGCCCGCCGACACCGGCGGGGGCGACCCGGCCCGCGCCCAGAGCAACGAGCTGCGTGGCGGCGGCCGCCCGCCCATCGAGCGCATGAGCAAGGAGCAGCTCAAGAAGGTGCTCTACGCGAGCGGCGGGGCCACCACGCGCTACGACCTCTCCACCGGCCAGCCCATCGATCCCGGCGGCTACAGCTTCGACGAGGTGCAGCGGGCCGCGCGCCGCCTCGACGAGATGGGCGGCGAGAAGTGGGTCCCGCAGGGCGAGAAGGGCTCGCCGATGTCCCAGAGCGGCTCGGCGAACCGCTCCTACGACAACTTCAAGCGCGACCAGCTCGAGCGCTCCGGGGCGACGGGCGTGCTCGACAAGTACGAGGGGCGCAGCCGCCTCGACGGTCACCAGAAGGGCTTCCGCCGCCAGGCGCAGGAGCACCGCGACGAGGTGCTGCGCGCCAAGGTCAAGGCGCCGACGCGCGCCCGCACGCAGATCGGCGGCAACCTGCTCGTCGAGAACCACCAGCTGCTCAGCGAGAGCGTGATCCAGGAGCGCCACAGCGAGAAGGGCCCGCTCGGCATCAAGAGCGAGGGTCAGACGAGCGCGCTCTCCGCGTCGGCCCAGGCCGGGCAGTCCCTCTCGGTGAGCCGGGACGGCATCAGCCACACGGCGCAGGTGGGCGCCAAGGCGACGCTGCTGGAGGTCAAAGAGGAATTCTCGCGCGAGATCGCGAACTTCGCGTTCCTCGGCGAGCGCATGAAGGGCAAGATCTTCGTCGCCATCCAAGGGATGATCGGCGTCGAAGGCAAGGCCGCGCTCCAGACGAACATCGGCCGCTACCAGCCGCGCGGGAAGCCGACGGTCGATCCCAAGCAGCTGCTGGCCGGCACCGGCGCCACGCCCGAGGCGCCGAAGTCGCTGCGCGGCAACCCGAAGATCACCCAGGCCTCGCGCGCGGCGTCGAACGAGGCCTACCAGCGCGACCTGCACGCCGACAACGAGCAGAAGGGCTACGGGGCCGGCACCGAGGCCTCGGCCGAGGCGTTCGCCGGCGCCAAGGTCAAGGTGTCGGCGGGCGCCGCCTTCGAGTGGGACAAGAAGGCGCCCGACGAGTACAAGCCGATGATCGCGCGGTCGTCGGCGGCCATCCTCAGCTTCGTCCGCATGATCAACCCGCCGATGGGCTGGCTGCTCGCGCAGATCGGCGCGGAGCGCATGGCGACGTCGGTGCTCGGCGTGCTGTTCGAGGGCGGCCAGGCCGGCTCGGTGCCGCTGCTGTCGCTCGTCGCCGCGGTCGAGGGATCGGCGGGCGTCGGCGGCAAGGCGCACGCCGCCGTCGGCTTCAAGGGCGGGCAGCTGCGCTTCTCGGTCGGCGCGAACGCCACGTGGGGCGTGGGCGTCGGCACCGAGGTGCTCGTCGCGCTCGACGTGGTCGAGGGCGTGAAGTTCGGCATCATCGTGTTCCCCGAGCTGCAGCAGACCTCCGCCGAGGCGGCCGCGAAGGTCATGCAGGCGGCGTCCGAGCAGATGTCGCGCGCGATGAACAAGAGCCGCGACATCTGGCAGAGCTTCCGCGGCTGGCTGAGCGCCGACGACAAGGCGCGCGAGGTCGTGGCCAACCGGGCGCACACGTGCATGCCGGTCGAGGAGCGCGCGAAGCTCATCCAGACGCTGATCGGCGGCTTCTGCGGGGACGACGACGAGCAGGCCGTGCTGACGATCCTGCGCGACGCGCAGCGCACGGGCGACCTCGGGCGCCTGCTCTCGCTCGTGAGCAAGGACGACATCCTGTGGGCGCTCGACGGCGCCGAGGACGAAGAGGCGCGGCGCCTGCTCGGCCTGACGCCCGAGCAGATGCGGCGCCCGCTGCGGCAGGACGACCTCGGGCCGCAGCCCGCCGCGCGTCCCGGCAAGCGGCCCGCGCCGCCGCGCAATCCGGGCCGCGCCCGATGAGCGACGCCGTCGAGCGGTTCGCCGCCGCGCTGGCCGCCGCCGACGAGGCCGCCGCCCGCGCCGCGTGCGATCCGGAGACGTGGGCCGCGCCCGGCGACTCGCCCGCGCGGGTGTTCCGCCAGCTCGCCGGCCGCACGCCGCTCGAGCCGGGCGAGGCGCACACCGGCGACGCCGGACGCGCCGCGGTCGAGTGTCGCGTGGCCTCCAAGACGCTGTTCGCGCTCGTCGGCGGCGAACACATCCAGGCGTTCACCCAGAGCCGCGCCCACGCCGATGCCTTCGTCGCGGGCACGCTCCCGGCGCGCGTGCGCTACGAGGAGCAGCCGGCGCTCGCGCTCGAAGACTTCCGCGAGGCGGCCCGCGGCCTCGAGGGCGCCGACGATCCGAGCGACGCCGAGGCGCTGTCGCTGAACCTGCGCCTGCGCCAGGACCGCGGCGAGCAGCTGACGCTGCACGAGGCGCGGGCCGTCGGCGACGCCGCCGTCGTCCGCGCCGACTGGAACGGCGACGAGCCGGCGTGGTTGTACTTCCGCGACGGGCGCCTCTATGCCGTGACCGCGTTCTTCCGCCTCGACACCGTGCTCACCGCCTGATCCGCGCGGCGGTTCACGCCCGCCGAGAACGCGCGGATACAGCGGCGGCGCCGACGCCCGTCGCGCCGCCTGGCACGGTCTTCGCTCTTGCCTCCCTCCGAAGCGACACCCATGGGGAGGGAGACCATGCGTCACATTCGACACACGACCGCCGCGCTGCTCGCGCTGGCGCTGGCCGCCTGCGGGAGCGAGGAAGCCATGTACGGGGGCGACGGGAGCGACGACCAGGGGGCCGCCGCGCCGCCGTACTCGCCGCCGTACACGCCGCCGCCGGCGGCGCCGCCGGCCCCGCCCGCCGACGTGCACGATGGCGAGAAGTACGAGGACTACGGCACGAACGCGTTCGTCGACCCGGACGAGGACAACCTGGCGACGTTCGGCGTCGACGTGGACACCGCCAGCTACACGCTCATGCGGCGCGACCTGACGAACGGCCTGCTCCCGGCGCCCGCCGGCGTGCGCGTCGAGGAGTACGTCAACTACTTCGGCTTCGACTACCCGGCCCCGCGCGAGCGCGACCCGCTGCCGTTCGCCATCCACGTCGAGGGCGCGCCCTCGCCGTTCGGCCGCGGCCTGCACCTCCTGCGCGTCGGCATCAAGGGGCGCGAGGTGGCGATGGCCGAGCGGCCGCCGGCGAACCTCGTCTTCCTCGTCGACGTGTCCGGCTCGATGCTATCGCCCGACAAGATCGGCCTCGTGCAGTTCGCGCTGACGACGCTGACGCGCACGCTGCGGCCCGACGACACCATCGGCATCGTCGTCTATTCGGGCAGCGAGGGCGTTCTGCTGCGTCCGACGCCGGTGGAGGAGCGCGGGCGCATCCTCGAGGCCATCGCCGGTCTGCAGGCCGGCGGCTCCACCAACGGCGAGGCCGGCATCCGCGCCGCCTACGGCCTGGCCGAGGATGCCTTCCGCGAGGATGGCATCAACCGGGTCATCCTCTGCACCGACGGCGACTTCAACGTGGGCCTGACCGGCGACGCGCTCATCGCGCTGATCGAGCGGTTCCGCGAGCGCGACATCACCCTGTCGACGCTCGGCTTCGGCTCGGGCAACTACAACGACCGCGACATGGAGCAGCTCGCCGACCGCGGCAACGGCAACTACGCGTACATCGACTCCCAGGCGGAGGCGGAGCGCGTGCTGCGCGACGAGCTCGGCGCGACGCTGCAGGTCATTGCCAAGGACGTGAAGGTGCAGGTGGAGATCGATCCCGGCACCGTCGCGCGCTACCGCCTCGTCGGCTACGAGAACCGCGACATCGCCGACGACGACTTCCGCGACGACCGCGTCGACGCCGGCGAGATCGGGGCCGGCCACAACGTCACCGCGCTTGTCGAGCTCGAGCTCGAGGACGGGCGGCGTGACCGCGATCCCGTGGCGACGGTGCGCGTCCGCTACAAGGCCCCGGACGGCGACGCCGCCGAGGGCGAGGTGAAGCGCTCGCTGTTGTCCGGGGAGATGCGGCGGCGGTTCGCCGACGCGAGCGCCGACTTCCGCTTCGCCGCCGCCGTCGCCGAGCTCGCCGAGATCCTGCGCGACAGCCCGTACGTGGACGAGCCGCGCTTCGACGACGTGCGCGACATCGCCGCCGGCGCGGCCGGCGACAGCGAAACCCGCAACGAATTCGTGGGGCTGGTGGAGCGGGCGGCGGGGCTCTGGCGCTAGCGCGTCACTCGAAGCGCGTCCACGTGCCGCCGGTGTAACGCAGCACGTCGATCGGGACGTAGCCGTCGTGGGGCGCGCCGTCGGGCGTCGTGTAGCGCAGCCGCACCCGCGCCGTGATGCTGTTGCCCCAGTTCGAGGGCGTCCGCTGCGCAAGGGACAGCGCCGTCGTCGAGACGTTGGAGGCCCAGAAGAAGCTGCCCTGGGACGACGTCCAGTGCGACGTCGCGAAGCCGTTCAGCTCGAACACGCCGATCAGCGTGCCGTTGTTGCGGAACTCGATCTTGTCCCAGTTGACGACGGTGCCGCTCGGCAGCCGGTCGCGCACGGTCATCAGGAGCGGCGTCACGCTGCTGACGTAGCCGCCGCTCGTGTTCACGCGGACGTAGCAGTCGGGGCAGATCGGCACCTCGTTGGGGGTGCCGTCGTCGTCCTCGAACGCGGCGCCCGGGTTGTTGCCCAGGCCGGGGCCGATGGCGATGCGCAGGGCCTGCTCGTCGTCGCCGTAGACCTCGTCGCCGTACTCGGCCTGCTCCTCGGGCGTGAGCAGACCTTCACCGCAGCCGGTGGCGGCGAAGCCGACGAGGGTCAGGGCGAGGAGGAACGGGTTCGACGGGCGCATGGGCGACTCCTGACTGGGTTCGGATGAGACGTACCGGACCCGGGCGGCGTTCTTTTTTCCCGTTTTCGACTTCTCGCGCAAGCAAAACGCTTCGACGGCTATCGCGGGCGGCCGAACACGCGGAGCGCCGCCAGCACCTCGCGGTCGAGATCCGGGCGCGCGCGCAGGGCGCGGAGCGTCTCGAGCGGCGCCTCGGGGCCGCCCGACGCGTAGAAGGCGCGCAACACCGCCGACGCCTTGCGGTCGTCGACGGGGCGCGCCGCGGCGAGCACCGTGCGCGCGCCGCCGAGCAGGAACGCCTCCGCCAGGCCCACGCTCTCGCGTCCGCTCAAGGGCAGCGCCGTCCCCGTCTCGCAGCCGCTGAGCACCGCCAGGCGCAGCGCCGGACGCGCGACGAGGACGTCGGCGACGGTGAGCCGCGCGTCGTCGGCGAGGCGCAGGTGGGCGTCCCAGGGGCTGTCGCCGGCGAGGACGCCGTGGCCGGCGAAGTGGAACAGGTCCGTGCCGCGCAGCGCGTCGATCACCGCCGCGCGCCGGGCCGCGGCGCCCGCGAGGTGCGCCACCGGACCGCGTCCGGCGAGCAGCGTCGCCACCTCGCGCCCCTCGGCGCCCGCGTGCGGCAGGTTGCCGTTCGGATCGGCGACGACGAGCGGCCGACCCGCCGGCGCCGCGACCGGCTCGAGCAGCCAGGTGGCGTAGGGCAGCAGCGTGATCGGGAATTCCGCATGGGTTTCGGGCAGATCGCGCGCGCGCGGCTCGTCGCCGGGCACGACGTAGAGGTGCGTCCGGCCGGCGGCGAAGCGGGCGACGCCGGCGAAGGGATCCGCGTCGGGGAGCGCCGCGCCGACGGCGACGCCCGCCGGCGTCACTTCGAACGCGCGCAGGTGGCCGCCCACGCGGACGAAGGCCAGCAGGCCCTCGCCGGGGCCGAGCGCGCCGACGACGCCGCGCGCGTCCGGCGCCGCCGGCGGCGACGTCGCCTCGTCGAGCCAGGCGTGCAGCGCGTCGAAGTCCCGGGCGAGCATCTCGCGGCGCTTCGCCAGCTCGGCTTCGAGGCGCGGGCGCTCGTCGGGCGACGCCACGAGCAGCCGATCGCCCTCGGCCTCGGCCGCGTCGCGCTCGCGGAGCCAGCGCTCGAGGCGCGCGTCCCAGTCGCGCCGCAGCGCCGGATCGAGGCCGTCCAGCCGCGCCTGGGCCTCGAGCGACTGCAGCGCCGGCGAGTGGCCCGCGTCGGCGAGGGCGAACGCCGCCTGCGCGTCGCCCGCGCGCAGCGAAAGCGAGACGGCCTCCTCGACGAGCGCGTGGCGCTGCGCCAGGAACGGGCTCCGCTCGCCCTGCAGCCCGGTGCGCCGCGCGAGGCGCCGCAGGTCCGCGATCACGGCGTCGTAGCGCGCGCGCGCGTCGTCGAGCCGGTCCATGGCCGCCAGGGCCTTCGCCGCGCCGTGTCGCGCCTGCAGGACGACGTCGGACACGAGGCCGCCCGACTCCGCCAGCGCGCGGCGCTCGAGCGTCTCGAAGTGCGCCAGGGCCTCTGCGGGGCGGCCCTCGAGCAGCCGCAGGCGCGCCTGCAGCAGCGGCTGGCCCAGCGCCGCGAAGCGGTCCGGCTTGCGGCGCGACGTCCACTCGGCGAGCAGCCGCGCCGCCTCCGCGCGGTCGCCAGCCGCCAGCGCCGCCTCCGCCAGATCCGCGTACGCCATGTCCTCGCCGACGGGATCGCCGCGCTTCTGGAAGGCCCGCAGCGCGGCGCCGAACTTCGCCTGCAGCTTCGCGTGGTCCACCGGTTCGACGCCGGCGGCCATCGCCCGCAGCAGCACCCAGCCGTGGTTCGTCCCGAAGGTCGGCCCGCCGTCGGCCGCGGTCGGGTTCGCCGCGTACCAGGCCTCCGCCCGGGCCATCAGCGCGAGCGCCGTGCGGTGGCGGCCCTGGTCCTGCAGCAGCACGGCCAGCGGCTGCGCCGTCGAGGCCACGTCGGCGTCGAGGCCGCTCGCCTCGGCCAGTTCGACCGCCTGCGCGAGCAGCTCGGTGGCGCGACGGTAGTCGCCGAGGGCCTTGTGGCGGTAGGCGCGCAGGGCGAGGGTGCGCAGGGTCGCCGCGGGGTGCCAGGTCGCGCCGTCGGCCGCCTGCGCCTCGTCGAGCAGCGCGTCCGCCTCGCCGAAGGCGCGCCGCGCGATGGCCATCGAGGCCGCCGCGCGCAGGCGCCGCGAGACCTCAGAGGGGACGCCGCACTGCCGCGCCACCTGCGCCGCCGCCCTCCACGCCGCCGCCGCCTCGTCGGGACGCGCGCGGGCCCGCAGCCGCGCCACGTCGACGGCGAGCCACAGCCGCTCCCCGGGGGGGAGCGCCGGCAGGGCCGCCTCGAGCCGCGCGGCGCCCTCCGCGGGCGGGAGCGCCTTCACCTCCGCCCGGAGGGCGGCGAGCGCCGGCCGGGCGTCCGGCGTCGGCATGCGCAGGACCGGCCACGCGCGCCACGGCGCCTCGCCGACCGTGAGCCGCAGCTCGCCGGGCGTGTCCTCGGCCGCCGCCGGCAACGTGACGCGCACGATCGTCGTGGCGCCGCGCGTCTCCGGCTGCAGCGGCAGCGCGTCCTCGCCGAGCCGCAGGCGGGCGCCCTCCGGCCAGGCGCCCTCGACGACGAGGACCGGCTGGCTGCCGGCGTCGAACGCCGGCCGCGCCTCGCCCCCGGGGTCCGGCAGGAGCGCCCGGAAGCCGTGCAGGCGCGCCTCCGACGGCGGCGCCGGGGCCGGCGGCGCCGGCGGCGCATCGCGGCAGGCGGTCAGGAGCGCGAAGAGGAGGAGGGCGCGCGGCACGCGCCCATTCTGTCACGGGGCCGGGCGGTACTCGATCTCGACCTCGTGCCAGCGGGCGGCGCCGCGGCGCGCGTCGTCGGCGGTGCGACCGGCGATGTCGGCGAGCGCGGCGGGCGCCTCGGCGACGACGACGTAGAGGCGCTTGCGGCCTGCGGAATCGCCGAACAGCTCGCGGCCGCTCCCCTTCAGCAGGAGCGTGCCGTTGGGCTCGCGGCGCAGCGCGGCGTCGGGCAGGCGGCGCAGCGGGGCGCCGGGCTCGGAGACGAAGGCCGCCGCCGCCGGGGCCGGCGCGCCGGTGGGGCGCAGGACGAGGCGGACCTGGCTGTCGGGCACGAACACGTTGCTGCCGGCGTCGTCGGAGGAGCGCGCCGCGGCCACGCCGCCGAGCGGGCCCTCGACCGCGTACGGCGCGATCTCGGAAGTGCGCGGCCCGGCCACGATGAACAGGACCGCCGCCGCCGCGATGGCGAGGCCGGCCGCGAGGCCGCCCCACACGACGCGCCGCGTCCCGCCCCACGCCCGGCCCATGCGCGCCACGAGCAGCTCGCCCGCCGGCTCGGCGGCGTCAACGGCCATCGCGCGGCAGAAGGCGCACGCGGCGAGGTGCGCCTCGGCCTCGGCGTCGGCGCGGCCGGCGGCGAGGCCCAGGAGGCGGCCGAGGTCGAACTCGGGCGTCGCGACGCAGGCCGTCGCGTCCTCGCGGGGGGCCGCGTCGTGGATGCGGGCGTCGAGCTGCGTGTCGTCGGTCATGGTTCTCGGCCTCCACCCGGACATACCGGGTTCGCCGCGACCATCTTTTTCGCGCCGGGAGAGATCACGCGCCCTCCCCGAGGAAGGCGCGCGAGAGCGTGCGGATCTTGAACTGCCAGTTGTAGACGACCTGCTTCTCGACACCGAGCGTGCGCGCCGCCGTCTCGGCGTCGCAGCCGTCGTGGTAGAGCAGCCGCAGGATGGCGCGCCCGCGTTCGGAGAGCTGCGCGTCGAGGTGCGCCCACAGCGCGCGCAGGTCCTGCCGCGCCTCCTGCGCCGCCGCCGCGTCGACGGGCGCCGCGATCTCGCCGGCGCCGTCCATGTCGACCATGCCGCCCTCGGCCTTGCGCTTCGACGCCCGGTGCTGCTCGAGCACGTTGAGCACGAGCTGGCCGGCGATCATCGAGACGTAGCCCTCGACGCTCACGCCGGTCGCCGGGTCGTAGGCCGCGAGGCGCGACGCGTTGTTCTCGAGCAGGCGGCACCACGTCTGGTTCGTGAGGTCGTCGACGTCGTGGGGGCCGATGCGGTGCCCCGGCCAGTTGGCCAGCGCGCGCCGGACCCGCCCGCGGATCACCGGCGCCAGCCGCTCGGCCAGCTGCCGGCGCGCCCGCGCGTTCCCGGCGAGCGCCTCGCGCAGCAGCCCCGCGTCGAGCGGCGCGGCGACGGCGGCGACGGCGGCGAGGAGCGCGCGCAAGATCCAGAAGAGCATGGCGCCCCTCCATCCCCCGACCGCGCGCGCGAGTCAAGGAATTCGGGTCACCGTGAAGTGGAACGTGGTGCCCTGCCCCGGCGCGCTCTCGACCCAGATGCGGGCCGTGCGCCTCGACGAGGCCCTTCGCGATGGCGAGGCCGAGGCCGGCGCCCTGGCGGCTGCCCTGCGACGCCTGCCAGAACGGGTCGAAGAGTGTCGGCCACTGATCCGGGGGGATGCCGGGCCCCGTGTCGCAGACCGAGAAGCGCACGTGCGCCCCGTCGGGCGCGGCGCGGACCACGATGTGCCCACCCGCCGGCGTGAAGCGGATCGCGTTGCCGATCAGGTTCGAGAAGACCTGGAGGAGGCGGTCGCGGTCGCCCTCGATGGCGGACAGTCCCTCGGCCACCTCGACGTCGAAGGCGATCTTCTTGCCCACGGCCTGCGGCCGGTGCAGCGCAACAGTCTCGTCGACGAGCGGCGCGATCTCGAGACGCGCCGTGCGCACCGAGAGCCGGCCCGCCTGCATCCGCGCCACGTCGAGCAGGTCCTCGATGAGGCGGCTCGCGCGGACGGCCGAGCGCTCGACGACGCGCAGGTCCTCCCAGAGCTCGCGACACTTCTCGTCCTCGAGCAACATCCCGGCGGTCAGCGAGATGGTCGCGATGGGGCTGCGCAGGTCGTGGGCCACGACGCGGAGCACCTCGTCGCGCAGCCGGGTGGCCGCATGCGCCTCGCGATAGTGACGCGCGTTCTCGAGCGCCAGCACGACGCGGTCGGCGAGCATCGCCGAGAGCGCCATGTCGGCCGCGCAGAACCGCTCGCCGGGCGCGAAGCGCACGAAGGCGATCATGGCGATGACGTGCTCCCCGACGCGCAGCGGCACGAACATCGCCGAGGACGATACGACGCCCGTGAGCGCCTCGCGCTCCACGTCGTCGCGCGCGAACGCCGCCAGCCAGAGCGACGTGATCTCGGTGACGAGCGCCGGCTCGCCCTTGCACACCGCGAGGGGCGGGCGCCCTGAGCCGCCGGCGGCGACGAGGTCGCCGAGGCGCTCGACGGCCGCGCGGCGCTCGGGTGTCGCGTGCTCGGAGGCGACGCGCTGCACGCGCGCCTCCGGGCGGCACAGGTAGGCGAGGCAGGCGTCGGCGTAGCCCGCGACCACCAGCCGGGCCACCGCGGCGAGAATCTCCTGCTCGTCCAGCGACGAGACGAGCACGCCGCTCACCCGCGAGAGGTAGCGCTCCGTCTCCTCGCGACGCTTCTGGTCCGTCATGTCGCGGACGATCGTCGAGACCGCGTCGACGGTGCCGTCGGACCGCCGGTGGACGATGATCGCCTGCGACACGGGGACCTCGCGGCCGTCGGCGGCAAGGATCGCCGACTCGCCGCTCCAGGAGCCGTCCCGCAGCGCCGCGGGGATTCCCTCCTGCAGGACGAGGCGCGCCGCCCAGGGCGGGTGCGCGTCGACGAGGGTGAGGTGGCCGACGCCCTCCTCCTCGCCGAGCCCGAAAACCCGGCGCCAGGCGCGGTTGAGGTAGCTCACGCGGCCGCTCGCGTCGGTCGTGCCCACCAGATCGGGCGTCGCCTCGAGGATGGCCGTCAGCCGCTGCCGCGCCGCCTCGGCCCGCCGGCGCTCGGTCACGTCCTCGATCATGCCCACGGCGTAACGGAACGAGCCGTCGTCGTGGCGGACGAGCGAGGCCGTCAGCCGCGCCCAGACCACGCCGCCGTCCCTGCGCAGATAACGCTTCTCGATCTGGTAGCGGTCGCGCTCGCCGTCCACGAGGGCGCGGAAGGCCGCGACGTCGGCCGTCAAATGGTCCGGATGCGTGATGTCGGTGAAGCGCAGCCCGCGGATCTCCCCCTGCGCGTAGCCGAGCATCTCGGCGAAGGCGGCATTGCAGGCGACGATGACGCCGCGGGGGTCGGCGAGCGTGATGCCGATGCCCGCCCTCTCGAAAACCGCGCGGAAGCGCGCCTCGCTGTCGCGCAGCGCGGCGTCGGCCTCGGCGCGGGCTTCGTCCAGGCGCTTCAGGGTGCTGGTGCTCCGCCCGATCACGCCGGTCAGCACGCCGATGACGGAGACCACGAACAGGGCCGTCCCGAACTCCGGCGTGAAGAGGTCCGCACGCTCGCCGGCGAGGCGGAACCAGCCGAGCACGAGGGGGACGACGACCGCCACCGGCAGCAGCCGTCGCGCGACGTAGCCGCCGGCGTCGGCGCCGGTGAAGACCGCCATCACGCCGTGCTCGGGGCGCGCGAACAGGATGCCCGCCGCCAGCGACGTGAAGGCGACGGCGGTGTGGGTCGCCATCGGATCGAAGGTCGGAACCCACCAGGAGGTCGAGCCGAGGTGCACGGTCTGGCCGTAGCCGTAGCCGGTCAGCGTGACGAGCCCGAGGAACGCCACGACGATCGCCAGCAGCTGGGCCGGCCGGCGCCGTCGGCCGAGCTCGAGCTCGAGCGTCAGCAGCGCGGCGCCGATGAGGAGGAAGCACCAGGCGGCTTCGGACGTGGGCCGACCGGGCGGCCGATCCGTCCAGCGCTGCGCCGCCTCGGGAAACAACAGCAGGTCGATGCCGAGATCGGCCCCGAGCCCGCGCTCCGCCAGCACGAGCGCCCCGATCGCGAGCGTTCCGGCGGCGGCCGCGCGACCGGCGAGACGCTGCCGGAAGGGGGCGGTCTCGTCTTTCAACAGCGCGAGGGCGGTGGCGGCGAGCGCCAGCCCGACCGCGGCGAGCGGCGTCATGATGCCCGCCCCGGAGAACGGCACGATGCGGATGAGCGCGACGCGATCGACGGCCCAGCCGATCAGGATGACGCACGCGACGGTGCCCGTGAACACGCAGGACGCGCCGGAGAGCCACCGGAGGCGGCGCCGGAGGCGTTCGGTCCTGCCGCGGGTCGGCTCGTCGTCGGAGGCCGACATCTCTCCCTCCTGCGTCCTCGGGACGCTGCCTCAGGTCGTCGAGCCGCCGCACGAGGAGCCGTTGCCGGCGGTGCAGCCGAAGCAGTGGCGGGCGGTCACGACGCGCCGCGCTGCGAGCGCCCCCGGGTCGAAGTCGCGCACATGGGGGCGCTCGACGTCGGCCTCGAGCTCCAGCATCTGATTGAAATCACAGTCGAAAAGGCGACCGTCCCAGGAGACGGACAGCGTGTTGCGGCACATCAGGCCGGCCACCGCGCCGGGGTTGAAGGCGGCGGTCAGGCGCTCCATGTAGCCCTGCAGGTTGCCGCTCTCGAGCAGCCACTCGAGGAAGCGCGCGATCGGCATGTTGTTGAGGCAGAACAGACGGTCGAAGGTGACGCCGTGCAGGCGCGCCATCTCGCGCTTCCACTCCGCCTCCATCGCCGCCTGGCTGCCGGCGAGGAAGGCGCCCGCGGGGTTGGCCATGAGCGTCAGCACCCGCCGCGGATCGCCCCAGCCGTAACCGGCCTCGTTGAGCAGGCGGAGCGCGCGCAGCGACTTGTCATACGTGCCATCGCCACGTTGGGCGTCCGTGTTCCGCTGCCGGTAGTGAGGCAGCGAACACACCACCTCGACGCCGCGCTCCGCCAGGAACGCCGGCAGGTCGCGCTGCGACGGCAGCAGCAGGACCGTCAGGTTGCAGCGGTCGATGACGTGCCTGCCGCGCGCGACGCAGGCGTCGATGAGGTACCGGAAGTGCGGGTTCAGCTCCGGCGCGCCGCCGGTGATGTCGACGGTGTGCGCGTCGGTGCGATCGAGGGCGGCGAGACACGCGTCGATCGTCGCGCGGTCCATGTTCTCGCGGACGCGGTCCGGCCCGGCGTCGACGTGGCAGTGGCGGCAGGTCATGTTGCAGAGCCGCCCCACGTTGATCTGGAAGACCTCGACGCCGGCGGGCCGCAGCACCGGCAACCCGGCGCCCTCGAGCGCGCGATCGAAATCGCCGCCGGCCAGGTCCACGCCGTCGAGGATACGGAGCTGCTCTTCGGGCAGCGCGAGCGGCGAGCGCCTCGACCGCAGCGACGTCGCCCGCTTCGGTCCCGCCTCGACGCTGTTCAGGTCCAACATCACATGCCCTTCTTGCGGACCTGCTCCAGCATCTGCATGCCGTGCACGAGCGAGGCGCCGCCGCGGATGGCGGTCGCCACGTGCAGCGCCTCGGTCATCTGCTCGAGGTCCGCGCCCTTCTCGAGGCTGCCGGTGGTATACGCGTCGATGCAGTACGGGCACTGGATGGTGTGAGCCACGGCGAGCGCGATGAGACACTTCTCGCGTTCCGTCAGCGCGCCCTCGGCGAAGACGGCGCCGTAGTAGTCGAAGAACTTCTTCGCGAGCGGACCGTTGCCTTCGGCGATCTCGCCGAACTGATGCAGATGCTGCGGCTTGTAATAGGTATCCATCGGGGCCTCCGGACGCGGGAGACTACTCGAAGACGGTGATGACCGGGCCGTCCTCCGCCGCGGAAAGCGCGGGGACGCGCAAGCGGCGTCCGTTCAGCTCGACGGTGACCGCGCGGCCGGGCGCCGCCGGCAGGAACACATCGAGGCCGGACAGGAACGGGAAGGCGCCGAACAGCGCGACCGGCGTGGCATCCGTGACGCCGTCGCGATCGGCGTCGTACACGAAGGTGGCGATGGTCGTGTCGTCGGCGGCGGCCGTGTCCTCGCGCGCGAGCTCGACGCCGTCGACGGTGAGTGTGTCGGCGCCGGCGACGATGGCGCGGTTGGCGGTGAAGTTCACGAGCACCGTCTTGCCCGACTCGAACGGCACCTGGGACAGCAGGGTGCCCGCGAGGCCGCCGCCCGTGGGCAGCGTGCGCAGGTACACGAGCGGGTTCGAGCGCGTGAAGGGCTCGCGGTAGTAGTGCACCGGGCGGCCCGCCGCCGGGGTGACGAGCAGTTCGTAGTGCGCGCCCGCCGTGGCCTCGAAGGGGCCCCAGCGGCCGTCCTCGCCGACCGTGTACTCAGCGTCGGGCGTCTCGGCGAGGCGCGCGCCCGTCTCGGGATCGAGCGCCCAGAGGCGGACCGTCGCGCCCGCCGCCGGCAGGTTCTCGCCGAAGATCGCGGCCCTGCCCGCGAGGACCGGCGCGGCGTCGACCGGGAAGTCGGTCGTCGCCGGGGCCTCGCCGTCGTTGAAGAACGCGTAGATCGCGGCGAACGAGTCGGCGGTGGTGGCGATGGCGTAGTGGTCGGTGGCGTCGAGGCGCACGTTCGTCGCGCCGGGGATGTCGCCCTTCTCCATCACGACGAGGTCCGCGTCGGACCACAGGTTCAGCGTGGGCACTGCGGTCGGCGCGTCCTCGCGCCCGCTGCCGATGTGCGCGTAGTGGGCCACCTTGGCCGCGCCCGCGGGATCGGCGAGGTACTGGTAGCCGAGGCCGCCGCCCGCCGAGTGGCCGCCGAGGTCCACCTGCGCCGCGCCAGTGGCGGCGAGCGCGCGGTCGATGAGCGCGTCGAGGGCGGCGACGTGGTCGGCGCCGCGGTCGAGCGTGTTCCAGTCGAAGGCGTACAGGCGATCGGGGCAGTAACCGTTGGCCACGAAGCGCGCGAAGTGATTGGCGAATGTGTCACCGCCGGCGAGGAAGCCGTGCGCCATCACCACCGGGCGGCGAGCGGCGCACGGATCGGGCGCCGTCGCGTCGGGTGCCGCCATGTCCGCGGCCGCCGCGTCGGACACCGCCGCGTCGGTCACCGCCATGTCCGGGGGCGCCGCGTCCGCCGCCGCCTCGGTCCCCGCGTCGTCGCACCCGACCGCCACGAGTGCCATCACGAGACACCACCGCATCCGCACCTCCGCCGCGGACCGTAGCCGATGCCGCATCCGTGCCACAATGGCCCATGGGAGTCGCTCATGCCGATAGAACATCCCTGGGACGTCACCCTCGAAGAGGCACGCGCGCTGCAAGAGCGCCTGCGCACGCAGGTCGTCGAGGCGCCGCTGCCCGCGCCGCCGCGCACCGTCGCCGGCGCCGACATCAGCTACGACAAGCACAGCCCGGTGCTCTTCGCGGCCTTCGTCGTCTTCGACGCCGCCACCCTCGAGGTCGTCGACGTCGCCGGGGTGAAGCGCGAGGCCACGTTCCCGTATGTGCCCGGCTATCTGTCGTTCCGCGAGGTGCCCCCGCTCCTGGCCGCCTGGGAGGGGCTGACGGTCAAGCCCGATCTCATCGTGTGCGATGGGCAGGGACGCGCCCACCCACGCCGCTTCGGCCTGGCCTGCCACCTCGGCCTGTGGCTCGACACGCCGGCTTTCGGCTGCGGAAAGACCCGCCTCTGCGGAACCTTCGAGGCGCCGGGACCGGCGCGCGGCAGCCACTCGCCGCTCGTCCACCGCGACGAGCACGTCGGCGAGGTGGTGCGCACGCGCGACCGCGTCCAGCCCGTCTACGTCTCGGTGGGCCACCGCATCAGCCTGCCCGAGGCCGTCGACTGGACGCTGCGCCTCGCGCCGCCGTACCGGCAGCCGCTGACGACGCGCGCGGCCCACGACGAGGTGAACCGCCTGCGCCGCCTGGGCTGATCAGGCCCGGGCGTTCGGCTCGGGCGCCGCCTTCTCGACCTCTCCGAGCAACAGGCGCGCGGCGGGCAGCACCACGTCCGCGAGGCCCTGGGCCTGCACGCGGCGGCGCGCGGCGCTGCCGAGGATGCCCCACGGCTCGAGGGCGGCCTCGTCGTCGGAGGCCACGCCCATCGACCAGGCGCGCTCCGCGTCCCCGAAGGCGCCGGCAGCGGCGGCGCGCACCTCGGGGCCGCCGGCGCCGAGCGCCCAGCGCACGAAGCGCCACGCCAGCTCGGAGTGGGTCGCCTCGTCGGCGGCGATGCGCTGCAGGACGTCGCGCACCACCGGGTCGCGCGCCGCCTCGGCCGCCGCCGCGATCTCGAGCGCCGCCAGCGTCTCGGCCACGCAGCCCTCGCGCACGGTGGCCGCCGTCAGCGAGGCCAGGTCCGTCTTGCGGCCGGGCTCGTCGGGCACCCGGAGCGCGCCCGGCCCTACCGGCCGCCCCTCGAACGCGGACGCCAGGCCGAAGCACAGGCGCGCGTGGCGCACCTCGTCGCCGCCCGCCTTCTGCGCCGCCACGACGAGCTCCGCCGGCGCGCCGACGGCGAGCAGGTCGAGCGTGAACCGCGCGAACGAGGCGACCGAGGCGTGCTCGAACGCCGCGATGCGCGCCCACCGCGCCGCCAGCTCGCCGCGCAGCGTCGGCTCCGCCGGCACGCGCGGGGTCGTCGCGTCCTTCCAGCCGTCGAGCATCGCCACCGGCGCCGTGCGCGCGATGCCTGCCACCATGTAGGGGCGCCCGGCTTCCACCGTGTCCGCCGGGGCGAAGCCCTGCTCCATGCCATCGAGAATCCGCCGAAGCTGTCGCGCTGCTCGCATCGTCCCCCCCTCGGGCCGCACACCCTCACTCAACCGATGCGCGCGCGCCGGCTCGGCCGCGCCCCTTCGCTCTTCGTCGCATCGTCCCGCGGACTTGACGCCCCCCGGGTCCACGGAAAAATGGCGCCGATGATCGCCCTCCTCTTCATCGGGCTGCTGGGCGCGCTGGCCTTCGTGCCGCGCATCGCGGGCCATCCCTGGCTGCAGGCGGCCTTCGGCGGCGCCGCGCTGGCGCTGCTCGTCTGGCTCGGGACGCTGGCGGCGACGAAGCGCGTGCGCGGCTTCGAGCCCGTCCTGCGCAAGAACCACTACATCCAGCCGGTCTGCCACCTGTCGATCCTCGTCTACTGGGGCTGGTACTGGCAGCCGGTGTACGACGCCGCCTGGCTGATCCTGGGCCAGCTCCTCTTCGTCTATGCCTTCGATCTGCTGCTCTCGTGGACGCTGAACCGCAAGGCCTGGCTCGGCTTCGGACCCATCCCGATCGTCTTCAGCACGAACCTCTTCCTGTGGTTTCGCGACGACTGGTTCTTCCTGCAGTTCGCGCTGCTCGCCACGGGCATGCTCGGCAAGGCGCTCATCCAGTGGGAGCGCGACGGCCGGCGCACGCACATCTTCAACCCGTCGGCGTTCGCGCTGTCGGTCTTCTCGGTCGGCCTGATCGCCACCGGGATGCACGATCTGACATGGGGACCCCAGATCGCCTACACGCAGGCCCGCCCGGAGCACATCTACGAGCTGATCTTCGTCGCCGGCCTGATCGTGATGGGGTTCTTCTCGGTCACGCTCATGACCTTCGCCGCGGTGGCCACGTGCTGGGCGCTCTCCGGCCTGTGGTTCGCCTTCACCGGCGTGTACTACTTCGTCGACGCCGCCATCCCCATCGCGGTCTTCCTGGGGATGCACCTGCTCTTCACCGATCCGTCGACGTCGCCCAAGACCGAGCGCGGGCGGGTCCTGTTCGGCGCGATGTACGGGGCGAGCGTCTTCGTCCTGTACTGGCTGTTCGACGTGATCGGCGTCCCGACCTTCTACGACAAGCTGCTGCCGGTGCCGCTGATGAACCTCGCCGTGCGCGCCATCGACCGCCGGACGGCGGGCGGGCGGCTGCCCTCGCGGGGGCGCAACTTCGTCTACATGGGCGTCTGGACGGCGTTTTTCGGCGCGATGGTGCTCGCGCGGGCCGTCGGACCGCGGCACCCGGGCCTCGATCCGCGTTTCTGGGAGGGGGCCTGCGCCGAGCAGCGGCACGGCGCCTGCCGCGTGATGCTCGCCGTCCGCCACAACAACTGCGAGGACGGGCTGGCCGACGACTGCGAGGCGCTCGGCCGTCTGTACGCCGAGGGCAGGCTCGTCGAGGCCGATCTGGCGCGCGCCGGCGCCGCCTTCTCGGCCGGCTGCGAGAAGGGCGCCGCCACCGCCTGCGCCGAGCTCGCGGCCATGTCGCGCGACGGCCGCGGCGTGCCCCGCAACGCGCCGATGGCCGCCGCGCTCTACACGCTCGCCTGCCAGGGCGGCCACGGCGCCGCCTGCGCGCCCGCCGCCGCCCTCTTCACCTCGGGCGAAGGCGGCGTGCCCCGCGACCCCCGCCGCGCCGCCGGCCTGCTCGCGGCGGGCTGCGCCGCCGGCGACGCCGCCGCCTGCGCCCGCGCCGGCGACGACCTCGAGCGCCGCTGCGACGCCGGCGACGCCCCCGCCTGCACGCAGCTCGGCGAGCGCCTGCTCGATCCGCGCAACCCCGCCGCCGACCGCGCCCTCGCTTCCCGGCTGCTCCACCGGGCCTGCGAGCGCGGCCACGCCCTCGGCTGCGCCGACCTCGGCCGCATGCGCCAGCTCGGCGACGGCATCCCCCACGACCCCGACGGCGCCCGCGTCGCCTTCGCCCGCGCCTGCACGCTCGGCTTCGCGCCCGCCTGCGCCGAGGCCCGCTGAGGCCGCCGCGCCCCGCCGGCGGTGGTCCGACCAGCCGATGCAACCGGGGCTTGCCGCTCCGGCATCGACATGTTACTGGTCGGACCAGTTCGCGGAGGTCCCGATGCGCGAGGATCCGAAGAAGCGCGTGGCCGAGCAGATCGCGTCGTCGCTGCGCGAGCGCATCCTCGGCGGGCGCCTCCCGCCCGGCGAGGCGCTGCCCTCCGAGCGCGAGCTGGCCGAGCAGTTCGAGGCGAACCGGTCGACGGTGCGCGAGGCGCTGCACCGGCTCGAGGCGGTCGGCCTCGTCGAGATGCGCCACGGCGGCGCGACCCGCGTCCGCGACTTCCTCGTGAGCGCCGGCCTGCACGTCCTGCCGTGGCTCATCGCGCCCGGCGGCCGCGTGGACGAGGCCTGGCTGCGCGACCTGCACGAGGTGCGCGCCATGTTCCTCTCGTTCTGCGCCGAGCAGGCCGCGCGCAAGGCGACGATCGACGACGTGGAGAAGCTCGAGGCGCTCGCGGCGCAACTCGCCGATCCCAAAGCGAAACCGGCGCAGCTCCAGCGCCTCGACTGGAGCTTCTTCGAGGCGCTCGTCGCCACCACGCAGAACCGCATCCTCACGCTGATCACGCACGTGGTGCACGACGTCTACGTGCAGCACGCGCCGCGCTTCGCCGCCATCTACGAGAAGGACGTCTTCGACGCGCGCCACCACGCGCACGCCGCCCTGGCCATCCGCCGGCGCGACGCCGCCGCCGCCGCCGCCGCCATGCGCCGCTACGCCGAGAGCGCGCTGCGGGGGCGCCCGTGAACGCCTTCCGCGGCGCCGCCGCGCGCGGGGGGCACGTCGAGAGCTACTTCCTGCGGGCGAACCACCCGGACCGACCGCTCGCGCTGTGGGCGAAGGCCACCGTGCTCTTCCCGCGCCGCGGGCCGCGCGTGCGCGAGAGCTGGTTCATCGTCTTCGACGGCGAGCGCGACCGCACCTTCGCCCACAAGGTCACCGCGCCGTTCACGCCAGCGTTCGCCACCGCCGGCGGCCTCGACGCGCCCGGCGTCCGCTGGACGCTCGGCGCCCGCGGGGCGTGCCGCGGCACCATGGACGGCGAGGACGGCCACGCCGCCTGGGATCTGGCCTGGGCGCGCGACGACGGCCCGATCGGCGAACCGCTGAGCATCTACCCGTCGCGCCTCCTGCTCGAGGGCCCCTTCCCGAAGTCGAAGCTCCTCACGCCGCAGCCGGCGCTGACGTTCTCCGGTCACGTCGAGGCCTTCGGCGAGCGCCTCTCCGTCGACGGCTGGCGCGGCATGCAGGGTCACAACTGGGGCCGCGAGCACGCCTTCGAGTACGCGTGGGGCCAGTGTTTCTTCCCCGGCTCGCCGGCGACGTGGGTCGAGGGCTTCTCGGGGCGCATCAAGCTCGGCCCCGTCCTGTCGCCGCGCCTGAGCGCGCTCGTGGTGCAGCGCGGCGACCGCGCGCTGCGCTTCGACCGCATCTTCGACCCGTGGCGGCAGCGCGCCGAGGTCGGCGAGCGCACCTGGAGCGTGAGCCTGAGCGGGGCGGACGGGCGCGCCACGCTCGAGATGGACGCCGGCGGCCGTCCGATGGTGTGCCTCGGCTACGCCAACCCCGACGGCGCGCTCGCCTACTGCACCAACTCGAAGCTCGCCCGGACGCGGCTCGTCGTCGAGCCCGCCCGCGGCGCCCCGTTCACGCTCGAGAGCCCCCACGGCGGCGCGCTGGAGATCCTCCGGCGCGAGCGCCCGGCGGACCTCGGGCGCGTCGTCTGACCGGAGGCGAGAGTCATGCGCGTCGGCTTCGTCGAGACCATGCGCGGCACCCTGCGGGACACCGCCGCCGAGCACCCCGTCGAGTTCACCCTCCGCGCCGAGGCGGCCGGCTGGCGGGCCTTCCTGCGCGACGGCGCCACCCGGACGCGCGGCGTCGTGCGCGCCGCCCCCTGGGCCGCCTGCGCCGCCTGCGAGGGCACGCTCGTGATGTCGCTGCGCCCGGCGCGCATCGCCTACACGCTCACCTTCACCGCCGACGACGGCCGCCTCCTGACGCTCGCCGGGCAGAAGGACCCGTCGCCGCGCTCGCCGCTCGGCAGCATGACGACGCTGCCGATGACGCTGACCGACGCCGACGGCGCCACGCTCGCGCGCGGCACTTTCTCGTTCGATCTCAAGGACCTGGGGCCGTTCGCCCTGTCGTGGCTGGGCGGCGGCCGCGCGGCGCGCGCGCTCGAGCGAAGCCGCGTCGCCGCCCTGCGCCGGGCGTACGAGCGATGAGCGCGCTCTCGCCGGCGGAGCGCGCGCTGCTCGCGAGCCTGGCGCGGACGGCGCTGCCGGCCGGGCGCACGCTGCACGCCGCCGACGAGGTCACGGTCGACGCCGCCGCCGCCCTGCTCGGCCGCGCCGGGGCGCCCGCCGTCCGCGCCTGGGCCACCGGCGCCCGCGCCCTCGACGCGTGGTGCCGCGTACGCCACCTCTCCGCCTTCGCCGCGCTCCCGCCGGACCGCCGCCTGCGCGTGATGGAAGCCTGGCGCGACGGTCCCGGCACGCGCCTCGTGATGCGCGGCCTGCTCGCCCCGCTCAAGCTCGTCCACTTCGACTCGCCGCGCGCCTACGGGGCCCTGGAGTGCCGCTGGGCCGCCGAGTCTCCAGTCCGCGAGGAGCCCCAGCGCTGGCAGCAACAGATCGTCGACGGCGGCGCCCTCGACGGCGCCGGGCTCGAGTGCGACGTCGTCGTCGTCGGCAGCGGCGCCGGCGGCGCCCCCATCGCCCGCGAGCTGGCGGCGCGCGGCTTCGCCGTCCTGATCCTCGAAGAGGGCAAGTACTTCTCCCGCAAGGACTTTTCGGGTCGCCCGCTCGAGATGATGGCGCGCCTCTACCGCCGCGCCGGCCTCACGGCGACGCTCGGCAACCACGTCATCCCGGTCCCGGTGGGCAAGGGCGTCGGCGGGACGACGATGGTCAACGCCGGCACGTGCCTGCGCGCGCCGGACGAGGTGCTCGACGGTTGGCGTCGGGACTTCGGCGTCGACGTCGACGCGGCGGCGCTGGCCCCCTACTACGCGCGCGTCGAGGACACGCTGGGCGTCGCGCCGTCGAGCCCGGCCGCGCTCGGCCGGCCCGCCGTCGTCGTCGCGCGCGGCGCCGACCGCCTGGGCTGGTCCCACCACCCGCTGCCGCGCAACGCGCCCGGCTGCGACGGCCACGGGCTGTGCTGCTTCGGCTGCCCCACCGACGCCAAGCGGGGCACCAACGTCAGCTACGTGCCCGCCGCGCTGCGGGCCGGCGCCCAGCTCGTCACCGGCGTCCGCGTCGAGCGCGTGCTCACCGACGGCGATGCCGCCACCGGCGTCGAAGGCACCGCGCGCACCGCCGACGGCGCCCCGGTGCGTGTCACCGTCCGCGCCCGCGTGGTGGTGCTCGCGTGCGGCGCGCTCCACACGCCCGCCCTGCTGCTCCGCAGCGGCCTCGGGACGTCCTCCGGCCACCTCGGCCGCCACCTGTCGATCCACCCGGCCAGCGCCGCCTTCGGCCTCTTCGACGAGCGCATCGACGGCCACCTCGCCGTGCCCCAGGGCTACGCGGTCGACGAGTTCGCCCGCGACGGGATCATGTTCGAGGGCGCGAGCGCCCCGCCCGAGCTCCTCGCCGCGACGCTGCAGACGTTCGGCCCCGACTTCGTCGACGTCATGGAGCGCTACCGGCAGCTGCTCGGCTTCGGCTTCATGATCAAGGACGTGTCGCGCGGCCGCGTCCGCCTCGGCCGCGACGGCGCGCCCCTCATGACCTACTCGGTCGGCGAGGCCGACGTGCGCCAGCTGCGGCGGGGCATGGTGCTCCTCTGCCGGCTGATGTTCGCGGCCGGCGCGCGCGAGGTGTTCCCGGGGGTGGCCGGCTTCGAGCGCGTGCGCGGCGAGGCCGACGTCGACGCGCTGGCGAAGGCCCGCCTGCCCGCCCGCGCCTTCGACCTCAGCGCCTACCACCCGCTCGGCACGGCGCGCATGGGCCGCGACCCCGCCACCTCGGTCGTCGGCGCCAACCACGAGGTGCACGACGTCCTCAACCTCTACGTCGTCGACGGCAGCGCGGTCCCGACCTCCCTCGGGGTGAACCCGCAGATGACGATCATGGCGCTGTCGCTGCGAGCCGCCGACGCGGTCGCCCGCCGCCTGGAGCGCCTCGCCGCCTGACGGCGCGGGTCCGCGCCTTGCACTCCGGCTCGGGGTGATGGCCCCGGACGACCCCCACGGGCTGCGCCGCGTCGTCGACCGCTTCGAGATCGCGGTCGTGCTCGCGCTGCTGGTCCTTTTGGCAGTGCTCGTCCTGATCGCCACGGCGGAGGCCGTCGCCGCGCTGGTGCGCGCGCTCGCCGCGGGCCCGGCGCTCGCGCTGGGCGGCGACCGGCTGCTCGACCTCTTCGGCCTCGTCCTGCTGGTGCTGATGGGGCTCGAGCTGCTGTCCGCCCTGCGCGCCTACCTCGACTCGCACACGATCCACGTGGAGCTCGTCCTCGAGCTCGCGCTGGTGGCCGTCGCCCGGAAGGTCATCACCATCGACCTCGCCGGCCATCCCGCGCTCACGTGGCTCAGCGTCGCCGGCCTCGTCGTGGCGCTCGCGGCGGCCCTGGCGGTCGCGCGGCGCCTGCGCACCCGCGGAGATCCGACATGACCCCGTGGCACGCCCTGCCGCCCGAGGACGTACTCGCGCGCCTCGGGACCACCGCCGACGGCCTCACCCCCGAGGAGGCCGCGCGCCGCCTCGCCGAGCACGGCCCGAACCGCCTGCCGCAGCGATCACGACACGGCGCGCTGCGCCTCCTGCGCCGCCAGGTCGAGAACCCGCTGGTCCTGTTGCTGCTCGGGGCCGCCGCGGTGGCGATCGCGCTCGGCAAGACGATCGACGGCGCGGTCGTCCTCGCCGTCGTCGTCCTCAACGCCGTCATCGGATTTGCCCAGGAGTTTCGGGCCGGTCGGGCCATCGAGGCCCTCGCGCGCATGGTGCCGCAGAATGCCACGGTCCTTCGAGCGGGCCGTCCCGACAGCCGCCCGGTCGACGAGCTGGTGCCCGGCGACGTCGTGCAGCTCGCGGCCGGCGACCGGGTGCCGGCGGACGTCCGCCTGCTGGCGGTGAAGGGCCTGCGCGTCGAGGAGGCCGCGCTCACGGGCGAGTCGGTGCCCGTCGACAAGGGCGTCGACCCCGTCGCGGCGGACGCGGTCGCCGGCGACCGGCTGTCGATGGCCTTCAGCGGGACGCTCGTCCGTCAGGGCACGGCGACCGGCGTCGTCGTGGCGACCGGCGGCGCCACGGAGCTCGGGCGCATCTCGCACATGCTCGAGACCACCACGGAGGTCGCCACCCCGCTCACCCGGGAGCTCGCCGACGTGGGCCGCGTGCTCACCCTCGGCGTGCTCGCCCTCGCCGTGGTGATGATCGCCGTCGGCACCTGGCGCTCGACGGAGACCGGCCTGCCCCTGGGCGAGGCGCTCGCCGACACCCTCACCTTCGCGGTGGCGATGGCCGTCGGCGCCATCCCCGAGGGCCTCCCCGCCGCCGTCACCATCGCGCTCGCCCTCGGCGTCCAGCGCATGGCCGCGCGGCGCGCCGTCGTCCGCCACCTGCCCGCCGTGGAGACCCTCGGCGGCACGACCGTCATCTGCACCGACAAGACCGGCACCCTGACCCGCAACGAGATGACCGCCTCCATGCTGCGCACGCCCGCCGGCGCCTACGAGGTGGAGGGCGTCGGCTATGCTCCGGACGGGGCCTTCCGGCAGCCCGGCGGCGCCCCCGTCCCGCCGCCCGACGACGTCGCCGAGCTCCTCTGGGCCGCCGCCCTCTGCAGCGACGCCGCCCTGACGCGCGAGGGCGGCGAGTGGCGCGTCGTCGGCGACCCGACCGAGGGCGCGCTCGTCGCCGCCGCCGAGAAGGCCGGCGTCCGCGTCGAGGAGATCCGCCGCGCGCACCGGCGCCTCGACGAGGTCCCGTTCGAGTCGGAGACGCGCCGCATGTTCACGCTCCACGGCGGTGGCGTCCTGCTCGTGAAGGGCGCGACCGAGCGCGTCGTCCCGCTCTGCGCCGGCGTCGACGCCGCCGCCGTCGAGGCCGACATGGAGGCGATGGCGGCGAAGGGCGTCCGCGTCCTCGCCGTGGCGCGCAAGGACCTGCCCCCGGGCGCGCGTGCCATCGATCCCATTGATCTCGAAGGTGAATTCCGTCTGCTCGGCCTCGTGGGCCTGATCGATCCGCCCCGCCCCGAGGCCACCCTGGCGGTGGCCCACTGCCGCGCGGCGGGGATCGTGGTGAAGATGATCACCGGCGACCACCCGGGGACCGCGCGCGCCATCGGCGAGGCGCTCGGCCTCGGCAGCGGGCGCGCCGTCACCGGCGCCGAGCTCGGGCACGCCTCGCCCGTGGAGCTCCGCGCCCTCGCGCGCCGCGCCCACGTCTTCGCCCGGGTCGCCCCCGAGCACAAGCTGGCGCTCGTGCGGGCGTTGCAGGCCGAGGGCGCCACGGTGGCGATGACCGGCGACGGCGTGAACGACGCGCCCGCGCTGCAGCAGGCGGACATCGGCGTCGCCATGGGCATCACCGGCACCTCGGTGGCCAAGGAGGCCGCCGACATCGTGCTGACCGACGACAACTTCGCGAGCATCGCCGCCGCCGTCGAGGAGGGCCGCCGCGTCTACGACAACCTCGTGAAGGTGCTCGCCTTCGTGCTCCCGACGAACCTCGCCCTCGCGGCGATCCTGCTGGCGGCGGTCGCGTTCTTCCCGCACGACCGGGAGACGGGGCGCCTGCTGCTGGCCATGGCGCCCGTCCAGCTGCTCTGGATCAACCTGGTCTCGTCCGTGCTGCTGACGCTGCCGCTCGCCGCCGAGCGCGTGGAGCCCGACGCGATGGCGCGCCCGCCGCGGCCGCGCGAGGCGCCCATCCTCGATCGCGCGCTGGTCTGGCGGACCGCAGGCATCGGCCTCGTGATCGCCGGCGCCGCCGTCGGCCTCTTTCTCTGGGAGTACCACCGCGAGGTCGCGGGCGGGGTGGCCGGCGACACGGCGCGGGCCGAGGCGCAGACGATGGCGGTGACGACGGTCATCGGCACGCAGATCGCCTGCATGCTGCACTGCCGGTCGCTGACGTCGCTGATGCCGAAGCTGGCGCCCGACGGCAACCGCGCCGTCGTCCTCGGCACGCTGGCCCTCGTCGCGCTGCAAGCGGCGTTCATCTACGCGCCGCCGCTCAACGCGCTCTTCGGGACGGCGCCGCTCGGCCTGCGCGACCTGGGCTTCGCGCTGGCCACGTCCGCGGCCAGCGTGCCGCTGATGGCGCTCGTGAAGTGGGCTTCGGGCGGGCGGCGCACGGGGCGGGCTGCCCCCCGGCTGCCGGAGGGCCTGCCGGTGCGGTGAGCCTTACAGGCCGGCCTGACGGCGAGCCTGCTGAACGTGGTCGGAGAGGTCGCGCACGCGGGGACCGGCCTCGAGCGCCGTCGGCGAGAAGCCGGTGAAGTTCACCTGGCCCTGCCAGGACGCCGGCACGGTCGTGGTGCAGTTCCAGGAGCCCTGGCGGCCGTTGCAGGTCCACCCGCCGCTCGCCGGATTGCCCCAGGAGGTGGAGCTGCCCGTGCAGGTGTGGTTCACGCTGTGCGACACCGACCAGCTCGCGCTCAGCTCCGGATCGGAGATCGCGTTCCAGAAGTTGTCGGAGATGTCGAGCGTGCCCACCACGTGCCAGCTGTCCACCTGCGGACCGGCGCCGTTGCCGTGGATGTTGCTGCCGCGGATGTGCGACTCGGGGTGCAGCGCGGTGCTGTACACCTCGATGCCCTTGCCGTTGTTCAGCACGTTGCTCGACTCGATGATGAGCAGCTCCGGCGAGCGGATCTTCAGGCCCACCTCTTCGTTCGCGACGATGTCGCAGTTGCGGAAGGCCGGATCGAGGCCCCAGCGCGCCGGCGTCGACGTCGTGCGGTTGCCGCCGGGGTTGCCCTGCGGCACGGCGGGGCACTGGAACGGGTACTCGTGGAGATCCAGCGGGTTGCCCGTGATCTCGATGCCCTTCTTGTTCTTGGTGATCGTCGAGTCGAGGAACTCGAACTCCGAGCCGGCGAGGTCGATGCCGATGGCGTAGCCCGACACGAGCGAGCGCACGAACTTCGAGGGCGCCGCCTCGCGGCCGACGATGCCCGAGCCCTGCCACTTCCCGCCCTCGGACAGGCCGCTGATCACCACGTCCTCGATCTCGACCGCCGCGCCCTTCTCGATCCAGATGGCGTTCTGGCTGGTGTTGACGTTGAGGCTCTTCGCGGCGTTCGGGGTGCTGCCTTCCTTGAAGGCGATGCCGATGCGCGCCTGCTCGACGAACACGTGCTCGAGGTGGTTGCTGCTGCCGTAGAGCTCGAGGCCCTGCCAGCCGTCCTTGAGCGCGGTGAAGACGACCGGGTGCTCGGCGGTGCCGACCGCCTGCAGGCGGCCCTTCACCCTCAGCGCCACGTTGCCGTAGGGCGCGCCGCCGCCCTGGTCGAGGAAGTTCCCCTGGACCGTCACGCCGGGCTTGATGGTCAGCGTGATGTTCTCGCCGATGGTCGTCGGCTCGAGCAGGACGATGTTGCAGGTCGACCAGGTCTCGTCCTTGTCGATGACCGTGTCGCCCTCGATGTAGCGGGTGCCCGCCTCGCAGGGCGCGTCGACGATGGGCCGGCGGCACTGGAAGTCGGTGCCGTCGCAGCTCGTGTCGACGCGGTACGTGCCCTTGCCCGGGTCGTCCCAGGAGCCGAACACGATCATGTACTTGCCGTCGCGCGGGATCTTCACGCCGGGCAGCTGCGCGCCGGCGGTGTCGCTCTCGTCGACGTAGGCGAGGCGCTCGCCGGGCTGGTCGCCGTTCATCGGGCCGTACAGGCCGATGATCATGTCGAGCGGCTTGCCGTTCAGCGAGGAGCCCTCGCCGCCGGTGGCGGAGACGTCGGCGTGGATGACCGCGTCGGCCTTCGCCTCGAAGGTGTAGCCGTAGACGCGGATGTCGGCGCGGAACGTGCCGGTGATCGTCGCCTTCAGGTCGATGTCGTCGATGATGTGCGCCTTGTCGGCGATGTCGGCCTTGCCGTCGGCGCCGTGCGCGAAGAACTCGTACTCGCCGCCCGTCGCGGCGCCGGCGCCGTCGCCGCCGTCCTCGCCGCCGCCGCACGCCGCCAGACCCGACGCCGCGAGCGCGGCCACCACCCAACGAGTCATCCGTCCCGTCACGATTCTCCCCCGAATTCGCCAGTTTGCGTTGCGCGCCACCCCTTGTTCAGGATCCGTGCCACAGCGCGCGACGGCTCGCCGCGCGGGTGAGGCGTCGCCGCGGGGTGGTCGGCCCGGTAGCCACCCCTGTCCCGCTCCCGACATCCGGCTACCGGAATCGCCAGTCGGTCAGCGGCAATGCTTGGACTTGCAGGGGTGCGGCGACGCGGCACAGCGGGCGCGGGCGTCGGCGAGGCCCGCGGCGTCGCCGGCGGCCTGCAGGGCGCGGATCTCGACGGTGAACGCGACGGGGTCGATGGAGCGGAGCGCGCGGACGTGGGCCGCCGCCTCCGCCGGCGCGCCGCGGGCCAGCATCGCCTCGGCCGCGGCGAGCTCGCCCACGAACGCGCAAGCGCTCTCCATGTCGGCGCAGCGGTGGTCCGGCGCCGCGCGGCAGTGCTCGGCCGCCGCCGCGACGTCGTCGCGCAGGCGCTCGGCGGCGACCAGGTACCAGCGCGACAGGCAATCTCCGTCGCGTCGATCGAGCAGGACCCGGCCCGCCGCCGCGGCGCCCTCGCCGTCGCACGCGTTGCGCAGCGCGGTCACGCGGTCCTCGAGCGCCTTGGTGTCGGCCCGACGCTCGGCGAACGCGACGAGACCCGCGCCGAGCGCCGAGAGCAGCAGGACGGCCACGACGAGCGGCCGCCGCGAGGGCACCGGAGGCGGCGTGCGGCCGAGCTGCGCCGCGATGCGCGCTGGCGCCGCGGCGTCGGCGCCGCCCTCGGAGACGAGGCGCACCACGATGCCCGGCTCCTCGAGGGCGCCGAGCGGCAACGTCACCTCGCCGCCGCGCCGCCGCTGCACGCGCATGTGCAGCGACGTGGCGGCGACGATCCCATTGCCGCCCCGGACCGTGCGCCGCTCCGTGAAGGTCTCGAAGCCGCGGATGTCGTCCCAGCGGAGGCGCTCGGTGAGGGGCAGGCCGTACAGGGTCAGGCCCTCGGCGTCGGCCTCGACGCGCGGCCGCCGGGCCAGGGCGCGGGCGAACGCGAGGCCCGCCACGCCGACGGCGACGCCCGCGCAGGCCATCGCGACGCGCTCGAGGAGCGAGCGCGCCGGATTGGCCGACGCCCCGAACAGCGTCGCGAGACCCAGCAACGGCGCCAGACCGGCGACGACGGTGGCGGCTTTCATGGTGAGGCGCGTCCCGGCCTTCGCACGCACGACGATCGGCCAGGCCACGGGCACCGCCACCTCTTCGACCGAGAGCTGCCAGCCATCCGCGACCGCCGTCACGCGGGCCCGGAAGCCGCCGAGCGCGTGCTCCGCGGCGCCCTCCGCCGGCAGCCCGGAGGCCTCGAGGACCGTCACCATGGCCGGCCACACCGACGGCAGGCGTTGGAGGACCGGCGCGCTGCCCGGGTCGACCGCGAACTTGCGGCCGTCGGGCAGGGTGATGTGCGGCCCGGCGAAGGGCGAAGCGAGGACCTCGGTGCCGTCGTCGAGACACCAGCGGTTGTAGCCCGTGACCATCTCGCGAACGCCGCCGACGAAGCGCGCCGGGCCGAAGGTGGTGGCCGGATCGTCGATCCACTCCACGTCGCCGGCGAGCAGGCGCAGCGCCCGCGACAGCCCCGGCGGGCGCCGTCCGTCACTGGGGTTCGTCATGCCTCCCCCTTACGCCAACGACGGCGCCGGCGCCACCCTGGGAACTTGTGCGCGCGCGCCCGGTCGGTGTAGCTGACACCGCATGTCCAAGGCCTTCTTCCTCGTCAGCGCCCCCGACCGCACGGGGCTCGTCGCCCGCTTCGCCGGCTTCTTCTCGCGGCTCGGCCTCAACATCGTCGACGCGAGCAACCACACCGAGGTGTTCAGCGAGGGCGCCGGCGCGCGCTTCTTCATGCGCCTCGTCGTCGACCTCGCGCAGCTGGTCTCGGCGGAGGCTGCGGCGGGGCTCGGCGGCTCGACGACGCGCCGCGCCCTCGAAGATGCCTTCGCGCAGGTCGCCGCCGAGGTCGGCGCCGAGTGGAGCGTGCGCTACGGCGACCGCCTGGCGCGGGTGGCGGTGCTCGTGACGAAGGAGCCGGCCTGCCTCTACGACCTGCTGCTGCGTCGGCAGAGCGGCGAGCTGCCGTGCGAGATCCCGCTCATCCTCGGCAACCACGCCACGCTCGAGCCGGTCGCCGAGAGCTTCCGCGTGCCGTTCTTCACGCTGCCGGTGTCCGCCGAGAGCAAGCCGCAGCAGGAGGCGGCGATGCTCGATCTGTTGCGCCGCCATCACATCGACCTGGTGGTGCTCGCGCGCTACATGCAGGTGTTGACTGGGGAATTCCTCGCGGCGGCGCCGCCGGTGATCAACATCCATCATGGCTTCCTCCCGGCGTTCCAGGGGGCGCGGCCCTACCACCAGGCGTATGCGCGCGGGGTGAAGATCATCGGCGCCACGGCGCACTATGCGACCGAGGACCTCGATCAGGGGCCGATCATCGAGCAAGACGTGGCGCGCGTGAGCCATGCCATGGGACCGGACGAGCTCGTGCGCGTGGGGCGCGACGTGGAGCGCGTGGTGCTGGCGCGCGCGGTGCGCGCCCATCTCGAGCGGCGGGTGTTCGTGTTCGGGCGCCGGACGATCATCCTCTGAAGGTCCCCGCCCGGTGCCGTCGTCGCGCCCCGGATGACGGGCACGCCGGTGACGCTGGTCGCGGGCTGTCGGCGCCCGAAACGAAAAAGGGCCCCGCGGCGGGCACCGCGAGGCCCTCTCGAGTCGAGCGCGACGGGCCGAGCTACGCGTCCGCCGGCTCGCGCTTCTCCGTCTTCGGGAACGAGAACTTCAGCTCCTCGCCCTCGGCGTCGATCACCAGCTTGCCGCCCTTCTCGAGCTTGCCGAAGAGCAGCTCCTCGGCGAGCGGCCGCTTGATCTTCTCGCGGATCACGCGGTCGAGCGGGCGCGCGCCGTTCGACTTGTCGTAGCCGAGTTTCGCGAGCAGCGCCCGCGCCACCTCGGTGACCTCGACCTTGACCTTGCGCTCGGCGAGCTGGTCGGCGAGCTGCTTGAGGAACTTGTCGACGATCTCGCCCATGACCACCGGGTCGAGCGACTTGAACTTGATCCGCGCGTCGAGGCGGTTGCGGAACTCGGGCGAGAACCGCTCCTTGTACGCCGAATCGTCGTCGCCCTGCCGTTCGGCGCCCTCCCCGAAGAAGCCGGGGCGGGCCCGCGCCAGGTCGCGCGCGCCGATGTTGCTGGTCATGATCAGGATGACGTTGCGGAAGTCGGTCTTCTTGCCGTTGTTGTCGGTCAGCGACCCGTGGTCCATCACCTGCAGCAGCAGGTTGAAGACGTCGGGGTGCGCCTTCTCGATCTCGTCGAGCAGCAGCACGGTGTGCGGGTTCTTCGCCACCGCGTCGGTGAGCAGGCCGCCCTGGTCGAAGCCGACGTAACCCGGGGGCGCGCCGATCAGGCGGCTGACGGTGTGGCGCTCCATGTACTCCGACATGTCGAAGCGCAGGAGCTGCAGGCCGAGGATGCGCGCGAGCTGGCGCGCCACCTCGGTCTTGCCGACGCCGGTCGGGCCGCTGAACAGGAACGAGCCGATGGGCTTGTCGGGGTGCGCGAGGCCCGAGCGCGCGAGCTTGATGCTCGCCGCGAGCTGGCTGACGGCCTCGTCCTGCCCGTAGATCACCGACCGGAGCTCGTCTTCGAGCTTCGAGAGCTTCTCGCGGTCGTTCTCGGCGACGGTCTTCGGCGGGATGCTCGCCATGCGCGCCAGCGTCTTGGCCACGTCCTCGCCGGTGACGGTCTTGCGCCCCGCCAGCCGCACCTCGGCCGCCGCCTCGTCGATCACGTCGATCGCTTTGTCGGGCAGCCGCCGGTCGTGCAGGTAGCGCGACGAGAGCGTCGCCGCCTCGGTCAGGGCCTCTTCGGTGAACTCTACGGTGTGGAACTCTTCGTAGTGCTTCTTGAGGCCCTTGAGGATGAGCACCGTCTCGTCGAGGGATGGCTCGCCGACCTCCACCTTCTGGAAGCGCCGCGCCAGCGCGTGATCGCGCTCGAACAGCGTGCGGTACTCCTTCCAGGTGGTGGCGCCGATGCAGCGGATCTTCCCGCGCGCGAGCACCGGCTTGAGGATCGAGGACGCGTCGAGCGCGCCGCCGCTCGCCGCCCCGGCGCCGATGAGCGTGTGGATCTCGTCGACGAACAGGATGGCGTTCGGCATCTTCTCGAGCTCTTTGACCACGGCCTTGATGCGGTTCTCGAAGTCGCCGCGGTACCGCGTGCCGGCGACGAGCGCGCCGACGTCGAGCGAGTAGATGACGCAGGCCTTGAGCGGCTCGGGGACGTTGCCTTCGTGGATGGCGAGGGCGAGGCCCTCGACGATCGCCGTCTTGCCGACGCCCGCCTCGCCGACGAACACCGGGTTGTTCTTGCGGCGCCGGCAGAGGATGTGGACGGTGCGCTCGAGCTCCGGACCGCGCCCGATCATGGGATCGATGCGTCCGTTGGCCGCCTCTTCATTGAGGTTGAGCGTGAAGGCCTCGAGCGCCTTCTTCTGCGGCACGCGATCGGCGTCCTCGTCGCCGTCGGGCGGGCCGGTCGTCGGATCGGCCTCTTCGTCGTCGCCGCCGCCGGTGGGACGCACGTCGTCCTCGCCGTACTTGTTCACGCCGTGCGAGATGTACTCCATGAGATCGAGCTTCGAGATGCCCGTCTTCTTCATGAGGTACACCGAGTAACAGTCGCGCAGGTTGAACATCGCGATGAGCACGTGCGGCCCCGCGATCTCGTTGCGCTCGGACGCTTGCGCGTTGAGCCACGCGCGCTGGACGGCCTCCTGGAACCCCAGCGACATGCCGACGCGGAAGGGCTGCCCCTCGGGGACCTTGTCGATCTCCTCGTCGAGGAAGCGCTCCACGTCGCGCCGCAGGTTCTTGACGTCGCCCCCGCAGCTCCGAATCGCCTTCACGGTCGACTTGTCGTGCAGGAGGGCGAGGAACAGATGTTCGGTCCCCGCGATCTCGTGGCGCCGGTGGGCGGCGTTCTCGAGCGCGAGTTCCAGGGCGATTTTGAGCTCAGTCGTCAGATTCATTTTCGCCGGAGCCGCCTTCAGGCTCGAGGGACAGTCGCAGGGGCATCTCCTGCTGCTTCGCCTGTTGTTCGACCTGGGCCACTTTCGTGGCGGCGATGTCGTAAGGATAGATGCCCGCGACGCCCATGCCGTTGTTGTGGATGTGGAGCATGATGCGCGTCGCTTCCATGTGGGACTTGTGGAAGTAGCGCATCAGCACCATGACCACGAAGTCGCGCGTGGTGTAGTCATCGTTGTGGAACACGACCTTGTACTGCGGGGGCCGCTGCAGCTTGCGCTTCGTCTGAAGGTCGAAATCCTCTTCATGCTGCGGATCCCAGCGGTCGGGTTCCTTCGGGTCGCTCACGCGGCGCTGCTCCTGTGAATTTGCGGTGGACGTCTCCCTTGAAATGATGCCGTTTTTGGCCCTCGGGTCGTCAAGGGGCTCAACATCGGGACCAACGTACCCTGTTCATCGGTTGTTCCCGGGCACGGCGAGGTCGCGCAGGAACGCGACGTCGAGGGCCTGCGCGAGTCCGGGGGCCAGCTCGTCGGCCAGCGCCTGCCGCAGCACGATCACGTGGGCCACCTCGCTGCCGAGGATGTCGGCGGCGCGGACCACGTGCTCCTTGCGGCGGAACTGGCCGATCGCGGTGAGATAGACGTGCGCCGCCTGACTTTCGAGCAACAGCGCATACCTGAGCACGGCGAGCTCGTCGTCAAGGGTGGGATACGTGGGCGCCTCGAACGGCGGTAGCTCGACCCCGAGCGGATCGAGGGCGGCCCGGACGGCGGCGACGTGGGCCGCGTGGTGCTCTCCGAACGCCTCGAGCACGGGGCGCAGGTCGGCGCCGACGCCCGCCTTGCCCTCGCCGTACGCGTGGACGGCGACGCGCTCCATCACGGCCTGGGCGACGAGCGCCGGCACGTCGACGGTCGTGTCGTCGCTCGGGGGCTCCTCATACGGGGTCTGCGCCTGCGCCCGCTCGCCGCAGCCGGCGCCGAACGCGGCGGTGCCGAGCGCGAGGCCGAGCAGGACGCGGCGGCGCGAGAGCGGCAGGCGGCGCGGCTGCACGATCACGGTCATCAGAACGTCCCCACCAGGCCGGTGTGCACGATGTGCTCCGCCGGGAAATCCTCGAAGGCCCACAGCTCGTAGTTGGCCTTCAGCTTCACGCCCGTCGTCGGGATGAGGTTCATGCCGAACGTGTAGCGCAGGATGCTCGACTCGTCGTCGAGGTCCACGCCACGCAGGACGGGGCCGCGCCGGCGGAAACCGTCGAAGCGGAAGAGCCACTCCAAGTACTTGTTCAGCGGCCCGTCGGCCTGGACGTAGAACCCGTCGCGCTGGTTCCAGAGGTCGACGAGCTCCTGCCGGAACAGATCCGGCCGGTCGGGGATCTCGGTGCGCCGCGCCATGATCTCGGCGATGACATTGAGCTTTCCGTAGCGGACGTACAGGTCGGCGCCGACCATCCACGAGGCGAGGTCGCCCTCGTCGTCGTACTTGCCGTAGAGGCCGCTGAAGCCGAGCGCCACCCAGCGCAGCATGGGCACCGGCAGGTCGGGGAACGCGGCGACGAGGCGGCCGCCGACGGTGGGCGTGCGGTTGTTGTCGGTGAAGTACTCGGAGCGGCTGCGGATGTAGTCGAGCTCGCCGCTCTCGCCCTTCAGGCCGGCGACGGCGTAGGCGCTGTACGACAGCTCGGGGCCGCCGGTGCGCAGCGTCCCGAACAGCTCGATGCCGTTGTCGGGGTAGGGCTCGGGCGCGACGGCGAGGTTGAACTGCTCGCGGCGCAGCATCCGGCCCATCATGTAGGGCAGCGGCTTGGTGGCGGCGCGGTGGTTGGCGGGGTCGTGGCGCAGGTAGAACTCGCCGAACGGCACCGGGAAGCGGCCCGCGCGCACGTTGAATTCGTCGGCCACGTGCCAATCGAAGTAGGCCATGTCCGCGTGGAAGCCGTGGCAGCCGAAACACACCTTGGCGTTGGCGCTCACGTCCGGCGACACATCGGCGGCGAGCTTGAAGGCGGCCTCGGCGTTGAGGCCCCGCCCCGTCGCGTCGAGCACGCGGCCGTCGTCGTCGCCGGTGAGCAGCGACGGGTGGTTCACGTAGATGCTGCCGGCGCCGGTGATCTCGCCGAACAGCACGACGAGGGCGCCGAGGAGGGACGGGATCACGGGCCCTCCTGGACGCGGCGCGTGTGGTGGTACTCGAGGAAGATCGCGATTTCCTTCTGATCTTCGGGCGAGATGCCCGCGCCCGGGTGCCGCGCCATCTTCGCGACGTAGTGTTCCCAGCCGCCCTCGCCGACTCGGGCGTTGAGCGGGCGCTCGAGCTCGTGGCAGCGGGTGCAGCGCCGCTCGAACAGCTCGTAGCGGGCCTGCATCTCCGCCGGATAGGTGCTCACGTCGATCTCGTTGGGCGCGCCGCCGCAGCCCGCGAGCAACGTGGCGACGAGCAGCGGTCTCATGGCGGCGCTCCCTCGGCGATCCAGTCGATGATCATCTGTCGCTCTTCGTCGGTCAGCGGCGCGCCCGACAGCGGCATGCGAAAGCCGAAGGGCGGCGCGGTCCCCGTCTTCTGCACGATCAGGCTCGCGCACGGATCGCCGGGCTCGACGGCCCGCGGACCGTCGCCGGCGCGGCTGCGCCGCCCGCCGAGCAGCGCCGCCTCGTGCGTGTAAAGGTCGAGGCCGGTGACGACCTGGCCGAGGCCGCCGTTCGCGGTGTGGCAGCTGCAGCGCTTCGTGAGCACGAGCGTGCGCAGCGTGTCGAACGAGACGTCGGTCTCGGGGTCGGAGTCGGCGAGCAGGCAGGCGCCGTCGGTCGCCTCGCGGTCGGGGCCCACCTCGGGGTCGAGCGGACCGCAGGCGGCGAGCAGGGCGGCGAACGCGATGCGCTTCACCGGGCGCTCGCCCGGAAGACGAGCTCCACCATGACGTCGCCGGTGTCGGGGCGGCGGCGCAGGCGGCCCTTGTCGAGGGCCTGGGCGGCGCAGCGCGCGATCTGGGGGTGTCCGCGGCCTTGGATGCTCGTGAAGAAGCCGTCCTCGTCGATGGTGAGCGACACGCGGGCCTCGTCGCCGGCGCTGCAGGCGGAGGCGCAGCCGCGCACGCGCTCGAGCGTGCGGCGGACGGCCTGCTCGACCTCGTTGCGGCTCGTGCCGCCGCTGACGCGGACGTCGGCGAGGTCGATCCGCGCCGAGCCGGCGGGCGGCGTGGGGCGGGGGGCGGCGGCGGGGCGCGCGTGGTCGACGGCCGCGAGGCCTTGCCCCGGTGGGCGCCGCGATGGCTCCGCCTCGTCCGTGGGCGCGGGCGGGGGCGCCGGCGCGAGGGGGCGCCCCGGCTCCGTCTGCGGGGCCTCGACGTCGGCCGTGCCTCGGAAGCCCCAGCCGGCGGACGCGTTGGGCATCGCCATCCGGGCGAGCTCGCGCTCGATGGCCTCCCGGCGGCGCACCAGCTCCGCCGGGGAGCGGGTCGTGTCAACCGGCCCGGAGCGCCCCCACGGGTCGCCCATCACGGCGCGGAGCTCGGCCTCGCGCGCGGTGCGCTTCGCTGCCGCGCGATCGCCTGACAGCGCGGCGGGGGCGGCCGCGGTGTTCTGCGGAGGCGCGGCGGGGAGCGCCCGGGCGCCGGCCGGTGCTTGCGGCGGCGCCGCTGCCGTCCCGCCAGCCGCCGCTGCCGTCCCGGCAACCGCCGCTGCGGCCGCGCCTGCCGCCGCTGCCGCCGTGCCTGCCGCCGCCCCGCCTGCCGCCGCCGCCGCACCGCCTGCCTGCGGCGCCGCCGCTGCCGACGCGCCGGCCGCCGCTGCCGCCCCGCCTGCCGCCGCCGCCGCACCGCCTGCCTGCGGCGCCGCCGCTGCCGACGCGCCGGCGGCCGCTGCCGCCCCGCCTGCCGCCGCCGCCGCACCGCCTGCCTGCGGCGCCGCCGCGGCCGGGGCTCCAAGCGCTCCCGTCGGGGCCGCGGCGAGACGCTCGTCGGCGGCTGCGCCCGCGGGCGGCGTCGTGAACATCGCCCGCATCTCCTCGGGCGTCTCGGCGAGCGCGAGCACCTGCAGGGCGGCGCCGCGCGCGCCCTCCGGCGCGTGCGGAGACGACGGGCGATCCAGGCGCAACATCACGAACCGCCCGACCAACACCGCCACCACGAGCCCGCCCACGAGGAAGGGCCAGCGCGCGCGGGGACGCGGCGGCGGAACCTGCGCGGTGGGGACCGCGAGCGCCGCGCGAAACGCCGCCGCGAACACCGCGACGGTCTCGAAGCGGTCGCCGGGCTCGCGCGCCATGCCGCGCATGACCACGGCCTGCGCCGCCGGCGGCACCCGTTGCGAATCGACCGACTCCGCCAGCGGACGCGGTTCGCGCGTCAGCTGCGCGGCGATGATCTGCAGCGGCGTCACGCGCTCGTACGGCGACTGCCCGCTCAGCAGCTCGTAGGCGATCACCGCGAGGCTGTACTGGTCGGCGCGCCCGTCGGTGGGGCGGCCGAGCGCCTGCTCCGGCGCCATGTAGCCCGGCGTGCCGACGACCTGCCCCTCGCGCGTGAGGCGCGAGTCGGCGGTCTCCATCGCGGCGTGGGCGATGCCGAAGTCGAGCAGCGAGACGCGGTCTGCCGCGGCCACGCGCTCCACCATCACGTTCTCGGGCTTGAGGTCGCGGTGCACGATGCCGAGGCGGTGCACCGCCTCGAGCGCGCCGGCGATCTGGTCGATCAGGCCGGCGACGCGCTCGAGCGGCAGCGGCCCCTCCCGGGCGAGCAGCTCCGCGAGGTTCCGGCCGTCGACCAGCCGCATCGCCACGAAGGGCTGCCCGTCGGCGCTCACGCCGAGGTCGTAGACGTCGACGATGTTCGGATGGCCGATCCTCGCCATCGCGCGGGCCTCGCGACGGAGGCGCTCCATGGCGCCCGCGTCGCCGGCCAGCTGCGGCGCCAGCAGCTTGATGGCCACCTCGCGGCCAAGCTCGACGTGCTCGCCGACGAAGACCGCGCCCATGCCGCCGCCGGCGAGCCGACGCTTCAGCCGGTAGGGCGTGCCGGGCAGCGGCATCTCCTCGGCCCCGACCCGCAGCTGGTCGGTGTCGGGCGCGCGCGCTTCGGCGCCCTCCCGCGTTTCGCGGAGCGAACCACTGCCGGGGGGCGGTTCCGCTACGGAACCGCCGGGGGGCGCCATCGTCGGCAGCCCGAGCCGCGGATCGTCTTGCTCGTCGGCCATTCCGGGCAAGATAACAGCGTGCCTTTCCATCGCGAAACGTCGTGACGCTCGACGCGGAGCCGTGTCAGCATTCCGCTCCATGCGGATCGCATCCGGTCTTCTGCTCGCGCCGGCCATCGTCGCCGCCGCCGAGGTCGAGCCGTCGCTCGGGCCCGGGGCGCCGCCGGCGGCCGATCAGCGCTACCGCATCGGCCGCCAGCTCTATCGCGACGGACGCTTCACCGACGCGGCGGCCGAGTTCCGCGCGGCGCTGGCGATGTTCCCGCAGTCGGCGAAGCTGGCGTTCAACCTGGCGCGCTCCCTCGAGCGGGCCGGCGATCTGGCCGGCGCCATCGAGCACTACCGTCTCTATACGAAGCTCGACCCGCAGGCGATCGATCGCGCCGAGGTCGAGGCGCTGATTCCGACGTTGCAGTCGCGGCTCGAGGCGGACTGGCCGACGATGGCGATCGTCTCGCACCCGAGCGGGGCGCGCATCCGCGTCGACGGCGAGGCGCGGCCGGAGACGACCCCGGCGACGCTGCGCCTGCCTCCCGGGCCGCACACCGTGCGGCTGCAGCTCGACGGCCACACGGACGCCGACCGGCTCGTCGAGCTGAAGGCGGGCGCGCCGGCGGCGCTCGAGGTCACCCTGACGGCGACGGCGCCCGTGGTGGCACCAGCCGCCGGCGACGACGGCGACTGGCGCACGTGGACGGGTTACGGCGCCATCGCGCTCGGCGTCGCGGCGGCGGGCGTCGGTGTGCTCGGCCACGCGCGGTCGTCCGACACCGCCGACGAGGCGGCAGCCGTGCGCCCGGGCGCGGAGGGCGACGCGCGCTACCGGCGCCTGCAGGACGACTACGACGGCCAGCGGGTGATGATGGGGGTCGGTTACGGCCTGGGGGCGGCCTTCGTGGCCGCCGGCGTCGCGCTGCTGGTGTGGCCCGCCGAGCCTCCGGCGGACGCGGCGGCGCTGACGATCCGTTTCTGACGACCTGCTCGACACCGCCGTCGCGAGCGCGGGCGGCGCCCGCGTCCGCCGCCCGACACGGGCGCGCAGGTCGCGCGGCACGCTGCCGCGCCGGCGATCAGGCGGGCAGCGCGGCCTTCCACGCCGCGACCGCGTCGGCGTCGCCCATGAGCCCGAGCGCGCGCCACAAGGCCGAGGCGGGCGCCTTGCCGAGCTTCGCGAGCGCGCGGCCGGCGTCGGCGTCGCCGAGCGCCCCGAAGCGCGCCCAGGCGAGGGCCGCGTCGAAGATCGTGCTCTTGCCGCGGCCGAGGAAGCTGCCGTCCCCGCAGCGCCCGAGCACGCCCTCGGCGACGTCGCGCAGCGGGGCCCCGCCGCGCGCCTCGGCGCCCGCGAGGCGCTCCGGCGGACCGAGCGCGCCGAGCGCGAGCAGCGCGTTGCCCGAGGACGCCGGATTGCCCGCCGCGACGAGGGCCGAGGCCGCGAGCCGCGCGTCCCCCACGCGCGCAGCCTGGTAGGCGCCCGTGCCCGCGGCCCACTGCGCCGCCACCACGTCGAGCAGGTGCGGCACGACGTCGTACGCGTCGGCCCCGTCCGTCGCGCCGCCCGCCGGCGACGCGTGGCTCACGAGCTCCGCGCTCGGGTCGAACGCCCCCTCCTCGATCGCCTGCAGGAGCGCCGCGCGCTGCGCCTCCACCCTGCTCTTGGGCGCGCCGCGCACGAGCTTCTTCATCTGGGCGGGCGTCCACTTCTTCGCGCGCGCGCCGCCCTCGATGCCCTTGCGATAGGGCTCGAGGCCCGGCGCCACGCCGCTGCCCCACGAGGCCGGCAGGACGGGCAACGCGACGCCCGCCTCGAGCTCGAGGTCGACGACGAGCCGCGGCGCGTCTCCCGGCCGGAGGCGCGGGTGCTCGGCGAGCGAGACGACGTCGCACCGCGCGATGCGACGCGCGAGCGGCCAGAGACGCTCGGCGGGCGTGGCGTCCCACTCCGCGCCCTCGGCCCCCTCGAGCAGGAGCATGGCCCACACCAGCCGATCGCCCGGCACGGGCAGCTCGCGCACGTCCGGGTGGACGATGCCCACTTCGAGGCGCGCACGCCCTGCGGAAGTGTCGCCGACGAGCCGGACCTCGTAGCTCTCGCTCACGCTCTCTCCTCTCGCGGCCGCAGCGCCGCTCGGCCGGATGCCATTCAGAACGCTCCACACACCCTCGACTGCGTCACGACGGAGGGCGGACGCAACATCGTCGCCGGCGGAGAGGGGGGCGCGGGCATGACCGCGACGCCGCGACCGCGATCGCAGGAGACGACTACGGCAGCGTCGCCCCGGACAGGTCGAGCCCCGCCCCGTGCTCCCCGGCCTTGCGGTCGGGATGCCGCTGCTCCCAGCTCCACGTGCGCCCGTCGCCCACCGGACTCTCCGCCGGCACCTGCAGATAGGCATCCGTGCCATCCGCGTCGACGAACACACCCAGGCTCAACACGGTGTCGAAGGGCGCGCCGCGCTCCGTGATGCGGCCGCCGCCGAACGTGACGCTGTCGGGCGCGTCGTAGGTGTCGTTCCCGCCGCCCTCGAGGAAGAAGCCGATGCCGTTGTCGTGGCCCGCGCCGAGGCCGAGCCCCGGCGCGCGGTACACGTCGTCGCCGGCGCCGTCCACGAACCAGCCGAGCGAGTAGTCGTGCCCCTGCCCCACCGCGGTCGCGAGGACGGGCACCTCCTGCCCGTAGCGGTCGTCGCCCGACGCGTCGAAGAAGAAGCTCATCGCGAAGTGCGCGCCGGATCCCTGCTGATACCAGCGCCCGTCGTAGGTGTCGGCGCCGCCGGCGTCGCTGAGGAGGCCCGTCCCGAACCAGAAGCCCGTGCCCTGGCCGAAGATGTCGACCGTGTAACGATCGTCTCCGGCGCCGTCGCGCAACATCCCGACGCCGCCCGACGCGAAGACCCCGTCCGTGAAGTCGGCGCGGCGGCCGAAGCCCGCTCCCTGCGCGAGGCTGGTGTTGGAGCGGCCCGGGTTCTGCGCGTTCGGGTAGAGGTGGACGCCGCCGAGCTCCGTGTCGCCGAGCAGCGCGCGGTAAGCGTCGTCGCCGGCCACGTCGTGGAGCGCGGCGAAGGCGCGCACGTACGCGAAGCCCTGCACCATCTGCACGCCGGTGTACGTGTCGCGACCGTCCGCGTCGAGCAACAGGCCGATGCCATAGGCGGCCGCCGCCTGGCAGCCCTGCTCGCAGCGATAGGTGTCGTGGCCCGCGCCGTCGAAGAGCGCGCCGACGCCGAGCACGCCCGCGCCCTGCGAGAGCTTCAGCGAGGTGTACGTGTCGTCGCCCGCCAGGTCGTACAGCAGTCCGACGCCGAGCACGCCGGATCCCTGGCGGCCGACGCGCGAATTGGAGATGGGGCCGTAGCCCTGACCGCCGGGCGGCGGCGCGGGACGGCGGCCGGCGGCGTCGGCGGGCGGCACGCCGGGCACCTCGGGCTCGCCGTCGCTGCCCGCGTAGCCGTAGGCGTCGTTCCCCTCCACGTCGATGGCGACGGAGACGGGGTAGCCGAGGCCGCTCGTCGCGCCCACCGGCGCTTCGTAGCGGTCGTCGCCGCCGGTGTCGACGAGCAGCAGGATCGGCTGTCCATCCGGGAGCGTGCCGCCGCTCGCGTCCCGCAGGACGACGCGGCCGAGCGGCGTGGCGAGGTCGACGTCGAAGCCGCTCGCGCCCGCCTCCGCGGCAAAGTCGGCGACGGCCACGGCCTGCGCGAGGTCGCGGGCCGCCGCGAAGAGCGCGCCGAGGTCGAGGCCGCCGGCGAGCAGGCGCTGCGCGTCGGGGTCCGTCATGTCGAGGTCGGTGCCCTGCCGGTCGACGGCGATCGCGCCGGGCAGGCGCTCGACGAAGGCGCCCTGAAGGGCCGGGGTCACGTCGCCGAGCATGCGGCGCCGCGCCACGAAGACGGCGACCTCCGCGTGCAGCACGCGGGCGGCCTTGCGCTGCAGGCTGTCGGGCACGCCGGCGAGGGCGGCGGCGACCTGCGCCTCCGGGAAGCGGTTGCCGCGGCCCGTGGCGACGTAGATCGCGCGCACCGCCTCGACGAGGGACGTGTCCTGGGGCGCCGCCGGGTCGCCGACGGGCGCGTCGAGCAGACGGGCCGAGGTGGCGACCATCACCGCGATTCCGTCGATGGAACGGGCACTTGCGACCTCGCCGTCCAGGGCGCGCGCCCACTCGAGGCCGCGGGTCGGCTCGTCGTGGGCCGGCCCGAAGAACGAGAGGCGGAAGGGATCGCCGACCACGGCCGGCGAGAGGAGGTCCCAGGCCCCGCGGGTGAAGATCGCGGTGCAGCGGTCGAGGCCGGCGAGGGCGAGCGCCTGCTCGATCACGTCGCCGCGGGCCGCGAGGCACTCGCACTGCGCCGCGAGGCAGAGGCGCACGCCCCCCACGTCGCCGCAGCGACCGCCGTCGGGGCAGTCCGCGTCCCCGACGCACGTCGCGGTGCAGAACGGCCGGACGGTGGCCGGCAACTCGGCGGTGGTCAGCGCCGTGACGCAGGTGAGTCCGCCGGCGCAGGCGTCGCACGCGCCGCACGGGCCGCCGAGCGCGCCGTCGGAGCGCCGGCCGCAGCCCTCCGGCCCGCGCTCCCAGTCGGCGCGGCACAGGCCCTCGACGCAGCCGAAGCCGGTCGGGCAGCGGCCCTCGCAGGCGCGGCTGCAGTAGCCGGTGTCACCGGCGCGGACGCAGGTCGTCGTGTCGGTGGTGCAGTGCGCGTCCTCGCTGCACGGCGCGCCGAGGTCCGACGGCGGAAAGCCGCGGCAGCTGCCCGTCGAGGGCGCGCACTGCTTCACGCCCTCGCCGATGTCGAGGCAGGCGGTGCCGCGCGGGCAGACGCCCTCGCCCGAGCAGTCGGCGCCGCAGAACGACTCTCCGGTGTTCTGGTTCGTGAGACAGACGCCGCCCGCCGGGCAGCCCTCGCCGCACGGCGCGCACACGGTGCCGGCGACGACCGGCGGCGGCGCGGGCAGCTCGGGCGGCGGCTCGTCGCACGTGGAGGCGTCGGGCACGTCCGGCGCCAGGGCGTCGGCCGCCGCGTCCGAGGGCGCGCCGTCGGCGGGTGGCGCCGCGTCCCGGGCGCCGTCCGGGATGTCCGGCCGGGCGTCGGGCGGCGAGGCGTCGCTCGCCACGCCGCCGTCGTCGCCGCCACCGCCATCGCCGTCGCCGCCGCCACACGCCGCCAGCAGAGCCCCGAGCACGAGCCATGCGCGCATTCGCCACCCCCGCGGAACGCCTCAGCAATACGCGCCGTGCGTGCGCGGGGCAAGCGCGCGCCCCCCACCGAGCGTGGTTCTCACAGCGGCGGGCGTTCAAGTTGACGAAGGATCGCGCCGGACGGTGAGGCGAGGCCAAGGCGCGAACCCGCCGTCATCGCCGAGCCTACGGCGAGGGGGCGGAGCAGCCCGTCGCCCGCGTTCGCCCCGCGGGCGGCGCCGGGCAGGAGCCCGGCGAGCCGCGAGACGCCGGCATCGCCTCGCCGGACAAGCGAGGCGTAGCCAACTTGGACGCCCGCCGCGGTCAGGCCATCGTGTCGAGCGGGAGTGTCGTCGACGACGCCGCGACACAAAGGGTTGGCCCTCAGAGGGTCGGCGGAAACAGACGCCGAGCGAGAGGCCGTCCGCCGGGGGGAGCCGAAGGCGACCGGTCCACGGCGCGGCACCGGAGAGACGAGCGAAGGCGGGCCAAGACGCCCGTCGAGCTCGTCTCGAGGAGCCCCGGCGGAGCGCCCCGGAAGGCGGCCTCGCAGCCGGCGGCTCATTTCAGCCGACCCTCTCAGCGCGGCTTCCAGCCCGGCGGCGCAGCCGGGACCGCCGCGACGCCCGCGGTGCGGAGGCGCCGGACCTCTTCGGCGACGCGCGTCGTGACGTGCTCGACGGCCTCGGCCTGCGTCGCCTTGCGCACCCGCAGCTCGCCGAGCCACAGCAGACGCAGGTCCTTGGCGGAGATGAGACGGATCTGCGTGGCGAGGTCATACGCCGCGACCGGCGTCTTCTCGCGGCGCGCCTCCGCGTCGCGGACCAGCGCGTCGGGCGAGGGCGCCGCGTCGCGCGCTGTGGCCGCCTCGGACGCCGCGCCCTCGAGGCGCGCGACGGTGGCCGCGCACTCGGCGACGCCACGATCGCCGTCGGTGGCCTCTTGTCCACCGAGCTCGCCGCCGTCGGCGGCGTAGCGCCGCCGCTCCTCCTGACAGCGCTCGCCGAACGCCGCCGCCGCCGCGCGCGCGTCGCGCTCGCGCCGCGTGAGCGCGTCGACGTAGGCCTGGTGCGCCTTGCGATAGGCGGCCAGCGCGGCCGGCTCGATCTGCCAGCGCTTCTCGCGCTCCACGGCGGACGGCCCCCCGTGGTCGACCCGGACGACGACGAGCAGCTCCGCGTCAGTGACGGGCTCCACGCGCGCCAGCTGGTCGAGGCTGCCCTGCCACGTCACCTGCCCGTCGCGGGCCGCGACCTTGCGCGCCGCGATCGCGCCGAGCTCGTCGGGACCCAGGAACTTCGTCACGCCGTCCTTCAGCAGCGCGCGCATGAGGCGGTCCTCGATGGCGCGGCCGACCGAGTCGCCGCCGCCGTCGAGCCGGGAGAGGCCGGCCCGGACGAGCCCTTCGACGAGCATCGTGGAGTCCGGCGGCAGCGCGGGTCCCGGGCTCGGCGCAGCCGACTTTTCGTCCCCCGTCCCGAGGAGGCTGCCGAGCAGCCCCATCGCACCGCTCACCATCGTGTCGGTGCCGCCCGAGCCGGCGCGCCGGATGGGCAGGATCGCGATCCGGCCCTCGGGCGCGACCCGCGCGCCCTGCGCGCCGGCGGCGTCTTCCTCCTGCGCGTCGAGGGATGCCTCGGAGAGCACCGGCTTCGCTTCCGGAGGCGTGGGCGCCACCGTGGGCGCCGCCTCGAGCGCCGGCGTCTCGGGGACCGAGAAGCGGGGCGCGGCGCAGGCACCCGCGAACAACGCGAGAATGACACACGCGGCCTTCGATACCTTCATCGCTTGACCCCCAGCGCCTTCCCGGCCGCGACGGCGATCCGCGCATTCAGCTCGTCCGCCGACGGCGCTTCGGCCTCGATCTCGTGGACTGCCATGACTTCCCCCGTGCGCGCGTCGCACACCGTCAAGCGAAAGCGGGCGCTCATCATCCGCAGCGTCTCCGGCTCCCGGTTCGCCGACGCGGCGTCGAGCGCCGGCGGCTGCACTCCCCGCATGGCACGCGCGGCCGCCTCGGCGCGCCCGAGGATCTCTTCGAACGCGCGCCGCTCGGCGGGTCCGTCGACCCCGTCGTTGGCCTCCTGGAAGAAGTTCCGCCGGGCGGTGTACTCGGCCCATGCCGCCTGGAACTCCTGCTTGTAGCGCTGCACCTCCCCGTCGAGCCGGGAGAGCCGGTCCGCGCGGTCGGCCTCGAAGCGCTCGACGGCGCCGCGCCACTCGGCGACGACCCGCGGCGGATAGGTGGGCGCGCCGCCCGCCGGGACCGTGCGCTCGCGCAGCTCGACGACCTCCGGCCAGACCACGACGCCGCCCACGGTGGAAGGCGCCACCCGCATCACGTCGTCGAAGAGACCGTAGAAGTCGGTCGACGTGCCGGGACCGGCGCGCCGGTAACCGGCGAGGACGCGGCCGGCGCCGTCGAGATCCCTCACGCGCAGGCCACCCTTCAGCAACACCTTGAGGAGGGCGGCGCGCAGGCCCGCTGGCTCGCGGCCGGCCGTGGGCGCGATCGCCAGGTGAGCGCCGGCGACGCCGCGCACCGCCTGTGACTCGACCTTGGGATCAGCCGGGACGTAGCGGTCGGCGGCTGGCGTCGGCTGCGGCGGCGCGGGCGCCTGCACCGCGCCGGGGACGACCGGCTCGGCGGGCAGGCGCAGCGTCGCCGTGTTGCATCCGCTTGAGAATGCCATCGTTGCCAGGCACACGACGGCTGCCAGGCGACGCCTGTCGCGCGTCGCCGCGCTGTCTCTCTCGGACATGAGGCATGACCTCCCGTGCGCGCACCCTAGCTGCCGTCGCGAACGGACGTCAACGAGGAAGATGGCTGTGCGGGCGACGGAGGATGGGATGGAAGGAATGGGAGGAGCCGGCGAGGGTGGGTGTCAGGAGCAGCCGGTTGTGCCGCCGCAGGTGACGCACTTGAGACAGGCGCCGTTGCGGACGAGGGTCATGGCGCCGCACTCGGGGCAGGGATCGCCCTCGTAGCCCTGGGCGCGGGCGTTGGCGATGGAGCGCACGCTGCTGTTCGGGACGAGCGACACGCGGCCGACGCTCGCCACGGGGGCGCCGCCGTCGCGGGCCGCGGCGCGCGGCGCCTCGGGCTGCTTGTTGCGGTTGAAGCCGACGCTGTCGTGGCTCTCGCTCGCGGCCACGCCGATCGCCAGCGCCACCTCGGCCTTCTCGAGGACGACCTCCTCGACGTACTCCGGCTCCTGGTGCATCGCGTCGCCGCGCAGGTCGTCGGGCGAGACCTGCGCCAGCTCGTCGCGGCCGAGGTAGGTGATCGCCAGCTCGCGGAAGATGTAGTCGATGACCGACGTGGACATCTTGATCCGGTCGTTGCCGATGACCATGCCGTTCGGCTCGAACCGCGTGAACACGTAGGCGTCGACGAACTCCTCGAGCGGGACGCCGTACTGCAGGCCCAGCGACACCGCGATGGCGAAGGCGTTCGTCAGGCTGCGGAAGGCGGCGCCCTCCTTGTGCATGTCGATGAAGAGCTCGCCGAGGGTGCCGTCCTCGTACTCGCCGGTGCGCAGGTACACCTTGTGGCCGCCGACGATCGCCTTCTGCGTGTAGCCGCGCCGCCGGTCCGGCAGGCGCCGCCGCCGCGCCAGGTAGCGCAGCACCACGCGCTCGGAGAGCTGCTGGGCGGCGACAGCGGGGCGGTCCACGTCGACCGGCAGCGTGAGCTGCTGCGCCTGCTCGACGCTCGGCTCGTCGTCGTCGAAGTCGAACAGCGTCGCCGAGAGCGGCTGCGAGAGCTTGCTGCCGTCGCGGTAGAGCGCGTTCGCCTTCAGGCCGAGCCGCCAGCTCTGCATGTAGGCGTTCTCGACCTCCTCGACGGTCGCGTTCGCAGGCATGTTGATCGTCTTGCTGATCGCGCCGCTGATGAACGGCTGCACCGCCGCCATCATGCGGATGTGCGCCTCGGGCGCGATGAAGCGCTTGCCCTTCTTGCCGCACCGGTTGGCGCAGTCGAAGACCGGCAGGTGCTGCGGCCGCAGGTGCGGCGCGCCCTCGATCGTCATCGTCCCGCAGATGTAGTCGTTGGCCTCTTCGAACTGCTTCTTGGTGAAGCCGAGCGCCGTGTGGAGCTCGAAGTCGGGCGCGTTGAGCGACGACTCGGGCACGCCCAGCTTGTTGACGAGGTACTCGTCGCCGAGCGTCCAGCGGTTGAACACCATCGACAGGTCGAACGCCGTCGGCAGCGCCTGCTCGATGCGGTCGATGCCCGCCTGGTCGAAGCCGGCCTCGCGCAGGCTCTTCGGATGGATGTGCGGGCAGCCCTCGAGCGTGGCCGCGCCGCGCACGGAGCGCACGATCTCGTCGATCTGCTTGTCGCCGTAACCCAGCTTGCGCAGCGCCAGCGGCACGCTCTGGTTGATGATCTTGAAGTAGCCGCCGCCGGCCAGCTTCTTGAACTTCACCAGGGCGTAGTCCGGCTCGACGCCGGTCGTGTCGCAGTCCATCACCAGGCCGATGGTGCCCGTCGGAGCGATGACCGTGGACTGCGCGTTGCGATAGCCGTGCCTCTCGCCGAGCTCGACGGCGCGGTCCCAATCGGCGCGCGCCGCTTTCACGAGGTACTCCGGGCACTTCTCGGGGTCGATCGCCACCGGGGTCAGGTTGAGGCCCTCGTAGTCCGCCGGCGGCACGTTGTAGGCCGCGCGCCGGTGGTTCCGCATGACCCGCAGCATCGGATCGGCGTTGCGCGCGTAGCCCGGGAACGGCCCGAGCTCCGCGGCCATCTCGGCGCTCGTCGCGTACGAGGTGCCCGTCATGATCGCGGTGATGGCGCCGGCGAGGTGCGTCGCCTCGGGCGAGTCGTACGGGATGCCGAGCACCATCAGCACCGTGCCGAGGTTGGCGTAGCCGAGCCCCAGCGTGCGGAACATCCACGACTTCTCGGCGATCTCGCGGCTCGGGAACTGCGCCATGAGCACCGAGATCTCGAGCGTCACCGTCCACAGCCGGCACAGGTGCCGGAAGCCCTCGACGTCGAACCGCGTGAAGTCGTCGGCGAGGAACTTCATCAGGTTCGCCGACGCCAGGTTGCAGGCCGTGTCGTCGAGGAACATGTACTCGGAGCAGTTGTGGACGACGAGACCGCCGGCCACGAAGTGGTGCGTGTCCGGCTCGGTGAGGTCGTAGACCGGCTCGATACCGACGAGCTCCAGGCTGACGACACGGTCGTCGAAGCGGTCGGCAGACGACGCGACGGTGCGGTTGAGCTCGGCGAGGCGCTCGACCTTGGCGCTGCCGGCGACGAAGCCGATCGCCTGCTCGAACACGACACGCGAGCTGCGGCTGATGCGCAGGCTGTGGATCTGCTCGACCGGGTACTCCTTCGCGCCGCCCTTGCCGTCGGGCAGAAGCGCCGTCGTGCGGCCGGCGACGCGGCGGTCGCGGTACAGCTTCGCCTTCACGCCGAACGCGAGCAGCAGCATCTGCACCTGCTGCAACAGCTCGAGGGAGGTGCTGTCGAGCGCGACGTATTGGCTCTTCTCGCCGTAGTCCGCCACGGTGCCGTCGGCGGTGAAGAGACCGCGCAGCAGGCCGGCGAGCGACTCGCGATCGAGATCGAACGCCGCGTCCTGCAAGCGCTTTCCGGTGCTGCCGGCGTCGAGCACGGCCCACTTCTTCAGCTCGTCGACGACGCAGCGCGCGCTGGTGCCGATGCGCAACGTGCCTTGCGGATGGGTGACCTCGATATCGCGTGCGGCGCGCGCGTCCGCGGCGTTCTCGCGGCGGAACCGCGTCAGCGTCGCGTGCACGCGCTCGGCGACGGCCGTCTCCTCGGGCGCGAGCGTGACCATCGCGGTCTCCTGCTCGCCCATGAGGCAGCCGTCGCCGAGCATCAGGCCGACGACCTCGGCGAAGTCGGCGTCGATCGTCGCCGTTCCGAAGCCCGGCCGACCGAGCAGCACCACGTCATCGCGCGTCAGCTCGCAGGCGGGCACGTCGCCGCGGTTGGCCGTCAGCACGCGGTGATCGGCGGTGAGCTTCAGCTCGAAGCCGGCGCGCGTCCGCAGGCGGTACACCGGCTTCGTGCCCGTCGGGAACGCCGGTCGGATGTCGTGGACCTGGCCGTCCGCGCCGACGACGCGCGCCGGCGCCTCGAGCAGCGCGTCGATGCGGCGCCAGCCCGCGTCGGTCGCCACCAGCGTGTCGCCGGTGACGCAGGGGTTGCTGGCGTTGATGCGCCCGTCGGCGGGGCAGGTGTGCCAGGCGTTGATCGTGGTGTCGAACTGCACGCCGGGGTCGGCGCAGGCCCACGCAGCGTTCCCGATCTGCTGGAACAGCTCGCGCGCCTGCAGGACCTTGGCGACCTTGCGGTCGGTGCGGCGGTACAGCGGCCACTCGGCGTCGTCGAGCACCGCCTTCATGAAGGCGTCGGTGAGGCGGACGGAGTTGTTGCTGTTCTGGCCGCTGACCGTCTGGTAGGCCTCGCCCTGCCAGTCGAGGTCGAACTCGGGGAACTCAATCTCGGTGAAGCCCTGCTTCGCGAAGTCGAGCACGCGCTTGAGGTAGGCGACCGGCACCTCGGCCTTGCGCGCGTCGGCGAGCGCGTGCCGCAGCTGCCGGTTGACCGCCGGGTCGAAGCGATCCTTCTCGCCGCAGTCGACCTGGGCCGCCTTCATGATGGCCTTCAGGTGCTTGCGGATGTTGCGCGAGCCGGCCGCCAGCGCCGCGACCTTCTCCTCTTCGCGCGCCTTCCAGTTGACGTAGGCCTCGATGTCGGGGTGGTCGGCGTCGAGCGTGACCATCTTGGCCGCGCGCCGCGTCGTCCCGCCGCTCTTGATCGCGCCCGCCGCCCGGTCGCCGATGCGCAGGAAGCTCATCAGCCCGCTGGACTTGCCGCCGCCGCCGAGCGGCTCGTTCTCGCCGCGCAGCGCGCTGAAGTTGGTGCCCGTGCCGCTGCCGTACTTGAAGAGGCGCGCCTCGCGGACCCACAGGTCCATGATGCCGCCCTCGTTCACCAGATCGTCGCCGACCGACTGGATGAAGCACGCGTGCGGCTGCGGCCGCTCGTAGGCGCTCGTGCTCTGCCGCGCCTCGCCCGTGGCGTGGTCGGCGTACCAGTGGCCCTGGGCGGGGCCGGTGATGCCGTAGGCCCAGTGCAGGCCGGTGTTGAACCACTGCGGGCTGTTCGGGGCGCACATCTGCGCCGCGAGCATGAAGCGCATCTCGTCGTAGAAGGCGCGGGCCGACTCCTCGTCGTGGAAGTAGGCGTGCTTCCAGCCCCAGTACGTCCAGCAGCCGGCCATGCGATCGAAGACCTGGCGGGCGTCGTGCTCGCCGCCGACGCGCTGGTCGGCGGGCAGATCGGCGAGCGCGCCGCGGTCGGGCTCGCGCCGCCACAGCCACTCGGGCACGCCCTCCTCGGGGACGGCGCGCAGCCGCGCGGGCACGCCAGCCCGCCGGAAGTACTTCTGCGCGAGGATGTCGGTGGCGACCTGGCTGAAGCCCTCGGGCACCATCACGTTCGTGTTCTGAAAGACGACCTTGCCGTCCGGGTTGCGGATCTCGCTCTTGCGATGGACGAACGCGAACGTCTCGTACGGCGAGGCCATGCCCTGGGTGAAGCGGCGCTGGATACGCATCGACGATCTCCCTGCTCGGTCGCCTCGAGGGCACCCGCGACGCTCGCGTTGCGCGCGGCGTTCGCGTATTCGGGACCGGATGGACGCACCGATGCAACCGGACGCGCTTCGCCCGTCGGCACCTGATGGCCACGACACCGAAATGTGGGTTTCCTCGGGGGGCGAGAGCCCTCGTAATCGAATCGTGAGACGGCTGTTCTCGTCGCTCGGTCGCCTCCGCGCAAGCAAAAACTCACCACAACATGTTGTGGTGGTCGAGTCGCACTGGCGGAACATGTTGGAAAATCAAGAGTTGCGCGTCCCTGTCCCCAGAGCGGGCGCGCGGGACGCCCACGGGTCCGCAAGAGACGTGCCGCGACGGGCCGCGGCCCTCGCGCTCGTCCTGTCTCTGGCAGGCTGCGGAGGCACACCATGTGAGCGTCTCGCGGACGAGCGGAAGGCGCTCGTTGCGCAACCGATGCCCGGGCGGGCGACGGGGCCGCACCTGTCGCTCGCCCTCCCCTACGCGTTCGTCAACGAGCGCCTGAGCGCCCGGATCGGGGCGGTCCCCGCCGTCCCGCTCGCGGCGCCCCTCCCCGGCCTGCCGAAGCTGTCGCTCGTCACGCGCGGCGTCACGCTGCAGCCGGCCCGCGGCGACCGCGCCGGCTTCCGCATCGCCCTGGCCGTCCGCGACGGTGGCGACGCGCTCGTCGATCTCGACCTCGACGTCGAGGTGAAGCCGGTCGTCGACGCGAAGAAGCGCACCGTCGCCCTCGCGATCCGCCCCGACGACCTGCGCGGCATCGAGCCGACGCTCGGCGACAAGGCGAAGCGGCAGCTCGGCGGCGCCCTCTACGACCTGCTGCCGGGCGCCGTGAAGGCGTTCGGCGGCCGCGGCGCGGCCAACGAGGCGGCCGGCGACCTGCTGAAGACGGTCGTCAAGCAGGGCTGGCCGCTCATGCGCGACCACCTGCTCGTCCATCTGGACGAGGTGGGGCGCTTCGAGCTCGCGCTCGGCGACCTGCCGCTCGAGCGCGTCGCCCTGCGCGACGACCGGGGCGCGCTGCGCTTCGACGTCTGGACGTCGCTCCCCGGCGCGGGCGCCCTCGCGACGACGAAGGGCGCCGGCGGCAAGCCGCAGCTCCGCGTCTCCGGCGCCACCGTCGCCGCGCTCGGCAACTGGGCGATGGACTCGGGCCGCGTCGACCCTCGCTACGACGACAAGGGCAAGCCGAAGAAGGACGGCGCCTACCTGCCCGCCGTCCGCTGGCGTCCGGGCGAGGCGCGGCCGCTCGGCCTGCACGTCTTCGCGACGAAGGGCGAGTGCCTGCACGCGGAGCTGAGCGCCGCCCCGAAGCTCTCCGTCGTCGCCGAGAAGGGCAAGCCGCAGCTGCGGGTGGGCGTCGAGGAGGGCACCCTCGAGAAGGTGGAAGGGCCGCTGCTGATCGAGATCGGCGCGTGGCTGTACTCGTTCTGGATGGAGTCGGTCGCGGTCACAACGGACGTGGTCGCCGACACGAAGCTCTCGCTGCCCGGGGGGGACTGGAAGATGGGCGTGGCCGCCGCGCGCATCGACGGGGACGCCGTCGTGCTCGATCTCGACGTGGATGCGGTGAAGCGATGACCGACTTCACGCGCCGCACCCTGCGCACGTGGGCCGTCCTCGACGGCCTGCACGCCCTCCTCATCGGGCTCTGCGCGGCCTTCATCGTCCCGTGGAAGACGCCGTGGGCCAACGCGCTGCTCCTCGCCTACGCCGCGCTGTACGCCACGGCGGGCGCCGGCCTGTGGCGCCTCGCGCGCTGGGGCTGGCGGCTCGGCGTCGCCGCGGGCCTCGCCGGCCTGGCGACGGGCGTGATCGTCGTGGGCGGGCTCGTCGCGTCGTGGGCCTATCTGCGCGGCATCTATGGTGATTTCGGACACGGCGCGTCCATCGCGGCGCTGCTGATCGCCGTCGCCGCCTTCTCGGTGCTCGGGCTCTTCCCGGCGCTGCAGCTGCGGGCGCTCCTGCGGCGCGAGGTGCGCGGCGACGTGGGCGCCGGGAAGGCCGCGAGCCGAGCCGTCGTCGCCGCGGTCGCGCTGCCGGCGCTGCTCGCCGTCGCGGCGGCGTGGTACGCGCACCTGCCGACGCTCGACCCCGTGCCGGACGCGGGGCGCGCGCAGGCCATCCAGGCGCTGCGGGCGGCGCTCGTCGACAAGCCGCGCCCGGCGACGCCCGACCTGGTCGGGGTGCCCGTGGGCGCGGGGCCGCTCTACGTCACGCTCTGGGACCGCGGCGAGGTCTTCGTCCGGGTCACCGGGGAGGGCGACGACCTCGCCGCCGCCGTCGCCGACGCGGCCGACGCGCTGCAGGCCCACGCGCGCGGCCTCGGCCGCAAGCTCGGGGGCGGCCGCCTGCGCGTGGACCGCCTCGTCGGGACGGGCCGCGTCCTCGCGCCGCTGCTCGCCCTCTCGGTCGATCCCGGCCTCGACGGCCTGCGCCGCGCCGCCGACGGCGCCGAGCGCGTGCTCCTGCCCGACGACCTCGTGCGCCGCGACCGCTTCGGCCACGCGCCGCTCGTCCCCGGCATCCGCGAGCTGCGGCTCGGCCTCGACGCCGCCTGGGCCCACGAGCGGCTCGGCGGCGCCGACGGGATCGAGCGCCTGCGCACCGAGGGCTGGGTCGAGCACGGCGCCACCGCGCTGCCGGTGTCTCGCGGCAACACCCCCGGCCCGGCGCCGACCGCCGACGCCCTGCGCGCGTCGGCCATCCGCGGCGGCGACTTCATCCTGCGCCAGATCCAGAAGGACGGCCGATTCCACTACCAGTACTTCGCGCTGGACGACCGGCCCGGCCGCGGCGGCGAGTACAGCATCCCGCGCCACGCCGGCACCGTGTACAGCCTCGCGCTGCTCTATCGCCTGACCGGAGAGCAGCGCTTCAAGGACGGCGCCGAGAAGGCCGCCGCGTGGCTCGTCGAGCGCATCCCCGAGAGCTGCGGCGCGCCCGGGCGCTCCTGCGTCGAAGAGAACGGCCGCGCGTGGCTCGGCAGCGCCGCGCTCACGCTCGTCGGCATGTTCGAGTACCAGCGCAGCACCGGCGACGCCCGCTACGCCGAGCCCGCGCGCCGCCTCACCGAGTTCGTGCTGTCCATGCAGCGGCCCGACGGGGAGTTCCACCACCTGCTCGACCTGAAGACCGGCCGGGTGAACGAGCAGGAGCGCTCGATGTTCTACTCCGAGGAGGCCGCGCTCGCCCTGGTCATGGCCCACCAGGCCCTCGGCGACGACCGCTACCTGCAGGCGGCGCGGCGCGCGCTCGACTACCTCACCGGGCCCAAGTACGACTTCTTCCTCGGCCGGTTCATCTACGGCGCCGACCACTGGACGTGCATCGCCGCCGAGGAGGCCTGGCCGCGCCTGAAGGAGCGCCAGTACCTCGACTTCTGCTTGGATTACGCGCGCTTCCTTCGGCGGATGCAGTACGACCGCGACTGGGAGGACGCCGACTGGGCCGGGCACTACGGCTTCAGCGGCCTGATGGTCCCGCAGGCGCCGGCGGCGGCGGGCTTCAGCGAGGCGACGATCTCGACGTGGCTGCTGGCGAAGAACCACGGCGTCGAGGCCGAGGACGTGCGCGACCAGACGCTGCTGGCGCTCGAGGCGCTGCTGCGCGACCAGATGCGCGACGACAACGCGTGGCTGGCGAAGAACCGGGCGAAGGCGCTCGGCGGCTTCCGGCGCTCGACCGTGCAGCAGGAGGTGCGGATCGACTTCACGCAGCACGCCGCGAGCGCGATCATCCGCGGGATCGCGCTGCTCGACCCGCCTACCTGACCAGGCCGCGGGCTGCGATCAGCTCGGCGTTGAGGATGGCCGCGCCCGCCGCCCCGCGCACCGTGTTGTGCGACAGGGCGAAGAACTTCAGGCCCATGACGGGGCAGCGCTCGACGCGGCCGATGGTGATCGCCATGCCGGCGCCGTTGTCGGCGTCGAAGCGCGGCGACGGCCGGTCGCGCTCGTCACGGAAGTGGAAGAGCGGCGTCGGCGCGCTGTGCAGGCCGGCGGTCGCGGGCGACGCGTAGGTCCGCAGGAGCTCGACGAAGTCGGCCGGCGAGAGCCTCTGCTTCGCCTTCAGGCCGACGGCGACGAGGTGCCCGTCGGCCACCGGGACGCGGACGCAGCGCGCCGAGAGGGCGAAGTCCGCCGGCTCCACCCCGCGCTCGGTGAGGCGGCCGAGCATCTTCGGCGGCTCGATCGTGAGCTTCTCCTCTTCATTGCCGGGGTGCGGGCGGACGTTGCCGATCATGTCCCAGGCGGACTCGCCCGGGTAGCCGGCGCCCGAGACCGCCTGGTAGCTGGCGACGAAGACCGCCTCGACGCCCACCGCCCGCAGCACCGGGGCGAGCGGCAGGGTGACCGGGATCGAGGTGCAGTTGGGGTTCGTCACGATGCAGCCGCGCGTGCGCTGCCGCGCCACGAGGGCGAGGTGGTCGGCGTTCACCTCCGGGATGAGCAGCGGCACGTCGGGCGCCATGCGGTACGACGAGGCGTTGGAGACGACCGTCCACCCGGCCTGGGCGAAGGCCGGCTCGACCGTCTGCGCGGCGGCCGTGTCGAGGGCGGAGAGCGCGAGGCCCGGGGGGCCGAGCGCCGCCGGGTCGCAGGGCAGGATCGGCTCGTCCCCGAGGCCGGCGTAGGGCTCGCCGCCGAGGTGCCAGCGGCACGCCTCGCGATAGGACTTGCCGGCGGAGCGCTCGGACGCCGCCAGACCGGCCAGCCGCAGCGTCGGATGGCCGCGCAGCAACGTGACCGCGCGCTGTCCCACCATGCCCGTCGCCCCCAGCACCACCACCGGCCGGCGGCCGTCATTGCCGCTCATCGTCCACCCTTTCGCGTCTTTGCCGAGACGTCGCAGTCCGAGGTTTCGCGAATTCGACCGAGTTCGGGGCAATCTGCCCCGCCCCGGGGCAGAAGGAAACAGGAGACGATGAGCGAGAACGTCCCTGGTTGCGGCGACTCCTGATTTCCCGGCGCGGCACGCCCCCTGCAGACCAGCTCTCGCCGAACGGAGCGGCAGCCTCAGCGCGCCTGGTGGGACGGGCGACCGAGCGCTTCCGCGAAGGATGTGCAGGGATGATCACGCGTAAGCTGCCGCGACTGACGCGCGCCGAAGAAGAGGCGCTCGTCCTTCAGGCCCAGGAAGGCAACCACGCTGCACTCGAGACGCTGCTCGAGGTGCACTACCGCCAGATGTACCACATGGCCCTCAAGATGACGCGGGACCCCGTGCGGGCCCAGGACGTCACCCAGGAGGCCTGTGTGCAGGCGCTCCGCAAGGTCGATCAGTTCCGCTCCGAGGCCCGGTTCGCGTCGTGGCTCTGCCGCATCGTGGTCAACACCGCCCTGCTCCGCCACCGCCGCGAGAAGCGCCTCGTGCCGACGCCCGAGATCCACTCCCCCATGGCCGCCGCGCCGGAGCCGCAGCCGGAGGAGCGCACGAGCGACCGCGAGGTGCTGCTGCTGACCGACACCTTCCTCGAGGAGCTGCGCGACGGCGACCGCGAGCTGTTCGTGCGCCGCTTCCTCGACGGCCTGACGCTGCAGACGATCGCCGAGGAGACCGGTCTGTCGGTGCCCGCGATCAAGAGCCGCTTCCATCGCGCCCGCCTCCGCCTCAAGGCCGCCGCCAAGAAGCACCGCTGGGGCGTCGCGGCCTGATCGGCACCCGCCCCTTCGGCTTTCACCCCAACTGATGCCCCTGACGGGCCATCAGGTCGCGGCGGTGACGAGCAGCAGCTTCCCGAACACGTCGCCGGCCGCGAGCCGGCGGTGGGCCTCTCCCGCCTCGGGGAGGGGCAGGCGGTCGGCGATGACCGGGCGGATCGCGCCCGCGTCGAGCAGCGGCCACACCTCCTGACGGAAGCGCGCGAGCAGCGCAGCCTTGTCGTCGGCGCTGCGGGCACGCAGCGTGCTCCCCACCACCGTGATGCGCTTCGTCAGCAGGCGGCCGAGGTCGAGCTCGGCGCGCGTGCCCCCCTGCAGGCCGATCACGACGAGCCGGCCGTCCGGCGCGAGCGAATTCAGGTTGCGATCCAGGTACTTCGCGCCGATCACGTCGAGGATGAGGTCGAAGGGGCCGGCGGCGGCGAAGTCGTCGGTCCGGTGGTCGAGGGCCCGGTGGGCGCCGATCTCGACGCACCGCGCGCAGCGCGCGGGGCCGCCGGCGGTGGTGGTCACGACGGCGCCACGTTCGCGCGCGAGCTGGATGGCCGCCGTGCCGACGCCGCCGCTGCCGCCGTGGATCAGCACGCGCTCGCCGGGCTGCAGGCCGCCGAGGCCCCACAGGTTCAGCCAGGCGGTGACGTAGACCTCGGGGACGGCGCCGGCATCCGGCAGGCCCACCGCCGCGGGGATCGGGAGGAGGTGCCGCGCGTCGACCGCCACGCGCTCCGCGTAGCCGCCGCCGGCGAGCAGGGCCATGGCCTCGTCGCCGGCCTCCCAGCCGGTCACGTCCGGTCCCACCGAGGCGACGACGCCCGCCGCCTCAAGGCCGAGCAGGGGGCTGGCCCCCGGAGGCGGCGGGTAGAAGCCGCGGCGCTGCAGCAGGTCGGCGCGGTTGACCGACGTCGCACGCACCGCGAGCACCACCTCGCCGGGGCCGGCGACGGGATCGGGGACTTCCCCCCAGCAAAGCGTCTCGCTGCCGACGATCGCTCTCATGCGCCGCAGTGTCGCGCCGCGACGACGGCGGCACAATGCGCGACCTCCGCCGCGGTCGCGTCTCCGACCTCGTGCGATGCTCGACCCGTTCCGCGCCCTGTTCGACCCCCGCCGCGGGATCCGGCGTCCCGACGCCGACAGTGGTACAGTGCGCGCGATGTCGCGGGACCTCGGGGATCGCTACACCCTCCACGAAGAAATCGGCCGGGGCTCGATCGGGGTCATCCATCGGGCGGTCGACCGGGTGCTCGATCGCCCGGTCGCGGTGAAACTGCTGCGCCCCGAGCACCTGCACCACGAGCGGCACCGCACCCGCTTCCTGCGCGAGGCGCATGTCTGCGCGCGGCTCGGCCACCCGAACATCGTGCCGGTGTACGACGTCGGCGAGATCCGCGGGGCGCCGGCGCTGGTGATGGCGCTGCTGGCGGGGCGCTCGCTGCGGACGGTGCTGCGGACGGGGCACTTCGGCCTGGCGCGCCTGCTCGGCTGGTTCACGCAGGTGTGCAACGGCCTGGCGTTCGCGCACGACGCGGGGATCATCCACCGCGACGTGAAGCCGGCGCACATCTTCGTCGGCGACTTCGGGCAGGTCGTGCTGACCGACTGGGGGCTCGCGCGCCGTCTGCGGGCGGGCGACGAGCTCGAGCCGGACGGCGGGCGCGAGGTGACGCGCATCGGCGACGTCGTCGGGACGCCCGCGTACATGGCGCCCGAGCAGGCCGAGGGGCGCGTGCGGAGCGTCGATCACCGCGCCGATGTCTACGCGCTGGGCGCCATCCTCTACGAGATCCTGACGGGGACGCGGCCGTACGAGGCGACGAGCTCGCTCGACGTGATCCGCGCCGTGCGCGAGGGGCCGCCGGCGCCGCCGTCGCAGCGCGCGCCGCACCGCAACATCCCGCCCGACGTGGAGGCCGTGTGCCTGCGCGCGATGGCGCGGGAGCCGGCGGACCGGTTCGACAGCGCGCTCGACCTGGCGGCGAACATCGAGGCGCGGCTCGAGTCGGGCGAGGTGCGGGCGCGCTCGACCCTGCCGGAGGCGCTGCCGGAGGTGTCGGCGGAGCGCACGGCGGCCGTGGACGCCGACGCGGCGCGGCGGCTCGCGGAGGGCCGCGCCGAGGCGGCGGCGTACGTGCGGCACCGGCGCGAGGCGGCGGCGCTGTGGTCCCAGGCGGCCCGGCAGCGCGCCGCCCTGCCCGAGGACGCGACGCGCGATCAGCTCGCCGAGGTGTGGAAGATCGACATCCGGCACCGCGACGCGCTGGACCGCGCCGCGTGGCACTTCGTCCAGGCGGCCGACGCGCTCGCCGAGGCGCTGCCGCACGACACGCTGCAGGCGGAGGCCCGCGAGGTGCTGGCGCGGCTGCACCGCGACGCGTGGCGCGCCGCCGACGAGGCGGGCGATCCGGTGAGCGCGCAGTTCCACCGGTCGCGCGCCGAGGCCTGGGACGACGGCTCGATGAGCGACGAGCTCGCGGGGCGGTCGGCGCTGAGCGTCCACACCACGCCGGCGGGCGCCGTCGTCGACCTGTCCACGGTGGACGACCGCGTCCCGGTGTGGATGCAGGGCGCGCGGCTGCGGCTGGGGGAGACGCCGCTGTCCGGCCGCACGGTGAGCGCGACGCGGGCGGTGCTGCGCCTGACCGGCCCCGACGGTCTCGTCGCGCGCCTGCCGCTGCGGCTCGATCCCGGCGAGGCGCGCGTGATGGACCTGCGGCTGCCGCGCTCGCGCGAGGTCCCGCCAGGCTTCGTCTTCGTCGCCGGCGGGCGGTTCGTGATGGGCGCCGACGACCACGCGCCCGGCGCCGCGCTGCCGCGCGAGGTCGACGTGGCCTCGTTCTGCATCGCGCGCCAGCCGGTCCTCTGGGAGTCGTACTTCGAGTTCCTCGAGGACCTGCTCGCCGTCGGCGTCGACGCGTCGGCGCACTTCCCGCGCAAGCGCGGCAAGGCGCTCGTGACGGTCGAGGATCGCAACGTGCGGTGGCGCAAGGACGTCGAGGCGCCGCCCGGCTCGCCGGTGCGCTGGGTGAGCCACGACGACGCCGTCGCCTACGCCGTGTGGCTCTCGCGCCGGCTCGGCGCCCGGCTGCGGCTGCCCTCCGAAGAGGAGTGGGAGTACGCGGCGGGCGCCGGCGACGGGCGCATCTTCCCGTGGGGCGACCGGTTCGTGCCGGGCATCGCCGACGCCGGCCAGCGCGGCCGCAGCGGCCCCGCGGCGGTGCAGGCGTGGCCCGACGACGAGAGCCCGTTCGGCGTGCGCAGCGTCGCCGGCGGCGTGCGCGAGTGGACGTCGAGCGCCGCCGATGCCGGGCGCTTCCTGTTGCGCGGCGGCTCGTGGCGGGCGCGGCCGGAGCAGTGCCGGCTGTGCGCGCGGGCGACCGGGGCCCACGATCTGACGCACGAGACGATCGGCATCCGGCTGGCGGCGGACCTGCCGGACTGATCCGAGCCCGGCCGCCTCACAGCGGCGGGCGTTCAAGTGGACGATGGATCGCGCCGGAAGGCGAGGCGAGAGCGAGGCGCGGCCCCGAAGGCAGGGCCGTAGTCCTGTCGAGGGGCCGGAACGGAGCCGAGGCCCTCGACCTGACGGGGCCGTGGGCTCGCCCCGAAGGGGCGCTCGCCTTGCCGGACAAGCGAGGCGTCGTCCACTTGGATG
>CAUJDF010000104.1 GCA_963169045.1 Myxococcota bacterium
CTTGCCCTCGGTGCCGACCTCGCGGGCGACGCGGGTCACCTCGGCGGCGAACGAGTTGAGCTGGTCGACCATGGTGTTGATCGTGTTCTTCAGCTCGAGGATCTCGCCCTTCACGTCGACGGTGATCTTCTTCGAGAGGTCACCGCCGGCCACGGCGGTCGTCACGGCGGCGATGTTGCGCACCTGGGCCGTGAGGTTCGAGGCCATGGAGTTCACGGAGTCGGTGAGGTCCTTCCACGTGCCGGCGACGCCCTTCACGTCGGCCTGACCGCCGAGGCGGCCCTCGGTGCCGACCTCGCGGGCGACGCGGGTCACCTCGGACGCGAACGACGCCAGCTGCTCCACCATGGTGTTGACGACCTTGGCGGTGTTGCGGAAGGCGCCCTGCAGCGGTCGCCCGTCGACCTCGAGCGACATCGTCTGCGAGAGGTCGCCCTTGGCGACGGCGCCGATCACGCGCGCCGTCTCGGACACCGGGTGTACGAGGTCGCCGATGAGGCCGTTGATCGAGTTGATCTCGGCGGCCCACGCGCCCTGCACCTCGCCGATGCTGGCGCGCTGCGTCAGCTTGCCCTCGCGGGCGACCACGTGGCAGATGCGGTCCAGCTCGCGCGCCATGCGGTCGTTGAGCTCGGCGACGTCGTTGAACGCGTCCGAGATGCGCCCGTCGATGCCGATGAGGTCGAGCGGCAGGCGCACGGAGAAGTCGCCCCGCTTCATGGCGGTCAGCGCCTCGAGGATGTGCCGCGCTTCGAGCCGGGTCGGCGTGTGCACGATCGGCTGCCCGCCGTCGGGCTGAACGTCCCGCGCCCCGTTCGTGGGCTTGCGGGTGCTCTTCCCTCGTCCCGGTCGGGCCGGCGCCTGCTGGTCCATCGTCGATCCCCCCAAGCGCCCCATCGTGGGCGCACGCACGGAAGTTACGTGCCGATGCCCGTGGGTAACGTAGGTTTCGCGACGGTGACTACTTTTTCAGCGGGCGGGGCGCCGGTTCTTGTCGTGGATGGCGAAGAGGATGATCAGGTAGGCGGCGAGCCGGGCGACGTAGACGAGCGGGCGGTGCTCGGCGGGGTCTTCGGAGGCGAACAGCACGACGCGGTGGATGGCGAGGATGGCGAACGAGGCCGCGAAGAGGAGGAAGAGGCGGTCGCGGGTCGTTCGCCAGAAGCGCAAGAAGAACAGGGCGGCGATGGTGTAGCCCATCGTGATGGCGCCATAGACGAAGGCGCTCATCGCACGTCCCAGATGAGGCCGAACAGCAGGAGCCCCACCCCGATCAGCGTCGGGACGGAGCGCCAGAACGACAGGTCGATCACCTCCGGCGGCGTGTTCACGTCGACCACGAGCATCGCGTTGCTCAGGAACATGAACAGGAAGCACAGGCCGCTCCACAGCAGCAGGCGGGCGCGGCCCCGCTTGTATCCACGCAGCAGAAGCACGGCCACCACGAGGCTCGTCAGCGCGCACAGGACGAAGACGAGGTCCGACATCAGTCCGACCCTTTCTTCAGCCGGAACGCCTCCGCGAATTGACGCAAGGGGTCCGGGGGCTTGGAGAAGATGAGCGTGATCACCGCCACGCGCCGCTCGCGGTAGGCGGCGGCGAGCTCGGGCAGGATCGCGTGGAGCTGCGGCGTCGCCGCGAACCGGAAGCGGCCGGGCCCGTCGGGCGTCGGCTCGAGGAAGCCGCGCGCCGCCAGGTCGCCGAGCAGCGTGGCGGCGGAGCCCGCGTCGATGCGCAGCTCGCGCGACACCTCCGCCGCGTCGAACGCCGCCGGCCGCCGGTCGAACAGCAGGAGCAGCACCTCGAGCTGGGCGACGGAGGCGATGTGCTGAACGATCAGCTCACGCACGCCATCGGGGATGCCGCTCGCCTCCATTGACGGAGGAGACTGCCCCATGCCGCACGATCGAGCAACCTGCGTCGAACGGCCCGCGCCGCGCCGCGGATTTCCCTGCCCGCCGGCGCTCCGGGCGCCGAACATCCGGCGTGAACGGGCGAGCGGAGGAGGGCGGTCGTCACCGCGCGGGCCGTCGAGGGTCAGGGTCCGACGCGCCGCGCAGCGCCGGTCAGGGCGCGTTCTGGCGGAACGTCAGGTTGTAGCGGCCGGTCAGTCCGAGCGACGCGGGGCCGGTGCCGGGGTGCACGCGCGTCACGCCGTGGAAGCGGAGGCGCGCCGGGCCGCCGAGGACGAGGGCGTCCCCGGAACGCAAGGGGAATCGGGTGAACGGGTCGCTGCGGCGGACGCCGCCGAGCGCGAACGCGGCGGTGTCGCCGAGCGAGAGCGACACGATGGGGACGCCGGCGCGCAGCGTGGCCGGGTGCTCGTCCTTGTCCTGGTGGACGCCGAGGCGGCCGTCCTCGGCGTAGTGGTTGACGAGGCAGACGTCGGGGCGCAGGTCCATGCCGACGGCCTGGGCGATGCGGCGGGCCAGCGCGGCCAGGTCCTCGGGGACGGGCGGCACGGGCGCGCCGTCGTGGTCCGAGCGGACCGGCTCGTAGGCGTAGGTCTGCGCGTTCCAGTGCTGGCCGAGGCAGCACAGACGCAGGCGCATCGGGTGTCCGCTGCGGTGGACCGGCGTGTAGAACAGCGGGCCGGCCACCGCCTCGACGCGCTGGCGCAGAGCGCGCTGCACCGCCGACGACAGGAAGTCGGGCAGGTAGTAGGCGCCGGGGAAGAGCTCCATCTCGGCCATTCTAATGAGCGGTGTTATTCTCCGCGCCCGACGGAGGAGACCCGAATGCGTCACATGGATCCCGGCCGGACGCCGCCGCCCGCGGCCGGTCAGGCGAAGCCGATCGACGTGGTGCGCATCCAGCCGCCGCCCGCCGCGCAGCGGGTGCGCCGCGAGGCGCGCTTCGCCGGCCCCGGCGAGAAGCCGAACCGCTACACGCTGCCGGGAAAGCTCGACTCCGCGTCGCCGGTGGGCTTCCGCACGCGCGTGCCGCTGACGCCCGAGGAGGCGGAGACGGCGCTGCGTCTGCTGGCGCTCGACCGGCCCACCGGCTTCGTCGAGACCCGGCCCGTCACCGAGCAGGCGCTCTTCGAGGAGGCCTCGCTCGGCGTCCTGTCGGCGCGCCAGTCGACGAACTTCCGCGGCTTCCGCCAGGTCACGCTGGGCCCGGGCAGCGCGCGCAAGGTCGAGGCGCTGCTGCGCGAGCTGCGGGGGGCCGAGGCGCCGCCGCTCGAGGGGGCCGCCTACGTGCACCTCGTGCTCGGGCGCCCGTACCGCACGCCCTTCACCGCGCTGCTCACGCTCGTCGGCCACCAGCAGGCGGGCAGCGTGGTCACCGTCCCCAAGCGCTTGATCCGCAAGCGGTTCTGGCAGGAGGACGACATCCCGACCATCGGCTACCTGCCGCACCTGCACGTGGGCATCCTCGCCGACGCGATGGAGCGCGCGGCGGTGATCGCCAGCGCGGGCACGCGGCGCGCGCAGGCGCTGATGGCGCCGTTCTGCGGCGGGGCGGCGCGGCGCAACGCCGGTGTCATCCGCAAGCTCGAGGCGCTCTGCGGCCTGTCGCTCGCCGATCGCGCGCAGGGCTGGCGCCTCGTGCTCGCCGCCCAGGTCGGCGGCGCTCGCCCCGGCGAGGACGTCGACCTCTCGCCGGAGACGGCACGACGCATCGGCGCGAACCTCATGGCGTTCCGCAGCGAGCGCATCCAGCCCGGCGTGAACCATGAGGAGAAGGCGCCGGCCCAGTATCACTCGCGGCAGGACATGGACGTCCCCGACGAGCTCACGGTCATGTGCGGGCGCGCCGCGTACAACGCGTTCGCCCACTGGACGGGGCTCGACCGCGAGCGCACGAAGCAACTGCTGCTGCTCGACCGCGTCGACGTGCTCACCCCGCACGGCAAGGAGCGCCTGCGCGCCATCCGCCGCCAGCTCGAGGAGGTCACCGACAACGTCATCAAGCACCTGCCGATGTGGGCCGACCTGCCGACGGGGCGCGCCTTCAGCCGCAACGCGAACCGCGGCCGCAAGGCGTTCGCGCTGGCGGGGCAGCGCATCTACATCGGCGGCCTCTCTCGGCCGGAGATGGAGCGCGAGGGCCTCGACTGGACGCGGGCGGTGCGCGCGTTCGGCGCGGCCGCGAGCCGCAGCGCGCTCGTCGCCGAGATCGCCGGCGTCACCGCGATGCCGACCGACTGCGACCTGCTCGCCGGCGTCTGCGTGATGGCCGGCCCGGTGAACCAGAACGACATCGGCAAGCAGTTCTACGGCGTCCCCGACCTGCTCGCGGGCACGTTCCCGAACCGCGAGCCCACGTCGCTGCTCGTCTGGACGCTGAAAGCCAAGACGATCGCCGATCCGATCGGCAACGAGGAGCAGCTGCTCAACACCGCGCGCAAGGGCGCGCTCGTCGACCTGCGCCCCGGCCCGCACGAGGTCGTCCGGGTCGAGGCGGGCGGTCGCCTGCGGCCGATGCGCGCCGACGGGCAGCGCGTCAACGGGGAGCGGGCCTTCGGCGACGTCGGCAACTTCGTGACCGATCCCGAGGGCCGCGACATCCCCGGCAACCGCGGCAAGCCCTGGCCGGGCCGCGACCGCCCCGCCTGGTAGACGCGCTCACCCCGGGCGGGGCAGGGCGCGGCGCGCGAACCACAAACCGAACGGGATCGGCAGCCAGAAGCTGATGCCGCGCAGCAGCAGCACCGCGGCGAGCGCCGTCGCCACGGGGATGCCGAACAGGTGCAGGATGCCGACGGCGGCGCCTTCATAGGTGCCGAGGCCGCCCGGCAGCACCGCCACCATCTCCGCGACCGAGGCGAGCAGGAAGGCGACGAGCACGGTCATCACCGGGACCGGCTGGCCGATGGCGGCGAGCATCGTGCCGAGCGACGTCGCCTGCAGCAGGAAGACGCACGCCCGCAGGCCCATGGCCTTCGCCAGCAGGCGCAGGTCGCGGACGATGCGGCGCGGCGCCTCGGCGACGGCGAGGGCGGCAGCGCGCAGGCCCGGGATCTTGCGGAAGAACGGCGGCATGGCGCCCGCCTCGCGCCGGTTCAGCCAGAGCAGCAGGGCCGGCGTCACGACCATGATCACCGAGAACGTGCCGGTGAGCGCGACGACCGCCGGCCGCAGGGCGCCCATGGCGGCGAGCTGCGCCAGGCCGAGCGCGAGCAGCACCGCGTAGGTCGCGAAGCGCGAGAGCAGGTCGACGACGATGGCCGCGGTCGCCGGGCCGCGCGGCACGCCCCGCCCCTCGAGCGCGCGGATCACGAGCACGGAGCCGCCGATGCCCCCCGTCGGAAAGACTTGATCCGTCACGACCTTCGCGACGGCGAGGCGCGTGAGGCGCGGCAGCGGCTGCGGGTGGTCCGCGCGCGCGAGCGCCCGCCCCCACATCGCGCCGATGCACACGAAGGTCAGCGCCTGCAGGGCGGCGCCGACCAGCAGCCAGCGCGGGTCGGCGCGCGTGATGAGCGCCGCGAACCGACCGGCGTCGCCGACGTGCAGGAGCAGGGAGGCCACGACCGTGAGCACGGCCAGGCTGACCCCCCACGTCACCAGGATGCGCCGCCCGATCCGCATCGGACCTCCACTCAGGCGATGCGCCCCCGACCGGGCCCGTCGCCGCGCGAGGGACGAGACCCGGAGGACGGCGCGCGGTTACAGTGCCCGTATGCGGGGGACGTGGCTGCTGGCAGCGACGCTGTGGGGCTGCGCGCAGGTGGAGGCGCCGGGCGGCGCCGAGGCCGGTCCGGCGGACGCCGCGACGGGCCCCGTCGACGCGCGGGCCGCAGGCGAAGTCGCGGACTCTGCGGCGATCGCGCGCGACGCAGGCGAAGCCACGGACGCCGCGGGGACGCGCCCATCCGACGGCGCCGCGTCGGACGGGGGCACGATGCGCTGCGAGGACCTGCCGTTTCGCGCGCTGCCCTTCTGCCCGAAGAACACCGGCGTGTGCGCCGGCGCCCGCTTCCACTGCGAGGACGGCCGCGCCGTGCCCTGCCAGGACGCCGACTACCGCGCCTACCACGCGAGCTACGCCGATCCCGAGACGGACGCGCTCTGCGACGGCCTCGACAACGACTGCGACGGGCGGACCGACGAGGCGTGCGCCTGTGCCGCCGGGGCCACGCAGCCGTGCGGCACGGACCTCGGCGAGTGCGTGGCCGGCGTGCAGACCTGCACCGGGGCGGCGTGGGGGCGGTGCGAGGGCCCGCTCGGTCCGCTGCCGGAGCGCTGCAACGGGCTCGACGACGATTGCGACGGACGCGCCGACGAGGACACCGCCGACGAGGCGCCGCCGTGCGCGCAGCAGGCCGGGGTGTGCGCGGGCGCCCGGCGGCGGTGCGGCGGAGCGGCCGGCTGGGCGGAGTGCGACGCGGCCGCCCTGGCGGCGCATGCGGCGCTCTACGTCCGCGACGAGGGCGGCGCGCACTGCGACGGCGTCGACAACGACTGCGACGGCCGGACGGACGAGGGCTGCGAGTGTCGCCCCGGCGAGTCGCGCGCCTGCGGCACCGACGCCGGCGAGTGTCGCCCCGGCACGCAGACGTGCGACGGCGGGCGTTGGCGCCCGTGCGACGGCGAGGGGCCGCGCGAGGAGACGTGCAGCGGCCGCGACGATGACTGCGACGGCGTCGTCGACGAGGGCGACACGTGCCCGGAGCGCCACGCGTGCCGCGCCGGCGCCTGCGTGCGGACGAGCGCGCTCGTCCAGGCGGAGTCGGGCGCGCGGGGGCACGCCGTCGGGCGCGAGGAGCGCGGCGGCTGGTGCGCCGGCACGGGCGACTACGACGAGGGCTACCTGACCTTCGGGCCCTACCTCGACGACCTCCCCGCCGGCGAGTACGAGGCGGTCTGGCGCCTGCTGGTCGACGACCACGCCGCCCATGACGACGACGTGGCGCGCCTCGAGGTGAACGACTACGACCGGCGCCCGAACTGCGGCGACTGCGTCATCGCGGCCCGAAACGTCGAACGCCGCGAGTTCGCGGGCGACTTCGAGTGGCAGGAGATCGGGCTGCGCTTCCGCAACCCCGGCGAGGGGCACCGCCTCGAGTTCCGCACGCGGTGGTACGACGTCGCCTACCTCTGCGAAGACCGGGTCGAGATCCGGCGCGTGGACTGACAGCGGCGGCCATCCAAGTGGACGACGCCTCGCTTGTCCGGCAAGGCGAGCGCTTCGTTCCGGCCCCTCGACAGGACTACGGCCCTGCCTTCGGGGCCGCGCCTCGCTCTCGCCTCGCCGTCCGGCGCGATCCATC
>CAUJDF010000105.1 GCA_963169045.1 Myxococcota bacterium
ATGAGCATCGCGCTGCCCGCGAGCCTCTTCGACAGCCTGGGCTTGCCCCGGCTGGCCGCGTGACCTCAACCTTTCGAACCGCCGGGTGCGGACCCGCATGCCCGGTGGTGTGGGAGGGGGACAGCACCTCTATCCCGATTCGAGCGGTCATCTTGGACCTTCTTGGAGCGCCTCGGCGCGCGGTTGGGATGGTGGCGTCACCTCGGCCGGGGCTGTCGAGCGTCGCGAGGCGAGGGGACCGTGCCGGCGGGGCCGACACCGGTCGGGTCCACCTGAAGAAGGGTCAGTGGCACTGCCAGGTGCCATGGTCGGCAAACGCGTAGACGATGCCGTAGTCGCCGAAGTTCCCGCCGGCGCAGAGGCGCTCGTCGTATTGCGCGACGAAGTCCGGATCGACGCCGGCCGGGCCGTCCTGGAGCCAGAGCGGGCCGCCGCCCAGGAAGCCCGCCTCTCGGTAGACCAGGCTGGCCAGGTACGAGGCCGCCCGATCGCGCTGGTCCGGTGGCGCGAAGATGGCCGCCGGCACCTCGAGGCGCTCGACCTCGACGACGCGGGCGCGCTCGAGCTCGCCGGGATCGGAGGCCAGCGCGGCCTCGGTTCGTGTCACGAGGGCCTGCGCGCGGGCGACGGACTCGGACCAGGCCTGGGTGAAGATCGACAGGGTGCGCGCGCCGGGATGGCGCGCCGCGAGCTCGGGCACCTTCGCGAGATCGATGGTGAACGCGTGCGCGAGCTTCCGCCCGTGATGGCGCGGATGATCCTGGGCGCTGATCCCGCGCGGACGGCCGCCGGTGTACGCCGCCGCGTCGGGCGTGGCCGGCGCGTCGGTCGGGAACAGCACGTAGACCGGGACGCGCGGCCCCTCGCCCTCGGCTGCGAGGCGGCGCATCTCTTCGCGCGGCGACTCGGCCCTGCCCGCCGCGGCCCGCACCACCTCGGCCGCCTCGGGCCCGAGGTGCCTCTCGACGCGAAGCAGGAGGGTCTCGGGGACCCGCGCCCCCGCGAGGCGCGCCGCGATCGCGCGCCCGATCCGCGCCTCCTCGCGTTTGAACGCGCGCGCATTGTGGTTGACGTCGCTCCACATCATCGACGCGTCCTGGTGCTCGACCAGGATCCCCGCGACGCGGTCGACGTACCCGTCCGAGAGGCGCGGCCGGAAGAAGCGGAGCTCGCGCCAGGTGCTCGCGGTGACGTCGGTGCCCGGGGGCGGCGCCGCGAAACCGGCCGCCGAACGCGCGAGCACGCGCTCGGCCCGGTCGGCGGGCAGCCGCGCGAGGGCGCCCGCGGTCGCTTTGAAGTACGAGACGTGGGGGATGGCCGCCGGCTCGAGGAGCGCGTCGACCGTCTCCGGGACTTCGGCATCCTCGGGCAGCCTCGCCACCAGCGCCGCCACCCAGCGCGCGAGGCCCGTCGCGGCGCGGCCGCTCGCGGCGGTGGCGGCGGCCACGATCGCCGGCAGGATCCGCGGCGCCACCTCGGGCTCGAGGCGGCGCTCGGCGAGGTCTTTCGCCCAGCGTTCGGCGGAGTCGTCGTAGTCCAAGGGCGGTGGCGTCAACAGGCGCGCGACCGTCGCGGCGCCGAAGGGCGCCCCGATCATCCAGAGCTCGCGGAGCGCGTCGGTCTCCTCGTCCGGGACGGCCGCCGCCCAGGCGTCGAGCCGCGCCGCGCCCAGGCCCGCGAGCGCTCGCGGGCCGAGGTCGCCGCGCACGAGGAAGCGGTCCGTGGCGAGGCCCGCCTCGAGGCCGGCGGGCACCTCGTCGGGCGTCGTGGCGCGGCTCAACGCGACCAGGCTCAGGATCTCCGCCGCGCTCGGGGACGCCGCCTGCACTTCGGCGGCGGCGGCGAACAGCTCGGCGGCCGAGGCGTTGCTCGCCTCGAGGACCGCGGCGTCCTGCGACCAGCCGAGCGCGCGCCGGCAGACGGCGAGCGGCCGCCCGGCGAGCACCGTCGAGAGCGTGGGCCACGGGATCATGCGCAGCAGGTCGTCCGGGCAGCGCTCGAGCCAGTCGTCGCCGCCGATCTCGCGGAGATGCCCGATCAGGGCGTCGGGCTCGATCGGCGCGAGCGCGTCGCCAGCGGCGAGGCTGGTGCTCTTGCCGAAGCGCAGGGGCGCCGGGAGCGCGCGGATGGCCGCCGCCCGTTCGTCGTCGTCCGCCGGCATCGCGCCGGCGGCGGCGCGCGCGAGCACCCAGACGTCGCGGACCGAGGGCGCGAACGCCGGCCCGGCGGCGTCGACCGCGGCCACGTCGGCCTGCCGCGCGCGGGCGAGCAGCAGGGGCACCACCGTGGGGAGCGATCGCGCGAGCGTGTCGTCCATCGCGGCCAGGAGCGCGAGCGCGCGCGCGCCGGAGATCCCGGCGACGTTCGCCTGCTCCAGGAGCGTCTTCCAGACCGGCGCGTCCGGCGCCACCGCCCCGTGCTCGAGGAGGTGCGCGACCACTTCGGCCCCCCAGGTGAAGGGCCGCAGGAGCTGCGCCACCTCGCCCTCGAAGTACGACCCGGCAGGGATCGCGCTCAGCTTCTGCGCGACATTGGCGAGCTTGCGGGCGCCATAGGTGTCGTCGTGGACCGTGAGGTCCGGCATGCCCGCGGACGGCTTCTTCGTGGCCCGGGCGGGCGCCGCCGAGGGGGCGACGGGCTCGCTCGGGGCCTTCCCGACCTCGAGGTACCCCTTCTTGGTCTTCTCGGCGATGAGCTTCTCCACCGCCCGGTGCGCCTCGGCCTCGCTGCCCAGCGCCTTGGTCTGCGTCTGTCCGCTCGTCCCGATGCGCCCGAAGCGCACCGTGTACGAAGCGCCCTCGACGCCAATCTCCCAGAACTTCTTCGACCCGCCTTCGACCAGCTCGAAACGACGCATCCCCACTCCGGCTCCTCGAGTTGCCGGCACCGTACAGCAGCGCGAAGAGTCGCGTCGAGGCACGCGACGGGTTCGCGTGATTCGGCTCGCGTCGGAGCATTCGCGCGTATCGAAGGGAAAACGATCGGGTCGGGTCGGGCGTGGGTCGCGGTCCTGGCGCTCGCGACGGCGTGGGCGTGCGGCGAAGGTGGGGGGACGTCGCGCGGCGCGACGCGGGGCCGCCGGACGATGCCGGCATCTCCGCCGGCGCCGACGTTCACGCCGACGCCGCCGTCTCCCCCGACGCGGCGCCACCCCTGTCGGACTGCGAGCGCCTCGCGCGCTGCCTGCCGCGGACTGACAGCGCCGGTCGCCCGCCGCTGTGAGGCATGCCGCGCGCGTGCCATGCTGCCATCCGGTGGCGCAGCCTCAGCGACGGCGCCGGGCCGCTCTCATCGGCCCACGTCGCGGCGCCATCGGCGGCGGGCGCGCGCTCAGGGAAGGCAGGCGGTCACCTCGGCCCACAGGTCGTCGTTGGGATCAGCGTTGCCGAAGTTGAACCAGGCGATCTCCGCGTCGACACACTCGACGCCGCCGGCGCAGACGTCCGGGCCGTCGGGGTCGCACAGCACGAGGCAGAAGGTGCGGCTCGCGCAGGCGCCGCTCTGACAGTCGCCGTCGTCGCGGCAGGCGCCGCCGCCCCGCGTCCGGCCGACGGGCTCCCGGCAGTACGGCGAGAACACCGTGTAGTCCTCGTTGGGGCTCGGCACGCAGACCTCGCCCGCCAGGCAGCGGCCCGCGGGGCACGGGTTGCCGCTGCCGACGTCGGGCAGGCAGCCGGCCTCGGTCCAGAAGCGGTCGTCGGACGGGTCGGCGGTGCCCTGGTCGAAAGTGAACGGGACGACACTGGGATAGCAGCGCATGCCTTCGGGGCAGTCGCCGGGCACGCCGCGGCGGCACGGCGCCCAGCAGATCTGCGCATCGGGGACACAGCCGCCGGACGTGCAGTCGGCGCTCGAGCGGCACGGCGCGCCGACGCGGCCGCCGTCGATCGGGGCGCAGGCCAGGATCGGGCGGTCGGCCGCGCCGCGCACCGCATAGGCGCTGCAGGCGGAAGCGCCGAGCGCGGCGCAGTCGGCGTCGCTGGCGCACGGCACGAGATCGGCGGCGCAGCCGAGGAAGTTGTGGAAGGAGTCACCGCCGGGCTGCCGGACCCGCTGCCGCTCGCACGACCCGCCGGGGCAGTCGCCCTCGTCGGCGCAGGCCGTGTAGCAGACACGGCGCTCGTTGCAGAAGCCGCTCGCGCAGTCGGCGTCCTGCCGACAGGGCGCGCCGCCCTCGGCCCCGGCGTCGTCGCCCCGGCAGCGCAGCGCCGGCGCGTTGCCGTTCCACGTCACGCCGCAGGTCTCGTCGCGGTCGCAGTCGGCCTCGCGGCGGCAGACGCGCGGCACGCACCTGCGCCGCTCGGGGTCGCAGTCGCCGGTGTCGCAGGCGCCCGGGGCGAGCCGACATCCCACGACGCACGCGCCGTCGTCGCGGCAGTAGCGGCCGGCCGGGCAGTCGGCGTCGCCGCGACACTCGGGCGGGGCCCCCCCGTCGGGCCGGACGGCGGCGTCGACGGCCTGCGCGTCGGGAGAGAGCGCCGCGTCGCGGGGGGGCGCCGCGTCGCCGGCCGAGGCGTCGCCGGCCGAGGCGTCGCGGTCGCCGGCGTCCGCGGGGCGGCCCAGGTCGGGTCTCGCGGCGCCGTCGGACGTCGCGGACGCGTCGGACGTCGCGGACGCGTCGGACGTCGCGGACGCGTCGGACGTCGCGGACGCGTCCGGCGTCCCGACGATGCGCGTCCCGTCACCCGAGCCGCGGACGTCCTGGCAGCCCGCGAACGTCAGCAGAGCGCACAACGCCAGTCGCCTCGAAGAGTCGCGCGCCACGGCAGTCCACCGTTCCCCGGTTCACCGCTCCCACGGAAGGCGCGGAAGATACGGGGGAAACGGGGAGACGCGCAAACGGAGGGAGGGGCGGATCGCCGGGCGCGCGCGGAGGAGACGATCCTCCCTGGCCGGCGGCAGGCCCCGCAGTGCGAACGTCCGCGGGCGCCCCGCGACCGTCGGCGCGGCCGCCGACGCTCACCTCGCCTCGAGGGGCCACACCAGCGGGATGCCGAACGTCAGCAGGAGGACCGCCAGCACCGTCAGCGGCGTCCCCACCCGCAGGAAATCGGCGAAGCGATAGCGCCCGGGCCCGAAGACGAGCGCCGCCGACGGCTCGAGCGGCGTGAGGAAGGCGCACGACGCCGCGAGGCACGTCCCGATGGCGAACGGCCGCGGGTCGACGCCCAGCTCCATCGCGGCGTGCACGGCGATCGGAAGCACCACGAGGGCCGCGGCCTGGTTGCTCATGGGCACCGACAGCACGACCGTCAGCAGCATCACCACGGCGAGGACGCCGCGCGGCCCGGCGATCTCGGCGAGCGGGATGAGGCCCTCCGCCACCGCCCGGCCGGCGCCGCTCTTCTCGACGGCGCGCCCGAGCGCCAGCAGCGACGCGATGAGGATGATGATGCGCCAGTCCACCCGGAACGCCGTGCGCGACGGGACGCAGCCGGTGGCGATCATCGCGAGCATGCCGGCGAGCCCGGCGATGGCCGGCGAGACGAGCTGCAGACCGGCGGTCGCGACCGCGGCGCCGAAGATCAGGAGCGCCAGCGCCGCGCGGTCGTAGCGCGGGCGGTCGTAGTCGACGGCGCCGAGCACGGCGAGGTCCCCCTCCTCGGCCACGTGCCGGATGCGCTCCTCGGGGCCGCTGAGCAGGAGCACGTCGCCCTCGGCGAGCGGCACGGCGCGGAGCGGCTCGCCGCGCTCGACCGTCGCCATCACGTCCTGCCGCTGCAGCGCCGGGTGGCGGTGCAGGCCGAGCACCACCAGCCCATAGCGGTCGGCGAAGCGCAGGCGGCGCACGGAGCGCCCGACGAGCGCGGACGTCGGCGGCACCCAGGCCTCGACGACGACGTGGGAGCCGCGGTCCGGCCGCAGGACCAGCTCCGCCCAGAGCTGCAGGCTGCGCAGGCTGCGGACCTTCAGGATGTCGCCCAGGCGCCCGCGCACGACGAGGTGGTCGGCGGCGGCCAGCCGGTGCCCGGGCTCGGGCGGGAGCAGCCGCCCCTCGCGCACCACGCCCACGACCGGGATGCCGAGCCCTTGCGTCACGCGCGAGAGCGGCTTGCCCGCGAGGCGCGAGCCCTCGGTGAGCACCGCCTCGGCGACGAAGTCCCGGTCCGCCACCGCGTCGTCGACCGTGTCGTCCCGCGCCCGCAGCAGCCGGCCGCCGAAGAGCGTCAGCAGCGCGATCGACGCCGCCGCCAGCGGCAGCCCCATCGGCGCCAGCTCGGCGAAGCCGATGGGGCCGAGCCCCAGGTCCGCCATCGCCGCGCTCGTGACGAGGTTCGTCGAGGTACCGAACAGGAAGATCGTGCCGCCGAGCATCGACGCGAACGCCATCGGCATGAGCAGCCGGCCCTTGGGCACGCCCACCTGCGCCGCGGTCGCGATGACGATGGGCAGGAACGCCGCCGTCACCGCCGTGTTCGACGCGACCGACGAGCAGACGCAGACCGCCGTCAGCATCGCGGCGACGAACGTCCGCGGCCCGAACCGGGCGAACGCCGTCAGCCGCAGGCCGATGAGCCGCATGACCCCGGTCGCCGCCAGCCCCTGCGTCATGGCCAGCAGCGCGAAGATGAACATCACGGTCTCGCTCGAGAAACCGGCGAGCGCCTCCTCGGCGGTGAGCAGGCCGGTCGCCACGAGCATCACGAGGAGGGTCAGCGAGCTGACCTCCATCGGGATGCGCTCGATGGCGAACAGGACGACCGCGAAGACCACCATGAGGAGGGCGACGGCGACCATGGAGACCTTACGGAGGCGGCATTTGCCCTGCGGATGGGATTCACCCGCGCCGCGCCCCGTGGCCACGATTGTGCCGTCGGCGATTTTCGGCTTCGTCTTCGCGTTGTCCTATGCTGCCGCCCGTGCAGACGGTGCGGCTCACGTTCCTTCCGCCCGCGCGCCTCGACACTCAGGCCCGCGACGAGATCTGGCGCTTCTTCAGCCGCTTCTCGACGCGCGAGCGGGCCGTCTTCGATGCGCGCCTCTCGGCCTCGCTGGAGGTCTTCGTCGGGCGCCTGCCGGACGGGCGCCTCGTCGCCTTCGGCGTCGTCGACCTGCTGGTCGCGCGCTGGCGCTGCCGGCCACACGGCCTCATCCACACGAACTGGGCGGTCATCGACCCCGCGCTGCGCGGGCAGAACCTCATTCAGCGCGCGGGGTTCCGCAGTTTCGTGAAGTATCGGCTGCGCCACCCCTCGATGCGCCTCTACTGGCTGTTCGGCGCCAGCACCTACAAGAGCTACCTGCTGCTGGCGCGCAACTTCCGCGACTACTGGCCGCGCCGCGGTCATGCCTGGCCCGAACGCGAGCGCGCGCTCGTCCACGATGTGATGGCCCGTGCGGGCGGCCCCGGATGGGACCCGAGCGCCGGCGTCATCCGGCGTCAGGGGGTCTCGCGCTACCACGAGGGCGTCGTCGACGACGACCCCGCGGCGCTCGCCGATCCCGACGTCGCGTTCTACGCGGCGGCCAACCCCGGCCAGGCGGAGGGCGACACGCTGCTGTGCATCTGCCCGCTGGACCTGCCGAACTGGCTCGCGATCGCGCGGCGCGTCGTCTCGCGGCGGCGCGCGCGCCGCCCGGCGGTCGCCACGGTGGGTTGATCCGGCGCGCTGAGCGCCCGCCCCGGCGCGCCCGCCTCCGACCCATTTCGCCCCGCGCCATGCCGCCGACGGTCCCGTTAGAGGGAAGGCGCACCTGTTGCACCCGGATCCCGCGGAATGCCGTCGGGCACGGCGCTCCTCTCTGGCGCATCGGGCACCGCACGAGCGCCGTCCCCGCTCAGGGCCCGTCCCGAAACAGGTGCTCCGTCTGCGGTCCCGTCTGACGGCCATCTCGCGGCTTTCGTCCTCGTCCCCTCGGTCGCCGTACCTCTGGTACGGCTCGGTCGGGGCCTGCGGGCGCGCTCGCGATCTGGCTCGTCAGCCGGGCCCTCGCCTGGAGCACTTGTTCCGGGACGGACCCTCACGTCAGTCGCGATGCGCCGTGCAGGAGGTCGAGGATGCGCAGCCGCTCATCCTTCGGATTCGAGTATGCCGGGCTCGTCAGGACGCGCCGACGCCGCGCCGCCCGAGGGCGGCCCCGCGACGTGGAAGCGCCCAAGACCCGGCGGCGCGTGATGGCGACGCTGTTGTCGGCCATGGCGGCCTCCCCGGCGCGGGCCGCGGGCGAGGAGCCGGGCTGGACGTTCACGCTCGATCCCTACGCCTTCGTGCCGATCGACGTCACCGGCGAACTCACGGCCGGTGATGTGACGGTGCTTTTCGACGCCGATCTGTCGGACCTGCTCGACAAGCTGCGGTTCGCCTTCGCGGCGCGCGGCGAGGCATGGGGCGATCGCTGGGGTCTCATCCTCGACGCGCAATCCATGCGCACCGGCGCGCGTTCTGCAGGATCTTCGAGCGAGACGACACAGCCCTCGTCGCCAAGGTGAGCGCGGACCCCGGGAACACCTTCATGCTCAGCTTCGATTTCGGAGGCCCGGATGCCGGCGTTCTCCGGCGGGTGTTGGATGAGATCTCGTCGCGGACGCAGCTCGACGTCCGCATCTCGGAATGGACGCCGCGAATGTAAGCGCCCGACCGACCCATCCCGCTCCGGTGGCGGCGCGCTCTCCGCCTGCGACGCCCGCTCACCACCGGACGGTCAGGGTGCCCTCGGCGCCGCCGCGGCGGAGCCGCAGTCGGACGTCGCGCGCGGCGCGGAGCTGCCCGAGGATCTCGAGCGCGGCGTCGGGGGTCGCGGGCTCGCGATCATCGACGGCGAGCAGGACGTCGCCGTTGCACAGGCCGGCGCGGGCGGCGAGCGAGTCGCGGCGGATGCCGGCCAGCTTCACCCCCGCGAAGCGCCCCGCTTCGAGGATCGGGATGACGCGGCACTGCCGCATGAGCAGCGACGTGTCGTTCAGGGCGGCCTGCATCTCCGCCGCGTCGAGGATGCGCTCGTCGGGCAGCGGGCTGCACTCCCGCGGCGCCCGCCTGGGGACGAGGCGCTCGGCCCCGGCGCGCTTCGACCACAGGCGCACGCCCTCGGGGCCGGCCTCGTAGCCGAACGGCTCGCCCCAGGCGTCCTGTGTGTCCTCGGCCGGGAGGCCCAGGCCGGCGAGCACGGGCGGCGCGTCGGTGTGCCGCAGCAGCTCGGCGAGCGCGTCGAGGCGGCGATTCGTCTCGCGGACGCGCTCCGCCTCGGCCAGCAGCGCCGCCGCGGTCGGCGGAAACCACGGCGGCCGCGCCTCGTCCGCCCGGCACACGGTCGCGCTCGCCCACACCGCCAACCCCGCGATCCATCGACGCATGGCGCGGAGCATACACGCGCGCCGCGGACGCCGCGCCGGCGGCGAGCGCTCCCGCTGCTGCTGGTCCTGGCGGCGTGCGACGACGCGCCGACCGGCGAGGTCGCCGACGCGGGGGGTGCCCGACGCGGCGTGGTTCGAGGGCGAGCGCTACGTGCTGCCGCGGTCGCACGCCAACGGGGTGCGCCGCATCCGGTTCACGTCGCCCGTGGAACCCGGCGCGGCGCTCGGCTTCGACCTCGACGGGCGCACGAGCGCGCGCGGCGACCCGGAGAGCTGCGGCCACGGCGACCTGCGGGACCCCGACGGCCGCGAGGGCATCGACAACCAGCTCGCGAAGATCTGGGCGCAGCTCGAGCCGCGATGCCGGCGGCGCGCGGGGCGACGGCGCCGGCCAGTTCTCGTTCGACGTGCCGAAGGGCCGCTGCGCGACCTGCGAGGGCGAGGGGGTCGTCAGCGTGGAGCTGCTCTTCATGCCCAGCGTCTACGCCCCGTGCCCCGCCTGTCACGGCGCGCGGTACGACGCCCGCACGCTCGAGGTCACCTGGCGGGGCCGGATGATGGCCGGCGTGCTGGGGCTGACGGTCGACGACGCCTGCGCGGAGTTCGCCGACGACCCGGCGGTGCTGCGCCCGTTGCGTCTGTTGCAGGACATCGGCGTCGGGTACCTGCGCCTCGGCCAGCCGGCCACGGAGCTGTCGGGCGGCGAGGCGCAGCGCATCAAGCTCGCCACGGAGCCGCAGCGCCCGCGGCGCGACGACACCCTGTACGTGCTCGGCGAGCCGACGACGGGCCTGCATCCGGCGGACGTCCGCCCACGCCGGGCGCCCGCCGCGGGGCGCGCCGAGGACGGGGAGGCACGTCCCGCGGGTGCCTTCGCCGTCACAGGCTTCACATTGGTCGGCGCACGACCGGTCGCAGCAGACGCCGTCGGCGCAGGCGCCGCTGGCGCACTCTCGCGGCGACGCGCACGGTTCGCCGTCCCTGCGCAGGGGCGCGCAGGCGCCCGCATCGCAAGAGTGGCCCGCCGCGCAGTCGGCGTTCTCGCGAAAGTCCTCGCGGCACGCCGAATCCCCACACGCGTATGCGCCGCGGTCACGCGCGGGCGCGGCCGGGCAGTCGGCCGCCTCGCCGTCCCACGCCATGGCCGTCGACGCGACGCCGTCGACGCACGCGGCGGGCCGGCACGCGGTGCCCGCCGCGCGGCGCGCGTCGGCGGGGCAGGTCTTCGCGGCGCCGTCGCACGCTTCGGTGCCCGTCGCAGCGCTCTTCGACGTCGCACGGGCCTCCGGCCTCGCGGCACGGCACGTCGGCCGCCTGTACGACGTCGCCGGGGCATGCCATCGCGGTCCCGTCACAGAACTCGGGGAAGTCGCATGCATCCGTCGCCCGCCGGCACGGGGCGCCGGCGGGTCGGGGGCGTCATCCGGGCAGGACTTGCGCGGCGGCGTGGGGGCTCAGCCGCCGAACATCTGCTGCGCCTTCTCCTCGTCCCAGTACATCACCTCCCAGTGGTGGCCTTCCGGGTCGTAGAAGCTCCAGGCGTACATGAAGCCGTGGTCCTGCGCGTCCATCGCGGGCCGGCCGCCATTCTCGACGGCGGTCTTCACCATGCGATCGACCTCCTCGCGGCTCTCGCAGGAGAACGCGAAGAGCGCCTCGGTGTGGGTCGAGGTGTCGCAAATCTGCCGCTTCGTGAAGTTCTTGAAGTGGGCTTCGGTGAGGAACATCACGAAGCCGTCCTCGCTGAGGGGCATGCAGGCGGCGTCGTCGTTCGTGAAGCGCGGGTCGTACCCGAAGCCGAGCTTCGCGAAGAAGTCCTTGGTGCGCGGCAGGTCTTTCACGCACAGATTGATGAAGACCTTGCGGGATCTGGCGGCCATGGGGCCCTCCTTTCGGGTGGTTCCGGACGGTAGACGGCCCACGCCGCCCGGACTCATCGGTCGTCGGCGAAGTTTCTCGCGAGCGGCAGGCCGAAGCGGGGGAACAGCGCCTCGACGTCGAGGAACGCGTTCCAGGCGGCGATGCGGTCCCCGCGCAGCTCGAGCACGAGGAGGGCCCACGCGCGGTGGCCCCCGTCCGCCGCCGCGCGGTACTGGGCGAAGGCCGGCGACCCGCAGGCGGCGGTCGGCACGAGGCGCGATCCGCGGCAGCCGGCGCCCCGGCCGGCGAGCCACGCGGCGATGTCCGCCGGACCCTGCAGCCACAGCGGGAACGGCGGCATCGAGAGCGTCGCGTCCTCGTGCAGCAGGCCGGCGAGCGCGTCGACGTCGTACCGCTCGAAGGCGGCCACGTAGCGGTCGAGCAGCGTCGACTGCGCGTCGGTCAGCGCGTCCGCCGCCGGCTCGAGGGCGCGGGCGGCCAGCGTCGCCCGGGCGCGCTGCAGGGCGCTGTTCACGGCGGCGACCGTCGTGTCGAGGCCCTCCGCCACCTCGGCCACGGACCAGCCGAGGACCTCGGTCAGGAGGAGCGCCGCCCGCTGCTTCGGCGGCAGGTGCTGCAGCGCGGCCACGAACGCCAGCCGGATGCTCTGGCGCAGCGCCACGAGCGCCGCGGGATCGGCGTCGCCGGGCAGGGCGTGCGCGTCGGGGATCGGCTCGATCCAGCGCTCCGCCGGCAGCGGGACGAGCGTGTCATCGACGGTGCCCGCGGGGCCGAGCGCCATCGGGCGCTCGCGCCGGGAGCGCGCTTCGAGCGCGTCGAGACACACGCGCGTCGCGATGCGGTACAGCCACGTGCGCAGCGAGGCGCGCGCCTCGAACCGGTCGAGGCTGCGCCACGCGCGCACCATCGTCTCCTGGACGGCGTCGTCGGCCTCGGCGACCGAGCCGAGCATGCGGTAGCAGTGCCCGGTCAGCGCGCCGCGGTGCGTCTCGAGGTGCTCGGCGGTGACCACCGCGCGGAACGTATCAGGTCCTTCCCGTAGCGGAAAGCGGGCACCCGCGGATCTGACTAGACGGCGTCCGCCCGGTTGGACCATCATGTGCCTCATGTGGCCGCGACGCGACGACTGCGTCAGGTCGCGAACGGCGAGCTGCTTCTGCCTCGCCGCGGCCGTCGTCGCCTCGCCCGACGCCTGCGCCTGCAGCCACCGCCCCAAGCCGTTCGAGCTGCTCGCCGCGCCCGGCGACGTGTTCCCGGCGAACCCGCAGCTCGTGATCCGCAATGAGACGTTCCGGCCGAGACGGCGGCCAGCTTCCCTCGTGTCCGAGGGGGGAGAATCCGGTATCTCCATCCGCACCGCGCCATGGCGCTCCGGCCCGAAGGTCGTCACATGAAGCCGAACGTTCGACTGCTTCCGCTCGTCATCGCGCTCGCGGCGTGCGGCGGCGAGGACGCCGCGGGTCGAGACGGCGGCGCGGCGGCGTCGCCCGACGGCGGACGGCCCGGCGACGCGCGGGTGGTGCCGGCGCCGGACGCCCGCGTCGCCGACGCCGCCGCGGTCGACGCCTCCGCGGTCGACGCCTCCGGCCGCGACGCCGCGCCCGCCGACGCCGCCGCGCCCGCCGACGCCGCCGCGCCCGCCGACGCCGCGCCCGCCGACGCCGCGCCGTCGCCCCCGGACGCGCGCGTCGAACCGGCCTGCCTCCCAAGCCCGCTCACCGGCACCTGGACGGGGGACGCGCACGCCACGGCGGACTGCGGCCCGTACGTGTTCGGGCGCGCCGACATCACGGGCGACCTGGTCGTCGACGAGGGCGTCGTCGTGCGCTTCGACGCGCTCACGACCGTCGCCGGCGACCTCCGCGTCGGACCCGGCGCCCGCCTGCTCTGCGTGTCCGGCGTGCCTACGAACGCCGGCTTCCTGCGCGTGGAAGGCGCGAGCGCGGTGCGCGGCACGGGCGAGGCGCCGGTCGTCTTCGCGCGCGACGAGGTCGGCGGCGCGAACAACGGCTGCCTGGTGAACCTGGGCGCCGCCGACGTCGACCACGCGCGCTTCGCGTCGACGCCGGCGACGTTCGGCCCCGGCAGCAGCGTCCACGACTCGGTGTTCGACCCGTCCGGCAACGAGGGCGACCGGACGTGGCTCAACGTGAGCCCCGGCACCGTGCTCGAGCACGATCGGTTCACGCGGGCGCAGATCCGGGGGCGCGGGTTCGTCGCGCGCTTCAACCACTTCGACGGTGTCGGCGACGAGACGTCGATCGAGATCTGCCAGCGCTGCGGCGACGGCGCCGACGCCTGCACCGGCACGCGCGCCGAGTCCGCCGACGTGGTCGTGACCGACAACGTCTTCGACACCGACCCGGACGACTCGGTGTTTCGCCTGGGCCGCACCTTCGGCGAGACGACGCTCCCGAACAACTACTTCTCGCGGGGGCGGCCGGATCGCCCCGACGCCTGGAGGGGCGCCCCGCGCGGCTGCGCCGACGACGAGCTCGGCGCGTATGGCGGCCCGCTCCACCTGACGCCGGTGGCCGCGGACCCGCCCGCCGTCTACGGACCGCGCCCCTGACGGGCGGGCCGCGACCGGCGACATCCCCTCGCTGGGCCTGGAGGGCGCCTATCCCCAGGCGACGTGCGTCGTCGGCTGCCAGACCCTGCTCGCCGAGTCCGATCGCTTCTTCGGGAGCAACGCGGCCGCTCCGCCCTATCCGTGGGCGCCGCCCGCGCTGCTCGGTCGGCGCGGCCGGTACGCCGTCTTCGCCGTGGGCGCCGGGCGGCGCGTGCGCGTCGGGCGCATCGGCCATTCGGATCAGGCGGGGGCGTACAGCGGCGTGCTCAGGTACTTCATCCCGGAGTCGACCGCCACGGTCACGACCGTGTGACCGGATCCCAGGCGCGCCGCGATGCGCAGCGCCGCCGCCACGTTCGCGCCGGTCGAGGTGCCTGCGAAGAGGCCCTCCTCGCGGGCGAGCCGGCGCGCCGTCGTCATGGCTTCCGCCGTCGACACGGTCTGGATTTCGTCGGCGAGCCCTTCGGTCCACAGGGGCACCACGAACCCGGGGCCGGTGCCTTCGATGCCGTGGGAGCCGCTCGGGCGGCCCGACAGCACCGCCGACTCCTCGGGCTCGACGGCGACGATGCGCACGCCGTCGTCGTGGGCCCGCAGACGCGTGGAGAGGCCCCGCAGGGACCCGCCCGTGCCGACGATCTGGACGAAGGCGCTCACCCGTCCGTCCGTCTGCTCCCGGATCTCCTCGGCCATCTTCTCGTAGCTGGGCAGGACGTCCCGGTTGTTGAACTGGTCCGTCCAGTAGCTCCCCGGGGCGGCGGCCAGGCGCCGGGCCGTCTCGATCATCTCGAGCGTCAGCGCCTTCGTCGTCCCGCCCGTGGGGCTGGGCACGAGGGTGAGGCGCGCCCCCAGCGCGGCCATGTGATTCCGCTTCTCGCTGCTGAACGCGTCCGACGTCACGATGTGCAGCGGGATGCGCTTCGCGGCGCACACGAAGGCCAGCGACACGCCCGTGCTCCCGCCCGTGTACTCGACCACGGAGCCGCCCGGCCGCAAGCGCCCGTCCGCCTCGGCCGCCGACACCATGGCGAGCGCCATGCGGTCCTTCATGCTTCCCGTCGGATTCTCGTACTCGAGCTTGACGAGGATCCGGGCGCTCCGCGCCGGGACGAGATGCCGCAGCGGAACCAGTCTCGTCCGCCCGATGGTGTCGAGCACGCTCATGCCTCACCCCCGCCCGGGTTCGATCGGGCCCGAGCATACATCGCGCCCGCCGGTCGCCGCCTCGGAGACCGGGCCTCGACGCTGGGCAATCGCACCTCACGACCCGAGTAGGACGCGAGTAAGGGAGTCCCTGTCCCACCAGGCACGGCGGCGTTTCGTGGCGATGCCGACCTTGCGGGACGTGTCCTTCTTCAGCAGGGCGAGAGCGACGCGGCGCAATGCCGCGAGATTGAGGGCGGAGTTGTCGCGGCGGACGCGGGAGCGGTCCTCGATGGTCCGCGCAATCTCGCGCTGGGTCCCGATCGAGCCAGCGCCCGAGCCGACTCGAGAGTTCAACGGCGTCGACCCTCCGGAAGACGCGGCCGAGCGTGTCGTGCGACGGGATGCCGTTCGGCAGCTCGAGGGACTCACGAAGCCACTTCTCGTTGGCGTCGCCGAACTCCTCGACGACGACCCAGTTGTCAGCGCCCCCGAGCGTGGCGATGAGCGCCCGCAGCACGATATCGGTCAGCTTGTGCAGCTTCGTGCGGTCGACGCGCGGGTCGGGGAGGTCCTCCAGGAAGGACACGATGTGGATGACGTCGTCGTTGCCGCTGCGACCGGTGCTCCTGGGCCTCTCCGCCCGGCCGCAAGTTCAGCGCGTGTCCGAGCCCCGGTCGTCGATCACGATCGACGTGCCACGTCAATGACGTTTCGATGCGGTCGCCCCCTCGCTGGCAAGGTGACCAGGACAGTCGGGGGGTCAACTGTCTACCATGGGGGCATGGTCCGCAACGCCCTCCACCTGCTCGCCTTCGTCGCGCCGTGGCTCCTCGTGAACCGTGTGCTGGGGGTGAACCTCGCCGCCTGCGTCCTGCGCCAGGCGACGACGGGTGACTGCCCCACCGACCAGGGCACGCTCGGCCTCGTGGCGTTCGCCGCCGCGGTGGTGGTCAGCGGCGCGACGTTCGCCCACTGGCTGCTGACGAACGACCGGCGCACGGCGTCGTAGGGGGTCGTGACGGCGCCGACGGCGCCCGCGGCATTGCCGAACGGCCTCGCCGCCATCGGTTTTCGCTGTAGCATGCGGGCCCGATGCAGTCGTCCGTCCCGGTGCTGATCGGCCTGATCGTCGCGGCCACGCTGATGGCCATGGCCGCCAAGCGCATGCGCCTGCCGTACAGCGTGGCGCTCGTCGCCGGCGGCATGGCGATCGCCGTCTCGGGGCTGCTGCCCGTCGTGCCCCGGCTGGCGCCGGAGACGGTGTTCCTCGTGTGTCTGCCCGCGCTGCTCTTCGAGGGCGGCATCTCCGCCGACGTGCAGGGCATCCGCGCCAACGCCATCCCGATCGCCGTGCTGGCGGTGGTCGGCACCGGGATCGCCATCGGCGTGACCGCCGTCGCGCTGCACGCGTTCCTCGACCTGCCGTGGATCGCCGCGCTGTTGCTGGCGGCGCTGATGGGGGGCACCGATACCGTCTCGATTTTGTTCACCTTTCGGCGTCTCGTCGTGCCGTCGCGCCTGTCGGGCATCATGTCGGGCGAGACGCTCTTCAATGACGGCGCCACGCTCGTCGCCTACGCGGCGATCGCCGGCGTGCTGACCGAGGGGGTCGCGCCCGCGCCGGGGCCGATGGCCGGCGGACTCCTGTGGAGCACGGTCGGCGGCGCCGCCATCGGCCTGGCGCTGGCGGCGGTCGGCAGCATGTTGGTCCGCCGCACCGAGGATCCGCTCGCCGAGCTCATGGCCACGACGGCGATCGCCTATGGCGCCTACACCGCCGCCAACGAGGTCGGCGTCTCGGGGGCCATCGCCGCGGTCTCGGCGGGTCTGGTCGTCGGTGCGACCGCGCGCGCGCACCTGCCGCCGCAGAGCCGCATCGCGCTGTCCAGCTTCTGGGAGTACGTGGCCTTCGGCGTGAACACGTTCCTGTTCCTGCTGATCGGCCTCAGCACCGATCCGGTGTCGATCGGCAGCCACATCGGCGAGATCCTCGCCGGCTTCGCGTGCGTCCTCGGCGGCCGGGCGGCGGCGATCTACGTGCCGTTCCTCTTCGTGCGCTGGCTGCGCCCCGCTCACTGGGTGCCGATGCGCTGGCAGCACGTGTTCGTGTACGGGAACATCAAGGGCGCGCTGGCCGTGGCGCTCGCGCTGGGTCTGCCGCCCGAGACGCCCGAGCGGCAGGTCCTGGTCGACGTGGCCTTCGGCGTGAGCTTCGTCTCGCTGGTCTTCCAGGGCTCGACGCTGCCGGTGGTCGTGCGCTGGCTGGGGCTGTCGCTCCACGACCCGGTCGCGCTGGGGCTCGGCGAGCAACAGGCGCGACTCGTCGCCGCGCGGGCGGCGCGCCAGGAGCTCGACCAGCTGTTCGCGTCGGGCCTCGTGCCGCGGTCCGGCTACGATCAGCTGCGCAGCGACTACCAGGTGGAGATCGCGCGGGCGGAGCGCACGCTGCGCAGCCTGCACGAGCGCCATCTGGCCCACGGCGCGATGCTGCTGCTCGCCACGCGGCGGCGGCTCGTCGACGCCGAGCGGACGGCTGTCGGCGCGGCGCAGCGGGCAGGGCTGGTGCCGACCGACGCCGCGGACCGCGTCCTGGCGGAGCTGGACGACGAAGTGCTGCGCATCGAGCGGGTGCTGGCCGGCGAAGCGCCGACGGAGGGGAGATGAAGATCGTGATCGCCGGCGGCGGGCGCATCGGGCGCGTGCTCGCCGCCCGCCTCGTGGCCGATCGCCACGCCGTCACCGTCATCGACAGCAGCCGCGAGGTCTGCGAACGCGTGTTCGACGATGTCGGGGCGGTCACCGTCTGCGGGGACGGCACCGACGCGCGCATCCTCGAGCGGGCCGGCATGCGCACCGCCGAGGTCGCCGCCGGCCTGCTGCCGCGCGACGCCGACAACCTGGCGTTCGCGACGCTCACCCGATCGCTGTCGAGCGCGCGCGTGATGGTGCGCATGTTGGACGACAGCTACGCCGACGCCTACCGCCTCGCCGGCGTCCGCGAGATCATCCCCGAGGCCGACGTGGTCGTCGCCAAGATGGCGACTGCCATCGAGTTTCCGCAGGTGCTCAGCTCGATGCCGCTCGGGCTCGGCGACGCGCTCCTGTTCGAGGCCGTGATCTCGCCCCGCTCGGCGGCGGCCAACCTGACGGTGCGCGCGGCGCGCGAGCTGCCCGGGCTGCCCGCCGACTGCCTGTTCGTCGGGCTCGTCGACCGCGAGGGCCACGTGGAGCTGCCCACCGGCCTCAGCGTGCTGCGGTCCGGCCACGTCGCGATCGTCATCGCCCGTCGCCCCCACGTCGCGGCGGTCCTCGCCTGCCTCGCCACGCCGGTGGAGGGCCGCGCGCCCGACGCGGCGCTGGCCGCCACCTTGCGCCAGCTCGACTTCTTCGCGCCGCTCAGCGACGAGGAGCTCGCCGAGATCCTGCGCGGGATCGAGCTCATGCACGTCGAGGCGGAGCAGTCGATCTATGCCCGCGGCGCGTCGAGCGACGCGCTGTACATCGTGCTCACCGGTGAGGTGGAGCTCGTCGACGACGGGGGCCGCGTGCACGCGAGAGGCGGGCCCGGCGGCCTGTTCGGGGAGACGGCGCTGATGACCGGCGGGACGCGCGCCACGAGCGCGCGCGCCGCGTCGCGCTGCGAGCTGGTCGTCGTCGGCCGCGAGGACTTCGCGCACGTGGCGATGGCCAATCCGGCGGTGGCGCTCGAGATGACGCGGCAGCTCGGACGGCGGCTCGCCGAGACGATGCAGCCTCCGGCGAAGAAGCAGCGCACCGGACTCTTCGGGCGCCGGCGCAACGCGTGATGGGGAGCGGGTCGGCGTCGCGATGAAGGCGTTCGTCAGCTACGTCATGGCGCTGCGTGGCGAGCGCGAGCTTCGCCGGAACATGCGCGGCCTGCTCAAGCTGCTCCTGCTGTTGACGGCGGTCGTCGCCGTCTACTCGGTGCTCTTCCACGTGATCATGTTGCGCGCCGAGGGGCGCGAGCACTCGTGGATCACCGGCATCTACTGGACGCTCACCGTGATGAGCACGCTCGGGTTCGGCGACATCACCTTTCAGTCGGACATCGGGCGGCTCTTCAGCATCGTCGTGCTCGTCTCGGGCGTGGTGCTGCTGCTCATCGTGCTGCCGTTCGCGTTCATCCGGCTCGTGTACGCGCCGTGGCTCGAGGCGCAGCTCCGCCTGCGCGCGCCCGGGAACGTGCCACCCGGCACGTCGGGTCACGTGGTGCTCTGCGAGCGGGACGCGCTCGCCGAGGGGCTCCTGCGCCAGCTGCGGCGCCTCGGCATCCCCTGCTTCGTGCTCGAGCGGGACCGGCGGCAGGCGGCCCTGCTCCACGGCGAGGGCGTGCCGGTGATCGCGGGCGATCCCGAGTCCGAGGCGACGTGGAGCGGGCTCGCCGTCCGCGACGCGCGCTGCGTCGTGGCGAACCTCGACGACGCGCCGAACACCAACGTCACGCTCACCGTGCGCGAGGTCGCCCCCGACGTCCCGGTGATCGCCGTCGTCGAGAGCGAGGACTCGCTCGACATCCTGGAGCTGAGCGGCGCGGCGCCGGTCTTCGCGCTCAAGCACCAGCTCGGCGCCCAGCTCGCCCACCGCGCCAGCGCCGGGCACGTGCGCACCCACGTCGTCGGCCGCTTCCGCGACCTGCTCATCGCCGAGCTGCCCGTCCACGGAACGCCCCTCGCCGGGCGCACCGTGCGCGAGACGGCCCTGCGGGAGCTCACCGGCGCCAGCGTCGTCGCCTACTGGGAGCGGGGCCGCCTGCTGCCCGCGCACGCGGACACCGTGCTCTCGGAGCACGCCGTCGCGGTCGTGATCGGCACGCCCGACCAGGTCGAGTACCTCGACGCGATGTTCGTGATCTACGCGCCGAACGAGAACCCGGTGCTGATCATCGGCGGCGGCCGCGTCGGCCAGGCGGCGGCGCGCGCGCTCAAGGCGCAGGGGGTTCCGGTACACCTCGTCGAGCGCGACGCGCAGGCGCGCGCCGAGTGCGCCGCCCACTGCGACCGCATCTTCGCCGGCGACGCCGCCGACCGGGCGACGCTCATGGCGGCCGGCCTCGATCGCGCGCCGTCCGTCCTGCTGACGACGAACGACGACGCGACGAACATCTACCTCGCCATCTACTGCCGCCGGCTCAACCCGGACCTGCGCATCGTCAGCCGCATCACCCACGAGCGGAACCTCGAGGCCATCCACCGGGCCGGCGCCGACGTCGTGCTGAGCTACACGTCGCTCGGCGTGCGCCTCATCGTGTCGCACCTGCTCGGCCGCGAGCTGATCGTGCTCGGCGAGGGGGCCGATCTCTTCCTCGCGCGCGTGCCGCCCACGCTGCAGGGCCGCACGCTGCGCGAGAGCGCGATTGGGGCGCGCACGGGGCTGAACGTGGTGGCCATCCAGACGCCGGACGGCGCGATGACCTCGAACCCGGCGGGCGACGCACGGCTGCCTGAAGACGCGGAGCTCGTGATGCTGGGGACGGCGGAGCAGCGAGCGGCGTTCGCGAAGCTCTATCGCTGACGTTCGCCGGCGCCGGTCTTCGGTCCGGCAGGCGCGACAACGCAACCGCGCGCCGCGCCCGGGCGGCGCCCCTCGGCGGGGTCAGTCGAGGGCGACCTCGCCGGCGGCGTCGTACACCGCGATCGACGCCGATGCGGGGATGGCGGCGCGGTCCGAGAGGATGGCGAACTGCACGCCGATGGCGTCGCCCGGCGGCTCGGGTTGCGGGTTGAAGCCGCGGATGGAGCCGGGGTCGACGAAGCCGCCGAACGACGCCACGTCGACCACGATCAGGTACGAGCGGCCGTCGGACGCGGTGGCGGTGAAGCGCAGCTCGGTGATGTCGGCGGCGTCGCGCGGCGCCCGGAAGGCGATGCGGTAGGCGCCGGTGGCGTCCTTCATGCCGATCGTCAGGCCGAAGACGTTGCCGCGACGGGCGACGGTCGCGAGGACGGGACGGCCCTCCTCGATGCGGACCTGGCCGTCGATGCCGGGCGGGTCGGGCTGCGGGTTGAAGCCGACGACGAGCGCCGGGTGGACGAAACGCGAGCCCGCGGCGACCGCCGGGGCGCGGAAGGTGTGGGTGTCGGCGAAGGCGGCGGCGCTCTGGAGCAGGACGAGCGCGGCGGCGAGACCGGTGCGGAACATGGGCGACCTCCTTGCGAGTGCAGGCCCAACGCTAGGGCGGCCTCGGCGAGCGCGCAGTCCCCGGAACGGGGGGGCGAGCCGCTCCTGTCCGCCCCGCGACGACGAGCCCCCGCGCCGCGCGCTGACGACCGAGCGTTTGATCGGGACGGACGGTCCGAGGACGGTGCGCGAGCTCGTCGTCACGCCGCGCGCCGGCGGCGGCACACGCATCGAGGGGATGCAGCGGTCCGTGTCGGGCGCCGGGCGCTCACTCCGCCCGGTTGATGGCCAGCGTGTAGCGCCGGCTTGCGCCGTAGCGGTCGTTGAACGTGCCGGCGCGCACGAAGTAGGTGCCGTCGGCGGGCGCGACCCACTCGATGAGGCTCGACGCGTCGCCGGGCGCACGATCGTCGTTGAAGTCGAGCGCCGTGGCGCCGTCGACGTCGAGCAGGGTGAGCGTCGAGTCGTCGCTGCCGGCGAGGTCCCGCGTCTCGATGACGTAGGTCTCGCCGGCGACGGCGTCGAACCGCACCCAGTCCTCGTCCTGGCAGTGACGCCGCGCCTGAGGCGCGCCGCCGACCTCGAACGGCCGCGCGTCGGCCGGCTCGTCGTCGTGCTCGAACTCGTCGTCCTGGCAGGTCGACCGCACGCCCACGGAGTAGCTCAGGTCGCCCGTCGCGCCGAGGAAGCTCGAGACGCGCACGTAGTAGATGCCCGCCGCCGGCGGCTGCCAGTTGGCGATGAGGCTCGCGAGGCCGTCGTCGCCGCCGTCGTCGTTGCTGGCCAGCTGGACGCCGTTCGCGTCGAACAACGTGAGGAGCGTGTCGGCGCCCGCGGACAGGTTGAACGTCTGCACGTCGTACCGCGTCTGGCCGCCGGCGTTGAACCGGAACCAGTCCGCGCCGTCGTCGCAGAAATTCAGGCCGACGAAACGCCGGTTCACCTCGAGCGGCCGCGCGGCGTCGAGCGCGTCGTCCTCTTCGTTGGCGTCGGGCACGCAGGCGACGGGGGCCGGCTCGCATTCGCCCTCGACGCAGAGCTCGCCCTCGCCGCAGTCCTCGTCGGCGGCGCACGCCGGCGCGGCGACGCAGGCGCCCTCGACGCAGATCTCGCCCTCGCCACAGTCCTCGTCGCCGGCGCAGCCGACCGCGCAGGGCCCCGGCGTGACGTCGAGGACGTAGTCGCCCTCGCGCACGCCGCCGTCCGCCGGCGAGAAGCCGTCGACGAACACGAAGTAGACGATCCCGGGCTCGACCGACAGCGTCAGGGCCGACCGGAGCCCGCCCGCCGCGTCGTCGTCGTCGTTGCAGGCCGCCTCCGCCTCACGGCGGGCGCAGTCGGCGGCGCGGACGTAGAGCACGGTGTCGTAGGCGCTGCCCGCGAGGTTGAGGCAGATCTCGCCGCCCACGTCGAAGGCCATCGCGTACACGGCCTCGCCGCTCTGCGCGCCGCCGCCGCACGTGCCGCCGTGGACGCCGTCGCGGTCGGCGGTGGTGCCCTCGATCGCGCCGAAGGCCCCGATGAAGAAGGGCGCCTCGCACGTGCCGTCCGGCGCGGCGACGCACCGGCCCTCGGCGCAGACGTCGCCGGCGAGGCAGTCGTCGTCCGACTCGCAGCCGCAGCCTTCGACCTGCAGCTCGAGCGCGTAGGTGTTCTCGGCGTCGCGGAAGCCGTGCACGCGCACGTATAGCGGCCCGTCGACCGCCGCGCGCGCCCGGGCCTCCTCGAGGTCGCCCACGCCCGCCGAGCGGGCGAGCTCGGCGCCGGCGGCGTCGTGCAGCGCGAGGTCGAGGTCGCCGGTCGCGTGCGCGAAGATCGCGCGGGCGGTGAGCACGCCGCCGGCGCACACCTCGACGGCGAACCAGTCGTCGTCGCCGGCGCACACCGCCAGGCCCTCGGCGAGACCCGGCGCCGCCTCGGCGGCGGTCTCGAGCGTGTCGTTGTCCTCCGCGCCGTCGTCCTCGCAGGCGACGGGCGCGCAGCCGTCGACCGCCACGTTCAGGCCGTATGCGTTCTCCGCGCCGGCGAAGCCGTAGACGCGCACGAATACGACCGCGTCCGCCTCGGCGGCGTGCTCGACGCGCTCGTCGTCGTCCGAGGAGTCGGACGTGTCGAGCACGTCGCCGCCGGCGTCCAGCAGCTCGACGTCGAGGTCGCCGCCCGCGTGGGCGAACGTCACGTCGACCGCCACCGCGCCGCCCGCGCAGACGGCGACGGCGTACCAGTCCTCGTCGTCGGCGCACACGGCCAGGCCGCCGTACGCGCCGGGCGCGGCGGGGATCGCCGCTTCGAGCGCGTCGTTGTCCTCGGCGGCGTCGTCCTGGCAGACGGGCGCCGCGACGCAGGCGCCCTCGGCGCAGCGCTGCCCGGCGGGGCAGTCGTCGTCCGTCTCGCAGCCGCAGCCCGCGAGCTCGACCTCGAGCGCGTAGGTGTTCTCGGCGTCCTGGTAGCCGAAGACGGCGATGTTCACCGTGCCCGCAGCCGGGGCGGCGTAGCGCGCCTCCTCGACGTCGCCGACGCCCCGCGACGCCGCGAGCTCCTCGCCCGCCGCATCGACGAGCGCGAGGTCGACGTCGCCGTCGGCGTGCCGGAAGCGCGTGCGCACCGTGAGGACGCCGCCGGCGCAGACGTCCACCGCGTACCAGTCCTGGTCGCCGGCGCACACCGCCAGGCCGTCGCCGCGCCCCGGCACGATCGGCGTCGCCGTGTCCGGCCCGTCGTTGTCCTCGAGCGCGTCGTCGGCGCAGAAATCGGCGTCGCAGCCGTCCACCGCCACGTTGAGCGCGTAGGCGTTCTCGGCGCCGCCGAAGCCGTACACGGCGAGGGAGAGCCGCTGCGCCGCCGCGCTCGCGTAGACGAGCCGCTCGCCGTCGTCCGCCGTCTCCGCCCGGACGAGCGGCGTCCCATCCCCGCCGAACAGCACCGCGTCGACGTCGCCGGCCGCGTGGGTGAAGGCCACGTCCACCGTGACCGTGCCGCCGGCGCAGACCTCGACCCCATACCAGTCGAGGTCGCCGGCGCAGACCTGCAGCCCCGCGTATGCGCCCGGCGCCAGCGCCCGCGCCGCCGCCGGATCGTCGTTCTCCTCGAGCGCGTCGTCCTCGCAGACCGGCCGGTCCACGCACGCGCCCTCGGCGCACACCTGGCCCGCCGGGCAGTCGCGGTCGTCGACGCAGCCGCAGCCGTCGAGCGTGATCTCGAGGTCATAGTCGTTCTGCGCGCCCTGGTAGCCATAGACGCGCACGTATGCCGTCGCCGCGGCCTCGGCGGAGACGCGGAGCGCCTCCTCGTCGCCGACGCCCTGCGAGATGTCGACCCGCGTCCCGTCGGCGTCGTGGATCGAGAGATCCAGGTCGCCGTCGGCGTGGGTGAACCTCGTCCGCACCGTGAGCACGCCGCCGGCGCACACGTCGACCGCGTACCAGTCGTCGTCCGCGCTGCAGATGGCGCGGCCCCGGTAGACGCCCGCCGGCACCGCCGCGGCGTTTTCGAGCGCGTCGTTCTCCTCGAGGTCGTCGTCGACGCAGACCGGCCCCTCGCAGCCTTCCACGGTCACGTTCAGGTCGTAGGCGTTGACGGCCCCGCCGAAGCCGTACACGGCGAGGTACACGCGCTCGTCGGCGTCGGACGCGCGCTCGAGGCGCTCGGCGTCCGCGACGGTGGCCGAGCGCACGAGGACGGTGCCGTCCGCCGCCAGCAGCGCCGCGTCGACGTCGCCGTCGGCGTGGGTGAAGGTCACGTCCACGGCGAGCGTGCCGCCCGCGCAGACATCGACCGCGAACAGGTCGAGGTCGCCGCTGCACACCTGGAGCCCCGGGTACGCGCCCGGGACGAGGTCGGCGGCGGTCTCGAGGAGGTCGTTGTCCTCGAACGCGTCGTCGACGCAGGCCGGCGGCGCGACGCACGCGCCGTCGGCGCAGATCTGGCCGGCCGGACAGTCGGCGTCCTCGGCGCAGCCGCAGCCGTCGAGCGCGATCTCGAGGTCGTACGCGTTCTCGGCGCCCCCGAAGCCGTAGACGCGCACGAGGACGGTGCCCGCGCCCTCGGCCTGGTGGCGCAGGCGCTCCTCGTCGCTCGTCGAGGCCGAGGTCATCAGCACCGCGCCCTCGGCGTCGACGAGCTGCACGTCGACGTCGCCCAGGTCGTGCTCGAAGCGGACGGTCGTCGTGAGCACGCCGCCGGCGCAGACGTCGACCGCGTACCAGTCCTCGTCGCCCGCGCAGATCGCCAGGCCGGCGGCCGCGCCGGGAAGCACCGGCAGCGCGGCGTCGATCGTGTCGTTGTCCTCGCCGAGGTCGTCGACGCAGACCGGGCCGGCGTCGCAGCCGTCGACCACCACGCCGAGGTCGTAGGCGCCCTCCGCGCCGCGGAAGCCGTACACGCGCACCCAGAGGCGGCGCGCCGACTGCGCCGCGAGCTCGACGCGCTCCTCGTCGCCGACGCCCTGCGAGCGGGCCAGCACCGCTCCGTCGTCGCCGTGCAGCGCCAGGTCGAGGTCGCCGTCGGCGTGCGTGAAGGCCAGCCCGACGGACAGCGTGCCGCCGGCGCAGACGTCGACGACGTACCAGTCGTCGTCGCCCGCGCACACCTGCAGGCCCGCCACGTCGCCGGGCTCCGCCGGCGTGGCCGCTCCCGCCGCGTCGTTGTCTTCGAGCCCGTCGTCGACGCACGGCTCGGGGGCGACACACGCGCCCTCGACGCAGGCCTGGCCCGCCGGGCAGTCGCCGTCGACCTCGCAGCCGCAGTCGGCGACCTCGATCGCCAGCGAGTAGGTGTTGCCCAGGTCGCCGAAGCCGTACACGCGGACGAAGAGCTCGGCCTCGCCCTCCACCGGGATCTCGAGGGCCTCGACGTCCTCGAGCGAGTCGGAGGTGCCGAGCGCGTTGCCCTCCGCGTCGAACACCTGCAGGTCGATGTCGCCGTCGGCGTGCGCGAAGGCCGCCGTCACGCGCAGCGTGCCTCCGGCGCAGGCGCGCACGGCGTACCAGTCCTCGTCCGCCGGGCACAGCACGCGGTCCTCGAAGAGCGCGTCGCCGCCCACGGGGGTCGCCGTGGCCGGCGTGTCGTCGGCCTCGTGGTCGTCCTCGACGCAGACCGGCTCGTCGACGCAGCCCTCGATCGCGACGTCGAGGCCGTAGGTGGTGCCGGCGCCGCCGAAGCCGTACACCACGACGAAGACCTCCTCGGCCGCCACCGCGGTGTGCGCGAGGTGCTCGCCGTCGTCGGTGCCCTCGCTGGTCGCGAGCTCGCCGCCGCGCGCGTCGAGGAGCGCGGCGTCCAGGTCGCCGTCGGCGTGGGTGAAGCGGACGTCCACCGTCAGCGTGCCGCCGGCGCAGAGCGCCACGCGGAAGCCGTCCACGTCGCCGGCGCAGATGCGCAGGTCGTCGATCGAGCCCGCCTCGAGGGGGGTGGCCGAGCCGGCGTCGTCGTTGTCCTCGAAGGCGTCGTCCTCGCAGGCCGGCACGTCGACGACGCAGGCGCCGTCGACGCAGACCTCGCCCGCGGCGCAGTCGAGGTCCTCGGCGCACGGCGCGACGCAGCCGTCGACGTCCACGTCGATCGCATAGGCGTTGTGCGCCCCCCGGAAGCCGTACACCCGCAGGAGGACGGTCTCGGGGCCCGCCGGCGCGTAGGACACCTGCTCGCCGTCCTGCGACGAGTTGCTCGTGTCGAGCGTGTCGCCCGCGGCGTCGAGCAGCTCGACGTCGAGGTCGCCGTCGTCGTGCTCGAAGGCCAGGGCGACGGTCAGCGTGCCGCCGGCGCAGACGTCGATGGCGAACCAGTCCTCGTCGTCGGCGCAGACCTGCAGGTCGTCGCGCGCGCCGGTTCCGAGGGGCGCGGCGCCGCCGGCCGCATCGTTGTCCTCGAAGGCGTCGTCGAGGCAGCCGACGGGCTCGCAGGCGCCGGCGACGCAGACCTCGCCGGCGTCGCAGTCCGCATCCTCGACGCAGGCCGGGGCGCCCTCGCAGGCGCCGGCGACGCAGACCTCGCCGGCGGCGCAGTCGGCGTCGTCGAGGCAGCCGACGGGCTCGCAGACGCCGGCGACGCAGACCTCGCCGGCGGCGCAGTCGGCGTCCTCGACGCAGGCCGGGGCGCCCTCGCAGGCGCCCGCGACGCAGCGCTCGCCGGCGGCGCAGTCCGCATCCTCGACGCAGGCCGGGGCGTCCTCGCAGGCGCCCGCGACGCAGCGCTCGCCGGCGGCGCAGTCCGCATCCTCGACGCAGGCCGGCTCGGCCACGCACGCGGAGTCCACGCAGCGCTCGTCGGCAGCGCAGTCCTCGTCGCCCGCGCAGCAACCCGCCGGCAGCTCGGCGTCGCACACGGTGCGCGTGCCGCTCTGGTCGCACGCGGTGGTGCCCTGCGCGGCGCACGCGCCCTCGCCGCGCGTGCACGGCTCGCCGAGGCCGAGGAACTCCTCGTCCGTCGACCCGTCGCAGTCGTCGTCGAGGCCGTTGCACTCCTCGGCCGGCGCGGCGCACGGGCCAAAGGCCCCCCCGGCGCAGGTCTGCACCGAGCCCGGGCATGCGGCCTCTTCCCCGGGGCACGGCCGCGTCTGTCCGTCCTCGCAGTCGGCGCCCTGGTCGGGGTCGATCGCACCGTCGCGCGCCCCGCCGTCAGGCGGGCTCGCGTCGCCGCGCGCCGCGTCGGGACCGCCGCCGCCGTCGCGCGCCCCGCCGTCGGGCGGGCTCGCGTCGCCGCGCGCCGCGTCGGGACCGCCCCCGCCGTCGCCCGGACGCGCATCATCGCCGGGCGTGCTCGCGTCGCGCACCGGACCGACGCCACCGTCGTCGTCCCCGCCGCCGCTCGCCGCCGTGCCGCCGTCGGCGCACGCCGCGAGCGCTGACGCGAGCGTCAGCGCCCACCAGGCGCGGCGTCCCTTCACACTGCCGTTCGTCATGGACCGCTCCCCCGAGAATCGCTGGTGTTCCGGTTTCGGCGCGCATCGGAAGCCCCGGGCCGCGAAAACATCAAGCGAAAAGCGACCGTCGCATCTGTATTCGACCGCGCTGCTCCGTCCGGGCGCCCCGGCGGTGCGGGCCGCGCCCCGCCGGCATCCCATCGCTCCGAAGCGCGCAGCCGGCGGCGCCGAGCGTGGGCCGGCGGGGGGTCAGGGAGACATCCCATGGGCGTCGGCGGCTCCCTCCTTGAAGCGCGCCGTCAGCCGCGATGGCTGCGACAGAGGTCGAGGAGGGCGGCGCCGATCGACGCGGCGAGCTTCGGCCCGACGCCGGGCACGGCGAGCAGCGCGGCCTCGTCCTGCGGGCGGCGCTCGCAGAGGGCCTCGAGCACGCGGTCGGTGAAGACGCGGAACGCCGGCACGCGTCGGCGCTTCGCTTCGCCGAGCCGCCACGCCCGAAGCGCGGTCGCGAGCGGCGACTCGGCGGCGGTCCGGCGCCGCTCGCCGCGCGGTACGCCGACGCGCTTGCGCCCCCGTCGCGGCGGCTTCGGCGAGGGCGACGCCGCGGCGGGCAGCGGTACCTGCGCCAGCGTCTCGACGCCGACGGCGCCGCGCCCGCGCGGCGTGAGGCTCGCGCGCTGGAACGGGATGCGCTGCCCGTCCTTCTCGAACACGTCCTCCGCGAGCCGGACGAGCCCCATGCGGGCGAGGCCACCCAGCAGCGCCTCGAAGGCGCGTCGGTCCGCCGGCGCCTCGCCGATCACCTGCTTGCACAGCCGGCCCGCGCTCTGGTGGTCCTGCGCGCGAAGCCGCTCCAGCGTACGCGCAAGTTGCTGAATCTCCTCCGGATTCGGCGCCCGCCGCGCGACCGCCAGCGCCGCGTCCGGCGCGCAGACGTCGCAGAGGCCGCAGGGAGCGCCGCTGTCCTCGGCGTCGCCGAAGTGGCGGACGAGGTGGAGCATGCGGCAGTCGTGGGCCTCGGTGTACCGACCCATCAGCACCGCCTGCTGCGCGCGCTGGTCGCGCTGCGCCGCGTACTGCGCCTGCCATCCGTCGCGGCCTCTCTGCACGTCCTCCTCGGGCGTCACGACGGCCGCGCCCGCCAGCCACAGCTTCTCGAGCGCCTTGTCGAACGTCTCGCGCTCGACCCGCGCCTTGCGCCGGACGGTCTGCTTCGTGACCGGTCGCGCGGTCAGCGCGTCGAAGACCTGCTGCAGCGTCTCGGGCTCGGGGTAGTCGCGCTCGTGGAAGAACTGCAGCGTGTGCCGGTCCGCGTAGGAGTGCAGGAGCACGGCGCGCGACTCGCGGCCGTCGCGACCGGCGCGGCCGATCTCCTGGTAGTAGCCTTCGATGCTGCCGGGCAGCGCGAGGTGCACCACGGTGCGGACGTCCGCCTTGTCGACGCCCATGCCGAACGCGACCGTCGCGACGACCACGTCGAGGCGCCCGGCGAGGAACGCGGTCTGGACCTCTTCGCGCGCCGCCGCCGTCATCCCCGCGTGGTAGGCGGCGCCGCGGAAGCGCTGGGAGAGCGCGTCCGCGGCCTCCTCGGCCCGCTTGCGGGTCGGCGCGTACAGGATCGCCGGCAGGCGCCCCGCCCCCTGCAGCAGCGCGCTCGCGAGGCCGATGCGCTCGCCGGGCGGCGCTTCGCGCACCTCGATGGCGAGGTTCGTGCGCCGGAAGCCGTGGATGAACGTGCGCGGCGCGCTCAGGCCCAGCTGCTCGACGATGTCGCGCTGCACGACCGGCGTCGCCGTCGCCGTCACCGCCACGATCGGCGCCGGTCGCAGCAGCGGCAGGCGCTGGCCGAGCAGGCGGTAGTCGGGCCGGAAGTCGTGGCCCCACTGCGAGATGCAGTGCGCCTCGTCGATCGCCACGAGCGCCGGCGTCCGGCGGGCCAGCATCTCGGGGAAGCCGGGCACGCCGAGCCGCTCGGGCGCGACGAACAGATAGTCGAGGGTGCCATCGAGGTAGGCGCGACACACGTCGCGGCTGGCCTGCCGGTCGAGCCCCGAGTGGATGCGCGCCGCGTTGAGGCCGAGGCCGCGCAGCTTCGCGACCTGGTCCTCGATGAGCGCGATCAGCGGGCTGACGACGAGCGTCGTGCCGCCGCGCGCGAGCCCGGGGAGCTGGTAACAGAGCGACTTGCCGGCGCCCGTCGGCATGACGAGCAGCACGTCGTGACCCTCGGCCGCGGCGCGACAGACGGCCTCCTGGTGCGGCCGGAAGGCATCGAAGCCATACACGCGCTTCAGCAGGCCGGGCAGGTCCTCGCCGGCCTGCATCCGCGCCGTCGACTGCGCGGGCGGCGGCGGGTCCCCGATGCGATGCGGCACGCGCCCCACCACCTCGCGCACGTACTGCTCGATGCCGGCCATGAACGCAGCGAGCCCGCCCTCGCCGCGCGCGATCGCCTGCAGCCGCGCCTCCCACTGCCCGGTCATGATCGGGCTCTTCACGGTGGGATCGACGACCTCGATGAGCCGGATGCCTTTGTCGGTCGCCGCGAGCGTCTTGCCGCGACGGACGATGTACCCGCGCGCGAGCAGCGTCTCGATGATCGCCGCCCGCGTCGCCGGCGTCCCGAGGCCGGCGTCCCGCATCGCCCGCGAGAGCTCCTTCTCGTCGAGCGTGCGCCCGGCGGTCTCCATCGCCGTCAGGAGCGAGGCGTCGGTCAGACGGGGCGGGGGACGGGTCTGCTTCTCGAGCGCCTTCGCATCGAGCACCCGCTGCGCCTGGCCCTCGGCGAGGCCCGCGGGCAGCGCCTGTTCGGGCGCGTCGGCCGCCTCGTCGTCGTCGGTCTTTTTCTTCGGCGTCTGCCGGCCGCCGCCGACGTCGAGCACCTTCCACCCCGGCGACTCGATGGCCGTCCCGACGCTGTGGAAGAGGTCCGTCGCTTCCGGCGATCTCACCTCGGTGATCACCGTCGTCGCGGCCCACACGAAGTCGCCGTGCCACGCCTGCAGCAGCCGCCGGCAGACGAGGTCGTAGATGCGACGCTCGTCCTCGCCGAGCGCCCCTGCGCGCCGGTCCGTCGGGAGGATGGCATGGTGGTCCGTGACCTGCGCGTCGTCGACGTGTCGCCGGCCCAGCGGCGCCTGCCCCGTCCCCGGCGCGAGCAGCGGCTCGTACGGGGCGCGGATGGCCTGCACCACCTCGGGCAGCGTGTCGGCGACCGTGGTCGACAGATGCCGGCTGTCGGTGCGCGGATAGCTCAGGAGCTTGTGATGTTCGTAGAGCGATTGGGCGATCTCGAGCGTGCGCTGCGCGGTGAAGCCGAAGAGCCGGTTCGCGTGGCGTTGCAGCTCGGTGAGGTCGTAGAGCTGCGGCGGCGCCATCCGCTTCGTCTCGCGCTCGACCGACGCGATCCGCGCCGCGCCGCGCTTCACGCGCGCCACGATCGCGCCGGCCTCGCCCTCGTCGGTCAGCCGCTTGCGCTCGTGCAGCGGCGCCTTCCCAGGGCGGAACCACGCGCCGTCGTAACGCGCGCCCTCGCCCGGCGAGAACGTCGCGACGACCTCGCGGTACTGCTCGGGCACGAAGTCGCGGATGGCGAGCTCGCGCTCCACGACCATGGCGAGCGTCGGCGTCTGGACGCGCCCGACCGAAAGGGGGGCGTCCAGCGCGAGGCCGTATGCGCGCGAGAGGTTCATCCCCACGAGCCAGTCGGCGCGGCTGCGCCCCTTCGCCGCGTCGGCGAGCCCGTCGAAGTCGCGGGCCGGCCGGAGCCGCGCGAAGCCCTCGCGGACCGCGGCGTCGGTGAGGGACGAGATCCACAGCCGTTTCACGGGCTTGCGGCACTTCGCCGCCTCGTGGACGAAGCGGAAGATGAGCTCGCCCTCGCGCCCGGCGTCCGTGGCGCACACCACCTCGGTCACATCGCGCGCGTTCAGCAGCCGCTCGACGACCGCGAACTGGTCGCGCGTCTTCTCGTAGACGACGAGCGGCCACTCGCGGGGCAGCATCGGCAGCAGGTCGCGGCGCCACCGCCTCCACTCGGGGTCGATCTCGTGGGGCTCGGCCAGGGCGACGAGGTGCCCGATGGCCCAGGTCACCCGGTAGCCGTTGCCTTCGAGCCAGCCCTCGGCCCGCCGCGTCGCGCCGAGCACGCGCGCGAGATCGCGGGCGACGGAGGGCTTCTCGGCGACGACGGTGATCATCGGGCGCAGTGTACCGCCAAGGTGGCGTTCGGTCGGCGCGCCGGTCCACGATGGGAGACCGGCGGAGGGCGACCCGCCGCCAGGGAGGCGCATGAAGGCTCCGCACTACGGCCCCTTCGCCCCGGTCTTCGAGAGCGGCGAGCTCGACGTGCCCGGACACGTCTGCCTGCTGAACCTCGGCCACGAGTCGCACGCCCGGACGGTGATCGGGCGCGTGCGCGACGCGCTGGCCGCCGAGGAGCCGGGGCCATGGGTCGAGCGCATGCTCGGCCAGCCCAACTGGCGCCCGCACCTCGTCGCGGCGGTGGCGTACCTGGCGGACGACGCCCGCCGGCTGGCGATCGAGCCGCTGTGGCGGCGGCTCGAGGACGGCTCGTGGGTCAGCCCGCAGCTGGCGGTCGCCGCGTTCTTCGTGGATCCGGCGTTCCCGGAGCGCTTCCGGGCGCGGCCGCTCCCCGCGAACGCGAAGACGGTGGCGGCCCTCATCGGCGCCGCGTCGCTGGCAGACGAGCTGGCGGCGGAGGCCGCGCGGGCGCGCCACGAGCCGGAGATCGCGCCCCTGCTCGCGAAGGATGCCTCCTTTGACCGGAGCGATGACATCGTCCGGTCCTGGGCCGCCGCGATCGCCGCGCGCTTCGCCGAGCTCGGTCTGCCCCTGCAGCGGCGTTGGGCGGGGCCGTGATCGCGAGGCATGAGCCGCGGCGCGCTTGACTCGCCGAAGAGCCATCGACTATGGAGCCTGAAGGCTGGCGAGGGTCGCGATGGGTGTGTCTTCTCGGCGTCTCGCGGTGTGGACCGGCGGCGCCCTGGTCTTCTGGATGGCGTCCGGCTGCGGCGAGACGTCGAGGGAAGCGGCAGACGGCGCGCCGTCCGCCGACGCGCGGACGGTGGACGGCGGCGCCGCGGCGTCGGACGCGGACCGCGGCGACGACGCGGCGCGCGCAGCCGACGCCGGCGCCATGGTCCCCGCCGACGGGGCCACGACGAGCGACGCGGCGCCCGCGGCCGACGCGGCGCCCGAGCCCGACGCGGCGCCCGCGTCCGACGCGGCGCCCGAGCCCGACGCGGCGCCGGCGGCGGACGGCGGCCCCGCGCCGCCGCCCTGCGAGCTCGGACCGGACGCGCCGCTTGTCCTGCTCTACGCCTCCGTAGGCGGCGACGACAACCTGCGCTTCCTGCACGACGACTGCGCCGCCGAGGTCGTCGTCGGCGAGAAGCGCGCCGCCGGACCGCGCAGCGTCATGAAGCGCCCCGCGGCGCGCGCGATGGGCGGCCGCACCGGCTTCGTCTCCGATCTGTTCGGCCGCCGCATCGCCGAGGCCCTGCGCCGCGAGGACGGCGTGCAGCGCACGGCGGCGGAGTTCCGGGCCATCCTCGACGCCGGCTACGACTACATCATCATCGACGAGATCACCGCCGCCGCCGACTGGGCCGACGGCGCCCTCGTCAACCAGCGCTTCCGCCGCCTGCTCGAGGTCCTGCCGCCGCGGAAGGTCATCGCCTACGTCAGCCTGGATCTGACGATGGCGGCCGACGGCGGCGCGCGCATGAACGACCGCCGGCAGCTGTTGTATGCGCTGCTGCAGCGCGGGCGCGCCATCGCGCTCGAGGTGTATCTGCACACGGGGCAGGTGCGTGCCGGCCAGGCGCCCGACGCGCTCCGGCGCGCCGCCGTCCGCCTGCGCAACGCGGTGCTCGACCTGCCCGGCGGCGGGCACGTCAACCGGCGCGCGATCACCGTGCTCGGTCTGTCGATGCACGAGCCTTCGCCCTACGACTACCTCGACGATCCGCGCCACGACCTCGCCGCGGTCCGCACCCAGGCGCGCACGCTGCGCACGTTCGGCGCGCTGCTGCCGGAGCAGCGCGGCATCGGCTACTACTTCGTGAGCCATTCCGACATCGTGCCCGCCGCGGGCGCGCCCTATGACTTCGACGATCTGATCGACGTCATCGCCGAGGAGGCACACCTCTCGGCGCTGGCGGCTGGCGGGGAGTGACGACGATGGGAAGCGGCCTTCGAAGAGCGTCGGTCGTCTGCGCGGTGGTGGTCTCGGCCGGCACGGCGGGCGCCACGCCCGAGTTCGTGAACCACGTCCGCCTGTTCGAAGTGACGCAGCCCGGCGGCCTCGTGCGCAGCGTGCCGGCCGTGGAGATGTCGCGGACCGCCGCCGAGTTCTACGACTACCGCAGCGCATCGAGCCACACCGGCTTCGAGCGGGCGCGGCGCTCGCTCCTCTTCTTGCACCGCGATCTGCGCGACGACCGGCTGAGCCTCGTGATCACCCATGGCATCGACGGCATGGGTCAGCCGGCGGCGGAGCGACAGCCGACCGCCCGCGTCGACTTCGACCTCGAGGGGGTGCCGCCCGGCGCGGTCGTCGCCGCCGCCGACGACGACGCCGGCGAGCTCCAACTCGGGCGCGATCCCGAGGGCCGATGGGACTTCGCCGACAACACGGACGGCGGTGTGATCGCCGGCCTGCCGATCGACGCCGACTGGGCGATCACCATCGCGGCGCAGTTCATCACCGGCATCGACGCGTGGGCCTACCACTTCGCCGATGGCACCAGCGTCGAGCTCGATCTCGCGCAGCCGGTGACGATCCGGTCGCGCGGCGCGTCGGTGCGCGACGGCGAGATCCGCAGCGACGAGGGCACGCCCATCACGCTGTGCGTCCTCGCGACCGACGCCCGCGCCGACGTGGACCTCCTCTTCTATGCCATCGACTGGGCCGACGGCAGCGTGCCGACGCGCGACACCGCGCCCCCGGGGACGCTCCACTGCGCCGAGCACACCTACGCCGACGACGCGCGGTATGCCATCCGCGTGACCGCGGGCAACGCGTTCAACGAGGAGGCGGCCAAAGAGGTGCCGGCCCTCATCGCCAACGTCGTGCCGACGGTGGCGGCCGGCGGGCCGTACGACGGCGACGAGGGCGAAGCGGTGCTGCTGCGCGCGTCGCTCGTGGCCGATCCCGGCGCGGGCGACACGCACCGCGTGCGTTGGGACTTCGACGCCGACGGCGTCTGGGACACCGCGCTCGACGACGCGCTCGCCGTCGAGCACCGCTTCCCGAACGACGGCGTGCATCGCGTGCGGGTGGAGATGCGGGACGACGACGACGGGGCCGGCACGGCGGAGACCGTGGTGACCGTCCGCAACCTGCCGCCCGCGTTCACGAGCGCGCCCCCGCTCACCGTGCACGTCGGACACACGTGGAGCTATGCGCCCACCGCGGCGGATCCCGGGGGCGACCCCGTGACCTTCGCCGTGCTCGACGCGCCCGCAGGTGTCGCGCTCGAAGACGGCGTCGTCCGTTGGACGCCCGCCGCGGTCGACGTCGGCGAGCACGCCTTCCAGCTCGTCGCGCTCGACGACGCGGACGGCGCCGCCGCGCAGGACGTGACGATCACCGTGCTCCCGAACGAGCCTCCGACGCCGGCGATCGAGCCCGCGCAGCCCGACGTCGGCGAGGGCGACCGGCTGGTCGTCGACTCGTCGTCCACCCTCGATCCGGAGGGCGACGCGCTGACGTTCGCGTGGGCGTGCGAGGGCGGCCTGCCGATCGAGGCGGACGGCGCGCGCCTCGCCGTCGACGCCGCCGCGCTCGACGGGCCCGCCGAGCCCGCGGCGTTCCCGTGCCGGCTGACCGTCGACGACGGCACGAACGCGCCGGTCGTCGTGCCCTTCACGGTGCGTGTGCACAACGTCACGCCGGTCGTCGAGGCGGTCGAGGTCGTCGGCGCGGCGGAGGGGGCGCCCGCCGTGGTGCGCTTCCTCGCCGGCGACGCCGCCGCGGCCGACACCTTCACCTACGGCGTCGACTGCGACGACGACGGCACGCTCGATGTCATCGACGCCGACACGCCGGATCTGACGTGCACGTTCGCCGACAGCGGCGAACACACGGTGACGGTGGTGGTCACCGACGACGACGGCGCTTCGGGCTCGGCGCGCAGTCTGCCGTTCGTGGTGGCCAACCGACCGCCCGTGATCGAGGCGCCCGACTGTCCACCGGCGATCGAAGGCATCCCGCTCGCGCTGCCGGTGCACGTCTCCGATCCGGCCGGCGCGCGCGACACGGTCCGCTGCTCGCTGGCCGATCCGGTCCCCGAGGGGGTGGACGTCGACGCGGACCTCTGCGACGTGCGCTGGGTGCCGACCTACGCGCAGGCCGTCGCCGGCTCGGTCGTCTTCGAGTTCCGCGCCGCCGACGAGGACGGCGGGACGGCGGCGCTGCGCCTCGCGTGTCCGGTGCGCTACCTCGACGAGGACGGCGACGGCCTGCCCGACACCTGGGCCGGCGACCACGGCCTGGCCGGCGGGTGCGACGACGACCCGGACGGTGACGGCCGGACCAACTGCGAGGAGTTCGACGGCGGCACCGATCCCAACGCCTTCGAGGGCCCCGAAGCGCCGGTCCCCGTGGCGCCCGCGGACGGCGCCGTCGTCGACACCGCCACGCCGTCGCTCGTGGTGCGCGGCGGCGACGACCCCTTCGGCCGGCCGCTGTCGTACGAGTACACCGTCTCCGCCGACGCCGACGGCGCCCGGACGGTCGTCACGTCGGACCTCGTGCCCGAGACGCCCGACGAGACGGCCTGGACGCTGCCCGCGGCGACGCTCGAGGAGGGGGCGACGTACTGGTGGTCGGCGCGCGCCCACGCCGGGCGCGCCTTCGGTCCCCCGTCGGCGCGGGTCGCGTTCACGGTCGACGCGGTGGACGAGGCGCCCTCCACGCCGACCATCCGGCGCCCCGAGGACGGCGATCGCGTGGCCGAGCGCGCGCCGTCGCTGGTCGTCGACGGCGCGGTGGACCCGGATCCCGACGACGCGCTGCGCTACGCGTGCGAGGTGGCGACCGACGCCGCCTTCGCCGACGTGGTGCGCGCGCCCGCCGGCGCCGGCACGCCCGCGACGCTGCCGATCGAGCCAGAGCTCGATGAAAACACGCGGTATTTCGCGCGCTGCCGCGCCGTCGACGCCGCGGGCAACACGAGCGACTGGTCGGCGGTCGTCGGCTTCACCATCGACACCGGCAACGACGCGCCCTCGGCCCCGACGATCATCGCCCCCGAACACCGCGCCGTCGTCGGGACGCCCGAGGTCACGCTGGTCGCCGGCGCGGCGGACGACCCGGATGGCGATCCGCTGACGTACGCGTTCTGGGTGAGCGACGATCCCACGTTCCCGCCGGCGCGGACGCGCGCCTCCGACGAGCTGCCGGCCGCGGACGACGGGCGGGTGACCTGGACGGTGCCCGACGCGCTCCCCGACGAGACGCTGTGGTTCTGGCGGGTACGCGCGCGCGACGCCGACGCCGCCGGTCCCTTCGCCACGGCGCGCTTCCGCGTCGATCTCGGGAACGCCGCGCCCAGCGCGCCCGTTCCGCTCGAACCGGCGGCGGGCGCGACGGCGGGGGCGGCGCCGCGCTTCGTGTGGCAGGCGGCGACGGACCCCGAGGGCGAGGCGCTGACCTACCGCGTCGAGCTGTTCGCCGCGGGCGAGGCGGCCCCCATCTGGTCGACGGAGACGGGCGAGCTGACGGCCGGCCACCCGGGTGGTCTGTCGCCGGGTCCCCATGCCTGGCGCGTGCGGGCGACGGACGCCTCGGGCGCCGCCTCCGGCTGGTCGGCCGACACGCCGTTCGCCGTCGCCGGGCCGGCCGACGCGGGCCTCGATCCCGACGCGGGCGCCGCGGCGGATGCCATGCCCGACGCGGCGGCCGATGCGGCGTCCGACGCGGCGGCCGATGCGGCGTCCGATGCCACGTCAGACCCGCTCTCGGGGACCGGCGATGCGGCCGGCGCCGCCGCCGACGGGTGCGACTGCGACGCCGCCGGCGGCGCCGGCCCGTTCCCGCTCCTGCTGCTCGCGCTGCTCGGCGTCGCCCGCCGGCGCCGGTGAGTCACAGCGGCCGCTGCCGTCGGTTCGACCGGCGTTGCTCGACCTGCGCCACGAGGAAGTCGACGACCCGCTCGAACGGGTCGAAGCCGAAGGCCTGCGCGATCGAAGGGCGCAGGTTGGAGTTGGCGTTCACATCGTAGAACACACGGCGGCCGTCGATGCCATCGAGGTACTCGATGCCACCGACGTCGAGGCGCGCCGCCTGGACGACGCGCTTCGCCTGCTCGACGGCCTCGGCGGGCACCTCGGGGTAGGGGTAGAACTCGACGGGCGGCGCCTGCGTCGATGGCAGTTCGCAGACGCCCTCGCCGCCGTCCTCGGGATTGCAGACCGGGGCGGGGCAGAGGTTGAAGCGGCCGTGGGAGACGACGCGCATGGCATACAGCAGCTCGCCGCCGAGGAACTCGAGGCGCACGATGCCGCGGGCGGGATCGGCGGGCACGTACTCCTGCACGAGCAACAGGTTGTCGGGCAGCCAGGTGTCCGGACGCTCGGCGAGGATGCGCGCGACGTCGTCGACACCCTCGACGAGCTCGATGCGGGCGCCGCTGCCGCCCTGCTCGGGCTTGATGAGCGCCGGCCAGATCATGTCGGCGGCCCGCGCCCGCAGGCCGTCGACGCTGTTGAACGCGATCGTCTTCGGCGTGGGCACGCCGATGCGGCGGAGCAAGGACGCCTGGGCCGACTTCGACAGCTCGAACGCGAAGACGTCGGCGCCGTTGAGCACGCGGGCGCCGGCGATCTCGAGCGAGCGCATGAAGGCGAGGGCGTAGGGGACGGCGCGCGTGTTGCCGCGGACGTACGCGCTCGGGCTCGCCTGGTTGAAGTAGACCGCCGCCTGCGGCACGTCGTCGTTGCCGAACGCGGCGGACTTCAGGTCGTAGGGGGCGAAGCGCACGCCGCGCCGCTCGAGGGCGGCGAAGAGCGGCTTCTGCCACTCGGGGTGCTCGTAGAGGACGACGACGTCGTACATCGGATCTCCGGGTCGGGGTCTTCGCGGCGCATGGTAACCCCGGCGCGGCGCCGCACGCGACGTCGCCGCGTTGGCGCCGCGCCGCCACCCTGCTAGCGTGGCCGCCGTGAGCGCCCGACGCACCAAACGCCAGCGCGCCGCCGCGCCCGCGCCGCCGCCCGCGACGCAGGTCGCGGGGCTGGGCGGCGCGGCCCTGCTCCTCGTCGTGGGCCTCGTCCTCTGGTACGCCGGCGGCGGCGCCGCGCTGCAGCGACTGCTCGAGAACGGGCCGATCGCGACGATGACGCTCGGCGGCGCGGCGCTCGTGTTCGTCGCCGCGCTGTCCCGCGGGCGCAAGCTGGCCTCGCCGAAGCGCGCGCTCGGCGACGCGCTCCTCGCGGGCGCGTCGGCGGCGCTCTTCCTCGTCTCGGCGGCAGGGCTGGTCAACCGGCACTTCGATCCCTCGAAGGCGGCGACGGCGCGATCGGCGGTCGTCGGCGTGCACCCCGCGAAGCGAGGGCCCGACCAGATCGCCGTGGCGTGGAGGGGGGGCGCCGTGCGCATCCCCCGGGACCTGCTGGAGGGGTGTCCGAAGGGCGCGCCGGTCACCCTGTCGGTGCGGCGCGGCCTGCTGGGGGCGGCGTGGGTGGAGAGCGCGTCGTGTGACGAGTAGTGGGGTGCCCCCGAAGTTCCGCACGCTTCGTCGCGGCCCTCGGCCCCCAGGTCTGCGTTGGACCTCCTCCGCGTAGGACAAGGCTACGCGTTCGTCGGCCCGCCTTGCCCTGGGGGCCGATGGCTCGCGCCTCGGGCGCGCGAACTTCGGGGGCACCCCCCTAGGCTAGTCGCAGACGTCGTCGAAGTTGCAACTGCCGGAGCAGCAGTCGCTCGAGAAGTCGCAGCTGTCGCCGGAGGAGATGCAGTCGTCACCGCCGCCGCCTTCGCCCCCCGAGCCGCCCGAGCCGCCGCCGGCGCCGCCGCCCGAGCCGCCGCCGTCCCCACCGGAACCGCCGCCGCCGCCGCCCTGACCGCCGCTGCCGCCCTGACCGCCGCCGCCGTTCGTGCAGAGGCCCCACTCGCGGTGGACGCAGATCTTGGCGTGGTTGCCGCTGTCGCCGAGCACGTCGGCGCAGACCCAGTTGCCGTCCTGGCTGCACGGATCACCGACGTCGGTGTTGCGCAGGCTGCTGCACATGAGCGTGCAGACGCACTCGCCGTTGCCGAAGTTGATGAACGTGCCGTCGCCGCAGTTCGTGGGCGCGCGGCCGTTGCATTCGTGGCCCATGCGGCCTTCGCCGCTCACGACGGCGTTCTGGCCGAGCGTGAAGTCGCCGTAGCACTGATTGCCGCCGCCGCCGCCCGGGCCGCCGCCGCCGGCGCCGCCGCCCTGGCCGCCGCCGGCGCCGCCGCCCTGGCCGCCACCGGCGCCGCCGCCCTGGCCGCCGCCGGCGCCGCCGCCCTGGCCGCCGCCGGCGCCGCCGCCGAAGCCGCCACCGGCGCCGCCGCCCTGGCCGCCGCCGGCGCCGCCGCCCTGGCCGCCACCGGCGCCGCCGCCCTGGCCGCCACCGCCGCCGCCCTGCACGGCGACGCACTCGCCGGCCGCCTGGCCACCGCCGTCGCCGCCGTCGCCGCGGCCGGGACCGCCGCCACCGCCCGCGCCGCCGGCGCCGCCGCCCTGGCCGCCACCGGCGCCGCCGCCGAAGCCGCCACCGGCGCCGCCGCCAGCGCCGCCGCCGAAGCCGCCGCCGGCGCCGCCGCCGAAGCCGCCACCGGCGCCGCCACCCTCGCCGCCGAAGCCGCCGCCGGCGCCGCCGCCCTCGCCGCCGAAGCCGCCTTCGCCGCCGCTGCCGCCCGCGCCCCCGCCGCACTGCGCCGCGCACACCTCGGCACACTGCGGGAAGCCCGTCTGCTCGCACTCGGCGATGCACTGGGCCTCGCAGTCTCCGTTCTGCGCGGAGCGGAGGTTCGCGACGGAGCACCGAAAGCCCTGACCGCAGTCGCTGTTGTCGTTGCAGGGCTCACCGCCGCCACCGCCACCCCCGCCGCCGCAGGAGAGGGCCGTGAGCGCCACGGACAGGGACAGGAAACGCACGTATCTCGTCTGCATGGGTCACCCCGGGTCGATGTGTGTCTCGTGAGTTGGCGGGGGCGCACCATATCGGGGCGCCGAATAGCTGGCAATGGCTAAAGATGGGTCCCGATCAGAGATCGACGGACCACTTCACGATGGCGCCGGTGTCCACCTTCGCGCTGTCGACGACCTTCAGCTTCCAGGCGCCCTTCGTCGAGACGCCGGCGAACGCGTCGCTCGACAGCGCGAGGTTCAGGTTGTCGGCGCCGCCGCCCGTGCGCTCGTGCAGCACGAGCTTCCGGCCGCCGTGCTCGAGCGTGACGAGCAGGTCGCCGACGTAGGTGTGCTCGACGGCCACCTGGATCTTCACCTGGCTCGCCGGGCGGTCCACGTCGACCTCGATGACGCTCTCGGCGCCCGCCGCCGCGTTGTCGGGGATGGCGACGCGCGTCGCGCTCTCGAAGCGCTTCGTCTCGCCGGCCGGCGGCGTCGGCACGTCGGGCCGGATGCCGGGCTTCCAGCGGTTCGTGCGCACGCCGCTGACCCCGTAGATCTCCGGATCGGGGTACTGCGTGCGCTGCCGGGCGCGCACCTCGGCGTGGTCGTTCATGTATTTGACCAGGTTGTTCCACGAGTACCCGTCGGCATTCCCGCCGGTGAGCACCGCGGACGCGCCCTTGAAGATGTTGTGATAGAGGATCTCCGCCGTCCGCTCGCTGCCGGTGATGCCCGGCTCCGTGTTGTTGATCACGTCGACGAGCGCATAGCCCTCGGGATCGCCCTCGGTGGCGCGGTTCCGGAAGATCTGCTTGGTGTAGTAGGCATACGACCAGCAGGCATCCATGAACATGATCTGGTAGCGGTCCTGCGGATACACCGACGGATCGTCGAGGACGGTCAGCGAGCCGTAGAAGGCGTGGCCGTTGTAATAGACGATCTCGTGGTCGCGGATGGCATCCTGGAACCGCTTGTTCGCATCCTCGCGCGGCACGTTGTCGGCGAAGAGCACCGGCGTGTACATCGTGAGGCTGACCTTCAGGCCGCCCGGATAGGTCTTCTCGAGGCGGTGTCCCTGCCGCTCGGGGAAGCGCTCCTTCACCGCGAAGCCGTGGCCCTGGAACGCCCGCGACAGGCTGTCGAAGGCGATGAAACCCCAGTCGTTCGACTTCAGCTCGCCGTGCTCGATCTGACCGAACAGCGCCACCATGTCGATGCGCTTGTCGGCGACGAGCTTGTCGTACTCGGGGTAGACCGTCGGCGCGTCGAGGGACGACTCGACCGCGTAGGCGGCCGTGACGAGGTCGGCGTCCTGCAGGGGGCACCCCTCCTGCTCGGGTGCGAAGTAGTAGAAGAGATTGTGGCCGCCGAGCTCCGACTCGGCCGGCGCGGCGCCGAGGTCGGGATCGAACGCGCACTTGTTGCCGGTGCGGTCGAACAGACCGGCGGGCACGAGCGGCAGCTTCGGCGCGATGGTGCGGCCGACGAGGTCGGCGGGCGTCAGGCCCTGCCCCTCGAGCGCCTTGAACTTCACGAGCGACTCGACCCGCACCCGATAGTGCAGCTCGAGGCCGCCCTCGATGACCAGGACGTCGTCGAACTCGGGCGAGCCGCCCTCGAGGTTGAGGTCGAGCTTCTCGGCCTTCAGCGCATTGCGGGCGTACTTGAGCTGCTCGGTGACGTGCGCGGTGATGTCGCGGTGCGACCAGTCGCCCGGGTCCGCCTGCAGCGCCCTCGCGAGCGCCTGGAGCTCGCTGTCGGTCTTGCCGGGCAGCATCACGCGGACGTGGCCGGTGAAGGTGGCCTCGAGCTCCGCGGCGCGGGTGCCGACGTAGCCCGTGTCCTCCTTGCCGCCGAGGTAGTCCTCGAACTCCGGGATGTCGACGACCTCGGGCTCCTCGGACGCCGCGCCGCCGGCGCCCTCGCCGCACGCCGCCAGCGTCATCGCGCCGAGTCCGAGCCACCACTGCCAACGCTTCATGTTCCGCCCCCGCTCGAGAGATTTCGCGGGCGACGGAATCAAGAGGCGTGCCAACTGTGCGCGCCCGTAGGAAGCGAGCGCACCCATGGCAACTGCGGTGGTCAGGCCTCCGCGACTTCCGCAAGGTCGGTGGCGATCTCGATGGCGCGCGCCACCGCGAACTCGGGGTCCGGGCAGAGATTGGTCCCGCCGAGCTCGTCGCCGAGGGCGTGGTCGCGGATGCGCAGGAAGAGCTTGCTGTTGGTCACGCAGAGCACGAGGTCGGCGCTGCGATCCCGCAGGACCTTGATCGAGCTGACGAGGCCCATGAGGTTGTTGTCGTCGAGATCGACGTCCTCGGCGAGGATGAGCATCACCACCTGGGACTGGGCGCCGATGCGCTCGGCGAGCCGGCCGAGGTCGGGCGCCCGGCTGCGCCGCTGCCCCTCGCTGCGGATGCGATAGACGCCGACGCCCGGCGGCAGCAGGCCGACGTCGATGCCGAACCTCGTCAGCTCCTGGTCCTCTTGCTTGTGGTCGACGTGCTGGAGGTTGGCGATGGGCTGCACCACGTCGAGCACGATGAGGAAGCCGAGGAAGCCGATGGGACCGGCGAGGCACAGGATGCCGAAGCGGTCGTACGTCGACACGCCGAGCCCGGCGCCGACGAGGAACGACAGCCAGATCGAGAGCAGCAGCACGAGGCGCTGGACGGACGGGTGCCGTGACGAGAGCCGGAAGGCGCGCCAGAACCGCTCCCACGGCTTGCCCTTGGGCTGGTCGCGCAGCCAGTAGAGCAGCTGGACGCTCTCGAGGCCGAGGTCGGTGATCACGCCGGTGACATGCGTCGTGCGGACGACGGCGCCGGCGATCTGGGTGATCGTCGCGTTCTGCAGGCCCATGGCCACCGCGGCGATCGCGACGAGCAGGCTCTGCTGCCACCCCTCGGCGTGCGGGGTCTCCCAGGCGAGCACGCCGAAGACGGACAGCAGCACCACCTCGAAGCTCAGCGCGAGCGCGTACGTCGACTTGATGCCGATGCGCCCGCCGCCGACGGTGAGGAGGCCGCTGAGAAAGGCCCCCGCGAAGAACATCGCGATGGGGAAACCCAGCCTGCCGACGGAGGACCAGTCGCCGTGGCCGAGCCCGGCGCCGAGCAGCGCCGTGTTTCCGGTCATGTGCGACGTGAAGATCTTGAAGACGACGACGAAGCCGACCGCGTCGACGAACCCGCCGATCCACGCGAGTGACACGGCGAGGCGCGCCTTGCGGCGGAGGGTGTAGGCGGACGCGGCGAACACGTGAACCTCGAAAATCCGCGGCCTTATAGCACAGGCGTCAGCGGAGTCGAGCCTCGAAGCCGGCGGAGAGGACGAACCAGCCGCGGCGCACGAGGGGCGCGACGGGGAAGGTGGGCACGACGCGGATCTCTTGCAGGGAGGGGGCGAGCTCGCCGTAGACGTCCGGGCCGACGACGATGGGATCGATGGGCAGCGACAATCCGTTGCCGATGGCCTCCTGGACCTTCGGCCACACGATGCCGGCGACGAGCGGGCCGAGCGTGTCCGGCGGCAGGATGGGGCGGTCGCCGCCGGCGCGGACGAGCGCGGCCTTGATGTCGGGCATCTCCGCGATGCCGAAGCGGATGCCACCGTCGCCCACTTCGAGCGTCAGGCCGGCGCGGATGCTCAGCACATAGTGGTCGGGCTCGGCGTTGCGCGGGCTGGTGGCGAACAGATCGAGCTCGCCGGCCTGCAGCTCGAAGAAGTACGGGCTGCCGGGCGGCGTGGCGACGACGAGCGGCTGCAGGCGGCCGTCGACGCGGGCCTCGCGAATGAGGCCCATGACCTGCGCCGGCAGCACGCTCGTCACGTCGATGCGCAGCGCGCCCTGGCGCCAGACCTCGTGCAGCAGCGCGTTGACGGCGACGAGCCGCGCGCCGATGGCGAGGCCGGCGCCGGCGGGGTAGGGCGGCGGCTCGTCCAGGCCCTCGGCGGGGATGCCGGGGTCCGGGTGCGGCGGCTGCACCTCCATGCGCTGGTCGATGCGGCCGGTGATGCCGAGCTCGAGCGCGTCGCGGGCCTGCGGGCGCGGCTCGCCGAGCACGAAGCCGACGTCGAGGTGGATCGGCGGCACCGGCGGCTCCTCGTCGACGTCGAGCGGGATGTGTCGCAGCACGCCGAGCGCGTCGTCGAGCGTGCCCTCGAGGAAGTTCGGCACCTGGTCGCTGATGAGATCGTCGACGGTGTCTTCGGCGAAGCGCTCGATGACACCCCGCAACAGACTGCCGAACGTGTCGAGCACCGCCTGGGCCGTCGAGTCGTCCATGCGGCCGCCGAGGTTCTCGATGGCGACGCCGACGTCCTCGAGCAGCAACTGCGGGCGGCCCTCGGCGTCGGCTTCGATGCGCACGCGGGCGAACGCCGCCGCCGTGACGAAGACGGTGCCCGACAGGTCGAAGCGCTCGCCCTCGACGAGCAGCGCGCCCTGCGTGTCGATCTCGAGGTTGTCGAGGCGCAGGAAGGCCTCGAGGCCGTCGTCGGAGAGGATGAGCGAGGCGTCCGGCGTGCCGGGGCGGATGGCGGTCACCCGGAGCGAGAGCGGGTCGCCCTCGGCCAGCACCGGATCGGGCACGAGGCCGAGCGGCTCGGCGCGCGACAGGAAGCCTTCGAGCAGGCCGGCGATGTCGCCCACCGCGAGCACGCCCATCTCGTCCGGCGCCGGCAGCTGGGCGCCCTGGTCGAGCAGGCCCTGGGCGAGGCGGACGACGACCGACTCGGGCAGGTCGACGCCGCGGGCGTCGGCGCGCAGCGACTGCGGCGCCCAGAGGACCTCCATCACGACGCGGGCCGGCGGGCGGCGCACGCCGTCGTCGGCGATGACGTCGATGCGGTTGAGGCCGAAGGTGGCCGGCAGGGTGTGCTCGAAGCTGCCGTCGGCGGCGTTGCGCGAGACCGGCTCGTCGTTCACGAAGACCCGCACGTCACCGCTGTCGACGGCGGTGCCGCGGACGGTGATCGAGGGGGCGTCGCCGACCACGAGCGACGCGCGCTCCGGCGAGGTGACGGTCAGCACCGGCGGCGCGTCGTCGACGAAGAAGCTCACGCGGCCGCAGACGTCGGGGCCGGCGCACGCGCGCACCGCGCCCTGGCCCTCGCGCTGGAACGTCAGGCGCTGCGCGCCGTCGATCGTCCCCGCGCCGGGGGGCTGGACGTCCCAGCTCAGCCTCGCGCCTTCGACGACGTCGCCGTAACGGTCGTAGACGACGGCGGTCGCCTGCGGGTGCTCTTCGCGCGTGAACAGCGGCTGCCGCGGCGCCAGCGCCATCTCGACGTACGCGGGCACGCCGGTCGGATCGGGCGCGGCGTCGCGACGCCAGCCGGGCGGGAGCGCGTCGTCGTCGGCGGGGCCCGCGTCGGCAGGCGGCGCCTCGGCCATGTCGGGCGCGGGCGCGGCGTCGAGGCCGTCGTCGCCGCGGCCGGCGGTGCTGTCGTCGCAGGCCGCGAGGGCCAGCGCGAGGAGCATGAACCTACGCATCACTGGCCCTCCCGGAAGTTGCCGTCGAGCTTCCAGTACGCGGCGTCGCCGTTCAGGCGCGCGTCGAACAGACCCAGCAGCCGCCCCACGGGCAGGTCGTACTGGCCGAGGCTCTGCGGGATCTCGAAGGTGGGGATGGGGATCACGGGCAGGCCGTCGTTGAGCGCCCGGTCGATCATGCTGCGCAGCACGCGGGTGAGCGTGTCCTCGAGCACGTTGCGCGCGCGCTCGCTCACCGCCGCGCCGCCGAAGGCCAGGTGCAGCGCCTCGACGTCGACGCCCTCGAAGACGAGGTCCCGCTCGTTCTGCAGGCGGACGGTCGCCGACAGCTCGCCGGCCAGGTACACGCGGAACGCGTCCTCGAACAGGCCCGGGTAGACCACGCCCGCCGTCACCGGCCCCAGGAAGACGCGGATCGTGGGCTGGTTCGGCGCGCCGATCACCACGGGCGGCGTCGGCAGCGAGAGGAACACCTCGGTGCCCTCGGGCAGGTCGCCGGCGACGTTGCCGACGAGGCCGCCGACCTCGGTGTCGAAGTAGCCGGCGCGCCAGAGGCGGTGGAGCGCCTGATTGAGCACCGCGAGGCCCACGGCGGCGCCGACGGTGCGGTCCGCGGGCAGGTCGGGGCGCCCTGTGCCCGGCGGCAGCGGCACGCCGGGGCTGCGCGCCGCGATGCGCGCCGGACCGGACATCTTGGCCTCGATGCCGAGGAGCGCCCGACCCTGCGCGAAGTCCACGGTCGACAGGCCCACCTGCAGCGTCATGCGCACCGGCTCGCCGCCGGTGAGGCTCGGCACGTCGAAGCCCTGCGCGAGCGCGCCGACGTCGAGGTTGCCGAGCAGGTCCTCGAGCGCGCTGTCGATGTTGTCGTCGAGGAAGTCGCGCAGCGCGTCGACGATCGTGCGGCGGATGAGGCCCTCGAACGCCTCGAACACGAGCTCGAGGATGAAGCCCGTCAGGAAGCCGGAGAAGTCGCTGTCGAGGTCGCCGACGCTCACCTCGTCGACGCTGCGCAGGCGGACCTCCGGGTTGCCGTCGAAGCGGCGGCCGACGTCGAACGTGAGCCCGATCGTGATGTGCGACGCGGAGATGTGCGCGCGGTTGCCGAGCGTGCCCTGCAGCTGCGCGAAGACGTTGAGGTCGCGGATGCTCGCCCGCACCCGCAGCCCCCGGTCGACGATCGTCAGCTCGAGCGTGTTGCGGCCGCCGATCTGCAGGTCGCGGTACTCGACGCCGATGCGGAACAGACAGACGCCGAGCACGTCGACGCGGCACTCGTTGGGCACGATGGGGTTCTGCGCGAGCGCGGCCTGGTGGACGGTGTCGCGCAGGCCACGGCTGTTCACGACCCGGCGCAGGATGTCGGCGATGCTCTGCAGCGGGCGGTCCGGCTCGCCCTCGTCGAGCGCGCCCTGGCCGAGCCGCAGCACGAGCGCGTCGGTGAGCGACTGGTTCTCGTCGAGGTACTCGTCGGCGGCGAAGTAGGCGCAGAAGGTACTGTTCTCGTTGCCGTTCTCGTCGACGGCGACCACGTCGTGCACGTTCAGGCCCCACTCGGCCTCGCGATCCGCCCGCCAGCTACCGTCGGGGCGCAGGTCCACCGGCTGCCCGTCGACGAGCACCCGCTGGATGGCCGCCACGTCGGCGACGCGTCCCTCGAGCGCGAGGTGGCCGCCCTCCGGGCGACGGATCCACTCGCCGGGGGCGGGGAACTCGCAGGCGATGCCGGGTCCGCCGAAGTCGACGAGGATCTCGCGCTCGGCGTGGAGGACGCGGTCGTCCTGCGTGGGCCCGGGGACGTCGACGATGAGGCGGTAGCGGCCCTCGGGGCGCAGGCGGTAGCGGCCGGCGCCGAACGTCTCGAGCGGCGGGTCGCTGCCGAAGACGAGGGCCGCGTCGGGCACCGGGTTGTCGAAGCGGTCCGTCACGCTGGCGACGAGCTCGACGACGGAGCCGACGCGATAGACGGGCCGGTCCGGGAAGAGGCCGACGGCGAGGCGGGCCGGCAGGCCGGGGCGGACGCGCAGCGCCTGGCTCGGCGCGGGCTCGGCGCCGGGCAAGGTGCAGGTCACCTCGTAATCGCCCGTCTTTTCGAAGATATAGCGGCCCTCACCGATGCGGCGCAGGTCCGGCGGGGGCGGGCGCACGCGCACCTCGAAGCCGCTCTCCTCCACGGGGATGACGTTGCCCGCCTCGTCGAAGGCCTCGCACGTGATGCCGACGTCGCCGCCCGCCGCGATCTCGTCGTCGTCCATCACGGTGACGACGGTGCGCGCGGGCCCGGGCAGGACCGTCCACTCGGCGGGCGTCGGGTCGCGCAGGCCCAGGTCGGGGGCGGTGCAGACGATGCGGTAGTCGCGGGCGATGACGCCGACGACGCCCACCTCGGTGCGCTCGAAGCCCGAGTCGGGGTGGATCTCGACGACGGTGCGGTGGCCGGGGATGGGCGCGCCCTGCTGGTCGAGCACCTCGCAGGTGACGCGATTCTCGAGGCCGACCGGGGTGTTGCGGTCGCCGACGCGCGTCTCGATCGCGAACGGGACCTGATCGAAGTCGGCGGCGTCTCTCTCGCCCTCTCGCGGTGGCGTTCCGCAACCGCTGTCGGAATCGCAGGGTCCCGCGTCGGTCTCGGGCGCCGCGTCGCCCTCCGCTTCTGCGTCGCCCGCCTCGGGCCCGGCGTCGGGCGCCGCGCCGTCGACGCGCGGCCGCGGCCCCACGTCCGGCAGGGTGATGATCCCCCCGTTCGAGTCGTCGGGCGCGCGCTGCGCCGTCTCGTCGCACGCCGCCAGCGCGAACACCGCGGCCGCCAACAGCAAATGGCTGCTACGTCGCATCGCTCCCCCAATCGAGTCGCGAGGATAGCAGCATCGCCGGGGGCGTGCGCCAGCGCGGCGCGTGTCGCATGCAATGGCAGGCCGACGGCGTCGCCGCAGTCTCCGCGGTGGCGAGCCTCGGGCAGAAGCCCGAGTGCGCTCGGCTCAAACGAGGGCGAGGACGGCGTCGACCATCTTCTTGAGGCCGGCGCGCACGAGGTGCGGGCGGGCGTCGCCGTACATGTACGCGGGCGTCGAGACGACGCGGTGCGCGACGTCGACGACGATCTCATCGACGGCGCGGGCGACGTGCTCGGCGCCCATGGCGGTGAGCGCGGCGACGGCGCCGTCGTCGGCGGCGCCCACGGTGAGCTGGACCCCGCGGACGCCGGCGTCGCGGAAGATGGCGGCGGCCATGGCCGGCGCGATGCACGCGAACCCCAGGGGCTTGCGCGCCGCCTTCATCGCGAGCACGAGGCGCGCGACATCCGGGCGGACCGTGCAGTCGGCGCCCTTCACGGCGAAGTCGCACAGGTTCTTGGCGACGCCGAAGCCGCCGGGGAAGACGAGCGCGTCGAGCTCGCCCGCCTGCGAGATCTCGACGACCTTGCCGCGGGCGATGCGCGCCGCCTCGACCAGCACGTTGCGCTGCTCGCCGCCGGCCACGTCGCCGCGCGCGTGGTCGACCACGTGCATCTGCTCGACGTCCGGCGCGAGGAACACATACTCCGCGCCGGCCTCGTCGAGCGCGAGCATCGTGAACACGGCCTCGTGGATCTCCGCGCCGTCGTAGACGCCGCAGCCGCTCAGCACCACCCCTACGCGTGCCATCGCCCCCTCCCGATCAAATGGGGAAAACCGTGCCCCAGTGGGCCTGTCCGCCGTCGACACACACCGTCTCGCCGGTCACGTAGCGCCCCGACGGACCGGCGAGATAGACCACCGCCCACGCGACGTCGTCCTCGGTGCCGAGCCGTTTGAGCGGGATGTGTTTGGGCACCTCGGTCTCGATCTGACTGCGAACGAAGTCGGGATAGGTGTCGAGGCCGCTCGACCGGATGATCCCGGGGGCGACCGCGTTCACCAGCACGCCGTGCTTCGCCCACTCGAGCGCCAGCGTCTTCGTGAGGTTCACGACGCCGGCGCGCGCGGCGCCGGTGTGCGCCATGCCGGGGAAGCCGCGCCACATGTTGGCGACGATGCTGATGATGCGTCCTCCGCCCGCGGCGATCATGCGCTTGCCGACCACCTGGCTCATGTGGAACGTGCCGTTGAGGTTCGTGTCGATGACGGCCTGCCATCCCTTGGCCGAGATGTCGGCCGCCGCCGAAGGGAACTGGCCGCCGGCGTTGTTCACGAGCACGTCGATCCTGCCGAAACGCTCGCAGACCTGCGCCACCCACGCCTCGACCGCGTCTCGCTGGCGGATGTCGAGGGGCGCGTGGAACACCTCGATGCCTTCGCCCGCGAGCTCGGCGGCGGCCGCGCCGAGCCGCTCGGCCTTGCGCGCGCCGAGCGCGAGCTTCGCGCCGAGCCGGCCGCACTCGCGCGCGATGGCCAGCCCGATGCCGGAGCCGCCGCCGGTGACGACGACGACCTGGTCGCGCAACAGCCCCTCACGGAACACTTCGCTCGCCTTCATGTGGCTGCACTACCGCGAGCAGCGCGCCGCGGTCAACCCGGCGCCACCTGTCGCGGCGGCGGCTCGTCGTCGGCGCAACTTCCGGAAACGTGTCGCGCGCTCTCGAGAACCGCCGGAGCTTGCGGACGGTCTTCGAGAGTCCGCAGCCTCAGTTGCCGATGTGCGGGGCGTTGCCGGGCTGGGCGGCGCCGGGCGTGCGGTCGGGCTGGACGGCGTTCGGATCGCCCTTCGGCGGCGAGCCGCCGGTCTCCGACGGCTGCCCATCGGCGGTCTGGCGTTTGATGTCGGAGGCCCAGTGCGAGCCGTCGACGGTCGAGTAGGCGATGCTGACGTTCTGCCCGGGCTGCAGCGCCTCGATCTGCGCGGGGTGGGCGCGCAGGTCGACGCCGCCGACGCGCAGCGTGCCCGCCTCGGCGTCGAGCTTCACCACCTTCCCGGTCAGGGTGCCGGCGGTGCCGTAGCGCTCGGAGAGGGCCGGTCCGGGCTGCGCTGCCGAGAGCCAGGCCTCGCCGCCGAAGTAGCCGACCGAAAGGACGACCGCCTGACCCTGGCGCAGGTTCGCCAGCGCGCCGGGCGTCGCCCGCAGCTTGCGCAGGCCGCCGTCGGAGCGGATGCCGAGCTTGCCGGCGCCGACGTCGATGCTCTCGACGATGCCCTGCACCTGCCCGGCGGCGGGCTGGTCGGCGGCGGCGCCGACCTGACCGGCATCGCCGCCCCCCTGGACGCTGTCCGTCTGTCGCGCCGCCCGGTCCTGCGCCCGCTCGGTCTGGTAGCGCCGTTGGTCGTCGGGCAGGGTCGTCCCCGGCGGGAGTGTCCCTTTCTGCGCCAGCACGGGGCTCTCCTCCAGGCCCTTCCGACTGTCCTGGGGGTCCCACGGGCTCTGCGCCGCGGAGGACGCCTCCTTCGCCGCTTCGTCGTCGGGACCCTTGCAGCCCACGAGCGCCGCGAGCCCGGCGAGCCACCAGCCCCGCGTCCTTCGGATGTCGATCGGCATCGCTGCTGACCTCGTCGTCTACCCGGTGGCGGAGGCGGTGCAGCGGGCATGCCACGCGCTCAGGGCTTCGCCGGTGAGGGCCAGCAGGCGTGGCGAACGGGGGGCGTACGGTTCACTTCCGCAGGTAGATCGCGTCCTTGCGCCACAGGTGGCGCAGGAAGCGGCGCGCCCAGCGCTCGACGAGGGCCGGCGGCCCCTGCAGGCCCGAACGCGCGATGCACGCGCGCACGGACGCCTGCCCGTCGATGGTGCGATAGAGCGCCTCCTGCGCCGCGTCGCGCGGGTCCCACGGCAGCGGCGGGTGGCGCAGGCCCGGCGGGAAGCGGCGGCCGGGGATCGCGTCGAGCAGATCGTCGGCGTCGAAGTCGAGGCGCCACGGGTCCGGCCGGTCGGGGCGGCAGGCGACGAACAGGTGGTCGAGCGGCGCCGAGACGCGCTCCATCGCTGCCCACACGTGCGGAGGCTCGAGGCCGTCGAGCAGCCCGAACAGCGGGTGCTCCGGCGGGAACTGGCCGTCCGGGTGATACGGCGCGTTCGTGAACCAGCCCTGGAACGTCAGGCCGGCGGCGCGCACCAGGTCCAGCACGCCGGGGACGTCGTAGGCGGTGTCGCGCGCCGGCAGCCAGGTGTCGACGACGTGGCTGTCGAAGGGCGCGCGCTCGCCGGTGCCCGCGAGCCAGGCTTGCGCCGGGTGGTGCGGCGGCAGGGCGGCGAGCGTCGCGCGCACGGCGGCGACGTCGGACGGGGCGCGGCCGAGGCCCAGCGCGCGAAAGAGGTCCTGCAGGACGCGGACGCCGGCGCGCGCGTGGGCTCCGTAGACCGCTGCGCACACGACGCCCGACGGGCGAAGCACGGCGCCGAGCGCCGCGAGGCCGCGCGCGGGATCGGCGAGGTGGTGGAGCACTCCGGCGACGCTGACGAAGTCGAACGCCTGCCCCAGCGCCGCCACCTGCTCGAGCGGCAGCTGCACGAGCGTCAGGTTGCCGATGCCGTGGGCCGAGGCGAGCGCGCGCTGGTGGGCGAGCGCGGCGGCGCTGACGTCGATGCCGACCACCCGGGCCGCGGGGTTGCGCAGCGCGAGGGCGGCGGCCTCGGACGTCCCGCAGCCGGCGACGAGCACGTCGAGGTCGGCCCGCGGCGGCAGCGACGGCCAGTACAGGAAGGCGTAGGCCGACGGGTCGTTCCAGCAGACGCGGTGCTCGATCCCGATCGCCGGATCGGGCCAGGCCCAGCGCTCGTACTGCTGCGCGACGGGGTCGTCCATCGGCGGCAGTGTCGGCCGCCCTCCGCCGGCGTGGCAAGAAGCGTGTACCCTGCCGACCGATGAATCCACGCGAAGTCCTCGACAGCGCCACCACGCCCGACGGCAAGTCGCTCGAGCTCTTGCGCGAGCAGGGCCACCTCATCGTGCGGGTCGGCGGCCGGTCGCTCATGTGCAGCGGCGCGCACGGCTCCGAGGAGGCGATGGCGCACGTGGCGGCGAAGGTCCGCGGCGCGGCGGCGCGTGTCCTCGTCGGCGGCCTCGGCCTCGGGTACACGCTGCGCGCGGCGCTCGACGCCTTCCCCGCGGCCGAGGTGACCGTCGCCGAGCTGCTGCCGCCGATCATCACGTGGAACCGCGGCGTGCTCGCGGAGCTCGCGGAGCGGCCGCTCGAGGACCCGCGCGCGCGCCTGTTCGAGGGCGACGTGCGGCTCGCGCTGGGGCAGGGCGGCTGGGACGTCGTCCTGCTCGACGTCGACAACGGCCCCGAGGCGTTCACCGTGAAGCAGAACGAGGGCCTGTACGACGAGCTCGGCGCGGCGATGCTGGCGCGGTCGCTTTCGCCGGGCGGCGTCGCGGTCGTCTGGTCGGCGGGGCCGAGCACGGCCTACGAGCGCCGGCTGCGGGCCGTCGGCCTGAGGGTCGAGACGCGCCAGGCGCGCGCGCGCGGGCGCAAGGGCGGGCGCCACGTCCTGTTCGTCGCCGTCCGAAAGGGTTGATCAGCGCCCGCAGACCTCGGAGACGCCGAGCTGGCAGGCGCGGGCGCGCAGCTTCGCGGCGCCCTCGGGGTTGGCGGCGACGCCCCGGCCCGTCTTCATCGCCTCGGAGAGCAGGAAGCAGCCGGGGCCGTAACCACCCTTACAGGCGCGGGCGAACAGCTCGGCCGCCTGCCTTGCGTCACCGCCCTCCGCGCGCACCACGCCGAGCGCGCCGCACGCGCTGGGCGAGCCGCCGTCGCAGCCTTTCTGCAGCAGATTCGCGGCCTTGTCGGCGTCGCCAGGCACGCCCTCGCCCTGCCGGTACATGAAGCCGAGCGCCCCGCAGGCGAACGCGTCGCCGGCCCGGCACGCCTTCTCGTACAGCGCCGCCGCCTTCACCGCGTCGCGCGGCACGCCCTCGCCGTCCTGGTAGAACGCGGCGAGGTTGGCGCAGCCCGGCGCGTCGCCGCCGTCGCACGCCTTCTGGAAGAGCGCGCGGGCCTCGCCCAGATCGCGCGCGCCGCCGGCGACGAGGCGAAAGGCGACCTTCGTGCAGCCCTTGGCGACGCCGACCTCGCAGGCCTTGCGGAAGGCGGCGAGCGCGGCCTTGCCGTCGGTCTTCGCGAGCGCGTCGCCGGCGGCCAGGCAGGCCGCGCCCTCGCCCTTGTCGCAGCGGGCGCGGCACTCGTCGGGGGCCGCGCAGGGAGCCGCGGCGGCGACGCCGGCGGCGAGCATGAAGGCCGAGAAGAAGAGAGTTCGCATGGCGGCAGTCTACGCCACCATGGATCTTCGTTGAATCGGACGGGCGAATCTTGCGTCGCCTCCCGTTGTTCGAGAGGGAACGATGAACACCGACACGCTCCGCCTGGCGCCCCGCATGCTCTCGGCCTCGCCGCTCCTCGGCGCCTGGACGCGCGCCCTGCCGCCGCTGCTCGCGCTGGCGGGGACGGCCGGCGTGTACGCGCTGGCGACGGCGCTGCTGCCCCGGGACGGCCGGCTGGCGGCGCTGCTGCTCGACCGTGGCTTCTGCCAGCCCCTGACGATGGGCCTGTTCTTCTGGGGCCTCGGCCACGCGCTGCGACGCGTGCTCGTCCAGGCCGGCGAGCGCCAGGCGCTGGGCGGCTGCCGGGCGCTGCTCGTCGAGGGCCTCGACCGCGACCAGATCAACAACCACGCCGCGGCGCTCCTGCCCATCCGCGACAGCCTCGCGGCGCCGGTGCTCGGCTCGATCCTCAACTACTTCCGCAACGCGCGTCCGAGCCGCGACGAGGTGCTCAAGGTCGCCGAGACGCAGCTCGACCGCGCCTACGACCGCATCGAGAGCGAGTACAAGGCGCTCACCGCGGTGATGTGGCTGCTGCCGCTCACCGGCTTCCTCGGCACCGTCTTCGGCATGGCCCAGGCCATCGAGGGCATGGAGGGCGTGATCGCCAGCGGCGGCGCGGACCTGATGGCCCTGACGCCGACGGTGAACGGCCTGTCGATCGCGTTCGACACGACGCTGCTGGCGCTCGTGCTGGTGCTGCCGCTGAAGCTCGTCGAGGTCGGGCTCGAGGCGCGGGACCGGCGGCTGCTCGACGCCATCGACGCCACCGTCGGCGCGGGCCTCGTGGGCCACCTCGACCTCGGCACGCTCGCGCAGCAGACCCCCGAGGAGCGGGCGCTCGACCGCGTGAACGAGAGCGTGGAGCGCATGGAGCGCAACCTGCGCCGCGTCGACGAGGCGCTCGGCCGGGTGGCGACGCGCATGGCCGAGGCCGCCGCGTTCACCGACGGCCTGGGCGAGATCGTGGAGGCGGCGCGGGCCACGCGGCGCGCGCTGCCCGAGGTCCAGGGCGAGCTGCGCAAGCTGCGCGAGCAGGGCGACGCGCCGCTGACGGTCGTCCGCACGCGCCGCGGAGACGGGACGTGAAGCGCCGCCGCCGCGGGCGCGACCACGGCGAGAGCTTCGGCACGTCGCTGGCCGACATCCTGACGACGGCGCTCGGCTGCGTGCTGCTGCTGTTCCTCGTCGTGGTGCTCAACGTGCGCGCCTCGCTGTCGAAGGCGACCGAGGCGCAGTCGGCGGAGCAGGCGAAGCGCGAGGCGGCGCAGCGCGCGATGCTGCAGGAGGCCGCCGAGAAGGGGCAGGCGGAGCGCGCGCTGAAGGCGCAGAGCGATCAGGTGCGCGCGCTCGAGGAGGCGCTGCGCCAGGCGACGGCGGCCGCCGACGCCCGCGGCACGGAGCTCGCGGCGCTCCGCGGCGCCGCGGCGGCGACGCTCGCCGACCTCGACCCGCACACCGCGAGCCCCGTGGACGTGATGCTGGTGGTCGACGGCACCCGCTCCATGGCGCCGAGCCTCGAAGCGGCGCGCCGCGACCTCAAGGCGACGGTGAAGGCGCTGCGTGTGGTGAGCCCGACGGCGCGCGTCGGCGTCGTCGTGTTCCGCGACCGGCGCGAGCCGGGCGGCCTGCGCCTGCAGGTGCAGCCGCTGACGGCGGAAGTGTCCGATCTGCAAGCCTTTCTCGATGACATCCAGGCGACGAGCACCGCGGTGGACGTCGACCGCCCCGAGTGGCTGTGCGGCGGCATCGGCGCGGCGGCGGGCGCCGCGTGGCGCCCCGAGGCCATCCGCCTGATGCTCGTCGTCTCGGACGCCGCCGACCACGACCCGTCGGCGCGCGACTGCGTCGAGGAGGTCGGCGCGTTCCAGCGGGCCGGCGGTCGGGTCCACGTGCTGACGACCCACCCGTCCGGCTTCGGCGTGCGCCACGACGTCACGCAGGACTACGAGGACGTGGTGCTGCCCCAGCACCGTCTCATCGCCGAGGCCGGCGGCGGCTTGCACCTCGAGGGCGCCGACGCCGACGCGCTGCTGACGGAGGTGCTCGGGGCGGCGTTCCGCTCGCGCACGGCGGCGCCCGTGGACCGCCTGCGGCGCGCCCTCGACCCGCCGCCCGCGGAGTGACTACACTCGCGCCGCCTCATGCCGGAGAGCGAACGATGCGAACGTGGTGGCTGGCCCTCTCCCTGCTCGTCCTGCCGCTTGCCGCGCCGGCCCAGGACGCGAGCCTGCAGTACCGCCTCACCGAGGTGGTGACCGACGGCACCCCGGCGACGCTGACGCTGGTGGCCAACGCGGACCTCGGCGACGTCTCGGTGACGCTGTCCCCCGACAAGGGCAAGGGGCGCACGTTCAAGGTCGGCAAGCTGCTGGCCGGCGAGCAGAAGGAGCTGACGTTCCCCGTGCCGAAGGGCGAGAGCCGCTGGCGGGCGGCGCTCGCGTGGCGCGAGGGCGCCGCGAAGGGCGAGAGCAACGCCGAGCTCGTGATCAACAGCCTGCCGCGCTTCGACGTCCAGATGGACAAGAAGGACATCCAGCTCGAAGAGCGGCGCGCGGTCGCGACGCCGACGCGCGCGCTGTCGGCGGTCGAGATCGTCATCCGCGACCGCAGCGGCGAGATCGCCGTCGAGCGCCGCGTCGATCTGCCCGACAGCGAGGCCGGCAAGCCCGTGGAGATCCGCTGGGACATGCCGGCGGGCACCGAGGCCGCGGTTGCCGACTTCAAGTTCCACGACCAGCACGAGTTCTGGACGGCGGTCCGCGTGGCGGTCTGGTCGATCGACATCCCGCACGAGGACGTCGTCTTCGAGACGGCGAAGTGGGACGTCCGCGCCGAAGAGGCCCACAAGCTCGACCAGGCCATTCAGCTCGCGCGCAAGGAGATGGCCCGCTTCGAGCGCGACCTCGGCAAGGCCGGCATCAAGGTCGAAGGCGCCGTCTACGTCGCCGGCTACACCGACACCGTGGGCGGCAGCGGCGACAACCTGGCGCTGAGCGAGAAGCGCGCCCGTGCCATCGCCGAGTACTTCAAGAAGCATGGCATCGGCCTGCCGGTGTATTACCAGGGCTTCGGGGAGTCGGTGCTCGCGGTGTCGACCGCCGACGAGACGGACGAGGCGAAGAACCGCCGCGCCGCATACGTGCTGGCGAGCGCGCCGCCGTCGGGCGGGCAGTTCCCCGGCGCCGCGTGGCGGCCGCTCCGCTGACGGGGTCTTCCCACAAGACTGAGACGCCCGGCGCTGTGAGACACCCGCCTATGGCGGCGGGTACTCGCACCTTCGCGGCTGCCCGGGCAGCGCGCCGCCGCGACAGCGCAGCGGCGCGCTGCAGTCGTCGTCGCCGCGGCACGCGCGGAACACACAGACGCCGAGCTCGTCCCCGTTGCGCGTGAGCGGGGAGATGTGATCCGGGTCGTCGGGGCAGGTCGGGTTCACCGCGGTGTTCCAGAGGCTGGCGCAGATGCCCTGGGTGGGATCGGCGCCGACGCGCAGGCAGGCGCCGCGGCAGGGCACCGCGGGCGGGAAGTTGCCCTCGGCCGCCAGCGTGCAGGGCTCGCCGTCGGGCAGCGCGTCGAGATCGACCGGCGCGCCGCAGCCGCCGTGACGCGGGTTGCAGACGGTGGTCGGCGGGCAGTCGGCGTCGTCGACGCAGTAGGGAAAGCAGCCCGGCTGGTCGGGCTGCGCCTGGGGCTGCAAGAACCAGAAGCCGGTGCAGATCTGTCCGCGGGCGCAGTCGTCGCCGCCCGGCGTGCACGTCGACGTGCAGTAGGGGCCGCCGACGCCGTTCAGGCACGTCGTGCCGGGGCCGCCGCACGCCGCCGCCTCCTCGAGGCGGTCGAGCGAGGGGGGGCAGGGCGCCGTGCAGCGGCCGCCGGGCGCGCGCGCGTCGCAGACGAGCGCGGCGTCGGCGCAGTCGTCGTCATTGTCGCACTGGGCGCCGGCGGCGGGGGCGGCGGCGCGCGGGCGCTCGGGCGGGGCGTCGCGGCCGGGCGCCGCCTCGCAGGGGAGGGCGTCGGCGGCGGGTGCCATCGTGCTGCGGCGCAGGTACACGGTGACGACGCGCTCGTACCGCTGCGACGGCGCCGGCCACTCGTCCCCGCTCCGCGCGCGGGTGTGGCAGGCGGTGCGGGCGTCGCCGTTCGCCGCGTCCGTCCCCTCGCAGGCGCGGTCGCACGGTCCGACCACCTGCAGGCCACACCGGTTGCCCGGCAGCGTACAGGCCCGGAACGTCAGCGACAGCGGGTCGTCGCCCGTCCCGCGGCAGGCATACTCCCGCGGCGGGTCGGTGAACATGTTGCCGAAGAAGGCGCCCTCTTCGATGGGATAACGCCGCAGGTCGTCGACGCTCTCGGTGAGCGCCGGGTGGGTGCCGCGGGCGTGGATGATCACCGGGATGCCATAGGCGTTGGCCCGCGCGAACATGCACGCCGACACCCACTCCTGGCACTCGACGTCACACGGCGCGTCGGCCCACGCCGGCGCGAGGCCGATGCCACCGTGGAAGGTCGTCGGCTCCGGCTCGGTGGGCAGCGTCACCGACTGGTCGGCCTCGAGCGCGCACTCGACGAGGTGGTGAACGAAGGTCCACGTGGAGGGATCGAACTGCACCGCCTCGACGAGCCCCGGCAGCATCGCGAGCGCGTCGGTGGCGAGCGGCGCGGTCGCCATCTGTTGGACGGGGCCGCCGTTCGTCCAGAGGTCGGCGAGCGCCGCGCGAGACAGCAAGAGACAGACCAGCAGGGACGTGGCGCGCTTCACCCGCCGGACCGTAGCACTCCGCCGGGGGGCGGACAATCGGCCTTTGACGGGCGGGCGCGGCGCGGTGTATGGACGACCCATGCGCCGCCTGCTCGTCACATTGCCGGTGCTGTTCGCCGCGTGCGGCGACGGCGGCGCGCGCGCCGGCGCGGGCGACGCGCGGCCGCCCGATGCGACCGCCGCGACCGACGCGGCGGTCGCCGCGCCCGACACATCGGTGCCGGGCTGCCGCTGCGACCCCGTCGAAGACTGCGCCGCGTGCTTCGCGAACATCGGCCGCTGCTGCGCCGACGACCCCGCCCTCGCCGGGCAGACGCCGCGCCTCGCCGCCGCCTGCGAGGGCAACCCCTCCTGCGCGGTGTGTTGTGCCGAGTGCGCGGCGAAGTCCTGCGAGCGGCTGCGCGCCGACGGCGAGTGCCCCAACGAAGAGCCGCGCTGACCGGCGGGAAGGAATCGGCGGCCCGGCGCGGTTCGGGGGCGCGATGAGGTGCTTCGCCGCCCTGCTGTTCCTCGCCTTCGCGTGGCCCGCCCACGCCGCCGATCCGTGCGCGGACCGCGGCACGTCGATCGTCGTCCTCACGGCGCAGCGCGTCCTGCACCGCTGCGAGGAGGGGCGCACGACCGGCACGTACCCCGTCGCGCTCGGCCGCGGCGGCCTCGGCAAGGAGCGCGAGGGCGACGGCCGCACGCCGCTCGGCACCTACCCGCTCGGCGCGCCGCGGGCCTCGGCGAAGTTCTGGACGTTCATCCCGCTGGCCTACCCGACGCCGGCGCAGCGAAGGCTCGGCTTCACCGGCGGCGCCGTCGGCGTCCACGGCCCGCCGAGGAAGCTCGGCGGCTGGTTCGGGCGGCTGTTCGACTGGACGAAAGGCTGCGTGGCGGTGGCGACCCGGGCCGAGATCGAGGAGATCGCGGCGTGGGCGCGCCGGGTGCGCCCCCGCGCCATCCACCTCGAGTGACTACTCGAGCTCGTTCTCGGTGTAGAGGCCGGCGCCGCCGTTGACGTTGCCCTGGGCGTCGATGGTCCCGACGCGCTCGAACGTCGCGTAGACGCCGTCGCAGTCGAGGTCGCCGATGGCGCGCGCGGTGAACGCGGCGTCCGGGCCGGTGCCGGAGGAGATGAACTCGTAGCGATAGCGGTGGGGCGACTCGACGGCGAAGTTCAACGCCTTCCAGGCCGGGTGGCGCCAGGCGTCCGGGTCGGGCTCGTAGCGGTCGCGCCCCTGCTTGCAGAAGTCCTCGGCGGGCGTGAGCGGGGCGCTCGGGGGGAACTGGCGCGGCAGCCGGTTGCCCTCCGCGTCGACCTGGTCCTCGTTGTAGGCGAACACCGCGCTGTCGAAGAGCTTGCGGAGGTTCATCGTCGCCTCGCTCGTCTTCGAGCGGCGCTGGTACTTGAGGAACGAGGGGATGGCGACGGCGGCGGCGATGCCGGTCATCGCCGCGACGGTGACCCCGCCGCTGCTGCCACCGGTCTTCAGGCCCTGGTCGTCGAGCTCGACGGTCGCGGCGAAGCCCTCGGACGGCAGGTACTTCTTCATGAGCTCGAGCTCGCCGGCGCCGAGCTCGCCGCCGGCGTTGGCGAGCGCGGCGTCCATCCAGCCGGCGCCGACGCCCATCGCGTAGATGGCGTCGCCGTCGAGCGCCTTGCCGGCGGGCGTGCCGGACAGGTCGTCCGCGCGGTCGAGCGCCGCCTCCACGGTGGCCGGGTCGAGCGCGGCGAGCATCACGTCGCCTGCGCGCACGACCGTCGTCGTCGCGCTGCCCCGGGTGATCCGGTAGCCGGGGTGGCCCTTGATCTCCAGCGCCTCGGACTCGACGCCGCCGTCCTTCGCGCGGCCGAGCAGCGCCTTGACGACCGTGTCGGCCTTCTCCTTGTCGGCGACGCCGATGACCACGAGGATCTTCGGCGTCTGCGCGGGCGCCTTGGGCACCTCCATGCCGAGCGCGACGTGGCCCGTGAAGCCGGCGGCGAGGTCGTCGTAGGACGCGCCGATGGCCATCGGCAGGAAGTTCTTGCCGAGCAGGATCTGGCCCTTGATGTCGCCCTTCGACGGGGGGATGAGCGCCTGGATGCCATCGAACAGGTCCGTCAGGTTGATGCTCAGGCGCGAGACGGCCCAGCCCTCCTTCGGGAAGTAGCGCGACATCTTCGGCGCGCTGCGGCGCGGCACGGCGATCTGGCGCAGCGCCTTGGCGCCCTCGCCGTCGGTGAGCAGGCGGAAGCTGCCCGCCTTCGGCCCGAAGCTGAACGCCAGCGCCCGGAAGCGCTGCGTGTAGAACGAGACGATGTCCGCGGGCGCCTCGTCCTTCAGGCCCGGCAGCTGCGCGACGCCCGCCGAGGAGGCGAACGTCCACACGCGCGGCCGCGGCGCGCCGTCCTTCAGCGCGGCGCGAAACGCCTCGTCGCCGGCCAGCGCCGGCCCGGATCCGCCGAGGAACGCGTCGAACTGCGCGCGGAGCGCGGCCTCGTCCGCGCCCTTCGCGAGCGGCATCACGACCGTCATGTCGCCGCGCTTGCCCCACAGCATCCGCTCGTCGCTCGACGTGGCGATCTCGCTCGGCCCCTTCTGATCGGCGAAGGCGAAGCTCGCCCCCTTCGCGTTGAGCGCCGCCACGAGCTTCTCGCGGTCGGTGATGCGCGCCAGGATCAGCGGGATGGGCTCCTTGCCGCGCATGAACCGCGCGTCGACGGCGACGGCGACGCCCGCGGCGGGGTCGACGCCGATCGACTGCCAGCCCTGGGCCGTCGTGGGATCGAAGCCGAGCTTCTCGTTGCGCTTCGCGGGGTCGAGCAGCTCCGGCGGCGCGTCCTTGCGCAGCGCCTCGGGGAGCTCCCGCAGCAGCGAGTCGGCCTCCTTCGCGAGCTGGTCGAGGTCCTCCGCGCCGACGACCGCGACGGTGTGCGGGGCGTCGAGCGCCGCCGCGAGGGACGGCGCGCCGCCGCCGCCCGTCCTCTGCACGATGAACCAGGCCGCCGTGGCCGCGGCGCCGACGAACAGCGTCGCGAAGATCGCCTTCTTCACCTTCGCCTCCCTTCGGATCGAAGGCTCGTCGTCGCACAGCTTCGGCCCCGCTGTCGAGCCACTCTCGGTCGCGGCCGCGCGCTCGCCGCTTCAGGCGCCTCGGACGCCCGTCAGCAGCAGGTCGTACTTGCCGGTCACATAGGTGCGGAAGCGGTGCTGATGCAGGTAGCGCCGATAGAACGCCAGCTCCGTCACCACCGTCGACAGATCGGGTTCGCGCAGGTTGCGCATCCGGGCGCCGTAGACGACCTCGCCGTCGCGGAAGCGCGAGTTCGGGAAGCCGAACACCAGCGCGCCGGTGGGCTCGAGGTGCTGCTGCACGAGACGGTGGAGCAGCGCTCGGTCCTCGACGCCGGGGCTCTGCAACGCGCCGATGCACAGGACGAGGTCGAAGCGTCCGAGGTCGTCGGAAAGCGCGTTCAGATCGGCGACCTCGAAGCGCTGGCCGGGGAAGCGGGCGCGCGCCGCCTCGATGGCGCTCGGCGCATGGTCGACGCCGACGACGCGCGTCTGTGGCGGCAGCGCCTCGAGCTCGTCGCCGCGGTTCACGCCGAGGACGAGCGCGCGCGCCGGCGGCGGGACGCGGTCGATCGCCTCGAGCAGCGGCAGCAGGAAGCCGGCGTCCTCGAGCTTGCGCACGCGGGCGAATTCCGAGTCGGTTCCGTACTTTTCGCACCGGTCGCCCTCGGCCGGGCCGTGCCACGGGGCCTCGGGGCCGAGGCGCTCGAAGGTGAGCGCGACATGCGTCTCGCCCGCCGGGCGCGGCGTGCGCAGGCGGCAGCCGAGGCACTCGGCGAGGTCGCACCACTGGCGCAACGGTCGGTGCACGAGCCCGCCCACCACCTCGCCGGCGTACAGCCCGCGGCCGAGATCCGGATCGGGCACCTCGATCGTGGCCGGGCCGGCGGCGACGGCCGCGCGCAGGTGGCGGACGATGTCGAGGAGCGGCTCGCGGGTGAAGCGGATCGGCACGGCGGCCAGTGTAAGCCCGCGCCCCGTCCGATGGCCACCGCGCTGGCCACCGGCCGCTGCGCCCGTCCGCTCGCGGCCCTTGTCCGGCGGGGCGTGCGCGTGGCACGTTTCTTGTTGAGGGGCTGCCGCGACTCAGGGAGCGGAACATGATGCGCGCTGCGAAGTGGATGCTGTGGCTGCTCGTGCTGGCGGGCTGCGAGGCGACGCCGACGGGCGAGACCATCGCGCCGGGCCCCGAGGAGGACGGCAAGGCCTTCTTCGAGCCGGCGGCCGAGCCGGACGCGAAGGAAGACAGCCTGCTCGGCCAGAAGGGCCTGCCGGTCGGCGCCGATCGGACCGACACGGCGGTCTGGGAGGTCAAGAACGCCTGGGAGGACGTCGACACCGCCGCCGCGCGCAAGGCGGGCGTCGCGTGGCCCGCCGACTCGGGCCTCGACTGGAACGCCAAGTACGCCCTGTGGATCAAGTCGATGCCCCGCATCGACGGCGAGTGGGGCTACCCGACCTACCAGATGACGACGCCCTACGGGAAGACGCTGCCGGCGCCGGCCATCGAGTGCGCCGAGACGGCCATCTTCCTGCGCGCGACGTTCGCCAGCTGGTACCAGCTGCCGTTCTTCCTCGAGGCGACCGACGCGCGCGGCAACCGCCTGTACCTCGGCCACTTCGGCTTCCGCACCGCCGCCGGTCGCTACGCCGACACGCCGCGCTTCAAGGCGCTCTACGCCGACCACTCGTCGAAGGCCGCCACCTGGCAGGCCGAGGGCTGGCCGAGCGACGCGAAGCTGCGCGGCCGCAAGCTCGGCGGCAGCCAGGACGATGCGCAGGAGTTCCTCTTTGCCGGAGCACGCGCAGGTGCCTACTTCGACGAGCTCTTCCTCAACAAGCGCGTCGGCTACTTCATGATCTTCGCGCTGAGCTACTTCGGCTCCATCAACCTGGCCGACCCGAAGAACACCTTCAACCTGGCGCCCGAAGCCACCCGCGAGGGCGACGTGCTGATCGAGCGCTGGCAGCGCCGAGGCATCGGACACACCCTCGTCGTGAAGAACGTCGAGAAGCCGGTGGCCGACGTGCTCGCCGTCGAGCTCATCAGCGGCTCGATGCCGCGCCGCCAGGCCAAGTGGGACAGCGCCGAGGCCAGCCGCCACTACCTGACGAACATGTACACCGGCGGTCCGGACGTCGGCGACGACGGCGTGCCCTACGCGAAGCTCGGCGGCGGCATGAAGCGGTGGCGCAGCGCCAAGGCCGTCGACGGCCGCTGGGTGAACGTGGTCACCGCCGCCGACCGCGCCGCGTTCGTCGACGCCAGCGACACGGCGAAGATCGCCGCGCGCGTCGCCCGCTTCGAGGAGATCCTGCGCGAGGTCGGCCCCGAGGAGAAGCGCGACGTCCTGCTCGCCCAGATCGAGGACGCCCGCGCGCACCTGCGCCGCTTCCCGGCGAGCTGCTCCGCCCGCATCCGCCGCGAGGAGGCCTTCTCGGCGCTCTACGACCTCGAGAGCGACGCCTTCGGCCGCACGCGCCATGCCGTCGACGCCGAGTTCCGCGAGCTCGAGGACTTCGTGCTCGCCGAGCTCGAGTACACGAAGAGCAAGACGTGCTGCTGGAACAGCAGCAACGCCGCCATGTACGACATCGTGATGCGCATGGCTTCGGAAGAGATCGCCGCCGAGGGGGAGTGCCGCGCGCCGACCGTGTTCCGGGCGCAGGGCGGCGGCTACCAGCGCTGGGCCGACTACGCGGCGAGCATCGGCCGCGCCGGCGACTGGAAGGCGTGGAGCGAGGACGAGCCCTGCGCCCAGCGCGACGTCGTCGACGACACCGAGGCCGAGCACGAGTGGACGCCGTGGTGCGAGGTCGCCGCCGAGATCCAGCCCGAGTGACCCGCCCGTCCGCTTGACACCCACGAGACATGCCATGCACCTTGCCCGCGCGGGGGAGGTGAGCGATGCGTTCGTCGGGGTGGGTCCTGCCGTGGTGGTTCGTGCTCGTGGCGTGCGGCGAGGAAGGCGGCGGCGCGCGCCCCGTCGGTGAGGGCGACTGCCGGCAGGCGGAGCTGGCGTGCGCCGACGGGTTCCGGTGCCGGGCCGACGCGGACGGCCGCTGGGGCTGCGCGCCCGACGAGCGGGGCGGCGGCGACGACGGGAGCGCGACGCCGCCCGACGCGCACGTCGCCGGCGACGCAGGGGCCGCCGGCGACGCAGGGGCCGCCGACGCGCGGGTCGCCGGCGACGCCGCCGCGCCCGACGCGAGCGGCGGCGACGCATCCGCGCCGGGCCGCGGTCCCGCCGAGGCCTGCGGCGCCGACGAGCAGTGCGCCAGCGGCGAGTGCGGGGCGGCGCCCGACGGCTACTGCGTCCTGACCTGCGACGACGACGTCGCGTGCGCCCGCGGCACGGTCTGCGGACGCGGGCCCGACGGGCGCCGCGTCTGCCTCGTCCCCTGCGCCGGCAGCGCGCAGTGCCGCAAGGGCTGGGTCTGCCTCGCGAGCAGCGACGGCGCCAACACGTGCCAGCCGAGCTGCGTCGAGGTGGGCTGCCCCGCCGGCCGCGCGTGCGAAGCCGCGACGGGCGCGTGCGTCGACGCCGGCTGCCAGCCGCGTCCCGAGCGGTGCGACGGCCGGGACGACGACTGCGACGGGGTCGCCGACGAGGGCGTGTCGAACGCGTGCGGCACCTGCGGCGACGTCCCCGAGGAGCGGTGCAATGGCACCGACGACGACTGCGACGGCGCGATCGACGAGGGCGTGGTCAACGCGTGCGGCGCCTGCGGCGACGTCGCCGACGAGCGCTGCAACGACGAGGACGACGACTGCGACGGCGCGATCGACGAGGGGGTGACGAACGCGTGCGGCGCGTGCGGCGCCACGCCCCGCGAGCAGTGCAACGGCGAGGACGACGACTGCGACGGCGAAGTCGACGAGGGGGTGACGAACGCGTGCGGCGCGTGCGGTCCCGTGCCCCGCGAGGTCTGCAACCGGCGCGACGACGACTGCGACGGGCTCGTCGACGACGACGCGACGTGCCCGGCCGGCGAGCGCTGCGAGCGCGGGGCGTGCGTGCCCCGCTCGGGCCCCGCGGGCGCCTGCCGCGAGGACGCCGACTGCCTCGCCGGCAGCTGCCTGCCCGACGTCCCCGGCGGCTTCTGCGCCGTCGACTGCCGCGAAGACGGGGACTGCGGCGACGCGGGCTGTTTCGACCTGGGCGGCGGACAGACGACGTGCCTCGAGCTGTGCGCGGTCGACGCGGACTGCAGGCAGTCGTGGATATGCGCGTGGGTCGGCGCCTGCGTGCCGCACTGCGAGGTGTCGGGCTGCGACGACGGGTTCGTCTGCACGGCCGCGGGCACCTGCGAGGTGCCCGTCTACACGGTCCGCCTCGGCACCGTGACCCTTCGCCCTTACATCGACGCCGACCGCACGAACTGGGACGGCTTCGGCAGCGCGACCGCCGACACCGTCCAGCGCGTCACCGGCGCGCTGCTCGGCCCCGATCCCTACCTGGCGCTCGTGAACGTCATCGCGAGGCTGGCGATCGACGCGACGGCCGCGCCCGACGCCTTCGGCCAGGCCTCGCTGACGCTCGACGGCGCGCTCGTCCGCGCCGTGCCGCTGTGGGTGATCGACAACGAGTACCGCCCGTTCTGGGGCAACGTCGTCTGGCAGGGGGTGCCGCTGCAGCCCGGCGCGGACCTGCGCCTCGAGCTGAACCTGACCGACGAGGACGCCGCCTTCGACGACTCGATCGGCCGCGTCGTCGTCGGCACCGAGGACCTGCGCGACGCCGCTTTCGCCGGCGAGCCCTGGCCGGTCGACACGAGCGCCCAGGGCAGCCGGAACATCCTGTTCGTCGAGGTGGAGTTGATCCCCGAGAACTGATCAGCGGGCGTACTTGGCGCCGAGGATCTCGAGGCAGCGGGTGGCGAAGCCGTCGTCGATGCCGAGCAGGCGCTGCATCGTCTCGAGCAGGGCGTCCTCGGACTCGTCGACGTCGCCGGAGGACATGGCGATGTCGGCGGCCACGACGAAGAGCTTCTTCTTCACGACCGGGCTCGAGATCTCGCCGAGCGCCTTGACCGACTCCTTCAGGTTCCCGTGCTTGTGGACGATCTTGTTCGCCTGCTGCAGCAGGTCGCCGAAGTCCTTCCCCTGGAACTCGGGCAGCGTGAAGAAGTAGGCCTGGACGGTCTGGATCTCCTTCTGCTCGATCTGGCCGTCGGCGCCGGCCATGAGCAGCATGCCGTGGAGCAACAGGACGTCGTCGCTGGCCTTCTTGGCCGGGGTGACGCTGCCGACGAGACGCGAGAGCAGGCCCATGTGTACCTCCGGGGTGTCGGGTGAGCCGCGGGCATGGTCCGTCGGGCGGGCCCTCAATGCAACAGGAACGCGTCGCTGAGTCAGAGCGCGCGCAGCGCGTGGTAGGGCCCCGGGTTCAGGCGCAGACCGAGCGGCGACACTCCGGCTCGCTCGACGAACACGTGCTCCAGCATCTGCTGCTCGAGGCGCCGATCCGCGGCGGACCACTTCGCTCCCCGCGTGCGGACGTCGGCGGCGATGCGGTCGCGGATCTCCTGTCGCCAGAGCCTGATGACCTCGTGTGCCAGCGTGAAGCCCAGGACGCGCTCCGCCTCGGCGCGCACGCCGTCCGCGTTCATGAAGGTGTCGCGTCCCTCGACGCCGTGCGCGGGATCGGCGGCGACGCGGATCCCCTCGATGGGTGACGAGTACGTCGTCAGCGCCTCCCGCGGGACGCCGCCCTCGAGGCGCACCCTGTGGACCAGGCGGCCCTCCCAGCGCTGGACCTCGACGTCGTGCGACCACGTCGCGAGCTCGCTCCGCGCCAGGTCGGCGGCGGGCGCCTGCCGCAGCAGCGCGTCGTGGGCCTCCACTGCGGCGTCGTACTCGGCGCGCAGCGCCGCCTCGTGGGCGCCGAAGGCCTGCGCGGCGGTGTCGTTGGTCGTGGTGACGGTGCGGACGACGCCGACCCCGCGGCGGTCCGCGCCCTCGCCGCGCAGCTCGATGTCCTGGAACGTCGTCTCCGACGTGGTCGCCTCGGGCGCGCCGTACGACCGCCAGACGCCGAGCGCGTGCGCCTTCTCGTCGACCCTGCCCCGCGCGGCGCGCACCTGCGCCTGCCAGGCCGCCCACGCCGGGTTGGCCGACGTGCCCTCGCGCTGAAACGTCGCCATCTCGCGCCGCAGCGTGACCCGGGGCGCGTAGGTGAACTCGGCGACGTCCGCGGAGACCCGCAGGCGCGTCTCGGCGAACCTGGTCCATACGTGGGCCTGTCCGAGCGAGAGGCCGACCTCGGTCAGGCCCATCTCGTTGCCCTGGGCGTGCCAGAACAGCTCGACGATCTGCCCACGGAGGTGCGGCCAGTCGGGGCCGTCGAGCGCGGGCACGTACACCCGCGCGAGGCGCATGAGCCCGGTGCGGTCCGCCTCGTCCGGCGGGGGGCTCGCCCCGAGGAGCCGCTCGGCGTCGACGTAGGGCACGTCTGACTCGGGGCGGGCGCCGATGTTCGCCGTGAGGCGCAGCAGGGCGGCGGCGGTGGCGAAGCGGCCCTCGCGGGACGCCGCCTGCCGCGCGACGTCGAGCTGCCGGCCGACGTCGTGGATCACCGGTCGCAGCCGCGCGCGCTGCTCGTCCGTGGGGGCGCGGCCGAGGCGCCTCATCTCCTCGAGCGCGGCGGCGACCGCCCCGATCGCCTGCAGGTCGTCGGGGGTCGCCTCGAGCGTCCCGATCAGCCCGTCGAGGGCCGCGCGCTCCTCCGCGACGGCGGCGAGCTCCGGCGCCAGCCACGCCGCCTCCGCGGGGGACCCGACGATGCCCAGGATCTCCGCCTGCGCCCACGCGCCGCCGCCGCCGGCGCGCGCGTGCTCGAGCGCCCGCTCCACGGCCACTCGCGAGACGAGCTGCAGCGGCGGCTCGGTGGGGTGGGGGGCAAAGTCCGACGCCTCGCCCTCGTCGAAGCGCGCGTTGGGCCAGTAGAGGTGCCGGTCGAGGACACGGATGACGCGCCGTACGCGGTCGCCGTCGAGCACGACGAAGGTCCCCCAGCGCGTGGTGGCGTGCACCGGCTCGAACGTCGGCAGCTCGGAGGCGCCGTACCGACCCCAGTCGCGGACGTCGGGGGCGCGCAGCAGCACGCCCACGAGCTCGCCGACCTCGAGGCCCAGCGCGGCCGCGTGCTCGCGCCAGTCGCCGTAGGTCCGCGTCGGCCGGGGCCGGCCGATGACGACGGCGCGCGCGTACCACTCCACGGCTTCGAGATCGCCGGCGGGCAGCCCGTCGACGCCGGTATAGGCGCCGTCCCAGCCCGCCGCGAAGCTCGCCCCCGCGAGGCGCCCGGCGGCGACCTCCGCCTGCAACAGCTGGGGCCAGCCGTCGCGCTTCGACATCTCCTCCAGCGCGGCCTCGGCGGCGGCGTGGTCGGGCGACGCCTCCGGCGCCTCGCGGAAGAGCGCGAGCGTGTTCACGAGGTCGAGCCGCGGCGGCGGCTGGGGCTTCAGCTCGCGAGCGCACGCCGCGAGGCCGGCGAGGAGGAGGAGGGCGGTCAGCGCGCGAAGGGGTGGCATGCGGCGAGTGTAGCCACACGCCGTGCGTTTACGCGCGCTCGGCGAGGAGCAGCGTGTTGCGCGGCGTCACCTCGCGCGCGCAGAAGGTGCCGACCTCGACGCGGTAGCCGTGCTCGGTCAGGAGCGCGGCGCGGTCGAGCACCAGCCACGCCTCGAGCGGCGCCCGGAAGATCGCGCGCACGCGGTCGCGGGCGAGCACGCGCTGCAATCGATCGGCGCCGGCGCGCTCGAAGCGGGCGAGGTCGCCCCCCGGCAGGTCGAGCGCGTCGATCTCGGCGAACCGACGACAGAACGCGTCGAAGGGCAGCGCGAGCCACGCCCTCGGGAACGGCGGCATGGAGCGATACGCGTCGACGCCGCGCACCTCGCGCTGCAGGAGGTCGTAGCCGAGGCGGCGCGCCATCTCGAGGTGCGTGCGCGCGCGCTCCGCCGGGCCGGCGACGACCTGCTCGCGATGGACGAGGTCGAGGTCGTCGGCGTCGAGCGTCAGGCCCGCGGCGGCGCCGGCCCGAGACAGGGCGCCGGGCGCGCCGCGGTTGTAGCAGCACGGCGCGAGCGCCAGCCCCGCGACGCCGCGCGCGACGGCCGCGCGCAGCAGCGCCGCGTGCAGGTCGCCGCACGCGTGCAGCGCCACGACGAAGCCCTCGAGCACCTCGGCCGCCTCGGGGCGCAGGGCGTCGGCGCACACGAAGCGGGCCGGCACGCCGGCGGCGTCGCAGAGCGCCTGGCCAGCGCGGCACAGCGCCGCGTCCCACTCCAGCGCCGTCAGCGTGGCGCCGGACAGGCGCGCCAGCGTGCGTCCAAGGTGCCCCTTGCCTGCGCACCAATCGACGAGCGCCGGGGCCGCCGGGCAGGCCGCCGCGAACCCCGCGATCTGCATCGCCTTCCGGCCCGGAAGGCCGCGCGTCCACCGCGGGTCGAGCCGCACCGCCGGCGGGAAGGCCGGCATCGCCGCGAGCCGCCGCGTCTGCGCCTCCCAGGCGCGCCAGACCGCCGGCTCGGGCCCCGCGCCGTCGACGAACGCCGCGACGTCCGGGTGGTCGGCCTCCCACGGGACCGGCAGCTCGCAGAACGGCCGCGGCCGCCAGACGTGCGCGTGTCGGGCGAGGAACGCCCCGAGGGCGTCGAACTGGTCGGCGGACGACGACACGGCGCGCTCTCCTGATCGCGGGTTTCTGCCAGAAGCCGGCGAAAAAAACGATGGGCGCCGTCAGAACGCGCGGCCGGCCGGCGAATGCCATTGCGAGCCCACACACACTGCCATCACAGAGGAGGTCCGCCATGCGTCGTCTGTTGCTCGTCACCGGTCTGTCTGCCGTCCCCGCCGCCGCGCTCGCCGCCGCCGCGCCCGATCCCGTGCCGGCCGACGAGGTCCGGCTCGCCGGCGTCCAGCCGTCCGCGGCGCCGGCGCCGTTCACCGCGCAGCAGCGCGCCGCCGTCGAGGCTGACGAGGGCACGCTGTCGGCGCGTCCCATCCGTCAGACGAACGTCGGGACGTGGACCCGCTACACCGCGCTGGATCCGGTGCGCACCTACGACGCCGTCGCGGTGCCCGTGGGCACCCTGCCGGTGCGGATGTCGGCGGCGGACGTCATGCTGAACTACAACCAGCGCAAGGTCGCGCTGCGCATCAACGACGGCCTCGACCGCGTCGGCGCCGACGTGCCGCCGGAGCTCGTCGACGCGTTCGGCCTCGACCACCTCGACCTGATCGGCTCGCTGAAGCTCTACGAGTACGTCGGCAACTGCAACACGTACCGCCTGAAGCTGCGCAATGTGTTCATCGAGGTGCCGCTCACGAGCCGCTCGGTGGACGGACACTTCGAGACCGGCCGCGAGGTGAAGAGCGACTTCGACGTGCCCGGCGCGGTGGCCCACGCCGAGCTCGAGTGGACCATCACCGACAACGGCTGCTTCATCGACATCATCCCGTCGATGGACATCGAGGCGTCCTTCACCGTCTCGGACTTGAGCGGGCACCTCGATGCCACCCTCGGCACGGATGGCGATGCCATCCAGATCGACGACATCGACTCGGTGTCGCTGACGGTCGGCGACTTCGACTGGGCGGTGAACTCCTGGTTCTTGAACACGGTCATCGCGTGCGGCTTCGCGCTCTACGACCTGTTCGACTTCTCGTGCTCCGGGCAGGCCGACTGCCTGACCGAGGCCGTCAACGAGTACGCGCTCGACGAACCGGAGCTCATCGACGCCCTCGCCGGCGTGGTGAACGATGCCATCGACGCGCCGCTGTCGATCAGCTCCGGGACGAGCACCGACGGCTTCTCGATGGGCATCAACGTCGACCTCGCCAGCATCAAGAGCTCGACGACGCACGACACGCTGACCTCGCTGTGGAACGTGACGCTCAGCTCGACCGGCGTCGCGGACGCTTGCGCCAGCCGACTGACCGCCCGCGCCTACGCGTTCGAGGGCAGCACCGGCGACGCGTCGCTGACGGGCGACGACCTCGAGCTCGAGCTGCCGTTCCATCTCATCAGCCGCGCGGCGTACTTCGCCGGCCAGCAAGGGGTGTTCTGCCAGTCGTTCTCGAAGGTGGTGGGCGCGCGGTTCTATCGCTTCTCGCTGGCGCCGGTCGGATCGGTCGCCATCGCCGGCGCCGCCGCCGGCGAGCCCGAGAACACGTTGAAGCTGTCGATGCCCGTCGAGATCACCGCCAACGCCGCCGGCAGCGGCGGGGTGATCACCGGCACGGTGACCGTGACCGGCCGCCTCGAGGTCGACGGCGGGCAGGACCTGGTGTTCTCGCCCACGACCGCCGACGTCTCCGGCATCGCCGGCACGATCACCATCGGCGCGCTGTCCTTCCCGGCGGCGTCCCTCGAGGCGCAGATCGACGCCGCCGCCGGCGACATCGTGGGTGACCTCGGCGACCTCGAGCTGCTCAACGCCGTGGTCGACACGGGCATCGGCAGCCTCTCCGTCTCGATCGGCGAAGACATCCTGACGAGCGGGGCGGCGCTGGTGGTGGGGCTGGACCTGGATCGCTGAGGCGGGGCGCGGCGCCGCCCCTCCGGCGGCGCGGCGGGGATCAGCGGCCGT
>CAUJDF010000106.1 GCA_963169045.1 Myxococcota bacterium
GGCGGCGACGCCGGCTCCGGCGAGAACGGCGAGTCCGAGGAGTCCGGCTGCGCCTGCGACGCCAGCGGCTCGGCCAACCTCAGCCCGCTGCTCTTCGCGCTCGCCTTCGGCGCGCCCCTCCTCCGCCGCCGCCGCCGCTGATCACGCGATCTGCGGGTCCCCCTTGGCAACGGGGGGCCCGCCGCCCTATCATTCCAAACGTTGCTGCGGTGTGCGTGAGGGCACACGATTGAACCCGGTAACTAGAGAACCGGGATCGGTCCCTGATGGTGGTGTGCAAGCTGACAGCGCAGTCAGAAGCCTGAAGCCGTCAACCACCTTTCCCACCTGAAAAGGTTACGGGTTCTCAACGCCGCCCGAGACCGCCTCCGCAGCAGCTTCTCTCTTCTCGAAGGCGCCCCCCAACGGGGCGCCTTCTTCATTTTCGGGGCGAGGCGCGGGGCGGGATCAGCGGTAGGTGAAGCGGAGCTCGTAGTCGCAGAGGTAGAAGACGTCGCCCTCTTCGACCCGTTTGTGCTCGACGCGCTTGCCGTTGTACTCGATGCCGTTGGTGCTATCGAGGTCCTTGATGAAGTAGGACCCGCCCCGGAAGATCACCGCGCAGTGCTTCCGCGAGATGTTGCCGTCACGGATGGTGAGGTCGGTCTGCTGGCTGCCGCGACCGATGATGAACTTGTCCTTGTCGATGCGGTAGCGCTGTCCGTTGAAGAGCAGGTAGAGCGGGGCGCGGCCGCCGTCGTTCGCCACCGCGGAGGGCTCGGCCTCGCCGCCGGCGCGGGAGGGCGGAAGCGGCGGCGGGGCGCGGCGCTGGGCCGGCGGCGGGGGTAGATCGGCCGTGCGCGCCATCGGCGTCGGTGTGGGCGCCGCGAGCTGACCCTGCGGCGCGGCGGGGGCGCGGCCGTCGACCGAGGGACGCGGCGCCGCCAGGCTGTAGTTGCGGCTGCGCGCATAGTGGCGCATGGACTCGTTGATGAGGTAGTCCATGGAGCAGCCGAGGTCGCGGGTCATCACCTCGAACAGTTCCCACAGGTAGTCCCGGCAGTAGAAGCTTCGGAGCGTCTTCCTGTTCTGGTCGGCGGCCATGGCTACCTCAGGCTCGGGGTGAGTGAGTGCCTTTAGCACAACCTGCGAAGATTGTTAACCATCGGAGGCGGTCGTTGCGCGCGGTCGTTCAGCGGGTGGCCCACGCGAGGGTCGAGGTGGACGGCGCCGTCGTCGGCGCCATCGAGAGGGGGCTCCTGGTGCTCGTCGGGGCGGCGAAGGGCGACGCCGCGGCGGACGCTGAGGAGCTCGCCCGCAAGGTCGCGGGACTGCGCATCTTTCCCGATGCCGACGGGAAGATGAACCTCGACGTCGCCCAGGCCGGCGGCAGTGTGCTCGCGATCTCGCAATTCACGCTGCTCGGCGACTGCCGCAAGGGACGCCGGCCCTCGTTCCAGGACGCCGAGCAGCCGGCCGCTGCCCGCGAGCTGGTCGAGATCTACGTCCGAGCGACGCGCGCCCTCGGCCTCCGATGCGAGACGGGCCGATTCGCCGCCGACATGAAGGTGCACCTGCTCAACGACGGTCCGGTGACGCTGTTGCTCGACAGCAGGCGGGCCTTCTAGAGGAAGTTGGGGCGGACCATCCGGCGCTGGATGTTGGTCACCGGCTCCGGTGGGTCGCGCACGACGCGAAAACCGACGTGGAGGCTGGGGACGCCGCGCGGCACGGGCTCGCGGTGCGTGACGCGGCAGGCGACATCGCTCGTGACGGCGAAGTGGCCGCCCCGCACCACGCGCAGCCCGGGGTCGGCGCCGAAGGGGCTGTCGCAGACCTCGCCGATCAGGCCGGCCATGTCGTGCACGCCGTAGGGGGACACGTCGGACACGAACGTGCCCACGCGCTCCGGCACCGGGCGCCCCGGTCGCGACGCGCCCATCTTGCAGAAGGTGGGATCGAAGCGGTTCCCCCACGGGAAGAGGCGCCCGTCGGTGCCGCGCGCCGCCTTCTCCCACTCCTCTTCGGTGGGCAGGCGCACCGCCTCGCCGGTGCGCTCGGTGTACCACTCGCAGTAGGCCTGGGCGTCGTCGAAGCTGATGCCGAGCACGGGCCAGTAGGGGTCCCACTCGAAGCCCTCGCTGTCGACCGCGGGCAGCCGGAACTGCCCCGCCGCATCGCGCGCCCACAGGAAACCGCCGTTCACCTTGAGGCGCGGCACGCGCGCCATCGCCCACTCGGGCGACTCGCGCGCGATGTCCTGGATGAACGCGAGGTACTCGCCGCACGTGACCGGATAGCGCGAGACGAAGACGTCCTCGACCTCGACCACCCGCCGATGGCGCGCCGAGGCGCACGCCTCGTCGCCGCCCATGATGAACGGCCCGCCGGGCACGTAGAGGAAGTACGGCCCGACCTCGTCTTCGTCGAAGAAGCGACAGGAGACGTCGGTGACCTCGCCGCGCTCCACCCGCACTGGATACAGCACGTCGCGCTGACCGGGGTACGACAGCGAGAGCAACCAGGAGCCCTGCGCCAGGGGGATGTTGTTGAGCGGAGTGACGCCGAGGTCTTCGTCCATCAGGGTCGTGAGCTGCTGGTCGACCTCCATGTAGCGCGCGGCGCTGACGCGCGCACCCGGTGGCTCGGAGCGGATGATGATTCGCCCCTCGCCGCGCAGCTGCTCGTCGAACATCCCGCGGTTGTAGGCGGCGACGAGCCCCCGGTAGTAGATGATGTCGCCCTCGTCGTCGCGGCCCTCGGCCTCGCGCAGCTTGAACCAGTAAAGACGCGCGAGCTCGTTGCCGGCCTCGTCGTTGTTCGGATCGAAGCCGATGGCCGACAGGAACGCCTGCGACGCCGCCGCGAAGAGCTGGGCCTCTTCGGCCTCGGCCTCGGCGAGCTCCGCCTGCTTGCGCCACAGCGGTCGCTTGTGCTCGACGGGCTCGTGGCCCTGGACCTGCCACTCGAGCTCCATCACCGCGTCGCGCACGGTGGCGACGCTGGCGCGCGCGGCCTTGTAGCGCTCGCGCAGCTCGATGCCGTCGCGCAGCTTCTCGCGCGAGAGGCGCGCGCGCCGGTCGAGGTCCTCGACGCCGGCGAGGTACCGCTCGAGATCTTCAATGATCTCGCGGACGTTCGCGTATCGCTCCTCGCGATTCTTGCGCAGGCAGCGCAGGCAGATCTCCTCGAGCGCCGGCGGGATCTCGTTCTGCGGGGCCCGCTCGCTCGGGAGCGGCACCGGCTGGGTGATGACGGCGAAGAGCGTCTGCCGGAAGTCCTTGCCGCGGAAAGGCGGCGCGTACGTCAGGATCTCGTAGAGCAGCGCGCCGAGCGCGTACACGTCGGACCGCTGGTCGACCTCGTGCACGTGGCCGCGGGCCTGCTCGGGCGCCATGTAGGCCGGGGTGCCGGTGACCACGCCCATCATCGTCGCGTCGTCGCCCGCCGTGCGGATGGTCGCGATGCGCTCGTCCTCGGGCAGCGGCTCGTCGACCGCGCCGAGCACCTTGGCGACGCCCCAGTCGAGCACCAGCGTCTCGCCGTAGTCGCCGACCATGACGTTGCTGGGCTTGATGTCGCGGTGGATGACGCCCCGACTGTGGGCGAAGCCGATGGCCATGCACACCTGCTGGAAGACGTTGAGCAACCGCAGGCGCGTGAATTCCTTGCCGGTGTCGTCGTCTCCCTTGCGCAGGCGCTTGATGATGTCCTTGAGCGTGCGGCCCTTCACCAGCTTCATGGTGAAGAAGACCTCGCCGCCGCTGAAGAAGCCGAAGTCGTGCACCGGCACGATGTTCGGGTGCTCGAGCTGGCCGGTGATCTGCGCTTCTTCCACGAACTTCTTCAGAACGTAGTCGCTGACCTTCGTGCCGTCGATGAGGGTCTTCATGACCAGCGTGCGCATCAGGTCGCGATCACGCACGAGGTGGATCTTGCCCACGCCGCCGCGGGCGATCTCCTGGGCGAGCTCGTACTTCTCCGGAGGGGCGCTGTCGCCGCCGGCGTGCGTGGCGCGCAGCGCCTGAATGCGGGCCACGAGCAGATCGAACCGCTCGGCGGACCCCGCGGAGAGATGCGCATCGTCGGCGTTGATCCAGTTGCCGGAGTCGGTGCCGGAGAGCGTGCGCTGACCGGTGTCCACCGAGCCGTCGGGCGCGAGCAACATGCCGCGCTCCTGCAACACGCGCAGGATCGCCTCGGTCGTCCCCCCCGCGACGAGGTGCTCGCACAGGCGCACGAAGAGTGTCGCGTCGATCTCGCCGCGGCGCGCGGTCTGACGGATGTACTCGAGGAGGTCCATGGGCCCCGAATTCGTTTTGCGACTCTACGCACCGCCGGCGGCGAGGGTCAAGGCGGGCGTCCCCTCGTCGCCGTCGCCTCGGAGCCGCGCCGGTTGCGGCCCCGGGGCGATGATGCTATCCATGCGCGGCTTCCCGGGCCTTTCGGACATCTCAACCTGACCATGAATACCCTCCTCGTCGCCATCGGCATCGCCCTGCTCGTGATCTTCGTCCCGATGGCCTTCGGGCTGTCGGCCGTCTGGACGATCCTGCCCGGCATCGCCGCCGGCGTGGCCGCGTTCGTGTGGATGAGCCGCCGCATCAGCCGGCGCGTGACCGCCGTGACCGAGGCCGCCGACAAGGAGCTCGCCGCGCTACAGCAGACGATGCAGCGGCCGGGTCCGGGCACCGAGGCCGCCGTCCAGCGCCGCTTCGAGCGCGCCATCGAGATCCTGCAGACCGGCTTCAAGTTCGAGAAGTGGCAATTCGGCGTCGGGCTGATGTTCAACGCCCGCATCGGCATGCTGCTCTTCTCGCGCAACCTGCTCCTGCCGAAGACCCCGATCGCCGACGCCATCCCCTACCTCGAGAAGACGCAGGTCACCGGCCGCAAGGCCATGCTCTTCCAGGGCATCTGGCCCGCCTGGGCCATGCTGGCCGTCGCGTACTACCGCTCGAAGAAGGATCTCGACGCCGCGTGCCGCGTGCTCGAGAGCGCCGTGAAGGTGGCCCACAAGGAGTCGCTCCTGTGGAACCTGTACGCCTGGCTCCTCTGGAAGGAAGGCCAGCTCGACCGCGCCATCGCCGTCCTCGCGCGGGGCAAGGGTGAGGTCGGCGAAGAGCAGCGCCTCGTCGAGAACCTCACCGCCCTGCAGAACCGCAAGGACATGAAGATGAAGGCCTTCGGCGAGCAGTGGTACCAATTCGGCCTCGAACGTCCGAAGATCGCCGGCATGCAGCCGCAGATGAGCCACCCGCGCGTGCGCAACACCGGAATGCGGCGCCGCTAGGGCCGGTTCGGGGAGTCGATGGGGGCCAGATGAGGCCGGTGCCGCGCACCCTGGGTCGCTACGTGCTGATCCGCCGCCTGGCTTCGGGCGGCATGGGCGAGGTCTTCCTCGCCGAGGTGCAGGGCGCCGCCAACTTCACCAAGCGCGTCGCGATCAAGCGCATCCTGCCGCACCTGGCGCGCAACGAGGACTTCGTCCGCAAGTTCATCGACGAGGCCCACGTGATGGTCCAGCTCCATCACGGCAACATCGTGCCCGTGATCGAGCTGGTCGACCAGGACGGCGAGCTGTTCCTGGTCATGGAGTACCTGCCCGGCCGCGACCTCAAGAACGTCCTGCACCGTGTCCGGCAGCGTGAGCGCGCTTTCCCGGCGGACCTGGCCATGTGGGTGGTCGCCGAGGTCTGCGCCGGTCTCGATTATGCGCATCGCAAGGTGGGTACGGATGGTACGCCGCTGCATATCGTGCACCGCGACGTGTCTCCGTCGAACATCGTGTTGGGTGCCGGTGGCGAGGTGAAGCTGCTCGACTTCGGCATCGCACGGGCGCGCGGCGGCCTGCACCAGAGCATCTCCGGCATGCTTCAGGGCAAGTTCGTCTACATGAGCCCGGAGCAGGCCGAGGGGCGGCGCGTCGACCCGCGGAGCGACGTGTTCTCGGCGGGCCTGGTGCTGTACGAGCTGCTGTGCGGCACACGACCGCTCGAGGGCGAGAGCGAAACGGAGACGCTGCGGCTGGTGCGCGACTGCCGCATCCCGGCGCCGTCGACCCACCGGGCGGACCTGCCGCCCGCGGTCGACGAGCTCCTCCTGCGCGCGGTCGCGCGCGACGCCGACGAGCGGTTCGCGTCGGCGGCCGACATGCGGCGCGAGCTGCTGCACCACCTGATGAGCACCGGCAGCCGCGCCGACGCGGGGGCCCTGAGCCGCTTCTTGGCCGAGGTCTTTCCCGAGGGCGTCGTGCCGCCGGACGATCCGGAGAAGCCCGTGTCGCTCGACGACGCGCTGGCGATGCAGCTCGGGGCGCTCGGCGGCTCGGGGCGCTCCGGATCGGCGGGCTCCGGCTCCGGGGAGACGCGGACGCTGACGGGGCCCGACGGCGCCGTGCGACCGGTCTCGGGGACGACGCCCACGGCGGCGCCGCCCACGCCACGCTCGCAGCCGGGCGTGCCGGTGTCTCCGGTCGGCGATTCGGCGCCGATGCCGTCGTTGCCACCGGGCACCGGACCGGTGCCGGCACTGCCGCCGCGGCGGCGCTCGCGGGTGGTCGCGGGCGTCGCGGTCCTCGTGGCGGTGTCGGCGACGGCGGTCGCCGCGTGGGCGCTGTGGCCGCGCATGGCGGTCATTCAGCCCCTCGTGACGCCGGCGGACGTCCCGGACGTGCGGTTCACCGTCGACGACGTGGAGTGGTTCGGGCGCATCCGGCTGCCCTCCGGCGAGCACCACACCGTCTGCGCGAAGGCCTCGGGGTACGTGCCGGCCTGCCGGCGGGCGCGCTTCGGGGCCGGCACGCACGACCTCGCGCTGCGCCTCGAGCCGCTGCCGAAGCTGGTGGCGACCGTCGAGCCGACGGCAGCGCGCCTCACGCTCGACGGCGCACCGCTCGAGGCGGGACGCCCCGCGCTGCTCGACCACGCGGACGCGAACCACGAGTACCGGGTGTGCGCCGAGCTCGAGGGGGCGAGCGAATGCAAGTCCTTCCGCCGTGCGCCGGGCCACGACGAGAGGGTGGCGTTGAAGATCGAGCCGAGGCCGGCGCCCGACGCCGGCGTGGCCGCCGCGCCGCCGCCGGACGCGGGCGTCGCCGCCGAAGACGAGCCACCGCGCCCGCCCCATGTCCGGCCCGCGGTGGCGCGCCGTACGGTCGCGCTGAAGGTGGTGCCCGCCGATGCGCAGCTCTTCGTCGGGGCGAAGCAGCTGCCGGCGCCGCGAGTCGAGCTCGTGGGCGAGGGCGACACGGCCGAGGTCCGCATCACCGCGGACGGCCATCGCGAGAAGCGGGTGAGGATCGGCTGGCGCGACCCCGCGACGATCGAGGTCGCGCTCGAGAAGGCGCCGACGGGACGCCTGAGCGCCCGCGCCCTGCCGGCGAACGCGCGATTGTTGCTCGGTGACCGACCGCTCCCCAACCCGACCTGGGACATGGACGTCCCCGAAGGCGAGTACATGCTGACCGCCGTCTGGGACGCTGGCGGAAGGCCCCCGCAGCGGAAGAAGATTCGCATCGTCGCCGGCGAGCTGCGCACCGAGGTGCTCGACTTCGGCGTTTCTCCGCAGGAGGCCCCGTGAGCCAGACCCCCGACGTCACACGCACGCACATGGACGCCGGCCTCGAACGGTTGCGCAGTCGCGAGTACACGCTCGAGGTCGTCGACGGGCCCGATCGCGGCAAGAAGCTGACCACGCGCGAGCGCGTGGTGCGCATCGGTCAGAGCCCCGAGTGCGACTTCGAGCTGAATGACGGCACCACGAGCCGCATCCACGCCCGCGTCGAGATGGATCCCTGGGGTCACCGCCTCATCGACGAGGACTCCAAGAACGGCACGTTCGTCGACGAGCTGCGCGTCCGCGACGTGTACCTGCGCCAGGGCTCCACGATCCGCATCGGCGCGACGACGCTGCGCTACGACCAGGGCCAGGAACAGGTCGAGATCGCGCTGTCGAAGGCGAACCGCTTCGGCAAGATGATCGGGCAGTCCGCGGCCATGAGGGAGATCTTCGCCGTCCTCGAGAGAGTGGCGCCTACGGATCTGACGGTCCTCGTCGAGGGTGAGAGCGGGACGGGCAAGGAACTGATCGCCGAGGCGCTGCATGCGCACTCGAAGCGGTCGAACGGACCGCTCGTCGTGTTCGACTGCTCCGCAGTGGCGCAGAACCTGATTGAGAGCGAGCTGTTCGGGCACGTGAAGGGCGCGTTCACGGGCGCCGACAAGACGCGTGCGGGTGCGTTCGAGCGCGCGAACGGCGGCACGCTGTTTCTCGACGAGCTGGGCGAGCTGCCGCTGGACCTGCAGCCGAAGCTCCTGAGGGCCCTCGAGAAGCGCGAGATCCGCCCCGTCGGCGGTGACAAGGCCACGAAGATCGACGTGCGCATCGTCGCCGCGACGAACCGCAACCTGGCCAAGGAGGTCGAGGCCGGCAACTTCCGGCAGGACCTCTACTACCGCCTCGCGGTCATCCGCATCGTGCTGCCGGCCCTGCGCCGCCGCGCCGAGGACATCCCGCTGCTGGTGCGCCACTTCCTGGCCGAGCTCGGCACGTCGGCGAGCGGCCAGCCGGTGCAGATCGCCTACGACACGATCGTGAAGCTGCAGCAGCACAAGTGGCCCGGGAACATTCGCGAGTTGCGCAACTTCGTCGAGCGCGCGGCGATGCTCGCGACAGGCGATCGTCTCGAGACGAAGTTCTTGCTGCCGCCTGCGTTCGGCGACACGCAGACGCAGGCCGAGGGCGCGGCCGAGGAGGCCCGGCTCGGCGCCGCCGGCGCCGCGATGGCCGAATTCGACGAGAGCCTGCCGTTCAAGGACGCGAAGGCGCGGCTCATCGACTCCTTCGAGCGCGCGTACTGGACGCGCCTCCTCGACCGCACGCGGGGCAACATCAGCGCCGCCGCGCGCATCGCGGGCATCCACCGCAAGAGCGCCGAGTACCTGCTCAAGAAGCTGGAACTGCGCGGGAATCCGGACGCCGACGACGGCGAGTGACCCCGCCGCATTGCCCGGTCCCGCCGTCCGTGCCAACATCCCGCGTCATTTTCGGCGACGGGAGCGTGGCGCGGGGGTGAGAGGCACCGCCCTGCTGATGTTGGCGGCCGCGCTGGTCGCATGCGGTCCGGAGCGCGATCTCAGCGGCATCTGGCGCCTCGACACGTGTAGCGCCGCCGGCAACGGCGAGGCGTCGACCTGCCCGAGCGACGACTTCGTCTACGAGCTGCACCTGGGACGCTTCGGCGACGAGGTGACCGGGTTGCTCGTGCAGTACGTCTCCCGCGGCGGCGCGCTCAACTCGTTCGACAAGCTCAACGAGTGCGGCTGCCACTTCCTCGGGAGCGGCAGCGCCGACGGCGACGCGGTCCACTTCGAGGTCGACCGCTTGCCGTTCGACGGCGGCCGCGGATGCCGCGAGCCCGGCGCGCAGGCGCCCTCCCAATGCGCCGCCGACTCGCCGGTCGTCGGCCCCGCCGCGTGTCCGCGCGTCGACTTCGACCTGCGTGGCGACGACGAGGGCATCCGCGGGACGATCCGCTGCTGCCGCGACGCCGACTGCGAGGCGTCGCTGGCTTTCGCGGTCGGGTTTTTGCCGGAGAGCGGCCGGCCGCGGACAGAGTGTGTCCGGTGCGCGGACCGATGACGCGCGCCCTGGTCGTCGCGCTGACGCTCCTCGTCGGCGCTTCTGCGACGGCGGCGCCGCCCGACTCCGACGCCGAACGCCTCGTCGACGGGCTCCCGAAGAACTTCGAGCGGCCGGTCCTCGTCATCCTGCCCCTCCTGGACCAGCGCCCGCTCGCGCTGCCCGAGGCGACGGGCCCCCTCGAGCCGCCCCCCGCCTGGACGACGTTCATCGCCGAGCTCACGGGCAAGGCCAACCTCAAGGTCATCCCTGAGCGCGACGCGGTCGAGCGACTGAAGCGGGATCCGGCATACCAGCGCGGGCTGCAGGCGGCCCAGGCGATCGCCTACCGCGGACAGGGGCAGCACCGCGAGGTGCGGCTGAAGGAGGCCGCGCAGACCCTCGCCGAGGCCGTCGAGGCGTTCCGACGCGTCGGGCACCACGTCGTCGATCCGCGCGAGGTGGCGCGCGCGAGCCTCACGCGGGGCCTGGCGCTGCTCGAACAGGGCGACGACCTGCAAGCGGCGGCGGCCTTCCGCGACGCCCTGATGCTCGACCCCGGCCTTCGTCTCCGGCCCGGGTTCGACCGGCAGGAGACCATCGACGTCTTCGAGCGGACGCGCCAGCAGATGCTCGCCGAAGGGCCACTTCCGCCGACCGACAGCGGCCCGAACCGGCGCCGTCTCGCGGGCGTCCCCTCCTCTGCGATCGTCATCCGGGCCCGCGTCGTCCCCGGACGCTTCGAGGAGCCGGCCCGCCTCGAGGTGAGCTTCCGCGTCGGCGGCGGCCTACAAGAAGACGCGCAGCCGCTCGGCAGTGATCCGACCGACGACGGCGGGCGCCTCGCGAGCCGGGTCTGGTCGTGCCTTCCCTTCGGTCAGGCGCCGCGCGCGCCTCGCGAGCGCCGCTTCCTTCACCTCGACGCAGGCTTTACGTACTTCGCCTTCCTGCGCGCGCCGGTCGAGCTGTTCGGCAACTTCGGCGCCGGCCTGAGCGCCAGCTGGATGTTCGCCCCCAACTTCACGCTCGACGCCCGCGCATCGTTGACCAACAGCAACCGCGACCGCGAGGAGGACCTGCGCGCCGACGTCGCCACGGTGCGCGGCGCCCTCGGCGCGGGCTTCACCGGCACGTGGGGTCGCCTGCGCCTGTTCGCGACGGTGGGCTTCGAGGCCGCTTCGCCGGACGAGGTGGTGACGACCGAGGTGGCCGCCTGCAAGTACTTCGACGCCGACCCGGACGGACCCTGCGATCCCGCGGACGTCGATCGCGTCGGGCGAGCCATCCTGATCGGCGCGACGGCGGGCGTCGGCGCCGGCCTGCGGCTGGTCGAGAACCTCTCGGTGACGCTCCGCGTGGACGGCGCCGAGTACTTCTACGAAACGACCGACGGCGGCCTCGGGCGACCGCTGGGCGCGCAGCTCGGCCTCGGCTGGCGCTTCGACTGAGGGGGGAGATTTCGCGTCGAGTTGCGACGCGGAGGGGCGTCCCCTACTCTCACCCCCGGCGACCGCGCCCGCACGAGGGTGGCTGCAGGAGGTCCCTCCGGACCGAACGCGCCTGCGTCCTGTGTGCGAAGCACCCGCCCCGGAGCGACGACCGCCGTCGGTCGTGTCGATCAGGCCGATTCCGAACGACGCCCTGTCCGGGCTCCCCGCTGATGTCCGGGAGTCCAATCATCGGTGGCGTCGCGGACCGTCCGTTTCGCACGACCCGGCCCGCCGCGAGGGGGCGGTGAGCCGCACGTCCCGGACCGGGCCGTCGGCCGGCGCGCGGACCTCCCGCCCGCCCCGGGCGGCGCGGTCGCCATTTTCGAAGTTACTCCACGGGGTTGCGCAGCGACGCGAGCAGGGCGCCATCGGGCCCGAGCAGGCGCACCTCGACGACCTGCCCACGCTCCAGGCGGCCCACGCCCGCCGGCGTCCCGAGCGAGACGACGTCCCCCGGCTCCAGGCTCATGTAGCGGCTGACGTACGACACGACGAACGCCGGTCCGAAGACCATGTCGGAGAGCGAGCCGTCCTGCCTCAGCGCGCCGTCGACGAGGCACTGGAGGCGACACTTCGGCCAGTCGATGCCGGTGAGGCGGACGTCCGAGAGCGGACAAGCCGTGTCGAAGCCCTTGGCGCGCGTGAAGCGCCCCTTGTCGCCCCGCTGGACGTCGCGGGCGGTCACGTCGTTGAGCAGCGTCCAGGCGGCGACGTGGTCCATCGCCTCGGCTTCGGTGACGGCGGTGGCCCGCCGGCCGATGACGAGCGCGATCTCTCCTTCGTGGTGGACCTCCTCGCTCCACACGGGCAGGCGGATGGCTTCGCCCGGCCCGATGAGCGCCGATGTCGCCTTGAGGAAGAACACCGGCTCGGACGGGACCTCGTGGCCGAGCTCCTTCGCGTGATCGCGGAAGTTGCGGCCGATGCAGACGATTTTTCCAGGGCGCGTGCCGTTCATACGCTTTCCGAGAACTTTCCACGTGGAGGAGCGTTCATCCTGAAGGACGTCCGCGGACGCTGTAAAGCGCCCCGCGGGGTGCGTCCCACGCGCGCCGGAGCCGCTCGGGGCGCGACTTGACGGTCCAAAAGAACGTCCCGTACAGTCGCGGAAGGCGCGCCTCCTCGGGACGGGTGGGGAACACATGGCCAGCGAGCGCAAAGAGAATTCGGTCCTCTTCAGCCTCAAGGAGCTGAAGGAGATCACGGCCGACGAGGCGCGGCCCGCCGAGCCGCAGCGGCCCGCGAAGCCCGCGGTGGCGCCGACGGCGCAGCGAGCGCGCAGCAGCTTCCGCGAGGAGGCCGACTCTCTGCTCGCCGACATCCGCGCGTCGGTGACCGAGGACGCGGCCAAGGAGGCGGCGCGTATCGAGGCCGAGAAGCGCGCCGCCGAAGAGGCCGAGAAGCGCAAGATCCAGGAGACCGCCGCGCTACAGCGGGCGGAGATCGAAGCGCGGCTCGCTGCGGAAGCGGCGCGGCGGCGCGCCGCCGAAGAGGAGCGCGAGGCGCGGCAGCGGGCCATCGAGCTCGAGGAGCGGCGGGCGCGCGGCGAGATCGTCGACGAGCCGGCGCCGACGGTCGTGCCGCAGCAGCCCGTCGCGGTCCAGCCGCAGGTGGTGCAGGCGCAGGCGCCGGTGGCGGTCGCCCCGCCGCCGCCGAGCCGCGGTGTCGGCTTCTACCTCGTGGTCGTCGGCCTGCCGGTCGTGTGCCTGACGGCCGTGGCGATCATGTTGATCCTCAAGAAGGATCCGCCGCCCGCCGCGCCGCCGAGCGAGCCGGTCGTGCAGGAGGTGGCGCCGCCGACGATGCCTGCGCCGCCGAGCAAGGTGGCCGCGGCCGCGCCCGCGGTCGACGCCGGCGTCCCAGTGGCCGCGGCCGCCGACGCGGGCGGCGCCGACACCAAGGAGACGGCGAAGCCGAAGACCGGCGGCAAGCCCCGGACGGGCGGCAAGCCCAAGACCGGTGACGCCAAGCCGACGGTCGGTGGCGGCGACAAGAAGTCCGACGACAAGATCAAGGTCCCCGTCCTCGACGGCAGCGGCATTCAGTTTTGACCCTCCCCTGCGCAACCTCCCGACCTGACGACTGAATGCGGCGTCCCCTCCCCGGAAGGGGGCGCCGGCGTGCGGCCGCTGCGCCCGGGGAGCGCCTGCGTCGGCACGCGGGGCGCGTCACAGGCGTCGGGGCCGGCGGCGCATGGGCCGACCGCCGGCGCTGAAGCGCGGCCGTCGGTCAGCGTGGGGGCGGGGAGCCCGGGATCGGAGCGAGGCCGTGCGCCGGACGGCGCCGGACGTCAGAGGCAGACGCCGTAGACCCAGCCGTCCTGGCGGAAGCACTCGCGGCCGGCGGGGCACGCACCGGCCTGGCCGGGCGTGCAGATCTGCAGGCAAATCGGGCCGTTGCCGGTGTTCGCGCAGAAGCCGTGGCCCGCGCAGTCGGCGTGGCTCGCGCATCGTTCGCCATAACCGGCGTCGCCGGCGGCGCCGCAGAGGCCGCCGTCGGCCGCGAAGTTGTACGGGCGGCAGTGGCGGCCGGCGCCGCAGTCGTTGCGCGTGATGGCGCAGTCGGACCGCAGGCAGAGACCGACGTGCACCGTCTCGTCGAAGTCCGGCGTCGCTGCGTCGTCGGGCGTGCCGAAGTCGATGCACTGGCGGCCGGCGCTGCAGGCCGGCGCGCGCGGATCGCACAAGCCTGCACACTCGCCCTGGGCGTCCCAGTCACGGGACGGGTCGAGCGCGTCGTCCGGGTCGCCGAAGCACAGCGATCCCGGCGCGCACGTCAGGTTCCGCGACGCGACGTCTCGGCCCTGGACCTGCGCGTTGCAGCCCTGCCCTTCGGCCGCGCTGCCCGCCTCGAGGCACCGCCCGAAGGTCGTGGGATCGGCCCGGGGCCCCGCCGAGAGCGGCAGACAGGTGCCGGGCCACTGGCCCGCGGAGCCCGCCTGGCAGCCGCCGTAGATGCGACCATTGTTGCCACCGCCGTCGGGACCACAGAGCGTGGGATAGCACACGCCGAAGTCGGGAATGCACATCGTGTCGAGCGCGCAAGCGTCGTCGTTCTGACAGGAGAAGAGGCAGAGGCCCGAGTTGTCGCTGGTCGGCACGCAGGTCTGCGAGGGATCGCACTGGTTCGGACCGGCGCAGTCGGTGAATGCGGAGATGACGCACCGACCGTCGTGGCACTCCTGAGTGCCGGCGCGACAGTGATACTCCGTCTCGCACGTGCCATTCAGCCGAATGCACCGGCCGTCCTCGCAGCTCTCGCCCGCCGCGCACGGGTAGGGACACGGCACGGGGGCGGGCACGCAGGCCCCCGTCTCGTCGTCGCACTGCAGGCCGTCGCCACAGCCGACGGTGCGGCAGTCGGGCAGGCAGATGCTGACCTCGGGATCGTCGGTGGTGATGCACGCCCAGCCGTCCCGGCACGGCGTCGCCATGCCGCACTGCTGGAAACACAGACGGCTCTGTCCGCTCGGCAGGCAGACGCGACCCTGGCCGCATTGACCGGAGTCGTCGCAATCGGCGCGGCAGAAGCCACCGGGGACGGCGCCCATCGACTCCTGCTCGGACAGACAGTCGCCATCCCGACACTCGGCGTCGTCGCCACACGGGTCGGCGGGTCGCCCGCTCTGGTTGCGCACGCAGCGACCCGTCGCCGGATCGCAGCGCTCTCCGCCCTCGCAGATGACGTCGGCGCAGCGATCGGGGGGAGAGCCGCCCGCGCCGCCCTCGCCGCCCGCGCCACCCTCACCACCGGCGCCACCCTCACCACCGGCGCCGCCCTCGCCGCCGGCGCCGCCTTCACCGCCGGCACCGCCCTCGCCGCCGGCACCGCCCTCGCCGCCGTCGGGCCGGCCGGCATCCTGCGGACCGACGCCGCGTCCCATGTCGCGGGCGAACGGCGGGGTGCCGCACTGGTCCTCCTCGACGTGGGCGTTGCCGGCGCCGGGGCCCGTGCGACAGAAATTGTCGATGCACGCGCCGTCGTGCGCCCTCCCACCGATCAGGGTGGTGCAGCAGGCACCGCTCCCGACGCCAGGCACGACGCACTCGGGCTCCGCCTCCGACGCGCACCCGAAGAATCCGACGATCACCGTTCCCAGCAGAAGTCGCCGCATCCCCTCGCCTCCTCCCCCAGAAACGCGACGACCCGATCGGCCACGAGGGGCCAATCGGGTCGTTTCACGGTCGCTCGTTTCGAACTACAGGCAGGCCCCGAAACGGTCGCTGGCCTCGAAGACCGCCTGGCAGGCGGAGCCATCGGGGCAGCCCGTGGGCTCCGCGTCCGCGTCGCACAGCTTGACGCAGACGGGCGGAGCGTTCTGCGCCGTCTGGGCGCAGATGTGACCGGAGTTGCAGTTGCTGTCGCCGGTCTCCTCGTTGGCCTCGCACTCCTCGTTCGTGCCGACCGTCGTCGCCGCCTTCGGGCCGCAGTTGCCGGCGGCCTGCTCGGCACCCTCGGCGTTGAGCCCGAGGAAGGTCAGGTTGCACACCTGATCTTCGGCGCAGCCCTCGGCGCCCTCGCCGATGGGGTTGCACTGGCCGACGCAGAGGCCGAGGCCGGGCAGGCCGCTGAAGAGGTCGACCGCGCAGACCTGGTTCTCGCCACAGACGTTGAGGTTCTCGGCGTGGCAGAACGCGACGCACTCGGTCGGCTCGCCCTCGGCAAAGGTCGTGCAGAGGCTCGAAGCCTCGCAGTCGCCCCAATAGGTCTGCTCGCTCTGCTCGCAGGCCTCGCCGGGCTGGACCATGCCGGACGCCGCCGGGGCGCAGGAGCCGATGACGCCGCTGTCGGCGAACGAGTCGGCGATGACGCAGGACTGACCCTCGTCACAGCCCGTCTGCTCGAACATGTTGCAGCTGGCGTGGCAGATCTTGAACTCGAGGCCGTCGAGCTCGCCGGTCAGGTCGATGCAGGTCTCGCCCTCGTTCGGGCACGTCTCGTCCGCTTCGCACGCCGCGAGGCACTTGCCGTACTGGCAGGTCAGCTCGGCCACGCAGTGGTCGTTCGGATCCTGGGAGCTCGGGTCGCACTCGGCGCCCTGCGCGGCCATGCCGGCCGGCGCGCAGAAGGTCGCCGGGGCGGCGGCGATGCAGTACGCGGGCTCGCCGCAGGCCAGCTCGGCGTTGCCGGGCGCGCAGTCCTCGCCCGGGAGGCACCAGCCGGGCGACGGCATGTCGACGGGCACGTCCTGCTCGTTCGGGATGCAGAGCTCGCGGGGACCGCAGCCCGTCGGGTCGCTGTTGGCGTCGCAGACGGTCCGGCACAGGCCGTCGGCCGCGTTCTGCATCTCGGGGATGCAGACCGACCCGACGTCGCAGCAGTCGTTCTGCACGTTGCAGACGCCGCCGATCTCGATGGGCTCGGCGCAGCCGGGGCTGCCGCCCTGGCCGCCCTGTCCGCCCTGTCCGCCCTGGCCGCCCTGGCCGCCCTGACCCCCCTGGCCGCCTTCGCCGCCCTGGCCGCCAGCGCCGCCCTGGCCGCCCTGGCCGCCCTGGCCGCCTTCGCCGCCCTGGCCGCCTTGGCCGCCCTGACCGCCCTGGCCGCCTTCGCCGCCCTGGCCGCCAGCGCCGCCCTGGTTACCGCCCTGGGCACCGCTGCCGCCCTGGCCGCCGTCGTCGTCTCCGCCGTCTTCCTGACACCCGACGGTCATCAGCGAGCACGTCGCCGCGAGCACCGCCAGGAACCGGTAAGGGCTCCTCATCGTCGATCCTCCGAAGGACGCCTCCCCACGGGCGTCACCGATACAGAACGGGCGACCCCCCTCGGGCAGGCCGCGAACTCGCCGCAACCTAGAGAAGGGTCGATGATAGTGTCAACTCCAATGTCCGCCGACTGTCGCAGAGACGGCAGCGAGACGATTCGCAACGGATTTGGACGTTCCTGCAACCCGGCGTTTCGGCGCGAGGGAAGAATTCTGCACCGGAGGAGAACGTGATCGAGAACCGTCCCGTGGTGGGCGTCGTCGGCGCGACGGGTGTCGTCGGCCGGGAGATCCTCGCGCTACTGGAGGAGCGGGCCTTCCCCGCCGCGACCGTGCGCGTCTTCGCGTCGTCGCGGTCGGCGCGCGAGCGGCTGGAGTTCGGTGGCCGCGAGGTCGTCGTCGAGACGCTCGCCGACGGATGCTTCGTCGGCGTCGACCTGGCCTTCTTCGCCGCGGGCGCCGCTGTCGCGACCCGACATGCGCCCGAGGCCGTCGCCGCCGGCGCCGTCGTCGTGGACACGAGCGGTGCCTTCGCGGGCGACCCGACGGTGCCCCTCGTGGTGCCCGAGATCGACGCGGCGTCGCTCGCGCGGCACGCGGGTGTGGTCGCGTCACCCACGTCGGGCACCGTCCAGCTGGCGCTCACGCTCCTGCCGCTCGCCGAGGCCGCGGGGCTGCGCCGCGTCTTCGTGTCCACGTACCAGTCGGCCTCGGGCGCGGGCCGTCGCGCGATGGACGAGCTGCGCGAGCAGACAGTGGCGCTGTTGAGCTTCCGCGAACCGACGATCGAGGCGTTCCCGCGCCGTCTGGCGTTCGACTGCGTGCCCGCCGTCGGCCAGGTGATGCCCGAAGGCGACACGCGGGACGAGCGGCGACTGGTCGCCGAGACGCGCCGGGTCCTCGCGCTGCCCGATCTGGCGGTGGGCGCCACCTGTGTCCAGGTGCCGGTGTTCGTGGGCGACGCGATGGCCGTTCACGTCGAGACGGAGCGCCCCCTGTCTCCGGCGGCGGCGCTCGAGGCACTCGCCGGCGCGTCCTGGCTGAGCGTCGAGCCCGATCCGGAGGACTTCCCCACCGCCCACGACGCCGCCGGACGCGAGGAGATCCTGGTGGGCCGCGTCCGGCGCGACGGCGACGCGAGCGGCCTCGCCCTGTGGTGCGTCGCCGACAACGTCCGCCGGGGCGCCGCTGGGAACGCCGTCCGCATCGCGGAGCGCCTGCACCTTCAGGGTCTGGGGCGACACTGACCGCGCGGGCTTTGCCAAAATGTCCCACGGGCGGCGCTGCGATTGTCAGCGTGGCACGTTCGGTCCGTCGCGCCCGCCGGACGCCCACGATTCGTGCGTAGTGGCACGTTTTTTGGTATCGATGCGCGCATCGATCTGAGGAAAGGTCCGCGCATGCGCCCACGCTTCGTCGCCCTCGGCCTGCTCTCGCTCGCCGCCCCCGGCGGCGCGATGGCCATCAGTCAGGGCGACCTGAGCATCCAGCTCGAGGGTGAGACCGATCGCGCCTTCTTCTTCGGCGTGAAGGACTGCGCGACGGGCGTCGCCGTCGAAGAGAAGGTGGTGGCGAAGCTGGCGAACGCGCCGCAGAGCAACTACTCGGTGTACGTCCGCTGGCAGCTCGACGATTCGATCTGCCCGGCGATCGACAACGCCGAAGAGGACTGCCCCACCACGGAGGCCGCCGTCTGCGGTTGCCTCGTCGGCGACAAGAACGCCACCGAGCTCGTCGAGGACTTCAAGCTCCAGGACCTCGTCAACGGGTTGTGTGACGGCAGCAATGTGGTGCGGACCGTCGAGCTCAAGCTCTTCTTCGATCCCGAGGACTCGAGCAACGCCGACGCCGGCACCTCCGAGTCGCTCGAGAGCGAAGAGACCGTCCGATTCACGATCGACCTCGATCCGCCCGACAAGCCGGCCGAAGCGCCCGAGGTGCGTGGCGCCGACTCGGCTCTGGTCGTCACCGTCAAGGAGCTGAGCGGCGCCGAGCGCTACAACATCTGCGCGACGCTGCTCGTCGGCGCCGACAACGACGCGGCCGCCGCGCCGGCAGACCAGGACGCCGGCGCCGTCGCGGGCGAGCCGGTGTGCACCGAGTTCAGCGAGAGCGAAGCGCTCGCCGGCGCGCGACTGACCGGCGTGAAGAACGGCGAGAACTACGCCGTGACATACGCCGGCATCGACAGCGCGGACAACGTCGGCCCGGCCAGCAACCCCACACGGGGCCAACCCGAGCAGCTCTACGACCTCGCCGAGAACTACTCGCGCTGGGACGGCGGCGAGACGGGCGGCTGCAACGCGGGCGGCGCCGGCGCAGCGCTACCCATCCTGGTGCTCGGCGCGGGCGGTCTGCTGGGCCTGGCGCGCGCCCGCCGGAGGAGCCGATGAAACGCGGTCTGTTCACCGGGGCGGCGATCGTGCTCTTCGCTGCCCCCGCCCTCGCGCAGCGCGACGTTCGCGAGTCGGCGCGCTCGTCCTACTTCGAGTTCCGCCTCGGTTTCTACCGGCCCGACATCGACAGCGAGTTCAAGAAGTCGCCCTCGATGGAGCGGCCCTTCGAGGCGGCCTTCGGCGACGGCCGCGAGGCGCTGCCCGAGTTGCACCTCGAGCGCCACTTCTTCCAGCGCTTCGGCACGCTCTCCGGAGGCCTCGGCGTCGGCTACTGGACGATCGAGGGCGAGAGCATCGCACCGAGCGCGGGCGTGGACGCCTCCGACTCGACGGAGCTCACGATCGTCCCCCTCCAGGCGCAGCTCAGCTACCGGCTCGACTACTTCGAGGACACCTTCCCGCTCGTGCCCATCCTGCGAGGGGGCCTCGACTACTACCTGTGGCGCATCCTGGACGGCGCCGGGAACAAGGCGAAGTTCGCCAACGGGAACGAGGCCGACGGCGGCACGTGGGGCTGGCACTACACCTTCGGCGTGCACCTGCTGCTCGACTTCCTCGCCCCCGAGATGGCCGCCGACTTCGATCGCGACGCGGGCGTGAACGGCAGCTACTTGACGTTCGAGTACCAGATTGCCCGGGTCGACGACTTCGGCAGCGCCGACTCGTTCCGCCTCGGCGACAGCACCTTCTACTTCGGCCTCACCCTCGACTTTTGAGCACCGAGCGGCGCCTCGCCTTCCGGGTCGAATACGACGGCACCGACTACCACGGCTGGCAGTCGCAGCCGACGGGCGTGCCCACGATCGTCGGCGCGCTCGAGGCGGCGATCGAAGCCGTCCTCGGCGTCCGCTCCCCCGTCGATGGCGCCAGCCGGACCGATGCGGGCGTCCACGCGCGCGACCAGCTCGCGGCGGTCACGATCCGCCATCCCATCCGACCGGAGGGCTTCGTCAAGGCGCTGAACGCGCGCCTGCCGGGCGACATCGCCGTCCTCGAGGCCTGGGACGTCCCGCTCGACTTCGCGCCGCGCTTCGCCAACCGCGGCAAGGTGTACTGCTACCGCATGTACGGCGGCATCGTCCGGCGGCCGCTCGTCGATCGCTACGCCTGGCGCGTGCAGTGGCCGCTCGACGAGGCCCGCATGCACCTCGCCGCGGCGCACCTGATCGGGACGCACGACTTCACGAGCTTCGCCGCCTCCGACGGGGGACATCGGACCGCCGAGCGCACGATCGAGGCCATCGACCTGACGCACGAGCCGCACGACCTCTTCGTGATCACGTACCGCGGCACGGCCTTCATGAAGCACATGGTCCGCAACCTGACGGGCACCCTCGTCGACGTGGGCCGGGGCCAGCTCGAGCCCGATCGCGTCGCCGCCATCCTCGCCGCGCGCGACCGCCGCGCCGCCGGCCCCACGGCGCCGCCGCGCGGCCTCACGCTCGAGCGCATGTTGCGCTAGCGGCCAGCGCTCAGAAGCCGATCACCAGCCCGGCGTTCAGGTCGAAGTGGAAGCTCGGCGAGTCGCCGATGAGGTGGACGAAGTCGGGCGTGATGGCGAGCGACAGGGTGTCGTTGAAAGCGTACTGGTACGACGCGCCGAGGGTGTAGTGGTACGGGCCCTCGAGCGTCGTGTCGAGGAAGCCCCCGAGGTCGACCAGGTGGCGGACGCGGCCGACGCCACCGCCGACGCGCAGCACGAGCGCGTGGCCGTCGGCGTCGAGCGCCTTGAACTTCAGGCGCCCGCCCTCGAGATGGGCGAACTCGACGATCTGGATGCGTCCGTAGGCGCCGAGGCCGAAGCGCTCCGTCGCCCAGAAGTCGAGCTCCACCAGCGTGTGGAAAGGCGCCAGCGCGGCGCCCGGCCGGATGTTGGCGCTCTTCTGATTCTGCGGCGTGGCCCGGTCGGTGATGAAGCCGACGCCGGTGCCGACGCTGAGCGTCAGCGTGACAAAGTGGCGCTTGCCGCCACCGTCGTCGTCGTCGCCGCCGCCCAGCGACGAGCCGGTCGGCATCTCGTCGAGGCCCGCGAGGGCGTCGCCCGTCACCTGCACGACGATGGGATCGCGGGCGCTGGCCACGCCGCCGACGGGGCGCTGCAGGCGATCCTCGGCGACGATGTAATAGGAGAGGCTGCTGCCGGCGACGAAGCGCCCGGGGATTTCGCCGGCGAACGAGTGCCCGGAGGCGGGCAGCATCTCCACCTTCTGCACCTGATCGTTGCGAGCGCTCCGGAAGAAAAGGAAGACGCGGAACACGTCGCGGTTCAGCGACGGCCCGATCTCGATGGTGATCGGCAGCTTCTCGCCGCTGCGCGCCCGACGGATCGGGTCGTGCACGATGTCGCCGCTCGACTGCTCGCCCCGCCCGGCCGAGGCACCGCCCACCGACTGCGTCGCGCGGTCGAACAGGCGGTCGAGACTCGGCGTGCTGATGAGTGGATCGAGGCGGACGCTGGGGTCGATGCGCAGGGCTTCGGTGAAGTCCTCGACCGCCGCGTTCTCGTTCTTGTCGCGGACGTGGGCCAGGACGCCGCGCTGCAGGTAGACCTCGGCCAGGGCGCGCGTCTTGACCTCGAAGCGCTCGCCGAGGCGGATGGCGCGCTCGAGCGAGCGGTCGGCGAGGTCGAGCTCGAGGTTGTCGTAGTACGAGCGGGCGTCCTCGAGCAGGCGCTCGATCTCGGCCTCGGCCTGGTAGCGGGTTCGCTGGGCCGAAGCCGGCTGTGCGGCGCCGGACGCGGCCAACGCGCAGGCTGCCATCAGGACGACGCGACGCACCACGGACCTACTTCTTGATGAGGTGGAACTCGACCCGGCGGTTCGCCGCCCGGCCCTCTTCCGTCCGGTTGTCCTCGATCGGGCGATCTTCGCCGTAGCCGACCGCGTCCATGCGCTCGGGGGCGATGCCCTGCTTGATCAGGTAGCTGCGCACCGACGACGCGCGCTTCTGCGACAGCGTCAGGTTGCGGCGCGCGTCGCCCACGCTGTCGGTGTGACCCTCGATGCGCACCGTCAGCGTGGGGTTGTCCTTCAGGGCCTGCGCCACCTCGTTCAGCATGGGGAACGAGTCGGGCAGGATGCGGTCCTTCGCGGTGGCGAAGTGGACCGTCTGCTTCAGCTCGATGCGGTCGTCGCGCACGATGATCGTGCGGTAGACGTCGGGGCAGCCGTCGTCGTCGGCCTCGCCGTCGTAGTCCTCCGGCTCGTTGGGGCAGCGGTCCTGCGCGTCGGCGAGCCGGTCCTGGTCGTTGTCGGGATCGGGGCAGCCGTCCTCGTCCTCGAACGCGTCGCGATCCTCGGCCTGCAGCGGGCAGCGATCGGACGTGTCGGGCACGGCGTCCTGGTCGTTGTCGAGGTCGGGGCAGCCGTTCTCGTCCTCGAAGCCGTCCTTGTCTTCGGGCTGATCGGGACACTGGTCGACGTTGTCGGCGATACCGTCCGCGTCCTGGTCTCGATCGAGGTCGGGGCACCCGTCCGTATCGTCGATGCCGTCGAAGTCCTCGGGATCATTCGGGCAACGATCGCGGCTGTCCGCGATGCCGTCCCGGTCGACGTCGCCGTCCTCCGGGCAGCCATCCTGGTCCTCGATACCGTCCTTGTCTTCGGGCGCGTCAGGGCAGACGTCGGCGCCATCGGGGATGCCGTCGCCGTCGCGATCGGGGCCGGTCAGGCAGCCGGGCGCCTGCGAAGCCGCCGCCGCCTGTCGGTAGAAATCGACCGCGACGTCGAGGTGGTCGCGGGCCCGGTAGTAGTGGCCCTGCTCGAGCTCGAGATAGGCGAAGTCGAGGTGGGTCTTCGACATCGCCAGCTCGCGCTCGGCGCAGTTGTACGCGGCCTTCTCGATGGCCTGGATCTGTTCGCCGAGGCCGGCGCCGCGCGCCCGCAATGCGGAGCCGCTGACGCACCCGCCGAGCGCGGGGACGGCGACGAGGAACACGGCGTGACGCGCCTTCACAGGCGACTCCCGTCGGGCAGGTGCGGCAGCTCCTCGTCGTCGGGCTCGTCGTCGAGGGGCGCCGGCGTCTCGCCCGGTCGCAGCGTGCCGCGCTGGGGGCTGGCGAGCGCGCGCTGGCGCGCCTTCTCGGCGAAGTCACGCGCGCGGCGGGCCAGATCGATGGCGGCTTGGAAGTCGGAGAAGCCCTCCTCCTCCTTGGCCTTCTTGAGGCACTCGACCGCCGAGACATACTCGTAGAGCGCGTAGCGCTCGGCGTCGACGGCCTGCGCCGCCTCGACGGCCACGGTGGCCTCGTTGACGGTCATCGTCGAGGTGACGGGTCCACAGCCTGAGGCGCCCATCGCGACGAAGGCCGTCGCGAGGACGCGACCGGCGATGCGGACCCGGCGAGGCGCCGGCGCGCTGGCGGCCATGGTCGTGAACCCCCAGGGAGAATAGGGCGAAGCCGATCTATAACCGGGGGCGTGGGCGTGTCAAGAACGGGGCTCCGGGGCAGGCGTGCGAGACAGGCGAGGCGACGGCGCTCAGCCGAGCAGCCCGTCGATCTGGAGGCGGACGGCCTCCTCGTCCATGCCCTGGGCGACGGCGAGCTCCTGCACGAGAAGCGTCTGTGCCATCTCGTAAACGCGGCGCTCGCCGTACGACAGCTGCTTGTCGCCCTTCATCAGGTGCAGATCGCGGAGCACCTGGGCGACCTCCATCAGGTCGCCGCTCTGGATCTTCTCGACATAGCGGCGGTAGCGGCGGTTCCAGTTCGGCTCTTCGATGGCGACCTCTTCGGCGCGCAGCACCGACAGGACCTGGTCGATGCCCTCCTGGCAGACCACCGAACGCAGCCCGACCTGCTCCACGTTCTTCACGGGGACGCGGATCTTCTTCTCGGAGTCGAGGCAACGCAGGACGTAGAACTGGTTCGTGCAGCCGGAGATCTCGAGCGTCTCGATGCTGGTGACCTGGGTCACGCCTTGGGCGGGATAGACCGCCATGTCACCCACGTTGAAAGCCACTACTGCCACCGGGTACCTCCCCACCGACACGGTCCGCGGCGCGCCGCGCGCGAGCCGATCGGGGTTCTGCTGACCGCCCGGGCGCTAGAGCAGGAATCGTGCCCGTACGCCACGCACCGCGTGAACACGCGCGTGGCGACGGGATATTCCGACGCAGGACGAGCCGCGACAGGCGGCTCCCGGGAACGTCAGGGCGGACCGCAGTCTAGCGCGGTCGCACGGACCGGCGAAAGTCGGGGGGTGGCGCCCGGTGTTGCCACCGAAAGCGCAGGCGCCACCGAGGCGGGGTTCAGGCCTTCTTGGCGCCGCGCGCGAAGCCGTCGTGCAGCGACAGGAGCCGGCCCGTCGAAAGGCCCAGGATCTTCTTGCGGTAGTCGGCGTCGGCCTTCTGGCCGCCGGCGCGCAGCTCGACGATCTTGTCGACGAGGCTCTCGCGGCTGCCGTGCTTGCTGCGCAGTGACTGCTCGCGCTGCCACAGGCGCAGGAGCTTGGCGTTGCTGACGTGCAGCAGGCGCTCGCGGAAGGCGGCGTCCGACTCGTCGGCCTTGCGGTCGAGCAGCGGGACGAGCTTGTCGACGAGGGCTTCCTTCGAGCCGAACTCGGACTTGACGGTCTGGTTGGGCGTAGCCATAAGGATTCTCTCGATTCTCGGAACGTCACGTGACGGGCTCGGCGCCCGGCACCCACGACAACCGGGGGTCTCCCCCCGAAACGGACGGGCTGTCTAGCATGGCCCTCCCACGACGACAAGCCTTTCCATGTCGACCTCCAGTCTGGTCCGCGCCGCCGCCCTCGTCGTCCTGACGGCCCTCGCCGGGTGCCGGACGGGCGACGCGCCGCAGGCCGACGCCGGCGCGCGCCTCGCCGACGCTGCGCGCAAGGGCGAGGCGCCGCGCGACGCCATCGGGCGCGCGGGCCCCGTCGTCCTCGACCTCGCCGGCTTCCGCATCGCCATCGACGAGGCGCGCGTGCTGCAGTTCTGGCGCACGGGCGAGCCGCCGCCGGTCGAGGCGCTGCGCAACGCGATGCTGCGGCGCCGCGTGGTCGCCAAGGCGCTCGAGACGCGCGTCGTCCGCGAGGAGGCGGCCCGGCGCGGTCTGGCCGTCCCGCCCGAGCGACTCGCGCAGGCGCTCGAGAACTTCGCCGCGGGGCGTCCGCTCGACGCGCCCCTCCCCGAGCCCGCGCCCGATCCGGGCACGATCGACGCGCGCCTGGCCGCGCGCTACGGGACGGCGCCCGAGCGCGCCCGCCAGGTCGTCGTCGACCTGCTCTACGCCGGGCTGCTGTCGGATGCGCTGCTGGCCGAGACGCCGGACGCCACGCTGCGGCGCGCCTGGGAGGACGAGGAGACGCAGGCCCGCGTCGACGTCGTCCAGGTGCCGCGCGTGCCGACCACGAAAGAGATCGATCGCGCCGTCCGCGAGCGGGCGCCCGCCATCGCCGCGTTCTACGAGAAGAACCGCGAGCGCTTCCAGAAGCCGGAGCGGGCGCTCGGCCGGCGCGTCGTCGTGCCGGTGCCGTCGGGCGCCGACGCCGCCGCGCGCGAGGCCGCCCGCACGAAGGCGGAGGCCCTGCGCGCGCGCGTGGCCGGCGGTGAGGACCTCGCGAAGGTCGCCTCGGCGGAGACGATCGAAGGCGAGCGTCGGCGCGCCGGTGTCGTCGGCCCCTGGACGCGGGAGCAGGCGCCCGAGCTGTTTGAGATGAAGCAGGGCGAGCTCTCGCCCGTGCGCCCGCACCGGCTGGGCTTCATTTTCTTGCGTGTCGAGAGCCGCATCCCCGCGACGGTGCGGCCGCTCGACGACACCACCGTGCAGCGCGAGGTCGCCGCCGAGATCCTGCGGGACGAGGACGCGCTACCGCACGCCCGTCAGGTGGCCGAGAGGGCGCGCGAGCTGCTCCGCACCGATCCGACGGGCTCGGCCCTCGACGCCCTCGTCGGGAGCGAGCGCCTTCGGCGCGCGACGACCGAGCCCTTCCCCCGGGCGGTCGGGCGCGTGCCGGGCATCGGCCTTGCGCCCGAGCTCTTCGAGGCGGTGTTCAAGCTCACCGAGGCGGCGCCGGTGACGCCGGTGTTCACCGTCCGGCAGGACTACGTCGTTGCGCGCCGCGTCGACTTCCGCGCACCCGACCCGGCGCAGTGGCCGCAGGTACGGGCCACGTTCGCGCAGCGCTGGCGCGAGCGCGAGCGGCCCCACGTGGTCGATCGCTGGCTGAACGATCGCCTGCGCGGCGAGGCGATGTGGATCGACGGACCGCGCGTCGACGCCCTCACGCTCGACGATCTCGGCGTCGGCGCCGCCGACGCGGTCAAGCCGACGCCGCCGGCGCCCTGACTCGCGTCTCAGCGGATCTCGGCGAGCACGTCCCGGGCGTCGTCGGCCTCGGGGCGATCGGGGTGGGCCTTGACGAGGCGCTCGGCGAGAGCGCGGGCCTCGGCGTCCATGTCGAGGTCGACGTAGGCTCGAATCAGGAGGAGGGCCGCCTCGGACCAGCGGTCGGGCAGCTCCTCGTACTTCGCGACGACGTCCTCGAGGCGGCCGCGCGCCGAGGCGGGCCGCTCGTTGCGCAGGTAGAAGCGCGCGACGTAGAGCTCGTGGTCCGCCAGCATCCGGCGGCAGTCGCGGACGTGCTCCTTCGCCTTGGCGACGTTGGCGTCCTCGGGGAAGCGCTCGACGTAGCGCTGCAGCGACCGCAGCGCCTCGGTCGTCGCGGCCTGGTCCTTCTCGTGGGCCGGCGGAAACAGGAAGAAGTCCGAAGGGATCTGCGCGAAGTTCGCCTCGCCGATGCGGAACATCGCGTAGGGCACGTCGCGGTGGCTCGGGTGCGCCTGCATGAAGAGCTGATAGGCGTCGATCGCCTCGATGTACTTCTCCTGCTCGAAGTACGTGTCGGCGATACGCAGCTCGGCCTGGGCGGCGTACTTGCTGTAGGCGAACTTGTTCTTGACGAACGTGAAGTGCCGGATCGCCTCTTCGTAGTCGCCGTCGGAGAGCGCCTCCTCGCCGAGCAGGAAGGCGCGGCGGGCCGAGCCGGCGTAGGACTCGTCCACCGTCTCGGCGGCGCCGCCGCACCCGGTCAGGGACGGTCCGGCGGCGGCGACGAGCAGCGTCAAGGCGAGCGCGCGGTGCTTCATGGGCGGCGTCCTACCACCAACGGCCGGCGGCGGCAACCGCGGCACGCCGTTGACCGGGCCGCGCGCCCCGGTGTACGAAGCGTCCGACCGGTCGGCGGGCCCGCCCGGCGCCCATCGTCCGTTTGAATCGCCGGGCCCGCCGCGTCGTCGCTCCGGCGGAGGTGGAACATGGCGCATCGCGCAATTCTCGCGCTCTCCCTGGCGGTCGGCTCGCTCACGGCGGCGGCGACGCCGGCGGCGGCCACGATCGTCAAGTCGCTCGGCCTCGACGAGCTGGCGCGGTCGGCCGACGTGATCGTCCAGGGGCGGGTCGAGCGCCGCACGATGAGCTGGAACGACGAACGCACGCGCATCTACACGGTGAGCGAGATCCGGGTCGACGAGTCGCTCAAGGGCCCGGCCCGCGCCGGCGAGGCGCTGCGCGTGCGGCAGCTGGGCGGCGAGGTCGACGGCATCGCGCAGAGCATCGCCGGCAACGCGAAGCTCGCCTTGGGCGAGGAGGTCATCCTCTTCCTCGACCGCGACGAGGCGAACGGCCTGCACTACGTGGTCGGCATGGCCCAGGGCAAGTACGCGATCGACCGCAAGGGGCGGCAGCCCACGGTCGTGCGCACGCTCGACGGGCTGGCGATGGCCGAGGTGGAGCAGGGCCGGGTGCGCGGGCTGCAGGCTCCGCCGGTCGTCCAGGCGCCGCCCGCGCTCGAGGTGTTCAAGGCGCAGATCCGGGCCGCCCTCCAGCCTCGACCCTGATCGCCGCCGCGCAGGGCGGTCCGCCGGGCCGCCGGCCCTCGGCGGTCAGCACGTGCAGACCCGGCCCGAAGGCCACATCGCCGAAGGCCACCACGCCGCCCCGCGCCTCGCCGGCGTAGCCCGTCCCGTCGACGTCGAGGCGCACCGGCGTCCCGTCGTCCAGGTTCGTCTCCACCACCACCGTCAGCTGCAAGCCGGCCTGGGGCGCCGCGTCGTCGTCCGGGCCGAGGCGCGCGCCGTCCCGGGGCGTGCGGAAGGCCAACGCGCAGCCGCCCGACGCGGGCGCCGCGTCGGGCCCGGCCCCCGTTGCGACCACCTCGAAGGCGCGGACGCCCTCTTCGGGCAGGCGCTCGCCCCGGCCCGTGACGAAGTAGCGCACGCGCGTGCCGACGGGCTGGTCGCCGAGCTGGCCCACGAACCGGCCGTCGCCGGCGCGCGTCAGGGGGACGGCCCCAAAGGCCCCCTCGCCCACCTGCGCCCGGAGCTCGAGCGCGTCGGTCCGCGCGAGGACCTCGACCGCCCAGGGCCCCGGCGCCGGCACGCGGCCCTCCGGCCCCTCGAGATCGAGCAGCCGCGCGGGCGTGTCGTCGGCACATCCGGCGAGACAGAGCAGCAACGCGGCCACGAAGCGCATCGAACCGAGGATCGGACACGCGCCGAGCCCCTGTCAAAGGGCCCGCCGTGGTGTTATGAGAGCCGCCCGTCAACAGGTGCCCACCGGAGGATGACGTGACCGACCCCGCCCTGCCGCTCGTGCTCGCGGTGGCGCGCGCCCTGGCCGACGGCCGGCGCGTGCTGCTGGCCGGCGACGCCTTCGAAGCGTTGCAGCTCCTCGCCGCCGCCGACGTGCGCGAGCTGGTGGTGGTTTCGAACCAGGTCGAGGCGGTCGAGACCGCCGGCGAGACCGCGGGCGGCGCGCCCCTCCGCCTGCGGCCGGACTGGGCCGAGCGTCAAAGCTCCAAGGACCTCGTCGTCGACCTCGACGGCGGCGCCGATCCGGAGGCCGTGCAGCGCCTGCTCAAGAAGAAGGGCCTGTACGTCGCCCCGATGGCCGGCGCCGCGCTCGAGGCGCTGCCCCACAAGCTCGAAGTCCGCGCCCGTCGCTTCGGGGCGCTGGCGGTCGGCGAAACGGCGGCGACGACGGTCGCGCTGGGCGGCGCCGGCGCGGAGGGTCCGTCGGTGTGGATCGGCGGCACGAGCGAGCTGCCCGTCCTGCCCGGCGTCGTCTGCACGATCCCGCCGGAGGCGCCGGGCGTCCCCGCGCAGGAAGTCCAGGAGATCCGGCGCGCCGCGGCCGATCTGGAACGTGCGCTCGACGAGGCGCGCGCGGCGCACCAGGGGGTGCTCGCCGAGCGTGACGAAGCCCGGGTCGCCGCGGAGCGGGCTGCCGCGGAGCAGGACGCCCTCCGCGTCGCCGCCGAGGCGCTCGAGCCGACGCGCAAGGCGCTGACCGACGCCGAAGCGGAGCTCGAGGCGGTGCGCGCCGAGCTGGCCGAGCGGCGGGTGAACGACAAGCGCGTCGAGCTCGTGCGGTCGCACTTCGACGAGACCCGGCGCGCGATGAACGAGGAGCTCGAGCGGCTGCGCGCGCGGCTGCGCGAGATCGACGAGCCCGCCGCCGATCTCGAGGCGCTCGGCCGGGTGCGCGACGCCTGGCGCACGGCCTACGCGCGCGTCGCCGAGGCGCTGGCGGGCGCGGTCGGCGCGCTGCCGCCGCCGCTTTCCGCCGAGGATCCGACGCAGGTCGACGCGTGGCTCGAGCGCGTGGCGGAGCGGCAGGCGGCGTTGGCGGCGACGCGGACGACGACGGAGGCCGCGGCGCGCGAGCTGGCGGAGCGGGCGCGGGGCGCGGAGCGGCGGGCGCGCGAGCTGGCGGAGGCGCTCGCGGCGGCGGAGGCGGCGCGCACCGATCCCGTGCCGGGGCCGGTGGTGGTCGAGGCCGCGGAGGCCGGCGCGCTGCGCGCGCGGATCGCGCACCTCGAGGCGGCGCTCGAAGCGGAGCGGGCGCTGCGCCGTGAACAGCAGGGCGAGCTCGACCGCGTGCGCCGCGCCGCCGATGCTTCGGTCGCCGAGGCGGCAGCGCTGCGGGCGCGGGTCGACGAGGCCCGGCGGGACGCAGCCGCGGCGCGCCTCTCGCGGGCGGCGACCCACGACGAGGTGGAGCGCCTGCGGGCCGAGCTGGGCCTGCGCGACGCCCGCGTCGGCGATCTCGAAGCGATGCTCGCGGAGCATGCCCGCATGACCCGTCTGCTGGCGTCGGCGCTGGACGAGGCGGAGCGCGCCCGCGAGACGTCCGAGGGCGAACGCCGCCTGGCCGACCAGAACCTGCGGCTGTTGCGGGCCGAGATCGAACGCCGCCACCTCGAGGGCGCGCCGGCGTCCGCCTGACTTGGATCCGCCCGCTCGCTCCGCCACAATGTCGCGAACATGAAGCTCTCCACACGCTGTCGCTATGCCACGCTCGCGCTGTTCGACATCGCGTTCCACAGCCGCGGCGAGCCGACGCAGGTGCGCCAGATCGCCGAGCGGCAGGACATCCCGGTGCGCTTCCTCGAGCAGATCTTCCAGGACCTCAAGCGCGCCGAGCTCGTCGACGGCAAGCGCGGCCGCAACGGCGGCTACTACCTGAAGCGCGCGCCCGAGGCGGTCTCGTTGGCCGACATCGTGCGCGCGACCGACGGGCCGCTCGAGCTGAGCTTCTGCATGGGCGATGACGGCGAGCACTTCGGCGGTCACGACGGCCGCAACGTGCCCGCAGCCGTGTGGAGCGAGGTGAGCGCGCGCGTCACCGAGGTCTTCGAGGGCTTCACCCTGGCCGATCTCGTGGCGCGAGCGGAGGCCGCCGGCCTCAGCCGCGATCCCGGCCACGGCTACATGTACTTCATCTGAAAACCATGAACACTTCGGTCGAAGAGAAGCTGGCGCATCTGCGCCGCACGTTGCGCGGCCTGGGAACGGCGTGCGTCGCCTACTCCGGGGGCGTCGACAGCACGTTTCTGCTCAAGGTGGCCGTCGAGGTGCTCGGCGACCGTGCCGTGGCCCTCACCGCCCGCAGCGAGAGCTACCCCGAATGGGAGCTCGAGGCGGCGCGCCGCATCGCCCGCGACATGGGCGCGCGGATGATCGAGGTCGAAACGCGCGAGATCGAGCGGCCCGGCTATCGCGCCAACGCCGGCGACCGCTGCTACCACTGCAAGACGGAGCTCTTCCAGGTGGCGGCGGAGCACGCGCGCGCGCTCGGCGTCGAGCACCTGCTGTATGGCGCCATCCCCGACGACCTCGGCGACCATCGCCCGGGCATGCGGGCCGCCGGCGAGCGACACGTGCGCGCGCCGCTGATCGAGGCCGGGCTCAGCAAGGCCGAGATCCGTCAGGCCTCCCGCGCGCTGGGACTCGAGACATGGGACAAGCCGGCGACGGCGTGCCTGTCGAGCCGCTTCCCCTACGGCACGGAGATCACGCCCGAGAAGCTGCAGCAGGTGGGCCGCTGCGAGGCGCGCCTGCACGCGCTCGGCCTGCGCCAGTTCCGCGCTCGCTACCACGGCGACCTCGTGCGGGTCGAGCTGTCGCCCGACGAGATGCCGCGGGTGTTCGCCGACGCCGAGCTGCGCGCCCGCCTCGTGCGCGACTGCAAGGCGGTCGGGTTCAAGTTCGTGTCGCTCGACCTCGAAGGCTACCGCTCCGGGAGCGCCAACGCGCTGCTCGTCCAGCTCGCCTGAGACCCGTCCTTGGTCTCGAGTTTCGCCATTTTCGGCTGCCCGTAGCCGGCCCCGACCGGCCGCCGCAGCTTGCTCCCACAGGCGAAGCCGCCGTCTTGCGGTGGCGAGTCTGCCCGAAGGGGTCGGTCGCTTCGCTGCGCGCGGCGCCTTTCGGTCTCGACGTGCATCAAGCTCGCCTTCGACTGAAATTCGCGTTGCTCCTTGCTGCGACTCGGTCGTTGCTCGGCCTCGTCGACGCCGAAACGGCGAAACTCGCGCTCAGTGGAAGTCGTGGCGCACGTTGAGCGCCATGCGCCAGATGTGGCCGCCGGCGGCGTATGAGCCCACGAGATCCGCTTCGTCCGCCTTCTCCATGCGTCGGTCGGGCATGTAGGAGAGCTGCCCGACGAGGTCGACGGTGAGCGGCGACTCGTGCACCGCGAGCGGATCGGCGAACGTGAAGCCCGCGCCGAGGCCGAACTGGTGGACATCGCCGTCGACGTGGTTGGCACGGCCGGTCTGGGCGGGCAGCGGAGTGGGTAAGTACGCGTAACCACTGCGGAATGCCCAGGCGCGGGTCGGGCGCCACTCCAGGCCGAGGTGGGGGCTCAGCGTGTCGACGGCGCCGAGGTCCACCTCGTCGCTGCGCGCGGCGATCGGATCGAGGCCGACGGGCGCGCCGTCGAGCGTCACGTCGAATTGCGCCGTGGGATCGGGGGCGCGACTCCACCGCGCCCAGACGAGGTCGAGCGTCGCCGTCAGGCCCGGCAGCGGATCGGCGCCGACGGCGAGGGTGTACTGCTCGGGCGTGTAGAGCGCGGTGCCGCTGATGTCGGCGACGAGGCGGCCGGCGCCCTGGATGCCGATGTCGGTCAGCAGGTGGTAGTCGAGCGCCAGCGCCTCGCGGTAGGAGGCGCCGATGCGCAGACGGTCGTCGGGCCGCACGAGCAGGCCGGCCGTCCAGCCCGTCGCCAGCTCGACGTCGACCTTGAGGTCCTTGCGGACGAAGCGCCGCGTGAGCGCGTCGAGCTCGACCACCGCCGAGCCATCCAGCTTGCCGAGCACCTGCAGGCCCACGCCGATCGAGACCGTCTCGTGGGGCTCGAACGCGACCGCCGGCGCCAGGATGAGCTTGTCGGGCAGCGAGTCGTACCGATAGAAGTGCGGCGTCTCGGCGTCGATGGCGTCGACGCGCGTCACGTTCACCGTCGGCAGGAACGCGCCGATCCCGAGCGCGAACCGGTTGTGGATGAGGCCGCCGAGCGGGAAGAGCAGGCCGAGGTTCACGCCGACGTTCGGCTGCGGCAGCGCGTCGGGCGGCGACTCGTCCCCCGCCGGCCGGTCCCGGCGGATGTCGAGCGCCGGCAGCAGCACCTCGACGCCGGTGCCGACGTGGGGCGTCTTGCGGACGGTGAGCGTCGCCGGGTTGTAGTAGACGCCGGTGTAGTCGTCGGCGATCGCCGCGTGGGCGTTGCCCATCGCGCCGGCCCGCGCGCCGTAGCCGAATGCGTCGAAGACGCTGGCGCGGGCAGGTCCGGCGGCGAGCGCCGCGGCGAGGATCCAGCGTCGCATCAAGCGCGCGCGATCTCGATCGCCAGATCGGCGGCCGGCGCGGAGTGCGTGAGCGCCCCGACGGAGATGACGTCGACGCCCGCCTCGGCGAAGGCGCGGACGTTGGCCAGGGTGATGCCGCCGCTCGCCTCGAGCACCGCCCGCCCCGCCGTGCGCTCCACCGCCCGGCGGACGCCGTCGGGCCCGAAGTTGTCGAGCATCACCACGTCGGCGCCGGCGGCCAGGGCGGCGTCGAGGCCGGCCTCGTCCTCGACCTCGACCTCGATCCGCAGGACGTGCGGGGCGTGGCGGCGCGCGGCGGCGACCGCCGCGGTCACGCCCCCGGCCACCGCGAGGTGGTTGTCCTTGATGAGCACGCCACCGTCGAGCGCGGCGCGGTGGTTGGTGCCGCCGCCGACGCGGACGGCGTACTTGTCGAGCAGCCGCCAGCCAGGGAGCGTCTTGCGCGTGTCGACGATGCGGGCGCGCGTGCCGGCCACCGCGTCGACGTACGCGCGGGTGCCCGTGGCGACGCCGCTCATGCGCTGCAACAGGTTCAGGACCGTGCGCTCGAGCGTGAGGATGTCGGCGAAGCGGCCCTGCAACCGCGCGACGACGCTGCCCTTCTCGACGAGGTCGCCGTCGCGGGCGAGCCACTCGACGGCAGGTGCTCCGGCGCCGCGTCGCGCCAGCAGGCGGTCGACGACGGGCGCGCCGCACAGCACGAGGCGCTGCCGGGCCTCGATGTGCGCAACGCCTTGAAGATCGGGAGGGACGGTGGCGTCCGTCGTGACGTCGCCGGTGCCGACGTCCTCGGTCAGTGCCAGATCGAGCAGCGCATCGAGCGCGGGCGTGGGTGTGAAGGACGTCATCGACGTGGGACTACCACGCCACGCCCCCGAGCGGCAACGCCGGCCGTTGCCGTCCCCGCGGGCCCGCGCTAGCGTGCGCGCAACATCGAGAGGTATCCGTCTTGAACGCCGTCGCCCTCACCCTCGCTCTCGCCCTCGCCCAACTTTCCGGAGGCTCTCCCACGCCGGCGCCGCCCGCCGACGCCGCGAAGCTGCGCACCATGGCGCAGGAGATCCTCGGCCGCCTCGAGACCATGCGCGGTCAGAAGCTCTCGAAGCCTCTGAAGACCGGGGTGAAGGGCAAGCCCGAGGTCACGAAGTTCATCCAGGAACGGCTGCGCGAGGAGTACGGCCCCGAGAAGGTGGCCGCCGAGGGGCGCATGCTCAAGCTCTTCGGCCTGCTCCCGCCGGACCTCGACTACGGCGCGTTCATCACGAGCCTGCTCACCGAGCAGGTGGCCGGCTTCTACGACCACGTCCGCAAAGAGCTCCACATCGCCGACTGGCTCGCCCCCATGCTGCAGGAGCCGGTGATGGCGCACGAGATCTTCCACGCCATCCAGGACCAGGAGTGGGGCGGCGGCGCGCTGATCGACTCGAAGAAGTACTCGCACGACGCGGTGCTGGCCCACGCGGCCCTCATGGAGGGCGACGCGACGGTGGTGATGTTCAACTACCAGCAGAGCCTCGCCGGCAACGAGACCGACATCACCGAGTCGCCGTTCTTCGTGAACATGATCGCCACGAGCATCCCCATGCAGATGGCGACGCCGCAGTTCCCGGTCATGTCGGTGGCGCCCGACTACCTCAAGCAGTCGCTCGTCTTCCCGTACCAGCAGGGCCTGCTCTTCATCGCCGCCCTGCGGCAGGCGGGGATGAGCTGGGCCGACGTCCGCAAGGTCTACGCGGACCCGCCGCAGTCGACCGAGCAGGTGCTGCACCCGGAGCGCTACCACCCGAAGCGCGACGTGCCGAGCGAGGTGACGTTCCCGGTGCTGGTGCCCGGGTTCAAGCGCGCGTGGGACGGGACGGCCGGCGAGTTCCACTACCGACAGCTGCTGCTCTCGCAGCTCTCGGCGGCCGACGCGGCGGCGGGCGCCGACGGCTGGGACGGCGACTTCACGGCGCTCGAGACGGACGGCGCCCGCGCCTTCGTCGCCGCCGCCCTGACCTGGGACGCCGAGGCCGAGGCCGAGGCCTTCGTCAAGGCGGCCGAGCAGGTCCACGCGAAGCGCAAAGGGCCGAAGCCGACGCAGCGCCTGACCCGCACCGGCTCGGAAGTCTTCCTCGTGCTCTCCGACGACGCCGCGCTCGCGAAACAGGCCCACGAGGCGCTCGTCCGGGGCGCGAAGGTCACCCGCCGCTGACCCACCCGACATCTGCGCCGCCGCTCCGTCCGAATTCCTCCGGTGAGACCGCACCGGAGGCGCCCGATGCTCCGCAAGCCGCTGTTCCTGCTGTTGGCCGCCGCTCCCCCCGCGATGGCCGAGACGGCGCCAACCTTCGTGCCCGCCACGCACGTCGCTGACGTGGCGGTCTCGTCCACGAGCGACGTCCGCGACGGCGGGCGCAAGCGCTACGACCGGCGCCAGCTCGTGGACGGCCGCGACTGGTCGCCGTGGGGCAGCCGGCCCGACGAGACGAAGGGGGCCTGGATCCGGATCGACTTCGATCGCACCGAGTACGTGGGCGGCCTGGAGTTCGTGCCCGGCGACGCGCGGGACGGCGCGGCCTTCTCCGCGTGCGGCCGCCCGGCGCGCCTGCGGCTCGAGATGGGCGGCGAGACGCGGACGGTGGAGCTGCGCGACCGCAAGTTCCAGCAGGCGGTGCCGCTCGCGACGCCGCTCGTCGGGCGCAGCCTCCGCATCGTCGTCGAGGGGGTGCACGGTCGCGGCGGCGACGGCGGCGTGTGCCTGTCGGAGCTGCGTCTGCGCGCCGTCCCCGACGCGCTGGCGTCGCGCCCGGACCTCGCCGCGCGCCTGCAGACGGCGATGGACCTGCTCGCCGACGACCAGCGCGCCGCCCGAGGGCTGAAGATGCTGCCGGGGCTCGGCGCGCCGGCGGTGCCGCCACTGCTCGCGGCGCTCGACGGCCGCAATCCGAACCTGGCGGCGCGCGCCGCCGAGGCCCTCGGCGCGCTCGGCGATCCCTCCGCGGCGCCTGCGCTGGCGCGCCTGGCGACGGCGCGCGACGCCCAGCTCCGCGCCGCGGCGCTCTGGGCGCTCGGCGCGATGCGCCGCGCGGAGCACTACGACGCGATCCGCGGCTGGTATGAGCGCGCCGGCGGCGAGGCGCGGGACCGCGCGCTCGACGCGCTCGCCCGCCTCGGCGATCCGCGCGCGCTCGACGTCGTCATCGCGGAGCTCGTCGACGGCACCGCGGCCCGGCGCGCGAGCGTCGAGGCCCACCTCGGCGCCTTCGGGCCGGAGGCGGTCGACGCGCTGCGGCCGCTGCTCGACTCGGACGTGCCCCGCGAGCGCGCCGCCGCCCTGCGCGTCGTCGGCACCGTCGACCTGCCCGAGGCCCGCGAGCGGCTCCTCGCCGGGCTCACCGACCCCCGCAGCGAGATCCGCGCGGCGGCGCTGCTCGGCCTGGCGGCGCGCCGCGATCCGCAGACGCGGCTGCTCGTGGCGGACCGCTGGCGCAGCCGCTACGGGGACGAGCGCGCCGCGGCAGCCACCGCGCTCGGCGCCATCGCCGATCCCGACGACCGCGAGACGCTCGAGCTGATGAGCGACGACACGTCGATGATCGTCCGCGTCGCCGCGGCCCGGGCCCTGGGCGCGTATGGCGCCGAGGCCCGACCGCAGCTCGCGCGCCTGGCGCTGGGCGGCCCGGACGGCGCCACCGCGCGCGCCGCCGCCGAGGCGCTCCTCGCGGGCGACGCCTCCACCGCGGCCGCGGTGAGGCTCCTGGGCTCGCGCCACGAGGAGGTCCGCGCCCTCGGCGGCGCGGTCGTCGGGGAGCGCGGCGGCGAGGGGCGCGCCGCGCTGCTCGCCGCGGTCGCCGGCGGCGACGACCGCGTCCGCGCCGGCGCCGCGGTCGAGGTGCGCGCGCTCGGCCCGATGATCCTGCCCGCGCTGCTCGCGGCCGCCGAAGGCGCCCCCGCGGCGGCGCAACCCGAAATCCTGAGGATTCTCGAGCACATGGCCGACCCGCGCGGCCGCGGGCTCGCCCGGCGCCTCGTCGCCGAGGGCGCGGACCTGACCGTCCGGCGCGCCGCCGTGACCGCGCTCGCCGCCTGCAGCGACGCCGCCGCCGCCGGCGAGACGCTCGTCGCCGCTCTGGACGACGTCGCGGTCGAGGTCCGCCTGGCCGCCGTCGAGGCTATCGGCCGGCTCAACGTCGCCGAGGCCGCGCCGCGCCTCGTGCCGCTCGTCGACGGCGAGGACGCCGGCCTGCGCCGCGCCGCGGTCGTCGCCCTCGGCCGCATTCGCGACGCCCGCGCGCTCGACAAGCTCATCAGCCGCTACAAGGCCACCCGCCACGACGACCGCGCCGCGCCCCTGCGGGAGGAGCTCGTCGTCGCCATCGGCCGCATCGGCGGCCGCGCCAGCCTGCCGGCGCTCATCGACGCCATGAGCGACGACGACCGCGAAGTGCGCGCCGCCGCCGAGGAGGCGCTGCGCTGACCGCGGATTCGTGTACCCTGCCGCGCCGATGGAGTGGCTCATCGTCCTCGTCGGCTACCTCGCCGGCTCGCTCCCGACGGGTGTGATCGTCGGCCGCCTCGCCGGACGCGATCCGCGTCGCGGCGGCAGCGGCAACATCGGCGCCTCCAACGTCACGCGCACGCTCGGCAAGCAGTGGGGCGCCGTGACGCTGCTGGTCGACCTCGCGAAGGGCTTCGGGCCGACGTGGTGGGCGCTGCGGGCGGGCGGCGTCGACGTCGGCGCCGCCACCGCCGTCGCGAGCGTCGTGGGCCATTGCTTCCCGGCCTGGCTGCGGTTCCGCGGCGGCAAGGGCGTCGCGACCGCGTTCGGCACGATGGCGGCCTTCGCCTGGCCGGTCGCCGTTGTCACCGCCGTGGCGTGGGTCGGCCTGTTCGCGATGACCCGCGTCCCTGCGGTGGGCAGCCTCGCGGCGGCGGCGCTCTTCGTCGCGCTGCCGCACTTCGAGGCGCGTCCCCTCGCGTTCCACCTGTACACGCTCGCGGTGGCGCTGGTGATCGTCGTGCGGCACCGCCAGAACCTGCGCGAGCTGCGTACGCGGCGGCGGTCGCGCCGTCACTCCCGCTCGTAGGCGAGCCCGAGCAGGAACGTCTGGCGGTCGTAGGTCGGGCCGGTCCCCTTCGGCGAGAACTGGAAGGCGCCGCTGCCGACGATGGCCACGTCGCCGATCGGCCGCTCGAGGCGCACCGAGACGGCGGAGCGGTCTTCGTCCTCGACGAAGAGCTCCGGCGTGAAGTGCTGCGGATCGACGTGCACGAGGCGCTGCAGGCTCGCCTCGCCCGACGCGAGCAGCCCGAGCGGCAGCGCCACGTGGGCCGACGCCGACACGATGTGGCGCTCGAAGCCGGCGCCGTGGCTGTTCGAGTCGTCGACCTCGTAGGCGTACTCGAGCCGGGCGATCCAGTCGCCGACGTAGTCGACGCGTCCGTCGAAGCGGACGACGTCGTCGCGCCGGCGCTCACCCTCGACGACGCCGACGACGGCCGCGATGCCGTGCGTGCCGCTGGCGGCGAGGCGCGGCCCCTCGAAATCGCGACGCACGAGGCTGGCCCCGGCGGAGAGACCGAGGGGCCCCGCGGGGTGGCCGAGGCGCAGGCTCCCACCGAAGGCGGTCGACGAGAGGTCGTCGTCGGGCGCGTACAGAAATCGGCCGACAAACCCTCGAAACAAGAGAGAAAGCTCGCCGAGACGCGCGTCGAGCCCGGGCCCGGCGGCGAGGTCGGTGTAGTCGCGCGGCCGCTCGGGATCGCGCGATGTGCGGTCGCGTACCTGGGCGTCGACGCGCAGCGACAGGGCGTCTGTGAGCCGCACCGCGACGCTGCCGTCGGCGCGCTGCAGGAGCGTGTCCTCGCCGTCGAGCCGGAAGAAGTGCTTGGCGCCGAGGTGCAGGTGGCCGGCGAGCGTCACGTCCGCGACCGGGCGCACGGCCTCCTGGACCTCGAGCACCGCGCGCACGAGGCCGTCGTCGCGGCGCTCGCCCTGCCCCGGCTCCTCCTCGATGCGGGTCACATTGGTGTCGAAGCCCGAGGCGAGCTCGAGGCGCATGTCGACCGGTTCGCCGGCGGCGTCGGCGGCGACGAGCAGGAACGCGGCGGTGACCGCGGCTCTCGTCACTCGCCCCCGCCCACCTCCGCCTCGCGCGCGCGGCGCTCGAGGTCGCGGCGCCGGTCTTCCAGCGCCTTCGCGGTCTTGCGCAGCGCCTCGCGCCGCGCCTCGATCTGACGGATGTGGTCGGCCAGGGCCTGGGGCGAGAGGTTCTCGGCGTTGCCGACGACGAGCGCCGGGTCGAGCGCGTCGCCGACGACGAGCGCCCCACCGCCGGCTCCGTCGGCCGAGGGCCCGATGCCGCCGCCCGCGAAGCCGATCTCCCCCGGAGGCGCCGGCTCGGCGCCCGCCGCGCGGCTGCCGTCGGCGTCGCCGCCGGCCACCGCCTCGGGCGCGAAGGCGTCCATGGGCGGCGGCGCCGCGCCGGGCGCGTCGTCCTCGGTGGCCACGTCGAAGCCGGCGCCGTTCTCGTCGCGGCCCGGCACCTTCGCAGCCAGCGGCGCGTCGGGCCGCGCCGCCGGATTGGCCGCGCCCGCCGCCAGCGTCTCCCGATCGACGCGCACCACGCGCCGGATACGCTCCCCCTCGCCGAACAGCGCCTCGTCGCGCGCGAAGTTGTCGGCGGCGCGGAAGAGACGCCGGCGGGCCTGGAGCTCCTGGAGGCGCGCCTCGAGCGTCGACAGCTGCGACTGCACCGATTCGGAGTGGTCGCGGGCCTCGTCGGCCAGCTCGCGCAGCTCGTCGGCGGAGGCGTCGCTGCCCGCCGCCGGCAGCTCCACCCGCCGGCTCGCGGCGGCCACCAGGCGCTCGCGCTCGGCGACGAGGCCGCGCAGGCGCTCGAACTGCTGCTTCTGCGCGGCGCCGGTCAGACCCGGCAGCGACCGACGCACCTCGGCCACCTCGGCCTCGAGCGCCGCCGCCAGTACGACCCGCGCTGCCGCCGCCTCGCGATCGAGCGCCTCGAGCCGCGCCGCCACCTCGCGGGCCGTCTTCAACAATTCGTCGAGGCGCCCCGTGGAGACCCCCGGCAGGAGCGGCGCCCGGGCACTCGCCTTGACCGCCGCGATCTCGGCGCCGAGCCGCTCGTTGTCGGCGGCGAGGCCGGCGCGCTCCGCGTCGAGGCGCGCGAGCGTCGCGCGGACGTCGTCGACCGGCGCGGCCGCCGCGACGCCGAGCGCGAGCACCAGCGCGACGAGGGTATGGGCGAGGACTCGGAGCATCGACCTCGAACTTAGCAAGCCCCGCGCCACGGTGCACCACCTCGGAAGACGCGGCGCCGCGGACCGGTTCGTCAGATTTCCACGGCGCGCCGCAGACGAATTTCCGCGAGCCGGCGGTTTGCTTCGCCGGCACCCGGTCACTAGCGTGGCGCCGTTCGGGAGGGGGCCATGAGCGCGCTCGAGATCGTCCATACGCATGAGTACGACGAAGCCGTCCGCCGGCGCGATGCCGGCTTCGAGCCGGTGGAGTGCGCGTTCGGGCAGTACGGATCGGTGCTGGGACCGCTGTGTCTCGACCACCACGGCACCGAGAGCCACCGCGAGGGCGTCGCGTTGCGCGCCTGCCGCGACCTCTACGGCGCGCGCGCCAGCGATCCGCGGTTCGTCGTCACGGGCACGCCCGACGCCGACGCCGTGCTGGCGATCGTCGCGCTGGCCGGCCTCGTCCCGCGCGAGCGCCTGCGCCCGGAGTTCTACGAGCTCGTCGACCGGCACGACGTCGATCCCATCGGGCTCGACATGCTCGAGAGCGGCCCCGGCGAGGAGCTGGCGTGGTTCAACCAGCGCAGCGAGCTCTTCCAGACGGAGGCCGGCTTCCACAAGGCGATCGGGCACATGGTCGACCTCTTGCGGCGCGGGCTCGACGACGAGACGCGGCGGCAGGTCCACAAGATGGAGCTGAACCGGCGCAAGAAGGCGCTCGGCGGCATCGTCGCCCTCTACGACCTGCAGGACCGCGCGCTGCCGCTGCCCGCGGATCCGGCGAGCCAGCCGCTGCGACGCGGCGCGGCGGCGCACGCCGGTCCCGGTGTGGTGCTGCTCGTGAAGAGCACCGTCTGGGGCTTCGACCAGTGGTACCGCCTCGCGCCGGTGGTCGTGAGCTACGCGGAGCGCATGGCCAAGACGACCGCCGGCTGCCCGGACGTCGAGACCGCCGAGGCGCTGTTCGGCCGCGGCGGCTTGATGAACGTCTGGCCCGCGCTTGGCCGAGGCTGGGGCGGACGCGCCACCATCGGCGGCAGCCCGCGCGGCGTCCGGCAGCGCGTGTCGGATGCGGAGGCGACGGCCCATGTCCTCGTCAGGACCCTCGCTTCCCGCGCTTCCCCGCGCTCGTCCCCGAGCGCGCCCTGAGCCCGCCTTCGGACGCGCGCGCCGCCGGCTCGGCGGTGCCCTCGCGCCCCTTTTCCTTCTTCGCGATCACGAGATGGTTGAAGCCGCGCAGGAAGTAGTTGCCCTCCTCGGCGGCCCGCTTCCACTGGCCCTGCTTCAAGCTCTTGTTGTGGCGCACGACCGCCACGTGGTCGACCAGCCGGAAGTACTGCCCGATGATCGTCAGCGCCAGCGCTCCGATGGGCACGAAGCCGTGCTTCTTGCTGTAGTGGTCGGAGACGTAGAAGCCGAAGTAGCGGCGGTCCTTCAGCACGCGCCACGCCTCGGCCACCACCCCGTCGATGGCCTCGAAGTAGGCGGCATCGCTGGCGGGGATGCGCCCGATGCAGTCGGGGTGGTCGCTGTACTTGAGGTGGTCCGCGTAGGGCGGGTCCATGAAGACGAAGTCGACGGACTCGTCTGGCAGCGGCAGCCGGCGGGCGTCGGCCTGCTCGATGTCCGGCCGCCAGGGCGCGATGTCGAAGCCGCGCACCTCGCGGCCCATGTCCTTCGCGACGTCGATGGTCGTGCCCGACCCGGAGAACGGATCGATCACCAGGTCGCCGGGCCGCGTGTAGCGTTCGAGCAGGTTCCAGATGACATAGGAGGGCGTGGCGCCGGCGAACCGGCTGCTGCCCTGCTGGCCCTGGCCGTAGTGCTGGGACGGATAGTCCCAGAGGGTCGTCGGCTGCAGCCGCAGGGGGGGTTTTCGCACGGGCATGGTGTTGGTTCTTACTGATTCCGATTGGTTGGGTGTAGTTTTCGCGCCATGGAGCTCGAGGCGTTCCTGACCCTCGGCGTCGTCGCGTCCGTCTTCGTCGCGACGGCGACCGACCGCCTGCCGCCGGAGATGGTGACCGGCGCCGGCCTCGTCGCGCTGTTGCTCACCGGCGTGCTCACGCCCGACGAGGCCTTCGCCGGCTTCGCGAACCAGGGCGTGCTGACGCTGGTGTGCCTGTTCGTGCTGGCCGCCGCCGTGCGCGAGACCGGGGCGCTCGACAGCCTCGCGCGGGCGCTCTTCGACCGGAGCAGCTCCATCCCCGGCGTGCGGCGGCGCCTGACCGTGGCGACCGCGGCGGTCTCGGCCTTGGTGCACAACACGCCGCTCGTGGCGCTGCTCATGCCGATGGCGATGCGCTGGGCGCGGCGGCGCGGCCGGAGCCCCCGCGGGCTGCTGCTGCCGCTCTCGTACGCCACCGTCCTCGGCGGCACGTGCACGCTGCTCGGCACCTCGACGCACCTCGTCGTCCACGGGCTCATGCTGAACGCGGGCATGGCCGGCATCGGGCTCTTCGAGCTCGCGCCGATCGGCGTCCCCATGGCGATCGCCGGCCTCGCCCTCCTGGGCGGGCTGGCGCGCCGGCAGCTGGACGCGACCGCCACGGAGCCCCTCCCCGGCGAGCGGGGCCGGCGCGAGTATACAGCGGACCTGCGCCTCGCCGCGGGCGCGCCGCTCGTCGGGCAGACGATCGAGGCCGCCGGCCTGCGCCACCTGCCCGGCCTCTTCCTCGTGCGCATCGAGCGCGACGACCAGGTCATCGCCCCGGTGCACCCCGAGCATCGCCTGTGCGCAGGGGACCGCCTCACGTTCGCCGGCGTGCTCGAGACGATCGTCGACCTGCAGCGGCAGCGCGGCCTCGAGGCGGACGAGTCGCTCGGCAACACGGACTGGGTGCTGCACGAAGCGGTCGTGTCGCCCTCGTCGCCGCTCGTGGGGCGCAGCGTGCGCGAGGCCAACTTCCGCGGGACGTACAACGCCGCGGTGGTGGCCGTGCACCGTCACGGCGAGCGCATCCAGGCGAAGATCGGCGACATCGTGCTGCACTCGGGCGACACGCTGCTGATGCAGGCGACGCCGGGCTTCGCGCGCGCCTTCCGCGACTCGACGGACTTCTACCTCGTGAGCGAGGTCGAGGAGAGCGAGCGGCCGCGGCACGGGCGCGCGCCGGTGGCGCTGCTGGTGTGGGCCGCCGCGATCGGGCTCGCGGCGACGGGCGTGCTCCCGCTCTCGGTGGCGATGGCCGCCGCGGCGCTGCTCGTCATCGCCGGCGGCTGCCTCTCGCCGGGCCTGGCGCGCCGCGCCGTCGACGTGCCGGTGCTCGTCGTCATCGCGTGCGGCATGGGGCTCGCCCAGGCGCTCCAGAAGACCGGGGCCGCCGCGTGGCTGGCGAGCTGGCTCGTCGACCTGGCGCGCCCCACGGGGCCGGTGGGCCTGCTCGCCGCCATCTACGTGACCGGCATGGTGCTGACCGAGGTGCTGAGCAACACCGCTTGCGCGGCGCTGCTCTTCCCCGTCGCGCTCTCCGCGGCCACGAGCGTGGGCCTCGATCCGCGCCCGTTCCTGCTGGCGGTGACGCTGTCGTCCGCCGTGTCGCTGGCGACGCCCATCGGCTATCAGACCAACCTGATGGTGTACGGCCCCGGCGGCTACCGCTTCACCGACTTCCTGAAGATGGGCGTGCCCATCTCGGTGACCGTCGGCGCCATCGCGATCACGATGCTCTCGCTGCTCTACCTGTAGTCCGGGTCACTCGGGCAGGAGCCCGAGTGCGTCTGCCAACGACTACGGCTTCTCGATCCACCGGCCGATCTCGGGGAGGTCGACGGTGGCGAGGTGCTGCAGCAGGTCGTCGAGGGACTCGGCCGCGGTGACGAGCGGCGCGTGCATCTGGCGGATGAAGCCCTCGCCGACCGCGTGTTGCAGGAAGGCCAGGAGCTGGTCGAAGTACCCGCGGACATTGAGCAATCCCACGGGCTTGAGGTGATAGTTGAGCTGCGTCCAGGTGACGGCCTCGAAGAGCTCGTCGAGCGTGCCGTACCCGCCGGGCAGGGCGATGAAGGCGTCGGAGAGGTGCGCCATCATGGCCTTGCGGGCGTGCATGCTGTCGACGACGAAGCACTCGGTGAGCTGCAGATGATCGACCTCGAGCGCGCGCAGCTTCTCGGGGATGACCCCGTACACCTGGCCGCCGGCCTCGAGGGCGCCGTCGGCGACGGCGCCCATGAGGCCGACGCGGCCGCCGCCATAGACGACGCCGATGCCGCGCTCGGCGAGGCCGCGGCCCAGGGCGCGGGCCGCCTCGTGATAGACGGGATCGGCGGCGTCGCTCGAGCCGCAGAAGACCGCGATTCTTCGGAACGTGCGCATGGCGCGCACCCTAGCACAGCGGTGGACCGATGGGCGGGCTGACGATCGAGCGCGTCGGGACGCTGGGCGACGTGACCGCCGCCGCCTGGGACGCGGTGGTGGGCGACGGGTGTCCGTTCTTCGAGCACGGCTTCCTGCACGCGCTCGAGCGGGCCGGCTGCGTGGGGCCGGGCACCGGCTGGCTGCCGCGCTACGTGCTCGCGCGGCGCGACGGTCGCCTCGTCGGCGCGCTGCCGCTGTACGGGAAGCAGGACAGCTACGGCGAGTACATCTTCGACTGGGCGTGGGCCGACGCCGCGCGGCGCGCGCGCATCCCCTACTACCCGAAGATGGTCGTGGCCGCCCCCTTCTCGCCCGTGGGCGGCCCGCGCTTCCTGCTGGCGCCCGGCGAGGGCGACGAGGCGCGCGCGGCGCTGCTACAGGCGGCGCGCGACGCCGCGCAGGGCACGAGCGGCCTGCACTGGCTGTTCGTCACCGCCGACGAGGCGCGCTTCCTCGAGCGCCGGGGCATGGCCATCCGCCACACGCACCAGTTCCAGTGGCACGACGAGGGCTACCGCGACTTCGAGGACTTCCTGTCGCGCTTCCGGAGCGACCGGCGCAACCAGATCCGGCGCGAGCGGCGCCGCGTGCGCGAGGCGGGCGTCGAGATCGAGGTGCTCGAGGGCGACGACATCCGGCCCGAGCACGTCGAGTTCCTCTGGACTTTCTACAAGAGCACCATCGACAAGTTCTCGTACGGGCAGCTGTACCTGAACCGGCGCTTCTTCGAGCTGTTGTACGACCACTGGCGGCCGCGGATGCAGCTCGTGCTCGCCCGGCGCGGCCGCGAGTTGCTCGGCGGCGCGTTCAACGCGCGCAAGGCCGCCGTGCAGTACGGCCGCTACTGGGGATGCTCACTCGAAGGGGGGGAGGTGCCGAACCTGCACTTCGAGGTGTGCAGCTACGCCGGCATCGAGGCGGCGATCGCGCGCGGCGTGAAGCGCTTCGAGGCGGGCGCCGGCGGCGGCGGGCACAAGTTCGGGCGCGGCTTCCTGCCGACGGTGACGTACTCGGCGCACGCGCTGGCGCACCCCGGCCTGGACGCGGCGGTGCGCGGGTTCGTCGAGCAGGAGAAGGCGGCGCTCGCGGCGGAGCTCGTGGAGGCGGAGGGGCTGGTGCTCAAGCCGCGCTGATCAGGTCAGCAGGTCCTTGACCATGTCGCGCTCTTCGACGAGCTCGTCGACGCTCTTCTGGATGCGCGCCTTCGACTTCGCGTCGAGCTCGACGCCCTGGACGATCTTCCACTGGCCCTCGGCGTCGACCGTCACCGGGAACGAGCAGATGAGGCCCTCGGGGATGCCGTAGCTGCCGTCGCTCGGCACGGCCATCGAGCGCCACTCGCCCTGGGGCGTCGGGCGGAACCAGTCGCGCATGTGGTCGACGGCGGCGAAGGCGGCCGAGGCGGCCGAGGACTTGCCGCGCGCGTCGAGGATGGCCTTGCCGCGCTGCTGGACCGTCGTGAGGAACGCGCCCTCGAGCCACGCCGCGTCGGTGATGACGTCGGTGACCTTGCGGCCGCCGATCGTGGCGTTCGTGTAGTCGGGGTACATCGTCGGCGAGTGGTTGCCCCACACCGCCAGGCGCTGGATGTCGGTGGTCTTCGCGCCCGCCTTGATCGCGAGCTGCGCCTTGGCGCGGTTCTCGTCGAGGCGCGTCATGGCGGTGAAGTTGCGGCGCGGGAGGCGCTTCGCCTGCGACATCGCGATGAGCGCGTTGGTGTTGCAGGGGTTGCCGACCACGAGGACCTTGCAGTCCGGCGCCGCGACGGCGTCGATGCTCTTGCCCTGGCCGATGAAGATCGGGCCGTTGTCGCGCATGAGGTCGGCGCGCTCCTGGCCCTTCTGACGCGGCTTGCTGCCGACGAGGAAGACGGCGTCGGCGTCGCCGAACGCCTCGTCGAGCTCGCTCGTGGCCTTGGTGCCGTGCAGCAGCGGGAACGCGCAGTCGAGGATCTCCATCTCGACGCCGCGCAGCGCGTCGAGGGCGATCGGCAGCTCGAGCATCTGCAGGATCACGGGCTGGTCGGGACCGAACACCTCGCCGGCCGCGATCGAGAACAGCAGGCTGTAGCCGATCTGACCGCCGGCGCCGGTCACCGCAACACGAAGGGGCTTCTTCTGGACCATGTTCGTCTCCTCCGGGCCTCGAATGCGGGCGCAGTCTACTCAGGTGCTCCGGCGTTGTCTCGCGATTCGGGCGCGGCGGCTCAGCGCGACGACAGCGTCCCGATCTCGGAGGAGAAGGCGTCGAGGGCGGGCTCGTCGCCGGCGAGGCCGAGGACGTGGCGGCGGGCGAAGGCGAAGACGACGTCGCGCACGACGGCGTGCACTTCGGCGGGGGGGGTGTTGTCGGCGGCGCAGCCGTCGCGGTTCAGGGCGCCGGGGATGGCGGTGCAGACGTCGCTGAACGTGAAGTGGCCGGCCTCGGGGAAGTCGAGGCGCAGGTCGGACGGGCCGTCGAGGCGGCGCCAGATGGGGTCGGCGTGGGCGGCCTCGGGCAGCGTCTCGTCGCGGCCGGCGGTGACGAGCAGCACCGGGACGTCGATGGCCGCCGGGTCGCCGGACACGACGTCGGCGGGGGCCATCGGCACCGCCGCCAGCAGCCGCGGGTCGCCGAAGCCCTCCTCGAACAGGCCGCGCACCACCGGGTCGAGGAGGACGGCGCACGCGCCCTCGTCCGCGGCGGGATCGGCGCAGGCGGCCTCGAGCGCCTCGGTGGCGTAGGCCATGCCCGCGGCGGCCATCGTCGTGTAGCCGCCGAAGCTGTGGCCGGCGACGAACGCGCGGTCCGACAGCCGGCCCGCGAAGACGTCGTCCGTCCACACCGCGTCGAGCGCGGCGCGGGCGTCCTGCGGGCGCAGGAAGAACATGCGCGTGATCGGCGCGCCCATGTCGACGAGGGTGTTGCCGGTGTGGTCCGGCGCGACGACCACCCAGCCCGCCGCGGCGAAGGCCTCGGTGAGGAAGAACGACTGCTCGGCGATGCCGCCGCTCCCGTGGGAGAAGAGCAGCACCGGGAACGGGCCGCCGGCGGCGAGCGGCGCGTCGGTGAGGATGCCCGGGCGCCGGACGAGGCCGCGGAAGTACCGCGGGGCGTCGCCCTCGCTGCCGGCCGCCGCCGGATACCAGTAGACGAGGCGCAGGGTGCGGTCGCCGTCGGGGACGGAGGCGTACGTCACCGACGACTGGCGGTAGCCGACGGCGTACGGCGGCCCCGACGGCGGCGCCGCGTCGGGCGCCAGCGCGTCGGGCGCCAGCGCGTCGGCCACCGCCGCGTCCTCCGTCGCGGGCGCGCCATCGCCTTCGACCGCACCGTCGGACGCTCCCGCGCCGGCCGCGTCGGCTGCGATCGCGTCGGGCCCGTCGTCGACCGACGCGCCCGTCTCGGCGCCACACCCCGCGAGCCAGGTCGCGGCAACCCACGTCCATGTCCGTCGTGCCATGCGCGCGAACCTACCACACGGGACGCATCGCCAAGGTGGGTTGAACGCATCGAGGCGTCGCTCCATCTCGGCGGGATCCGTCTCGAGCAGCGCCGCCGCCGTCTCGCGCAAGCGGCGCGCGGACGACGCCGCCGACCGGAACGGCAGCGTCGTCACCGCCCGTCCGCGAAGGAACAGCGCCTGGGCGCCGGAGGGTCAGGATTGGTGGCGCCGAGGGGTCAGGATCGGTGGCGTTCGACCCCCCCGGGGCGCGCGGCTTGTGCGACCGGCACCGGTTCGGGCCCTGGACCCGTCGCGCGCGCCGTCTCCGGCCTGCCATGGCCGGGACCTCCCGCTGCGCGACCAGCTCGATGAACGAAGAGGCAGAGCGCGCGGGCCGCGCGGGTGGGGCGTGCGCGGGCGCAGCGCGTGCTGCCGCGAAGCGGCTTCACCGCCCCCTCGGCAACCACCTCCGGGCGTGCCCCAGCGCGCGCGCCCGCTCCCCGCGCCAGCCTGCGCAACGCCGCGCACGCCCAGCTCCGGGGGGGGAGCGTGAGGCGGGGCCCACCCCGCCTCACTCTGCGCCGCGCCAGTGGATGAGCGACCGCGCCGCCCCAGGGCCCGCCGAACCTACGGCGCCGCCCGCCGCCCCCAGGCCCGCCGCCGCCGGCATCCTCTACTCCTGCGCCGCCAGCGGCGCATAGAACGACACGCCGCGCACGTTCTCGTCCACCGCCAGCGGATGCTCCAGCGGCGGCACCGCCCGCTGCTCGCAGTCCATCCGCTCGCACAGCCGGCACGTCACCCCGACGGGCACGATCGCCGTGTCGTCGGCCAGGTCGAGGCCGTCGGCGTACACCATCTCGCGCGCGTACTGCACGTCGCACCCGAGCCCGACCGCCAGGATGGCCTTGGGCGACCGGAACCCGCCGCTCCCCTTCGTCACGGTGCGCGCGATGCAGAAGTACGTGCGCCCGTCGGGCATGCGCGACACCTGCAGGCAGATGCGGTCCGGCGTCAGGAACGCCTGGAACACGTTCCACCGCGGGCACGCCCCGCTGAAGCGCGCGAACCGGATGCCGGACGCCGAGAACCGCTTCGACAGGTTGCCGGCGATGTCCACCCGCAACATGTGGAACGGGATGCCCGAGGCGCCCGGCCGCTGCAGCGTCGTCAGGCGGTGGCAGATCTGCTCGAAGCTGGCGCGGAAGCGGTGCCCGAGCAGCTCCACGTCGTAGCGCTCGGCCCGCGCCGCCGCGAGGAACGGCTCGTAGGGCATCATCAGCGCCGACGCGAAGTAGTTGGCGAGCGCCACGCGGCACAGCGCCAGCGAGGCCTCGCTCGTGAGCGTCTCGTCGGCCACGAGCCGGTCGATGACGTCGCCCTGCGCGAGCAGGCCCACCTGGTGCGCGAGCTGGAAGCAGCGGCTGCGCGGCCCGAGCGCCTCGGACAGCCGGAGCACCCGCCGCCGCGCGTCGTAGCGCCGCACCGCGCCGTTCATCGACCCCACCGTGTCGATGCGGACGGCCACGCCGTGCGCGCCCTCGAGGTGCCGCATCAGCTCCGTCATCACGTTGTCGTCGGTGAGCCGCGCGTCGCGGCGCAGGCGCTCCGCGCCCTCTTCGAGATCGGGGAAGTAGTTGAGGTGGCGCTGCAGGACGTCGGTGACCTCCTCCGACGGCATGCGGCTCACCGCGGGCCCGGGCAGGTCGTCCTGCAGGCTGACGCGCTCGGCGAGCGACTCGGACGACAGGCGCGCCTCGGCCAGCGCGCGGTACATGGTCATCACCGCCGACGCCATCGACGGCGAGTGCGCCGCCAGCTCGCGCACGTCGGCGTTCGTCAGGCCGTGGGCCTCGAAGATCGGGTCGGAGAACGCCTCGAGCAGGTCGGCGACGAGGCGGTCGTCACCCTCCGCGGCGAGCGTCTCGAGGTCGAGCTCGAAGTTGCGGGCGAGCTTGATGAGCAGCGGCGCCGTCAGGGGGCGCCGGCCGTGCTCGATCAGGTTCAGGTAGCTGGCGGAGATGCCGAGACGTTCGGCGAGCTCCACCTGGGACATGCGCCGCTGGCGGCGCAGCGCGCGCACCTTGGCGCCGAGGCGGGGGGCGTCGGTCATGGGGGGACTTTACTCGATTTACAACCTGACGACCACCGATTGACAACCGTCGACACCGTCGACCCCCAGAACACATCGAGCCGTAGATCTCGTGCGACGTCGTGCCGAAAATGGCTGTCAAAGGTCGAGGACGAAGAGAGAGGGGCGCGCGCATGAGCGGCGACGTCGAGATTCTGGGTCCCGTCACCGAGGCGGACCGCGACATCCTCAACGCGGAGGCGCTGGCCTTCGTCGCCGACCTCGCGCGCCGCTTCGGCGGCCGCGTCGACGAGCTGCTGGCGCGCCGCCGCGAGCGCCAGGCGCGCTGGGACGCAGGCGAGGCGCCCGACTTCCTGCCCGAGACCGCCGACGTCCGGCGCGCCGACTGGACGGTCGCCCCCCTCCCCGCCGACCTGCAGGACCGCCGCGTCGAGATCACCGGGCCCACCGACCGCAAGATGGTCATCAACGCCCTGAACTCCGGCGCCAACGTCTTCATGGCCGACTTCGAGGACTCGCTGGCCCCGACCTGGACCAACGTGCTCGAGGGCCAGGCGAACCTGCGCGACGCCGTCCGCGGCACCATCACCCACGAGGAGGGCGGCAAGCACTACGCCCTGCAGCCGAAGCACGCCGTCCTGTTCGTGCGGCCGCGCGGCTGGCACCTCTTCGAGAGGCACGTGCGCGTCGACGGCGAGCCCGTGCCCGGCGGACTGTTCGACTTCGGCCTGTACTTCTTCCACAACGCCGAGGCGCTGCGGAAGAAGGGCACCGGCCCCTATTTCTACCTGCCGAAGATGCAGAGCCACCTCGAGGCGCGGCTGTGGAACGACGTCTTCGTCCACGCGCAGCAGGTCCGGGGCGTGCCGACCGGGACCATCAAGGCGACGGTCCTGATCGAGACGCTGCCGGGCGCGTTCGAGATGGACGAGATCCTGTACGAGCTCCGCCAGCACTCCGCCGGCCTGAACTGCGGCCGCTGGGACTACATCTTCAGCTACATCAAGACCCGGCGCGCCCACGCGGAGGCGGTGCTGCCCGATCGCGGCCAGGTCACCATGACCCAGCCGTTCATGCGGGCCTACACGCAGAAGGTCATCCAGACCTGCCACCGCCGGAACGTGCACGCCATGGGCGGCATGTCGGCGTACATCCCCGACCGGCGCGATCCCGAGGCCAACGAGCGCGCCATGGCCCAGGTCCGGGCCGACAAGGAGCGCGAGGTGCGCGACGGGCACGACGGCACGTGGGTGGCGCACCCCGGGCTCGTCGGGCTCGCCCGCGAGGTCTTCGACGCGCACATGAAGGGGCCGAACCAGATCGACCGCAAGCGCGAGGACGTGAACGTGGGCCGCGACGATCTGCTGGCGGTGCCGCAGGGGACGCGCACCGAGCACGGCCTGCGCCACAACGTGCGCGTCGGCATCCAGTACATCGAGTCCTGGCTGAACGGGCGCGGCTGCGTGCCCCTGTACGGCCTGATGGAGGACGCCGCCACCGCCGAGATCTCGCGCACGCAGGTCTGGCAGTGGCGCAGGTACGGCGCCGCGCTCGACGACGGCCGCGTCGTCACCGACGCGCTCGTCCGCGCCGTCATCGCCGACGAGGCCGCGCACTTCGAAGGCGGGCGCTTCGACGCGGCGCGCCAGCTGTTCGAGCGCCTCGTGCTCGCCGACACCGCCGACGACTTCCTGACCCTGTCCGCCTACGAGTCGCTGCTGACCCTGAAGGGCTGACCGACACCGACGACCGGAGGAGAGAGCGATGAGCCGTACGCTGAAGGTCGAACAAGCGCTGACCGCCGAGGTGCCCGCCGGCCGTTGGGACGGGATCGTCCGTCCGTACACCGCCGCGGACGTGAAGCGACTGCAGGGCACGGTGGTGCCCCGCCACACCTACGCCGAGCTGGGCGCGCAGCGGCTCTGGGAGCTGATGACGACGCGGCCCTACGTCTCGGCGCTCGGCGCGCTCACCGGCGCCCAGGCGGTGCAGCAGGTCCGCGCCGGCCTCGAGGCCATCTACCTCTCGGGCTGGCAGGTGGCCGCGGACGCCAACAGCTCCGGTCAGATGTACCCCGACCAGAGCCTCTATCCCGTCGACAGCGTCCCCCGCCTCGTGCGCCACATCAACCAGTCGCTGGCGCGGCAGGACCAGATCGAGAGCGCCGAGGGCAAGGTGGGCCGCCACTGGTTCGCGCCCATCCTCGCCGACGCGGAGGCCGGCTTCGGCGGGCCGCTGAACGCGTTCGAGCTGATGAAGGCGATGATCGACGCCGGCGCGGCGGGCGTGCACTTCGAGGACCAGCTCGCGTCCGAGAAGAAGTGCGGCCACCTCGGCGGCAAGGTGCTCGTGCCGACGAGCCAGTTCATCCGCACGCTCGTGGCGGCGCGCCTCGCCGCCGACGTCAGCAACGTGCCGACCGTCCTCGTGGCCCGCACCGACGCCGACAGCGCCGCGCTGCTCACGAGCGACGTGGACCCGCGCGACCGCGAGTTCTGCACCGGCGAGCGCACGCCCGAGGGCTTCTTCCGCGTGCGCAAGGGCATCGAGGCGGCCATCGCCCGCGCGCTCGCCTACGCGCCGTACGCCGACGTGCTGTGGTGCGAGACGAGCCACCCGAGCATCGAGGAGGCGAAGCAGTTCGCCGAGGGCGTGCACGCGAAGTTCCCGGGCAAGCTGCTCGCGTACAACTGCTCGCCCAGCTTCAACTGGAAGAAGCACCTCGACGACCTGACCATCGCGAAGTTCCAGCGGGAGCTCGGCGCGATGGGCTACAAGTTCCAGTTCGTCACGCTGGCGGGCTTCCACTCGCTCAACGCGGGCATGTACGAGCTCGCGCGCCGCTACCGCGACCACGGCATGAGCGCCTACGCGGACCTGCAGGAGCACGAGTTCGCGCTCGAGGGCGACGGCTACACCGCGACGCGCCACCAGCGCGAGGTCGGCACCGGCTACTTCGACGCGGTGTCGCAGATCGTGTCCGGCGGCGCCGCCTCGACGCTCGCCATGGACGGCTCGACCGAGAAGGCCCAGTTCCATTAGGACACGCACGGAAGCTCGCCGCCGCAAGTCTGCGGCTTCGCTTCCCTGCCCGCGTGCTCTCGCAGCGGGCGCGTCGAGCCCCCTCCGCTCCGCCCTCCGGCCGCTCGCTCCCCCAAGTCGGTCGCTTCGCCGCGCTCGCGTCGGGCGACCGGGCGTCCTTGCCCGGGGGGCGACCGCGGGGGGCCGCACCGCATCGGAACCTCGTGATGGAACGCACCTTTCCTCCCGAAGTGCTCGCGCGCATCGAGGTCCGCGACGCGGACATCACCACGCTCGAGGTCGACGCCATCGTCAACGCGGCGAACCCGACGCTGCTCGGCGGCGGGGGCGTCGACGGCGCCATCCACCGGGCGGCGGGGCCGGGGCTCCTCGAGGAGTGCCGGCACCTCGGCGGCTGCCACACCGGCGACGCGAAGATCACGGGGGCGCACGAGCTGCGGGCGCGGTACGTGATCCACGCGGTCGGGCCGGTGTGGCGCGACGGCGAGTCCGGCGAGGCGGCGCTGCTGCAGAGCGCGTACCGGCGCAGCCTCGAGCTCGCGCGCGACCACGGCGTGCGCTCCATCGCGTTCCCGAGCATCAGCGCCGGCGCCTACGGGTACCCGCTCGACCGGGCCGCGGAGGTGGCGGTGGCGACGGTGGGCGCGTTCCTCGCCGAGAACGCGCTGCCCGAGCGCGTGGTCCTCTGCAACGTCTACGACCGCGCCTCGAAGGCGACGCAGGCGGCGGTCGCGCGCCACCGCGGCTGACCTTGCGCCGCACGGCGGCCTGCTGCCATCTTGCGCGCCATGTCCGGCACGATCCTTTCGCGGTGGGGCGCGGCGCTGCTCGTGGTGGGGCTCTGCGCTGCGTGTGACGACGGCGGTGGCGGCGGCGCGGCCGCGCCCGATGGCGGCTCGCCCGCGCCCGACGGCAGCGCGACCGCCGACGCGCGCGCGGGCGACGGCGCGACCGCCGACGCGCGCGTGAGCGACGGCTCGACTGCCGACGCGCGCGTGAGCGACGGCTCGCCCGCCGACGCGCGCGTGAGCGACGGCTCGACCGCCGACGCGCGCGTGAGCGACGGCTCGACCGCCGACGCGCGCGTGAGCGACGGCTCGCCCAGGGCCGACGCCGCCGCCGCCGACGCCGCGACGCCGGACGCCGCGACGCCGGACGCCGCACCCGACGTCGACGGCGCCGCCCCGTGGCCCGCCGACCGCCCCGCCGGCCAGTGCGCCGTCGCCGCCGACTGCCCCTCGGGCGACTGCAGCCGCAGCGCCCCGGGCGGGATCTGCCTCGGCGTGCCCTGCCCGCCCGGCACCGAGTCCGGCCCCGGCGGCGGCTGCAACCGCCCCTGCGGCGACACGTCCGACTGCCCCGTCGGCCTGACCTGCACGGGCCTCGGCCTCTGCGGGCTCGACCGCTGCGCCGCCGACGCCGACTGCGAAGGCCCTTACGTCTGCGACGGCGGCTTCTGCCGCCGCCCGCCCTGCGACGCCGGCGGCTGCCCCGCGCCCCTGCGGTGCGTCCGCGACCTCTGCGTCGAGCCCTGACTCACGTCCGGAAGAAGCCGCGCACCGTCTCGATCGTGTCCGCCTGCGCCGCGGTCTTGTCTTCGCGATAACGCTTGACGCGCGCGAACCGCAGCGCGAGGCCGTCAGGGTAGTGCGGGCTGGCCTGCAGGCCGTCGAACGCGATCTCCACGACGAGCTCGGGGCGCACATACACCGTCCCGTCGTCGCGCGCGATCTCGAGGGCCAGCAGGCGCTCGGTCTGCCACGCCAGCAGCGCGTCCGTCAGGCCCTTGAAGGTCTTGCCGAGCATCACGAAGCCGCCGGTGGCCGGATCGCGCGCGCCGAGGTGCAGGTTCGACAGCCAGCCGCGCCGCCGCCCGCTCCCCCACTCCGCGGCCAGCACGACGAGGTCCAGCGTGTGCGCCGGCTTCACCTTGAGCCACGCCGCGCCCCGCCCGCCCGCCTCGTAGGGGGCCGCCAGCGACTTGGCCATGAGGCCCTCGTGGCCGGCGGTCAGCGCCGCCTCGAGGAACGCGCCCGCGGCGACGGCATCGGCGGTCACCAGGCGCGGCACGACGAGGCCCGCCGGGACGCCGTCGTTCAGCGCGGACACACGCTCCGCGGCGGGCCGGTGCAGCAGGTCCTCGCCGTCGCGGTGCAGGCAGTCGAAGAAGAACACGGACAACGGGAGGTCGCGGCGCAGCGCCTCCACGTCGAGCCGCCGGCCGAAGCGGCGCATCGTCGTCTGGAAGGCGTGCGGCGTGCCGTCCGGCCGCAGCGCGATCGTCTCGCCGTCGAGCAGCAGGTCGCGCGCCGGCAGCGCCCGCACCGCCGCCACCACCTCGGGCACCGCCGCCGTCACCTCGTTCAGGCGCCGGGAGTAGACGCGCACCTCGTCGCCGGCCTTGTGGACCTGCACGCGCGCCCCGTCCAGCTTGTACTCGAGCGCCGCCGTGCCGAGGCGGCCGAGCGCGTCGTCCGGGCCCTCCGCCGTCTGCGCCAGCATCGGTTGCACCGGCCGGAAGAGCTGCAGGCCGAAGCGCGACAGCCCCGCCGCGCCCTCGCCGAGCGCGGCCGCCGCCACCGTCGCCGCGTCGCCGGCGAGCATCACCGCGCGCCGCACGTCGCCGGCGGGGACGTCCGCCGCGCGCGCGATCGCCTCGGCCATCACGCCCTCGAGCGCCCCCTGGCGGAGCTCGCCGAGCAGCAGGCGCACGACGAACGCCTGCTCCGCCCGGGTGCCGCGCGCCAGGAGGCCGCGGAGGCGCCGCCCGCGCTCCGCCTGGGAGCCGGCGCCCGCCAGCGCCGCCAGGTCGGCGAACGCCCCGTCGGCCTCGCGCACGCTCAGCGCGCCTTCGCTCGCGGCCGCGTCCGGCACCGCCGCGCGCACCGCGGCGGGGCCGACGCCGATGCGCCCCTGCCACAGGTCCCCGGCGAGCCACGGCACGACGATCGCCACCTCGTCGGGCGACAGTCGCCGCAACAGATCCGCCAGCAGCCCGATCTTGTCGAGCCGGCCCGGCACCTCCGCCACCCGCCGCGACGTCTCCGCGACCTCGGCCAGACGCATCCCCCACCTCCGCGGTCAGGGCATCCCGCAGGGGTGTCGATGCTCCATCGCTGGGGCACGTCTCTCCCTCGCCGCGTCTCATCACCGCGAAAACCGTGACATGGGTGTCATGGTATGGCCCGTGCAAATGCCGCCCGCCGGGAGTCACCGAAGCGAGGAGGTGGGTCGATGGTGGGCAGGCTGCCGCTGGCGGCGCTGGCATGGCTTCTGGCCGGCGCCGCGCCGCCGAAGGCCATCGAGGGGGTCATCGTGCGCATGGCCGACGACGAGGTCGTCGTGGACGTCGGCTCGCGTCAGGGGTTGCCGAGCGACGCGCGGCTGCAGGTGTATCGGCGGCTCGTCGTCACGCATCCGCTCTCCGGGAAACAGATCATCGATCGATTTCCCATCGGATCGGTGCCGCTGGCCGAGCGCGGCGAGCTGCTCTCGATCGTGCGCGACGTGAAGGGGCTGCAGCGCCGCCCGGTGCCCGGCGACTTCGTGGTGTACGAGCCGGTCGCGCCCGTCGCGAAGGCGGCGCCGGCGCCCGCGCCGGAGGTGAAGGCGGTCCCGGCGCTGCCGCCGGTCGCCCCGGCGGACGAGGTCGCGCTCGAGGCCGTCCTGCGCGACAACATGGGCCGGCCGCTGCCGGAGCGCATCCAGAGCTTCGAGGCCTACGTGAAGGCGTTCCCGCGGGCGAAGGCGATCGACGCGGTGGGCACGGAGCTCGCCCGGCTGCGGTCGCTGCTCGACAACGAGCGGGCGCTCGCCGAGGCCGCGGCGAAGCCGGCGGCGCCCCTGGGCCTCACCTCACGCTTCGACGCGCCGCGCCTCGCCGTCGCCGGCGCGCCGCTCGACCTGACGGTGGCGGTGGTCGAGACGGAGCACGTCGAGGCGGTGCGACTGTTCGCGCGGCCGCGCGGCACGAAGCGGTACGAGGCGCTGCCGATGCGGCGCGACGGCGACTACTACTGGCGCGGGTCGCTCCCCGAGGCGCTGACGAAGACCGACGCCGAGGTGGAGTACTTCGTCGAGGCGGTGCGGACGGACAGCGCCCTCGAGCCCTTGCAGGGCAGCGCCGCCGCGCCGCTGCGCGTGCGGGTCGAAGCGGCGCCCACCGATCCCGAGCGCCGCGAGCGCCGCTCTCGCGCGGCCTTCTCCGCCCGCTCCGTCGACTTCGACACCGGCGGCGCGCCCGACCGCTACCTGCAGACGGAGGCGGACTTCACCTACCTGCTCGAGGCCGGTCTGCTGCGCACGTTCCGCGTCGGCGTCGGCCTCATCGACGGCGAGGGTGGGCGCACCGAGGCGCTCGACGCCGGCGCCGATCCCCGCCGCCTCGCGCTCGGCTATGGCTTCGCCGAGACGGAGATGGGCTTCAACGAGGTGTTCGGCGTCGCCGTCCGGCTCATCGGTGGCAACCACCGCGCCACCGACGACGGCACCGCCGCCCGCGTCTTCGGCGGCGAGGGCCGGCTCCGCTTCGGGACCGCCGACGGGACGCGCCTCGTCGTCGGCGGCTCCGCCCTGCAGGACCTCGGCAACCGCGCGTTCACCGAGCTCCACATCGAGGCCATCGATGGCTTCCCGCTCAAGGCGGGCGCAGCGGTGACCAACCTGCCGGTCGACGCCGATCTCGGCGTGCAGCTGTCCTTCGAGGCGGGCTGGCGCGTCACCGATCTGTTGACGCTCACCGCCCAGACCGGCTGGAACGCCCGCACCATCAACCACCACGGTCTGACCGCCGGCGGCGGCGCCGTCCTCGACTGGTGAGGCTGTGATGATCTTCCGAATGATCGCGGTGATTTGTCTGTTGCCGGCGCTCGCTTCGGCCGAGGGCGAGGTCGAGCCCCGTGTGTTGCACACGCCCCGGCTCACACAGACCGCGGGGCAGCGCCTGACGGTGCGGCTCCACCCCCAGGGCGACTGGAAGCTGGAAGCCATCGCGCTCGTGGCGCGGCCGCTGGGCGGCGGGGCGTGGACGCGGCATCCCTTCGCGCGCACGGCCGCCCACGAGATGGAGGCGACCGTCCCCGCGGCGCTCGTCCAGCCGCCGGGGCTCGAGTACTACATCGAGTCGACGGGGACGGACGGCACGCGGCGGACGCACTTCGCGAGCGCCGACGCGCCCCATCCGGTCAACGTGACCGGGGAGAGCGACGCCGTCCGGCAGCGGGTGCGCCTCGCCGAGCACGGGGGCCAGCGCTCGCGCTTCCGGCTCGCGTCGGGCCTGACGGCGTTCGGCCGGCGCGAAGGCATGACCGGCGAGGCGACGGACCGCTTCAGCGATCGCTACTGGCAGCTCGACGCCGAGTATGTGTATCGCCCGCTGACGACGCTGTATCAGTTCGGCTTCGGCTTCGGTCTGATGCGCGGCCAGTGGCCGTCCGCCGACGGCGAGGCCGTGGTCGACGGCGCCGATCCCGGCGTGAACTACGGCCACGCGGACCTCGAGGTGCTGCTGCACCGCTTCGTCGCGGCGGGCCTGCGGCTCGACCTCGGCGCCAACGCCGAGGGTTTCGTCGCCGGCGGCGGCGGCTCGCTGCGCATCGGGCGCCTCGCGGGCACGCACCTCGCGACGCGCTACGAGTACCTCGCCGACGTCGGCTACAAGCTCGACTTCCGCTTCCACTGGGACACGGTGGATCGCTTCCCGATGGCTCTGGGCATCGAGTTCACCGACTGGCCGCACCCCGACAGCCCCACGGCCTCCATCCTGTCGTACGACGTGGCCTGGCGCGCCACCGAGGCCTGGTCCGTCGCGCTGCGCGCCGGCGTCGCCAACCGCTCCGCCAGCCTCGACACCGGGTATCTGGCCGGCGTCGCCGTGAACTACGGCTTCTGAAGCGTCGCGACGGAGACGTCGGTGAACCAGAGGCGGAACCTGCCGTCGGGGCTGCGATGGTCGAGCGCGATGGTCAGCGGCCCGAACCGCTGGTGGTCGGCGAAGCTCGTCGTCAGCGTGGGGGCCGGCGCCCCACCCTTGCGGTAGTGCCACGCCACGATGAGGCCCTTCTCGTCCACGAACAGATCGTAGGCGTCGCCCGGCGTGTAGCCGCCGCCGGACGCCGGATAGGCCACGGTGATCTTGCGGGCCGTCCCTTCGCCGACGGGCAGCGGCGCCGGCCCGCCGTCGGTGACCTGCACGTCGGGGACGGCCCACGACAGGTGCAGCGGCGGCGACAGCCAGAACGTGTCGTTGATGAAGGCACGGTCGGCCTCGCGGGCGGCCTCCGTCCAGGCGTCCGGCTTCGCGTGCCGGTTCCAGGCGACGACCTTGCCGTCGGGGCCGGTCATCTCGACGTCGCCGGTGCGCGGCTTCCAGACGAACGCGCGCTTCACGCCCGGACCGTTCGGGCGCTCGACGTGGAACGTGAAGCGGAGCTCGGTCACCTCGGCGAAGCGGTCGGCGCCGGCGGCGCGGACGAGGGCGGCCCGAGGGCTCGTCTCCTCGGCGGCCGCCGCCTGGGCGAAGGCGACCACGGCGATGAGGGCGTATCTGCGCATGCGGCCATGGGTAGACCATCGCGGCGCGGGTTGTCGAGGGGCCTCGTTCGGGGTAAAGAAGCGCCCGCGTTCCCCTGCCGAGGTGCCCCGTGTCGACGTTCGATCCCGTCCCCGCCATCGCCGAAGAGCTGAGCCTGCCGCAGAGCGGCGTGGCCGCCGTCGTGAAGCTGCTCGAGGGCGGCGCCACCGTCCCCTTCATCGCCCGCTACCGCAAGGAGATGACGGGCTCGCTCGACGAGGTGCAGATCCGCGCCATCGAAGAGCGCCGCACCTACCTCATCGAGCTCGAGGACCGGCGCGCGACGGTGCTCTCGTCGATCGAGGAGCAGGGCAAGCTGACCGACGAGCTGCGGGCGCGCATCCTGGCCTGCACGTCGAAGGCGGCCCTCGAGGACCTGTACCTCCCCTACCGACCGAAGCGGCGCACGCGGGCGGTGATCGCGCGCGAGAAAGGCCTCGAGCCGCTGGCGCTGCGCATCCTGGCGCAGCCCGCCGACGGCGATCCGCGCGCCGAGGCCGCCGCGTTCGTGGGCGAAGGCGTGGAGGACGCCGACGCGGCGCTGGCCGGCGCCCGCGACATCGTGGCCGAGGCGGTGAGCGAGAACGCGGACGTCCGCACGATGGCGCGCGAGATCTTCTTCAACGACGGGCTGATCGTCGCCGAGGCCTCGCCCGAGGCGCGCGAGCAGCGGACGCGCTTCGAGCAGTATTACGAGTTCGCCGAGCCGGCGGCGAAGATCCCGTCGCACCGCTACCTGGCCGTGCGCCGCGGCGAGAACGAGGGCGTGCTGCGCGTGCGCCTCGACGTGCCCGAGGACAAGGTCGTGCCCCGGATGCACCGGATCATGGGCGTCGACGCGAAATCGCCCTGGGCCGGCGAGATGGCCGCCGCCATCGAGGACGCGTACCGCCGCCTGCTGGCGCCGAGCGTCTCGATCGACGTCCGCGTCGACCTGAAGGACCGCAGCGATCGCTCGGCCGTCGACGTCTTCGCCCACAACCTGCGCGACCTCTTGCTGGCGCCGCCGCTCGGCGAGCGCCGCGTCGTCGGCATCGACCCCGGCCTGCGCACCGGCTGCAAGTGCGTGGCGCTCGACGAGACCGGCAAGCTGCTCGAGCACACGACCATCTACCCCGGCCAGGGCGCCCACAAGGACGAGCGCGCCCGCGAGGAGATCGTTGCGCTCGTCAAGCGCCACCAGCCGTTCGCCGTCGCCATCGGCAACGGCACCGGCGGCCGCGAGGCCGAGGCGTTCACGCGCCGGGCCCTGAAGGACGCCGGCGTCGAGGGCGTGATCGTCGTGCCGGTGAACGAGGCCGGCGCCTCGGTCTACAGCGCCAGCGACGTGGCGCGCGAAGAGCTGGGCGACTACGACATCACCGTGCGCGGCGCGGCCTCGATCGCCCGGCGCATGCAGGACCCGCTGGCGGAGCTGGTGAAGATCGACCCGAAGTCGATCGGCGTCGGCCAGTACCAGCACGACGTGCACCAGCCGCTGCTGGCGAAGAAGCTCGACGAGGTCGTCGAGAGCTGCGTGAACAGCGTCGGCGTCGTGGTGAACACGGCGAGCCCGTCGCTGCTCGGCTACGTGGCCGGCATCGGCCCGTCGCTGGCGAAGAAGATCGTGCAGCACCGGGCCGAGCACGGCGCGTTCAAGAGCCGCAAGCAGCTGCTGGACGTGCCGGGCATCGGCCCGAAGACGTTCGAGCAGGCGGCGGGCTTCCTCCGCGTGCGCGACGGCGCGCACCCGCTCGACGCGTCGGCCGTGCACCCCGAGCGCTACGGCCTCGTCGAGCGGATGGCGAAGGACCTCGGCGTCGCGCTGAAGGATCTCGTCGGCAACCGCGAGCTCGTGGAGAAGATCGACCTGCGCCGGTACGTGAGCGACGAGGTCGGCGAGCCCACGCTGCGCGACATCCTCGACGAGCTCCGCCGCCCGGGCCGCGATCCGCGCGACCAGTTCACCCCCCCGCAGTTCCGCGAGGACGTCAACACCCTCGACGACCTCAAGGTGGGGATGATCCTGGAAGGGCGCGTGACGAACGTGACCCACTTCGGCGCATTCGTGGACATCGGCGTGCACGAGGACGGCCTCGTCCACATCTCCGAGCTGTCGGAGAAGTTCATCAAGGATCCGCGCGAGGTGGTGAAGGCCGGCGACATCATCAAGGTCCGCGTGCTCGCGGTCGACCTCGAGCGCAAGCGGGTCTCGCTGTCGGCGCGCATGTCGGAGCGGCCGGCGCCCGCCCGCGACGCGGGACCGCGCGACGCGGGGCCGCGGCGCGACGACCGGCGCGGCCCGCCGCCCAAGGGCGGCCCCGGCGGCGGCAAGGGGCCCGGTGGCGGCGGCAAGGGGCCCGGCAGCGGCGGCAAGGGCGGCGGGGGCGACGGCTTCAAGCACAACCCGTTCGCGGACCTGCTCAAGGGCCGCCGCTGAGCGCTCAGGCGTCGCGCTCCTGCCAGAGCTGCTCGACCGCGCCCTTCACCGTGTCCCACCCGAAGCCCCGACGCATCAGGAAGTTGCCGAGCCGCTGCCGGAACTGCTGGCGGTCGTCGACGCCGCGCAGGTGCGACAGGTGCTTGCGGCCGGCGCGCACGGCGGCGTCGGCCTCGTCGCGGTCGGGGTCGGCGAGGGCGGCGTCGATGTCGGCGCGGGCCACGCCGCGCTGACCGAGCTCGGCGCGCAGCGCGCGGGCGCCCTTCGGCCGGGCGCGGTCGCGGGACTCGACGAACGACCGCGCGTACTCGGCGTCGTTCAGCAGGCCGGCGGCGGCGAGCCGGTCGAGCGCGTGCTCGCGGTGCGCCGGCGCGACGCCCTTGCCGGCGAGGTAGCGGTCGACCTCGCGGCGGCTGCGCGCGCGCCGGGCGAGGCAGCCGAGCGCGAGGTCGTGGGCGCGCAGGCGGCCGTCGTCGTCGCGGAGCGCGGCCAGCGTCGCGGCGTCGACGTCGGCGCCGACGACGAGGCGGACGGCGCAGGTGGGGCCGAGGTCGAACGCGGGCTCACCCTCGGGCGTGCCCTCGGGCGCGGGCTCGAGGAAGACGGCGAAGCGGCCGCCGCGGCGGCGCGCGATGCGAACGATGCGGAAAAGACTGGACATGCGTGCAGGCTAACACCGGGCGGCCGGCGCTGTCAGCCGGCGGACAGCGGGACGCGGGGCGCCGGCGGCACGAGCGGCCCCGGCACCGAGGGCGGCGGCAGGGGCAGCGGACGCTCGAGGGGGTAGCGCAGGGCCTCCTGGTAGGCGCGCTCGAGCGCGTCGACGGCGGCCTCGAGCTCCTGGCGGCGGTCCGGCCGCTGCGCCCGGTTGGACGCGGCGTAGGCCTCCCACGCGTCCCAGGCGGCCTGGTGGCGCTCGGCCAGGTCCTCGAGCGCCTGCTCGATGTCGGGCTCCATCGGCTCGACCTCGCGCTTGAGGACGACGCGCGCCTTCGCCTCGAGGTCCTTCACCTGCGACGAGACGCGGCTGAGGCGGGTCCGTTCGGGATCGGCCGGCAGGCCGGCGCGGGCGCCACCGGCGAGGGCCAGCAGGGCCACGAGTGCAACGCGCGCCCACATGGCTCGACCTCCTCCGTGCCGCGTGGCCCATCTGGCAAGGGGCATGCCCGCGGGGGACCCCGGTGGTCCGCCGGCGCGCGGGGCGGGACGCCCCGCCCGGGGGGTCGGCCTGCCACGGACGCCGCGGCGAGGCGGGCCACGACGCCCGCCGCTGTCAGTCCTCGTCGGCCAGCGTGAGCGCGCCATCCCCGTGGGCCGGCGCGAGGGACAGCGCGCCCTCGGACGACGGGGCCGCGAGGCTGAGCTGGCCGGCGCCGCCCCCGAGCCGCGACTGGATGCGCCGGACCGCCGTCAGCGCCGCCTCGCGCAGCTCGGACGACAGCCCCCGCTCGGCCGCCCGCTGCTGCAGCGGCGCGACCGCCTCGCGCGTGCCCACCTGCCCGAGCGCCTCCACCGCCAGGCGCTGGACGTCCGCGTTGGCGTGGCGCGCCAGACCGAGGAGGGCCGGCTCCGCCTCGGCGCCGAAGGACGCGAAGGTCTCGGCCAGGGTCCGGCCGAGGTCCGCGTCGGACCCGGCGTCGAGCGCGAGCAGGCGGGCGCGGTCCTCGGGCGACGCGGCCAACAGGCGCACGGCGGTCAGCCGCAGGCGGGGCGCGTCCTCGCCGAGGCAGTCGCGGGCCAGCGCACGGGCCTCGTCGACCCGGCGCGACGCCAGCGTCCGCAGCGCCGCCTCGCGGATCTCGTCCGACGTCTCGGCGGGGACGAGCTCCGACAGCACCTGGTTGGCGGCGAGGACGTCCATCTGGCTCGCGGCGGCGAGGCGCAGCGCCGGCTCGGCGGACTGCAGCCGGCGCGCCTGCTCGAGGGGCGTCCCGGGCGCCCGCACGGCGTCCTCCAACAGCGCCTCGAGCGCGAGCCGGCGGACGGCGGCCTCCGCGTCCGTCGTGGTGACCGCCGCCAGCCGCGCGTGTGTCTCGTCCGGCGGGAAGACGAGCGCCGCGGCGAGCGACCGCAGGCGGTCGATCGCCGCGCGCACCTCGGCGACGTCGGGCAGCACGAGCTGGGCCTCGACCATCACGGCGAGGCGGCCGTCGGCGACGCCGCCGCGCCGCGTCAGCAGCTCGACCAGGTGGGCGCGCACGTCGCGGGTCAGCGCCGCGCTGCGCCACGGCTGCGGCGCGCGGACCGCGGCGAGGAGGTCGAGGACCATGTCCCCGGTCACCGGCTCGACGACCGGCCGGCCGCCCCACGACGCGACGGGCGCCTCGCGGCGCTGGCACTCGAAGGCCACGGGCAGCCCCGGCACCGGTCCGAGCTCGAGGTACAGGCCCGCCGCGCGGGTGTCTTCGCCGATGCGCGAGGTGGCGACGAGCGAGACCCCGTCGACCTCGCCTTCGAGACGGCGGGGTCGCCGGAGGGCGCGCAGACCGAGCTGGGCACCGAACCGCTGCCAGCGGCGCTCGCGGACGAAGTGCGCGCCGACAGCGAGACCGACGACGGCGGCCCCGACGAGCCAGGCGCCGTCCATCAGCGGCGGCGGCCGCGGGGGGCGGGGCGAGTGGAGGGAACGGAACGCACGGGCTGTCTCCTCAGTCCGCCGGCCAGGGATCCTCGGGGATCTCCGCGTCGTCGGGCGGGGGCGCCGGCGCGCGCGAGTTGTTCACGATGACCTGCGCCAGGCGCTCCATGAGCTCGATGTCGGCGCGGATGTCCTCGTCCCCCTCGCCGCCGTTGGCCGAGTCCTCGTAGTCGCGAGCGGCGGCGATGACGCGCTGCAGCAGCAGGAAGGCGCCGGGCGCGTCACGGTCGAGGTGGAAGAGGTCGCAGGCCATCTGCAGCGTCACGAAGATGTTCAGCATCACGAAGCTCTTCGTGACGATGGCGTTGTCGAAGAAGCCCTGCTCACGAAGGATCCAGGGCGCGTCGGGATAGGTCACCTCGACCGTGTCGCGGACGATCTCGTCGGTGCCCGGCTCGCGGAAGCTCACCTCGACGCGGGCCACGCGGGCCGTCGCCACCTCGCGGTCGTCCGGCGCGTCGACGCGGGGCATCAGCTCGAGCAGCAGCGCCGAGCCGCCGCCGCGCCGCCCGCCGCCGGGCGTCTGGTCGTCGTGGGCGACGCGGTGCGCGAGGAAGACGCTCGGCACCTCGAGACGGCCCCCGTCCGGGGTGGGCTCCCAGAACGACGACCCCTGCGCCCGCAGGATCTCGTAGTCGCTGCCCGCGCTGACGTCGAGGTGCAGGTCGAAGGCGACCGGCACCGTGAAGTAGCCGATCTCCTGGGTGAAGACCTCCTCGACCGCGCCCGCGTCCTCGAGGAAGTAGAAGTTGCCGTCGCCCTGCTCGGCGATGCCGCGCATCAGCGCGTAGTTGAAGCTGGTGCCGAGGCCGATCGACGTGATGCCGACGCCGTCGGAGTTGTAGCCGCGGCTCATGCGCAGGATGTCGTCGGGGTGCGTGGGGCCGATCGTCGGTTCGCCGTCCGAGAGGAAGATGACGCGGTTCTGGCGGCCGCTGTCGTAGTGGTCGAAGACCTCCTGGTAGCCGCGCTCGAGGCCGCCGAACAGGTTCGTGCCGCCCTCGGCGACGAGGCCGCCCACGATGCGCTGCAGGTCGTTGCGGCGACCGCGCAGCTCGCTCATCGGGAACGCGAGCTGCGCCTCGTTGCTGTAGGTGACCAGCGCGATGCGGTCGTCGTCGTTCAGCGCGTTGACGAGCTGAGCGAGGCCCTGGCGCACGAACTGGATCTTGCCCTCGGCGTTCATGGAGCCCGAGACGTCGACGACCACCGCCACCGTGAGCGGCGGGCGCCGGTCCGGCGTGGCGACGATCGGCGAGTTGAGGCCCAGCTGCAGCATGGTGCAGTTGTTCCCGTTCATCAGGTTGCCCATCACGCCGAGCATCGCCTGCAGGCACACGCGGCGACCGCACTGCGGCGGGGGGAGCGGCGTGTGGTGCTCGGCGAAGAAGCCGGCGGCGTCGAAGGTGTCCGTGCGCGGGACGATGCCATCGTCGAGCTGGCGGCGGAAGTAGCCGAAGTCCTGGCTGCCGCTGAGGTTGATGTTGGTGTTGCCGCCGCCGGGCGCGGCGTCCGACTCGGGGGCGCCCGCGTCGGCGGCGTCGGCCCAGCCGCCGCCCTCGCCGCCGGCGCCGCCCGCGCCGCCGGCGCCGCCCTCGCCGCCGGCGCCGCCCGCGCCGTCGCCCTGACCGCCGCCGCCCTGCCCGCCGCCGCCGCTCGGGCCCTGACCGGCGTCGAGCGACGGGCGGTGGCCGACCGGCGCGCCGCCGCCGGCGCCGCCGCCGCCCGCCGAAGCGTCCGCCGCTTCGCCTCCGTCACAGGCCGCGCACATCGCGGCGGCCCACAGCGCCCAAACCCACACGCTCGTCCGCATGTGCCGTCCTCCCGAAATCCCCCGACCCCCGGGGTCGCGGGCCACGGGACGCGGCGCGGCGGACGGTCTTACACGCGGCGGCGCTCGCCCCTGCGGCTGCGCATGAGCCGCAGCCCGACGAAGACGCCGATCCACGGCAGCCAGCCCACGAGGCGCCGCTGCCAGGCGCGACCGGCGCGGGGCCGTCCGCTCGCGGGCGCGACGGCGCAGCTGTCGGCCCCGCCGTCGCAGCCGCCGCCGCTCGAGGCCACGTCGTCGCCGGCGCAGCCGGAGCCGGCGTCGCTCGAACCGCCGAGGTCGTCGCCCTCGCAGCCCGACGGCTCGCCGCCGCCACCGTCGACGTCGTCGCCCTCGCAGCCGCCGCCGTCGGAGGCACTGCCGGCGGAGTCGTCCCAGTCGTCGTCGTAGGTCCGGTGGTCGTGGTACGTGCCCCCGCAACCACCGGTGTCGTACACCGGGTCCACCTCGACGGCGCCGAAGCCGTCGGTGACCTCGTCTTCGTCGCGGGCCGGCGGCACGGCGGGCACGAGGACGAGCTCCCCGTCCTTCAGGCGCCGCCAGGCGCCATCGCCGCCCTCGAGGTCGAGCTCGAGGCGCAGCTCGAACGGCGCCGCCGCGTACGGGGGCATCCGCAGGCGGCCGGCGCTCAGCCGCTCGAACGCGAAGCGGACGGCGCCGTCCGGGCCATACTCGGTGTAGCCCACCTTCACCCGCGGATCGGGCAGCTCGATCGTCTCGCCGGCGGGCGGCGGCGGCTCGGCGCGCACGGTCAGCAGGCCGTCGGCGCCGGGCAGCTCGAGCGTCGCCACCATCGAGAGCCCGACGCCGGGCTCGACGCGCGCCACGACCGCCGCCTGCACGAACGCGCTCGAGCCGGGGCGCTTGCCGTCGCCGCGCGCCCACTCGACGTTGCCGTCGCCGGACGCCTGCCAGGCCACGCACCACGGCATCAGCAATAGGATCAAGCCCCGCATCGCCCCGCCCCTTCCACCACCTGCGGTCCCCGCCGAGAAACCCGAGCGCTCGCGATCAGAAGTGGAACGTGGCCGCCACGCCGAGGCGCACGCGCCCGTGCTCGCCGTCGGGATCGGGGATGCCGGCGGCCAGCGACGCGAGGTCCGGGCCGTCGTCCTCGGGCTGCCAGGCGAGGCCGATGTTGCCGCCGACCGAGAACTGATTGCTCAGGCGGAGCTGAAGGCCCGCGTCGCCGAACACGACGAAGGGGTCGTCCTCGAGGCGCACGGTCGGGTGGCCGTCGCGCGTGATCACCGCGTCCTCGAAGATCTGACCGGCGGCCACCTGCAACATCACGCGCAGGCGCTCGGTGATCGGCAGGTAGATGCGTCCGCCGAACGCGTACTCGCGCTGCTCGCGCGCGAGGAGGGCGCCGCCGGTGCGCGCCGGCCCGAGGCTGCCCACCTCGGAGTAGCCGCCGCGGGCGACGAGGTAGAGCGCGGGCGTCGAGTGGCGGAAGCGCCCGCCGATGCCGAAGGTCAGCGCGCCGCCGTACCCCTCGTCGCCCTCGGCCTCGACGCCGACCGGGCTGTTGAGCCCGCCCTCGAGCTCGAGGAGGAAGTGGTTCTCCGCCTGCGCCACAGAGGCCACCCCCAGCACCGCCATCATCACGAGCGTCCGCATCGTCCACCTCCTCGCGGACGGTCCATAGCAGCGGGCGTACCAACCCCGACGGGCCGTGAGACGGCCCCGGCGCGGCGCGGGGGTGTGAATCGCGCGCCACACGCGTGACGCCCCGGCACGCCGGGCCCGGCGCGATCGACCGTGATGCGGCGCCCGGCGGCGGGGTCGGCGGAGCGCGGGAGTTGCCGCGACGGGCGAGCGGTGGGATTCTGCGCGCGTGCGAGCGAATTCGAAGAGGCGGAGGCGGCGGCTGCTCCCCACGCTCCTGGGGGCGGCGGCCGTGGTCCTGTCGGCGTGCGGGCGCGAAGCGCCGCAGCGCGTCGACGAGGCGGCGGGGGCCGATCCCGTCGCGCGGAGCGAGGCGGACGCGCCGGCGGCGCCCGAGCCCAGGGCCGGCGACGTCGGCGTCGACGCAGCGACGTGGCGGCAGGCGCTCGCGCATCCCGGCGCCACGCTGCACGAGCCGGCGGCGCTCGAGGCGGTCTTCGGCGCCGAGGGCGCGACGGCGCGCTTCGTCGACGACGAGGGCCTCACGGGGCTGGGCGCGCGGCTGACCGAGCGGCTCGCGGGCGTCGGCGCCGAGGCCCTCGATCCGGCGCGCTACCACCCCGACGACCTCGCGCGGGCGGAGGCGGCGTTCGCGGAGGCACGGCGGGTGCTCGAGGCGGTCGAGGCGCCCGAGACGCGCGCGCTCGCGCGGGCCGCCCGGGCCCGCTGGGAGCTGCTGCTGGCCGACGGCCTCGCGCGGTACGCCCGCGACATGAAGCGCGGCAACACGGCCACCGAGGAGCGCCAGGCGAAGCGCGCGCTCGCCGAGCCGAAGGCGGCGGCGCCCGCCGACGAGGGCCCCGGCGAGGGCGAGCACGGCGGCGGCACGGCGCCCGACGGCGACGACGACGACGCCCCCGCCGGCTCCGGCGTTGCCGCCGATCCGCCCGTCCTGCGCGACCGCAAGGCCTTCATCGCCGAGCGGCTCGCCGACGATCTCCGCAGCGTCACCGACGGCGAGTCGCTCGACGCGCTGTTCGAGGCGCTGGTGCCGGCGCACCCGCAGTACCGCCCGCTGCGCATCGCGCTCGCCCGCTACCGCGACCTCGCCGTCCGCGGCGGCTGGCCGGAGCTGAAGCCCGGCAAGGTCGACGGCGAGCTCGCCACCCGCCTCGCCCAGCGGCTCGCGCTCGAGGGCTTCGACGTCGATCCGGCGACGACCACCCTCGACGAGAAGCTGAAGGCGGCCATCGTGCGCTACCAGGAGCTCCACCAGCTCCGCGCCACGGGCAAGACGGACGCCACCTTCTGGAAGGTGCTCAACATCCCGGTCGAGAAGCGCATCGAGTCGATCGAGAAGTCGCTCGACCGGCTGCGCAAGAGCAAGGTCGACGAGGACGTCTACTTCGTCGCCATCAACCTGGCCGACTTCCACCTGGAGCTGTGGCGGAACGGCGTGCGCACGCTGCGCAACCGCGTGGTGGTGGGCAAGCCCGACGGCACGAAGTGCGACGAGCTCACCGCGCGCCTGATGCTGGCGTTCGCCACGCCGGTGCAGTCCTCCGAGATGGATCGGCTGGTGTTCGCGCCCTACTGGAACGTCACGCGCGAGATCCGCGAGAAGGAGTACGAGCACGAGCGCGGCATGGACCCCCTGTACTACGAGAAGAACGGGTACGAGGTGGTCTTTCCGGGGAGGCCCGACGAGTACGTGCGGCAGCTCCCGGGGCCGGGCAACGCGCTGGGCTTCGTGAAGTTCCTGTTCCCGAACCCGCACTCCACGTACGTGCACGACACGAACATGAAGCACCTGTTCGGCGAGCCGGTGCGGGCGTTCTCGCACGGGTGCATGCGGCTGCAGAACCCGCTCGAGCTGGCCGAGGCGCTGCTGACGGTGGACGGTCAGTGGGACGCCGACCGCTTCGCGGAGCTGCAGGAGAAGTGGCGCGACCTCGGCGCGCGCGTGAAGGCGTACGACCCGGCGCGCTGGAAGCGCGTGACCGAGGACGCGGCGAAGCTGCAGACGCACGTGGTGCTGAAGGACCCGGTGCCGGTGCACGTGGAGTACTACACGGCGCGCGTCGGCGAAGACGGGCAGGTCGAGTTCCTGACCGACATCTACGGCTACGACGCGGGCCGGTGGAGCAAGGGCGCGCCGAAGTGCGTGCCCGAGAGCCGCGCGGCGCGCAGCGGCCTCGCCGGCGTGCTCGACCGCGTCGCCGAGCTTGAGAAGCAGGGCGCCGCCCTCGAGGCGCGCCTCGCCGCCGTCGTGCCGCGCGCCTCGTCGCTCGACGCCTCCCCCGCGCAGAAGTCGCTGGCGCGCAACGTCCGCGACCTCAGCGACTTCGGCACCGAGTACCGCAACCTCGCGGCCCACATCCGCGCCCAGCACGGCGCCATCGCCGGCGAGCTCGAGGGCCAGGGCGGCCGCTGGACGAAGCGGCTCGAGCTGCAGGCGGTCGGCCTGCACCGCCTGGTGCAGGGCCTCGAGCTCACCCTCCGCAAGGCGCGCAAGACCTGCGAGCGCGCCGAGGCCGCCCTCGGCGGGTGATCAGCCCGCGATCTCGCGCAGGGCGATGAGCGGACCGTCGGGGTTCGCGTCCTGCCGCAGGTCGATGATCCCGTCGAGGTACCAGACGTCGTCTTCCATCGGGTCGCAGAGCACCTGCCGCACGCGCCACACCTTCGGCTCGACCTTGTCCATGCGCGTGAAGCCGGGCTGGCGGGCGCGGTGGTCGAAGACGAGGCGGTCGTAGGCGGCGTAGAACGGCCGCAGCGCGTCGACGAAGCGCTCCGCCGTCCACTCGTCCTCGGCGTCGTGGCGGATGAGGCCGAGCGCCTCGTCGTAGTCGCGCTTCGCCAGCGCGTGCGCGATCGCCAGCACCTCGGCGCGCACGCGCGCCTCGAACACCTTGGGGTGGGCGCTGATGTCGAGCATCTTCGGCGCCTCGACCTCGACCACCTCCTCGGGGACGCCGTCGAGCATCGCCTCCCAGGTGCGCACGAGCGAGCCGTCGGCGCGCTGCAGCGTCGCGCGCAGGTACCCGATCAGGCTGTAGATCCGGTCGTCCTTGAGCGCCTCGGGGACCGTCTGCACCAGGACCTTGTAGACCTGGCTCAGGTGGCGCAGCAGCACGCCCTCGGCGCGCTCGAGGCCGTACAGCTTCACGTACTCGTTGAACGTCGCGTAGCGCTCGTACAGGTCGCGCGCCACCGACTTGGGCTGGATCGCCAGCTTCTTCACCCAGGGGTGGCCCTGGGCGTACAGGTCGAACAGCTCGAAGACCAGCTCGGCGTCGGGCATGGGCCACGTGATCTTCTCGAGCTTCTCCATGCGCTCCTCGTACTCGATGCGCTCCGCCTTCATCTGCGCGAGCGCCTCGGTGCGCAGCACGTCCTGCTGGCGCAGGAGCACGACGCGCGGGTCCTCGAGGATGGACTCGACGAGCGTCAGGACCTGCAGGGGGTAGGCGTCGGCGTCGGGCGAGAGGTGGCCGAGCGCGTAGATGAGGAAGAGCGACAGCGAGTGGTACATCGAGAAGTCGCGCTGCAGCTCCGGGGCGACGCGCGCCGTCTTCCCTCGCCGCGCCCCCTCCCGCGGCACCACCTCGACGATGCCGGCACGGCGCAGCGTCTGGAACACGGCCTTGGCGTCGCGGCGCAGGCGGTGCTGGCGGCGCGGCGGCTCGTGGGAGAGCGCGATGAGCTCGATCAGCGCCCCGTAGCCGCCGCGGCGCGCCGACGTGGCGTCGCCGCGCTGCAGCAGATTGATCAGCATGCCGTGGTCGACGGAGAAGCGGCTCTCGAGCGCCTCGGACTCGCGGTCGATCAGGCCGCGGAAGACGTCCTCGTCCCAGTGGACGTAGCCCTGCTCGGGCGGCTTCTTGTACTGCAGCTTCTTCTTCTTGGCCGGGTCGGTGGCGATCTTCTCGGCGATCTTCTTGTTCTCGATCACGTGCTCGGGGGCCATGCAGACGACCCAGCCGGCGTCGTCGAAGCCCTTGCGCCCGGCGCGCCCGGCGATCTGCTTGAAGTCGCGCACGCTGAGGATGCGCGTCTTGCGCCCGTCGTACTTCGCGAGCTTCGTGAACAGCGCCGTGCGGATGGGCACGTTGATGCCGACGCCGAGCGTGTCGGTGCCGAGCACCATCTTGAGCAGGCCCTGCTGGGCGAGGCGCTCCACGAGCAGGCGGTACTTGGGCAGCAGGCCGGCGTGGTGGATGCCCATGCCGTGCGCGACGAAGCGGCGCACGTCCTTGCCGTAGGGCGTGTCGAAGCGGAAGCCCTTCAGCTCCGCGGCGATCGCCTGCTTCTCCTCCTTCGTGCAGAAGTCGAGGCTGGTGAGGCTCTGGGCGAGCTCGGCGCACTCGCGGTGCGTGAAGCTGACGACGTAGATGGGCGCGCGGCCCTTCTTCATCAGGTCCTGAAGCACTTCCAGAAGTGGATCGTCGCGGTACTCGAAGTGCAGCGGGACCGGGCGCTGCGCCGACGTGACGAGCGTCACCTTGCGGCGCGTGCGCTCCTCGAGGCGGCGCGCGATGTCGCGCGGATCGCCGAGCGTCGCCGACATCAGCAGGAACTGGACGCGCGGCAGCAGCAGCAGCGGCAGCTGCCAGGCCATGCCGCGGTCCGGGTCGGCGTAGTAGTGGAACTCGTCCATCACGACGGCGTGGACCGACGCCGCCTCGCCCTCGCTCAGCGCCATCGCCGCGAGCACCTCGGCGGTGCAGGCGATGATCGGGGCGTTGGCGTTGATGCTGGCGTCGCCGGTGAGCATGCCGACGTTGGCCGCCCCGAACTGCTTGCACAGGTCGAAGAACTTCTCGCTGACGAGCGCCTTGATGGGCGAGGTGTAGAAGGAGCGCCCGCCGGTGGCGTAGGCGGCGAAGTGCAGCGCCATCGCGACGAGCGACTTGCCCGATCCGGTGGGGGTGTTGAGCACGACGTGCTGCCCGGAGAGCAGCGCGAGGATGGCCTCCTCCTGGGCGGGGTAGAGCTCGAGGCCGCGCGCCGCCGCCCAGTCGACGAACAGGTCGAGCAGGCCGTCGGGGCTGATCGGGCCGGCCGGCAGGCGGTCGACGAGGGACGTTTCGGGAGCGTTCATGCGGCGCATCATGCCCCAGGAAGGGCGCGGGCGACACCCGCCGCGGGCGCGAAGGTCCGCGGCGGAGCGCGAACTCCGACCGGAGCGCCGCCCCGGTCGCTCGGCGACACCGCACACTGCCACCGGAGCGCCGTCCCGGCCGCTCGGCGACACCGCGCACTGCCCCCGGAACGCCGCCCCGGCCGCTGTGCGACGCCGCACACTGGCACCGAAGCGCCGCCCCGGCCGCTGTGCGACGCCGCGCACTGCCACCGGCGCGCCGCCCCGGCCGCAGTTTGCGACGCCGGGACCCCTTGCGGGCGCACGCCGACCCCCCGGAGAATCGCCGCGATTCATCCCCCCCGGAGACGATGGTGAAGCGGATCACGTGGCTGGGCGCCCTGCTGGGCGTCGTGGTGGGCGCCTGCGACGGCGGCGACTCGGCGGGCGGCGGCACGCCGGACCCGGACGCGCGCGTCGTCGATCTCGACAGCGGTCCCTTGCCCAACGGCGACATGGCGGTGGACACGCCCGACGGGCGGGCGCCCGACGGCGCCGCAGGCTGCGCGGACCAGGCGCGGCGCTGCGCGGGCGAGACGGTCGAGGTGTGCGCCGCCGGGCAGTGGCAATCGCTCGCGGCCTGCCCCGAGGGGACGCGCTGCGACGACGGGCAGTGCGTGCCCGACGCGTGCGGCTGCGACGGCCGCGTCTGCGGCGTCGACGGCTGCGGCGAGCCCTGCGGCGAATGCGCCCCGGGCGAGACCTGCGACGCCGACGGGCGGTGCCAGCCGGACGCGCCCCGCTGCGGCGACGACCGCTGCGACGCCGATGAGACGTGCGCCGACTGTGCCGCCGACTGCGGCGCGTGCTGCGGCAACGGGCAGTGCGAAGCCGGCCGCGGCGAGGACTGCGTCGCCTGCGCCGAGGATTGCGGCTGCGACGAGGGCGAAGTCTGCGACGCCGCGGCGCGCGCCTGCCGCGCCTGCGTGCCCCAGTGCGACGGCCGCGAGTGCGGCGACGACGGCTGCGGCGGCCCCTGCGGCGCCTGCGAGGCCGGCGTGGCGTGCGAGAACGGACGCTGCGTCGTGCCGTGCGTCCCGCGCTGCGAGGGCCGCGCGTGCGGCGCGGACGGGTGCGGCGGCGACTGCGGCGCCTGCGACGGCGAGCAGGTGTGCGACGCGCAGGGCCGCTGTGTGGCCCCGCCGGACGACTGCGGCGACGGCGCCTGTGGCGCCGGCGAAGACTGCGGCACCTGCGACCGCGACTGCGGCGCGTGCTGCGGCGACGGGCGGTGCGAGCCGGGGCGCGGCGAGACCTGCCTTGCGTGCGCGGCCGACTGCGCCTGCGCCGCCGGTCTCGAGTGCGACGCCGCCGCGATGTGCGTGCCGGCGTGCGCGCCACAGTGCGCGGGCCGCGACTGCGGCGACGACGGCTGCGGCGGCACGTGTGGCGCGTGCGACGCCGCCGAGGCCTGCGTCGAAGGCGTCTGCCGCGCGCAGTGCCAGCCCCAGTGCGACGGCCGCGCGTGCGGCGGCGACGGCTGCGGCGGGCAGTGCGGCCGGTGCGAGGGCGACGCGCTCTGCGACGACGGCGCCTGCGTCGAGCCCTGCCGCCCGGCGTGCGGCGGCCGCGTCTGCGGCGACGACGGCTGCGGCGGCGTCTGCGGGCAGTGCGCCCCGGACACCTTCTGCAACGCGAACGGCGGCTGCGATCCGGTGTGCGTCCCCCACTGCGACGGGCGCGTCTGCGGCGACGACGGCTGCGGGGGGCGCTGCGGCGAGTGCGACGCTCAGTGCACCGCCGACGGCCGCTGCTTGCACGAGGCGGACTGCGCCTGCCCCGCGGCCCAGGTCTGCTTCGACGGCGTCTGCCGCGAGCCGGCGCTGCTCTGCTCCGAGGAGAACCCGCTCGGACTGTGCGCCGGCGGCCAGCTGTGCGTCGCGGCAGCCTGCGTCGACCAGGGCGCGGCCTGCTCCGCCGGCAACCCCACCGGCGTGTGTCCGCCGGGCCAGATGTGCCACAACGCGCGGTGCGAGGACGTCGACGGCGAGCGCCTGTGCGGCGACGGCCTCGCCTGCACCGCGGAGCGCTTCGACTTCGCCCGCAACCGGTGCGTGACCGAGGTCGTCGACGGCCCGTGCGACGACGGCAACACGTGCACGAACGACCGCTGCGTCGACGGCGCGTGCGTCGGCACGCCGATCGCGGGCTGCGTCGCGCCACCCGGCGTCGACCCCGTCGTCAGCCCGACCAACGTCGGCCAGGTCACGCTGACGGGCAGCAAGCCCGCCGCGTCGGCCCTGATCGTCAATGGCGCCGAGGCGGTGCCGGAGAACCCCGAGCAGCGCTGGTCCGTGCAGGTGAACCTGGCGCCGGGCGAGAACGTGTTCGCGATCTCGACGATGGCCGGCGGGCGCGAGAGCGGCCGGGTGACCGTGCGCATCGTCTACGACACCTCGGCGCCGCGCGTCACCGTGAACCCCGCCGGCGGCACCTACGCCGCGGGCGTGACGGTCACGGTGACCACCGACGAGCCGGCCACCGTCCAGTACACCGACGACGGCGCGACGCCCGACGACTGGTCGCCCACGTTCCGGTCGGTGCGCCAGTTCCGCATCTTCGAGGACACGACGCTGAAGTTCCGCGCGCGCGACGTCGCCGGCAACGTCACCGACGACATCGTCACCGCGACCTTCCGCATCTCGACGGCCGGCAGCGCCTGGGAGGCCGGCCCGCCCCTGCCGGCGGTCATCTCGCACGCCGGCGCCGCCTCGATCGGCGGCGACCTGTACGTCGTCGGCGGCACCACCGGCCTCGCCGCCCAGCAGACCGCGTGGAAGCTGACCGAGGCCACCGGCGAGTGGAGCGCGCTGTCCCTCCTCCCCGCCCCGCGCGCCGAGCTCGCCGTCGTCGCCGTCGGCAACCAGATCTTCGCCATCGGCGGCCAGGACGACGGCATCCCGCTGAACCTCGTGTCGCGCCTGCCGGCGGCCGGCGGGGCCTGGGACCCCCGCGCGCCGATGCCCTCGACGCGGTTCGGCCTCGCCGCGGCGGTCAGCGGCGGCCGCATCTACGCCTTCGGCGGCAAGACCAACGGCGGCGTCGTCCTCACCAACCTCGAGGTCTACGACCCCGGCAACAACACCTGGACGAACCAGGTGGCGCAGATGCCGCGCGCCCGCTACGGCCACAACGCGGTGGAGCACAACGGCCGCATCTGGGTCGTCGGCGGCGAGGACGAGCAGGGCACGCCGATCGCCGAGGTCGACGTGTACGAGGTGGCGCAGGACCGCTGGGTCGAGGGGCCGGCGTTGCCGACGCCCCGCTCGTTCGCGATGGCGACCCGCGACACGAACGTCGGCGCGGTCACCGGCGGCTTCACCGGCATCGTCGTCGCCGGCGGGCGGACGGCGGGCGGCGCGGCGAGCGCGGTCGTCGAGGAGCTCGTGATCGAGGACGGCGCGTGGCGGACGCGGCGCCCGCTGCCCGCGCCGTGGATCGCCGGCGCCGGCGTCGCGGCCCCGCGCGCGGGCACGCCCGACGAGCGGCGCACCTGCGGCTGGCTGCTCGGCGGCACGCGCGCCGGCGCGGTGACGTCGTCCACCGCCTGCTACACGTTCGACCAGGACTACGCGCGGCGCCTGCCGCCGATGCCCGAGGGCCGGTTCATGCACGCCGCCGAGGCGCTCGACGGCCGCATCTACCTGTTCGGCGGGCGCAACTTCCAGGAGACGACCCTGTTCTGGGCGTTCGACCCGGAGACGGGCACCTACGAAGAGCTGCCGGCGCTGCCGTCGTTCCAGAACGGCCTCGCGAGCGTGGCCCACGATGGCCGCCTCTACGCCATCGGCGGCGCGAATCAGTTCGGGACGGCGGTGCCGCGGATGCGCGCCTACGACCCGGTGGCCCGGGCGTGGTCGGACCTGCGTCCGATGCCGACGGCCCGCCGCGACGCGACGGCGGTGGTGCTCGGCGGGCTGATCTACGTGATCGGCGGCAGCAACAACGGCGTGCTGCCGACGGTCGAGATCTACGACCCCGCGGCGGACCGCTGGCAGAACGGGCCGGTGCTCCCCGCCGGGCGCGTGGGCGCGCGCGCCGTCCAGCACGACGGCGACCTGCTGCTCGTGGGCGGCCTGGACGCCGGCGACGGCTTCGCCGGCGACGTGCTGCGCTTCCGCGACGGCCAGTGGAGCAGCGCGTTCCCCGGCTTCGCGGGGGCGTTCGGGACGGTCTTCCTCGCCCACGACCACCAGCTCAACGCGTTCGGCGGCCTCCTGCCGGGCGGCGCCGTCGGGAACCGCATCGTCTCGTACAACCTGAACACGGGCCGATTGGCGCGGGCGATCCGCAACGAGACGAACCTGTTCGTCGGCGTGAATTACACCGCGTCGGCGTCCCTGTATGGGCGGCTGTACGTGTTCGGCGGCAATCGTGTCGTGCCGACGGGCCCCGAGGGCGAGGCGCTGGTCCAGAAGATCGAGGCGCGCTGCTTCAACGGCGTGCTCGACGGCCGCGAGGTCGTCGGGCAGAACGCCCCCGCCGACAGCGGCGGCGGCTGTCCCGGCGTGACGCCGCTGCAGGACGGCGACGTGCGGCTGCACAACGGCGCCGGGCCCGGCCAGCAGGGGCGCCTCGAGGTGTACCTCGGCGGCACGTGGGGCACGGTCTGCGACGACGCGTGGGGACAGGGCTCCACCGACGTCGCCTGCGGCCAGCTCTTCGGGCCCGGCTACACTGGCAGCCAGTCGAACGGCGACGTGGGCGGCGCCGGCCCGATCCAGATGGACGACGTGCAGTGCAACGGCAACGAGGTGCGCATCGTCGATTGCCGCCACACCCGCAACCACAACTGCAGCCACATCGAGGACGTGCTGCTCACCTGCCGTCCGCGCTGACCTCTCCCTCGGGATGGGCCGCGAACCAGTCGGCGATGCCGACGCGCGGCCCGAACCGCCTCGCCAGCTCGTCCTCGAGCGCGTCCTGATTGCCGAAGACGATGGGATCGCCCGCCGCCTCGAGCGCGGGGAGCGCCGCCTCGACGATCGTGCAGAAGGCGTCGTGTGCGCGCCCGCGGTAGAAGCCGTACGAGCGGCAGGCGGCCGGGCGGTGCGCGTAGACGCGGCACGCGCCGTCGGACGTGTCGAGGAACGGGCACTCGACCGGCGCCGCTCCCAACCTCTCGACCTTGTTGCGGATTTCGGCGCGGACTGCCGGCGGGAGCGCGAGGTGGCCGCGCCAGACCGCCTGCCACTCGGCGCGCGTCAGCGACGGCGCCTCGCCGAGGCGGCGGCAACAGCCGTCACAGCCGCGCCGGCAGGGCCAGTCCCGGCCATCGGACGCGCTCCGGGCGCGCGCCTCGATGGCATCGTAGAGGACGTGCAGGGCCTCCCGCTCCATGCGCGGGAGGATATCTCAACGGTGGGCGCTCTGGGTGCGCGCGGCGCCGCTGGCGCTGTCGTCCTCCGACTCCTTCGGGTGGCACTTGCCGTCGCCGCAGATCTGCGTCGCGGTGTCGCAGCAGCCCTGCCCGCACATCACCTCGCCGTCGCCGCAGCTCGCGGCGGGCGCGTCGCGGCCGGCGCTCGCCTGGTCGGCGCGGACGCCGGCGCCCTTGATCGGCGCCTTCCCCGGCTTGTGGTTCTTCGCGGCCTTGGGCAGCTCCGCCTCCGCGGGCGCGGGCGCGGTGGCGATCCAGGCGAACGTGGTCATGGCGGCGAGCATCGCGATGCGCTTCATGGGTCTCACTCCGTGTCAGTGGGTGCCGACACAGTCACGGCGGCCGGAGGCGCCCGCTCGACGGCGCGGGTTCGGACGGCCCCACCTCGGCGCCCGGCGTCATGCGCGATGCGCGAATCGCGTCCGGCCACGCCGTCCCCGAGTGGGTCGGCCGCGTCGCGCCTCGGCTCGCGCGGTCAGCGGCGGTCGAGCGGCTGGGCGGCGACGCGGACGACGGTCTCGAGGAAGGCGACGGCGGCGGCCTCGCACGCTTCGAGGGAGCCGGTGAGCCAGGCGGCGCTGAAGTTCGTCTCGGTGGGCGGCGGGAAGATGCGCACCGCCGTGACGTCGGCGGCCTTGAGCGCGGCGTCGAAGCCGAGGGTGCCCTCCATCGGCGGGGCGACGAGGTAGGCCATGGGCTCGCCGACGGCGAGGCCGGCCTGGGCGCTCAGGTAGTGGCCGAGCGAGGCGATGACGTGCGGGAAGACCGCCGTCTTCTTCGCCTCGTCGGCGCCGTAGAAGCAGGCGTCGTGCTCGAGGCAGGCCACGAGCGCGCGCAGGCCCTCGTCGATCTCGTCGGGATCGCTGGCGGCGATGACGCCGAGGATCTCACCCGAGAGGGGACCCGAGCCATGGGCGGCGCCGGCGTAGAACGACTTCGCGAAGACGACGTCGACCGGCGCGTGCTTCGTGCACTCGTCGAGCGCCACGTAGGTGGGGTCGTCCTGGTCCACCGTGATCAAGCCGAGCGAACGATGGCGCAGGGGGTCGGCGCCGTACGCGCGCAGGATCGCGTCGTCGGCGTTGGGGATGCGGCGCACGGACAAAATGCGCGGCGGCAGGGGCTCGAGGATCATCCGGGCACCTCGACGAGGCGGACGCGCTCCTGCGGGGCGCGGGGGTGGCGCGAGGCGGCCTCGCCGAGCTCCGCGGTGAGCTTGCCAAGGTCGAGCGTCACGCCCGACGTGCGCTGGTCGATCATCGCCTTCGCCAGCACCGCGAGGCGGTGGCCGGCGACCGGCGGCGGCGTGCCGCGCGCGTGGATGTTGGACATCATGTTGCGGTCGCCGTCGGTGCGACCGACCGCCGGCTGGAATACGAGGTACGCCGACAGCCCGTCGCCGGTGCCGAGACCGGGCCGCTCGCCGAGCAGGATGGCGGCGACCTTGGCCCGCACCTCCTGGCCGATCTCGTCCTCGAGCCACACCCGGGCGAACCGGGCACACATCGGCGTGCCCACCGACAGCCCGCGCGCCTCGCACTCCTTCGTGAAGGCTTCGAGCAGCGCCTTGCCCGACTGCATGCACGCGACCGCCGACAGCCCGTCGGCGACGATGGGCTGGACGTCGACGTCCTTGCGCGCGACCTGGCGCAGGCGCGCGAGCGACTCCTCGTCGAGCCGGCGCCCGAGGTCGGGCCGCAGCAGGAACTCGCGGTGGTCCGTGACCCGCGACTTCAGCGGGATCATGCCGTTCTTCTCGGCCCAGTCCTCGGGGAGCAGCGTCGCCACCGCGTGGTGGGCGACGGCCAGCTCGGCCTGGAACTGCAGCACGACGTCGGTCGAGTAGCGCGTGCCCACGTGGCCGATGCCGACGAGCGCCGTCGTGTGCGGCGCCGCCTCGCGGGCGTAGCGCGATCTGCCTTCGTCGCGGCGCGGGAACACGCGGACCGGCGGCTCGGGGATGGCGGGGATCGGCGGCGGCGGGGGCAGCGGCGCCGCGCCGCCGAGCTGCCGCCGCAGCTCTTCGACGAGCTGGCGCGTGCGGCTCATGCGGGCCTCACCACGCTGGGATCGCCGAAGCGGGGCCCCGGCTTCGTGCCGTCCATGATGCCGACCTCGTTCAGCCACGCGTCGAACTCGGGCGTGGGGCGCTTGCCGAGCAACAGACGCACCGAGGGGATGTCGTGGAACGACGTCGACTGGTAGTTGAGCATGATGTCGTCGCCCACCGGCAGCGACATGAGATACGTGCAGCCGGCGGCGCCGAGCAGCACCTTGAGGCTCTCGAGCTCGTCCTGGCTCATCGACGCGTGGTAGGTGAAGCACGCGTCGCAGCCCATCGGCAGGCCGAGCAGCTTGCCCATGAAGTGGTCCTCGAGGCCGGCGCGCGTGATCTGCGGGCCCGACTCGAGGTACTCCGGGCCGATGAAACCGACCACGGTGTTGACCAGGAAGGGCTTGTAGCGCCTGGCGAATCCGTACGCGCGGGCCTCGATCGTGACCTGGTCGGCGCCGTGGTGGGCCGCCGAAGACAGCGCGCTGCCCTGCCCCGTCTCGAAGTACATGCAGTTGGGGCCGCGCGTCGTGCCCTTCCGCTTCATCTTCTCGTAGGCCTCGTCCATCAGCTCGATGCTGATGCCGAAGGCCTTGTTCGCCTGCTCGGTGCCCGCCAGCGACTGGAACATGAGGTCCATCGGGCAGCCGAGGTCGAGCGCGCGCATCTGCACCGTCACGTGAGACAGCACGCAGTGCTGCGTGGGACAGCCGTTCTTCTTCAGCAGCGCGTCGAGCGCGGTGAGGATCTCGGCGGTGCTCTCGGCGGTGTCGGTCGCCGGGTTCACGCCGATGACGGCGTCGCCGCAACCGTAGCTCAGGCCCTCGCGCGTGCTCAGCAGGATGCCGTTCACATCGTCGGTCGGGTGGTTCGGCTGCACGCGCGACGACAGCCGGCCCGGCAGGCCCAGCGTGTTGTTGGCGCGGACGACGACCTCGCACTTCGCCGCCACGCTCATGAGGTCGAGGTTGCTCATGAGCTTGCAGACCGCGGCGGCCATCTCGGGCGTCAGGCCCGGCGAGACGGCGCGGATGAGGCCGCCGGTGGTCTTCGCGTCCAGCAGCCACTCGCGGAACTGGCCGACGGTCAGGTGCTTCACGGCGGCGTAGGCCTGCTCGTTCAGCGTGTCGTCGACCATGCGCGTCAGCTCGTCCTTCTCGTAGGGGACGACGGGGTGGTTGCGCAGCTCGGCGAGCGTGAGATGGGCGAGGACGGCGCGGGCGGCGACGCGCTCGACGGCGTCTCGGGCGGAGACGCCGGCGAGGTCGTCGCCCGACTTCGGCGGGTTGGCCTTCGCCAGGACCTCTCTGACCGAGTCGAAGCGGTACCCGACCTGACGGATGTTGGCGGCGAGTCGCATCGCGGTCCCGGAGATAACACGCCTGCGGGGCGCGTGTCAGCTTGCCCGTTGGGGACTTCAGCCGCGCTTGATCGCGTTCACGAGCTCGTCGAGCGCGGAGAGGAAACGCGAGCGGTCGGCCTTCTGCATCGGGGGCGGACCGCTGCTCGGGCCGCCGCCGAGCTCCGCGCCGGAGCGCAGCGTGGTCATCAGGTCGCGGGTGGCGAGCGCGTCGCCCACGTTGTCGGCGTCGAGCAGGCGCCCGCGAGTGGTGATCACGCGCGCGCCGCCGTCGATCGCGCGCGCCGCCAGCGGCAGGTCGCTCGTGACGACGATGTCGCCGGGGCCGGCGTGGTCGGCGATCCACTTGTCGGCCTCGTCGCTCCCCCGCCCCACGACGACGAGGTGCGCCTTCGCGCCCGAGGGGATGTTCATCGCCCGGTTGCAGACGTAGTGGACCGACAGGCCGTAGCGCTGGGCGACGCGCCACGTCTCCTCCTTGACGGGACAGCCATCGGCGTCGACGTACACCTCGAGCATGCGGATCTCCGGGTCAGAGGCGGCGGCGGCGCGTGGCGAGCAGGAGCGCCGCGAGCCAGGGGAGCGGGACGGCGGGGCCGGGCGCGGCGTCGCAGGCGCAGCCGGCGTCGCCGGGGTGGACGTCGTCGGCCGGCGGCGACTCGTCGGAACGGCCCGCCTCGATGGGCCCCCCGCCGTCCTGCGGCGCGACGGCGGGCCCCAGGTCGTCTTCGGCCGCGTCTGCGGCCGGTGCGGCGGCGTCGGGCGGGCTCGCCGCCGCGTCTGCGGCCGGTGCGGCGGCGTCGGGCGGGCGCGCCGCCGCGTCCGCGCCCTCGCCCGCGTCCACGACGGGCGCGGCGGCGTCCGCCGGGGCGCCGTCCGAAGCGGCCGCGTCCACCGTCGTGTCGGGCGCGGCCGCGTCCGGCGCGGCGACATACAGCGGCCCGTCGTCCAGGCGCCCATCGCACGCCGGCAGCGCGACGGGACCGACGGCGCCGGGCACGTCGAAGCAGAACGAGCGCATCGCGATGCGGTCGCCGCCGTCGGCGAAGCCGCTGTTGTCGGAGTCGTTCACCGCCACGTACAGCACGTGGGCGCCGGGCCGACGCGGCGTCAGGCGGAACTCGGGCTCGGCGATGCTGTCGGCCTCGAAGGCGACGGGCGCGCCGTGCCGCAGCTCGTCCGCCTCGAGCACCCACGGGTCCGGCTCGCGCACCTCGGCCAGCGCGGCGTCGAGATCGCCGGGCGCCCCGCTCACCGCCATGCCGAGGCCGAGGCCGCGGGTGCCGACCGGTCCGACCGAGCGCACGCGGACACGGAAGGCGGTGGTCGCGCCGACGGCGAGCTCGCCGAGCGCGTACGCGTTGATCGCCGGGGCCACGACGGGGCGGGCGAGCTCGCCGGGCGCGACGGCGAAGTGGCAGTCGCCGCAGTGGACGCCCTGCTTGCCGCTGTAGCCGACGATGCCGGTCTGGCGCGCGGCCGCGGTCGCGGGGAAGGCCGCGAGCGCGACCGGCAGGAGACGAGAGAAGCGTGCCAATCGACCCCCCCGGGGCGCGAACATGGACGCGCGACCGGGCCGGGGTCAAGCGTCAGAGGGCGACGCACACGGCGGGACAGTCGCGGCCACCGGCGGCGGGCGCGCACTGGTCGCGCGGGTCGTCGACGCAGGCCTGGCCGCGGGGGCAGCGCAGGTCGCCGATGCCGCCGCAGGCCGCGCCCGGGGTGACGCAGAGGCCGCCGCAGTCGCGGCCGCCGTTCGCGGGGTCGCAGCGGTCGGTCGGGTCGTCGACGCAGATCTCCTCGCGGCCGCAGCGCAGGCCGGCGATGCCGCCGCACCGCCGGACCTCCGGGGCGTCGACGCAGATGCCGCCGCAGTCCGCGCCGCCGTTCGCCGGATCGCAGCCGTCGCCCGGGTTGTCGACGCACACCTGGCCGTCGGGGCACGGGAAGCCGGCGATGCCGCCGCAGACCTGGGGCGCCGGCTCGCAGATGCCGCCGCAGTCCGCCCCGCCGTTCTCCGGATCGCAGTCGTCGCTCGGGTCGTCGACGCAGACCTCCCCGCGCGGGCACGCCCGGCCGAGCAGCCCGCCGCACTCGGGCGCCACCGGCGCGTCGACGCAGATGCCGCCGCAGTCGGCGCCCCGCGCCGGATCGCAGTCGTCGCTCGGGTCGTCGACGCACACCTGGCCGGCCGGACAGCGCAGGCCGGCGATGCCGCCGCAGCGCTGCGGATCGGGCTGGTCGTCGACGCAGATGCCGCCGCAGTCGGCGCCCCGCGCCGGATCGCAGTCGTCGGTCGGGTCGTCGACGCACACCTGGCCGCGCGGGCACCGGATGCCGGCGATGCCGCCGCACATGACGCGGTGGCAGGTCGCCTCGCACGCCTCCTCGGTCTCGAACACGCGCGCCTGGCAACCGGCGTCGCAGGCGCAGCCCGAGATGGGGACGCACATGCCGGAGCCGGCGTCGACGCCCCAGCCGAAGAACGCCTCGCAGGGGCCGAACTCACCGGGCTCGATGGCGCCGCACAGGCCGGGCAGGCACTGGCCCTCGACGCAGGCCTCGCCGGCGGCGCAGTCGCCGTCGGCGCGGCAGGCGCCCTGCGCGGCGGCGCACTCGCGCCAGGAGAGGCAGACGTCGGTGTAGCAGTTGTTGCGGATCTCGGGGACCGTCCCGGCCGGGCAGGGCGGCGCCAGACGGCGGCAGGCGACCTGCGTGCCGTCGGTGCTGCAGTCCGCGTCCTCGGCGTCGCAGCGGCCGTCGCGGTCGGCGTCGGGGCAGCCCGGCGCGCACTCCGCCCACGTCACGCAGCGGTCGGTGTAGCAGCCGTTGCGGACCTCGGGGACCGTCCCACGCAGGCAGCGCGGCGGGATGCGGTCGCAGACCGAGGGCATCCCGTCGGGGTTGCACTCGTCGTCGTCGGGGTCGCACAGGCCGTCGCCGTCGGCGTCGGGACAGCCACCGCACTGCAGCTCGTACCAGATGCACTCGCCCTGCACGCAGCCGCACTGGCCGACCGGGAGCGGGATGCCTTCGCACGTGGAGTTGATGCCCTCTTCGGCGGAGCAGATCTCGGCGCTGCAGCCGCCCCGGAAACAGTCGTCGTCGGTGGCGCAGGCGTTGGCGAAGCCGGCGCCCTCGTAGCGGGCGGCGAACGGGTCGCGCGGATCGTCGGCGGTCGCGACGGGCACGCACTCCTGGACGCCGCCGGCGCCGCCTTCACCGCCGGCGCCGCCCTCACCGCCGGCGCCGCCTTCACCGCCGGCGCCGCCTTGACCACCGGCGCCGCCCTGACCACCGGCGCCGCCCTGACCACCGGCGCCGCCCTGCCCGCCGGCGCCGCCCTGACCACCGGCGCCGCCCTGACCACCGGCGCCGCCCTGACCACCGGCGCCGCCTTGACCACCGGCGCCGCCCTGCCCGCCAGCGCCGCCTTGACCACCGGCGCCGCCTTCGCCGCCGGCGCCGCCGGCCCCGCCTTCGCCGCCGGCGCCACCGGCCCCGCCGCCGCCTTCACCGCCCTCGCCGCCGCCGCCCCCGATGCCGCCGCCGGCGCCGCCGTCGCCGTCCCCGGCGCCGTCGTCCTCCGTGTCGCAGGCCGAGAGCGTCAGCGCCAGCGCGGCGGCAACGATCGTCCACGTGAATCGCATGTGCACCTCCCCAGTCGAGGATCGTCGCCCTCGGGCGACACCGGCCTCATCATCGGTGAGACACGCGGATCGAGGGAAGGGCGCACCGGCGGGATCTCAGGGGTCGCACTGACTCCACACCGCGTCGCGCAGGCCGCCGCGGTCGTTCTGGGCGCAGAAGTCGCGCGCGCGGCCGGTGCAGTCTTCGTGGACGCCCTCCACGCGGTGGAACGCCTGCCGATTGCGGCAGAGCGCGTAGCAGTTGCGGTCCCGCTCGTAGACCTGGCCGCCGTTGAACTCGGACCGGCGGACGTGGCCGCGCCCCTCGCAGATGGCTTGCGAGGCGTCGTGGCACGCGGCGGGGCTCGGCACGTTCAGCGGCCCGGTCAGCGAGTCGTCGCAGCAGCGCACGTAGCACTGGTTCACGGGCGGCGGCGGCGCCGGGTCGGGCGGCGGCGGGGGCGGCGGGGGCGGCGGCGGCTGCTCCTCGACGGGCTCCGGCTCCGGCGGCGGCGGCGCGTCCTGCGCCAGCGCCAGCGCGTCGCGGGCGATCCACCCGTAGCGGCCGTCGATGTGGCCGTAGATGAACGCCATTCGCCGCGTCGCGGTGTGACTGCCGGGCGGGTAGAGCGCGATGTCGAGCTGGCGGACGCCACGCGCCCGGCGGAACTCCACGCCGATCGGGTAGGTGTCGATCGAGAGCCCCCCCGACAGCGGCAGCGCATACAGCAGGTTGACGTAGCCGCCGGGGCGCGCGAGGTAGTCGGTCGCCGCGCGCCCGCCCCCGTCGAAGCCGGCGTTGACCTTCAGGTCGCCGAAGGCGGCGGGATCGCCCCCGGTCGCGACCCAGCGCGCCTCGTACTCGCCCTGCCCGGGGTTCGGCAGCAGCAGCGTCGGCATGCGGATCGGGCCGTGGACGAGCCAGCCCTCGTCGACCCACCCCGACGCGCGTCCGCCGGTGTCGAGGCCCACGTCCCAGGCATAGACGTGGTTCCGGCCGTGGATCGGCTTGCGCATGCCGTAGTTCACGCGCACGCGGTCGTCCCGCAGCCCGCCGCGCGAGTTGCCGAGGCCGTCGAGGAGGGCGGCGCCGGGGCGCACCGGCCACCACGTGGAGCGCGTGGCGCGGTTGTAGGCGCGGTTCCGGTCGTCGTTGGGCTCGTTCGGCCGGTCGGGGACCTTGCAGTTGTACGCGGAGCGGTCGCAGTCGCGGCCCTTCTCGGCCTCGGAGGTGCCGAGGTCCGGCGCCACCGACGGGAGCTCGGGCGCCCAGGGGTCCGGCGTCTCGTCGGCGGGGGCCTCTCCGTCCGGCGGCGGCACCGCGCCGTCGTCGAAGGCGATCGAGGGCGCCTCCGGGGCCGGCGCCGCCTCGCCCGCGTCGCCCGCGTCGACATCCCCCTCGCCCACCGCGCAGCCCGAGGCCAGGCACAGCGCCGCGAGCACCCACTCGCCGTTCCGCATCTCTCCCCCGGAAGGTCGACGCATCGGGGCGGAAACGAGAGCAAGGGCCGGGCCAGCGCGGGAACGGCCCCGCGGGCCGGCGCGCGCCGCATCCGGGGACGCCCGACCCCAACGCGGGTGAGACCTCGATGCGACACCCGGAGTCCACCGCGTGAGGCGGCACGACTGCTGCGCCTCGCGCGCGGCCGGAGCGCGGGTCAGCGCGCCAGCTTCGCGTCGAGCCGCACGATCGCTCCGTGGGGCCCGGTCGCGGCCACGTCCAGCGTCGCGAACGCGATGCCGGCGCCGACCGCCGCGAGCGGCGCCGCCAGGTCGAAGGACGGCAGCCCCGACGCGTCGGGCGTGAGGCGCTCGTTCAGCCCGGCGGCCACGCGGTCCAGCTCGATCACACCGCTGAAACACGGCTCGAGGACGCGCGCCCCCTCCGCGTGCGCCTCGCACGTGAGGTGCAGCGCGTCGACGGCGCCGGACAGCACGACGCGCGCCCCCGGCGGTCGCAGCGTGGGACCGAGGCGTCCCGCCCCCGCGACGATCACGCGCCGCTCGTCGCCCTCGCGCCCGTCGCGGAGGCGCAGGGCCAGGCCGCCGACCGCCAGGCCGAGCGCGCCGTCCCGCGGCGGCGAGACCACGGGCGGCCCCTCCGTCTCGAGGCCGACGATGCGCAGGCGCGTCCACTCCGCGAGCGTCTCGTTGGCGCGCTCCACGAGCCCGGTGCGGCCGAGGAGGTCGCGGACGAGCCCGCTCGCCGTCCATTGCGCGAGCAGGGCGTTCAGCAGGTCAACGCTGAGCTCGACGCGCAGGTCCGGCGCGCCGCCGGCCAGGGGGAGCGGCACGGCGTCGCGCCACACGGTCGTCCCCGCCGTCCACTCGGCGCCGACGGGCTCCACCGCGAGGCGCGCCCGCAGCGCGCCGTCGGCGAAGACCGGGTCGGGGCAGAAGCGCGCCCGCACGGCGCTGCGCGGCTCGCCCGGCACGACCGCGAACGGGCCGGCCAGGCCCACCTGCACGCGCCGCAGCGCCGTCTCGAGACCGCCCTGGACCGCCTCCCGGGCCTTGCGATGCACCGCCGAGTGGACGACGTCCTCGCCGATCTCCGCGCCCGCCCAGGCGCCGACGCCCACGGCGCCGGCGACGACGAGCGCGCTCCCGCCCGACGCCGCCGCCGCGACGCCCAGCGCCAGCGCGCCGAGCAGACCCCCGCCCGTCCGCCCCTGGGACTCGGCCCACTCGAGCAGGCGCGGCCCGGGCGTGACGTTCACCGCCCGCAGCCGCAGCCCCAGCGCGCCCTCCGGCCCGACCTCAGCGTCGATGAGCCCATCGAAGGCTACGTCGCGGACGCCCTCCAGCGCGAAGGCGAAGGCGAGCCCCCCGTCGCGGAAGGCGAGCTCGGCGCGCGTCAGGCGCGTCCCCGGCCCGAAGTGCTCGATGGCGCGCACCTTGTCGAGGAGTTGGCGCTCCACGATCGGCCGCGCGACGCGGCGGAAGGCGTCCTCGCCGACGGCGACCGCCACGTTGCAGCGGCCGTCCCGGTCGCCGGGCGTGGCGAAGGGTCCGGCGAGGACGGCGTCGGTGACGACCTCGCGCCGGCCGCCACGGCGTGCGAGCGTCGCTTCGACGAAGTGGTAGCCGGGCCCGAGGCGGTCGAGCGCCACCGCGAGGCGGCCGTCCGGCCCCTGCCCGGCCGGCAGGCCGTCGACGCGCACGTCGACGCGCGCGGCGTCGCGCGCCGGGCGGACCTCGGCGCGCCACGCGCCCGGCGCCGACGCGACCCGCAGGTGGTACGGCGTGGCGTCCAGGCCGGCGACGACGGCGGCGCCCGCCGCCACGAGCGCGCCGAACCCGAGGAGCCCGGCGACGACGGCCTTCACCCGAGCACCAGCGGCAGCGTGAGCAGCTCGAGGCCGACGATCCAGAGCGTGCACGTCATCACGCTGCGGACCATCGACGCGGTGACCTGCTCGGAGGCGTGCTTCTCGACGGCGCCCTTCGCGACGGCGTCGGTGGCGATGCCGAACGCGTAGAGGGTGATGAGCAGCGCGGCGCGGGCCATGAGGCGCCGGTCGGCGGCGGTCGGATCGAGGAGCGGCCCGGCGACGAGGTCGAAGGCCCCCGGCTGGCCGAGGCTGGACACGTACAGCCAGCTGCCGGCCACCATGCCCGCCACGAACAACGCCGCGAGCGAGAAGCAGGCGCCCACGAGCCCGACCCACGCCGGCAGCCAGAGGTAGCGCTGCTCCGGGATGCCGAGCGCCCGCAGCGCGGTCGTCTGCTTCGTCAACGAGAGCCCGCCGAGCCACGCGGTGAGCGCGTTGGCCGAGGTGGCGGCGAAGAGGATGCCCGAGAGCGGCGGGGCCAGCGCGATGATGTGACGCGCGCCCACCAGCCGCAGGACCTGCTCGTCGCGCAGCGGCAACGATCCGGTGGTGAACGAGCGGTGGAAGACGTACAGGACGCTGAAGCCGACGAGCACCGAGACGACGGCGAAGAAGATCGAGGGCCGCGCGAGGGCCTGCTTCGCCACGACGGGCAGGACGTCGAGCAGATCGCGACCGCGCACCGCGGCGGGCGCGTGGCGCAGGGCCAGCGCGGGCACGGCGAACGGCAGCAGCGGGTTCGAGCGCCGGCGGGACCCGCCGTCCGCGCCGGGCGGGGGCGGCGACTCGGCGGCGAGCCGCGCCAGCGCCTCGTCGGCGGCGCCGCCCACCGGCAGCTCGCGGAGGGAGGCGCCGGCCCGGTCGAAGTAGACGGAGCGGTCGGCGACGGCGGCGGCGAAGGTCAGGTCGTGGGTGACGACGACGACGGCCGCCCCCCCGCGCGCCGTCTCCCGCAGCAGGCCGGCGAGCGCGGTCACGCCGTGGGCGTCGAGGCCGACGGAGGGCTCGTCGAGCAGCAGGATGCGCTGCCCGCCGGCCAGCGTGCGCGCGATCGCCACGCGCTGGGCCTCGCCGCCGCTGAGCCGGCCCACGGGGACGCGCCGCCGCGCCCAGTCCGCCGGCAGGCGCAGGCGCTCGAGCCAGGCGGCGACCGCCTCCGGGTGCGCCGGGCGCGCCGGCAGGGCGTTGCGCAGGGCGAGGCGCAGGTTGCCCGCGACGTCGAGGTGGTCGAAGAGCGCGCCCCGCTGGGGCACGACCCCCACGCCGGCGCGCAGCTCGCGGGCCTCCCAGCGGACGGTGAAGCCGCGGGACCGCAGCCGGTCGGGCTCGGCCAGCGCCGCGAGCAGCGTGCTCTTGCCCGCGCCGCTGGGGCCGAGGAGCGCCACGACCTCGCCGGCCCGCAGCTCGAGCGAGGCCCCGGTCAGCACCGGCGTCCCGTCGGGCCGCACGACGCGCAGGTCGCGGACCGTCAGCAGCGGCGCATCGCCGCGGTCCCCGTCGATGGAGCCTGCGAGCATGGCGGCCATTGTGCCCGAAAGCGCCACCTCGGGCAGTCGGCGTGGCGTCCTGGTGCGACCGCGGGGCCCGGGGGGCGACGCCGTCGCGGAACGCCCGTTGCACGGCCACCGCCTGAACCGTCCGGAGCACGAGCCCATGGACGAATATCGATTTTCCCATTTCGATCGCGAGGTTCTGGGCGAGGACGTCGCGTTCCACGGCGGCCCCGCCGCCGGCGACGCGCTGCCCGACTTCGATCTGCCCACCACCTCGGGCGGCCGTCTGCGCCGGGACGACCTGCTGGGCCGGCCCGCCCTCATCACCTTCGCCTCGGTCACGTGCCCGATGACCGCGAGCGCCGCGCCCATCTTGAAGGCGCTCTACGAGGCGTACAGCGGCCGCGTCGCGTTCGTGACGGTCTACGTGCGCGAGGCCCACCCGGGCGAACGCTACCCGCAGCCCGACGACGACGAGCGCAAGCTCGAGCACGCCCGCGAGTACGAGGCGCGCGACGAGATCCCATGGCGGGTGGCGGTCGACGACATCGAGGGCACCTTCCACCAGGCGATGGACGGCCACACCAACGCCGCCTGGTTCATCGACGCCGACGGGCGGGTGGCCTTCCGATCGCTCTGGTCCAACGACGAGCGCGCGCTGCGCCGCGGCTTCGCGGTGGCGCTCGGCGAGGCGGGGCGCGGCGCCGTGGAGCGCGAGTCGCGCGTGCTGCCGCTGCTCCGCGGCCTCGGCGTGCTGGACGAGGTGCTCGAGGCCGCCGGCCCGAGCGCGCGGGTCGACGTGAAGCGCGCCGCCCTGCCCGTCTATGCGTTCGCGCGGCTGGCGCGCCAGTTCCGGCCGCTGCCGCCCCTCGGGCGCAGCCTGGCCGCCGGGGCGACGACGCTCGCCGCGGCCTTCCTGGTCGTGCGCGGCCTGATGCGGCTCCTCCGTCGCGACGACAGCCGCATCGAGGTGACGCCGCCCCGACGGCCGGACGTGATGGAAGAGGACATGGGCAGCCGGGTGCGGCACGCGCTGACACCGGAGGCGGCGGAGCGCATCGCTCGTCGCGGGCGCCCCGTCCAGCGCTACGTCATCGAGCGCGCGCTCCGGTGACCGGGCCCCGAGGCCCGGTGCGGGCGACGTTCACCGGCGCGTGATGGTGACCGGCGGCGGGGCGGGCGGCGGCGGGGCGGGCGGCGGCGGGGCGTCGCCGCGGAGCTTCTGCAGCACGTCGATGCCGAGCGTGTGCTTGATCTGCTCGAGCGTGGAGACGGCGCGCAGCGGCAGGTCGCCGCCGCCCAGGCTCGGCGAGCGGCTGTCGATCATCGTGACCTTCTCGATGCGCGTCTCGGCGATCGTGTTCGTCAGTGCGGCGATGACGCCGGGCAGCTTCTGCAGCAGGAAGACGTCGCGCGCGTTCGGCCCGGCCTCGCGCCAGGCCTTGGCGAGCGTGCGGAGCACCTCGGCGCGGGCGCGGCCGTCCTCGACGATCGGCGCCGCCGCCGCGGTGGCCGCCGACTCGGCAGCCTCGAGCTGCGCGCGCGCCGGCTCGATCACGTCGGCCTCGAGCTTGCGCCGCACCTGCTCGATGCGCGCCTGCTGCACCGCGATCTCGGCGCGGGACTGGGCCACCGCCGCCGCCACCGTGGCGCGCTCCTCGGCCACGACCGCCTCGCGCCGCGTCTGGGCATCGGCGAGGCGCCGCGCCGCGTCGGCCCGCAGCACGGACAGCTCGGCCTCGATGCGCGCCTTCGTCTCGCGCTCCCGGTTCTCGGCGGACCGCACCACCGACTCCGCCTTCGCCTTCGCCTCGGCGATGCGCGCCTTGCGCAGCACCTCCGCGGACTTCTTGCGGCCGATGGAGTTGAGGTAGCCGACGTCGTCCTGGACGTTCTGGATCTTCAGCGTGTCGACGAGGATGCCCAGGCTGTTGAGGTCGTGCTCCACCTCGTGCACGAGGCGCTCGCCGAAGAGCAGCTTGTCCTCGTTGACCTCCTCGGGGGTCATCGTCGAGAGCACGCCGCGCAGCGAGCCCTCGAGGGTGGCGCGCACGATGAGGATGATCTCCTGCCGGCTCTTGCCGAGGAACCGCTCGATGGCCTGGTTCAGCACCGGCTCGTGGCCGGCGACCTTCACGTTGGCCACGCCCTGCACCGTCAGCGGCACGCCGCCCTTGGAGTAGGCGTTGGTCGCCGTCACGTCGATGACCATGTTCGTCAGGTCCATGCGGTCGACGCGCTCGAGCAGCGGCACACGGACGCCGCGGCCGCCCTTCACGATCCGGTAGCCGACCGACTGGTGCCCGAGCTGCCGGCGCTTGCCCGAGAAGACGAGCACCTCGTTGGGCGCGCAGATGTAGATGAGGTGGCGCAGGCTGTAGACCGCGGCCCACGCCGCGAGCACCAGGACGCCGATGATGATGCCGAACGCGGTGCTCATGCGCCCTTCCCCTCGCCCTGCCGGCCCGAGACCGCGCGGCGGATGTCGATGCCGGTGGTCTCGGCGACGGCGTCGAAGATCGACGCGAGCATCGCCGGGTACGCGGACACGTAGTTCGAGAGCGTCTGCCCGTCGCCGCCGTCCATGATCTGCAGGTTCTCGATCTTCACGCGGGCCACGCCCTCGGAGGCCTGCAGCAGGATCTTCTCGAGCTCCTCGATGAGGTAGATCGACAGGGCGTTCTGGCCCGCGTCGGCCCAGGCGCCGCGCAGGGCGTCGAGCGCCGCGCCCACCGCCTTGCCGCGCTCGCGGATGGCGGCGGCGTCGCCGCGGGCGCGGAACTGGTCCGCCGTGCGCTCCGCCTCGGCGGGCAGCACGGTGTCGGCCTGCAGGCGGATCTTCGCCACCTCGGCGCGCACCTGCTGCAGCTCCTGCTCGGCGAGGGCGCGCGCCTCGCGGGCGGCAGCCGCCGTGCGCTCTTCTTCGGCCCGGATCTCGGACTCGAGCTCGGCCTTGATGCGCCGCACCTCGTTCTGCAGGCGGGCGATGGCGGTGTTCACGTTGGCGGTGATCACGTCGGCGCGCGCGCTGTTCTCGGCCTCCGACTGCTGCGCCTCGCGCTGCGCGTCGCTCTCGGCCATCGCCGCCTCCTTGAGGACATTGGCGATCGCCTCGCGCCCGATGGAGTCGAGGTAGCCCACCTCGTCGGTGACGTGCTGGATCTTGAAGACCTCGAGATCGATGCCGAGCTTGTTGAAGTCCTCTTTGGACTCCTTGGAGAGCTCGGCGGCGAACTTCAGGCGGTCCTCGTTGACCTCCTCGGGGGTGAGCGTCGCGAGCACGCCGCGCAGGTGGCCCTCGAGCGTCTCCTTCGCCACGCGCCCGATCTCGTTGGGATCGCGGCCGAGGAAGCGCTCGATCGCGTTGCCGATGCGGCCGCGGTCGCTCGAGATCTTCACGTTGGCGATGGCATCGACCTTCAGCGGGATGCCGCCCTTCGAGTACGCGTTGCGCACCGCGATGGGGACCTCCATGAGGGCGAGCGACATGCGGTCGACGGTCTCGATGACCGGCGCACGCCACGCCCGCCCGCCGAAGACGACGCGATAGCCACGCGTGGTGTTGTCGGTGAGGCGGTAGGTGCGGCCCGAGAAGATCAGCACTTCGTTGGGCGGACAGATGTGCAGGAAGCTCCTCGCGATCGCGAGGAACAGCATCAGCAGGCCCAGGATCACGCCGCCGGTCACCAGCGCCGGCAGCAGGGGGCCGAGTCTCTCGAGCGCCTCTTCCATGCTCACTCCTTCTCTCGCTTCGCGGCGGCGGGCACGTCGCGCCGCGCCCGTCGCATCGCGCCGAGCTTCGCGTCTTCGGTCAGATCGGCGGCGGGGATGATGGTGGCCCGGCCGCCGTCGAGGGCGAGGACCAGCACCGCCTCGCCCGGCGCGACGGGGGCGGTGTGATCGGCGGCGAGGTCGGCGAGCAGGTCGACGACCTCCTCGCCGAGATGACAGCGGATCTTGCCGGGCTGGCCGGGGCGCACCGTCACGAGGACGCGCGCCTCGCGGCCGACGACGGCGTCGAGGCGGACGGTGCCGCCGCCTTCGCCCTTGCGCAGCCAGTGCAGCGCCGCCGTGACGCCGAGGCCCACGGCGAGGCCGGTGCCGCCTGCGGCCAGCGCGACGATCGGCTCGCCGAGCGGCGACAGCGTGTGCAGCAGCACGCCGGTCAGGCCGAAGAAGCCGGCGAACCACGTCCAGAAGCGCATCGACAGGAACGGCATCCACGTGTCGGCGCCGTGGCCGTGACCGTGCCCGTGGTCCAGGTCGTGGTCCGCGTCCAGGTCGTGGTCCGCGTCGAGGTCGTGGTCCGCGTCGAGGTCGCCGTCGTGGTCGGCGTCATGATCGTCGTCGCCACCGCCCAGCGTGGAGAGCAGTACGAGACCGCCGCCGACGATCAGGGTCACGAGGTAGAGGGCGAGCACGGCGGCGACCGTAGCAGCGGTGCCCGAGAGTGGCAATGCGCACGAGCGCGCTTCGCCGTTGCCGGACCGGCGGCGCGGCGCCCTCCTCTCCCCGTCTCGCTCGCGTTGACGCGCGCCGCCTCCGCCGCCCATCCTAAGCCGTTCTACGTGGGGAGCGAGACATGGGTGGGTGGAGGTCCTGGGGCGTCGGCGTCGCGGTGCTCGGGCTCCTGGCCTGCGGTCAGGAGTCCGGTGGCGACGACGCGACCGGCGGCGCCGGCGCGGCCGGTGGCCACGCGGGCGGCGCGGGCGGCGGCGGCGGCGCGGGCGGCGGCGGTGGCGCGGGCGGCGGCGGTGGCGCGGGCGGCGGCGGTGGCGCGGGCGGCGGCGGTGGCGCGGGCGGCATGGTCGCCGCGCCCACGTGGCACGCCGACGTGGCCCCGGTGCTCCGCGAGAAGTGCGGCGGCTGCCACCGCGACGGCGGCATCGCCCCGTTCTCGCTGCTCGACTACGCGAGCGCCGGCCTGCAGAGCCGCGCCATCGCCCAGGACGTGCAGTCCGGGCGCATGCCGCCGTGGGGCGCCCACGACACCGACGAATGCCAGCCGCGCCTGCCCTTCCAGCACGACCTGCGCCTGACCCCCGAGGAGATCGCGACGCTCGTCGCGTGGGACCGCGCCGGCGCGCCCGAGGGCGCGGCCCCTGCCGAGCCGCTGCCCCCGCCGGCGGCGCTCGACCGCGTCGCGAACCCCGACCTCACCCTGACGCCCCAGGCGCCGTTCACGACCGAGGGGGCGCGCGACCAGTTCCGCTGCTTCGTCCTCGACCCCGGCCAGCGCGCGACGCGTTACCTCAGCTCGGTCGGCTTCGTGCCGGGCGACCCGCGCGTGGTGCACCACGTGCTGCTGTTCCTCGACGTCGACGGCGGGTCGCGCGCGCTCGACGACGGCGACGGCGGCTACGAGTGCTTCGGCGGCCCGAACCTCGACCAGACGCAGCTCGTGGCCGCCTGGGCGCCGGGCGGCCTGCCGATGGAGCTCCCGCCCGAAGCCGGCATGGAGCTGCCCGCCGGCGCGCTCCTCGTGATGCAGGTGCACTACCACCCCGCCGGCGCGCCGGCCGACGACGCCACCCAGGTCGAGATCCGCTTCACCGACGGCCCGCCCGAGTACGAGGCGCTGTCGGCGCTGATCGGCAACTTCGACGACGGCGTGGGCGGGCCCGACGGGGACGGCCTCCTGCCGGGGCCGAACGACGGCGCCGGGGGCCCCGAGTTCCGCATCCCGGCGAACGCCACCGACCACGTCGAGTCGATGCGCTTCACGATCCCGGCCGACATCGGCGGGGACCCCTTCCCCGGCGTGTTCGTGCACTCGGTGGCGACGCACATGCACTACGTCGGGCGCGACATGCGCATCGGCGTGAGGCGCCCCGAGAAGCGGCCGCCGTGCGCCGGCGACGCGCTCGGCCCGCTGCAGGGCTGCGTCGACACGAACTGCGCCGGCATGGGCGGCGAGGCGCTCGTCGACTGCGCCGTCGACCACTGCCAGGGCCAGCTGGTGACCCTGCCGCAGCCCTGCGTCCAGTGCCTCGGCGACCAGGTCCAGCGCGGCGCCGACGACGTGTTCGGCGCGTGCACCGCCGTCCCCGCGATGCCCGCCCAGTACGGACCGCTGCCGGCGCAGCCCGCCGACGAGTGCCTGCTGCAGACCCCGCAGTGGGACTTCGCGTGGCAGCGCTTCTACACCTACGACGCCGACATCACCTCGCTGCCGCTGCTCACCGCCGGCGACGTGCTCGAGATGCGCTGCACCTACGACAACTCGATGGGCAACCCCTTCGTGCGCGACGCGCTGCGCGAGCAGGGTCTGCGCGCGCCGCAGGAGGTCGTGCTCGGCGAGGAGACGCTCGACGAGATGTGCCTCGGCGCGTTCACCCTGCTCTTCAAGATGCCCGACTGACAGATCGCGAGCGCGAGACGCGCGTTCGACCAGGCCATGCCCGGGACGACCCCGGCGGGAGGTTCGAACGTGCTCCGCAATGTCCTCGTCGCCACCACCGCCCTCGCCGCGCTGTCCGGGTGCGGCGGACTCGACAGCCACGTACAGACCGACGACTTCGCCCTCGGGCGCGTGGTCGTCTATCGCAACGGCATCGCCTACTACGAGCGGCGGACGACCGCCGTCGACGACCGTCTCACGCTCACCGTTCCCCAGGACAAGGTCGACGACTTCCTCAAGTCGCTGACCGTCGCCGACGCGCGCACCGGGAAGACCGTGCCGGTCGGCTATCCGACGCGCGGCGCTTCCCGCGGCGAGGACGTCGACATGACGGTCTCGCTGCCGCCGGGCACCCACGGCGAGCTCGTGCTCACCTACATCACCGACGCGCCGGCCTGGAAGCCGAGCTACCGGGTCGTCGTCGAGGGCGAGCAGGTCAAGGTCCAGGGCTGGGCCATCGTCGACAACACGTCGGGCGAGGACTGGCAGCAGGTGCGCGTGGGGGTCGGCGCGAGCTCGGCGCTGTCGTTTCGCTACGACCTGCGCTCGGTGGTGCACGTGCACCGCGACCTGCTCGGCGGCGGGACGGCCTTCGCCCAGGCGCCGCCCACCGGGGGCGCGACGCACGCCGCGCCGAAGCCCGATCCGAACGGGAAGCTGATGCTCGCGCTCGACGCCGCGCAGCTCGCGCCGCCCCCGGCGCCGTTCGACGCGCCGGCCGCCGACGAGGAGGCGCCCGTGGCGATGCGCGAGTCCGTGGCGCGCGCCGGCCGGTCCCGCCCGGCCGCGGCGCCGGCCACCGAGGACGCCCTCGGCGCGGTCCGCGCGCAGGCGTCGGCGATGGACGCCCGGCTGCAGGGCCTCGCGAACCAGCTGCGCGACCGGCGCGACCGCGTCACCGTCGAGGGCTACAGCGCTGCGGGCGAGGCGGAGCACCTCGCCGCCGAACGCGCGCACCGGGTCCGCAACCGGCTGATCGAGCTGGGCCTGGCGCCGGATCGCGTCCAGGTCGTCGCCCACGCCGCGGTCGCCGGACGCAACGGCGGCGTCGAGCTGAAGGTGGCCGAGGCGCCCGCCCAGGCCGCCGCCGGCCCCGAGACGCCCGTGGGCGAGAGCCACTTCGAGTCGGACGCGCCGATGACCATCCCCCGCGGCACGAGCGCGATGGTGGCGGTGCTCGACGCGCCCGCCGAGGGCGAGGTGGTGTACCTGTACGCGCCCGACGGCGAGCGCGGCGACGCCCGCTTCGCCTTCAAGGCGGTGCGCTTCAAGAACCCGACGGCATCGACGCTCGAGGCCGGCCCGGTGACGGTCTACGGCAAGGCGCGCTTCATCGGCGAGGGCCTGACCGAGGGCATCCCGCCCGCGGCCACGGCGCTCATCCCCTTCGCGCTCGACCGGCAGGTGGTCGTCGAGAAGGCGGAGTCGTCGAGCGACCGCATCGCCCGCATCGAGCGCGTCGAGCGCGGCCACCTGACCGCCGAGGTGCGGCACACGCGCCGCACCGAGCTCACGGTGACGAACCGCGGCCACCGGGCGGCGCGCGTCTTCCTGCGGCACCGCATTCCCGACGGCTGGGCCCAAGGCGAGGCGCCCTCGGTGTACGAGGTCCAGGGCGAGGCGCGCCTGTTCTCGGTGGAGCTGGCGGCGGGGACGAGCAAGACGGTGGCGATCGAGGCGCACACGCCGCTGACGCGCACCGTGGACCTGCGCACCCCGGCGGGCATCGACCTGCTGCGCGCCCACGTCGCCGAGCGGCCCGCCGATGCCGCCTTCGCGCGGGCCGCCGAGGACCTGCTGCGGCTGCACGACGCGATGAACGAGGCGCGCGAGCGCATCGCCACGTTGCAGGCCCAGGACGCCCAGTTCGCCCAGCGCAGCGGCGAGCTGACGGCGCAGATCCGGGCGCTCGCAGGCGCGCGCGGCGGCGACCGCCTGCGCCGCCACCTCGAGGGCAAGCTCGCGGAGCTCGCCGACCGCCAGCAGAAGGTCACCGTGCAGGTGGTCGACCAGCAGGAGGCGCTCATGCTGGCGCGCATCCGCTTCCAGGACGCGGTGGCCGAGCTGACGCTGGGCAGCGGCGGCCCCGCCGTCGCGACCCGTGGCTAGCTGCCAGCCGACGGCCACGCTCGGCCGGCAGGCCGAGTGTGTGTCAGTTCACCTCGCGACCCTTCGGCGGCGGCGTGAAGCGGTCGGCCACCCACTGGGCGGTCACGCGCAGGTAGCGGGCGATGCCGTAGACGCGTGGGTAGACGACGCGCGGCCGCCGACGCCGCATCGCCTCGTGCACGAGCTTCGCGAGCGTCTCGGGCGTGCCGGTGGGCACGCGGTCGGTCAGGCCGGCGTGCCCGTAATTGTCGCGGGCAGCCGACTCCATGGGGGTCGACACCGGCCCGGGATACACCGTGAGCACGTGGACGCCGGTGCCGCGCAGCTCGACGCGCAGCGTCTCGGACCAGGCGGCGAGCCCCGCCTTCGCCGCGTTGTAGTGGGCCATGCCCGGCGTGTGCGTGATCGCTGCCATGCTGGCGACGTTGACGATGTGCCCGGCGCGGCGGGCGACCATGTCGCGCACCACGCGGTCGGCGAGGCGCATCGGGGCGAGCAGGTCGACCCGGAAGAGCGCCTCGGCGCGCTCGACGCTGACCCCGATGGCGGGCTCGACGTACTGCACGCCCGCGTTGTTGATCAGCGCGTCGATCGGCCCGTGGCGCGCGACCGCCTCGTCGACCCAGGCCGTGCACTGCTCGAGGTCGCCGAGATCGCAAGAGAAAGTGGACACGGGGCCGCGGATTTCGGCGGCGAGGCCGGCGAGCAGCTCCCCGCGCCGGGCGACGAGGCTGAGCGCGTGGCCCGCCGCGCCGAGCTCGCGCGCGAGGGCCGCGCCGATGCCGCTGGAGGCGCCGGTGATGACGATGTGCATGGGCGCGACACTACACGCCGAGACGCGGCGTGTCCCGCCCGGAGAGCAGCCGGTGCACGAGCAGGCCGGCGTGCAGGTACAAGAGCGGCAGCCAGACGAGCGCGACGTCGGTGCCGAGGCAGGCTGGCGCGGGGCACACGCCGTAGGCGAAGGCGCCGCGGCGCACGGCGAGCCACTCGAAGGCCGGACCCGCGACCGAAACGACGGCCAGGAAGGCCAGGACGCGCGGCGGCTGGCGCCGGACGACGGGCGCGGCCCACCCGCCCAGCAGCGCGGCGCAGGCGAACGGCAGCGCGGCGTGGGCGTGGGCGCCGCCGAGCAGCGAGGTCAGCGCGTAGGCGGCGACGAACGCGAGCACGCTGGCGGCGGCGTGGCGCCGGGGGATCGGCGGCCCGCCGAGGCGCCCGCCCCGGGGCGGCCGCACGAGGCCCACATACAGCAGGAAGCCGGCGAGGCCGGCGCCGGCGTACACCGGCGAGAACGGCAGCACGCGCCCGATCCAGTCGGCGTCCGGGTAGGTCGTGATCCCGGCGGCGGCGTGCAGGTCATCGAGCCGGGTCGCGAGGGCGCCGAGCGCCGTCCAGAGCAGCGCGTGGCGGATCATACTTCGACGCTCCGCCAGCGCCCGCGCCGGAACAAGAGGGCCAGCCAGACCGTCCGCACGACCCAGTCGATGGTGCTGCCGATCCACACCCCGAGCAGGCCGAGGCCCATCTCGAACGCGAGGAGGTAGGTGGCCGTGAGCCGGACGACGATCGGACCGACGATCGCCGTGACGAGCGGGCTGCGCGTGTCCCCCGCGCCCCGCAGCGCGCCGCCGAGCGCGGCGCAGGCCGCCATGAGCGGCTGCGCGACGGCCGCCACGCGCAGACAGGCGGTGCCGAGCTCGATCACGGCCGGGTCGGTGGTGAAGATCGACACGAGCGGCCGCGCGAACACGAGGAACACGAGGCCGACGGCGGTGAGCACGGCGACGCCGAGGCCGGTCGCGATCCAGCCGCAGGCCGCCGCGTCGTCGGGGCGCCGCGCGCCGAGCTTCTGCGCGACGAGCGCGCCGCCCGCCACGCCGAACGCTTCGGCGCCGATGAACCCGAGCGACTCGACGGCGAGCAGGGACTGGTGCGCGGCCATCGCCACGTCGCCCAGTCGGCCGATGAGCGCCGCGAACGAGAGGAAGCCGACGTGGTACAGCGCGCGCTCCCCGAACGCCGGCAGCGAGACGCGCAGCAGCGCCCGCCACTCCGGCGGGGCCGCGCCGCGCGCCGGGGGCACGCGCGCCCGCAGCGCCGCCAGCGCGAGCGCCGCCTCCACGGCGAAGGCGGCCGCCGTCCCGATCGCCGCGCCGGTGACGCCGAGCGCGGGCGCACCGAAGCGGCCGTAGATCAGCACCCAGCCCACGCCGAGGTTGACGAGACCCGAGACGAGGCCGATTCGCAGCGGGGTGCGCGTGTCGCCCATCGCCTGCAGCGCGGTCACGGCGGCGACGCCCGCGAAATGGAGCGGGGTCGCCGGGAAGACCACCGTCAGGTAGTCGCGCGCCAGCGTGCGCACCGCCTCGGAGGTGGCGTCGCCGCTCCCGAGGAACAGCGCGAGCGGCCCGCGCAGGAGCCAGCCCGCCGCCCCGACGGCGCCGCCGACGAGCAGGGCGCACGCGAGCGCCGCGCGGACGGTGCGCCGCAGCCGCGCCGCGTCGCCCGCGCCCGCCGCGCGCCCGACGACCGCCAGCACACCCACCGCGAACGCGCCGAAGACGCCGAACACCGACCAGAGCAGCGGCCCCGCGATCTGCATCGAGCCGATCGCGTCGGCGTGATAGCGCCCGAGCAGCAGCCGGTCGGTGAAGAGCACGACCGTGCCGAGCAGGCCGTGCACGCTGGCGGGCCACGCGAGCGCCGCCACCTCGCGGGCCAGGCGTCGCCGGTCGGCAAGGCGGTCTACGGGATGTATTTGTCGAGCCAGAAGAGCGGGAGGAAGGCGACGACGAGGAGCGCGATGCCCATGACGGCGACGGGCACCACCGTGCGCTCGTGGCGTATCCAGAACGGCTGCCCCGCGAGCGCGGCGCGGTCCGCCGCCTGGTCCTCGGGCGTGTCGCCGACCACCTGGTTGGTGAGCAGCTGGTTCAGCGCCACCGGCGGCGTCAGGTAGCCGAGCTCGAAGGCGACGAGCACCGTCATCCAGAAGTGCGCAGGGTGGATGCCGTTGCGGTAGGCGACGGTGGCGATCGTGGCCGACACGAGGATGACCGCGCCGTACGGGTCCATCGTCATGCCGATGACGACGAGGATGGCGATCAGCACGCCCATCGTGGCCCAGGGCGAGCCGAAGTCCTGGGGCACGTGGCTCATGAGCTCGCCGCGGTCGATGACGCCGCCGACGGCCATCGACAGCGCCATGAGCATGAGGAGCGCGCCGATGTGGCCCGTCGTCTCGGTGGTGGCGTCCCGGCACGCCGCCCGGAAGCCGATGCCGGCCCCGTCGGCGGGCATCGCGGCGGCCTCGCGCTTCGCCGCGCGGCGGTCGTAGACGAGCAGCGCCAACAGCAGCATGGGCAGGATGAACGGCGCCGTGTGCTCGTCGACGCCGTGGCCGAGGCCCACCTTGTAGGCGAGCAGCACGACCACCGCGAGGACCGTATAGGGCACGAGCGGCCGCAGGCGCTTCAGGCTCTCGGGGAGCGCCGTCCGCGGCGGCGCCATCGTCAACTGGCCGCGGCCGAGCCACAGCGAGGCGGCGAAGAACAGGACCGCGGTGAGCATGAACACGTAGCGACCCCACCCGTAGAGCTCGTCGGTGGTCACCTGCTTGTTCAGCGAGGCGACGATGACCACGAGCAGGCAGGGGTTGAGCACGACGCCCAGGGATCCGGAGACGGCGGTCGTCGCCAGCGCCAGCTGCCGGCGCGCGCCGGCCCGCCGCAGCTCCTCGTAGATCACGCCGCCGACCGCGATGACGAAGATGCCCGAGGCGCCGCTGTACGCCGTGGGCAGCGCCGCCGCCACGACGACGAGCGCCGCCAGCAGCTCCGGCGTCAGCTTCCACGGGCGCACGAGGTCGAACGTGAGCCGCGCGAGGCGCGTGTGCTTCAGCAGCATGCCGATCCACACGTACAGGCCGACGTTGATGTAGAGCAGCGCGTGCTCGGGCAGCTGCGACAGGTAGATGGCGAGGCCCGCCGGATGCTCCTCGGCGACGAGGAAGTACGTGCCGGCGATGAGCGCCATGGTCACGTACAGCGGCACGCACAGCAGCGCGCCGCCCAGGGAGCCGCCGGGCTGCAGGTCGCCCGGCGGTCGGGCGAGGTGGTACGCGTTGGTGAGCGCGTTGAGGGTGAAGGCGCCCATCCACAGGTAATGGAGGCCCTCGTTCTCCACGTGGACGCCCGAGGTCGTGTCGATGCGCCAGAGGCTGTAGGCCGAGACGGCGAGCAGGACGCTCGCCACGAGCTGCGCGCCCTCGGCGACTCGGTGCTCGAGCAGGCGACGCGGCGAGCGCAGGCTGATGTGGGTGCGCGTCCAGGTGGCCGTCGCCGCGGCCACGAGCACCAGGAACAGCAGCAGATGGCGCAGGTGGCCGACGAAAGCGGCGACGAACTCGGCGACGCCGGTCTCGACGGCGCGGAAGACCCGCACCCCGTCGGTGATCCGCCCCAGCGTGGCCTCGAACAGGTCGTGGCGCTCGAGGCACTGCGTCGTCCAGTTCGCCTCGGCAGCGTTCAGCCCGTTCTTCCAGGTCGGGCTCTTGCGCCAGTCGGGCGGCAGGGCGACGGCGGGCGCCGCCGCGTCCGGCGCCGCGGCCGGAGGCGAAGCCCCAGACTCCGCGGGGGCGAGCCTCGGCGCGTCCACCACCTCGTCCAGCAGATCCGCGCCGGACCCGCGCGCCTCGTCGCCCGCCGACGCCGGCGCGTCCACCACCCCGTCCAGCAGATCTCCGCCACCGGCGGCCGGCCCGGTCGGCTGCGCGAGCGCGTCGCCGGCCGGCGCCTTGCCCTCGTCGACCACACCGTCGAGGAGATCGCCCCCGCCCCCGCCCTGCGTCGCCGTCGTCGCGGCGGCGCCCCAGTGCAGCCTCACGAACTGCGCCGGATCGCACTCCGGCTTCGCCGGGTCGACGCGCAGCGCGTGGTACTCCGGCCAGTAGTGCTCGCCGACGGCCAGGAGGCGGCCGTGGAACATCTGCCCCGACCCGTAGGCCAGGACGCCGAGCAACACCAGCAGCGCGGGGAAGGTCGAGAAGAGGAGACGGGCCCGGCCCGGACGGTCGGTCGGATTGGACAAGTGCCTACTCGCGCTGGGTCGCGCACTCGGCGCGCGACGCCTCGATCTGGCAGCGCACGCCACGCATCAGCTTGAGCGTCTTCGGGTCGAAGACCTTCTCGTTGTCGCGCAGGCGCACGCGCACGTCCTGGAACATCTGGTCGTACTTCTCGAGGTCCGCGGCGGGGATCTCGATCCACGTCTTCGCCGGGATGCTCTTCTCGGCATTCTGCGCCAAGGCAGCGACGCGCTTGAAGTTTTGCGCCGACCACTCCCGGGACTTCTGCGCGTAGCCCTCGGGGAAGCTCGCGGAACGGATGAGCAGCTGGAAGGTGAGCTGCGCGATCGGGTACTTGACGACGCCGCCCTTCGCCCCGATGCCCTTGTACAGCTCGAGCGCCTTGTAGGCGGTGCCGGGGGCGTAGCAGGCGTCGACGTTGCCGTTGTTGAACATGCCGGCGAAGGTGCCGATGTCGGCGGCGACGAGCGACGCGCCGACCTGGCGCACGAGCACCTTGGCGGCCTCGTCGTAGTCGAGCGTCGCCAGGCGCTTGCCGGCGAGCTCGCCGACGGTGTCGATGCTGCGGTCGTTGACGAACAGCAGGATGGAGCCGCCCGGGAAGATGCCGGTGACCTCGTAGTCCCCGCTCTTCATGAGCGGCGCCGCCTTGGCGCGCGACAGCTCGTTGACCACCTTCTCGAGGTGGGCGTACGTCGGCATCGCGCCCATGGCCTCGAGCGAGCCGGTGAACCGCTGGAAGGCCCGCGCGCGCACGCCGGTGATCAGCGTGGCGTCGCACTTGCCGGCCTTGAAGTCCTCGGCGGCGGTCTTCTCCTCGGTGTAGGGCTTGAGCTGGAAGTCGACGCCCCAGGCGACCGCGGCGGCGCGGTAGTCCTTGATGACGTTGAAGATGTCGCCGTTGGCGCCGCTGGGGTCGAAGACGCACAGGCTCTTCTGGACGGCCTGGGCGCCGGCGGTGGCGGGCAGCGCCAGCGCGAACGCGGCGGCGAGCACGTTGCGGAACTTCGCGAACATCAGGGGTTCTCCTGCTTTGGTTCGTCGGTGAGCTCGTCGAGAAGGCCGCCCCCGCCGCCGTCGTCCGCGGCCGGCTTCTCGGGCAGCTGCCCGAACGAGCCCTGGGGGGTGCGGTGCCCGACCTCGCGGGTCCAGACGACGTCGGAGACGTGCAGATTCAGCAGGCCGGCGTTGCGGTCGAGCAGCCGGTACTTCTCGGCGGCTGGCGTGGCGGCGAGCGAGGCCGCGTGCGCCGAGAGCCCCTGCTTGACGAGGTCGTCGCGGCCCTGCGCCAGCGCCGCCTGCACCTGGATGGCGCGCGCGAGCCGCATGCCCTTCGCCTCGCCCGCCTTCGCCGCGGCGTCGAGGATGGCCCAGGGATCGCTGCCCTCGGGCGTCGCGCCGGGCACGCTCAACCACACGGCCGCGCGGATGGCCGACGGCACGCCGAACCACTCGCCGTCGTCGAGGCACGTCGCGCCGCGCTCCACCTTGCGCGGCACGTCGAGCGGCACCTCCGCCGCGCCGGCGGCCTGCCGGTCGTGCGTCACCGCGTTCACGCCGGCGAGCAGGCCGATCAGGTAGAGCAGCTCGTCGGACTTCTCTTCGAGCTCCGGGCACTTGCCGCCCGGCTCGCCATAGGCCGCCACGAGCCGCGCGTAGGACGCGAAGTAGCGCTTCGCGGCCCGCTCGTGGGCCCGCTTCTCGGCGATGCGCGCGTCGTTGCCCTCGGCGGAGCGCCCGTCGCGCAGCGCGCGCAGCCCGCGCAGCTCCGCCTCCCAGCCGAGGGCCTCGGCGCAGGTGGCGGCGGAGAGCAGCGTGCCGAGCGACGCCTTATCGGGCGCGTCGGTCACACGGCCGAACGACGCCACGAACGCGCCCATGGCCGCGCCCGTCTGGCAGGCCATGTCGGCGTCGTCGCTCTCCATCAGGTAGGGCATGGCGTGGTCGACGGTGAAGCCGGCCATGGTGTCGCCGGTCATCCCGTACATCGTGGACTTGCAGCCCGCGAGGGACGCTGCCGCGGCGAGGACGCAGACGGTCATGTGGCGCATGGGTCGGGACCCTAAACCGACCGCCACCCGCCGGGCAACGGATTCGCGCACGGTGGGAGCTTTGGTATTTTGGCGCGCCACCCCGATGGCCCATGGAGGAACATGCCGTCCGTCCGCCCGCTCTCCCTCGTTCTCGCCACGCTGCTCGCCGCCTGCGGAGGCGGCTCCTCCGACGGCGGCGCCGCCGACGGATCGACGCCGCCCCCGGTCGCCAACGTGATCGGTCCGGCGGGCGGGACGGTCGACTTCGAGGAGGTCTCGCTCGTCATCCCCCCCGGCGCGCTCGACCGCGACGTCGAGATCGGCGTCGCCGTGCGCCAGGGCACGATCGACGACTTCGAGCGCCTCAGCGCCGTGTACGAGTTCTCGCCGGCGGGCCTCGTCTTCCAGGCGCCGGCGACGCTCAACTTCACCCTGCGCGCCGCCGACCCGGACGCGCGCGTCTTCCACGCCGCCACCGCCGAGTCGCCACTCGAGGAGGTCCCCGGCGCCGTCGTCGACGGCACCACCGCCACCGCGCCGATCGCCGGCTTCAGCTTCTACGTCGTCGGCAAGCGCGTGCGCCCGGACATCGGCGACACCTTCGAGCACGAGGGCTTCACCTACAGTTCGAAGCCGATCTCCGACGGCTCGCTGCTCGGGTTCGGCTACAGCTACCCGGACGCCGCCGGCGTCAGCGACGGCGACGGGCCCGGGCGCGTGTGGTACGGCGAGGGCTACTGCGCCACGTTCCGCGTCGACGGTACCGGCGTGTACGACGACCTCGGCGGCCGCCAGGACCGCCTGCGCGACCTGCCCTGGCTCGAGGTCGAGTGGATGCCCGGCACGCCCCGCACCGTCTACCCGCAGGGCCTGTGGGATTCCCCCGCCGGCAACAAGATCCTCGACCCCGAGTTCGACCGGACGGCGAGCCTGCGTTCCTTCCGCTGGGGCGTGCGCCTGAACGAGGACGGCTCGGTCCACGTGAACACGGACGGCTTCCACGAGTACCGCATGGTGTTCGACGACGGCACCGCGGCGGGGGCCCTGTGGGACCCGGCCACCAACGCGCCCGGCGACAGCATCTTCGACCGCGCGAAGCTCACCACCGAGCCGCCCCCGGAGCACCACTTCTGCTACTTCCGCGAGAAGCGCACGACGTCGACCGAGGACACGCACTCGCGCTGCGTCGAGACCTCGGTGCAGTTCGAGGGCGTGCCGGCCACGAAGAGGGCCTGCTACGCGAAGGGGGTGCTGCACGGGCCCTGGGAGGTGAAGACCGACGACGGCGTCACCGTGGAGATCGGCGAGTTCGCCGACAGCCGCCCGGTCGGCGGGTGGACCTTCCGCAAGCCCGACGGCAAGGACCGCGCGCGCGGCGAGTTCAGCGAGCACGGCCTGCACCGCGGCGTCTGGGAGTCCTACGATCACCTGGGCAAGCTCGATGCGAAGGTGACGTTCAAGAGCGGCCTGCACCCGACCGGGCGCGGCAGCTTCTACCGCGTGTTCGACGGCACCTACACGAGCTACCGGACGACGGGCGACGGCACGACGCACTACAAGTACCAGGAGGGCGTCTACCTCGACGGCAAGCAGAACCTGTGGTGGGCCACCTGGGACGAGCGCGGGTGGCTGACCTCGTCGGAGGAGTACGACGCCGCCACCCAGATCCCCACCGGCGGCCAGACGTGCTTCCGGCTCGAGTCCGGCGAGAACCAGTGCTTCCCCGACACGCACAGCTGGCGCAAGCGCTACATCGGCTACGACTGGGGCCGGTGCGTCCGCGGCGTGAACGTGTGGACGGAGATCACGTACGACCAGGAGGGCCACACGGTCACCCAGGAGTGCTACGACCTCGAGGGGACCGGCGAGGATCCGCGGCGCGGCGCCCCGCGCGAGTGCGGCAGCGTCTGCGGGGCTTGATCAGCGCAGGCCGAACTTCTTCAGGACCGCGTCGAAGCGGTCCTGCTCGCCCCAGTCGACGGACGAGTCGATCTTGTCGATGCCGCCCTGCACCGTGGGGGTCGAGGGGTCGACCCGCTTGAGGACCTTCTCGAGGATCTCCTTCGTCGGCACCGCCTCGACGACGCGGCAGATGGCCTCCTCCTCCACCTCGCTGGGGAGGATCATCGACCGCGCGCAGAGCTTCGCCAGGGTCGTCGCCCGCCACTCGGGATGGCCGTCGCGCACGAGCGCCTCGATGCGGCCGGCGTTGATGTTCTCCGCGAGCGTGCGGATGTCCTTCTGCTCGCCCTTCCACGAGGCGAAGGCCTGACCGACGGCCAGCACGGCGTCCTTCGTCGCATCGGTCACTTCGTCGACCGCCTTGGCGGCCATGCCGAGGCAGAGGCTCGTGAAGGCCTGGAACGCCTCGAGCGTGACCTGGGCGATCCGCGCGTAGTCCGTCCGGGTGAGGAGCTCGCGGATGAACGTCACGATCTCGTTGACGTCGGCCTCGCCCTTGGCCGCCGCGCCCGCGCCGAGCTTGAGCGCCACGCCCGCCCGGAGCTCGAAGGTGAAGACGCCCTTCTTGGGGTTCCAGCCGACCTCGAACACGAACTCCGCGGCGACGCCGAGGTAGGCGGTGCCCTCGCCGACGAGCCGGGCGAGCGTCTTGAACTTCTTCTTCTCGTCGTTGAACCACTCGAGCGCCAGCGAGAGCTCGGCGCTGAGCCGCACGCCGGCGAACGCCCGCAGCCCGGCCTGCACCCCGATCTGGACGGGGACGGCGGTGTCCTTCTTGGCCTCGCCCTTCACCGACCAGTCGGCGACCGCCTCGTAACCGAGCTCCGCCTGGGCGCCGACGAAGCCGCTCACCTTGCCGGCCATCACCAGGCGCACCTTGAACCGGGCGCCCCGCTTGACGGGCAGCGGGAGGGTGTAACCGTCCTTGTCGGGCAGGTTGTAGCTGAGCTCGGCCTTGCCCTCGGCGAGGCTGACGGAGCCGCAGGCCTTGCCGGCGACCTTCATCTGGCCCTGGGTCGGGTTGAGGACGACCTCCATCGCCTGGTAGTCGTAGGCCCAGCGCAGGAAACGCGCCTCGTAGCCGCCGTCCCACCGCTTGTCGGTCTTCGTCCACTCCCACTTGTCGCCGTGGTTCTTGCGGATGATGTCGGGGTACTTCTCGGCCACCCAGTCGACGAGCACCGCCGGCGCCAGGGCCGGGTTGGCCAGGATCATCGGCAGGTAGGTCTCGGGCTTGCTCGAGTCGATCAGGTCGAGCAGGTGACCGTCCCCCTGGCCCTTCCAGTCGCTCTGCCACTTGATCTCGAACGGCGGCTTGCCGCCCTTCTTCTTCTCCTCGTCCTCCTCGACGACGACCGCCTTCTTGAGCTCGTCCTTCTTGACCTGGCCCTTGAACTTCTGCTCGAGCGCCTCGAGCAGCTTGCCCGGCGTGTAGACGAGCTTCTTGTCGTCGAGGGAGACGAACTCGCGCAGGTTCTTCGAGCGCGTCGTGTAGTCGGGGATCTTCTGCGTCTTCGGATCGGGATCGAGGTCGAGCTCGAGGTCGCAGAGGTCGTGCAGGCGCTTCATCTGCGCGTCGAGCGCGTTGTTGCGCTGGTCCATCGGGAGCTTCTTGGCGTCCTCGATGCCCTTGCGGATGTTCGCCAGCTGCTTGTTGGCCTTGGCGAGCTCGTCGTACATCGCCCGCGGCATGCGGTAGACGAGGCCGCTCTCGGTGTCGAGCAGCAGGAAGTACTCGCTGCCGGTCGAGGCCGCGGGCTTCGGCGTCGTCTGGTACGCCGGATCGCTCTCGAAGATGGCGGTGCTGCCCCGCGAGGGCGCGTACTTCTCGGGGATCTCGGCGCGATGCGCGCCGCCGAGGTAGCGCGTCGGGTGGAAGCAGTGCTCGAGCAGCGCCGAGAGCGTCGCGAAATCGACGTCGTCCTGCGTCGTGAAGAGCTGCTCGCCGAACTCGTTGCCGCGCTGGTCGGGCGCGTTGTTGTTGCCCGCGCCCGTGGCGCCCGCCGACGACGCGAGGCCGGTGACCCAGTCGCCGAAGTCGGTGAACACCCAGGCGGTCAGCCGGCCGTCGACGTTGTTGGCCCATGCGTCGAAGGCGACCAGCGAGTGGGCGACGTCGAGCAGGCGGTAGGGCTCGGTGGCGGCGCGCGGGCCCCAGATCTCCTGCCAGCCCGCCTTGAGGGCGCCGCCTTCGAACATCAGGAACTGCTTGAGCTCGTCGGAGACCTTCGGCTCGTAGTCGCCGATGGTGTAGGCGCCGAGGATCGACAGCATGCCGTCGTCGTAGTGCACACGGCGCATCGCGCGCGCGATGTCCCCCGGCTTCGACTGCGGCGACAGCGCCTCGATCATGCGGACGAGGCGCGTGTAGTTCTTGTAGTTCGCGAAGGGCCGGAGCTTCTGGCCGTGGGCGACGAAGCCCGGCAGCACCGCCTGCGCGACGGCCTTGTCCTCGCCCGGCTTGCCGATGCGGAGCGCCTCGTCGAGCATCTCCACGTCGCCGAACACGGCGTGCGTCAGCTCCTCGCGCCGCTTGTCGCGCGCCTGGCCCTTGAGCGCCTGGGCCTTCACCGCCTCGTCGATGAGCTCGCGGGCGGTCTTGACGACCGCGGGCGCGGGCGGCGGTCCCTTGGGGACGGCGGGCGTGTCGACCGGCGCCGCAGGTTTCGCGGGGCCCGTCGGCACGGCCGGCACGACGGTGACCACCTGGGCCGGGAAGCGGCGCCACCGGAACTCGTAGGACACGCCGCGCCGGCACCGGAACGTCGTGCCGAGGCCGAGCGCCTCGTCGAGGGCGCCGACGGTCGTCGCGCCGGCGACGCCGTCCTCGTCGATGCCCATGCGCTTCTGGAGCGCGCGCACCGCGGTGATCGTGCCGGGGCCGTACTCGCCGTCCGTCGCCAGCTTCGGCTGGGCGCCCGCGGCGTTCAGCAGTCGCTGCAGGGCCGCGACGGCGTCGCCGCTGCGGCCCAGGCGCAGGAAGTGCTCGCGGCGGCGCACCGGCGCCAGCGCCTCGACGTCGGCGGCCGACACGCCCGCCGGCAGGGCCGCCGTGAGCTGCTCGGCCTTCTGGCCGCCGGCGGTCACGGCCTCGATCGCCCCGCGGCCGCGCCGCGGGAAGGTGATGTCGCAGGTCTCGCCGGCGCAGGGCACGCGACCGCTGCCGCCCGCGTCGAGCTTGCCTTCGGACGTCGCGCCGTCGGCCTGGCGCACGCGCCACTTCTCGTGGGCCACCGCGGCGCCGCCGGACGACTCCTTGTCGCCGCGCGCGAAGATCTTGACGCCGACGGACTCGCCGGGCGCCGGGGGCGGCTTCGGGCCCTCCTTCGGCGCCTCGAGCTCGGTCTGGGTGTGGACCTGCTTCTTCCAGTCTTCGTACTGCTGCTGGGCCTTGGCCGGCGCCTGCGTGGCCGACGCGGCCGGCTTCGACTCGGGCCGCGGCTTGACGCCCTTGGGGAAGAAGAAGACCTCGACGCGCCGGTTCTTCGCCTCGGACACGCCGTCGCCGGTCGCCACCGCGGGCTTCGACTCGCCGAGGCCCGACAGGACGAGCGCCGTGCCCTTCGGCAGCGAGGTGCCGTCGATGTCCATGTAGGCGGCGACGAGCGCGCGCTGCGTCATCGGCCCCGGCGCGCCGTCGACGGCCAGGCTCGTGCCGCGCTTGGCGTTGCTCCACTCCTGGAACTTGCGGACGGCGGCCTTCAGCTCGGCCGAGACCGGCTTCGTGAGGTCGTCGTCGGCCCCGTCGGGCGCCGCGTGCGTGTAGAAGACCGGCTCGCCCGCGGGCAGCGCCGAGAGCATGTGGGCCACCTCGCGGGCGCCCCAGCGCTTGCTCTTGGGCTTGTCGGCGGCGAACCAGGGCATCCAGGCCGCGGCGTCGTCCTTCAGGTAGGCGGCGACGGCCTCGGCGCGCTCCCAGGACAGGTGCAGGTTGTGCCCCTCGGAGCCGGCCCGGTCGGTGTGTCCGACCAGCAGCATCTCGCTGCCCTTGTGCTGGTCGTACATCGACTTGAGCGCCTTGATGCTGCTCATGGCGCCGGGCAGCAGGAAGCACTTGTCGGTCTCGAAGAAGAAGCCCGTGAGCTTCGCCATCGTGACCTCGCCCGGCGGCGCGACCGGCGGCGCGAGCGTGGCGGGCGCATCGGCGGCGGCCTCGTCCGCCCCGACCGGCGCCGGCGGCTGGCCGCCCGGGCGACGCGCCTCGCCGATCTCGAGCTTCGGCTTCTGCAGGCCGACGTGGGTGATCGCGATCGAGGTGCCGACCTTGAAGTCGAGGCGGCGCGGCTCGGCGTCGGGGATGCAGATCTCGTCGCCGACCTGGACGAGGCTCGGATCGGGCCGGTTCGCCCGGAACGGCGCGTTCGCCGGGTGGTCGTAGATCTTCTTCCAGTCGCCGTAGCCGTACTTCTTCGCGATCTTGGAGAGGAACTCGCCCTTCTGGACGACGTGGACGCGCGGGCCGGGCAGCGTGCCGTCGGCGTCGCGCCACGGCCAGACGCAGCCGGGCAGCTCGAGCGTGCCGCGGGCGCCCAGCGGCAGGCCCTTGAGCGCGACCTTGCCGTCGCCGCCGGTGGTGCCCTCGTGCTTCGCGCCCTTGACCGTGATCTTGAACTGCTGGCCGGCGACGGGCTTGCCGGCGAGGTCGACGAGGACGAAGGCGAACTCGTTGGTGTTGACGGGGGGCGTCCAGCCCGGCTCGAGCGACCCCTTCGCCTTGAGCGCGTCGAGGGCGGGCGCGGTGCCGGCGGCGATCTTCTGGAGCTTGTCGGCCTGGGTCTTCGCCTGGTCGGCCATGGCCGGGCCGACCTTCGACGGGTCGGACGCGGCGCCGGCCTTGTCGGCGAGGCGGACCATGTCCTTCCCGAGGTCGCCGACCTTGTTGACGAGCTCGCGCGCCTGCTTGCCGGCGCCCTGCTGGAACTCCTGGCCGAGCGCGGTCTTGTCGAGGACGTCGCTCGCCTTGCCGGCCATCTCGACGAGCTTGAGGCCCACCTTCTTGGCGCCATTGGCCAGCGAGGTGCCCTGGGAGCCGGCGAGCACCACGAGCTGCTTGCCGAGCGCGCTCGGATCGGGCTTGGGGATGCCGGCGCCCGCGAGCTTCTTGAGCGCCATGCCGACGCTCGCCGCCTGGGTCGTCAGCGTCTGCCCCGTCTGCCGGGCCAGCAGCGGCAGCTCCGGCGCCACCGCCGAGCCGTCCAGCAGCTTCTGGCTCGCGTGGCGCAGGGCGTCGATCACGAAGCCGTACCGCTTGTTCTCCCAGTCGATCGCCTCCGCCTCGCGCTTGGCCATGCGCACGAACTCGGGCGGGATGATCGCCTCGGGGAGGACGTCCTCGATGGCCTTCTCGAGGGGGGCGAGCGGGTTCTCGAACAGCTCCTCGGGCGACCAGCCGGCGTCGCCGCCGGCGTCGCCGGGCTGGCTCACCTGGGGCAGCTCGACGCGCACCATCGCCACGCAGGAGCCGACCATGCGCCGCGCCACCTGGGTGACGACGTCGTGGTCGTCCATCTGGTGGACGAACAGCGAGCCGCACTCCTCGGAGAGCGCGCTGCGCAGGACCGACATGTTCGTCGGATCGTGCATGTACCGGGAGAGGAACAGGCGCGCCTGGTCCTCGCTCCAGAACTCGACGACCTCGTCGCGCGGGACGAGCAGAATGCGGTGATCCGCTCCCGGCAGCTCGAGCGGCATACGAAACCCCCGTCGGGACCTTAGTGCACCGCCGGGCCGTCCCGCAACCGCTGAGGGCGGTCGTTTGCAGCGACCGTGTACTTGTGCGCGGCGCGCCGCGCGTGCGATCACCCGGTACCGTGCCGTACCTCATCTGGCCGAAGCAGCGCGCCCACTGGCCGAACTGGGCGTGGCAGGACGACGTCTTCGACGCGGACGAGCGCGCGCGCATCCAGTCGCTCGGTGAACAGCTCGCGCGAGAGCACGCGCTCGTCGGCGGCCAGGGCGGCCCCGCCGTCGACGAGGCGTGGCGCATCTCCGAGGTGTCGTGGCTGCCGTGGACGCCAGACAGCGACTGGATCCATCAGCGCCTCGCCGAGGTGGCGCAGGCGCTGAACGACCGCTTCTGGCACTGCGACCTGGCCGGCTTCGCCGAGCCGCTGCAGCTCACGCGCTACGACGGCGGTCGGCGCGGCCACTACGACTGGCACCAGGACGTGGGCGACGGCCACCTCTCCATCCGCAAGCTGTCGCTCGTGACGTTGCTGACCGACGACTTCGAGGGCGGTGAGCTCGAGTTCTTCGCCGATCGCGGCACGGCGGCCCCGATGCGCGCCGGCACCACCGTGGTCTTCCCGAGCTACGAGTTCCACCGGGTGAAGCCGGTGACGGCGGGTCTGCGCCAGTCGCTCGTGGCGTGGGTGAGCGGGCCGAGCTGGCGCTGACCCTCAGCGGACGCAGCGGAAGCCGAGGTTCGGGCGCCGGTCCTCGCGGGCGACGAGCAGGCGGAAGCCGCGGTAGCTGAGGGTGGCGAAGGCCGCGGGCGCGTCGTAGGCCCCGCCGCGCACCGGGATCTGGTCGCGCTCGCCGCGCCGGTCGGGCGGCGCCGGGTCGCGCGGGGCGACGCTCCGGTACCAGTCGGGCAGGTACCAGCCGTCGACGATTTCATGAACGTTTCCGCCCATGTCGAGCACGCCGTCGCCGGTGCGGTCGCCGGCGGTGGAGCCGACGGTCACCGGCGCGTCGTGGCAGCCGTCGACGTTGGCGCGGTCGCAGTCGGGCGCGTCGTCGCCCCACGGGTAGCGGCGCTGCTCCGTCGGCCGGGCGCCGCGCGCGGCGCGCTCCCACTGCGCCTCGGTGGGCAGGCGCCCGCCGGCCCACGCGCAGTACATCGTCGCCTGGATCTGGCTGACGAAGACGACGGGGTGGTCGGCGTAGCGCGGATCGCCGAAGCGCAGCGACGCCGGGAACTGCTCGGAGCGGAACGGCGGCATGCAGCGCCGCGCCTCCACGCAGGCGGCGTACTGCGCGTTCGTGACCTCCGTGGCCTCGATGCGGAACGCGGACAGCTCGATCGTCCGCTGCGGCACCTCGTCGCAGTTCTCGTCGGTGCCGGGGTCGGACGCGCACGCGACGGGATCGGCGTCCTGGCTGCCCAGCAGGCTCCGGCCTCCCGGAATCGGGATGAGGGGGCTGCGCAGGTCGCCGGGGCAGGCGTCGTCGACAAAGCCGTTGCAGTCGTCGTCGACGCGGTTGCAGCGCTCGGGCGCGCCGGGGAACACCGCGGGATCGGTGTCGTCGCAGTCGCCGTCGGCGCCGGAGCGGCCGTCCTCGTCGCGGTCCACGTCGGCGTCGCAGGCGTCGCCGGTGCCGTCGCCGTCGCTGTCGGTCTGGTCGGCGTCCATGACCGCGGGGCACACGTCGCAGGCGTCGCCCACGCCGTCGAGGTCGCGGTCCGACTGGAAAGGGTCGGCCGCGTCGGGGCACACGTCCTCGCCGTCGGCCCAGCCGTCGTCGTCGCGGTCGTCGCGCACGCACGCGGCGTCGCCGCCGTCGCAGTCCTGGTCGACGCCGTCGCCGCAGCTCTCCGCCGCGCCGGGATAGACCCGCTGCAGGCGGTCGTCGCAGTCGCCCTGGGCGCGCGAGAAGCCGTCGCCGTCCTCGTCGACCTCCTCGCAGGGCAGGTCGCGCCCGTCGCAGTCCTGGTCGACGCCGTCGTCGCACGTCTCGAGGTTGCCGGGCGTGCGCGACAGGTCGTCGTCGTCGCAGTCGCCGGCGCGCTCGCTCACCCCGTCGCGGTCGCGGTCCGCGTCGGCGCAGTCGAGGTCGGCGCCGCTGCAGTCCTGGTCGACGCCGTCGCCGCAGATCTCCGCGCCGTCGGGCGAGACCTGGTCGTTGCGGTCGTCGCAGTCGCCGTCGTCCGGGGCGTAGCCGTCGAGGTCGAGGTCGAGCCGCAGGCAGTCGGGCGGCGGCTGCGGCCCGTCGCAGGTCGCGCCCGCGTCGGGCCCGTCGTCGGGCGTCGGGTCCTGCGCCTGGTCCTCGCCCCCGCACCCCAGCAACGCCAGCACCGCCAGCAGCGTGTACCGCACCCCTCACCTCCCCGGCTCGTGATGCGGCCGTTCTATCGCAGATCGCCCGCCCGACGCCTGCGCTTCAGCGGGAGAGCTGGAAGCGGCCCCGGGCGGTCACGGTCTGGAAGCCGGGCAGCGTCCACGACGCGGAGCGGTTCTGCGGCTTGCCGAGGCCGATCTCGCTCTCGTTGAGCGGACCCCAACCGCCGCTGATGAGCTCCGAGAGGCCGTCCACCTCGCCGCGGGGGTCGTAGGTGTGGCGGAAGACGGCGTACTCGAGGCCGAGCGTGCGGCCGCGGTACGAGATGAGCGGGATGTCGACGAGGAAGTGCGTGAAGGTGTTGCGGATCGTGTAGTCGAACGTGATGTCGACGCGCCCGTCGCCGTTCGTGTCGACGTCGGCGGGCAGGTCGATGTCGGCGTCCTCGCCCACGGGCAGATCGGGGATGACGGTGCCGTCCTCGAGCGTCAGCGTGACGGTGACCCCGTCGACGTTGAGGTAGAAGGCCTCCCAGACGTCGAGCGTGAGGAAGAACTGCGACGACCACAGGTCGTAGCGCAGGCGCGCCTCGCCGCCCTCGAGCTGGACGGTGAACGTGCCCCACCAGGGGCCGAAGCCGTTGTACCAGGTGTTGCCGACGAGGGCGTCCGCCAGCGAGGCCGGGTCGAGCGCCACCTCGACGGCGCGGCGCGCCACCTGCCCGGTCATGATCAGGTTCGGGTAGTCGACGTTGTCGAAGAAAGTCTCGCCGGCGGTGATCGAGTCCCAGTCGGGGACGCGCGCGTTGTCGCTCGTGATGCCCGTCCCCTGCACGGCGTTGACCGCGGCGGCCGCGCCGTTCCACGCGTCCTCGATCGCGCCGTTCAGGCGGCAGTCGAAGGCCCAGCAGTGGGCCTGGTCGGGCGGCACGCCGTCCGGGTAGACGTCGCGGAACGGCACGCCGACGAAGGGCTGCGCGGCGAGGTCGACCTCGAGCGGCGGCAGCGGCGTGTCGCGCGGCGTGGCGCGGAACGGGATGGCCTCGACGAGGCCCTGCACGGCGTGCGGGACGCCGCCCATGGCGATGTCGCCGAAGTCGAACGTCATCGCGCCGGTGACGTGCGGCGTGCGGCCCCACAGGCGGGCGCCGTCGGCGAGCGACCAGCTCGAGCCCATCGTGAACGTGCCGCCGACCGGCAGCTGGTCGGGCATCGTCAGCGCGATCTCGACCGGCGCCGCGGCGTTCACCTCGCCGAGGCCGACGTCGAAGTCGAGGGTGAGGTCGAACCGGCCGCTCGACTGCACGTCGATGGCGAGCGTCTGGCCCTGGATGGACGCGAGCTCGGCCTGGCTGCCCGGCGGCGCCTCGAGCGAGTGCCGCATGGTGCTCGACAGGAAGCCGAGCGGGCCGTCGCGCCAGACGCTCTGCTTCGTGGACACGAACCACGCCGTGAGCTCGGTGGCGAAGCCGGCGACGTCGCCGAGGTCGACGCGCACGGTGACGTCGTCGGTGAGGCCGGCGGCGTCGGCGACGCGCACGTCGACGGTGATCGTCGGCGCCACCTCGAAGTCGAGCAGGCTGCCGTCGGCCACCGAGAGCACGCCCGTGTCGGGATCGACGGCGAGCGCGCCGTCGCGGTCGGGCGGGTCGACGGCGACGATCTCGTAGGCGAGCACGTCCTCGAAGTCCGGATCCTCGGCGGCGAGCACGGTGAGCACGCGCCCGGCCGGCGCGCCCTCGGGCAGCGCGATGGCCACCGTGGGCGCGGGGAAGCGCGGCGGTTCGTCGGCGTCCTCGAGCGAGACGACGACGTCCGACAGGCCGGTCAGGCCGTTGTCGTCGGTGAGCGCGACGTGCAGCGTCCAGGTGGGGCGCGCCTCGAAGTCGAGCTGCGACCCGTCGGCGACGACGAGCCGGCCGGCCGCGCGGTCGTAGGCGAACGCGCCGAACGGATCGCCGCCGCGGATCTGCACGCCGGTCACCGTCCCGTCGGGATCGGCGCCCGCGAGCGGGCCGACGACCGTCCCGGCGGGCGCGTTCTCGCGCACCGCGAGCTGCAGCGTCGTCGCCGACGGCGGGAGCCGCGTCCGCACCGGACCGACGAGCACGAGCGAGGCGAGGCCGTCGGTGAAGCGGCGCGCCGGGCGGCCGTCCCACTCGACGTCGCCGGCGGCGCGCCAGGCGGAGCGCGGCGACGAGAGCACGTCGTCGTCGCCGCCGATCACGACCATCTCCGTGCCCTGCGACGGCAGGCGCCGCACCCGCGACGAGGACAGGGTCAGCGAGACGGGCGCGCCGGTCAGGTCGATGACCTCGACGCCGCGCACGCGCTCGCCGAGCGCGTCGAGGTCCAGGTCCACCCGGCCTGCGGCGGCGACGGCGAGCGTGTCGCGCCCGCGGCCGCCGTCGACGCGCACGAACGCCGCGTCGCCGACCTCCAGGCGGTCGTCGCCGGCCCCGCCGCGCAGGACATCCGCCCCACCGCCGCCGGCCAGCGCGTCGTCGCCGCGCCCGCCGGCGAGGCGGTCCGCGCCCGGCGTGCCCTCGAGCGCGTCGTCGCCCGGACCGCTCCGGCCATCACCGACGCCGAAGCGCACGAGGACGGATCCGTCGACGCGCCCCGCGGCCTCGGTGGCCGCGAAGCCGAACACCAGGTCGTCGAGGCCGTCGCCGTCCACGTCGCCGGCGGCGATCTGCGTGGGCCACGCCGGCAGGTCGATCGTGAAGCCGCCGCGCCCCTGCTCGAGGTCGGTGAGCCGCACGGAGGCGAGGTCGCGCTTGCCGGAGGCGACGTAGAGGCGTACGGGCAGCGCGGGGGCGCTGTGGCTCGGCGGCGCCGGCCGCATCACGACGCCGACGTCGTCTCGGCCGTCGTGGTCCACGTCGCCGACGCGCCACGTGGCCACGGTCGTGCTCAGGCTCCCCTCGCCCGGCAGCCCGCCGATCGTGAAGCCGCCGACGCCGCGCTCCACGGCGGCCAGGTCCACGTCGCGGTCGCCGCCGAACCGGCCGCCGGCGCCGAGGACGACGTCGACCACCACCTCGGCGCGGTCGCCGACGCGGGCCAGCGCGCTCACGACGAGATCGTTCCACCCGTCGCCGTCGACGTCGCCCGGCCCGGAGGGCGTGCCGAAGTAGGTCAGCCGGCCCGAGCGGACGAGCTCGATCGGCCAGGCGTCCGGCGAGCCCGAGAACGAGTTGTCGCCCCCGTCGACCAGGATCACCCCGGGGTCGACCAGCGAGCTCAGCGTGACGTTGTCGGCGGTGCCCTCCGCCGTCGCCTCCCCGCGCGCGACCGGGCGGCGGCCGCGCACGAGCCAGGCGCGATTCATGAAGTTGTTGGTGGTCACGAGGACGTCGTCGGCGCCGTCCGCGTCGAGGTCGCCGACGCGATGCAGGCGCGCGGCGCCGAGCGCGTAGCCGTTGAACGGGTTGGCGGGGCCGTCGGCGACGAAGCCGTCGAGGGGCGCCGGGGCGCCGGGCGCGGCGACGCTCGCCGTGCCGAGCAGGTCCGCGAGCCAGCCGCGACGCGCCTCGGCGAAGTACACGCGGCCGTTGTTGGCGTGCAGGCCGTCGCTCGCCGTGGAGGCCCGGGGCGCGCCGAGCGCCAGGTCGGGGCGGCCGTCGCCGGTGAAGTCGCCGGCCACGGTGTCGAGGCCGGCGAGCTCGCCGCCCTGCGTGCCCTCGAGGACGTCCCGCGCGACCGCCTCGGCGACCGCGGGGGCCCGACCGAGGAGCGCGGCGCCGTCGAGCACGTACACGCGACCCGTGGCGCCCTTGCCGCGCGCCAGCGCATAGGGCGCCGCGACGACGAGGTCGCCGACGCCGTCGCCGGTGACGTCGGCGATCGCGCTCACGTGCGTGCCGAGGCCGTCGCCGTCGGTCAGGCCGACGCGCCCGGGGACCACGCCGCGCGGGTTGCGCGGATCGGCGACGTTCGCGATGCCGCGGGATCCGGTCAGGATCGCCGCGCCGGCGGTGTCGGTCTCCACCGCGTCGCGACCGGGCACGACGTACACCCTGCCGGTGACGACGGCGCCGTCGACGGTGGCGTTGGGGGCGCCGATCGCGAGCTCCGCCCAGCCGTCGCCATCGAGGTCGTCGAGGATGGCCGCACCCTGGCCGAACATCTCGGCCACCGCCCCCGCGGGCGGGCGCAGCGTCCACGTCCGGGCCTCGAGCCGCACGGGCGCGGAGAGCGTCTCGGCGCCGGCGCCGCCGTCGGCCTGGCCCACGGTCACCGCGCAGCGCACGTCCCGCAGCGGCGCGAGGCCCGCCGTGTCGAGCGCCGGGCCCGCGCCCACGACCTCGTCGCCGGCGTACCAGCGGTAGCGCACCTGCGGCTGCTCGGCGCAGCCGGCTTCGATCCCCTCCGCCTCGCAGTGCAGGACCGCGCCGGCGCGCGCCGAGCGCTCCACGATGCGGGCGCCGAGCACGCGGCCGCCGGCCCCTTCGATCGCCACCGGCGCGGACGTGGCCTCGGCGGCGAGCCCGCCCTTGTCGGCCACCACGCGGCAGGCCAGCGACTCACCGTCCGACACGGGCACGTCCTCGGCGCCGACCTCGAGCACGTTGACGCCGGGCGCCATGGGCGCGCGCACGTCGGTGTGGCCCCGCAGCGCGCCGTCGACGAGCCACTCCACGCGGAAGTCGAGGTCGTAGGGGACGAGGTCCGCGTCGTCGTCCTCGACGGTGAACGTGCAGGTGCGGACCGCGCACGGCGACGACACCGGCGGCGTCAGGACGGCCGACGTGACGTCCGGCGCCGACGCGAGCAGCGGGAACGCCTCGCTCGTGGCGATGACCGCGCCGCCCTTGCGCGCGACGCAGCGGACGGAGGCGCCCTCGGGCCCGGTGCCGTCCCACGTCCAGGGGGTGCTGCCCTCGAAGCCGGTGCGGGTCGTCGTGGCGACCTGCGCCCAGGCGCCGGCGGGATCGTCCTGACGTTCGAGGTCGATGCGCAGCGCGGCGGCCCCGTCGGGATCGGTGTAGGCGGCGTCGCAGCGCGCCTGCAGGCCGGGCGTGAGGTAGGCGAGGTCGCGCGCGCCGCGGACCGGATCCACCACCGTGACGCCGAAGACCCTCACCTGCGCGGGCGAGTCGGCGACCGCGATCCAGCCGGAGGGCGCGAAGACCTCCGTCCGCCCATCGGTCGCGTACACACGGCACTGCAGACGCTGGCCGGCGCGCCACGCGCGATTGGCCATGTCGAGGTCGCGGACGGGCTTGGTCGCGGGCCCGGCGGCGAGGTCGCTGGCGATCGTCGTGGTGGCGACGCTCTCGACGACCACCGCCGCCCGGTAGCGGACGGCGCCGTTGTCGTCGATGGCCGTCGGCAGCCAGTCGCAGGTCACGTTCGCGGTGGAGAGGGTCTCGATCGTGAGCGGCACGTCCGTGGAGATGCCGACGAACGAGCCGGGCGGCCACCTCGGCTCGAGGTTGTTGTCGAGGCCGCCGCGCGCGCGCACCGACGTGCCCTCGCCGGCGCCGTCCACCGGGCGCGGCTCGCAGGAGAACGTGAAGCCGCCGGGGAGGCCGGCCATCGACTTCGTGCAGCCGGGGCCCCAGTCGAGCGGCGTGTCCGGGAACTGGAACCAGCGGCACGCCGTCGAGCGCACGTCGCCGTCGAAGTCCTCGCGCCCGGTGCAGCTGCAGGTCACCGTGTGCTGCGTGGTGTAGCCGGGGCCGGGCTGGGCCGGCGACAGGCTCGCCGCGGTGCAGCGCGGCACGTGGTTGCCGACGTTCCAGACGATGCGCGCGAAGTCGCCGTCGCCGAAGCCGTCGTGGGGCGTGATGCGGCACACGACCTGGTCGCCTTGCGCCCACGGGCCGCTGAACGTCGCGGTCTGGCCGGGGGTGATCGCCTGCGCGCGGCGCTCCACGCCGTTGACGCGCCAGGAGACGCGGGCGGTGACGGGGTCGCCGTCGGGATCGGACAACCGGTCGAGCCGGCAGCTCAACGTCGCGGTGCGCCAGGTGGCGCCGCCCTGCGTGGGCGAGACGGCGACCGGCCGCCGGTTCAGCACGGGCGCCTCGTTGGACGTGGCCTGCGTGACGCTGTCGCCGTCGCGGTAGACGGCGGTGCAGCGGACGGTGTCGGTGCGGCCGACCGCGCTCGCCGACAGCTCGGGCCCGTAGGCGTCGAGGACGCGCGTGTTCCCGTTCGCGTCCGTGGCCTCCCAGACGATCTCCGCGGTCAGAACGTCGTCGTCGGCGTCGTGCGCGCGGGCGTCGCAGACGAATGTCTCGTGGGCGAGCACCGGCGCCAGCGTCACCGAGTCGATGACGGTCGGCGTGTTGCCGACGGCGACGGCGGCCTCGTCGGACCAGGCCCCGTGGAGGCCCGCGCGGCAGCCGACCCGCTCGTCCTTCACGACCGGGCCGCCGGCGGCCGCGCCGAGCGCCGCGAGCGTCGTGACGGCCGCCTCGTCGCGGGCGGCGATGCCGCGCAGGACCTCGGCGCCGCCGACGGTCCAGGCGACCTCCCAGGCGAGCGAGTCGGGCGCCCCGAAGGCGGGAACGCAGCGGATGGGCGCGTCGAGCGTGCCGACCTGGAGCGGGTCCGGCGGCTCGATCGCGGCCGTGGCGCCGACGGCGACGCAGGCGGGCGTGGCGCCGCCGTCGTCGACGCAGACGCCGCCGGCGCACGGCGCTGGGGCGCACGCGCGCTCGAAGGCGAGCGAGAGGACGTCGCCGCGCCCCGCGAGGCCGACGCGGCCGGCGGCGTGCGCGTCGACGTCCGTGAGGGCGCTGCGGCCGTCGACGGCGACATGCAGCGTCGCGCCGTCGAGGACGACGGTGGCGCGATGGGTGTCCTCGCCGGGGAGTTGCGCGGTCGCGAGGACCTCGCCTTCGCGGACCGCGCGGACCTCGAGGAGGCGGCGCGCGTCCGGCGCCTCGGTCGCGGCGAAGGTGACCGCCGTGTCGCCGGCGGCGAAGGTGAGCTCGCCGGCGGTCCGGAAGGTGAAAGTCGCCGTGTCGGCGGCCGCGTCCGGCAGCCACGCGGCGCCGCCGGCGAGGCGCAGGACGCCGCCGTCGACGGACGCGGCGCCCTCGAGCGCGAGCGGGGCGTCGGTGAGGTCGTCATGGCGGGACGGCGCCGGGCAGGTGTCGACGGCGGTGGCGAGGCAGGCGCCGTCGAGGCAGGCGTCGGCGGTGCAGTCGTCGGCGTCGTCGCAGTCGAGCGTGGCGCCGGCGCAGGCGCCGGCGGTGCACGCGTCGTCGGCGGTGCACGCGTCGCCGTCGTCGCAGGGCGTGGCGTCGGGGGCCACGTCGGCGACGCAGGCGCCGGTCGCGTCGCAGGTGGCGACCTCGCAAGCGTCGAGCGGGACGCGGCCGGCGCAGTCGGCGTCGGCCGCGCAGCGCCACGGGCCGGCGTCGGCGCGCGGCGTCGCGTCGCTCGCCGGCGTCGCGTCGCCCGGCGCCGCGTCGCCCGGCGTCGCGTCGCCCGGCGTCGCGCCGTCGGACGCGGCGTCGTCGCCCGGTCGCGCGTCGGACGCGGCGTCGTCGCCCGGTCGCGCGTCGGACGCGGCGTCGTCGCCCGGTCGCGCGTCGGACGGCGCCGCGCCGTCCGCC
>CAUJDF010000107.1 GCA_963169045.1 Myxococcota bacterium
TGCCGCCTCAACTCGGGCCCGGGCGAGCGCCCGTGGTATCGCACCGAGGCGATCACCGTGTCGTTGCCGCCGCAGCTCGATCACGTGCTCAGCGAGCAGGTCATCCTGCCCGAGGGGCGCGTGCGCTACCCCGACTATATCGTCAACGCCCCGCACCACGTCGTGCTCGGCGAGGCGAAGTGCTACAACCGCTTCGTCCAGTGGAACTCGACGGCGAAGTGGCAGTGGAAGTGGGCGATCGCATTCGCCGGCCAGCTGATGGATTACGTCGCCAAGGCGCTCGCTTCGCGCCGGGGCGGGCCCCGCTACTCCGTGCGTTATCACTGGTGTGACGGGCCGCCGGGGTGGGCGGGCACGATCATGGCCGCCGCGATCGCCTCCGCGCAGGCCGAGGAGATCAACGAGCAATCGCTCGAGAGGGACTCGCCTCTCGGCGTGAACTGGGCGAACCTCCCGGTCTGCTGGCATGATGCGCTCGATCCGTTGGTCGCCCGCGTCCTGCACCAGTTCGAGTGCTGGATGCCCGGCGAAGAGGTCGTCGCGCAACCGGTCGACCTCTGTCTCGGCGCCTTCTACGACGATTGCCACGGGAGCGAATGATGATCTTGGCGCTCATGAGCCTGTTCGTCGGTCTGCTCGACCGGCAGATCGAGGTGCCCGCGCCGGGCGCGGCCTGCGCGCTCATCCTCTTCGCGGAGGACCAGGGCGCGCTCGAGGCCTTCTCGCGAAAGCTCGAGGTCGAGGGGCCCGTCGCGGTGCTCGCGCCCGACAATCCCTACGCCGGTTATGGCATCCAGGCGACCGGGCGCGGCGGCATCGGGGTCTTCCGGTTCAACTGGCTCATCCGCAGCCACGCCGAGGCGCTGCGCGCCGGCGGCAAGTTTCCGGAGGGCGAAGACGAGCTGACGCTCTCCCTCGCGTGGACGGCCGCCGGCGTCACGCCGAACCGCGGCGACGCCGTCGCTTGGGCCACCGAGCTGCTCCGCGAGCAAGGCATCGAGCCCGTCTACGAGCCGGCGGGCCCCGGCGATGCCGAGTCGTGGGAGGCCTGGATCGCGATGGCCCGCGCGACGGAGTCGGGCTACGACCCGGCGGCGGTCCTGGCACGGCTCGAGTCGTTCGGGGTCAAAGGCGCCCTGCCGTAGCCCCCCGGGCGGGTCGTCGCCGGGCCGCGCGGACGCAACGTCGGCAATCCTCAGCCGAGTCGGCCGGCGGGCAGGCGAGCGAAGCGCACCGGGGGGCCGAGGCGGAACTCGATGCGCACGACGTCGTGGTAGTACTCGCCGTCGACCACGGGCGCGAGCAGCTCGGTCGTGGCTTCGACGCGCATCTCGCCGCAGGGACCGTCGACGATGCCGCGGCCTCGCATCTGCCGCCCGAGCAGCATGCGCGGCAGGTTGCGGATGATCGTCGGCGGCGCGGGCGTGCCGTAGATGGCATGGAGCCGGCCCGGTGCGGCGGCCTCGCCGAAGAAGCGCATCACACCACCCAGATCGATGGGGATCGCGGCCACGTGAATGGCGGCGAGCTCGTTCTCGGGGCAGGGGACGCCGTCGACCGTCAGGCGCGCGGGGGTGGGACGGAAGAGCTCGCGCGCGTAGTCCCGCAGCACCGGCGGGAGGATAGGCAGCCGCGCCAGCGGCGTGAGCGAGAACGGGGCGGAGGCCACGGCGGTGGCGACGACGCGCACGATGTCCGCCGGGCGCGGGTCGTCGGACTCGTAGTAGCGGGCGAAGAACCGCTGACCGATGCCGCCGGCCGCCGCGGCGAAGCCGATCGAGCGGAAGGGCCGGTCGCCGTCGGGCGTGCGGCGGACGCCCTCCACGTGCAGGCTGTCGAGGGTGACGACGTCGACGTCGCCGCCCGTCGTCGCGCGGCGCAGGCGGGCGAGGAGCTGCTCGGCGTTGCCGCGGATGCCCGCCGTCTTCGCCACGAAGTCGATGGTGCCGCCGTTGGTGGGCAGCACGAGCGGCAGCTCGCGGCCGGCGAACTCCGGCTCGTCGAGCACGTCGAGGCCGGCGCGCAGCATCCAGTGGAGCGCGCCGTCGCCGCCGTCGGACACCCAGACCCGGGCGCCGGCGCGCAAGAAGCGGCGCAGCGCGGGGCGGATCTCGTCGAGCGTCGCCGTCTCGACGACCTCGCCCGCGTCGCCGAGGACGGCGGCGAGCGCCGCGGCGCGGCCGGGGCGGCCCCGGTTCTTGCGGCTGTTGGGGTTCGTGACGACGCCGACGTGCATGGGCCCGGCAGGGAACAGGAAAGCGGCCGCGCAGGTCAAGGGGGGCGCGCTGGCGCGCCGCCAAGGGCGCCCGGCCCGCGCCCGTGGTAGAGATGGGCGACCGCACGAGGACACGACATGCGCCACGCAGGGATCCTGACGACGCTCGCCGCCGTTTTGCTCGGCTGCGGCGGAACGTCGTCCGACACGCGCGCCGGACTGCCGACCGACCCGAGCGCGCAGGACGTCTCGGCCCGCATCCGCATCTACGGCCAGCAGGTGCGCGCCCCCGACGGGCGCGTCGTTGCGATCTACGGGGCCGTCCGTCCCGACTTCAACGGGTTGCCGCGCTACTCCGTAGACGAGCAACTCCGGCACGACCTGCAGTGGAACCTGCGGGTCCACGACGATCGGGTCGCCGGCCACTGGCGCGGGCGACCGCTCGTCCGGACGGACCGCACGGGCGTCTACGTCGTTCAGAACGGGGACGGCGACAGCCGGATCCACTACCTCTTCTGGTTCGCGCCCGGCGCGTTCTACGACCCCCACGTCCGCAAGCGCGCCGACGTGACGACGCCGGACGACGCCCCGGCGCCGCCGGACCCCCGGCGCGCCGCGTACCTGGCCCGCATCGCCGCGAGCGCCGGCGCGCCGCTCGCCGATCGGCTGGCCCTCGCGGCGGCGATCGCGCGCGACTGCCCGCGGCCGTGGGGCGCGGACGCGCTCGCGATCGCCCGGTTCGGCGACGTGCTCGCCGCGGATCTGCACGACGCCGCGACGCGCGCGGCGGCCGAGTCCCGCCCGGCGACGAGCGTCGTGCTGCAGATGCTGCGCGCTCGGCTCCGCGACGAGCCCTTCGACATGCAGGCCCTGCGGCCGCAGCTCGCGCGCGTCTATGCGCCGATGACGCCGGACGTGGTGGTCACGGGCGGCGTACGGCCGGAGTTCCAGCGGCTCGTCGTGCAGCGTGTCCTCGCCCGCCTCGGGCCGCTCGGCGATCACGTCGAGCCGACGGCGCCCGTCGATCCGCCCGCCGCCGCGCGGTTCGAGGTCGAGGTGCTCGACGCGGGGGGCGATCTCGTCCGCGAGGTCGAGACCTTCCGGCGCGAGGCCGGCTCGCTCACGACCAGCGTCCCGGTCGGCCCCTCGCCCGGCGAGCTCGCGCGCGTCCGCGAGATCGACGCCGAGATCGCGGCCATCGAGGGCTCGCTGCCGGACCTCCGCCGCGACGCGCAGCTCCTGCCCGACAACGCCGCCGTCCTGAACCAGTCCCCCGCGCGCGACGTCTTCCAGAACGAGGTCGGCACCGAGGCGCGCTACGAGACCGTGGACCGGAACGCGTCGCGGCGGTCCTCGGCCGAGGCGCAGCTCGCGGCGGCGGGCCCGCGCCTCGAGGCGCTGCGGGCGGAGCGCGAGCGCCTCACGGCCGCCCGTCCCGCGGCGCAGCGCACGCGTGCCTGGGACGCGGCCACGTTTCAGACGGAGCGCTACGCCGGCGAGCTGACGCGGAGCGCGCGCGTGAAGGGCGAGCGCCTCGACGCGGTCGTGACCGTCCGCTCGACGCAGCGCACCGACAGCGCAGAGACGGTCGACGCGGAGCGCGCGCGCGAGGGCTTCGTGCAGAACATGGAGGGCGATCTCGCCAGCGAGATCGCCAACGCGATCGTGGCGAAGTTGAGGGAGCGCGCGCTCCCTCCGCCGCCATTCCATGGCGACCCCGCGTGTCGCCGGGAGGCCCTGCTCTCCGCGCATCTGCTCGGGCGCCTCGCCGACGCGGACCGCGCCGAGGCCGGCCCGTTGCCCGAGGACGTCGGCCCCCTCCTCTGAGGGGGTGGAGCGGCCGAGGCCGCGCTGGTGAGGCGCCACCACCCCGCCGCTCTGTGGGCGAGCCCCGCGACTTGCCTGCCGCGCCGCGATCGACCATGACGATCGCATGAAGCACACGATCCATGCCGCGCTCGGCGCCCTCACGCTCGCCGCCTGCGCCTCCATGGGGGGCGCCGGGCGCAGCGGCGATTGCGAGGAGATCCCGTGGGAGCGCCCGGAGCTCGGGGCGCAGGTGGTGGAGCTGCAGAGCGCCGAGGGCGTGCTGCGCTTCCGCGTGGCCAACACCGGGCGGGTCTGCCGCGACGGCGGGGACCGGCTCGACGTCGGCCTCGCCGACGAGCGGGGCGAGATCCTCATCCACCCGCTCTACGGCCCGCATGCGCGCGCCTACTGGCGCATCGTGCCGCTCACGCCGCGCCTCGCCCTGGTCGACCCGGCGCACACGCGCACCGGCATCCGGCTCGCCTACGACATCGGCCAGGGCGAGCGCCCCGGCCCGCTCGCCGCCGAGCCCACGTCCACGCCCGTCGGCGCGGCGGCCATCGGGGCGCCGGCGCGCGGCACCGTCGTCCTCGAGCGCCCGGGCGGCCAGCGGCTGGAGTTCCGACAGGCCTGGGTCGAGGTCTTCGATCGGCGCATCGTCGTGCACGCCGCGACCCCCGAGGGCCCGGACGTGGCGCAGATGTTCACGCGCGACGGCGAGCCGCTCTCGCCCGTGGTCGGCGACATCGAGGTGTGGCGGACGCGGAGGCGCGACGACCGTCGGCACCTTCTCACGGCGACCCATCCGCTGCGGTCGACGTCGTTCGACATCGACACGCTCTACCTGCCGCTCGACGAACGCGGCGCGCCGCTCCCGCTGCCGAGCGGCGCGGTCGGCGTCTTCCCGATCGTCAACGTGCACGACCGGGGTCCGCTCTGGGTGTTCCGGGCCGCGACCGGCTGGGGGATCGTCTTCGGTGGCGAGGGCCCGCCCGAGGTGGCGATCGGCGCCGGGCCGCTCGACGAGGTCCTGAAGCGGACGGACCTGCTGCGCGGCATCGGCTTCAAACCGCGGACGCTGTGCGCCGAGAGCCCTTCGTCGCTCTGCGCGAACCACTTCCTGCAGCAGCGGGGCGGTCGCTGGATACCGCTCGACTCGGCGGGGGTCGTCCGCTTCCCGCACGCGCTGCCCTTCATCCCCGTCGGCGGCAGCGTCGAAGATCCGGACGCCCCGATCGAGGAGATGCGCGCGTGGCTCGCGCTGCCCCACGAGGAGCGCGTCCGGCGTCGCGCCGCCGCCCAGTGGACGCGCGTGCAGGCCGACCCGGCGTGGCTGTGCGACCCGCGCAACCACGTCGGGATGTTCCCGCGCGAGGGGGTGGAGCGGTACTTCCGCGAGTGCCTCGTCAGCGCCTACGACATCCAGGCGCTCGGCCGGGCCGTCTCGCCGGAGGCCCTCGCGACCGCCGAGCGCCGCCTCGCCGACGAGAACCGGCGGCTCGCCGAGGAGGAGCGCCGCCGCCAGGAGGAGCTCGCCGCGGCGGCCGCGGAGCGCGCGGCCATCGCCGCCGCGTGGGAGAACGGCCTGCGCGCCATGCAGGCGGCCGCGGGCGCGTCGATCGACCGCGCGCTGAGCCTCCAGCACGCCACGTACCGGCGCAACCTCGACGCCTACAACCGCGGCGCGCAGAACTGGTGCTGCGGCGGCATCGCGCCCCCCTGACCCGCGCCCGCGACGGAGCCGCCCCGCATGGCGTCGACGGTCATCGCCACCTGCAACGAACAGGTCCTCTGCCGGCGCGGCGACGCGCTCGTCCTCGCCCGACGGCCGTCCGCGCCGGGACCGACCTGGGTCTTCGTGGCGGCGCTCCTCGCGGGGATCGCGGGCGTCAACGGCGTGATTCAAAGCGTCCTCGCCGCGACCGGCGACGGCCATCCGCTGGCGGCGGCGGTCCTGCTGGGCCTCGCCGCGCTCGCCGGCCTCGCCCTGGGTCGGGTCCTCGCCGTCCGGCGCCGGGCCGCCGCGGGCCCGCCGGTGCCCGAGCTCGTCTTCGATCCGGGGGCGGGCGTCCTGCGCGACGCGGACGGCCGGGTGATCGCCGCGCTGGCCGACGTGCGGCTCGAGCGCCGCATGCAGCTCGGCAGCTCGTCGCGCGCGCTCGCCTGCGCGTGGCCCTCGGGATCGCGCGTGATCGCGCGCGGCAATCCCTTCGGCGAGAGCGTCGACACGATCGCCGAGACGCTCGCGCCGCTCGTGGGGCCCGCGGCGAAGCGGCCCTGACCTTTCAGGCGCGCCCCCGATGGCAGGAACGGGGAGTCGCGGCGCGGCGCGCGCGCGTCGGCTGCGCATGCGCTCGTGGCACCTCGCGGCGGCGGTCGCGCTCTCGACGGGGATGGCGTCGGCCCAGACGCTCGGGCACCGGCTCGGCGGCTCGCTCGGCAATCCGCCCGTGTTCCGGGTAGTTGCGAGACGCGGCTTGAATGCCCCATCCGCCCGTCTTCATGGTGACCTGGGGCGTCGTCGCGGCGTTCGTGGCCACCCCGATCCTCACCTATTTCTTCGGCAAGCGCTGGTACTGCTCGTGGGTGTGCGGCTGCGGCGGCCTCGCCGAGACCGCGGGCGATCCGTTCCGGCACCTGTCGAGCAAGAAGCTCGCGGCCTGGAGGTTCGATCGCTGGTCGGTGCACCTCGTCCTCGTCGCCATCGTGCTCGGCACGGCGCTGCTGTGGACGAATTCGGCGCTCGGCGGCGGCGTCCTCGGCCGGCTCTCGCAGGGCTTCGCGTCGGTCTACGGCTTCGTCGTCGGCGCGGCGCTCTCGGGCGTCGTCGGCGTCGGTTTCTATCCGCTGCTCGGCAGCCGGGTGTGGTGCCGCTTCTTCTGCCCGCAGGCGGCCATCCTCGGTCTGTTCCAGCGCTTCTTCTCGCGCTTCCGCATCACGACCAACGGCGGTCAATGCATCAGCTGCGGCAACTGCTCGACATACTGCGAGATGGGCATCGACGTGCGCACCTACGCGCAGCGCGGCGCGAACGTGGTGCGCGCCTCGTGCGTGGGCTGCGGCATCTGCGCGGCCGTCTGTCCGCGCGGCGTGCTCAAGCTCGAGAACGGGCCGACGCACGGCGACCGCTTCGAAGACAGCGACAAGCCCCTGAAGGCGCTCCTCAAGTCGCTGCGCGGGCGTAGCTGACCGTCAGCATCTCCCACTGGTGCCCGTCGGGCTCGTTCCAGTGGACGATGCGGCCGCCGTGCGCCGTGTCGACGCGGTGGTCGACCGGCCCGCGCACCGCGCTGCGGATAGGGATGCCGGCGGCCCGAAGGCGCCCGAGGATGGCGTCGAAGTCGGCCTCGTCCACGCGAAAGCAGAAGTGGATCAAGGGGATGGGCTCGGGCCACTCGTCGAAGTCGAGCGTCAGGCCGTCGTTGACCAACACCGGCGAGAAGGGCCCGACGCCGGTCTCGGACCACGGGACGCCGAGCAGCCCGGCGAGCTGCTTCGCCGCCGCGCGTCGGTCGCGGGCAGGCACCAGGACATGGTCGAGATGGACGGCCATCGTGTACCTCGGGACGCAGCGCGCGGCCGAGTCTACCCCGCGGTCCGCGCTTGCGTCACCGTCATGGCCCCGGCACATTGCGCAGGCATGGACCACCGGATGTTCGCGCGTCTCGACGAGGCGTTCCGCGCCGCTGAGATCGCCCGGCAGTCGCGCCACCGACGCGCCTTCTTGGACGCGGCGTGGCCGGGCCACCTCACCGGCATCCTGCGGCTGGGGGTGGACGAGATCGAGGCCTCGCTGCCTCGCTCGCGCGCGAGCAACCCGGCCCGGAGGGCGCTGCGCGCCTGGCGGCGGCGCTCCGGCGACGTCGGCGACCTCGAGAGGTTCTGGCGCGAGCTGGATGCCTTCGATCGCGGCGGCCGGGCGGGTCGCCTGCTGAAGGGAGCGATGTCCGACGAGGCGGATGTCTTCAGCGGCCTCGGAAGCGCGCTCTTCGGTCCGGCCGGATACGTGGTCGGACGGCTCGCCGGGAGTCTCGTCTCCGACGCGCAGCGCAAGTCGCAGCTGGAGCGCGCGTTCGACGTGTACTGGGCCTCGGCGCTGCAGTGGCGGAACCGCACGGTGGACGACTTCGAGCGGAACGTCCTGCCGGTGCTGCACGCGTCTCGTCCGCTGCCGCCCGAGAGGGCATTCACGCTGCGGCGCGCCCTCCTCCTCGCCGCCATCCTGGCGGTACCGCTCGGCATCGCGCACTGGACGGCGCGGGCGATCCTCTCGCCGGCGCCGTGGGGGGAGGGCGCTGGCGCCTCGTTCGGCGACCTGCTCACCCGGCCCGGGGCGCCGTGGGTCTATGGGGTCGCCATCGCCGCCGGTCTTCTGTTGCTGAGCCGCCGCGCGGCGGAGGACCAGGTCTCGTTGCCGCACTTCACAACGGGTTTCGTGGCGTTCGCCGTCGCCGCGCACGTGTGTCTGCAGCTGACGAGCTTCGCCATCCTGAGTCTCGCCGCCGGATGACACCGCCGAGCGACAATCCACGAGGCCCGGCGGCGGTGCGCGCGCTCAGGCTCGGGACGACGCGGAGGGCGCGCGCAGGCCCTCCTCGCCGGGGTCCGGATCGCGCCGCCGGCGCAGGCGACGGGCGGCGGCGCGCAGCTCGTCAGGGTGGAAGAGCAGCGGGTACAGCGCGAGGACGCCGAACGGGAAGATGCCGAGGCGCAGCGTCGCCGCGATGGCGAGGTGGAACGTGGGGCCGGTCTCGATGTGCATGAAACGCAAGCGGAATCGGTTCGACCAGGCGCACAGGCGGCCCGGGCGGTCCGGCGTGACGTGCCACCAGTGGAATCGCAGCAGGAGCGGCGCGCCCCACTCGAAGACGATGGTGGCGGCGGTGCCGAGCTGTGTCAGCGGGTGGAGTGGACGGCGGCGACCCAACCCGGCGCGAAGCGGGCGTAGTGCGGATCGGTGAGCACGTAGCCGAGGGCGGAGAAGCCGCCGAGCGGACCCCAGCTCGGGTCGGCCTTGGTGTGCGCCGCCGAGAAGTAAAGCCAGACCACCTGCAGGTACAGCACGTAACGGGGCCAGGCGGGTACGAGGGCGGGGAGGTGCCAACGGCGAGCGGTCCCCAGCGGCGGTCAGAGACCACGTAACGGGGCCAGGCGGGTACGAGGGCGGGGGGGCCGCGACGGCAAAGCCGTCGCGACGTCCACGGCGTGCTCGCGCCCGCGGCGCGTCTCTGGCCCAAGATCGTGCAGCCGCCGCCCTCCGAGGACGGGGCTGGGTCTGCGCGCACCGGCCGCCGACGGCGAGGCCGTCGCGGCGACCACAACCGCGTCCCCGCCCGCAAGAGGCTCGAGTGGGCGCTCTTGCTTCGCAGGGTCTTCGCCGCCGACGTGTTGAAGTGCTCAGCGTGCGGGCGCCGGATGCAGGTCATCGCCCACATCGAGTATCCCGAGGTCGCCGCCCGCATCCTGCGCCCCCTCGGACTGCCTGCTGACCCGCCGAGGCTCGAGCCGGCCCGCGGTCCCCCCGAGCCGGAGCCGTCGTTCGATCTCACCGCCTGACGGGCGCCACGTCCCGACGGCCGACGCACGACTCCAGCCCGCCATCGGCGGCCCCTCCTCTGCGGGGTCGGGGGCACTCCATCCGCAAGCGCCTACCCGTCGCCCTCGCCGAAGAATCCGCCCGTGTTCCGGGTAGTTGCGAGACGCGGCTTGAATGCCCTATCCGCCCGTCCTCGTCGATCGCCAGCCGGCCGGGACGCATCGAGGTCGCCGGCGCCGCGAGCACAAGGTCGATGACCCGCGCGACGACGTCGCCCGCGTCCTCGTCGGCCGTGGCGAGCGCATCGAGGTCGATCTCGTAGATGCGCCCGCCGGTCGGAGCCGAGATCCACGCGCGCGCCGCCCTTCGAGCAGAGTCGCCTCGGCCGAGGGGAAGACCACCGCGTCCAGCAGCGGCTCGTCGGCGACGTCGGCCACGAAGGAA
>CAUJDF010000108.1 GCA_963169045.1 Myxococcota bacterium
CGGCGCCCCCGCCGTCGGCGCCCCCGCCGTCGGCGCCCCCGCCGTCGGCGCCCCCGCCGTCGGCGCCGGCATCGAAGCCCCCGCCGTCGCGGTCGCCGCCATCGGCGCCCCCGCCGTCGGCGCCGGCATCGGCGCCCCCGCCGTCGGCGCCGGCATCGAAGCCCCCGCCGTCGGCGCCCCCGCCGTCGCGGTCGCCGCCATCGGCGCCCCCGCCGTCCGTCGCCGCGCCGTCGGGTCGAGCGGCACCGCCGTCGCGCCCACCGCCGTCCACGCTCGCGTCGCCGGCCGCGTCGATCGACCCGTCGCGCGGCGTCCCGGCGTCGCCGCCGCCCCCCGCGCCGGGCGCCGCCCCGTCGTCGCACGCGCAACACACGGCCGTCACGGCCAGGACCGCCAGCACCCTCCCGATCACGCGCCGCCCCCGTGGATGGTCGACCGCAGGGTAGGGCGCGACGGCCCCCCGCGACCAGCCGTCACTGCGCGCCGACGCCGTCGCGCGGCTCGAGGCGCGCGCCGACGCCCGCGTGCCCCCGGGCCGCCGCAGACGACCGCCGCGCGCGTCGCGAGGCGGCCTGCGCCGTCAGTCGCGCTTCAGCGCGAAGCGGACCGTCCCGCCGTGCTGGACCCACGTGGCGCGCTTCGTCTCCCACCATCCGGCCCGGCCGGCGCGCACGCGCACGCGGAACTCGCGGCGGCTGGCGGTGCAGTCGAGGGGGAGGGGCACCGTCACGAGCGTCGTCGCGCCCTTCGCGACGGTGACGTCGGCGCGGCCGAGCAGCCGGGTCCACGCGCCGTCGGGCAGGCGCACCTGGGTCTCGCGCGCGACCACGGTCACGTCCCGCCCGGCCTCGTTGACGAATGCCAGGTTGATCGGACACTCGGCCCGCGCGGAGCCGGCGCAGAGCAGCACGACGAACGCCACCCGGAGGTTGCGCATCTTCGCTCCCTTCTGCCTGCTCCCCGGACCAGCATCGGCGATCACGCCGGAGAACTGAAGCGGCACGTGCGCGCCCGCGCCGATCGCCCTTGACACCGGCGGGCCGCGCGCCTGCGATCCGCGCCATGACGCTCAAAGACCTCGTCGCCGCCCTGCAGCACATCGCCCCGCTCGAGCTCGCCGCCGACTGGGACAACGTCGGCCTCCTCGTCGAGCCCGCGCCGCGCCCCGTCGAGATCGGGACGGTCCTGCTGACGATCGACCTGACCGAGGCGGTGCTCGCGGAGGCGGGCTTCATCGGCGCCGGCCTCGTCGTCGCCTACCACCCGCCCATCTTCGGTGGCCTCAAGCGGCTGACGCGGCGCTCGGCGGGGGAGCGCGTCGTCCTCGACGCCGTCCGCGCCGGCATCGCCGTGTACGCGCCGCACACCGCGCTCGACGCTGCGCCCGACGGCATGAACGACTGGCTCGCCGCCGCCGTCGGCCCCGGGGCGCGCCGCCCGATCGAGCCGGCGGCGGCCCCCGGCGCCGGCATGGGACGCTTCGTCGACCTCGACGCGCCGGCGCCGCTCGCCGAGGTCATCGCCCGCGTGAAGGCCCACCTCGGCATGACGCACGTGCGCGTCGCCGCCCCTGAGCCCGCGCGTACCGTCCGCACCGCCGCCGTCTGCGCCGGCGCCGGCGGCGCGGTGTTCGAGGCGGTGCGCGACGTGGATCTGCTGCTCACCGGCGAGATGCGCCACCACGACGTGCTCGCGCGCGTCGCCCGCGGCACCGCGGTCATCCTCTGCGACCACACCAACACCGAGCGCGGCTACCTGCCGTCGCTCGCCGCGCGCCTCGCCGCCTCCACTGGCGTGACGGTCCACGTCTCCAAGGTGGACCGCGACCCCCTGGCCGTCGTGTGACGTGCGGGCGCTGACCTCGTTGGGCTAGGATGCGCCCACAGTGGACGTCCGCTACACCCACGGCGTGCGCCTCGGCGCGCTGACGATCGATCCCACGGGCCGCGCGCGCGCCGCCTTCTGGACGCACCGCCCCGCCCACCGCAAGGGCGCGCGCCACACGATGGCCAGCGCCCCGCTCGCCGCCACCTGGCCCGACGTGCTGGCGATCCCGTTCGGCAGCAGCGTCGTGGCGATGGGGCTGCGCATCGAGCTGCTGCCGACGGGGTACGGACCGGGCGGCGCCGCGCTGCTGTTGAGCCACGAGGGGCGCCGCACGCTCGTCGTGGGCCCGACGACCGAGCGGCTCGAGTCGCGTCACGCCGAGCGCCTCGTGCTCGCGGCGCCCGCGGCGCCGGCGGACGACGGCGCGTGGCTGGCCGAGGCCGCCGCGGGCCGCGCGCCGCTGCTGGTCGTCCCCGACGCGGCGGCGGCCGAGGTGGTCAGCGCCCGCCTCCGCGCCGCCGGCGTCGCGCACCGGCGCCCGCCCTGGCTGGGCCCCGGCGACGCGCGGGCCGCCGTCCGGCTGACGACGCGGGGCGCGGGGCGAGCGGTCGACGCGCGCCCCCAGGCCGCCCTCGGCTGGCTCGCCGACTACGCGCGCGAGGTCGCGCCCGAGCAGGTCCTCGTCCACGGACCGCGCGCGGAGCCGCTCGCCGCCGCGCTCACCGCCGCCGGCCTGGCCGTGCGCGTCCTGCACGCCCCCCAGCAGCTCGCCTTCGGCGCCCAACACACGCCGCCCGTCGCGACGCGCTGAGCCCGCGCGTCCCGCCGCCGCGGCGCGGCCCGCCGATTGAACCGCCGCCGGCCACGGGGTAGGCTCTCGCCCGTGCAACCTCGGCCGAAGCTCGTCATCAACAACCGCCGCAAGGGCGGCGTGCTCCGTTGGATACCGCGCGCGCTGTTCCTGCTGTCGGCCGCCGCGGCCGTGGCGGCGCCGCTCTTCGGCGCGGGCGTGTACGTCTACTACAGCCGCGACCTGCCCGAGGTGCACCGGATCGCCGACTACCGGCCCCCCACCGTCAGCAGCTTCTTCGCCGCCGATGGCCGACTCCTCGGCGAATTCACCGTCGAGCGCCGCGTCGTGGTGCCCATCGAGGCGATGCCGCGCCACCTGATCGAGGCCTTCCTCGCCGCCGAGGACAAGCGCTTCTTCGAGCACGGTGGCATCGACTACATCTCGACGGCGCGCGCCGTCCTCGCGAACTACCGGGCCGGCGAGACCACCCAGGGCGCCTCGACGATCACCCAGCAGCTCTGCAAGACGCTGGTCGGCAACGAGAAGAGCTACACCCGCAAGATCCGCGAGGCGATCCTGGCGCGGCGCACCGAGGCCGTCCTGACGAAGCTCGAGATCCTGCACCTCTACCTGAACCAGGTGTACCTCGGGCACGGGGCTTACGGCGTCCAGGCGGCGGCTCAGAACTACTTCCGCAAGGACGTGGGCGACCTGACGCTGGCCGAATCGGCGATGCTCGCCGGCCTGCCCCCCCAGCCCGGGCGCCTGACGCCGGTCCTCGACTGGGAGGGCGCGAAGCGCCGGCAGAAGTACGTGCTCGACCGCCTCGTCGAGGAGGGCTTCGTCGACGCCGCGACGGCCCAGGCGGCCTCCGCCGAGCAGATCACGGTCCACCCGGTCCTCGAGAACCTGTTCGACGAGCGCGGCCCGTACTTCACCGAGCACGTGCGCCGCGACGTGCAGCAGCGCTACGGCTACGACGCGCTCAACCGCGACGGCCTGCGGGTCTACATGACCGTCGACGCCGACCTGCAGCAGTTCGCGCAGGACGCCCTGCGCGAGGGCCTGCTCGCCCTCGGCGAGCGGCAGGGCTACACCGGCTCGCCCACGCGGCTCGAGGGCGACAAGATCGACGAGTTCCTGAAGAAATCCAAGGTGTTGTACGGCGGTCCCGCCGAGATCGTCCCCGACCGCTACTACCTCGGCGTCGTCACCGCCGCCGAGAAGGAGCGCGCGACGGTCCGGGTGGGCGACGTCGAGGGGCTGCTCCCGCTGAAGGGCGGGGTCGACTGGGCGGCGCCCTACGACCCCAAGGGCGGCTGGAACAACCGCAAGATCGACGACGTCCGCAAGGCGGTGGACGTCGGCGACGTCGTCGTGGTCCGCAAGTACCGGGGCGACCGCTACAACGCCGAGCCGGGCGTCGTCTTCGCGCTCTCACAAGAGCCGAGGGTGCAGGGCGCCCTCGTCAGCATGGACCCGCACACGGGCTACGTGCAGGCGATGGTCGGCGGCTTCGACTACGACCAGAGCGAGTACAACCGCGCCTTCCAGGGATGTCGGCAGCCGGGCTCGGTGTTCAAGCCGATCGTGTACAGCCTGGCGCTCGAGGGGGACTACACCCTCGCGACGCCGCTCGACGACACGCCGATCGCCAAGTACGACTCCGCCCACCAGCTCATCTGGAAGCCCAAGAACTACGAGGGCGAGTTCAAGGGAGACGTCCTGCTGCGCAACGCGCTCGTCAACTCGATGAACGTGCCGTCGATCCGCGTGATCGAGCACGTCGGCGCCGATCGGGCGGCGGAGTGGGCGAAGCACCTCGGCATCACGACGCCGATGTCGCCCGACCCCTCGCTGGTGCTCGGGGCTTCCTGCGTCTACCCGTGGGACATGGTCAACGTCTACGCGACGTTCGCGCTGCGCGGCCTGCAGCCACGCACGGCGTTCGTCAAGCGCGTCGAGGACCGCGACGGGAAGATTCTCGAGGACCGCACCGCGTTCAACGACCCGTGGGCCCCCACGGGCCCGAAGCTGGACGGCATGCTGCGCACCCTGTTCGAGCCGCGCACGCGGCGGATCAACACCGACACCGCCTACCTCATGCAGACGCTGTTGCGTGGGGTGGTCGAGAGCGGCACCGGCGGGCCGGCCCAGAAGCTGGGCAAGCCCGCGGGCGGCAAGACCGGCACGACCGACGCCTACGACGCGTGGTTCGTGGCGTTCACCGAGTCGCTGGTCACCGGCGTGTGGGTGGGGGCCGACCTGAACGACCGCCGCCTCGGCTCCGGCGAGACCGGGGGCAAGGCGGCGCTGCCCATCTGGCTGTCGTTCATGCAGAAGGCGCTCGACGGCGTCGATCAGCGCGAGTTCACGGCCGAGCCGCCGCCGGGCATCGAGGTGGCCGCCATCGACTACGGCACCGGCCTGCTGGCGGCGCCGGGAAGACGCTCGATCAGCCTGCCGTTCAAGTCCGGCACGGTGCCGAACGAGCGCGTCCAGGAGGCGGGCAGCTTCGACATCCGCGACCTCGACCAGGTGGGGGATCGCTTCTGATGCTCCCGTTCGGCATCGGCTTCTCCGAGCTCGTCCTCATCGGCATCGTCGTGCTGCTGGTCGTGGGACCGAAGCGCCTGCCGGACCTGGCGAAGTCCGTCGGCAAGGGCGTGCGCACCATCCGCAAGGCGACCGGCGACCTGCGCGATGCGATCGACGTCGACGAAGTCCGCGAGATCCGTCGCAATTTCTACCAGGAGACCCGGCAGGCGTGGGATCAGGCGACGGCGCCCGAGCCCGAGCCCGCCGTCGCCGCCGCGTCCGTGACCACGCCGGCGGCGCCCCCCGAGACGATGGCCAACACGGCGCCCGCGCCCGCCGAGGCGGCGGCGCCGCCCCCCGAACCCGACGACGACGCCGACGACGGCCGCCCCGTCCCGCGCGGCCCTGCGCAGAAGAGCAACCATGGCCCCGAAGCGGCCGGCTGACGACGACCAGGCCCGCATCGACGAGAGCCGCGCGCCGTTCCTCGCCCACCTCGAGGAGCTGCGCTGGCGCCTCTGGCGGTCGATCCTCGCCATCCTCGTCGCGGCGGTGGTGTCGTACCTCATCCACGACATCCTCTACGCCTTCCTGACGGCGCCGCTGTACGAGACGCTGGCGAAGCACAACCTCGACACGGCGGTGAAGTTCCGCACCATCCAGGGCCCCTTCATGTTCCACATGAAGGTGGCGCTCATCGGCGGCATCTTCTTCGGCCTGCCGTTCCTGCTGTACCAGCTGTGGCAGTTCGTTGCGCCCGGCCTCTACCGGCGCGAGAAGAAGGTCGTCCTGCCGTTTGTGACGCTGTCGACGCTGTTCTTCGTGGGCGGCGCTTCGTTCTGCTACTACTGGGTCATCCCGTTCGGCTTCGATTTCTTCTTGGATTTCGCCGTGACGGAGGGGCCGCACAAGCTGCTGCCCGAGATCAACATCGAGGACTACCTCGACATGGTCATGAAGATGCTGCTGGCCTTCGGCGGCGTCTTCGAGATGCCGCTCATCTCCGCCTTCCTGGCCGGCGTCGGCGTGCTCACCCACCGGGGCATGCTCAAGGTGTGGCGCTACGCGGTGGTCGTGATCTTCGTCATCGCCGCCGTGCTGACGCCGCCGGACTGGATCAGCCAGGTGATGATGGCCATCCCGCTCTTGCTGCTCTACGGCCTCAGCATCGGCGTGACCTACCTCATCACGACGCGCCGCGAGAAGGCTCTGGCCGCGCTGGACGCCGAGCCCGCCGACGTCCCCGAGTCGGGCCACAACTGATGCGCGCCGCCCTCGAGCTCGCCCTGCACCCGGACGAGGCCACCGAGGACGGGGTGCGCCGCGCGGCGGCCCACGCGGTGGGCGTCGGCCCGGCGCGGGTGACGGGCGTCGTCGTGCGCCGGCGCGGCATCGACGCCCGCAAGGGCCGCGTGCGCGTGACGATGCACGTCGAGGTCTGGATCGACGAGGCGTTCGCGCCGTCGCCCCCACCGGAGCCGCCGGCCCTGCCGACGCTGACCGGCGAGCCCGAAGTGGTCGTGGTCGGCGCCGGACCCGCCGGGCTGTTCGCCGCCGAGGGGCTCGCGCGGCGCGGGATCAAGCCCATCGTGATCGAGCGCGGCGCCGACGTCCGCGGCCGCCGCCCGGCCCTCGCGCGCCTGAACCGCGAGGGCGTCCTCGACCCGGAGAGCAACTACTGCTTCGGCGAGGGCGGGGCGGGCACGTTCAGCGACGGCAAGCTCTACACGCGCGCCCAGAAGCGCGGCGCCGTCGACGAGGTGCTCGCGCTGCTCGTCGCCTGCGGCGCGCCGCCGCGCATCCTGGTCGACGCGCGGCCGCACATCGGCACGAACCGCCTGCCGCGGGTCGTCGAGGCCCTGCGCGAGCGTCTGCGGGCCGCCGGCGTTGACGTCCTCTTCGGCACGCGCGTCGACGACCTGCTGCTCGACGGCCGCACCGTGCGCGGCGTGCGCCTCGCCGACGGCCGCGCCCTCCGCGCGCGGGCGGTCGTGCTCGCCACCGGCCACTCCGCCCGCGACGTGTACACGCGCCTGCACGCGCTCGGCGTCGCCCTGCAGGCCAAGCCCTTCGCCGCCGGCGTGCGCGTCGAGCACCCGCAGCCGCTCATCGACCGCATCCAGTACGGCGACCTCGCCGGCCACGCCGCGCTCGGGGCGGCGCCCTATGCGCTCCAGACCACCCGGGACGACGGCATCGGCGTCTACAGCTTCTGCATGTGCCCCGGCGGCTTCATCGTCGCCGCCGCCACGGACGCCGACGGGATCGTCGTCAACGGCATGAGCCCTTCGGCGCGCGGCTCGAAGTTCGCCAACTCGGGCATGGTCGTCACCGTCGGCCCCGAGACCTTCGGCGACGACCCGCTGGCCGGCCTGCGCTACCAGCAGGCGATCGAGCGCGCCGCGTTCCGGGCCGGCGGCGGGCGGTTCGTGGCGCCGGCGCAGCGCGTGACCGACTTCCTCTCGAAGCGCGTGTCCCGGGACCTGCCCGAGTGCAGCTATCGTCCCGGCCTGGCGCCCGCCGACCTGTGGAGCGTCCTGCCGTCGCGGCTCGCCACGCCGCTCGCCGAGGCCCTCCGGTTCTTCGACCGCAACCGCATGCGGGGCTACGCCACGTCCGAGGCGGTGATGCTCGGCGTCGAGAGCCGCAGCAGCGCGCCGCTCCGAATCCTGCGTGAGAACGAGACGTTGCAGAGCCCCAGCCACCCCGGCCTGTACCCCTGCGCCGAGGGCGCCGGGTACGCCGGGGGCATCGTCAGCGCTGCGCTCGACGGCCTGCGCGTCGCCGCCGCGATTCCGTGAGCGAATGCCCGATGGACACCGCCCGCCGGCGGGAGGGGCCGCCCCGCGCTGACCGAGGGGGCGGCGCAGGACCGCGACGTGGACGCCGCCCCAGGCGTCACGGCTGCCTTCGCCGCCCTGGGCGCACGAGGCCGAGCTCAGGGACGACGCGCCGCCGCGTTCGGCGCGCGACGAGGCCCGTCGCCGGGTCCGGGCGGCGCGCGCGCACGGCACGGTCGCCCGGGGCGACCGGCAAGACGCCCTCGACGGCACCCGACGTGCTCATCATTCGGCGTTCGACGTCGATCGGCGGGAGCGGCGACGGCACGAGCGCCCGCAATCCCTCGCCGGCCAACGCCATCTCGACGAACCGTCCCCGCCGTGGCGGACCCAATGCCGACCTCGACCGGCGGGAGGCACGTCAGCCGTCGGCGCGCGGCGGCTCGGCGCGGTGGATCTGCAGCACGCTCTCCTCCGCCGGCACGCCGACGCGCACCGGGAAGCCGTAGTGCCCCGTCCCGCGGTGGACGTACAGCCGCGCCTTCCCCCGCGCCCACAGGCCATGGTCGGGCACGTCGCTGAACAGGCTGACGAGCGTGGTCGGCAGGCCCAGCGCCACGAGGCCGATCTGGCCGCCGTGGGTGTGGCCGGAGAGCACGAGGTCGGCCGCGTCGTCCGGCAGATGCTTGAAGTGACCGGGGTTGTGGAGCAGCCAGAGCCGCAGCGCGCCCTCGGCCCGCGGGTGGCGCGCGTCGAGCGCGGCGAGCTTCTCGCGCGCGCCGCGCCAGTGGAAGTCGGCGCCGACGAGCTGCACCGGCCCGGCGGGCGTGTCGACGGTCACCGCGTCGTCGACCAGCAGGCGGACGCCGGCCTCGGCCAGGCCCCGCGCCACGTGCTCCGGCGCCTCGAGGTCGTGGTTGCCGCGGCACGCGAAAGTGCGGCCCTCGAGCGCCTTCAGCGGCTCGAGCGCGCGGCCGAGCAGCGTCATGCCGTCGCGCAGCGGCGCGCGGTTCGACGCCAGCGTGAGGTAGTCGCCGGTCAGCAGCACCAGGTCCGGATTGATGTCGACGACCTGGCGGCACAGCTTGCGGAAGCGGCGCTCCGACATGAACGGCCCGAGGTGCGGATCGGTGATCTGGACGATCCGCAGCGGCCGCTCCACGCGCTGCCGGCCCTTCGGCCAGCGCCGCGCCCCTTCGACGTGGGCGCCGTCGAGCGCCAGGTCGACCGTGGTCCGGCGCGGGAAGAGGGACTGCACGGCCCCGAGGAACGCCAGCGCGAACGGCACCCACTCGCCCCGCCAGTCGGCGCCCAGCGCGCCTGCGACCGCCCACGGCACCGCCAGCAGGCTGCCGCCGGCCCACACCAGCGCCGGCAGCGCCACCGTGACGCGCCACGCGGCGGTGCCCATGCGCGGCCGCGTCAGGTGCAGCACGTACAGGTAGACGAGCGCCTGCAGCGCGACGGCGACCGCGTCGGGGATGGGCAGCTCGGGCGTGACCGCGGCGGCCGCGATCGACTGCACGCCCACGATGACCGCGAGGAAGATCGCGAAGAAGCGATTGCGCAGCGCCGCCGCCAGGACCGTGAGCGGCGCGCCGACGGCGCAGACCCAGAGAAATCCGTCCATGGCCGCGAAGATGCCAGACCCGCCGCGAGCAAGGTCAAGGGGGCGCCGCCGTTCGGCGGATTTCCGGGCGTCGGCGCAGGTCCGAGGGCGACGGGGCGCGCGGCCCGCGCGGGTCGCGAGGGTCACGGCGCCGTGTCCCGGCGTTCACACCCGGCCCGTCCCGCGCCGCCTCGCGCGGTGGAACGCGCGTTGCTCCCGACGCTAACGTCGCCGCGTCACCCGGAGGTCACCGCCCATGCCGCGTCCGCACGCGCTGCTCGCGCTGCTCGCGCTCCCTCTCGCCGCCGCCACCGAGTGCGGCCCGCGCCTCGAGCAGACCTGCGCCGGCGAGGGCCTCCGCCACGTCGACGCCGAGGTGGCCGGCCCGACCTTCGAGCTGCGGGTGGACGACGACCACGCCGAGCTGCCGGTGCGCGTCGAGGTCTCGGTGTCCGCCGACGAGCCCCTCCTCGTCCTGCACTCGCCGCCGGGCGCGCCGGTCCCCGCGCGCTCGACGCTGCTGCGCGCCGCGGTCGGCGTGCCGCTCGCCGACGGCTCCGTCGTGCTCGCCCGCGACACCCGGCGCGTGGAGCTGCAGCTCTTGGGCGCCGACGTCGCCGGGCACGTGCGTTTCGTGCGCCTCGGCCCGCGGGCGAAGCCGCTGCACGTCGTCGGCACGGTGGCGCTGGTCCACGCTGAAGCGCCGCGGGGCGACTGCGGCCCGGGGCCCGCGGTCCACATCGAGCAGCCGGCGACGTGCGGCAACGGCCTCGTCGAGGTGGGCGAGGCCTGCGACGACGAGAACGCGACCGACGCCGACGGCTGCACGGCCTGCCGCAAAGACGCGGCGACGTGCGTGCCCGGCGAGGCCGGCGCGGTCGCCTTCTGGGACTGCCCCGGCGAGCCGAGCGATTGCGGCCTGCGGCGCTGCGCCGCCGGTGTGGACTGCCCGCCCGGCGTGGGCGGACATGTGCTCGGTGCCGGCCTCCGGCTCCGCGGCGCGTCCGACGCGACGACGCGCGTGCGCCTGTCGAGCGACGCAGGCGGCCTCGACTGCGCGTGCCGAGGCGCGATGCCCGATCCCGTGTGCGAGGGCGCGTGCCGCGTCGAGCTGCCCGCCTGCACCCCCGTCACGCTGAGCGCATCACCGCCGGCCGCCGCGTGGACGGGCGCCTGCGCAGGGCAGGGGAGCGCGTGCACGCTCGTCGCCCCGCCGGGCTTCGGCGAGCTGACCGCCGTCGTCGACCTCGGCGCGGACCGCGTCGGCGGCGCTTTCCTCGTCGGCGCCGGCGCGCCGTGGAACGACCGGACGATGCCCATCCCGATCGCGGTGTCCGCCGGCGGCGACGTGGCGGTGTCGGCGCTGTTCCGCGAGGACGCCGGCCTGCCCGGCGTGAGGGCCGACGATCTGCGGACGCGCCGGTTCATCGCGGTGCTCGGACAGGGCGGCGCGCTCCGCCGCGCGCGCCACCTCGGCCTCGCGGACGAGATCGTCGTGCAGGCGCTCGCCTTCGACGGCGACGACCTGCTGCTGGCAGGCGCGAGCGGCAACCTGCGCGCCCACGCCGCCCCGACGACGCCGCAGCCCGAGGAGTACCCCACCACCTTCGTCGAGCGGCAGGGCGCCCGCGCCTGGCGGCGCCCGCTCGACGTGCTGTGGGGGCCGCACGCCTCGGTCGTCGCGCTGCCCGACGGCGGCGTCGCCGCGACCTTCGCCGCCGCGCGGCCCATCGCGGGGGGCTGGGGCGGCCTGACGGCGGCCCTCGTGCGCCTCGACGCCGACGGCCGGGAGCGCTGGCGCTGGGCGACCGACCGCGACCGCGCCTGGCTCGCGCTGCAGACCGTCACCGTCGCCACGAACGGCCGCCTGCTGGCCGCCGGGATGCTCGGCGGCGGCGTCGACGCGCCCGCGGAGCCGCTGCCGGGCCTCGGGACCGACGCCCAGGCCCGCGGCGCCTTCTCCGTGGCCTTCGACGACGGCGGCGAGCCCACCGGCGCCGGCGTCTACACGCTCGAGGACTCCGTGCGCGGCCACGTCCGCGTCACGCCGGGCGGCGCGGTGACCGCGCTCGCCTGGGCGAGCCGCCGGGACCTGCGCGTCTTCCGCACGCCGGATGCGGGCCATGCGTCCTGGAGTGCCATCGCCGCCCCCGCCTCCGACTGTCACGATGGCCGCTTCGAGTCGATCCCGCACCTCGCCGTCTACCCGGCCACCGACGCGGTCGCCGTCGCGTCGCCGCTGTGCGGCCCCGACGGCCTCGCCATCCACGTGTTCGATGGCGACGGCGGCTGGCGGCGCTCGTTCCGCTTCGACGTGGCCGAGGGCGGCATGCTGCACTTCGGTGGCCTGGCGTTCGGTCCCGACGGCGACCTGCGCCTCGCCGCGCAGCTGCATGGCGCTGCTGTCTTCGGGGACGCGCGCCTCGAGAGCGAAGGCTGGACGCCCACCGTCGTCACGCTCGCCGCGCGCTAGTTTCGGCCGTCTCCCGCGATCTCGCCCGGCAGCGGGAACCAGCGCAGCGCCTCGAAGTCGTCGGTGCGCGGCGCGTCCTCGACCGACGGCGGCACCCCGGCGGCAGCGAGGGTGCGCCGCGCCTCCTCGAGGTGGCCGGGCAGCGCGCTCTCGGGCTCCGTGGCATGCCGCGAGCGGTACTCCATGCGACCGCTGGCATACGTCACGTCCGTCAGCCGCATCGCCGGCTCGGGGCGTCCGCCGCGATGCCACCACGCGCCGGTCTGCGGGTCGAAGGCATACTGCGGCAACAGCTTCCAGCCCTCGTCGGCGACGAGGTGGATCGCCGCGAGCAGGAACTCGAACGTCGCCTCGCTGATGAAGTAGTTGAAGTTCACCCGCACCCAGCCGGGCTTGATGCCTTCGCTGCCGCGCAGGATCTCGCGTTCGAACGCCTGCGACCGCGACAGGTCGATGCCCAGCAGCCGGTGCCCGTACGGGCCGGCGCACGAGCAGCCGCCGCGGGCCTGGATGCCGAGCAGGTCGTTGAGCAGCGCCACCACGTAGTTGTGGTGCAGGTAGCGGTCCTTGTGGCGGATCACGAACGACACGATGGACAGCCGCCACGCATCGGGGTTGCCGAGGATGCGGATGTTCGGGTTGCGCCGCCACGAGTCGATGGCGCGGCGGATGAAGTCCTGCTCGCGCGCCTTGATGGCGGGGACGCCCACCGCCTCCTTGAGCTGGAAGACCAGGCCGGCGCGGATGGACTCGATGATGGCCGGCGTGCCGCCCTCCTCGCGGTGGACGGGATCGGCGAGGTAGTCGTGGTGCTTCGGGCCCACGTAACAGACGGTGCCGCCGCCGGGACAGGTCGGCACGCGGTTCTTGAACAGCGCCTTCTTCGCCACGAGCACGCCGGGCGTGCCGGGGCCGCCGATGAACTTGTGCGGCGAGATGAAGACCGCGTCCTTGTAGGTCAGGTGGCCGTCGGGGCGGTCGTCCTGCATGTTCATCTCGATCTTCACGTACGGACCGGCGGCGGCGAAGTCCCAGAACGACAGCGCGTCGTGCTGGTGCAGCAGCGCGGCGATCGACCGGGTGTCGGAGCCGATGCCGGTCACGTTCGAGGCCGCCGAGAAGCTGCCGATGCGCAGCGGCCGGTCGGCGTGGGCCTTCAGCGCGCGCTCGAGGTGGGCGAGGTCGATGCGCCCGTCGGCGTCCTCGTCGATGGTCACGACGTCGCAGATCGACTCGCGCCACGGCAGCTCGTTGGAGTGGTGCTCGTAGGGGCCGATGAACACGACCGGCCGCTCGTGGGCGGGGATGTGGCTCCGCAGCCCGTAGCGGGCGTCGAGGTCCGCGGGCAGCCGCAGGTTCATCACGTCGACGAGCTTGTTGATCGCCCCCGTGGCGCCTGCGCCGCAGAAGATCACCACGTCGTCGTCGCTGGCCCCCACGGCGCGCGCGATGATCGCGCGGGCGTCCTCGCGGAAGCGCGTCGTCTGCCGGCCGGTGCCCGAGGTCTCCGTATGTGTATTGGCGTACAGCGGCATGACCTGGTGCCGCACGTAGTCCTCGATGAACGACAGCGAGCGCCCCGACGCGGTGTAGTCGGCGTAGGTGATGCGGCGCGGGCCGAAGGGCCCGTCGAGGGCCTGGTCGGCGCCGATGATCGAATCGCGGATCAGCTCGATCAGGTGCCCGGTGCGGTCGGTCATGCGCGTCCTCCGTGCGCAAGGATGCGCGTCATGGGCGTCGGGTGCCACCGGTAGCGTCGGGGTCGCCCCCGCGCTACCCTGCGCCGCCCATTCCCGGAGAGGAAGTCGAGATGGCCGCGAAGAAAGGCCGCCCCGTCAGCAAGGCCGCCCGTGCGACCCAGGCGAAGCGCGCCGAGCGCGCGAGCGCCTCGTGGGAGGACGAGGTCGCGCGCATGGACCACCCGGAGACCGCGACGTTCCGCGAGCGCAGCGGCGACGCCGAGGCGCCCGCCGTCTTCCACGCCACCGCCGAGCGGCGCCGTCCGAGCTGGCTCGGCGCCGTCATCACCCTCGCCATCGCCGTCGCCGCCGCGATCGCCCTCGCCCTGAACGCCCGCTGACGCGGCGCGTCACGGAGCGTCCAGCACCTCGCGCACCTTCCGCGAGAGGGTCACCGGGGAGAACGGCTTCGGCAGGAAGGCCTCGTCGGCGGCGAGCACGCCCGTCCGCAGGGTCTCGTCGTCGGTGTACCCGCTGAGGAAGAGCACACGCAGGCCCGGCTGGCGGGCGCGGAGCGCCTCGGCCACCTCGCGACCGCACATCTTCGGCATCACCGCGTCGGTCACCAGCAGGTCGACGTCGCCGTGGCGGGCGTGCAGCTCGAGCGCCGCGGGGCCGTCGGGCGCCTCGAGGACGGTGTAGCCCGCCCCCTCGAGGCTGCGGCGGGCCACGCGGCGCACGGCCGGCTCGTCCTCGACGAGCAGCACGGTCTCGCAGCCCTCGCCGGCGCCCTCCGCCCGCGCGGTCGCGGGGGCCGCCCCGGCGCCGGCCAGCGGCAGGAACACCTCGAAGCAGGAGCCGCGGCCGACCTCGCTGCGCACCGTGACGCGCCCCTCGGCCTGCCGGACGATGCCGAACACCGTGGCGAGACCGAGGCCGGTGCCGCGGCCGACCGGCTTGGTGGTGAAGAAGGGATCGAAGGCGCGGGCGAGGACCTCGGGCGACATGCCCGTGCCCGTGTCGGCGATCGCGAGGACGACGTAGTCGCCGGGGTGCAGGTCCGGCTGGTGTCGGCAGTCGGCCTCGTCGACGTGGACCGCGCGCGTCGAGAGCACCAGGCTGCCGCCCTGCGGCATCGCGTCGCGGGCGTTGACGCACAGGTTCAGGATGACCTGCTCCATCTGGCCGGCGTCGATGCGCACGTGCCCCGGCCGCGCCGCCAGGGCGCACTCGACTTGAATGTGCTCGCCGATGAGGCGCTTGAGCATGGAGATCGAGCGCGTCACCACTTCGTTGAGGTCGAGCACCTGCGGCGCCATCACCTGCCTCCGGCTGAAGACGAGGAGCTGCCGGGTGAGCGAGGCGGCGCGCCCGGCCGCCTCGGCGATCTCGGCGACGATCTCCGCACAGGCGTCGTCGCTGGCGACGAGATCGGCGAGGACGGTCGCCCCGCCGGAGATCACCGTGAGCAGGTTGTTGAAGTCATGGGCGATGCCGCCGGCGAGCAAGCCGATCGCCTCCATCTTCTGCGCCTGGCGGAGCTGCGCCTCGAGGTGCACGCGCTCGGTGACGTCCGACCAGATGCCGATCACCTCGGCGAGCCGGCCCTGCTCGTCGTATAGATGGCGCTGAGCGTCGCGCACCCAGAGATAGCTCCCGTCCCTTCGCCGCACCCGGTACTCCTGCACTACCTCGCCGCGGGCGTCCGGGGCCTTGCTGGCGGCCCGCGCGCGCTCGAGGTCGTCGGGGTGGACGCGCGACGGCCACCAGTCGGCGCTGGCGGCGTCCGCCGGGCGGTCGCCGGTCATCGCCTCGAGGTTGTCGCTGGACCAGACCGGGACGAGGACGCCGTGGTCGTCCACGCGCAGGGCGTAGCTCACGGCGGGGCTGAGCGTGGTGAAGCGGCGGACGGCCTCTTCGGCCCGCCGGCGGGCCAGGAACTGCCCGAGGTGGTCGCTGAACCGCGCCATCATGGCGAGGCGGGCCGGGTCGAGCTCGCATCGTTCGGCGCGTGCGAGCTCTACCACCCCCTCGACCCGGCCCTTGTTCAGGAGCGGGAAGGCGAGGTGCCAGCGCAGCCCGGCGTCCCCGTCGGGCGGCTCCGGCGCGTCGGCGGGCGGCCGGACGATCGGCGTCCCGCTCGCCCAGACCTCGCCGGGGAGGCCCGCGCCGCGCCGGCACGTGGCGCCGCGCAGGCCCTCGGCGAGGCCGGCGGGCAGGTCGGGCGCCGCCCACGCCTCGACGCAGCGCAGGACCTCGCTCCCGGCAACCACCTCCCAGAACGCGCCGAACCGCCACCCCACGAGCTCGCCGAACGCGCGCAGGATCGCCGGCCAGACCTCCTCGAGCGTGTCCGCTTCGTTGAGGATGCGGCTGATGGCGCCCTCGACGGCGAAGAGCTGCTCCGTCCGCTTGCGCTGGGTGACGTCGAAGGTGGCGCCGGTGAGCTTCACGACGTCGCCGCGCGCGTCGCGCTCCCCGTGCCCCACGATCGTCAGCCAGATCACCTCACCGTCGGGTTTGATGTAGCGGAAGTCGCCGGCGGCGAAGACGCCGGTCGCCGTGGCCAAGGCGAGCGACTCCGCGAGCCGCCTGGCATCCTCGGGGTGGTACCAGCTCACGATCTCATCGAGCGTCCAGGCGGGATCCCAGGGGCGGCCCACGAGGTCGCCGAGGGCGTCGTCCCACCAGATGGTGCCTTCCTTCGGCGTGATCACCCAGGTGCCGATGCCTCCCCGCTCGAGCGCCGCGCGCAGTCGCGCCTGCGAGCGACGCAGCGCCTCGTCGGCCAGCCTGCGCTCGGTGACGTCCGTCACGATGCCGCGCAGCCCGATCTGCTCGCCGGCGATCACCTCCATGCAGCAGTGAAACCACCGCACCTCGCCGTGCCCGCGCACGATGCGGTACTCGTGCTCGAAGCCCTCGCCCTTCGCCAGGCCGTTCACGACCCGCTCGAGCAGCCGCGCCCGGTCTTCCGGGTGGACCAGGCCGATGGCGGTCTCGATCGAAGGTCCGTGCCCGGCCGGCTCGAGACCGTGCATGCGGAAGAGATGGTCGGACCAGCGCGAACGGCCGGTCGCCGCGTCCCACTCCCAGCTGCCGAAGCTGCCGAGCCGCTCGGCCTGTTCGAGCAAGTGCTTCTGCCGTGTCAGCTCCAGCTTGGTGTGTTTCCGTGCGGTGACGTCGGCGAGGACGCCGTACCATGTCACGACGCCGTCGGCCCCCACGACAGGGGTCGACCGTCCTTCGACCCAGCGCTCGCCGCGCTCCGGGTGCAGCACGCGGAACTCGAGGCGCCAGTCGCGCGGTGGGTTCATCGTGGCCCGGATGGAGTCGACGACGCGGTCGGCGTCATCGGGGTGGACGCGCTCGAGGAACGGCCGGAGGTCGTCGACCACGTCCTCGGGGCGCAGGCCGAGGACGTCCCAGACCGCCGCGGAGGCGTAGGGCACCCACGCGACGCCGTCGCCGCGTCGGCGGAACGTGAAGAGCACGTCGGGCGACAGCGCTCCGAGCACGTCGAGGTGCCCGCGTCCGTCGTCGGGCCGCGCCCCCGCCGTTACCGGTCGCGCATCGAGCGTCCGGGGCATGTTTCCCGCTGGTTCTGCTTCGGCGGCCTCCGCCCGGTGTCGGGCGGCATCGTCGGTGCTCGACGCGAGCGCGATCTTCAAGTCGAATCCCTCCCTGGAGGGATTCGACTGCATGACGTGTGCCGGGAGGGCGGCCGGCGCGGGTCAGATCACCGGTCGAGCTGGCCGCGGTGGGCGGCGACGAGGTCCGCCACGCAGCCGGTCAGTCGGCGCGCGGTCGGCAGGTGCAGGAATTCATTGGGCCCGTGGGCGTTCGACTCCGGGCCGAGCACGCCGGTGATCACGAAGCCCGCCTGGGGGAACTTGCGGCCGAGCATGCCCATGAAAGGGATGGAGCCACCCTCGCCCATCAGCATCGCCGGCTTGTCGAAGAAGCGCTGGGACGCCGCGGCCACCCCCTCGGTCAGCCACGGCGCCATGACCGGCGCGTTCCAGCCGCCCTGGGCGTCGCCCGTGAACGTGACCGCCGCGCCGGAGGGCGGGTCGCGCTCGAGCTCGCGCTTGACGAGCGCCAGCGCTGCGGCCGCGTCGAGGGTGGGGGGCAGGCGCATCGAGATCTTCACCGCGGTGGCGGGGCGCAGGACGTTGCCGGCGTTCGCCAGCTCGGGCAGGCCCGCCTGGCCGGTGATCGCCAGCGACGGCCGCCACGTGCGGTTCAGGATGGCCTCGGTCGGATCCTCGGTCATCGCACGCGCGCCGTCGCGGAAGGGGAAGCGCTGGTAGACGGTGGGCCCGAGCACGCCGCCCACCGCGCGCGCCTGCTCGGTGCGCTCGGGCGGGATGTCGACCCACAGCCCATCCGGCAGCACGCGCCCGGTGGCCTCGTCGTCGAGGCGCGACAGCAGCTGGCGCAGGATGCGGAAGGTCTCGGGCACCACGCCGCCGGCGTCGCCGGAGTGCACGCCCTCGCGGAGCACCTCGACGCGCAGGTCGCCGGTGAGGATGCCGCGCAGCGAAGTGGTGAGCCACAGCTGCTCGTAATTGCCGCAGCCCGAGTCGAGGCAGATCACGAGGTCGACCGGGCCGAGCCGGTCGCCGAGCGCATCGAGGTGGAACGGGAGGTCGGGGCTGCCGCTCTCCTCGCAGGCCTCGATGAGCACCACGCAGCGCGCGTGCGGGATGCCCTGCTCGCGCAGCGCCTGCAGTGCGGTGACCGCCGCGAACGCCGCGTAGCCGTCGTCGGCGCCGCCGCGACCGTAGAGCCGGTCGCCGCGCAGCACCGGCGTCCACGGCCCGAGGCCCTCGAGCCAGCCCGACATCTCCGGCTGCTTGTCGAGGTGCCCGTACAGCAGCACCGTGCGGTCGGAGGTCGTGCCCTCGCTCGCCGGAATCTCCATGAAGATCAACGGTGTACGGCCCTCGAGGCGCCGCACCTCGAGCCGCATGTCCGCGGGGCCGTGGGTGCGGCACCAGTCGGCGACGAGCTGCACCGCCGCGTCCATGTGGCCGTGCTCGGCCCACTGCTTGTCGAACATCGGCGACTTGTTGGGGATGCGGATGTAGTCGACGAGCGCGGGCAGTGCGTGCTGCGTCCAGACCTCGTCGACGTAGGCCTGGGTGCGCCGCGGATCGAGCGTCTTCACGGGGGTCCTCCCTCGGCGGGTGCGAAGTTCAGGAGCGGCGGCGCCTCGACGGCGCGGCCGATCGCGTGGAGCAGGCGCGGTCCGACGGCACGCTGCGGGCCGATGGCGCCGTAGAGCGTCACGCCGCCGCCGTGGGCGCGGAAGAGCGTGGTGCCCGCGCCGGGCGCGGGGCAGTCGGCGCAGTCGGGCAGCGCGGCGAGGCGGCCGTCGTCGAGGCAGCCGAGCACGGCGTGGAACACGTTCTGCCGGCAGGCCTGGTCGCCGGGCGCGCACTGTCCGACGGCGCATCCGTCGGCCACCGGGGCGCGCCCCACCGCCTTCAGCGCCCGCAGGACCGCTTGCGGCGCCAGCGACAACGAGAGGCCGCCGGCCGCCGCCGCCTCGGCCGCGCCGGCGGGCACCCGCAGTGCCTCGTCGGCCGCCGCCGGCATCGCCATCAGGAGCGCCACCGCCGCGATCGCCTTGCGCTTCATGGGCCACCTCCCGCCGCGCGTCAGCGCGAGTTGTAACACGGAGACGCGGCGGCGCTGTCAGTCTCCGCGCGGCAGAGCGTCGATCCAGCGGCCGAGGCGCTCCACGTCCGTCGCGAGCAGCGGCTGCTCGGGCGGCATGCCTTCGCCGCCGCCCACCGGCCGATAGCTGTACGCGACCTTGCGGTACAGGTAGCTCGCCTGGCGGTCGCCCGGCGCGACGCGCAGCATCGGCGGCACCTCGGTGGAGACGACGCCGACCGTCACGTCCGCGAACGGGGCGGTGAGGTCGAGCAGCGCGTCCGGGGCGGGCGGGAAGTGGCACGGCGCGCAGCGCGCCTCGAGCAGCGCCTGGACCTCGTCGGTGGTGAACGGCGCGACGTCGGGGAGCGGGCAGGCGGCGTCGCCGAGGCAGAGCACGTCGTCGCAGTCGACCCGATCGTCGCCATTGTCGTCGCGGCCGTTGTCGCAGCGCTCCGGGGCGTCGAAGCAGCCGCCGTTGCCCCGGCAGTCCGGGTCCTCGCAGTCGGTGCGGCCGTCCCCGTCGCCGTCGAGGCCGTCGTAGCAGATGAACTCGTAGGGGACGTCGGCGGCGTCGGGCATCGGCGGCGGCCGGGCGTCGCGCGCCGACGCGTCGGGGCGCGCGGCGTCCGCGGAGAGGGCGTCGGACGGACCGGGGCGCGCGGCGTCGAGATCGCCCGGCGCCGCGTCGGGGCGGGCGGCGTCGCCAGGCGTGGCGTCGGGCGACGCGGCGTCGCCGGGGCGCGCGGCGTCGCCGGCGCCGGCGTCCGGGCGAGCGGCGTCGGGCGATCGCGCTCTGTCGCCCTCGAGCGGCGCCTCTTCGCAGGCGATCAGGGCGAGCGCGACGAGCAACGGGGGGGCGAAACGCACCAGGCGACCTCCGGCGGCGACGTCCGCGCCGCCCAGGATGGCGTACACGAGGTGCGCGAGTCCGGGAAAGTCCGACGTGTCACGGCGTCCGGTGCGCCTCCACCCAGCGATCGCTCGTGTCGCGTGGCCGCGTGGTGGCAACCATCGCCCATCCCACGACCATCATCAGCACGCCCGATCCCACGAACAGCCAGTCCCAGACCGACAGACCGGCGCTCTCGACCACGTGGTGCACCTGGAGCAGGAAGTGATCGACGATGCCTTCGACGAAGTTGAACAGACCCCAGCCCGCCACCATGGCGCCGACGAGCGCCCGCCCGAGCCACGGCACTTCGGGCCGGCGCGCGGCGCGCCAGAGCAGCCAGAGCCCGACGGCGGTCGTGATCCACGTGAACGCGTGGAACAAGCCGTCCCAGAACATGTTGATCTCGAGGCCGACGAGACTGTCCCGCGGGCGCACCGCCGAGAGCATGGAGTGCAGCTGCAGGACCTGGTGGAAGATGATGCCGTCGATGAAGCCGCCCATGCCGACGCCAAGCAACAGACCGGCGGAGATCAGTGGCCGCAGAGTCATTTCGGCCTCCCGAAGTGGATGAAGGCGACGATGCACGCCACCAGGGTGAAGGGTAGAGTGACGGCGAGCAGGGTGAGGGCGACGTCGCCGCCGAGGATGCCGGCGCGCACCTCGCGGCCGGTGCCCGTGTCGCAGACGGGGCAGGCGAGGACCGGCACGAGCGCGAGCCAGGGGACCACCGGCATGCGCACCTCCTGAGAGGCCGATGCTCGGCGGGGGCCTTCGGGCGCCCGTGACGGGCGCTGCCCATTGCGGTTACGCTCCCGGTCGTGCGCACACCCCTCCTCATCGCCGCCGCCGCGCCCCTGGCCGCCGCCCCCGCGCTGGCCGAGCCCGTGGTCTTCGTCGCGCCGGGCTACCTGCACTCGATCACGTGGGGCGAAGCGGGCGGCAGCGGCCCCGGCTTCGAGCTGACGGTGCCCTTCTACCCGAACTCGAAGGACTTCTTCGGCGTGTCCCCGCTGGTGCAGGCCCGCTTCTACGACGACGACCCACGCTGGACGTTCGGCGCGCAGGCGTTCCTGACCGTCTTCGGCCTCGAGGCGGGCTGGTCGCGGTTCCGCGACCGGGAGGGCGCGCACGAGGGCCTCCACCTCGGGCCGTTCTTCAGCGTGTCCTTCCTCTCGGTCGCCGGCCGGTTCACGGTGCCGATTCGCGGCGACGCCGGAGAGGCGGGGGTGTCGATCGCGGTGAAGCTCCCCATCCCGGTCGCGGGCGACTTCGACTTCAGCTTCGGGCATGGGCGTCCGCTGCGCCGCGACGGTCGGGTGGTGCGGGCGCCGCTGTTCGCGAGCGGGCGGCCGCGGGCGCCGGGGCGATCGCGCGCGCCTGGCTCGACGACGCCTTCGCCGAGCACGCGTCGGTCGCCACGTTCGAGAAGCTGGCGCGAGACCTGGCCGCGCACGGCGCGCCCGACGCGCTCGTCGGGGAGGCGCGGCAGGCGGCGCGCGACGAGGCGGATCACGCCCGGCGCTGCTTCGCGGTCGCCGGCGCGCTGCTCGGATGCCGGCTCGGCGCCCCGCCCGTGCCGGTGCCCGACGGGCCGCCGCCCCCGCTCGACGTCCTCGCCGTCGAGGGGCAGCGCGAGGGCGTGCTCGGCGAGGGCCTCGCCGCCGCGATCGTGCGTCGCGCCGCTGGGCGTGCGCGCGAGCCGGTGGCCGGGCACCTGCGGGCCATCGCGCGCGACGAGGCGGAGCACGCCCGCTTCGCCGCGCGCGTGGTCGCCTGGGCGGAGGGCGCGGGGGGCGAGCGCGTCCGCCGGGCCGTGGCCGCCGTCCGCCCGCCCGCGTTCGCACCGCGCCCGGAGCCCGCAGGGGCGCTCGCGGTCGCCTGGGGTCGGGCCGGCGCCGACGTCCAGGCCGACGCGCGGGCCGAGGTCGCCGTCAGACGAGCTTGATGGCCCCGAGCTTCGTGGCGTGGTGCAGGAAGCGCCGGATGACGCGGCGCCGCTCGGGCAGGCTGTCGTGGTGCGCCATCCCGGCGCGGCGCATCCACTGCTGCAACTCCGGCTGATTCGCGTCGGCGTACATCGCGCGCTCGAACGCATCGACCGGCACCGCCACCGGCTCCACCGGCACCGGGACCGGCCGCTCGACGCCGCGGGCGTAGCGCACGTCGAGCGCCTCGGCCAGGTCGCCGGCCAGCCGCGAGCGCTCGTTGACGTGGTCGAGGCCGAACACGTTGCTGATGAGCGAGGGCACCGACGAATGGTCGAACACGGTGCTCGAGACGAAGCCGCGCTTCGCCAGCGGCCCGATGACGAGCCCCGGCACGCGGAAGCCGAGCTGGTCGAAGCCCTGGTCGGCGCGTGTCTCGCCTTGCGCCTTCGGCGGCGGCACGTGATCGAAGAAGCCGCCGTGCTCGTCGTAGAAGATGACGAGCAGGCAGCGGTTCCACTGCGGCGACTGCCGCAACGCCTCGTACACGCTCCCGAGGAACGCCTCGCCCATCCGCACGTCGGCGGGCGGGTGGTTGTCGTTCACGAAGAACGCCGGCTCGAGGATGCTCACGTTGGGCAGCGTGCCGGCCGCGGCGTCCTCGAAGAACTTGTCGGACTTGACCGCGCGCTTCTCGCGCAGCGAGTTGATGGTCAGCGTGAAGTACAGGTTCGTGTAGTACGTGCGGTAGCTGAGGCCGGCGGCGGCCAGGAGCGGGTAGGGCGTGGGCTCGTTGATGAGCGCGTTGTTGTGCCAGATGCCACCCGACGACGCGCAGTGGCTGTAGTAGCGATTGGGCCACGTCGAGGTGAGCAGCGAGGCATGCCATCGCTGGCACAGCGTGAACTGGTCGGCGAGGGCATAGTGCACCGGCAGCGTGTCGCGGGTGTAGTAGCCCATGACCCACGGCAGCTTGCGTTGCTCCTCCTGCGACAGGCGCTCGGCCCACTCGCGTACGAACCCGTCGTTGGCGCCCTCGTTCCACTGGCGCAGGCAGGCGCTGCGGCCGTGCGGTACGTCGGGGTCGATGACGACCGCCTCCGGGGGCAGCAGCCCCGTCGGCACCGGACTGCCCTCGCGGTCGGGGTTGAGCATGTCGGCGGTGAGGCCGTCGACATCCTCGCGGCCCTCGAGCAGGCGCAGCGACCCGAACATGTGATCGAAGGACCGGTTCTCCAACTGAACGATGACGAGGGTGTCGATGTAGTCGAAGGGGTGCGTGCCATCGCCGCGCACCGGCGACAGATCGGGCGGTGGCGGCGCGGCGTCGGGGTCGGGCGCGGCGTCGGGCGCGGCGTCGGGATCGAGCGCGGCATCGGGGGCCGCGTCCGGCGCCGAGTCGACCTCGCCGGCGACCGCGTCCGGATCCGGGCGCTGCTGCGCGGGCGAAGCGTCGGGCTGGTAGTCGGCGGCGCGCGCGGCGTCGTCCTCTTCGGAGGCGCAGGCGGCCAGGTAGCGGGCGAGCGCCACGCCGCCGGCGGTGCGCCCAAGACGCGCGAGGAGCTCGCGCCGGCTCGGCTTCTTCTCGTCGTTGCTCACAGGAAGAGTGGCTCCCGGTAGCGTCCGAAGACCGTTTCGAGGGCTCCGCAGATCTCGCCCACCGTCAATCCCTCCCGCACGGCGTCGTGGATGAGGCCCACCAGGTTCGCATCGCCGCGGGCGCCGTCGACGAGCGCCACGCGATGGCGCTCGAGGACGCCCGCCGCCCGCTTCTCGCGGAAGGCGCGCACGCGCTCGATCTGGGCGCGCTCGAGGGCCGGGTCGATGCGCAGCACCTCGACCGGCTCCGACTCGGCGCTCTGGTACTTGTTCACGCCGACCACGATCTGCTCCCCGCGTTCGACCTGGAGCTGATAGCGGTAGGCGGCGTCCTGGATCTCTCGCTGCACGTAGCCCTGCTCGATGGCGGCCACCATGCCGCCGAGGCGATCGATCTGCGCGATGTAGTCGACCGCCTTTCTCTCGAGCTCGTCGGTCAGCCACTCGATGGCATGACTGCCGGCGAAGGGATCGATGAAGTCGGCGACGCCGCTCTCGTGGGCGATCACCTGCTGCGTGCGCAGGGCGGTGCGCGCCGACGCGTCGGTGGGCAGGCCCAGCGCCTCGTCCTTCGAGTTCGTGTGCAGGCTCTGGGTGCCGCCGAGCACCGCCGCCAGCGCCTGGATGGCCACGCGCACGATGTTGTTCTCGATCTGCTGCGCCGTGAGGGTGCTGCCGCCCGTCTGGGTGTGAAAGCGCAGCATGCACGAACGATCGTCGCGGGCGCCGAAGCGGTCGCGCATGAGCCGCGCCCAGAGCCGGCGCGCGGCGCGGAACTTGGCGATCTCCTCGAGGAACTGGTTGTGGCAGTTGAAGAAGAAGCTGAGGCGCTGCGCGAACGCGTCGAGCTCGAGCCCCGCCTTCAGCGCCGCCTCGACATAGGCGATGCCATCGGCCAGCGTGAACGCCAGCTCCTGGGCCGCGGTGCTGCCCGCCTCGCGAATGTGATAGCCGCTGATGCTGATCGTGTTCCACTGCGGGGCGTGCCGGCCGCACCACGCGAACGTGTCGGTGATGAGGCGCATCGACGGCCGCGGCGGGAACACATACGTGCCGCGCGCCACGTACTCCTTCAGGATGTCGTTCTGGATCGTCCCGCGCAGCTGCGGCGAGGCGACGCCCTGCCGCTCGGCGACGGCCACGTACATCGCCAGGAGCACGCTGGCCGGCGCGTTGATGGTCATCGACGTCGACACCTGGTCGAGCGGGATGGCATCGAAGAGCACCGCCATGTCCTCGACGGAGTCGATGGCCACGCCCACCTTGCCCACCTCGCCGACACAGCGCGGATCGTCGCTGTCCATGCCCATCTGGGTGGGCAGGTCGAAGGCGACGCTCAGGCCGGTGGTGCCCTGCGCAAGCAGGTAGCGGTAGCGGCGGTTGGACTCCTCGGCGGTGCCGAAGCCGGCATACTGCCGCATCGTCCAGAGGCGGCCGCGGTACATCGTGCGCTGCACGCCGCGGGTGAACGGGAACTCGCCGGGCGCGCCGAGGTCGCCGGCCTCGTCGAAGTCCTTTGGCCGCCGGGGGAGCGGCGGCACCTCGATCCCGCTCGACGTCTCGAAGCGCGCCTGACGCTCCTTGGTGCGACCCTCGCTCATGCCTTGGCCTCCGCCTCGATCACCACCAGCTCGGCGTTGCTCTCGACGCGGTCGCCGGCGGCGACCCGCACCGCGCTGACGACGCCGGCGCCGGCGGCGCGCAGCTCGTTCTCCATCTTCATCGCCTCGACGACGACGAGTCCACGCCCGGCCTCGACGAGCTCGCCCGGCTTCACCAGCACGGCCACGATCTTGCCGGGCATCGGCGAGCGCACGACCTGGGCGCCGTCGGCCGCGAAGCCGCCGGCATCGCGCGCCCGCAGGCGGCGCTGGCGCTCGTCCAGCAGGCGCAGCACCGCGTCGTGTCCGTCCGCGTGCACGTGCTGCCCTTCGCCACGGGCCGCGACGAGCGCGAAGACGCTGCGGCCGCCGGCGATCAGGTGCACGCGCCCCGGCTTCGACTCGGCTTCGACCTCGAAGGGCGTCCCGCCGTCGATCGTCAGGCGGTAGCGGCCCGCGCCGTTCGGCTCGATGTCGACGTCGACGAGCCTGCCGCCCATCTCGACCGTGTAGCGCATCGATCAGGCCTTTCGCGTGTGCTGCCAGCGGCCCTGAGCTCTCCAGTCGCTCTCGCGGGCGGCCGCGACGGCCGGCGACCGGGCGCGGTCGGCCTCGAAGCGGGCGACGGCGGCGGCGGCCACGACGAGGTCGGACCAGGCCTCGGCGGGGGCGGGGCGCTCGGGCACGCCGCGGCCGAGCAGGCCGGTGTCGTAGTCGCCGGCGACGAACGCCGGTGCGGCGAGGATGCGGTGGTGCAGGGCGATGTTGGTGGTGATGCCGAGCACGACCGTCTCGTCGAGCGCGCGGCGCATGCGGCGGATGGCCTCGTCGCGGTCGCGGCCCCACGTGCAGAGCTTGGCCACCATGGGGTCGTAGCTCATCGGCACGACGGCGTCGGCGTCGATGCCGGCGTCGACGCGCACGCCGGGCCCCGTGGGCCAACGAAGGCCGGTGACGAGGCCGGGGCTCGGCAGGAACGTCTCGGGGTCCTCGGCGTAGAGGCGGCACTCGAGCGCGTGCCCCCGGGGGACGAGCTCGGCCTGCGTGAACGGCAGGGGCCGGCCCGCGGCCACCTGAAGCTGCGCGTCGACCAGGTCGACCCCGTACACGAGCTCCGTGACCGGGTGCTCCACCTGCAGGCGCGTGTTCATCTCGAGGAAGTAGAAGGACTTGTCGGCGCCGACGAGGAACTCGACCGTACCGGCGCCGACGTAGCCGCAGGCGCGGGCGGCGGCGACGGCCACCTCGCCCATGCGCGCGCGCTGGTCGGCGTCGATGAACGGGCTCGGGCACTCCTCGACCACCTTCTGGTGGCGGCGCTGGGCCGAGCACTCGCGCTCGCCGACGTAGACCGCGTTGCCGTGGGTGTCGCACAGCAGCTGGATCTCGACGTGGTGCGGCCCGCGCACGAACTTCTCGATGTAGACGGCGTCGTCACCGAACGCGCCGGCGGCTTCGCGGCGCGCGCCCTCGACCGAGGCGACGAAGCGGTCTTCGGACTCGACGAGGCGCATGCCCTTGCCGCCGCCCCCCGCCGCCGCCTTCACCATCACCGGAAAGCCGATCTCGCGGGCGATTTGCAGGGCCGCGGCGGAGTCGCGCACCGGATCGAGCGTGCCCGGCACCACCGGGACGCCCGCCGCCTGCACCGTGCGCCGCGCGACGAGCTTGTCGCCCATCGCGTCGATCGCCGCCGGCGGCGGACCGATCCAGACGAGCCCGGCGTCGCGCACCAGCTGCGCGAACTCCGCGTTTTCGCTGAGGAATCCGTAGCCCGGATGAATGGCCTCGGCCCCGGTGCGGCGCGCCGCGTCGATGACCGCGTCCATCTTGAGGTAGCTCTCGCGGGACGCCTCGGGCCCCACGCAGACGGCGAGGTCGGCCATGCGCACGTGCAGCGCGTGACGATCGACCTCGGAGTGGATCGCCACCGCTTCGATGCCGCGGTCGCGCAATGTGCGCATGACGCGGACGGCGATCTCTCCCCGGTTGGCGACCAGAACGCGGCGGAACATCGGCCTCCCACAGCGTGATGCGCCGGGGAGGCTAGCAGATCGGCGGGCTTCGGGGGGAGGTGTTGGCGAGGCCGGTCAGCGGACGAGGACGCAGAGGCCGTCGACGCAGACGGCGTTCGGCGGGCAGGCGCGCTCGTCGTCGCACTGTCCGCCGACGAGGCCGCCGCACACGCCGTTCACGCACGCGGTGCCATCCGGGCAGTCCCCGTCGGCGCCGCACATCACCGGTCCCTCGCGGCGCGGCATGCACTGGTCGACCTCCATGCACTGGTCGCAGACCTCGTTGCCGCGCTCGTCGATGAAGCACCCGCAGGCGCCGCCCTGGCCGATGTCGCACGCCGGATGCGCCTCGCAGCGATCGAGATCGAGGCCCCAGCAGGCGTCGGGATCCGCCGACCAGCAGCCCGCGTCGCCCTCGAGCCGCAGGCAGCCCTGGACGTCGTCGCAGCGATCCGGCGGGAGCTGGTCGCAGGCGAACTGGACCGGCACGCAGAAGAGCTGCACCTGGCACTCGCCCTCGTCGGGGGGCGGCGCGATGAGGCACTCGGCGCCCTCCGGGCACGCCGGCCCGCCGCCGCCGAAGCAGATCTCCTCCTCGCGGGGGAAGCACCGCTCGTCGGCGGCGCAGACGTCGGGCGGCAGCCCGTTGCAGTGCTCGTGGATGTTCACGCAGAGGCGCGCGGGCTCGCAGACCGGGCAGTCGGGCTGGTCCGCGGCGCACGGCAGGCACGGCGGGACGGGGCCGTCGACGACCACGCACTCCGCGTTCTGCTCGCAGCGGTCGGCGTCGAGCTCGTGGCACTGGAGCGGGAACCAGCTCGGCACGCACTGGCCGAGGACCGGCGCCGGCGGGGCCGGGAAGGGAACGCCGGGCGCATCGCAGTCGCAGTCCGGCGAGCCGTCCGCGCAGGCGCAGCCGCCGCCCTCGCCCGCCGCGCCGCCGGCGCCACCGCCGCCGGGGAAGCCGCCGCCGTCGCCGTCCTGGAAGGCCATCCAGCGGCAGTCCTCGCGGCCGCCGCACTGCGCCTGGTCGAGGACCTCGCAGCCCCCGTTGCCGCCGTCGCCGACGCAGCGCAGCTCGACCCGGCAGATGCACGGCTCGGGAGCGCCGCCGCCCTCGGGCGGATCGGCGTCGGGCGGGGGCGCGGGGCGGCGGCCGTCGGGCGCGGGCATGTCGCCATTGCAGAAGCAGTCCTCGAACTCCTCGAGATGGCAGCCGCGGACGTTGCCGCACTGCTCCGGCGCCAGGTTCTCGCAGAGGCCGCCGCCGATCGTCACGCAGGCGAAGCACTGGTCGCACGGCGCGGGCCGGATGGGCTGCGCGCAGGCGCAGTTCGGGTCGTCCGGCGCGCAGCCGCAGTCGTCGGGGAACGGGGCGCCGCCACCGTCGCACGCACAGTTGGGGATCTGCTCCCAGCCGCAGCCGGGGGTGTTGAAGCAGGTGCCGGCGTCGCCGATCTGCTCGCAGAGGCCGGGGCCGCCGGCGGGCACGCAGACCTGCTCCACCTGGCAGGGTGGCGGCGCGATGATGATGCGATCGGCGTCGGGCGCCTCGCCGTCGCGCCCATCGGCGCCCATGCCGCCGTCCTCGCAGATCTCGCGCTCCTGGACGCGGCAGCGACCGTCGCGGGCGCACTCGTTGATGCCGCGGGCGCCGCAGTTGGCCGGGTCGTCGTTCACGCAGACGCCCTGGGGCGGATCGCAGGGCGCGGGCTCGGCGCAGACGCAGTCCTCGCCGGGCGCGCAATCGCAGGGCGGGGGCGGCTCGCAGCCGGGGACGTCGCCGCCGTTCGCGCCTTCGAGGTGGCAGCCGGGGGTGGCCTCGCAGGCCTCCGGCGGCACGAGGCCGCAGTCGATCATCCGCGGCTGGCAGCCGAGGAAGCCGCCGCCGCAGTCGCACGGCGGGACGGGATCGCCGCCGCAGTTGTTCGGGTCCTCGCAGGGGGGCGCCGGGCGGGCGTCGGCGCCGCCGCACCCGCAGTCCTCGTTCCCGTCGTTGTAGATCGGCTCGCAGTCGGCGCGCGCCTGGCAGGCGCCCTCGTCGAGGGTGTCGCAGCGGCCGGCGGGGCGCTCCATGCACGTCTCGCCGTTCCACGCGCAGTCGTTGCGCAGCGCGCAAGCGTTCATCTCGAGCTGCTCGCAGGCGAGCTGCGACTGGTCGACCTCGCAGGCGCGACCGTTCCAGCGGCAGTCCTGGCGGGCGTTGCAGGCGCCCTCGGCGAGGCGGTCGCAGGTGGGGAGCTGCTCGTCTTCGCGGCAGCCCTGCGGCGTCCACACGCAGCCCTCGGCGGCAACGCACGTCGCCTCGTCGGGCTTGTCGCAGCGGCCCGGCTGGATCTCCGCCTCCTCGTGGCAGGCATCGTCGTACCAATGACAGCCCGCGCCCTCGCAGGCGGCCTGGGCGCCGTGGTCCTCGCACTCGGGCACCGGCTGGCCGCAGGCCTCGCCGTCCCAGGCGCAGTCGTCGCGGCGGTCGCATCGACCCTCGTCGAGCTGGCTGCAGGCGACGCCGTTCAGATCGCGACACTCGACGAAGTCGCCGAAGACGTCGTTCAGCGGCGCGCAGTCCTCGCGGCCGGCGCAGGCCTGGGCGTTCAGCGACGGACAGGGGCCGTCGACCGAGCCGCCGCCGCCGCCGCCGCCGCCGGCCCCGCCGTCGCCGCCGGCCCCGCCGCCGCCGTCGCCGCCGGCTCCGCCGCCGCCGCCGAGGCCGCCGCCGGCGCCCCCCTTGCCGTCCTCCCCCGAGGACTCCACATCGCAGGCCGCGAGCGCGAGACAGATCAGCGCCAGAGGCCCAATGCGTCGAAGTTGCATGTGTCCACTCCCCACCGTCGGCGTTGAGACGGTCTTCCGAGGCGCCGCCTCGTGCAAATCTGATGCCGCCGCCGTGCGCCGCCCGCGTCGCAGGCGCCTCGGGCGGCGGTCGTGAGTTTTCTGAGTGCGTCGCCCTCAACTTTCCGCGATGGAGGGCGACGTCTGCAACCGCCGTCTCGGGGAGACGGCGCGGCGATCAGCGGGTGAGGGGCTCGCGCGACCGGATGGCGTCCTCGACGCAGCGGTCGATGCACGCGCGGGTCGTCCGCTGCAGCTCGTCGGCGCTCGGCCGGCCGTCGGGGATGCCCGTCTTCAGGCAGCGCTCTCCGCAGAAGCGCTCCATGGAGCGCCGCTCGCCGACGGTCACGACCTCGGGCGTGAGGATCTTGCGATAGACGACCGCGCCGACCATCAGGGCGCTGACGATCGCCATCAATCCGAGGAGGAGGCGGAGGGACATGGCGCGGGCATGATGGCGTCAGCGCCCGCGTCGGGCAAGGGCCGCCCGCTCAGAGCCCGGGGGGCGCCTCGACCGTCGGGTCGATCTTGCGGGCCTCGGCGAGCGCCTCGCGGGCGGCCGGCTCGTCGGCGAGCGCCTTCAGGGTGGCGGCGCGCTCGAGGAAGAAGGCGGCCGTGCGCAGCCCCGAGCGGCGGGTGCCGTCGACGAGGTCGCGCGCAAACCGCTTGTCGCCGGCGAGGGCCTGGGCGCGGGCGGTGACGAGCTCGGAGATCGAGGTGCGGCGGACCTCCTTCGACATGCGCGACCAACGGCCGATCAGGTCGGGATCGAGGCGATCGTCGGTCCAGAAGCGGACGGCGTCCGCGAGGTACAGGTAGGGGAAGCGGTCGATGGCGCGGCGCCAGGCGGCGTCGGCGGCGAGGTATGCAGCGTCGGCGCCGGCGTCACCCTTCTTCTTCAGCAGACGCGCCTTCGCGGTGTGCGCCGTCGGGCTGTCGTGGCGCGCGATCACCTGGTCGTAGAGGCCGAGCGCGGCGTCGACGTCGCCGAGGATGGCGGCGCAGCGCGCGACATCCTCGAGGATGGTCGGGTCGGCGGGCAGGCGTCGGCGCGCCGCCTCGAAGAACGGGCGCGCCTCGCCGCACCGGCCGGTCTCCATGCGCAGGCGGCCGCGCGCGTGGTCGATGCGGGCGCGCGGCAGCGGCGAGCTCCCCTCGACGGCGAGGTGCGCCCGGCGGAGGTGTCCGTCGGCGGTCTCGGTGTCGCCGCTCTCGAAGATGACGCGCGCGACCTCGATCCGCTCGTCCGCGGACATCGGCGTGTGGAGCTTCGTGCCCTCGAGGTGGTTGAGGCCGTAGGCGTACGCGCCCGAGTGCCAGTAGGAGACGGCGAGCGACCGGCGGAGCGCCGGATCGTCGGGTCGCCGTTGGCGGCGCGTCTCCTGCTCGGCGGCGAGCGCCGCATAGCGCCCGGTGCGCTGGTGGACGACGTCGCGGCGGCGGAGGACCTCCTCGTCGCCGGGCCGGAAGACCAGGCTGTGGTCGAGCAGCGCCTGGGCCGGCACCAGGAGCTCGAGGTCGCCTTCGGCGGACGCCAGATCCAGCAGCACGTCGACCAGCTGGAGGCGGCTGTCGACGTCCTGAGGGTCGAGCCGGGCCTTGGCCTCGAGCGCGTCCCGGCGGCCGCGCAGCTCGGCGACGAAGGCCTCGACGGGCGTGGTCTCGCCCGCCCAGGGGCCCTCGGGCCCGGCCACCTCCGGGGGATCGGGCGGGAGAGGCGGCGGGGACGCCTTCGGCGCGGGCGTCGAGGGCGCCGCGCTCTCGCCGTGGCAGCCGACCACGCCCGCCATCGCCAGCACCACCGTCAATCCCGCGCAGACGCCTCGTGCTCTCACGCGCCTCCTCCCTCGCCTGGGGCCGTCTCTCGCCCGGGGCCGTCGCGCCTCGTCGGCCACCGCTCGCCTGGGGCGGCGTGAGCATAGCCTACCGGCCCGGCGCTGTGATAAGAGCGCCGCGTCGGGGTTCGCGGAGAGGGGTCCCATGTCCTTCCTGGTGATGGGGTGCGGCGGCATCGGCGGCGTGGTGTCGGCGGGTCTGATCGAGATGGGGCAACGGGTCTTCCCGGTCGCGCGCAGCCGCGACGTGGTCGACGCGATCGCGGCGCAGGGCTTCCGCCTGCGCGGCGAGGGCGGGCCCCGCACGGTGGCTGGGCGGGCGTATCTCGGCGTCCCGGCGGCGGAGGGGCCCTTCGACACGGTGCTGCTGGCGACGCAGCCCACCGACGCCGAGGCGGCGATGCGCGAGGCCCTGCCGCACCTGACGCCCGACGCCCGCGTCGTCTGCTTCCAGAACGGCCTGTGCGAGGAGCGCGTGGGCCGCATCCTCGGCGATCCGGCGCGCGTGATCGGCGGCGTGGTGGTCTGGGGCGCGTCGATGGTCGAGCCGGGCGTCTTCGACCGCACGTCCGCCGGTGGCTTCGTGCTCGGGCGTTACGACGGCGGCGACGACGCGGCGGTCGACCGCCTGGCGACGCTGCTCGAGGTGATCGGGCCGGTGCAGCGCACCGAGAACCTGGCCGGCGCCCGGTGGAGCAAGCTGGCGATCAACTGCGGCATCACCTCGCTCGGCTGCATCGGCGGCGACCGCCTCGGCGCGCTCGTGCGATTGCGGGTGGTGCGGCGGCTGATGCTCGAGATCATCACCGAGGTCGTGCAGGTTGCGCGTCGGCTCGACGTCCGGCTCGAGAAGGTGTCGGGCACGCTCGACCTCGACTGGATCGCGCTGACCGAGGCGGAGCGCAGGCAGGCCGGCTCGGTGGCGCTCGCCGGCAAGCACGCGCTGCTGCTGGCGGTGGGCCTGCGCTACCGGCGCATGCGGTCGTCGATGCTGCGGGCCATCGAGCGTGGCCGGCCGCCGGCCATCGATTTCCTGAACGGCGAGGTGGTGGAGCGGGCGCGGCGCCTCGAGATCCCGACGCCCGTCAACGACGCGGTCATCGAGCGCGTGCGCGCGATCGCCGCCGGGGACGCGCGGCCCGGCCGCCCGCTGCTGGCGGATCTGTTCCGCGCCACGCGCTGACTCCGCCTCGTCCGCGTTGCGCGCGGCTGGTAGGCTCTCTTCCGATGCGATTGTTCTCCTGGAACGTGAACGGCCTGCGGTCCGTGGCCCGCAAGGGATTCCTCGACTGGCTCGACCGGTCCGCGCCGGACGTGCTGTGCCTGCAGGAGACGCGGGTGCTGCCGGCGCAGCTCGACGACGCGTTGCTGTCGGCCCACGGCTACCACGTGGTGTGGCACGCGGCGCAGAAGCCCGGGTACAGCGGCGTGGCGACGTTCTCGCGCCGGCCGCCCGACGCCGTCGGCGCCGGCATGGGCGTCGAGGCGTTCGACCGGGAGGGTCGTGTGGTGGTCACGCACCACGGCGACGTCACGCTGGTGAACGCGTACTTCCCGAACGGGCAGCGCGACTGCTCGCGCGTACCGTTCAAGGGCGAATTCTATCGAACGATGTTGACCTTCCTCGAGCGCCTGCGGTCCGAGGGGCGGCAGGTCGTGGTCTGCGGGGACTTCAACACGGCCCACAGGGCGATCGATCTGAAGAACTGGCGGAGCAACCAGAAGACGACGGGGTTCCTGCCGGAGGAGCGCGCCCTGTTCGACGAGTACGTGGCCGCCGGGTGGGTCGACGCATTCCGGGCGATGCACCCCGACGTGCCCGACCGCTACACGTGGTGGTCCAACCGGCCCGGCGTGCGCGAGCGCAACATCGGGTGGCGCATCGACTACCACCTGGTGGCGCCCGAGCTGTGGCCGCGGGTCCGAGCGGCGCGGATTCACGACGACGTGCGGGGGTCGGACCACTGCCCGATCGAGCTCGAGCTCGAGGCGCCATGAGGCTGGGACGCCTCCTCGTCGCGCTGGCGCTCGTCGGTTGCGCCCCCGACGTGACGAACCAGTGCGGCGGGAACGGAGACTGTCCCGCGGCGCGGCCGGTGTGCGGTCCCGGCGGCGTCTGCGTCGCGCCGGCGGCGGTCGGCGACGGCGGCCTCCCGCGCGACGGCGCGCCCTCGGACGACACGCGGGCCTGCGCGCCGTCGGCCTTCCCCGTCTACGACAGCTGCGACGGGCGCGACGACGACTGCGACGGGCGCGTCGACGAGGGCGGCGGGTCGCCGCCGGCGGCCGAGCAGGCGTGCTTCGACGGGCCCGAGGGCGCCGCGGGGCGGGGGCGGTGCCGGCGCGGCGTCCAGGCGTGCGCCGACGGGGCGTGGGGCGAGTGCGCAGGGCAGGTCCTGCCCGATCTCGAGCAGTGCAACGGCGTCGACGACGACTGCGACGGCCCCGTCGACGAGGGCCCCGAGGGACCCGAAACGCTCGTCGAGCGCTGCTACGACGGGCCTCCGGGCACGGTCGACGTGGGCCCGTGCCGCGCCGGCCGCCGCTTCTGCGCTGGCGGGGCCGTCGGCGGCCCGTGCGAGGCGCAGGTCGTGCCGGCGGTCGAGATCTGCGACGAGATCGACAACGACTGCGACGGCGCCGTCGACGAGCAGGTCGAGGGCGGATGCCGGTGCGAGCCGGGCGAGGCGCGCCCCTGCTACTCCGGCGGGCCCGGGACGGCGGGCGAGGGCGAGTGCGCGGCGGGCGAGCAGCGGTGCGGTCCGCACGGCATGTGGGGCGCCTGCGCGGGTGAGCGCGTGCCGGGCAGCGAGATCTGCAACGGCCAGGACGACGACTGCGACGGCGTGATCGATGACGTGCCGGGGCGCGGTGACGCGTGCGCCGCCGGTACGGGCGCGTGTCGGGCGGTCGGGCGGCTCGAGTGCGCGGCCGACGGACGCCTGCGTTGCGATGCGGAGGCGGGCCGTCCGCGAGCCGAGACGTGCGATGGCGTCGACGACGACTGCGACGGCCGCGCCGACGAGGCCGAGGGCGGCGGTCCGCTGCGCGAGGCCTGCTTCTCGGGCGCGCCGCCGGCGCGGGCGGGCGTGGGGCTGTGCCGCGCCGGCGCGCGCACATGCGACGCAGGGCGCTGGGGCCCGTGCGCGGGCGAGGTCGCGCCCGCCGCCGAGATCTGTGACGGCCGCGACAACGACTGCGACGGGGCGGTCGACGACGTCGACGGGGGCTGCCGCTGCATGGTCGGCGACGAGCGCGAATGCTGGTCGGGCCCCGATGGCGCCGCCGGCGTGGGTCCGTGTCGGGCGGGGCGGCAGCGCTGCGGCGCCGCCGGCTGGGGGCCGTGCGAGGGCGAGGCGCTGCCGGGTCCCGAGATCTGCAACGGGATCGACGACGACTGCGACGGCCGCCGGGACGACGACGTCCCGGGCACGGGGCTCGCCTGCGAGGCGGGCGTGGGCGCGTGTGCGGCGCCCGGCGTCACCCGGTGCGCGGGGGGAGACGTCGTCTGCGGCGCGACGGCGGGCCCGGAGGGTGACGAGCGCTGCAACGGCGTCGACGACGATTGCGACGGCGCGATCGACGAGGACGACCCGGAGGGCGGCGTCCAGTGCGTGGCGGCGGCCGAGGGTCGTTGCCGCGCCGGCGCGAGCCGGTGCACGCCGCAGGGCCTGGTCTGCGTCTCCCTCCGCTCCGCCGTCGCGGAGACGTGCAACGGCGAGGACGACGACTGCGACGGGGCGACCGACGAGGGCGCGCTGCCGCAGGTCGGCGACGGGTGCGCCACGGGCATGGGCGGCGTCTGCGAGCCGGGCACACGGGTGTGTGTGATGGGTGGTCTGCCGTGCCGGCCGAACCGCCACGCCGTGGCCGAGGCATGCAACGGCGCCGACGACGACTGCGACGGAACGACCGACGAGGACGAGGCCCAGCGGGCCTGCGCCGCGCCGCACGCGAACGGCGCGTGCGAGGACGCCCGGTGCAGCCTGCGCTGTGACGCGGGCTGGTCCGACCTGAACGAGGTGGCGGCCGACGGCTGCGAGCGTGGCTGCGCGCCGCCGGGCGCCGGGCAGGTCGTCGCGGTCACGGGCGAGATGGGGGACGTCGTCCAGCCGGCGCTCGCCCTCGGCGCACGTCAGGCCGGCATCGCCTGGGAGACCGCGCCCGGCGCGGGACCGCTCGGCATCGCCGGGCCGGGCGGCAACACGAACGTGGCGTTCCGCGAGGGCGCCGGCGAGCCGATCGTGCTGCCGCCGCCCCGGGGCGCCAGTTGGTCCGCGCCCGCGGTGGCGGCGTTCGGCGACGGCTTCGCGGTGGCGGTCCGGCGGGGCCCCGCGGGGGGCGCCGCGGACGGCATCTCGTTGTTCGTCGTGGTGGGCGGCAGCGTCCTCCGGCAACACCACGCGGTCGCCGCGGGCGCCGGCGCGCCCGCCCTGGCCGTCGCCGCGCTGGACGGGCAGCCGGCGCTCGTCGCGGTGTTCGCGGCCGAGGGCGAGCGGGCCGAGGGGCGCGGGCTGCGCGCGGTGGTCGTCGTCTGGGGCGCCGACGGCGAGGCGCGCGCCCGCGAGTTCTGGCTCGGGGACGCGCGCGACGCCATGGCGCCCTCGCACCTGCGGCCCGCCGTCGTCGCCCTGGGACCGGACCACCTGGTGGCGCTCGCGCCGGTGGGGGCGGCCGTGTTCGGGGTGCGGGCGGTGCCGTTCGGGCCGGCCGGCAACCTCGGCGCGCCGCTGATGACGGCGCTCGGCGTGGCCGTCCCCTCGAGCGCGGTCACCGCGGCGGTGGGCCATGACCGCGTCGCCGCGGCGTGGACGACCGCCAACGGCGCGACGCTCCACCGCGTCAGCCTCGACCTCGCCGATCGCTTCGCGCCGGTCCTCGTCGACGAGACGACCGTGAACGGCGGCGTCGGCGACTTTGCGCTCCCGTCGCTGGTCCAGGCCGGTCAGGGCTTCGCGCTGTTCCTTCGGGCAAGTCTGCGGGGCGAGCCCCGCCTGGTCGTCGTGCCGGTGGCGGCCGACGGCGTCGCCGCGGCGCCCGCGGCGAACGTCTCCGAGGGCGACGCTCTGGCGGTGGGCGCGCGGGCGGCGGCGCGCGACGGGCAGGTGCGTCTGCTGATCGGCCGCGTGAACGCGGTCACGCGCGCCATCGATCTTTCGCTGCAGCCGATCGCCTGCGAGTAGCGGTCAGTTCTCGGGCCAGACGCGCTGACCCGTGGTCGGGTCGATCAACACGATCGCGTCGACGGGGCAGCCCTGGGCCGCCGCGAGCACCGAGGCGGCGTCGTCGCCCGCCGGGTCGATGACGATGGCGATGTCGCCGTCGTCGAGGTCGAATGTGTTCGGGGCTTCGGCGACACAAGTCCCCGCGCCGATGCACACGTCGCGCAAGACCTTGATCTGATAGCTCATTCTCTCCACTCCGCGCTTGGCCTGGCGTCGAGCATGAGAGAGGGCGGGCCCCGAAGGCAAGAGGGCCGTCAGCCGGCGTCGGTCGCGGCGGCGTCCGGAGGTGTGGCGTCGGGCGCGGCCATGTCGGGCGCGGCCATGTCGGGCGCGGCGGCGTCCGGAGGCGCGGCGTCGGGCGCGGCGGCGTCCGGAAGCGCGGCGTCGGTCGCGGCGGCGTCCGGAGGCGTGGCGTCGGGCGCGGCCATGTCGGGCGGCGACATGTCGGGCGGCGACATGTCGGCGGGCGGGGGCGCCGCGTCGACAGCGGCGTCGAGATCGGGGCTGCCGGCGTCGGGCGGCACGGCGACGCAGCGCTGGAAGCGACACGACAGGCCGTCGGCGCACTCGTCGTCGCGGAAGCACTCCACGAGGCAGGAGCCGTCCCGGCAGACGCGCCCGTCGTCGCACTCGGCGTCGTCGTCGCAGGGGCTCGTGAACGCGCCCCCCGTGCTGCACGCCGTGAGCGCAGCGGACAGGATCAGCAGCAGGAACGGACCGTGCCGACGCACGCAGGCCTCCGCGATGGAACGCGCACACCTACCGCAACGCGGTCCGCGCTGTCCAGAGGGCCCCTTGCGCCCTCGGACGCGCGGGCGCAGAATCCCGACCCCTCGACCCCGCAGAGACAGGAGCCCGTCGTGACCGTCCGCACCCGCATCGCGCCTTCGCCCACGGGCGATCCGCACGTCGGCACCGCCTACGTCGCGCTGTTCAACTACTGCTTCGCGAAGAAGAACGGCGGACAGTTCCTGCTGCGCATCGAAGACACCGACCAGACCCGCAGCACGCGCGAGTCCGAGGCCGCCATCCTGCGCTCGCTGCGCTGGCTCGGCCTGAGCTGGGACGAGGGCCCCGACGTGGGCGGGCCGCACGCCTCCTATCGCCAGAGCGAGCGCACGGCCATCTACAAGGAGCACTGCGAGCGGCTGATCGAGGCCGGTCACGCCTTCCGCTGCTTCTGCACGGCCGAGCGCCTCGCCGAGCTGCGCAAGGTGCAGCTCGCGAACAGCCCGATCACCGGCTACGACGGCCTGTGCCGCGGCCTTTCGCCGGCCGAGGCGCAGAAGAAGATCGACGCGGGTCAGCCGTTCGTCGTGCGCATGAACGTCCCGCGCGAGGGGGTGTGCGTCATCCCCGACCTGCTGCGCGGGCCGATCGAGATCGACTGGCGCAACGTCGACATGCAGGTGCTCCTGAAGTCCGACGGCATGCCGACGTACCACCTGGCGAACGTCGTCGACGACCACCTGATGCGCATCACCCACGTGCTGCGCGGCGAGGAGTGGATCAGCTCGGCGCCCAAGCACCTGCTGCTCTATCGCTACTTCGGCTGGGAGGCGCCGCAGCTCTGCCACCTGCCGCTCCTGCGCAACCCCGACAAGAGCAAGCTCAGCAAGCGCAAGAACCCCACCAGCATCTTGTACTACGAGCGCATGGGGTTCCTGCCCGAGGCCCTGCTGAACTATCTCGGCCGCATGGCGTGGTCCATGCCCGACAATGCGGAGAAGTTCACGCTGGACCAGATGATCGAGCACTTCGACCTGCAGCGCATCTCGCTGGGAGGGCCCGTGTTCGACGTGGAGAAGCTGAGCTGGCTGAACGGGCGGTGGATCCGTGAGGACCTTACGCCGGACCAGTTCGCCGACCGCGTGGCGCAATGGGCGCTGAATCGCGAGTTCCTGATGCCGGTCGTGCCGCTCGTGCAGGGGCGCATCGAGCGTCTGAGCGATCTCGGACCGCTGACGGGCCACTTCTTCGCGGGCGTGCCGAACCCGCCGCCGCCGGCGGACTTCGACGGCAAGAAGCTGGCCGGCGACGACGTGCGCAAGGTGCTGATGTGGGGCCTGTGGCACGCCGACGCGCTGAAGGCGTGGAAGGCGGACCTCCTGAGCGAGGCGCTGCGCACCTCCGCCGACAAGCTCGGCTACAAGCTGCGCGACTTCCTGCGGCCGTTCTTCATGGCGATCGCCGGCACGCCGGTGGCGACGCCGCTCTTCGAGACGATGGAGATCCTCGGCCGCGACATCTCCCGCGCGCGCCTGCGCAAGGCGCTCGAGTCGCTCGGCGGCGTCTCGCAGAAGCAGGAGAAGGAGTGGCGCCCGGAATTCGAGGCGGCCTTCCGGGCGAGCGCCGCCGAGGCGCTCGAGATCACGGAGTAGTCCAGCCGATCTCGCTGGCGGTCACCGCACCCACGCGAATCTCCTCGAGTTTCCACGGGGCCCGGCCCTCGCCGGGCGCCAGCGGGATCTCGCCGGCCATGAGCTCCGCGAAGCGCTGGGGGAGCGGTGGCTGGCGGTCCGGCTCGGCGAGGCCCTCGGGCGCGCGGGCGTGGCCGTCGCCGTCGTACTTGTCGCTGGCGCCGAGCAGGTGCAGCAGCTCGTGGGCGGCGGCGATGAGCACGCCGTCGACGGTGTCGGGTCCGAGCGCGGCCTGGACGATGCCCACCTCGCCGCCCGCCTCGGCCTGGCCCTCGACGAACCGGTGGGCGGCCTCACCGGGCCGCAGCACCAGATAGAGACGGCCGTCGAACTCGCCGGCGTCGAGGCCGGCCCGCCCGTTCACGTCGCGCAGGTACCACCACAGGTCCCAGGCGTGGCGGGCGCGTGCGGGCAGGTCGGCGCCGTGGCCGACGAGCGGCGGCGGCGCCGCGATCTCGATGGGGCCGAACGCAGTGAAGCCGAAGGGCAGGTCGATGCCGTCCGGCCGGTGGCGCGCGAACTCGTCGTTCAGCGTCGCCGACAGGGCCGGCAGGCGCGAAGACAGCGCCCGGACGTCGCCCTCGGGCAGCGGGCCGTCGGCGAGCAGCACCACCGCGACGTTCAGGGGCCGCGCCCAAGCGGTGCGCTCTGCGCGGCGGCGGTGCGTGTTCCAGCCCCACAGCCCGACGACCAGGAGCGCCGCCAGGAGCACCGCCACGCGCACGCGGCGGAACGTGCGCTTGCGGCCGACGCGGGCGCGACACCGGGCGCAGCGGGCCTCGCCGCCGGACCGCGCGCGGCAGACGAGGCAGATCCAGGCGGAGCAGGTCGCGCAGGCGCCGTCGTTCAGCAGCGACGGGTGGGCGTCGCAGGGGTGGGTGCCGGCGTGCGGGTGCCGGCGGACGCGGGCGGCGGCGCCCTCCCGCTCGAGGCCGGCGGCGACGCGGTGGGCGTCGTGCTCGACGAAGGCGCGGGGGAGCAGGACCGGCGTCGACTCGAGCAGGACGCGGACGTCGTGCAGCGGCACCTCGAGCGCCCGCGCCGCCCGCGCCGCGACGGCGTGGGACTCGCGCGAGCCGTCGGCGGGCACGCGACCCAGGAACACGCCCCACTCCGCCCGCGGGGTGGCGGGCTGCGGCGTACCGGACTCCTCGTCGGGCGCGTTTCGCATGGCTGTGATTTTCCATGCTAACCACACTCGCGCCCGTGGGCCAGCCGAGTTGTCAGCGGAGGCGGCGCTCGGCGGAGCGGGCGTGGCCTTCGAGGCCCTCGAGGCGGGCCAGGTGGGCGGCGTCGGCGGCCAGGCCGGCGGCGGCGGCCGGGTCGTCGATGCGCAGCCAGGTGCGCACGCGCAGGAAGTGCAGGACGCTCAGGCCGCCGGTGTGGCGCGCGCCGGCGCCCGTGGGCAGGACGTGGTTGGGGCCCGCGCCGTAGTCGCCGAGCACCTCGGCCGCGCCCGCCCCGACGAACAGACCGCCGTAGTGCTTCACGCGCGGCGCCAGACCGGCGGCGTCGGCGACGAGCAGCTCGAGGTGCTCCGGCGCGAGGCGGTCGCACACGGCGATGGCCTCATCGAGCGACGCGCAGGCGACGGCGAACCCGTGGGCCAGCGACTCGCGGGCGGTGGCGGCGGTGGGCAGGTCGGCGAGGCGGCGTGCCAGCGCCGCGTCGACGTCGTCGAGCAGCGCGGGGGCGGTGGTGACGACCACCGGCAGCGCGTCCGGGTCGTGCTCCGCCTGGGCCAGCAGATCGGCGGCGATGGTCTCCGGATCGGCGCCCTCGTCGGCGAGGACCACCAGCTCGCTCGGGCCGGCGAGCATGTCGATGCCCACGCGACCGGCGACGCGCTGCTTGGCGGCGGTGACCCAGCGGTTCCCCGGCCCGACGATCACGTCGACCGCCGGCACGGGGGCGGCGCCGTAGGCGAAGGCCGCGATCGCCTGCGCGCCGCCCACGGCCAGGACGGCGTCGGCGCCGGCGACGGCGGCGGCGGCGAGCGTGACCGGCGCGGGGCGCGGGCTCGCGACCCAGACCTCGCCGACGCCGGCGGCCCGTGCGGTCACGGCGGTCATCAACACGCTGGAAGGCAAGGGAAATCGGCCCCCGGGCGCGTAGCAGCCGGCGCGCTCGACCGGGGCGATCGTGTGCCCGGCGCGCCCGCCGGGGATGGCCACGTCGACGTCGGCCAGGGCGCCGCGCTGGGCGAGGGCGAAGGCGCGGACCCGCGCGGCCGTGCGCTCGAGCACCCGTCGGTCCGCCGCGGGGAGGGCGGCGAGCGCCCGGTCGAGGTCGCGGCGCTCGATCACCAGCGGCGCCCCGGCGTCGGCGTCGCCGAGCCGCACGGCGTGGTCGCGGACGGCGTCGAAGCCGCGCGCGCGGACGTCCTCGAGGATGCGCTCGGCGGCGGCGAGCGTGGCGGCGTCGACGGGGTCGACGCGGGCGGTCTCGACCTCGGAGGGGGCGCAGCGGCGCAGCAACGGTGCTCTCACGGCGGACTCCAGCGAGCGGCGACGGACGCGTTCAGCCGGACTGCGGCTTGGCGTCTCCGGGGCGGCGGGTGACCTTGCGCGACCGTCGATCGAGCTCGGCCTCCACCGCGGTCAGCGGCGCGCCGGCCCGCGCCAGCGCGACGAGGGCGAAGTAGACGACGTCCGCCGCCTCCGCGGCGACGTGTGCCGGATCGCGCGCGTCCGCAAGCTCGGCGGCCTCTTCGATGAGCTTCGCGCGCAGCAGCGCCGGATCGTCGATCAGGCGCCGCGTGTACGACCCGGCGGGCGCGTCGGCGACGCGCGCGGCCAGGCGCCGCGCCAGCGACGGGAGACCGCCGAGATCACCCCAGCACGTCCAGGTGTCCTCGTGACAGAAACCGGGGCCGCGCTGGCGCACGACGAAGCGCAGGGCGTCCCGGTCGCAGTCCGCGTCGACGCGGAGCAGGTCCTGCGTGGCGCCGCTCGACTCGCCCTTGACCCACAGGCCGCGCGTGCGCGAGCGGTAGACGCCGCGGCGCGTCCGGAGGGCCTCGCGCAGGCTCTCGGTGTCGGACCACGCCAGGCCGAGCGCGCGACCGTGCTCGTCGGCGACGACGGTCGCCCACAGGCCGTCGGCACGGTCGCTGTTGAGCGGCGCGGCGAAGGCGTCGGCCAGCTCGAGGCGCCCGGTATACAGCGCCATGCCCACCTGCGCGTCGGCGCCGAGGCGGTCGAGCGCGCGGACCTCGTCCGCCGTCGTCACGCCGCCCGCGATGGTCACCCGGGCGTCGCCCGCGGCGGCCACGAGCGTCGCCACGCGGTCGAGGCGCGTCCCGCCGAGGCGGCCCTCCCGCTCGACGAACGTCACGAGGAAGCCGGAGACGTACGCGCGCAGCTCGGCCATGCGGTCCTCGATGCGCGCACCCGTCTTCGTGCGCCAGCCCTCGACGACCACCTCGTCGTCGACCGCGTCGAGCGCCGCGATGACGCGCTCGCGCGGGAGCTCGCGCAACAGCTCGGGCCGCGCCGCCGTGCCGAGGATGATCCGCTCCGCGCCGGCGTCGAGCCAGCGGATGGCCGTCGCCACGTCGCGGATACCGCCGCCGACGCGGCAGCGCGCCACCCTGCACAGCGACTCGACGAGCGCGCGGTTGTCGCCGCGGCCGAGCGCCGCGTCGAGGTCGATGACCGCGATCTCGCCGACCACGCCGAAGCGCTCGGCCAGCGGCAGCGGGTCGCCGGCGTCGAGCGCCTTGTCCTTGCCGCCGACGAGCTGGACGGCCTGCCCGTCCATCAGATCGATCGAGGGAACGATCACGCCGAAGTCTCCGAGGAACGGACGTGCACGCCTTCGGCGGCCAGCTCGCGCTTCACCGCGGCCACCGTCGTCTCGCCGTCGTGGAAGATGGAGGCCGCCAGCACCGCGCTCGCGCCCGCGCGCAGCGCCTCGGCCAGGTGGGCGGCGTGGGCGGCGCCGCCGGACGCGATGACCGGCACCTCGACCGCCGCGGAGATCGCCGAAAGCAGCGCCGTGTCGTAGCCGCTCCGCGTCCCGTCGCGGTCCCACGACGTCAGCAGGATCTCGCCGGCGCCCAGCGCGACCGCGCGGCGGGCCCACTCGATGGCGTCGAGGCCCGTGCGCTCGGCGCCGGACTTCACGACCACCTCCCAGCCGTCGCCGCGGCGCGCCGCGTCGAGCGCGAGCACGGTGCACTGCCGGCCGAAGCGCTCCGCCAGCGCCGCGAGCAGCGACGGGTCGCGCACGGCGGCGGTGTTGACCGAGACCTTGTCGGCGCCGGCGTCGAGCAGCGCGCCGGCGTCGTCGGCCGTGCGCACGCCGCCGCCGACCGTGAGCGGGATGCCGAGGACCTGGCGGACGGCGCGCACCGTGCGCAGCGCGTTGCCGCGGCCCTCGGGCGTCGCGGACACGTCGAGCAGCACCAGCTCGTCGGCGCCCTGGGCCTCGTACGCCGCCGCGCGCTCCACCGGGTCGCCCGCGTCGCGAAGGCCTTGAAAACGCACGCCTTTTACGACACGCCCGTCGCGGACGTCGAGGCACGGGATGACGCGCGCCGTGAGGCCGCCGGTGGCCGAGGACGCGCTCGTCGTCGCGGGCGCCCCGCGCAGCCAGCGCTCGAGCAGGGCCTGCCCCCACGGCCCGCTGAGCTCGGGGTGGAACTGGCACGCCAGCAGCGCGCCGCGTTCGAGCGCCGCCACGAACGGCCCGCCATGGTCGCCGAGCGCGCCCGTCCAGCCGTCGGGCAGCGCGTCGAGCCGGTACGAGTTCGCGAAATACGCGTGGCCGGGCGCCAGCAGCGCCGCGCCCGCGGCGGGCTCGATGCGGTTCCAGCCGAGCTGGGGGATGCGCGGGCCCGCCGGGAAGCGCCGCACCGTCGCCGGGATGACGCCGAGCCCTTCGCTGCCAGGGCTCTCCTCGCTCGCCGCGCAGAGCACCTGCAGGCCGAGGCAGATGCCGAGCAGCGGTCGCCCCTCGGCCACACGGACCCGCAGGGGCTCGACGAGGCCCGCCGCCCGCAACGGCGCCATGGCCGCGGCGAACGCCCCCACGCCCGGCAGCACCACGCGCTCGGCGGTGAGCACATCGGCGGGATCGGCGGACACGCGCGGCTCGGCGCCCGCACGCCGCAGGCCGGCCAGCACCGAGGCCAGGTTGGCCGTCCCCGTGCGCACGACGACCACGTCCATCAGAGCACGCCCTTGGTCGAAGGCACGTCGTCGCCCTCGCGCGCGACCGCCTGCCGCAGCGCCAGCGCGCACGCCTTGAAGGCGGCCTCGGCGCGGTGGTGGTCGTTCGCGCCCTTCAGCACGTCGACGTGCAGCGCGCAGCGGGCCGCGATCGCCAGCGACTGGAACACGTGGGTCAGATTCTCCGTCGCGATCGTCCCGAGGCGCTCGCGCTTCAGGCCCAGGTCGACCTCGGGCCATGGGCGTCCGGACAGGTCCACGACGACCCGTGCCAGGGCCTCGTCGAGCGGCGCGTATGCATGCCCGAAGCGGGTGATGCCGCGGCGCTCGCCGAGGGCCTGGTCCAGCGCGGCGCCGAGCGCCAGCGCGCAGTCTTCGGCCGTGTGGTGGTCGTCGACGTCGAGATCGCCGGCGCAGGTCAGCTCGAGGTCGAACCGCGAGAACCGCGCCAGCGTCGTCAACATGTGGTCGAGGAAGCCGATGCCCGTCGCGATGTTGCTCGCGCCCGTGCCGTCGAGGTTGAGGTGCAGGGTGATGTCGGTCTCGCGCGTCTTCCGCCGCACCTGGGCGGTGCGCGACGCCAGCGCCACGATGGTCGAGCTCACGGCAGCAACGCCTCCACGTCCTCCACGCGATCCAGCACCCGCGCCGCACCCACCGACAGCAGCGACGCCCGCGCGGCCGCGGCGCTCTCGCCGGGCCCCACCACGCCGAGCGGCACGACACCGGCGCCGCGCGACGCCCGCACGTCGTCGGGCGTGTCCCCCAGCATCCAAGCGCGCGACACACCGAGCCGGCGCAGCGCCAGGTGCACTGGTGCCGGATCCGGCTTGAGCGGCGCGTCCTGCATCACCACCACCGCCTGGAACAGGTCCGTCAGGTCGTGCTGCCGCAGGAAGCGCTCGCAGTCGAGGCGCGGCCGCCCCGTCACGATGGCCAGCGGGCGCCGCGCCGCGAGGCGCACGAGCCACGCGCGGTCGACCAGGAGCCGCTCGTTCGCCCACAGCCCGGGCAGGTCGTCGGTGCCCTGGTACAGCGCCTCGAAGCGATCGGTGACCTGCTGCAGCGGGGCGTCGACGCCGCGCGCGCGCAGCAAATCCCGTGTCAGGACCCAGTCGTTGTTGGCGTTGCCGCGGCGCTTCGCCGTCCAGATCTCGTCGGGGGTCAGCGTCACGCCGTACATGGCGGCGGTGCCGGTGATCGCCATGCGGTAGGACGACGAGACGTCGGCGAGCACGCCGTCCATGTCGAACAGGATCGCCTCGGGGGCGAGCGCGGCGCGCAGGCCCTCGCAAAGCCGCGAAAACGCGACGGAATCGCCAGGGCAGGTGACGCGGATCGCGTCGGCGAGGCGCGGGTGCCCGGGCCACGCGCGGACGCCGACGCCCAGGCCGGCGAGCGCGTCGCGGATCCACACCGGATCCCGCGCCCGCGCGAACACGAAGTTGGCCTGCGAAGGCAGCGGGGCGGCGCCGAGCGTCGCGAGCAGCCCGGTCAGCGCCGCGCGCTCCTCGCGGACGCGCGCCACGAACGTCTCCATCGCGTCTTCAGCCTCGAGGCGCCGCGCGGCCAGCCACAGCGACGGCCCCGAGACGGCGTAGGGCTGCCCGGCGGCGCGCAGCCACGCGACGATCGTCGTCGGGCCCATCACGTAGCCGACGCGCAGCCCGGCCAGGCCCCACGCCTTCGACAGGCTGCGGAAGACGAGCGCGTTGGGCAGTCGCAGCGCGAGCGGCGTCAGGTCCTCGTCGGCGAACTCGCCGTACGCCAGGTCGACGAGGACGACCGCCCGCGGGGCACCGGCGGCCAGGCGCGACAGGTCGGACGCGGTCAACGCCGCGCCCGTCGGATTGTTCGGCGTGACGGCGGCGACGAGGGCGGTGTCCGCGGTCACGGCCCCGTGCACCGCGTCGACGGGGTAGGGGCCCGCGGGCCAGGGCACGGTGCGCACCTCGCCGCCGGCGAGGCGCGCGTACCGCTCGATCATCTCGAACGTCGGGACGGGCAGGACGAGGGAGCGGCCGGGCGTGAGGAACGCCCGGCACGCGCGGTCCAGCGCGTCGTCGGCGCCGGCGGTGACGAGGACCTGCGCCGGATCGACGCCGTGGAGGGCGGCGATGCGCGCCTCGAGGGCCGCCGCGCTCGGGTAGCGCCGCGCCATCTCGGCGTCGGCCGTGGCCAGCGGCGCGAGCAGGTCGGCGGGCGCCGGCAGGCCCTCGTTGCCGTCGAGGAAGAGGTCGATGGGGGCGGGGTGGCGCGGCACGTGGTACGGCCGGACACCCGCCAGCGCCGGTACCGGACCGAGCAGCGCAGCGTCGCTCAACGCGCATTTCTCCCGAGGACGAGTGGCTCGCCAGCATACACGGGCCGCGGGCGGCCCGCGAAGGTCACGGCGCCGGGGGGCGCGGCGGGAGGGCGACGCGCACGACCAGGCCGGGCGTGCCGGGCCGCAGCGGACCGGGCGGCGCAGGCTCGGCCTGGACGAGCGGCGGCAGGACGCTCCACTCGCCGTCGATCCGTGCCGGCGCGGCGGACGGCCGGACGGTCAGGGCCAGGCGCGCCGGCGCCGTCGGGAGCGTGTAGCTCAACAGGACGGCGACGGAGAGCGCGCCGTCCGGCTCGAGGCGCGCCGACGACTCGGCGGCGGTCGGCTTCATCGGCCGCCCGTCGACCTGCAGCACGAAGTCGCCTACCGCGGCCGGTCCCTGCTCGTCGGCGAGCAGCCGCGCCTCCGCCGCCTCGAGGCGCCCGTCGCGCCGCAGGTCGAAGCGCGCCACGAGCCGCTCGACCGCCTTGCCCTTCGGCAGCTGCATCCAGAGCATCACGTCGACGCGCAGCGCCCCGGCCTCGAGGCGCGCCGTCGCCAGGGCGCGGCGCTCCACGGGGAGCGTGTGCGCCGCCGCGACCGACGTCAGGAGCAGCGCCGCGAACAGCGCCTCAATGCGCATGCGAGGAGAAGTGGTCGAAGATCGCGCGGACGTCGCGGACGTCCCCCTTGATGCGCGGGAAGCCGCCGAACGACGGCTTGAAGCGGCGGGGGGACATCAGTCCGGCGGCGGGCGCTTCACGCAGGCCGTCGCGGGCGACCTCCATCGAAGGCTCGACGGCCTCGACGCCCATCTTCCGGCATTGCCGGGCCGGCACGCCTGGCGGGGTGAAGCCGTCGGTGCCGTCGGCGTCGACCCAGATGGGGTTGGTGATCGCGAAGGGCTCGAAGTACCCGACCCGGGGCGGCTCGAGCGCCGTCAGCGGCCCGCCGCCGAGGTTCAGCGGCCCGGCGAGCTGGCTGAAGGCGTCGTTCAGCAGGAACGGCGGGATGTCGACCGGCTTCACCACCGGGAAGAGCGAGCGGTCGCCCTCGACCTCCACGACGAACCAGGTGTCGCGCGCCACCGGGCGCGACTTCTTCCATTCGAAGACGCCGTCCTCGAGCTTCACCGTGAACCGCTCGACGGCCTCGCCGTTGGCGTACAGGGTGGCGCGGCGCACGTCGATCCACGGCGCGGCGCGGACGACGACGCGCACCTCGATCTGCCCGTTCGCCTTGACCTGGTCCCCGATCTGCGCGTCGCCGACGAAGAGCTCCACGAACGGGCCGTTGGTGAGGACCGCGCGCCCCTCGAGGAGCGCCCGGGCGACCGTGCGCTCGTCGAGCTTCGCCGGATCGTCGGTGCCGACGCGCACGTAGGTGCGCGGGTAGCCGATGTCGTCGTCGTGGTGGCTGTCGGAGTTGCCCACTGCGACGTACGGACGGCGCGGCGCCGGCTCGCCCGTCGCGGGGTCGATGCGCGAGTAGGCCCGCGGGTGGTTGAGCAGGTTGAACCAGTCGTCGACCGCGCCGGGGAAGGCGACCAGGTCGTCCTCGTCGCAGAGGATGGCGCCGGCCTCGGGCAGCGTCTCCGCGAACTCCTCGGGCAGGTCGAGGCCGTCGAGGCTCGCCGGCATGCGCGTGTGGTGGATCTGCGCGACGGGCATGCCGCCGTTGAGGATCTCGATGGCGTCGAAGTCGTCGCTGAAGGTGCTGTCGTAGAAGAACTTCTTGCCGGGGAGCAGCTCGCCCGTCGCGACGTCGACCACCGGCGCGCCCTTGTCGTCGATGGCCACGCCGTCCGCGTTCGTCTTCAGGCGGTAGAACGCCGGGCCGCTCGGGTCGATCACCTTGCCGAAGTCGAGGCCGGCGGTCGCCGTCTTCGGCTTCACCACGGCGTCGAGCGCGTCGAGCTCGTACTGCGAGAAGTAGCCCATGATGCTGTCGCGCGGGTGGTTGACCTGCACGACCGTCTCGCCGCGGCCGTAGCCCTGGGCGCGGATGGCGTCGAAGATCGTCTGCGGCGTCTGCAGCGACCACTCGAAGCTGCCCTTCGTGACCTCGCCCACGTCGCGCCGCACGGGGAAGCCGTTGAAGTGGCCCGACTCGAGCGTGGTCATCTCGATGCCCACCATCGAGTTCACCCACGGCTCGAGGCCGAGCCGCTCGATGTACGGCCGGTAGTCGGTCACGAAGTTGTGGTCGGTGGCCACGAGGTACTCGACGCCCTCGGCGGCGCCGGTGATCACGCGGCGCTCGAGCGGCACCTCGGCGTCGAGCGAAGGCTGCGCGTGCACGTGGAAATCGCCGGAGATCCAGCCGGCGGTGTCGACCACGCGCTCGAGCCGGGAGGCGACGTTCGTCGTGCGCCCCGCCTCGGGCGTGACGACCACGCGCTGCACGGTGTACTCCGGGCCGCGTGACACGAAGACCTCGTACTCGCGCCCGGGGCGCACGTCGACCATGGTCTGGCCGTCGGCGGCGAACTCGATGGCCTCGATGTAGCGGCGCGTCGACGGGTCGCCGGCCTCGTCGGCGACGACGTCGCTCGTGCGCCAGTGCTGGCCGGCGGCGAGGTCGAAGAGGAACTTGCGCAGCGGCTGGCCGGCCTTCGCGGCGTCGACCGTGCCCACCACCGTCACCTTGGCCGGCAGCGCGCGGCCGCTCTCGTCGGTGATCTGCACCGCGACGCGCGCGGGCACCGGCGCACCGAACGCCACGTACGTGCGCTCGCCCGCCTCGATCGTGAACGCCGTCGGCTCCGACAGCATCGGCTGGCGCACGACGCGCGCGGTGTAGCGCCCCGGCGGCAGCCGGCCGCCCAGGTTGCCCGCCGCGTCGGCCTGGAGCTGATTCACCGGCCGGTTCTTCTCGTCGTAGACGATGATCGACGCGCCCTCGACCGCGCTCACCGTCTGCGCGTCGCGGATCTCGCCGAACAGCTCGCCGGTGGCCTCGCCGCGCAGCGCGTAGAACGTATCGAGCACGCTCGCCGCGTCGCCGTCGCCCACCACGAAGTAGGTCGTGTACTCGAAGAACGAGCCTTCGGGCGCCGGCTTCGCGGCGTCGCCGCGCGGCGCGAGCTTCTCGGGCGCCTGCGCGTAGAACACGCCGGTGAACGAGCTGGCCAGGAACGGCAGCAGCATCGAGCCTTCGTCGACGTCGACGCCGGGGTACGCCTGCTCGTAAAGGTTGTTGCCGTCCTCGTCGACGCGGTGGTTCGGGAACGACTCGACCTTGGGGTCGGGCAGGGCGAAGAAGCCGTAGGAGATGCCGTTGTCGCTCGTGCTGACGAGGCCGGGCACCAGCAGGCCGGGCAGCGCGGGGAAAGGCAGCTGCGCCGCGAACGAGTCCTCGAGCGCGAAGCGGACGTCGTAGCCGTAGCCCGGCGCGAACACCTCGTTGCCGGCGCCGAACAGCAGCACCGAGCCCAGCGGCACGCGGAAGTTCGCCGTATCGATCTGCAGGAGCCGGAGCAGCGTGCTGCCGAGCGGCGACGGGATCGCCAGCTCCTTGTCGGGCAGCCGGTTCGTCATGCGCGTCGTGATCTTCACGAAGCGGTCGCCGGGGGCGAGCTCGTAGACGACCTCGTACTCGATCTGGTCGTCGTCGGTGCCGAGCTGCTGCGGATCGAGCAGCTTCAGCGGGTTCGTGCCGACGTCGTTCGAGTTGATGATCGCCTGGTTGAGCGCCTTCGTCATCGAGAGGAAGTCGTCGGCCGTCCCGTGGACGCGCACCTTCGCCGGCCCGCCGTCGGCCCCGTCGGCGACCACCTCGACGCCGTCGGGCCGCATGGCCTGCAGGAAGAAGATGGGGAACATCTCGCCGAACTGGTCGCGGCCGGCCTGGCCCTCGAGGCCGCCCTCGGGCAGGGGCCGCACGCGATCGGCGTCGATCAGGCTGCCGCCGTAGACGCCGAAGCCGCGCGAGAACTGCTCTTTGCCGTCCTTCTCGCCGCCGTCCTGGATGACGACACGGATCTTGTCGTTCTCGAGGACGAAGTCGCCGATCTCGCCGAGGGCCGACGGGCCGCCGATGAGCTCGCCGCGGCTCGCCACGCGCCGGGCCCGCGCCTGGGGCTCGGCCTCGGAGCAGCCCGCGAGGCCGCCCGCCGCGAGAGCGGCCGCCAGCAGCGCGGCGAGAAAACGCTTCATGGGCGCCATGTTCCCCTCCAGCCCGCTCTCAGAACGACGCCTGCACGAGGGCGTCGAGCCGATCATTCTCCAGCTCGGGCCCCTCCTTCTCCACCGTAATCGTGTAGTTCACTTGGAGTTTCAGGGGCTTGTCGGGCACGAGCCAGGTCAGGCCGAGCGTGTGGTACTGCAGCTCGAAGAGGTCGACCGACACCGCGTCGAAGTCGAACGGGTCATAGAACGCGTAGCGGTAGGCGGGGATCAGCCCGAACGGGGCGCGGTAGCCGACCTGCACGTGGTAGCCCTGCTGGACGCGCTCCGGCTGGCCGGGCACGTCGGCGAACTCGGACGCCACGCGCATGTACTGAGCGAAGAGGATGGCGCCGAACGCGTCGAAGCTCAGGTCGGCGGCGATGCCCGTCTGGTCGATGTCGAAGCGGCTGCGGCCGCTCTGCTGCTCGGCGTTCTCGAACGGCGACTGCTCGTTGAGGAACACCGCGCCGCCCAGCGTCACGATCTTGTCCCAGTACAGCTCGAGGCGGCCGGTGAACTGCACCGCGTCGTTGTCGTTGACCGGGTCGTCGGCGTCGACGCCGTTGGTGGCGCTCAGGAAGTACCCGATCCCGAACGGGCTCCCGCCGAGCATGAGCGGGTCGCTCGAGAGCTGCACGCCCACCTGGCGGTCGAGGCTCAGGCCCTCGACGTTGTTGCCCTCGACGCCCTCGACGCCGCGGCTCTCCACGGCGCGGTCGATGAAGAGCAGGTTGCCGGTGGACTGCAGCTCCTCGGCGTCGAAGGCCGGCTTGAACCGGCCCGCGCGCAGCTTCAGCCATTTGAATGGACCGTAGCCCACCCAGGCGTCGGCGAGCGTCGTCTCGACGTCGCCCGCGGAGGTGTTGAGGCGGTCGCGGCGGTCGATGGCGCCCTCCAGCGAGATGCGTGCGCTGACGTCCTCGCGCTTGGCGTCGACGATGAGGCGCGCGTTGCTGATCGAGAAGCCGTCGTTGCGGCCGACGAAGTCGAGGTTCGGGTCGTCGTCGATACGCGTGTACTGCGCCCGGACGTAGCCCGAGATCGTGACGTCGAAGCCGGCGAGCGAGGTGGCCGGGATGGCGCCCTCGGAGGCCGGCGACTCGGCGCCCTTGCGCTGCTCGCCCTCGTCGATCGCCTCGACCGCCGTCGTGCCCGCGTTCACGGAGGGCTTCACCGGCTCGTTGACGGCGTCGGGCGCCGCGGGGGGCGGCGGAGCGGCCGTCTCGGGCGCGGCCGGCGGCGGGGCGGCCGTCTCGGGCGACGGGACGGGCGCCTCGGGCGGCGCCGGCGCGGCGGGGTCCGCGGGCGCCGGCGTCTCGGCCGGCTGGGCGGCGGCGTGTCCCGCCGCGGCGAGCGGCAGGGCGAGCGCGAGGCGGGCGATGTATCGCTGCAAGACGGACCTCCCCTCGATGTGCGGACGCGTGACCCGTCCCGATAGCCCGACTGCGACGGTGTCGCAAGCGCGATCTGCGGGAAGACACGAGGACGCCGCCGGGGAGGGGCCCGGCGGGGGGATCAGCCGCAGTCCTGCTCGTCGGATTCGTCTTCGCAGTCCGGCTCGCCGTCGCACTGCCACTCGACCGGGATCTGCGAGCCGTCCCCGCACATGAAGCCGGGCGGGCAGTCCTGCTGCTCGTCGGCGCCGTTCTCGCAGTCGGGCTCGAAGTCGCAGACGTACTCGGCGGGGACGGTGGTGCCGTCGCCGCAGTCGAACTCCTCGCCGCTGCCCTCGAAGCACGCGTCGAGCGGCTCGCACGAGGCTGGGGATTCGTCGCTGCAGTAGTCGGCGTAGATATCGCGCACGCAGGCCTCGGCCTGGCCGATCGTCGCCGCGCACTCGGGCGGGAAGTCCCAGCTGTCGAGGCACTCCTGCGGGTCCTCGTAGCCGAAGAGGTACTCCTCGCCGTCGCACATGATGGTTCCGCCGAAGCCGGGCGCGGTGGTCTCCCACTCGCAGAGCTGCTGCTTCTGCTCGTCGGTCAGCGCGCCGAGGGGCTGGTTGGGGTCGATGCCGCTGGGACCGGCCGGGCCGGCGAACCCGCCGCCGCCGCCCGCGCCGCCCGCGCCGCCTGCGCCGCCTGCGCCGCCCGCGCCGCCGCCCTCGCCGCCGAAGCCGCCGGCGCCGCCGCCCTCGCCGCCGAAGCCGCCGGCGCCGCCGCCTTCGCCGCCGAAGCCGCCGGCGCCGCCGCCCTGACCGCCGGCGCCGCCACCGAAGCCGCCGGCGCCGCCGCCCTGACCACCGGCGCCGCCGCCCTGACCGCCGGCGCCGCCGCCGAAGCCGCCCTGACCGCCGGCGCCGCCACCGAAGCCGCCGGCGCCGCCGCCCTGACCGCCGGCGCCGCCCTGACCACCGCCGGCGCCGCCGCCCGCGCCGCCGCCCGCGCCGCCCGTGCCCTCGTCGTCTTCCTGGACACAGCCCGCCAGGGCCAGCGCCGCCACGAACAACCCCACCGAGATCCCGCGCATCACCGTCTCCCCCTCCGGAACGTCGTCACGTCCGGGCAGCTTCGGACGGCGGCCGCGGCGGGGTCAACCGCTCAGAGCGGAATATTGCCGTGCTTCTTCGGCGGATTGCCGTCGACCTTGTCGCGCAGCATCTCGAGGCTGCGGATGAGCTTGCGACGCGTCTCGCTCGGCCGGATGACCTCGTCGACGTAGCCGAGCTCCGCGGCGCGGAAGGGGTTGGCGAAGGTGTCGCGGTACTCGTGCACGAGCTCGGCGCGGCGCGCCTCGGGATCGGGGGCCTTCGCGAGCTCCGCGCGGTAGATGATGTTGACGGCGCCCTCGGGGCCCATCACCGCGATCTCGGCGGTGGGCCACGCGTAGTTCACGTCGGCGCGGATGTGCTTGCTCGACATGACGTCGTAGGCGCCGCCGTACGCTTTGCGCGTGATGACCGTCAGCTTCGGCACCGTGGCCTCGGCGAAGGCGTAGAGCAGCTTCGCGCCGTGCACGATGATGCCGTGCCACTCCTGGGCCGTCCCGGGCAGGAAGCCGGGCACGTCGACGAACGTCAGCAGCGGGATGTTGAACGCGTCGCAGAAACGCACGAACCGCGCCGCCTTCACGCTGGCGTCGATGTCGAGGCACCCGGCGAGCACCATCGGCTGGTTGGCGACGACGCCCACCGAGCGGCCCCCGAGGCGCGCGAAGCCGACGACGATGTTCTGGGCGAACGCCGGCTGCACCTCGAGGAACCCGCCGTCGTCGACGATGCGCGTGATGACGTCCTTGATGTCGTAGGGCTTGTTCGGGTTGGCCGGCACGAGCGTGTCGAGCGCGGCGTCGGCGCGGTCGTGCGGGTCGTCGGTGGGCACGACCGGCGCGTCCTCGGCGCGGTTCGACGGCAGGTACGACAAGAGCTCGCGGATGAGCGCGATGCACGCCTTCTCGTCGGGCACGGTGAAGTGGCACACGCCGCTCTTCGTGGCGTGCGTCTTCGCGCCGCCGAGCTCCTCGGCGCTGACCGTCTCGTGCGTCACCGCTCTGATGACGTCCGGGCCGGTGATGAACATGTACGACGAGCCCTCGACCATGATGGTGAAGTCGGTGATCGCCGGGCTGTAGACGGCGCCGCCGGCGCACGGGCCGAGGATGGCGCTGATCTGCGGCACGACGCCGCTCGCGAGGGTGTTGCGCAGGAAGATGTCCGCGTAGCCGGCCAGCGAGACGACGCCCTCTTGAATGCGCGCGCCGCCGCTGTCGTTCAGGCCGATCACCGGCGCGCCCACGCGCATGGCGTGGTCCATGACCTTGCAGATCTTCTCGGCGAAGGCGCCGCTCAGCGAGCCGCCGAACACCGTGAAGTCCTGGGCGAAGACGAAGACGCGCCGGCCCTCGACGGTGCCGTGGCCGGTGACCACGCCGTCGCCCGGGATCTTCTTGTCGTCCATGCCGAAGTCGGTACAGCGGTGCACCTTGTAACGATCGAGCTCCTCGAACGACCCGGGGTCGAGCAGGGCGTCGATGCGCTCGCGGGCGGTCAGCTTGCCCTGCGCGTGGTGCTTCGCGATGCGCTCCGGACCGCCGCCCTCGCGGGCGAGGCGATCGAGGGTGGAAAGACGCTCCAACATGCCGCTGCGCTCGTCGCTCACGTTCGCTCCACCAGCTCTCGATAGACACGCTCGTAGGCGCGCGCCGACGTCCCCCAGGACCAGTCGGCGCGCAGGCACGCCCCGCGCACCGCGGCGTAGCCGGCGGCGTCGGCGTACAGATCGCGGGCGCGGCGGACGGCGTCGACCAGCGCGCCCGCCGACGGGTCGTAGAAGGTGACCCCGGTGACGCCGTCGCGCACGGTGTCGGCGAGGCCGCCCGTCTCGCGCACGATGGGCACCGCGCCGTAGCGCATGCCGTACATCTGCGTCAGCCCGCACGGCTCGAAGCGAGACGGCACCAGCACGAAGTCGCTGCCGGCATAGATGCGGCGCGCGAGGTGGTCGTCGAAGGCGGTGCGCAGCGCGAACAGACCGTGGTGCCGGTCGACCGCCTGGCGCAGCTGCTCGAGCAGCCAGCCGTCGCCGTCGCTCAGCATCACGAGGCGGACGCCGAGCGACGCGAGCGCGTCGGCCGCCTCGGCCACGAGGTCGAGGCCCTTCTGGTGGGCGGCGCGGGCGACGATGCCGACGACCGGGCCGCCGTCGGCGACGCGCGTCTCGTCGAGCAGCGCCGCGCGGCACGTCGCCTTGCCACCGGGATCGTCGGCGGAGAAGGGGGCCGGAAGCGCCGGGTCGCGCGTGGGGTCCCACGCGTCGACGTCGATGCCGTTCAGGATGCCCACGAGCGCCGCGCGGCGGTGCTCGAACAGGCCCGAGAGCCCCTGGCCGCCCGGCTCCGCCCGGATCTCCTGCGCGTAGCGCGGGCTCACCGTCGTCAGGCGCGTGGCCGTCGTGAGGCCCGCCTTGAGCAGGTTGAGCTTCCCGTGGAACTCGAGGCCGTCGAAACCGAGGCGCTCGTGCGGGATGCCGAGCCGGGGCGCCCACCCCATGTCGTACACGCCCTGGTAGGCCAGGTTGTGGACGGTGTGGACGACCGGGCGCCGCCCGTCGAGGTACAGCCCGGTGAGACCCGACTGCCAGTCGTGCAGATGCACGAGGTCGACCTCGGCGCCGAGCTCGGCGGCGACCCGACAGAACACCGCGAAACGCAAGGGATTGTCGTCGTACTCGCCGTACTCGTCGCCGTAGGGGCGCGGCCGGTCGAGCAGCCCCGGGACGTCGACGAACGTGACGTGTCCATCGGGCGTCTCGTACAGCGTCGCGTCGAAAGCCGTGCCGTCGAGCGGGACGTGCAGCGTCGCCCGTCGCACGAGCAGGCGCGGATCGAGGGTGCCGTAGCGCGGCGCCACCACGTGCGCGCCGATGCCGGCGCGGCGCTGGTGCAGCGGCAGCGCGCCGAGCACGTCGCCGAGGCCGCCGGTGCGCGCCCAGGGCGCGACCTCGCTCGTGACGTGCAGGACCCGCATCAGCCCGGCACGCTGCGCAGGAACTCCGCGGCCTCTTCGGGCGAGGTGGGGTTGATGTAAAAGCCGGTGCCCCACTCGAAGCCGGCGACGCGCGTCAGGACGGGGTTGATCACGACGTGCCAACGGTACCACGGCAGGTCGTCGCTCCCGTAGGGGGCGCTGTGGATGATGAAGTTGTACGGCGGGTCGTCGAGCGCCCGGTCGAGGCGGTCGAGCGCGAACGTCAGGATCTCGGCCAGCTTCTCGAGCTGCTGGGTCGACGTCGCCTCGAAGCGGGTGCCCTGCGCGCGCGGCAGGATCCACGTCTCGAACGGGAAGCGGCTCGCGTACGGCGCCACCAGCACGAAGTCGCCGTTGTCGTGGATCAGCCGGCGGCCGTCCTGGACCTCCTGCCGGATGATGTCGTCGAACACGTTGCGGTCGTGGTAGTCGAAGTACCGCTTCGAGCCGTCGATCAGCTCCTGCACCTGCTTGGGCACCACCGGCAGGGCGATGAGCTGCGCGTGCCCGTGCTGGATGCTGGCGCCCGCCAGCGCCCCGTGGTTGCGAAAGAGCAGGCTGAACCTGAGTCGCTTGTCGCCCTGCAGGTCGGTCATGCGGGTGCGATAGGTCTCGAGCACCTTCACGAGGTGCGGCTGCGGTAGCTTGTGCAGCTTGAAGTCATGGTCGGGCGACTCGATGATCACCTCGTGGGCGCCGACCCCGTTCATGTGGTCGTAGATGCCCTCGGGGCGTCGATCGAGATCGCCCTCGATGCGCAGCGCCGGGTACTTGTTCGGGACGACACGGACGTTCCACGACCCGCCCCCCTTGGGACGGACGGCGAGGATCTCCGTCGGCGTCGCGCCCTCGTTGCCGGGACAGAACGGGCAGACGCGCGGGCGCGGCAGCGGTTCCTTGGCGACGAGGAAGTCCTTGGGGCGCGCGGCGCGCTCGGTGGCGATGATCGACCACCGGTGGGTGATGGGGTCGCGGCGGAGCTCGGGCATCGGCGGTCTCCCAGCAGGACGCCTGTCGTGGCGTCTCTACCGGATTCCCCCCGAGCGGTAAAGGTACGGCTACTCGTTGCGGCGGGCCGACTCGACGTCGATCTCGTCGAAGGCCTTCTTGGCGTTGTCGCGGATGATCTTCTTCGCCCGCTCGCCGAGGCTCTTCATGTCCTCGAGCTGCTTCTCGAAGTCGCCGTTGTCGAGGCGGGCCAGCGCGTACTGCACGTTCTCGTCCCCGTCGAAGTAGCGGTCGACGATCTGGACGCCGTGCAGCTCCATCTCGGTGAACACCTTGCTGGCCTCCTGGCGGTGGGCCTCGGCGGCCTCGCGGTCGCCGTCCGTGGTGCTCGCGTCGTAGTTCTTGATCAGGTTCTGCACGCGGCTCGTGAAGATCTTGGCGAGCTCGGTGCGCGCCTGGGCGTCGGCGGTGCTGCGGCGCAGGGCGATCGAGCTGACGTTGCCCACCGCGCCGACGGCGTAGAGGCCCCCGTCCTTGAAGGCGGCGCTGCCCTGGTTGACCCACTTGGGCTTGCCGTCCTCGTCGCGCACCTGATCGCCGCCGCAGCCGGTCACGAGCAGCAGCGCGCCGCACAGCCCCATCGCCCAACGCACGAAGGTCGTCTTCATGATCCCTCTCACTCCTCGCTCTTGCCCGACTCGCGGTCGAGATCGCGATCCGCCTGGTCGGCGCGGTCGCGGATCGAGTCCGTCTCCATCTTCTTCTGATCGCCGCCGCAGCCGACGACACCCAGCAGCAGCAGACACGCCAGGATTCTTCTCATGCTCGTGACCCCCAACTCCGTGACGCCTCACGCGCACCGACGTTGCGCGTCGCCCGTCTATTCGCGAATCTTCCGCGGCATCGCGCGTCGGATGCAACAAGGTGAGCCGGGGAGCGCGCTGTCATGAGAGGACGCCTGTTGTTGATCGGATCGCTCGTCGCGGGCTGCGGTGGCCAGCCGCCCGCCGCGACGCGCGGCCACGACGCCCGGCCCGAGGTCGCGGCCGCCGAGGCGAAGCTGCCGCCGCCGCCGCCGGACGCGCTGTGGGGCGACGGCTTCGGCCCCTCGCAGCACGAGGCGGTCCTCGACGCGCGCCGCGCGGTGGCCGAGCAGATCGCGTCGCAGGTGGCGAGCGTGACCGAGTCCGACGCCAGCGAGGCCACCGGCGGCAAGGCCGACTACGACGTACGCACCCGCGTCCGCGCCGAGAGCGCGTTCGACCACGCGGAGCTGATCGAGATCCTCGCCGCCGAGCCGCGCCCCGGGGGCTTCGTGGCCCGCGCCTGGCTCGACCGCGACCGCGCCGCCGGCGTCTACCGCGACGAGCTGAAGGCCGACCGCGAGCGGCTGCGCGCGCTCGGCCCGATCGTCGAGCGCGCCATCGCCGAGCTCGACGCGTCCATCCTGCTCGGGCGCGCGCAGAGCCCCGGCTTCGTGCTGGGGGAGCAGCGTCGCAAGTCCATGATCCTGAACGCGATCGGCCGCCCTGCCGCCGCGGCCGACGAGGACGCCGCCGCCCGCGAGCTCGAGGCGCGCGCCGCGGCGCTCCGCCACCGCGCCGTGCTCCGTCTCACGGTCGAGGGCGACGCGCCCGCCGAGCTGCGCGACGCGGTCGTCGGCGAGGTCGGGCGGCTGTTCTCCGCCCGCGGCTGCCGGCTGTCGGACGGCGCCGCGGCGCTGCCCGAGGACGCCCCCGCCGCCGACGTCGTCGTGCGCCTGCGGACGCGCGACCACGAAGAGCGCGACGTGCGTTGGCGCTACGTCGGCCTCGAGGTCGTCGCCACCGACGCGCGCGGCGGCAAGCCCGTGCTGCGCTGGTCGGGCCTGCCCGAGATCGCCCACGGCGGCGGCCGCACGTGGCCCCAGGCCGACCAGGCCGTCGCGCGGCGCCTGCGCGAGGTCCTCGGCGCCAAGGCCGCCCCCGCCTTCGAGGCGATCACCTGCCGGTAGTCGAACGCTGCCGCGCCCAGGGCCAGGAGGCCCTGTTGCCGGCCGAGGGCCGGCGGAGCGGAGCGAGAGCACTCCGGCAGGGGCCGGAGTGCGTTCGTCAAAGAGACAATCGCTTGAAGACCTTCTCGGGGACGGCGCGGATGACGGTCATGATCCCGCGCCAGAAGTGGGGGTAGTAGAAGGCGTCGACCTTGCGCTCGGCGGCGGCGACGACGGCGCGGCTGACCTGCGCGGGCGAGGCGATGGGGATGCCCGTCTCCATGCCGAAGGTCATGCGCGTGTCGACGAAGCCGAGCTTCACCGTCATCACGTGCACGCCCTGCTTGAAGAGCCGGTTGCGCAACCCCTGTAGGTACAAGGTGAACCCGCCCTTGGCGCTGCCGTAGAGATAGTTGCTCTGGCGGCCGCGGTCGCCGGCGACGGAGCTGATGCCGATGATGCAGCCCGTCCCGCGCGGGGCCATGTGCGCGGCGAGCGCCTCGCAAATCGACGCGGCGCCGGTGAAGTTCACTTCGATGACGCGGCGCACGTCGTCGCCGCCGTCGCCCATGTCGCCGAACGCGACGACCGCGACGTCGATGGGGCCGACGGCCGCCGCGACGTCGTCCACGAAGGCGGCGTGGCCGTCGAAATCGGTGGCGTCGAAGCCGCCGGCGACGGCTTGCGCGCCGTGGCGGACGCGCAGGTCGGCGGCGATGCGCTCGGCCTCGTCGGTGTCACGCGCGGCGACGAAGACAGCCTGACCGCGCTCGGCGTAGCGGTTCGCGAGCTCACGGGCGATGCGCGACGTCGCGCCGAGGATGAGGACGCTCATGGCTGGGACCCCGGGACCAGGCCCAGCCGACGGCCGAGCTCCGACTGGAAGACACCGTCGGGATCCCAGGCATCGCGCACGGCGCGCCAGGCCTCCCACGCCGGATACATGCGGCGGAACTGCGCCCGCTTGAGGCGCGCGTCCTTGCACAGGTAGACGCGGCCGCCGGCCTCGGCGACGACGTCGTCGAGGCGGTCGAGCAGCTCGAACAGCGGCTGACCGTAGTTGGGGAAGTCGAGGGCCAGCGTCACGCCCGGGGCCGGGAACGACAGCCCGCCGTGCACGCGCTCGCCGAACTCCTTGATCACGGCGAGGAACGAGCCCATGCCCGAGGCGGTGATCTGCTCGAGGACGGTACGGATGGCGCGGTGCTCGGGATCGGGCGGCACGACGAGCTGGTACTGCAGGAAGCCGCGCGGGCCGTAGAGCCGGTTCCAGTCGCGCACGAAGTCGAGCGGGAAGAAGAACGGCTCGTAGTGCACGACCGAATTCGTGCGTGGTTTCAACTGCTTGCGGTAATACGCCTCGTTGAAGGCGCGGATGGTGACGTTGTTGAGCAGCCACCCGGGCGCGTCGAACGGCACGTCGAGGATCGGCTCGGCGGCGGCCTTGAGGCGCTCGCCGACGCCGGGGCCCGCGGGCGCGGCGGAGGACGATGCGTGGCGGCCGCGCATGAAGATGCCGCGGCCCATGCGCGGCCCACGGGCGACGCAGTCGATCCAGCTGACGGTGTGCGTGTGGCCGCCGGACTCGGCGCTCACGTCGAAGAAGTGGTCCAGGTTCTCGACCCGGATCGACTCCATCTCGATGTAGGGATTGTCGATGCGCGCGAGGCGGACCTCCATCGACAGCATCACGCCGGTGAGGCCCATGCCGCCGACCGTGGCCCAGAAGAGCTCGGGCTCGTGGTCGGCGTCGCAGACGACGATCTCGCCCTTCGCGGTGAGCAGCTCGAGCCGGCGCACGTGGTCGGCGAAGGTGCCGTCGACGTGGTGGTTCTTGCCGTGAATGTCACAGGCGAGCGCGCCGCCGAGGGTCACGAACTGCGTGCCCGGCACCACCGGCGGGAAGAAGCCGCGCGGCACGAACGTGCGGATGACCTCCTCGAGCGAGACGCCCGCCTCGGCGCGCAGCCACCCCGTCTCGGGGTCGAACTCGAGCAGCCGGTCGAGGCGCCGCGTCAGCAGCACCCGCCCGCCGGACACCAGCGCCGCATCCCCGTAGCTGCGGCCGAGGCCATGCGCCAGCACCGGCTCGCCGCCGCGGTCGCGCAGCGCCTCTTCGACCTCGCGGCGCCGCTCGGGGCGGGCGCAGCGCGCGGTCACACGGGGGTAGCGCCCCCAGCCCCAGAGTTCTTTGTCGGCCCAGTTCGTCATCGCGGCGCACAGTGCCGCACCGACGCGAGTGATTTCAACCGCCGCGCGGCGCCATCGAGGGCCGGGACGCCGCCGAGCCCAAAGGCGGGGACGGGCGCCGTCACGCCCCCTCGACGGCGGGACCGCGCCGCCTCGTCCGTCGACGCTGTCCGAGGGCGTCCCCATCAAACGTCGTCGCGAGCGGACCGATGGCCGAGCGAGCCCGGGGCGCCGACGGGAGGACGGCCGGAGGCGTGCCCGAGGCACGTCGAGGACGAGCCGACCGAGGCGATGCGGGCGCAGCCGGTCAGCGGTTCGTGCAGCAGGCGCCTCGTCGACGCCGAAATGGCGAAACTCGAGTCAGACCGCCTTGCCGCAATCGGGGCAGAACTTGGCGCGCTCCGGCAGCTCCCCGCCGCACGCGCAGGCCCGCCGGCGGGCGGTGCCGCACTTCGGGCAGAACTTCGCGGTCACCGGCACCGGCGTCAGGCACTCGTCGCAGGGCGTCAGCCGCACCACCTCGAGCGAGCGCGTCTGCCGCATCGTCCCGGTGACGCGCGGCACGTCGAACGGCGTGGTGACGTTCTCGACGTGGAAGCGCCGCAGGTCGAGGCCCGCCTCGCGCAGCCCCGGCGCGATCCGCGCCGACGCCGCTTCGCTCAGGGCCTGCAAGTCCGCGAGGAGCCGGGAGAAGTCGGGGCCCGTCTCCGCGGCGAGCGCCGCGAGCGCCGCGCCGAAGCGCCCCGACAACATGCGGCCGGCGCGCTGCCGGAAGTCGTCGGGGGACGGCGCGCCGGCGCGCGCGAAGCGGGCGAACGCCGAGCCCGCGTCGACGATGCGCAGCGCGAAGCGGCCGAACGCGCGCACCGGCGCAGGGGCGCCGTCGCCGAAGGCGATGGGGATGGCGTCGGTGGTGCCCCAGCGCCACGGCGGCTGCGGACCGGTGGCGACGAACGTCAATCGCGTGCGGACGGTGCCGTCGCGCCACTCGCCGCACGCCGCGAGCCCGGGCAGGGTGTCGCGCGTGAGCCGGTGCTCGCCCGGCCCGAGCACGTCGGTCACCGCGCCGTCGCGGTGCACGACGAGCGCCTGCGCCGGCTCGACGCGGAGCGAGCCGCCGTCGGCGAGTGGGTGCGTGGGGTGGGGGAAGTCCCAGAAGACGGCGGGGCGTGCGTCCTCGTCCCAGGCGACGAGGTCGACGGCGAGGCCGGCGATCCACTCGACCAGCTCCTCGGGCGACACGCCGTCGGCCGGCAGCGGCGCGAGGGCCACCGCCTCGCCGAGGCCGAGCGCGGCCGCCATCGACCGCAGCAGGTCGCGCTCGGTCGGGGTGACCTGCCCGTCGACCTGGACGAGGCGCCGACACGCCTCGACGAAGACGCGGCGCAGCCACGGGGAGTCGAGGGCCGCCGCCGCCTCGGCGAAGTCGAACGGCTCGGCGCCGAGCGCCTCGAGGGCGACGTCCAGGCGGGCGCGGGCGCAGAAGGCGCGGACCGCCGCCGTCTCCCGCGGGTGCAGGCCGTCGCAGACGGCGACGTGATACAGCCCGCGCGCGAACACCAGCGCGCGCCGGGGCGTCCAGGTCGTCGGGTCCATCGTCTTCTCCTCGCACGGATCGGGGCGCCGCCTCAGGTGAACGAATTTGCACCCTGTCCGATCCATCCGGACCGCGTCATGATGCCCGCCGTGCGAAGTCCTGCGCTCCGAAGGCCGTGGTTCGCCGCGGCGCTGCTCCTCGTTGCCTGCGACGATGCCGGTGCGGACGCCGCGCACGCGTCCGCCGACGGGGGGATGGCGGTCGACGCGCAGTCTGCTGGGGATTCGGCGCGGGGGCGCGACGCGGCGGCCCTCGACGCCCGCGTCGTCTTCGACGCCCGGCCCGCGGACGCGCGGGTCGCCGCCGACGCGACGGCCCTCGACGCGCGCGTGGTCTTCGACGCCCGGCCCGCCGATGCGTCGCCGCCCGACGCGCGCCCCGTCGGCGACGCAGCGCCGGCGCGCGACGCGGGGGCTGCCGACGGCGCGCCCGACGCCGCCGCGCCCGCCGACGCCGGCGCGCCCGCCGATGCCGCCGTCATCCTCGGCCCGGGCCCTGACCTCGAGCTCCTGCGCGGTCGCCTGAACGACGACGTCTGGATCGACGAGCGCGACTTCACGGCCGACAGCTGCGCCGTCATCGAAGGCTGCGTCGCCGGCCCCGGCCGCCGGCGCCTGCTCCGCTTCGACGTCAGCACCGCCAACGTGGGCAACGCCGACCTGCGCATGGGCCGCCCCGAGGAGAACCCGGCGCTGTTCGAGTACAGCGCGTGCCACGACCACTACCACTTCGCCGAGTACGCCCGGTACGAGCTGCAGGATGCCGACGGCGCGCCGCTGGCCCCCGGCCGCAAGCAGGCGTTCTGCCTGCTCGACACCGCCCGCTACGGCGACGACCCCGACGCGCCGCGCCGGCCGCAATACTCCTGTGAATTCCAGGGGATCAGCCGCGGCTGGTACGACGCCTACCACTCGGGTCTCGACTGCCAGTGGATCGACGTGACCGACGTCCCGCCCGGGGACTATCGGCTGCAGGTGCGCATCAACCCCGCCCGCGTCCTGCGCGAGAAGCGCTACGACAACAACGACGCGGTGGTCGACGTGACGCTGCCGCCGGTGGACCTCGACGGGCCGTGCCCCGAGCGGTCGCCCGACGGCACGCGGCGCAGCTGCGGCTGGACGCAGGACCAGGTCCTGCGCTGCCAGCCGGGCAACGTGGTCCGGGTCGGCTGCAACGGCCGCGGCGCGTGCGCGCCCGGCGACGGATGCCAGGGCGATCCCATGCTGCGCGTCTGCGCCGGCGAGGGGACCGACTGTCTGCCGGGCACCGCCCTCGCCCAGTCCGACGACGCCTGCGACTCGCGCTGTCCCCACGCGGAGCTCTTCTGCCCCGACGCCGGCGTCGTGACCGTCTGGCGCGCGCCGGCGCGCCATGGCGCCGGCTACGAGTGCGCCCTGCGCGTCGAAGAGGCGCCGCCGCCCGATCCCACCGTGCCGTGCGACGTCGGCGCCGACGGCCTCGGCCGGCTCTGCGGCTGGACGGTGGCCGCCGACGACGCGGAGTGCCTGCCCGGCTTCGAGTACCGCGTCGGCTGCAACCCCGAGGGCTGCGGCATCGGCGAGGCGTGCGGCGGCGATCCCATGGTGCGCGTCTGCGAAGGCGGCACGCCGTGCCTGCCGCACCAGGCGCTCGGCGCCAACGACGACGCGTGCGGCAGCCAGTGCCCGGTGGCGCGCTTCACATGCCCCGAGAGCGGCCGCTACACCGTGCTCACCGCCCCGTACGGCGACGGCGACGGCTACCGCTGCGACGTCGGCCTCGTGCGCGATCTGTAGACGGCGTCTCGAACGGCGGCGCGCCGTCCCCGTGTCCCGACGAGGACCGCCGCGCTGCCCGGTGTCCGCGGCGTTCGCTCGAGCTCGACGCCCCGAAAACGAAGAGACCCGACAGACGTTCGCCTGTCGGGTCTCGCGGGTGCCGGAGGTCGGGGTCGAACCGACACGCCCTTTCGGACACCAGATTTTGAGTCTGGCGCGTCTGCCGATTTCGCCACTCCGGCGGCGACGCGAACCCTAGTCTCTCTGGGGGTCGCGCGCAAGCCCCGTGGCGGCGGGCGGCGGCGCCCCGCTTCGCGGTCATCGGCGCCGAGCGGCGCGGGTGCGCGCGCGCAGCCTGTGGGACGTATTCGCGCTGAATACGGAACACACCCTCGTGGACTGGATTCCGAGCGACTCGGTTCGTAGCCTGGGGGCGTGGATGACGTCGTCCAGAATACGACGGCCCGACCGGAGCCGGCGCGCTTCACCGATTACCGCGAGTACCTGCGCGCGCTGATCGCCCACCTGAAGGCGACCCGGCGGCAGTTCTCGTACCGCTGGTTCTCGATGCGCGCGGGGTTCTCGTCGCCGAACTTCCTGAAGCTGGTCGCCGAGGGCGAGCGCAACCTGTCGCTGGCGTCGGTCGAGAAGTTCGCGCGCGGCCTCGGCCTCGACGACGACGAGCGCGAGGTGTTCGAGCTGCTCGTGCGGCTCGACCAGGCCGAGAGCGACGAGGAGCGCAACCGGGTGTTCGCGCGGCTGCGTCGCTTTCAGGCGCACGTGCGGACGCTCGAGGCGGACCAGTACGATCTGTACTCGGACTGGTTCGCGGTCGTGCTGCGCGAGGTGGTGGGGCTCGGGCGGTTCTCGGACGAGGACGCGGCGGCGCTGGCGAAGCGGCTGCGCCCACCGGTGGCGGCGACCCCGGTGAAGAAGGCGCTGGCGCTGCTCGAGCGGCTCGGGATGCTCGCGCGCGACGCCGAGGGGCGGCTGCGGCAGTCGGAGCGCAAGGTGAGCACGGGCTCCGAGGTGGTGTCGCTCGCGGTGCGCAACTTCCACCGCAGCATGCTCGGGCTCGCCGCGCGGGCCCTCGACGCCGTGCCGCGGGAGGAGCGCCACATCTCGGCGCTCACCGTCCCGCTCACGCGGGCCCAGTACGAGGTGGTGCAGGCGCGCATCGCCGCCTTCCGGCGCGAGCTGCTCGAGCTGCTCGACGAGGAGGCCAGCGGTCCCCGGGCCGTCCACCAGATCCAGTTCGTCGTGTTCCCCGTGTCCGAGGAGATCACCGAATGAAGCGTTCGTGGGCGCTCGCCGGCGCGCTCGTCGCGTGCGACGGGTCGGGCGGGCCGCAGGCCGGGACCGAGACCGGCAACGCCGCCATCCCCGTCGAGGTCCGGCTGTCGCTGCTGACCGCGACGCCGGATGCGCCGCCGCAGGGGGCGGACGCGCGCGGCGTGCCGTTCACCCTGGACGCGGTGCGCGCGTTCGTGCGCCGCGTCGACTTCGAGCTGCCGCGGGGCGTCAGGTGCGCCGACGTGACCGGCGCGCTCGCGGGGGGCACCTGCGACACCGATCGCATCCGGTTCGAGGGGCCGTGGGTCGTCGACCTGCGGACCGGCGCCGCGGTGCCGCCGATGGACGCGCTCTCGCTCCCGGCGGGTCTGTACCGGCGCGTCGAGGTGCGGCTCGAGGTCGCCGAGTCGCGCGACGTCGAGGCGGGCGATCCGCTCGCGGGGCACAGCGTCGAGGGCGAGGGGACGTTCGGCGGCGGGCGCCGGTTCGTGTTGCGCCTCGCCATCGACCGCGACGCGCGCTTCGAGGCGCCCGGCGGTGTCGACGTGGGCGTCGACGGCGTCCGCACGTTCGTGCTGAAGCTCGATCCCGCTTCGTGGTTCGCGGACCTGCCCGTCGCGGCGTGCGCAGACAACGGCGAGCTCACCGTCGAAGACGGCAAGGTCGTCGTCGGCGGCGATCCGGACGACGGCCTGTGCGAGGACCTCGAGGATGTCATCGAGGATCGCATCAAGGACTCGGGGCGCATCGACGACGACGGGCACGACTGACATCCGGCCCGTGTCCCGACCGGCGCCGCGGCGCGTGTCAGAAGTCGACGGGCGAGACGGTCATCTCGACGAGACTGATGGGATACTCGAGGCCGAAGCCGACGACGACCTCGGGGTGCACCTCGCCAATCACACCCTGCACCGCGGTGCCGGTGGTGAAGCGCGCGACGCGCCCGGTCGTGAACGTCGGGTGCTCGATGGCCTCGTACTTCGCGACCAGGCCCAGCTCGCGCAGCATGGCGTCGAGCGTCGCGCGCGCCACGGCGTAGCCGGCGTCGGGGCCGACGTCGGCGAAACACAGGTTGCGGTCCTCGGCGATCCCGTTGCGGCCGCCGTCCGCGAGCCGGATCACGTTGTCCATCTCGAACAGACGGATCGGCATGGGACGCCGCCGGTTCTCGTGCAGCGCCTGCAGCACGCCCGTCATGAGGTGCGAGCGCACGACGGTCAGCGCCTTCAGCTTCGGGTTGGCGACGCGCGGGTAGCGCGCCGGCACCGGCAGCCGCAGCTTTTCGAAGTGGTCCGCCTCGGTGGTCAACGGCAGGCTCATGATCTCGGTGTAGCCGAGGCCCAACAGACCGGCGCGCACCATCTCGCTGCGCGCCTCCTCGGGGCGCGCCACGCTGACGGTCATCGACGGGATCTGCGCGGGGACGATGTTGGCGTAGCCGAAGCCGATCGCCAGGTCCTCGAACAGATCCACCATGTGCCGGATGTCGCCGCGGAAGCGCGGATACGTCACCTCGAACGACGTGCGCCCGGCGTCGAGCGGCCGCACGTCGACGCGCATGCGCTCGAGCGCGTCCGTCAGCGAGTCGGCGTCGAGCGGCAGCCCGAGCCACTGCTTGGCGCGCGCCAACTCGATCACCGTCGACTTCGGCGTCAGATCGGGCGTGACGAGCGTCTCGCCGGCGATCTGGCGCACTTCGACCGCGAAGGCGTGGCCGCCCAGCTCGATCAGCGACGAGACGAGCATGTGCAGGCTGTGCGCGGCAGCCGCGTCGCTGATGCCCGTCACGTCGATGAACAGATTGCGGCTGCCGACCTGAACGCGCGACGCGTCGCCGTTGATGATCGGCGGCATCGAGAGCACCTGGCCGTCGGCGTCGATCAGCGCCGGGTAGCGCGGCAGCTCCGCCAGCAGGTGCGCGTAGGCCACGCCCTTCGGGTGCTCCGTGAGGATCTGGCGCCCCGTCATGGGCCTGCCGGGCATGCCGAGCGGCTCGAAGGGATGCGTGTCGGGCTCGAGCGTCGTGTAGCGGACGGGCCCCTTCACGCGGTCGAGGTCGTAGACGCCGATCGACGCCAGCTTGCGGTCGCGGCCGACGCCCCAGTGCAGGTTCTCCTGCATCTTCATCAGCGTCGCGAGCGTGGCGTCGTCGAGCGGCGGCACGCGCACCACGGCGCAGCGGATGTACGGTCGCACGTCGGCGGTCGAGCCCTCGACCTCGACGACGAGCGCCGCCGGGCCGACCTCGTAGCGGGGCAGGCCGCGCGTCTCGCCCAGGTAGCCCTTGAGCGCGCGCGCGAGGCCGCCGATGTCGAACAGATCGGGCCGCGCCGCCAGCAGATCGAGCCGGATCACCGTCACGGCGTCGACCTTCGCGAACGACTCTTCCTGCGTGTGGCCGCAGACGGAGCACACCTTGACCGTCTCGGCGCCCAGGCTGGCCTCGACGAGCGCGGCGCAGTTGGGGCAGCGGTAGCGGTCGATGGCGACCACGTCCTCGACGTCGCAGCCGATCTGCTCGAGCGCGTCGGACAGCGTCTCGGTGGGATGGGTCTTGCCGAGCAGCGTGTTCAGCCGGTCGGCGTCGATGCTCACTATCGGCACAGGGGCACCCCCTCGACGATCTCGAGTCCGCCCTGATAGAGCTCGCGGATGTCATTGAAGCCGAGCCGCATCATCGCCAGGCGCTCGATGCCGAGGCCCCACGCCAGCACCGGGTGCTTGCAGCCGAGCGGCTCGGTCACCTCGGGCCGGAAGATGCCGCTGCCGCCCATCTCGATCCAGCGCTTGCGGCTCTCCATGTAGACCATCACGTCGACGCTGGGCTCGGTGTACGGATAGAACGCCGGTTTGAACTTGACCTTCTCGAAGCCCATCTTGCGGTAGAAGGCCTCGAGCACCCCCAGCAGGGTCGCCAGGTTCGCGTGCTCGTCGATGACGATGCCGTCGACCTGGTGGAACACGGGCAGGTGCTTGTAGCTGAGCGTCTCGTTCCGGTAGGTCCAGCCGACGCAGAAGGCCTTGTAGGGCGGCTGCGGGTGCCGCGCGAGCGCCTGGATGGTCGCCGCCGTCGTGTGTGTACGCAGCACGACCGGGCGGGCGCGCTCCTCGTGCCAGGTGTAGCCCCAGCCGGTGCTGCCCGTGTCGCCGCCGTCCTCGTGGGCGCGCTTGACGGCCCGCACCACGTCGGCCGCCGGCAGCGCCGCCCGCGCCGGGTCGGCCATGTAGAACGTGTCCTGCATGTCGCGGGCGGGGTGGTCCTGCGGCTGGAACAGCGCGTCGAAGTTCCAGAACGCCACCTCGGCCGTCGGCGACACGACCTCTTCGAAGCCGAGCTCGAGGAAGGCGCGGCGCGTCTGCTCGATGATCTTGCGCACCGGGTGCAGCTTCGCCGGGGACACGTCGGCGGCGGCGAGCGTGACGTCGTACGGCCGCAGCGTCGTGTGCCGCCACGCGCCGCTGCGGAAGTCCTCGGACGTGAGCTGGTTGCGCTCGCGCCGGACCTCGACGCCCGCCGCGAGGGCGGCGCGCGCGGCGTCGGTCAGGCGCAGGATGCGTTGCGTGCGCTTGCGCAGCTTCGCCAGGTCGTCGCGGCTGGCGAGCAGCTTGCGAACCGGCTCGGGATCGCCGCCCTGCTCGTCGAGAAAACGCTGTCCCGCCAAGGACTTGCGGACCGCAGCCTCGTCGGGCTGCTCCGCCTCGAAGTCCTGGGCGAGCAGGGTGACGCCGGACTTGTCGCGCTTGATCCACCCGCGGGCGCCGCCCCACTTGAAGACCTCGTTGATCGCCAGACCGGCGGCCTGGGCCGCGGCGACGAACTCGGCCATGGCCATCGCGCCGCCGGCCTTCGACAGCAGCCGGGCGGCGCGCCGCTCGGGCAGCGCGTCGCCGATGGGCGCCGCGGCGTCGGCGTCGACCTCGTCGCGGGGCCGCGTCTCGACCTCGATGAAGCCGCCGGCCTCGCCGTCGTTGGCGACCACCGTGATCTGGCTCTGGTCGAGGCCGGTCCGCGCGACCAGCTCGGCGACGTCGGCGGGGCCCCCCTCGAGGGCGCGCCAGACGGTCAGCGCCGCCTCGGTCAGGATGGGTCCGGGCATCGTGCACTCCGAACAAAGGTGGGGCGTGACTACCAGCGCGCGGGCGCCGGATCAAGGCGTGTGTCAGGCGCCGAGCAGCGCGTCGGCCTTCGCGGAGAGCTCGGCCACCTGCGTCACGAACGTCCGCTGGCGGGCCGGGGCGAGGCCGAGGGCGGCGAAGCTGGCGGCGACCTCCTCGGCCAGGTCGGCGCGGTGGAAGGGGTTGGTGCGCAGCTCGTCGACGCCCGACGATGCGCGCACCACGTGCACGAGTGGCGCGTCCGCCTCGGGCGGGAGCGTCTCGTCGTGATGGCACGCCGCCACCACCGCGAGCCACTCGGGCAGGCCCCAGCGGTGGATGGCGCTCGGCCCGGTGCGCGTGTGGACGCCCTCCATGAGGACGGCGAGGCGGCGCTCGTCGGCGGCCTCGTGTCGTCCCGGATCGATGACGCTCAGGGCCCGCAGCACCACCGTCTTGCCGACGTCGTGCAGCAGGCCGCCGAGGAACGCCCGCTCCGAGGGCACCTTGCCCGTCTCCATCGCGAGCCAGCCCGCGCCGAAGGCGGAGACGACGGCGTGGCGGCGGAGGCCCATCCAGGCGCGGCGGAAGCGCTCCCCGGCGGCCTGGGACTCGGCGTCGGTGAGCGCGAGCAGCGAGGCGGTGGCGACGATCTGCGTCACCTCGCGCAGGCCGAGGCGCGTCACGGCGTCGCGCAGGCTCTCCACCACGGCGCTGCCGCCGTACAGAGGCGAGTTGGCGAAGCGCAGCACCTGCGCGGCGATCGGCGGCTCCTGCTGGATGAGGCGGACGAGCGCGGCGAGCTCGACGGCCGGGTCGCGCGCCCGCTCGAGGATGCGCGCCGCCATCGCCGGGAACGCCGGAACGAGGTCCGCGTGGGACTTCGACGCCCACAGGACCTCGCGGCGGAGATCGGTCTCGTCGTGGGGGTCGACCGGGTCGTGGTCCGCGGCCCCGTACTCGCCGAGCGCCGTCAGATCGGGCGGCGCGGCGGCCTCGGGCGCGCTCCGGACCTCGGGACGCTTCGGCACGATCTCGCCGCGTTTCGCTGGGGCGCGGCGACGCCTCCGGAACAACCATGCCCACATGCGCCGATTCATACGCTTGTCCGGGCCGGCGCGAAACAATCCCTCGCCGGCCTCGCCCCTTGCCCCCGCCGGCCCCGAGGCCCCATCATCGGGGAAAGCCCCAGTTGCACCGCCCGAGGGGGTTCGCCGTTGGACGACTGGCAGGAGGGGTTGCAGCGCCTCGCGCAACTGCGCCGGGCGGTCGCCGACCTCGAAGAGCGGCTGGGCCTCGAGCGGCCGCCGCCCTCCCGCTGGCTCACCGCCGTGGAGCAGGCGACCGTCGAAGAGCTGGCGACGACCTACGCCGCCGACGCGATCACCGTCCACGCGGCGAACGGCGACTATCTGTTCGCCTCGCCGAGCGCCGCGGAGATCACCGGCTGGCCCGGCGATGCGCTGATCGGGCGCGGCTGCTACGAGCTCTTCCACGAAGAGGACGTGGCGCGCATCGCCGTCGACCACGCCGGGCACCGCCAGCCCGACTTCCGCGGCCGCGTGCGCTACCGCATCCGGGGGCGCGACGGATCGTGGCGCTGGGTGGAGACGCGCAGCGCCGCGCGGCACGGCCCCGACGGGGTGGACCTGATCGTGGCGGTGACCCGCCCCGTCGACGGGCCGGGCGAGGCGCCGGTCGCCGCCGGGCGGGCCGACTTCGCCCGCCGCGTGGCGCGCGTCCTGTCGCACGAGCTCAACAACCCGCTGGCGGTGGTGCTCGGCAGCCTGGACCTCGTCCGCGACCGCCTGGGCGGCGACCCCGAGCTCGTGAGCGTCTGCGACCAGATCGAGGCCGCGCTGGGGCGCGCGCAGTCCGTCGTCCGCCAGCTGGCGCGCGCCGGCGCGGACGTGTCGGCGCCCCGGCCCGTGGACCTGGCCCAGGTGCTGCGCCAGACGATCGCCGGCCTGCGGCGCGACCACCGCATCCCCGTCGACCTGGAGACGGAGCCCTGCCCGCTGCGGGTCGACACGGTCCGACTTCATCAATTGCTTCATGAAGTGATCGAGGCGCACCTGCTGGCGCCACCCGACGAACGGGCGACGCCGGTCGCCATCCGGTGCCTCGCGCGCGACGGGCACGCCCTCGTCGAGGTGCGCGGGGGCGCGTCGCCGGAGCGCCGCATCCGCGCCGATCTGACGGGCCTGTTGCGGGGGGAGCCGCTGCCCGACGACGACCTGCCGGCCTTCGTCGGTCGCCTGGCCGCCGAGCTGGGCGGCACCTGCGCCTTCGAGCCGGGCGAGCCGCCGGTCACCGTCCTGCGGCTGCCGCTCGCGACCTGACGTCTCGCGGCGGGCGCCGGCGCCTGGTCAGCGGCGGCGGCGGGGGCGGAGGGCGGCGAGGACGAGCAGCGCGAGCGCCGCGGCGCCGGGCGGGGCGTCGCCGACGGCGCAGTCGCAGCCGTCGTCGCCGGTCGGGTCCAGGTTGCAGTCGGCGCAGAGGTCGGCGTCGGGCGCCGCCGCGTCGGCCGGCGCGACGGCGTCGGGCGAGGGCGCGGCGGCGTCGGGGGGCCCGGCGTCGGGGGGCCCGGCGTCGGGAGCGGGGGCCTCGAGAGTGGGCAACTCCGTGTCGTACCTGAGGATTCGCTCCGGCGCCTCCAGCGCCATCGCCGTCAGATAGAAGAGGATGCCCTCCCACAGGTGCGGCGTGGACACGCGCTGGTCGGCGCGGCCGTCGCGCACCAGCGTCACCTCGCCGAAGTGGCCCGTCGGCGTCGCGTGGGACGCGACCTGCTCGAGGAGCGCCTCGATGCGCGGCCGCCACGCCGGGTCGTGGCCGCGGGCCAGCGCCGTCGCCGCCAGGTTCTTGAGGAAGTAGGCGCCGCCTTCGCCGCGCAGCTCGATGGCCGGCGTGACCGCGTCGAGGTCGGCGCGGAGCTGCGCCTCGACCCGCGGGTCGTCCCACGGCAGCACGTGCATCGGCCACACGAGCCACGCGGTGGGCCCGGTGGGCGCGCTGCCGGGGTTGAGCGGGACGTCGGGCGTCCCGCCGAAGACGCCGGCCTCGGCGTCGTAGAAGCGGGTGACGATCGCCTCGCGGACCTCGGCGGCGCGCGCCGCCCAGCGCCCGGCGTCGGCCTCCTCGCCGGCGAGGCGCGCCGCGCGGGCCGCCAGCGCCAGCGACCCGGCCACGGTGACCGCGCCATGCAGCGTCTGCGTATAGGCCGGGTTGTCGTCCTCCTGCGCCGGCGCGTGCAGGCCCGTCTCGGGGTCGCGCCATCGCGTCAGCAGGTCCGCCGCGGCGCGGATGCCCCCCCAGCGCGCCCGCAGGTAGGGCGCGCGCTCGGCCTCGGGGAGCCAGGCGGCGTGGGCGCAGAGCGTCCACAGCGCGAACGCGGTGTTGTCGATCTCGAAGCGCCACGTCCCGCCGGGGGCGCCGTCGGCGTAATAGTTCATCTCCCAGGCCCCGGCGGGGTAGACGGCGGGCCCGCCGGACGGGTCGGGCGGCGGCGGCGGGTCGACCAGCGGCGTGGCCCGGGCGTCCGTCTGCCGCTGCCAGGTCAGGTACAGGTCGGCGCGCCGCGTCACGAGGTCGTGCAGGCCGGCCGCGTCGAGCGCGGTGTTGAAGAAGGCGCCGTCGCGCGGCCAGTCGAGCCCGTAGGGCGCCTGGCGGGCGATCGAGGCGACGATGGCCCCGTTCTCGGCGACGGTGCCGACGCGCAGGTTGATCATCGACCGGCGCGCGACGCGGCGGACGGCCTCCGACGCGCCCTGCGGGAGGGCGACGCCGGCCAGCCACGCGTCGAGGGCGGCCTGAGCCTCGGCGGGCACGGCGCCCGCGTCGACGGCGAGCGCGGCGCGGGCGGTGGCGGCGTCCGGACCCGCGCCGAGGACCACGAAAGCGAGCGCCTCGTCGTCCTCGAACCGCAGCGGGGTGCGCAGCGCGCCGTTCACCTCGCCGGCGGCCACGCCGTCGCCCGCGAGCTCGCCGTCCTGCGCATCGGCCAGCGCGTCGGCGGGCACGGCCGGCCAGCCCTCCCGCTCGCCTTGGGACCGGCGGTCCTCGGGGCAGCGCAGCGTGTCGAGCACCTGGCGCTGGACCGGCAGTGAGATGTCGGGGAAGCGTTCCGGCAGCGCGAACAGGTTGTCGACGAGGGCGTCGGTGGCGCCGCACCAGTCGGTGGCGTCGACGCCGACCTGGTGCTGGTCGGGTGGCGGCTGCGTCGTCAGCGCGAGGTACGCGCCCGGCGCGTAGTCGGCGTCGAGCGACGCGGCGAGCGCGGCGGCGTCGGCCGCCCCGGCCCGCAGCGCCGCCCCGATCGGCCCGTAGTCGACGGCGGGCGCGCCCAGCAGCTCGAGCACCTCGTCGCGCACCAGCTGGTCGCTGGGGTGGAAGTGCATGATCGCATTGATGTTTTCGTCCCAGACCGCCGCAAAGTCGTTGCGGCCGTCGTAGGCCCAGTCGGTCACCGGCAGCTCGGGGACGCGCGCGTTCGGCGGATTGGGGGAGAGGTTGGCGTACGTCAGGAGCGACGCGCCGCTCACCGGATCGTCGGGATCGGGCGACGTCCGGACGACGCGCACCTCGCGGACGTAGGTGTCGCCCGCGCCCTCGCCGGGCCGCACGGCGTCGACGACGGTCACCCGCAGCCCGAAGCGAGCGCTCTCGTAAGTGGTGGCGACGTTGGCGTCGGCCCCCTGCTCGATCGTCCAGACGGCGGCGTCGCGGAGCCACGTCACGACGGGTCCGGCGCCGGTCTCGAGGCGCAGGCCGAGGAAGAGGCCGCCGCCCTCCGGCGCGCCGAACCGCGGCCGGTCGCGCGCGTCGAACGCGTTCGAGGTGATGTAGGCGAGCTGGTCGACCTGGCTCGGGTTGGGCCAGGTCAGCACCGTCACGTCGCCCTCGGCCGACAGCCCCACCGTCAGCCGGCCGTGGCCGGTGATGGCGTGGATGTTGGTGGCCCCGAAGATGTGCTCGACCGCGTCGAGCCGGGAGTGCGCGCCGGCCGCCAGGGGCGCGGCGGCGACGAGCGCCACGATCCGCTTCCGCATGGGGGGAGCATAGCCCCGTGTCGGGACTTCCCGGAGCCGATTTCCGGCGACGCCGCGCGATACCCGCGCGCGGGTGCTCGCATCGGAAGGGCGGAGCGGAGATCGATGCCCAACGACAGACGTACCGTGCTCCTCGTCGACGACGATCCGGGCGACGTGCTTGCCTTCCGCGACGCGGTGGACGTCGCTCGACTGCCCATCTCGCTGCACGTCGTCGGCGACGGCGACGCCGCGCTCGAGTTCCTTCGGCGCCGCCCGTCCTTCGTCGGCGCGCCGCGGCCCGACGTCGTCCTCCTCGAGCCGCGCCTGCCGCGGCGTGACGGCGCGTCGGTGCTGGCCGCCCTCGAGGCCGACCGCCACCTGCGCGGCCTGCCGGTGATCCTCTTCACAGCCGGCGACGACGACGCCGGCCGCGGGCGCTGCGCGGTGCGCAAGCCCTCGGATCTCGACGGTTTCTTGCGCGTGCTGCGCGCGGTGGACGCCCTGTTCGGCGCCGCCGGAAGGAGGCTGGCCTGATGTCCGACGCCGCGCTGCGGATCCTGCTCGTCGCGCCCGACGGTGAACGCTGGCGGGCGCTGCTCGCCGCCGTCGAGGGCGCCCGCTTCGACCTCGCGTGCGCGCCGACGCTGCGGGCGGCCGTCGAGCGCCTCGGCCGCCAGCGCGTCGACGTGCTCGTGCTCGACCCGGACCTGCCGGACGCCCGCGGCCCCCAGGCGCTCGCCCGCCTCCGCCGACGGGCGCGGCACGTGCCGGTCGTCGTGCTCGGCGGCGGCGACGACGAGGGACCGAAGGACGGCCTGCCGCGCGCGGAGCGCCTGTGGCGCATGATCGTGTCGGCGGCGTCGCACGGGGGCGGCGCGGCCTGGTCGCCCGAGATCGACCTGCGCGACGGGGCGCGCACGCCGCCCGTCCGCGACGACAGCGGCCTGGCGGCGGTGATCGCGCGGGCGTCGAACGACCTGCGCGGCCCCGTCTGCACCATCGGGGGCCTCACGTCGCTGCTGCTCGAGGAGCACGGCGGCGGGCTCGACGCCGAGGGGCGGGCGCTCGTCGAGCGGACGCGCCGGGCGGCGCTGCGGCTGGACGACATGCTCGCCGGGCTCGGCCGCCTCGCCCTCATCGCCGGCGCGCCGGTCGAGCGCGTGCGCCTCGACGCCGGCGAGGTGGCGGCCCGCGTGCTGGCGGAGCTCGCCCGCGGGGAGCCGGGCGCCGGCGTCGCCGTCCGCGTCGGGACCGGCCTCTTCGTCTCCGCCGATCCCACGCTGCTCGAGCTGGCGCTCGAGGACCTGCTGGCGCACGTCTGGCGCTGCGGTCCGTCCCGGGTCGAGGTCGACGCGGCCGTCCCCGGCACCCTGGCCGTGCGCCACGACGGCACCCTGGCCGGCGCCGGCGCCTTCGCCCCGTTTCCGTGCCCGGGTCCCCCGGGCCTCGCCGCGGTGCGCTGCGTCGCCGAGCGCCACGGCGGCCGCGCCTGGATCGATCCCCACCCGGACGGCGGCGCCACGATCTTCGTCGCGCTCGAGCCCGCCGTCCTGACCGCCGCCGCCGACGGTGGCACCCCGACGGTCCGACAAGCCTGACAATCGTCGCGCGGCCGGCCGTACCTGCGGTACAAAGACTGGAATTTTCCGGCCGCGGAGTACGCGATGGACCGTCGGGGGTGGGAGAGTCGGGCCGCGGCCCTGTTGGCGCTGTGGGCGTTCGGGTGCGCCGAGCCCGTGGGCGACGTCGACCGCACGCAGGGCAACCTGCTGGCGAAGGCGGACCTGGCCGGGGAGTGGTACCTCCTCGAGACCATCGTCGACGTGCCGCCGACGGCCGGGTTCACCTTCATCGGCGAGACGGGGAAGATGGAGCGCGTCCGCTGGGAGATCCAGAAGGACGTCCTCGTCGCCTACCGCAGCTACCCGCTCGTGCCCGGCGCCGACGCGCCCGCGACGGGCAAGCCCCGGGACGCCAAGGACAACCCGGTCGCGGCCTACCCGATCCTCGAGCACGTCGACGTGCAGCGCGAGTACGACCCCACGACCGGCGAGCAGAGCAACGTCATCAGCGAGAACGCGTCGGACCGCCTCTGGTGGGAGCGCGACTTCGTCCGCGTCGACTGGTCGCGCAGCCTCGTCGCCAACTTCGACTTCATCGCGCCGACGCAGGACGTGACGAGCGTCGCCTACTTCGTCGAGCAGGAGCAGGGCGGCCCCGAGGCGCTCTACCGCGAGGACGCCGCCGACGGCTCGATGCGCTACTTCGACGTGCTCGGCAAGCTCTTCGTCCAGCCCGACGAGGAGGCCTGCTACCTGACGTGGTGGGGTCTCGGGGCCTACGACTGCACCTCGGCCGAGATCGTCGTGCGCACCTCGTTCTCGAAGGTGCCCGAGCGGACGACCTACGAGCCGTTCCACTACGACGACCAGCTGCTGAGCCGCTTCGGGTACTTCCGCAGCGAGCGCTTCACCTACGACCCGCAGCGCGGCGTCGTCGACTCCGCCCGCCGCTACATGATCCAGCGCCATCACATCTGGCAGGAGAGCGTGAAGGCCGATGGCACCGTCATCCCCGTGCCCCAGCGCGAGGTGCGCACGGTGCCGTACTACCTCAGCGAGACCTTCCCCGACGACGACCTGCTGCGCGAAGCCGCGAAGACGACGATGGCCCAGTGGGACCGGGCGGCGCGGCGCGGCGTCGAGGCGGCCACCGGCAAGACGCTGCCCGAGAGCACCCATGTGTTCGTGCTGTGCGGCAACCCGGTGGCCGAGGGCGACGACCCCGCGTGCGGCGAGCGTGGCTTCGCGCCGCGCATGGGCGACCTGCGCTACTCGACGCTGCACTGGGTCGATCCCAACACCGTCGAGGGCCTGCTCGGCTACGGTCCCTCGGCGGCGGATCCCATCACCGGCGAGATCCTCGCCGGCAAGGCCTATGTGTACGGCGCCGCCGTCGACCAGTGGGCGACGGACGCGGTCGACGTGATCCGCTACTTCAACGACGACCTCGACGAAGATCTGCTGATCCACGGCAAGCACTTTCAGGACGCGGTGCGCGAGCGCGCCGCCGCGGCGGCCTCGCCCAGGGCGAAGCCGGACCGCGCCCTCGAGCGCGCGCCGCTGCACCGCCCGCTGCGGCCCCGCGAGCGCGCCGTCCGCCCGGCGGTGCGCGCGCGCGACCTGCGCCCCTACGACCCCGGCCGCATCGAGAACCGCCTCGAGGCGGCGCGCCGGGCCGGCGCCAGCCCGATGCTGCTCAACACCGAGGTCAAGCGTGCGCTCTCCACGCGGGCCGGCCAGCCTTGGGAGTCGCTCGATCCCGAGACCCGCGACCGCTTCGACCCGACGCGGATGCTCAGCCCGACGGCGATGAAGCGCATCGACGCGCTGCGCAGGAGGGCGCGCGCCCGCACCGCCGACGGCCGCGACATGATCGAGCCGTCGATCGAGGGCGTGGTGCGCAAATACGCCGGCCGCACCGACTACGACCAGCTGTGGCGCGAGATCCGCGCCGAGATCTTCGCCAGCACCGCCGAGCACGAGGTCGGGCACACGCTCGGCCTGCGCCACAACTTCGCCGGCAGCTACGACAGCCTCAACTTCCCCGACGAGTACTGGCATCTGCGCGAAGAGAACCTGCACGCCGAGGACGGCGAGATCGATGCCATCGCCGAGGTGTACGCGCTGTCGGAGCTGACCGACGCCCAGCGCGAAGGTGGCATGCGGCAGAAGCAGTACAGCTCGATCATGGACTACGGCTACAACTGGTTCAACGACCTGAACGGCCTCGGGAAGTACGACGAGGCGGCGTTGATCTTCGGTTACACGGCCGGCAGCTACGAGGCGCGGGGCGAGCGCTGCGAGCGGTATCCCTCGGCAGCGGCGGGCGATGGCTGCCTCGCCGAGCTGCCCGGTCTCGTCGAAGTGTTCGAGAAGGGGAAGGGCGAACTGGGGCGCGCCGGCGACCTCCTGACGCGCGAGGAGGACGGCTTCACCTACGACGACTCGGGCCTGCCCTCGATCAACATCCTCGAGCGGTTCCACTACACGAGCGTCGCGCGGGCGTTCCCGGCGCTCGAGGATCTGACGAGCGGCCGCAGGCTCGTGGGCTACGCCGACTACCTCGACGGGCGCGCCGCCGAGGACCGCGCCGTCCGCGTGCCGTACATGTTCTGTTCGGACGAGTGGGAGGGCGGCCTGCTCAGCTGCAATGCCTTCGACCAGGGCGCCGATCCCTTCGAGATGACGCGCACCAAGATCGACAACTACCGCGCCTACTACTGGTTCGAGAACTTCAAGCGCGACCGCGTCGACTTCGACGTGTGGTACCCGCTGTTCGACTACACCTACCGGGTGTTCCTGCCGCTCTCCGATTACTTCCAGTTCTGGTACCTGGCCCCGTACGGCCACGACGATCTGTTCGATCGTACCTACGAGATGTCGATCAACGCCGGCTTCAATCTGTTCTCGGAGGTCCTGTCGACGCCGGGTTATGGCACGTACTGCCAGGGCGTCGACGGCAAGTTGGTGCACCTGTCGGACGACGTGCTGACCCAGGGTCAGGTGGCCGACGACGAGTCGCGCTGCGAGGAGGGAACGGAGCGCGTCGAGGTGGCGCCGGGCGACGGTCGCCGGCAGTTCTCGTTCTACGACGCGGGCGCCGGCTACTACTTCGAGTTCAAGCCCCTCGAGGCCGGCCACTACTGGACGACGCTCGCGGCCATCTGGGCGCTGTTCGACCCCGAGGCGCGCATCGTCGGCCTCGAGGGCGACGCCGGTGTCTTCTCGATCAGCTACTACGACTGGTTCGCCGACGAGATCGACCAGCTCATGACCAGTCTGTTGACGAAGGACTACGGCACGTTCGCGCCGCGGGCCTTCCTGTCGCCGGGCCAGGGCACGCGCAAGGCGTCGCTGTTCTACACGCCGGTGGCCCCGCTCTATACCGAGGAGGGCACGTTCGACCCGGAGACGGGCGCCTCGGCCTCCACCGCGGCCTGGACGGGCGGCTCGGTCGGCCTTTGCGAGCCGTGCGAGAAGAGCGAGGAGTGCACCGGCTACACCGGTCGGTTCGGCGGCACCTACTGCCAGCCGGTCGGCGATGCCACGGTGTGTCTGCTCGACTGCTCGAACGGCCCCGACGCCTGCCCCGAAGGCACGGAATGCGACGACAACTACAACTGCGCGCCGATCGAAGAGGACGGCTGCGGCGCGATCGCCGGCCAGTGCAGCGCCGCGAAGCCCTACGGCAGCTGCCCCGAGGGTCGCACGTGCACCGAGGGCAAGTGCCTCGAGCCGCCGGCGCTCGTCGAGGCCGAGCCCACGTTCATGCTGGCCACCGACATCCTGTGGTACGGCATGCTGTTCACGACCTCGTCGTACAGCACGCGCTTCAACGACCAGATGAACGTCTTCCGCGTGGGCAACGACAACCAGGTCGAGGTCGACGATCGCTTCAGCGAGCGGCACCAGTTCACCGACCCGTTGCGGGGCACGACGTACGCCGCCGTGCAGCCGCGGTGCGACGGCGAGGCGGCGCTCGGCGGCTCGACGGGCCTCTGCGGCGAGTGCGAGGCGCACGCCGACTGCGCCGGTGTGACCGGCCTGCTCGGCGGCGTCTTCTGCGTGCAGCTCGAGGAGGACGGCCCCGGCTACTGCCTGCAGGACTGCACCGAGGACCGCCGCCTGTGCGCCGACGGCGAGACCTGCGTCGAGGGCAACTGCGTCCCCGCCGGCGGCGCGTGCGGCGAGCCGGCGGCCTGCGACGACAAGAACCCGCACGGCGGCTGCCCCGACGGCGAGACGTGCGCCGACGGCCAGTGCGTGCCCCAGGCCTCGGCGCGCTGCCGCCTGCTCGGCGACCGCGACTCCGCCGCCGTGCGCCTCGTCGACCGCGGGGCGCAGCTCGCGCGCGAGTACGAGGACGCCTTCACCGCCTACTACGAGTACGACGGCCCCGACGAGGCCCTGAACGACACGCTGGCGCGCGCCTACTACCGCGCCCAGTTCGAGCTGACGAACCACCTCGACCTGCTCGAGACCGTCATCGCCACGTACGGACTCTTCGGCCGGGTCTACTGAGGGGCGCCGGATGCATCGGGCAACGCTCGGACGGCGCCGCGCGGCCGAGGCGATCGGAACGGCCTTCCTGGCCGTCGTCGTCGGGTCGGGGGGGGATGGGCGAGGCGCTCGCCGGCGGAGGACGCCGTGAACGAGAGGAGCCACGGATGAGCGCGCTCGTGGTGTTCGCCTGCGTCCACAACGCGGGGCGGTCGCAGATGGCCGCCGCCTGGTTCAATCGACTCGCCGCGCCCGCGAAGGCCCGGGCGGTCTCGGCGGGCACGGCGCCGGGCGAGCGTGTCCACCCCGAGGTGGTCGAGGCGATGCGGGAGGCGGGCTTCGACCTCGCGGCGGCCCGCCCTCGGCTCCTCGACGCCGAGCTGGCGGCCGGCGCGGCCTGGCTCGTGACGATGGGGTGCGGCGACGCCTGTCCGCACGTGCCGGGAGCCCGCCGGGCCGATTGGCCGCTCGCCGACCCCAAGGGGCGCCCGCTCGACGAGGTGCGCGCGATCCGCGACGAGGTGCGCGCCCGCGTCAAGGCGTTCGTCGCCAGCGAAGGATACGCATAGACGCCCGCCCCCGGTGGGGCTGGCCGGGGGATTGCAGCCCCCGGCCGTCATGGCACGCGCGACCCACCGCCGCCGGCGGCACCGCAAGCTCTGGATTCCCTTGACGATTCTCCTCGTGCTCGTGGCGATCCGCGCCGCGCTGCCCTTCGCCGTGGAGAAATACGTCAACGACCGGCTCGACGCGATGGAGGACTACGACGGCCACGTCGGCGACGTCGACCTGCACCTCTGGCGCGGCGCCTACTCGATCGAGGACGTCGAGGTCGTCAAGACCGAAGGCCGCGTGTCGGTGCCGTTCTTCGCCGCCGAGCGCGTGCACCTCTCGGTGAAGTGGTCGGCGCTCTTCGACGGGGCGCTCGTCGGCCAGATCGAGCTGCAGCGCCCGGAGATCAACTTCGTGAAGGGCCCGTCGAAGGCCGACAGCCAGACGAGGCCGGCCGACGACTGGCGCGACGCGGTGAAGGACCTGTTCCCGCTGCGCATCGACAAGCTCGAGATCGCGAACGGGGAGATCCACTACCGGGAGCCGGGCGCCGATCCGCCGTTCGACCTGTTCCTCGACGGCGTCCACGCGACGTTGACCAACCTCACGAACAGCGAGGACCTCTCGGAGACGCTCGTCGCCCGGGCGAAGGCGGAGGGCCGGCTGATGAAGTCGGGGCGCCTCGAGCTCGACCTGAGCGTCGATCCGTTCGCGGAGAAGCCGACGTTCGACCTGAACCTCGCCGTGCGCGGCGTGGACCTGCGCGCGTTCAACGACTTCCTGCGGGCCTACGCCAACCTCGACGTGGAGCGCGGCCGCGCCTCGATCTACAGCGAGGTCCAGGCCCGGCGCGGCGCCTTCCGCGGCTATGTGAAGCCGCTCTTCGAGGACCTCGACGTGCTGCGCTGGCAGGAGGAGGACGAGTCCATCCCCGAGAAGGCGTGGCAGGCCGTCGCCGGGACGGCGGCCGAGCTGCTCGAGAACCAGGAGAAGGACCGCCTCGCCACCAAGGTGCCGCTCGAAGGCACCTTCGAGAACCCGAACCCGGAGCTGTGGGCGACGGTCGGCGGCGTGCTGCGCAACGCGTTCGTCGAGGCGTTCCTGCACGGCGTGGAGGGCGAGATCGGCCTCGGCCGCTTTCGCGACAAGATGGGCCTGCCGAGCAAGGAAGACGCAGACAAGGCTCGCGAAAAGCGCGAGAAGAAGAAGGACGACGACGAGGCAGACAAATGAGCGACGCCCCGCGCTTCTCGGCCGCCGGCCACGACATCACGCCCCTGCCGCCCGAGCGCGTGCGCGCGCTCGCCGCGCGGCTGGATCCCGAGACGTACCGCATCACGCAGAAGGCGGGCACCGAGCCGCCGTTCTGCGGCACGCTGCTCGACAACCACCGACAGGGCACCTACGTGTGCGTCGTGTGCGGGCTGCCGCTGTTCGACAGCGAGCACAAGTTCCGCTCGGGCACGGGATGGCCGAGCTTCTGGCGCGAGGTCGACGCGTCGCACGTGCGGCGTCTCGTCGACCGCAGCCACGGCATGGTGCGCACCGAGATCGAGTGCGCGCGCTGCGGCGCCCACCTCGGCCACGTCTTCCCGGACGGTCCGCCGCCCACCGGCGAGCGCCACTGCCTCAACTCGGCCTCGCTGCGCTTCTTCGAGCGCGACGAAGCGCTGCCCCCCGAGAGCCGCCCCGCGCGCTGATCTGTGTTACGAGATCGGGCATGGCGGACGATCTGGAGCTGCGCGTGCCTTCGGCGGCGGCCTGGGCGGGCATCGTCGCGCAGGCGCGCGACCACGGCGGCGTGATGTTCGGCCACCGCGGCCACCGGGCGTTCCGACCCTTCGAGGACGTCCCCATCCGCTTCATCGGCCCGGACGGCGAGCTGTGCCGCGTGCTCGGCCGCGTGGTGCGTCTGACCGCGGACCAGGTGGCGTTCACGTTCGACGCGGCGGCCGTCGCCACCATCGGCGAGGCGTGGCCCGCGCCGGCGCCCGAGCCGGCGGCCGACGAGGCGGCCCAGGGCTACGACCGGTTGTCGAAAGCGGAGCGGATCAAGCTGGCGCGCCTCGGCAACGCCGACGCGCGCCGCCGCGTCCTGCGCGACCGCGATCGCACGCTGCACGTGCACGTGCTCTCCAACCCCGGCCTCGGCGGCCCGGAGCTGGCGGCGCTCATCCGCGGCGGCAACGTGAGCGGCGAGTTCCAGCACGAGGTGGCCCGGCGCGAAGACCTCATGCGGCACGCGGAGGTCGTCGAGGCGCTCGTGCGCAGCCCGCGCACCCCCATCCACCTGGCCGTCGCGCTCGTCGCGCGGGTGCCGATCGAGGTGGCGCGCCAGATCGCGAAGACGGGCAGCCTGCGGGAGCCGGTGGTGGCCGCGGCGCGACACCGCGTCATCGGGACGCGCTGAGCTCCGGCGCCGGCGGCGGGTGGGTCGCCCGGGCGGCCAGCGCGCCGGCGAGGAATCCGAGGGCCAGGGTGAGCAGGGCGCGCGACAGCAGGCGTGTGTTCATGGACGGAGCCAACGGCGCGGGCGGGTGGGTCGCGGACCCGTGAGTCCGCGGGGACTCACGTCAGCGCCGCGGAGAGGTCGCTCGTACTCGACGGTCAGCGCGCCGTCGTCCTCCGCCATCTCGATCGTGGATGGCCCGATGGGCGGGGCGGTTCCATTTTCTGCGGGGCGCGTCAGGATGGCGCCATGACCAGCGAGAGCGAGGCGCCGACGCGGGTGGCCCTGCCCATCACGACGCGCATGACCCTGACCCTGGCCACCACGGCGCTCGTCGTGTTCGGCGCGTACGGCGCGTATCTCGTGCGCGCCGAGCGGACGCGGATGCGGGCCACGGTGCAGCACGAGCTGCGGCTCCTCGGGCGCACGCTGCAGCTCTCGATCGAGGACGCGCTCCGCGACCGGCAGGTGAGCGACGTGCGCAACACGCTCGCCCACCTCGAGCAGGTGGATCCCGCCGTCGACATCCTCGTGTTCGGCGCCTCGGGGCGCCTCGAAGCCGCGTCGACCGCCACGCACGCCTCGGGCCGCAGCTACGACGCGCTGGCGAGCGAGATCCTGCAGACGCGGCGCGTCCGCCTGGTGGCCGGCGACGAGCTCGATCCGCCGCGCGACCTGCTCGGCCTGCCGCTGGTGTCGGATGCCGGCGCGCTGCTCGGGGCCATCGTCGTCGCGCGGCCGCTGGCGGACCTCGAGGCCGCCTACGCCAGCACGGCGCGCAGCGTGGCGCTCGGCGTGGCGCTGTGCGTCCTCGCCACGGCGCTGATGGGCGTCCTGCTCGGGCGCGCCTACATCAAGCGGCCACTGCGCCTGCTCGCCGGCGCCATGCGCAACGTGCGCGGCGGCGACCTCGAGACCGCCATCCCCGTCGAGCGGCAGGACGAGATGGGCCACGTCGCCGCCGAGTTCAACGCGATGCTCGAGGAGCTGCGCTCCGCGCGACGGCGTCTCGTCGAGGAGCAGGAGCGGCGGCGCCAGCTGCGGCGCGACCTGCAGGACGTCGAGAAGCTGGCCACCATCGGTCAGCTCGCCGCCGGCCTGGCGCACGAGATCGGCTCGCCGCTGCAGGTGATCCAGGGGCGCGCGCACGGCCTGCAGGGCGCCGCCGAACGGCCGGAAGAGGTGCGCCGCATCGCGGGCATCCTCGTGACGCAGACGGACCGCATCACGCGCATCATCGAGCGCCTGCTCGGGGTGGCGCGCCGCCGTCCGCGCAAGGTGGCGCCGCTCCTCCTGGCCGAGCCGGTCGGGCTCGTCGTCGACCTGCTCGAGTTCGAGGCCCGCCGCCGCGACGTGACGCTCACGCTCGCGGTCGCGCCAGGGCTGCGCCCCGTGCCCGCCGACGGCGACGCCATCCAGCAGGTGGTGCTCAACCTCGTGCGCAACGCCCTCCAGGCGACGCCCGCCGGCGGCCGCGTCGAAGTGACCATCGACACGGCCACGATGCGCGCCCCCGGCGGCACCGACGAGGTGCCCGCCGTGCGCCTCGCGGTCGCCGACACCGGCGCCGGCGTGTCCGAGGACCTCCACCCGCACGTCTTCGAGCCATTCTTCACCACCCGGGCCGACGACGGCGGCACGGGCCTGGGCCTTGCAGTCGTCCGCGCGATCGTCGAGGCCCACCAGGGCACGATCGCCATCCGCTCTGCGCCCGGCGAGGGCGCCACGTTCGAGGTCGTGTTGCCGGAGAGGACGCCATGAAGCAGCGCCTGCTCATCGTCGACGACGACGCCGAGATCGTGTCGTGGCTCACCGAGTCGCTGACCGACGCCGGCTACGCCGTCGAGGGCCTGACGAAGCCGCTCGAGGCGCTGACGCGGGTCGAGGCGCAGGCGTTCGACCTCGTCGTCACCGACGTCTACATGCCCGAGCTGCGCGGGACGGAGCTGATGCGCGAGATCCACCGGCGCCGCCCGGGGCAGCTCGTGCTGCTCGTCACCGCCTTCGGCTCCATCGACATGGCCGTCGAGGCGGTGCGCGCCGGCGCCACCGATCTCGTGACGAAGCCCTTCACGCTGGACCGGTTGAAGCTCGCGATCGATCGCGCGCTCGACGAGCGGCGAATGCGCCGTGAGATCGTGCACTTGCGGCGCGCCGTCCCCTCGCTGGGCGACGAGAACCTCGTCGCGCGCAGCCCGGCGATGCAGAAGGTCGTCGAGCTGGCGCGGCGCGTCGCGCGCGCCGATCTGACGGTGCTGGTGACCGGCGAGAGCGGGGTGGGGAAGGGGGCGATGGCCCGCTTCATCCACGAGAGCGGCCCGCGCGCGCGCGGCCCGTTCGTGCAGGTCAACTGCGCGGCGCTGCCGGCGCAGCTGGTCGAGAGCGAGCTGTTCGGGGTGCGCCGCGGCGCGTTCACCGACGCGCGCGAGGACCGCGCCGGCCTCTTCGCGCGGGCCGGCGGCGGCACGCTCTTCCTCGACGAGATCGCCGAGATGCCGCTCGAGACGCAGCCGAAGCTGCTGCATGCCCTCGAGACCGGGCGCGTGCGTCCGGTGGGCTCGCCCGACGAGATCGGCGTCGACGCGCGCATCGTGGCGGCCACCAACCGGCCGCTCGAGGACGCCATGCGCGACAAGGCGTTCCGGCAGGACCTGTACTTCCGGCTCAACATCGTGCGCATCGAGGTGCCGCCGCTGCGCGATCGGCGCGAGGACGTCGAGGCGCTCGTCGACGTCTTCCTGGCGCGGGCCTGCGCGCGGCAGGGCCGGCCGCTGATGGGCATCGCCGCCGACGCGCGCCGCTGGCTCCTGCGCCACGACTGGCCGGGCAACGTGCGGGAGCTGGCCAACGTCGTCGAGCGCGCCGTGGCGCTCGGCGAGCACGACACGATCGTCCTCGGCGACCTGCACCTCGCCGAGGGCAGCGCGCGCTCCGGCGACTTCCTCGGCGAGGCCGTCGCCCGGGGCATGACGCTGGCCGACGTCGAGCGCGCCTACATCGACCGCGTCCTGCACGCCACCGGCGGCAACAAGGTGCAGGCGGCGGAGCTCCTCGGCATCGACCGGCGCACCCTCTACCGCCGCCTGAGCGGCGACGACGAGTAGCGCCGGCTCGCAAAAACGCCACACCGCCAAACCATTCCGCCACAGGGTCGGGCCGCCGGGGACGCGCCGGGGCGAGCCCGCGCCATGGCACGCTCCGTGCTCTTGCCCCGTGCCGTTGCCCGCAGTTGCGCGGGCGGCCGGTAGCACGTCTCCCCGCTGCCGGCCGCCCCTCCCCGACCTCGCGTTGGCCCGGAATCCGCCGGGCCGGGCGTCGCCGGGGGGACGACCGACGCCTCGCCGCGGCGGTCACTCATCGCGGCCCCGGCCGGCTCCATGCCGCGCGAGCCCGGCCGGGGCCGCGATCCTTTCCCGCGCCGGCGCGGCGCAAGCGGCAGACGCCGCGAACCCACAGCGACTGGAGGCGGCGCGGGTGCATCCATCCGTCGGCCCACGCACGCCGTCGCCTCCGACGTCCGGCCGGGAGACTCGAGGGTGATCCGTCACGCCTGGCCCCTCCACCGCGCGCTCGTGTTCGCCTTCCTGGCGCTCGGCCTCCTGGTTGCGCTGCCCGTCGCCCTCTTCAACGCCCTCGAGACGCGCGGCATCCTGCGGACGCTCACCGAGGAGCGGCTGCGCCGGCGCGCGGAGCTCGGCGCCGCGCGCATCGACGACCACCTGCGCGGGCTCGAACGCTGGGCCCACGAGTTCGAGCGACGCCAGGACACGCGCCGCCTGCTCGCCGCGTCCTCGCCCGACTGGCCGGGTCGCGTCTCCTGGGAGGACGAGACGCTCGGCTTCGTGCAGGAGGCCGAGGACCTCTCCGGCATCCTCATCGCGCGGAAGGACGGCGTCGTCCTCGCGCGGACCGGCGCGACCGACGTGCCCGCCGATCTGGGCGACTGGGCGCCGTTCCGCGAGGCCGCCGCCGGGGCGGTGGTGGTCACGCCCCGCGGCACCGGGGTCGCCTCGGCGCAGCACGTCGTGCTCGTGCCCCTGCAGACCGCCGGCGTGCCCCCGGCGGTGATGGGGCTGGCGGACGACATCGAGGTCCTGCGCCACATCGTGGAGGCCGACGCGCGGAACTTCGGCGCCGGCGCCTTCGGCGTGCTCACCGACGAACACGGCATCCGTCTCGTCGACGGCAGCGACCCGAGTCTCACCGGCGTCCCGACGGTGGCCCTCGACGCGGCGCGGGCGGCGGCGCTGGAGCGGTCGCGGCGCCTGCGGCCCGGCGCCCCGCCCGTCCCGATGCCGCTGACGGGGGAGCGCTTCGGCGGCGCCGCGGCGCGGCTGACGATGGCGCCGTGGACCTACGTGGTCAACGTGCCCACCGCGTGGTTCGAGGCGCCGGCGCGGGGCCAGCTGGTGCGGGCCGCCCTTGCCTCGCTCGTGGCGCTCGTCCTGGTGTCGACGGGCGCGCTGCTGCTGGCGCGGCGCCTGTCGCAGCCCTTCACGGAGCTCGAGGCGGTCTTGTCCCGATGGCGCGACGGCGAGCGGGGCGCGCGCGCCGCCGTCGGTCCGACCCGGGAGGCGGCGCGCCTCGGCGTGGCGTTCAACGCGATGGCGGACGAGATCGCGAGCTACGAGCGCACGCTGCAGGACAAGGTCGCCGAGCGGACGGCACAGCTCGAGGCCGCCAACCGCGAGCTCGAGCTCTTCACCTACTCGGCGTCCCACGACCTGCGCTCGCCGCTGCGCGCGATCGACGGCTTCACGTCGGCGGTCCTCGAGGACGAGACGTTGACGCCCGAGGGCCGGGAGATGCTCGAGCGCACGCTCGCCACCGTCGAGCGGCTCGCCCGCCTCATCGACAAGCTGCTGGCGTTCGGGCGCGTCTCCCGACACGCGCTGGCCCGGGAGCGCGTCGACCTCTCGGCGCTGGCCCGGGAGGTCGTCGCGGAGCTCCGCCGCGCCGAGCCGGAGCGGCCGGTGCGGATCGACATCGCCGACGGCCTCGCCGCCGACGCCGATCCGGCCCTGCTGCGCGTCGTGCTCGACAACCTGATCGGCAACGCCTGGAAGTACACCGCGGGCAACGACGAGGCCCGCATCGAGGTGGGGCGCACGCGCGACGCCGTCCCGACGTTCTTCGTGCGCGACAACGGCGTGGGCTTCGACATGACCCGTGCCGAGCAGCTGTTCACGCCCTTCCGGCGTCTGCACTCCGCCAGCCGCTTTCCGGGGACCGGCGTGGGGCTGGCGACCGTGCAGCGGATCCTCGAGCGCCATGGCGGCCGCATCTGGGCCTGGAGCGAGCCGGGACGCGGCGCGACCTTCTACTTCACCGTGGACGAGGGCGAGACATCCTGATGCGAAGCATGCGCGGCGCGGTCCGCTTCCTGATCGAGAACTCGGTGTTCTTCCTCGCCGGCGCGCTCGGCGGGCTCGTCTGGGCGAACCTCGATCCCGCCTCGCACGCGCACTTGCTGCACGCGAACCTGCTCGAGAACCCGTGGTTCGGCGAGCCGCACGGGACGTCGCGCGCGCTGACGGTGCACTACTTCGTCAACGACATCCTCATGGCGTTCTTCTTCGCCATCGCGGGCAAGGAGGTGCGCGAGGCGATGCTGCCGGGCGGCCCGCTCGCGAACCCGCGGCAGGCGGCGACGCCGCTGATCGCGTCGGTCGGCGGCATGGTCGGGCCGGCGCTGCTGTACCTGGTGGCCGCCGCGGCGCTGGGGCAGCTCGACACGCTGGGCAACGGCTGGGCGGTGCCGACGGCGACGGACATCGCGTTCAGCTACGTCGTGGCGCGCCTCGTGTTCGGCGGCGACCACCCCGCCGTACCGTTCCTCCTGCTGCTGGCCATCGCCGACGACGCGATGGGCCTCATCATCCTGGCCGTCTTCTACCCGCAGGACGCCGTGCAGCCGATCTGGCTGCTGCTCGTGGTCGCCGCCGTCGCGGGCGGCGCGCTCCTGCGGCGCGCGCGCGTGGCCAGCTTCTGGCCGTATCTGCTCGGCCCCGGCGTCGTCTCGTGGGTCGGCTTCGCGCTGTCGGGCCTGCACCCGGCGCTCGGCCTGCTCCCCGTCATCGCCGTGATGCCGCACGCGGGGGTCGACAGCGGCCTCTTCGACTGGCGCGAGCTGGACCGCGACGACACGCTGAACGCCTTCGAGCACTGGTGGAGCAATCCGGTCGAGGGCATCCTCTGCGCCTTCGGCCTGCTGAACGCCGGCGTCGTCCTGAGCGCCGCGGGGACGCCGACGTGGATCGTGCTCGGCGCGCTCCTCGTCGGGAAGCCCCTGGGCATCTTCGCCGCCGGCATGTTCTCGGCGCGCGTGCTCGGCTTCGGCCTGCCCGGCGGACTCACCGCCCGGGACCTCTTCGTCGTCGGCTGCGCGGCCGGCATCGGCTTCACCGTGGCGCTGTTCGTGGCCACCGTCGCCTTCGCGCCGGGCCCGGTGCAGGACGCCGCGAAGATGGGCGCGCTGGCCTCGTTCGCCGCCGCCCCCGTGACGTGGCTCGCGGCGAAGGCGCTCGGCGTCCGCAAACGCTCGACCTAGACTAGCCGCCCGAGGGCAGCGCGCGGATGCGCGACGCGACGTTGCGGCTGAGCGCCTCGATGACGCGGCCGTACGCGGCGACGATCGCCTCCGGGTCGTCGGAGGGCAGGGGCGCGCTGGCCGTCGTGGCGTCGACGGCGACGACGTCGCCGCCGCGGCGCACGATCCAGCGACAGCGGAGGCTCGTCTCGCCGCGCGGCACGGCGTCGAGCCGCTCGATGTCGAGCGTCAGGCGCAGCGCGTCGCGCCCGGGGTCCTCGGCGGGGTGCACGACGACGCGGTCGGACGGCAAGAGGCGCGCGAGGTTCTCGGCGACGGCGCGGGCGATCTCCGCCTCGAGCGTCGCGCCCCAGCGGTGCAGGTCGTCGACCTCGAGGCGACTGGCCCCCGCGCGATGCACGAGCTGCGCGCGGTCGAGCAGGCGCGGCACGCGGACGGGGCCGACGATCACCGGCGGCCCGGCGCCGTCCGGCGCGCGATCGGCGACCGTCGGCAGCGCGTAGTAGGTCACCGCGGGGCTGCGGCCGCAGCCGGCCAGCAGCAGCACCAGCAAGCAGCGCTTCACTTCTCGCTCCCTCCGCGGATGAGGTCCTCGGGGTGCCGGTCGAGGTGGTCGGCGAGGCCGCGCAGCGCGCGCGCCGCCGACGCCAGCTCCGCCAGCGTGCGCGCGAGCTCCACGTTCACCGGCGACTCGGCCCCGAACATGCGCTCCACGCTGCGCAGCGTGCTCTCCGCCGCGGCGAGGGTGGCCTGCGTCTGGCCGATCGTCCCGTCGACGCGCGGCACGAGGCCCTCGTTGACCTTCTCGGTGAAGCGGCGCGTCTGCTCGAGCGTGCCGTGCAGCTCGCGGATGGCGCCGTTCGCCTCCGCGGTGAGCTCGTCGAGCGGCAGCCTCTCGACCTTCTCGAGGATGCGCGTCACCGAGCCGGCCAGCTCGTCGAGCGGGGTGGGGATGGTCGGGATCTCCGGGTACGTCCCGCCACGCTTCACCGACGCGGGCGGCAGCTTCGGGTGCAGGTCGAGGTCGACGAGCAGCTGGCCCGTCAGCAGGTTGCCCGACTTGAGCTGCGCGCGCAGGCCGCGCTCGACGAGGCGCGCGAGGCGGTCGGCGGCCTGGACCGGGTCGCCGCCCGACATGCCGATGCGCTCGGGCTCGATCTCGATCACCACCGGGATGCTCAGGTCCTCGGCGGCGCCGTCGTACTGCAGGCGCACGTCGGCCACCTGCCCGACGCGGATGCCGCGGAACTCGACGGGCGAGCCCACCTCGAGGCCCCGCACCGACCCCTTGAAGTGCACGAGGTAGCGCTGCTTGAGCGCGAACTGCTCGACGTCGACGTCGCGCTTGCTCGGGTGCAGCGAGAAGACGGCGCCCTCGTCGGCCGGCGGCGCCGTGTCGCCGGTGGGCGCGTCGAAGCCGACCCCGCCGATCATCATCGCCACCACCGACTCGCTGTCGACGCGCACGCCGCGGGCGTCGAGCGTCGCGTCGAAGCCGCTCGAGTTCCAGAAGCGGCTGTCGCGGCGCACGCGCTGGTGGTGGGGGGCGCGCACGAAGACGTCGACGGTGACGAACGCGCCGCTCGGGTCGAGCGCGGTGCGCACCACCTCGCCGACCTGCACCTGGCGGAAGTAGACGGGCACGCCGACCTCGAGGGAGCCCTTCGTCTCGGCGCGCAGCACGAAGCCGCGCCCCTCCTCCTGGGAGGTGACGAGCGGCGGATCCTCGAGGGCCTCGAACTGCGTCTGGGGGTCGCCCTCGTCGGACGGGTCGACGGCGATGTAGGCGCCCGAGAGCAGCGTCCCCAGGCCGGTGACGCGCCCGGCGGTCACCTGCGCGCGCACGACCCAGAACTGCGTGTCGTCGGTCAGGTAGCGCGCGAAGCGCTTCTGCATGCGGGCGCCGACGACGACGTGCGACAGGTCCTCGGCGATCTCGATGGTCTCGACCAGGCCGACCATCACCTCGCGGTAGCGGATCGCCGTCTTGCCCGCCTCGAGCCCCTCGGCGTCGTGCAGGACGATCGTGATCTCCGGGCCGCGCTCCGAGATCGTCTTGTAGGCGAGCCAGGCGCCGACGAGCGCGGCGACGATCGGGATGATCCAGATCGCGGAGATGCGCCGGCGCTTCGTGACGATGTTCGACTCCGGGATGTCGTCCACCTCACTCACGGCGTGCCCCGCAACGGTCCCAGATCAGGCGCGGATCGAACGTCTCGGCCGCGATCATCGTGAGCACCACCACCCCACCGAAGAAGAAAGCGCCGGACCGCGCCTCGACCGCGGCCACGGACCCGGTCTGCACCAGCGCCGCCAGCACCGTCACCACGTAGATGTCGACCATGGACCAGCGCCCGACGAGCTCGGTGATGCGGTACAGGCGCGTCCGCTCGGCCGGGCGCCAGGCGCTGCCACGTTGGACCGAGATCACGAGGAAGGCCAGCGCGACGAGCTTGAGCACGGGGACGACGACGCTGGCGAAGAAGACGATCGCCGCGAGCGGCCACTGCCCGTGCAGCAGCAAGTGTGCGACACCGCTGAGGATCGTGTCCGATTGCTGGCGGCCCATGGAGGTGAACGTCATCACCGGCAGCACGTTGGCCGGCACGTAGAGGATGGCGGAGGCGACGAGCAGCGCGGCGGTGCGCTGCAGGCTCGCGGCCTTGCGGACGTGCACCGCGCCGCCGCACCGGGGGCAGGCGGCGTGCGCGTGCCCCGGGGGCGCCACCACGAGCTGGTGGCAGTCGTGGCACGTCCAGAGGCCGGCGCCGGCGGCGGAGCCGTTCACTCGCGCGCCTCCGCCAGCCGCTCCCAGATGCCGTGCTCGTCGAGCGTCGCGAAGGTGGCGGTGAGCGTGAGGATCATGAGCGAGAAGGCCACGAGCGCGATGCCGGGCACGATGTCGGCCATGTCCGCCAGCTTCACGAGCGAGACGAGCACGCCGAGCATGAACACCTCGGTCATGCTCCACGGGCGCAGGCGGCCCATGAGGCGGAAGACGGCGGGCGCGCCGTGGGCGCGGCGGCCGAACTCCAGTGGGACGACGACGTAGAGCAGCATGAGCAGCTGCACGAGCGGCGCGGCGATCGTCGTCGCGCACACGATGGCGGCGAGGCCGGGCAGGTCCTGCTGCCAGAGCGTGGCGACGCTGGACGGGATCGTCGTGTCGACGAAGCGGCCCGACACCTCGAGGCGCAGGAACGGGAAGAGGTTCGCGCACACGAGGAAGATCAGCGACGCGAGCGCGAGCGCGATGGCGCGCTCGACGGCGTGGCGCGTGCCGCGGGCGAGGACGCAGTCGCAACGAGGACAGCGCGCGGTGCCGCCCGGCGGCACCGAGGGCAGGCGCTGCAGCAGGTCGCAGTCCGGGCAGGCGGTGACGTGCGGCGCGTTGGGCATGCGCGGCGAGTGTAACCCGAACCGGCGCGGTGTCTTCCTCGGGCGCGCCGGCGACGCGCCGTCCACCGGACAGGCGGGCGCGCGTGTCGCGATCGCGTCCGTCAGGGACGCGGGGCGCAGTTCGGGAAGACGTCGACGTCGGGGGACGCGACGCAGGCGCGCAGCGAGCCGATGAGGCCCTGCACGAAGGCGTCGGCGGGGGCGAGGACGGCGGGCGGGTTGCCCGTCTCGTACACGTGGCTCGTGGGCGCGCCGCCGCGATCGAGCTCGACGGTGCTCGCGCCGCCGTCGGCGCAGTCGGGGCAGCCGTAGCGGTCCTGCAGCTCGACGCCGACGAGGCCCACAGCGAGGGCGCGCGCGCGCCGGTGGCCGGCGTCGGTCAGGATGCCGCGGTGCTCGGTGCAGGCGGGGTCGGGCCCGTTGTCGCACACCGTCAGCGTCACCTCGTCGCAGGGCGGGGCGCGGTTGAGCGATGTCGCCGAGATGACCAGCGTCGACCGGCAGCCCTGGAGGCACTCGCCGAAGCTCAGCGAGCCACCGAGCACGATCACGTCGCGCGAGAGGTCCGCGCAGGCGGGGCCGCCGCACGCGCGCTCGCAGTCGTCGCGCGTCGCGAAGTTGTTCTCGTTGCCGTCGCAGCCGCCGTACACGAACTCGACGCAGCGCGTGCCATCGAACGCCCAGCGCGGGATGGCGGCGTCGCACGGGCCGACCTCGATGGGCTGCGCGCAGACGTCGCCGGCGCAGGGGCCCTCGTGGTCGACGTCGACGCCGGCGGCCTGCGCCTCGCAGCCGTTCCCGTAGGTGCGGCCGTCGCAGCCGCAGGCGGGGTCGAAGACGGCGTCGCAGGCCATCGGGCGCGGACGGCAGGTGCCCTGCGCGTCGGCGAAGTCGCAGCCCGGACCGGCGAAGTCGCAGAACTCGGCGCCGCCACAGGTCGGGCCGGCGCGGCCGCCGCAGGCGACGCCGCCGGACGGGCAGGCGGCGGCGCACTCGGCCTCGGTCTCGAAGTTGTTCGCGTTGCCCTGGCAGCCGCCGTAGATGAACTCGACGCAACGACCCTGCGCGGCATCGAAGGCCCAGCGCGGGATGGCCGCCTCGCAGGGGCCCTGGACGATGGGCAGCGCGCAGGGGTCGGCGCCGGCGTCCGGGCCGCCGGTGTCGGGCGCTGCGGCGTCCGGGCCGCCGGTGTCCGTCGCCGCGGCGTCGGGGCCGCCCGTGTCCGGTGCTGCGGCGTCGGGGCCGCCGGTGTCCGGTGCCGCGGCGTCGAGATCGCCGGCGTCGAGGTCGCCGGCGTCGGGGACGCCCGTGTCCGTGGGGCCGCCGTCTGCGCGCCCGGCGTCGCCCACCGCGCCGTCCGGCGGCGCGGCGTCGCCGCCGCCCGTCCCGTCCCCGTCGTCGTCACAACCCGTCGCCAGCGCGAGGGCGACCATCAACGCGATCGTGCGCATCCGTGCCATGACATGCTCCTTCGACGCGATTCAGAGCAACGGTCATACCACGCGGCCGCAGCGTGTCACGACGGGCGCGCCCGGCGCGTCCGGTGACGCCCGCGCCGCGACGCGTCACGACGGTGCGACATGCCTGCGGGGGACGCCAGCGGCCGTCGGGGTGGCGTCGGAAGGCATGCAGCGCACGCCATGGCCGCGCGGGGCGGCGTCGTCAGCCTTTGCGGCGTGCACCCGAAGCGTGCGGGGCGAGCGCGTCATGCCTGCACGGAGCGCCCCGCGCCGCCGGGGTCGGCGCCGCAAGCCTTGCGCGGCGGAACATGAGGTCGCGTGGTGCGTCCTGCAGGCCTGCGCGCACCTCCCGACGACCCCGCGGCGCGTCCCGCGGCCCCGCCGGCGCAGCGAAGCGCACCGCGCGGCGCCCGCGGGACCGCCGCTGTCAGTCGCCCAGCGCGCCCGTCACGAGGTCGCGCCGCACGCGCGCCTTCGGCACCGGAAAGTCGAACCAGCGGCGCACGTCCTCGTCGAGCCCGATGCCGTGCATGAAGTTGTAGAGCGCCTTCTTCAGGCCGGCGTGCAGCGCTTCGTGGTCCACGCCGGTCGGGTCGAAGAACGGCACCTCGTTGCGCGCGAACGTCGACTCGACGGGCAGGAGGCGCACGCCGAAGCGCTCCGGGTCCTGGCCGACGGGGCTGTGCACGGTGCAGGCGAAGCGGTGCCAGTACGCCGACTGGATGCAGCCTTCGGCGAAGAGCTGGCGCACGCGCTCGAGCGAGTCGACGGTCTCCTGCACCGTCTGCGTCGGGAAGCCGAACATCAGGTACGCGTGCACCATCACGCCCGCCGCGGTGAAGGCGTGGGTGACGCGCGCCACCTGCTCGACGGTGACGCCCTTGGACATCAGCGCGAGCAGGCGGTCCGACGCCGCCTCGAGGCCGCCGCTCACCGCGATGCAGCCGGACTCGGCCAGCAGGCGGCACAGCGCGGGCGTGAAGGTCTTCTCGAAGCGGATGTTGCCCCACCACGTCACGGTCAGGCCGCGGCGCAGGATCTCCTCGGCCATCGCGCCGAGCACCTTGGGCGGCGCCGCCTCGTCGACGAAGTGGAAGCCGGTCGTGCCCGTCTCCGCGATGAGCTTCTCCATGCGGTCGACGATGCGCGTCGCCGTCGCCGCCTCGTAGCGGCCGATGTAGTCGAGCGTGACGTCGCAGAAGGTGCACTTCCGCCAGTAGCAGCCGTGGGCCAGCGTCAGCTTGTTCCAGCGGCCGTCGGACCACAGGCGGTGCATGGGGTTCAGGAGCTCGCAGATCGACAGGTAGCGGTCGATCGGCAGGCCGTCGTAGGTGGGCGTGCCCGTGTCGCGGAACGGCACGTCGTGCAGCGCGGGATCGCTCCGCAGGACGACGCGCCCACCGTCGCGCACGTACGTGCGCAGCAGGCGGTCGCTGCGGCCGGCGACGTGCTCGATGAGCGCCAGGAGCGGCGCCTCGCCGTCGTCGAGGGTGACGAAGTCGACGAAGTCGAAGACGCGCGGCGCCGCGAGCTCGCGCAGCTCGGTGTTCACGTAGCCGCCGCCCATCGCGACGCGCACGCCGGGCGCGACGCGCCGGATCTCCCGCGCCATGCGGAAGCCGCCGTAGACGTTGCCGGGGAAGGGCAGGGTGATGCCCACGAGGTCGGGGCGGTGCCGCGCGAGCAGGTCGCGCGTGATCTCGTCGAGGAGGCGGTCGACGAGCGTCGGCTCGCCGTCCAGCGCCGCGAGGATGGGGTCGAAGCTCGACGCGCTCGCCGCGAGCTTCTCGGCGTAGCGCGACATCTCGAAGCGCGGATCGACGCCCTCGCGGATGACGTCGGCCAGGTCGTCGACGTACAGGCTGGCGAGGTGCTGCGCGCGGTCGCGCAGGCCGAGCGAGCCGAAGGCCCAGCCGAGCGGGTCCTCGCCGTCCTCGTCTTCGAGCGCGTACTGCGCGAGCACGTCGAAGCGCGGGCCGCGCGGCAGGTAGTCGTCGCTGCAGAGGCGCCAGGCGAGCGATGCGTCCTTGCCCTGCAGGAAGCGCACGACCGGGCCGACCGTGGCCAGGTAGCGCGGCAGGTGCTCGACGAAGAACTGCAGCGAACGCGACCACGGGTCGGTGATGGCGGCGGCGACCTGCGCGAGGCCCTCGCGGCTGAGGAGGCGCAGCACGAGCTCGATGGCGGGGTCCGCCTGGGCGACGTCGTGGCCGCGCTCGCGCAGGAAGCCGGTCAGGTACGCCGTGGCGGGATACGGCGTGTTGAGCTGCGTCATCGGCGGGGTGACGAGGAGGATCTTCATCCGTAGGTGCGCTCGAGGTACGCGACGATGTCGTCGGACTCGTACATCGCCGTGCCGGTGTTCGGGTCGACCAGATAGGGGACCTGCATCTTGCCGCCGCGGGCCACGAGGTCCTTCCGCTTCACGCTCCGCTTCGCGACGTTGTGCACACGGAAGTCGAGGTTCAGCTCGTGCAGCGCCTCGCGGACCTTGCGGCAGTACGGCGAGGCCTCGAAGTTCCAGAGCTCGAGCCGCTGCGCCGGCTGCTCGCGGCCCGGCGCCCGGGCCACCCGCCCGCGCGGCCGCACCGCCGAGGCGAGCCCGGACTCCAGCGTATTCAAAGGGGAAACCGCGCGCGCCCACCCCGCTCGTCCCGAGCCGTAGCGCGCGTAGAGGTGGTCGATGATCGCCTCGGACTCGTAGAGCGTCACGCCGGCGTCGGCGTCGACCAGGAGCGGGAACTGCGCCTTGCCCCCGATGGCGACCGCCTGCTCGCGGTTGTTCGAGCCGCGGGCGCAGGGGTGGGAGACGAAGTCGAGGTCGAGCTCGCTGAGCACCTCGCGGACCTTGCGGCAATAGGGGCAGGCCTCGAACTCCCAGAGCTCGAGCACCTGCGCCGGCTGCTTCGCCGCGCCGCGCGACACGTACATGCCGCGCCCGCCGCGCAGCACCGAGACGGCGTACGAGTGGATGTTGCCCAGGCGTCCCATGCCGGTCTCCCGCGTGGTTCGCGGCGAGGGTACGCCCGGCGCCCGGGGCGTCAACCCCGAAGCCGCGCTACCCTGGCCGCTCGCACCGGCCCGGAGATCCCATGAGCACCGACGACGACGGCCCGATCCTCGTCGACCCGCAGGCCCTCGCCCCCGACACGCTGCGCCGCCTCGTCGAGGAGTTCGTCACGCGCGACGGCACCGACTACGGCGACGTGGAGATGCCGCTCGACCGGCGCGTCGCCGCCGTGCTCGCGCAGCTGAAGAGCGGCGTGGCGGTGATCGCGTTCGACCCGCGCGCCGAGTCGGCCACCATCGTGCTGAAGCGCGACCTGCCGCGCTGATCAGGGCGGATCCGGCGGCCGCGCCACGGTTCGATCCGCGGCGACGGTCGTCGGGGCGTCGGCGACCGCGGCCGCCGCGCACCCCGCCGCGGCGAGCCACACCCTCACGCGCCGCGCGCCGGCACCTTCTCCGCGCGCTCACGGAGGCGCTTGAAGCCCATGCGGGCGCAGAACGCGGGCCAGGCCGCCGAGGGGCCGCGCCAGCGCAGGTCCTCGGCGCCCTCGGGGACGGGCGCGTCGGTGGAGAGCGTCGCGAGGCGGCGATAGAGCAGCGCGGCGTCGCGGTGCGCGTTCAGGTTCTCGGCGAGGCGCGCGGCGCCGCGAACCGCGACCCTCCAGTCTCCCGGGTCCCTCGGGACATCGGCGACGTGTCCGTGGGCGGCGAGCACGGCCGCCGCCGACTTCGGCCCCCAGCCGGGCACTCCGGGCAGGCCGTCGGCGGCGTCGCCCACGAGCGCCAGCCAGTCGGGGATCGAGGCCGGCGGCACGCCCCACTTCGCGCGCACGGCATCCTCGTCGGTCTCCACGCCCTTCTTGCGGTCGAGCATCACGACGCGCCGGCCGTCGACGAGCTGGGCGAAGTCCTTGTCGGTGGCGCAGACGAACACGCGCTCGAACGCGCCGCCGAGGCGGTGCACGGCGGTGCCGATCGCGTCGTCGGCCTCGAATTCGACCATCGGCCACAGGGTGACGCCGAGCGCGGCGAGGCCGTCCTCGAGCGGCGCGAACTGCGCGAGCAGCGCCGGCTCGACGTCGTCGCCGGTCTTGTAGCCGGCGAACTCACGGTTGCGCCACGAGGTGATGACGCGGTCGGTGGCGCAGCCGACGTGGGTCACGCCGGGCTCGCCGAGCAGCGAGACGACGCTCGACAGCGCGCCGAGCACCGCGCCGGCCTCGGCGCCGTCCGGCGTCTTGATGGAGGGCATGGCGAAGTACGCCTTGAAGAGCTCCCACGTCGCGTCGACGAGATGCAGGTGCACGCGCGCTCCGGTGACGTTTCCGGGCAAGATAACGCATTCGGCGTCGCAACCCGCGCGCGGCGGTCGGGTTGTCTCCCGTGACGAAACGAAGGAGGCGGTGATGCGGTGGACGGCGGCGCTGGTGGCGCTCTGGCTCTGGGGATGCGGCGAGGCGGCCGAGGACGCGCCCGACGGCGGCGCGGCGGCGCCCGACGCGGCTGCGCCCGACGCGGCGGCGGCGCCCGACGCCGGCGGGTCGTGCGTCCCCGAGCGCGCGGCGTTCGCGGACGATGTGGCGGCGCGGCTCGAGACGTGGTGCGGGGCGTGCCACGGCGAGTCGACCCTGTTCGGCGCGCCGTTCACGCTGCTCGACTACGACGCGCTCGTGGCCGGCGAGCCGGGGGCCCGCCGCGTCGACCGCGTCGTGGCGCGGCTGCGCGAGGGCACCATGCCGCCCGCCGGCCAGCCCCAGCCGGACAGCGAGGCGCGCATGGCCCTGCTCGACTGGGCGACGTGCGGCGCGAACCGCGGCGAGCCGCCCGAGGGCCCGCCCCCCGGCGGCTTCGAGGTGGACCGGCCCATCCTGCCCGATCCGGGCGAGCCGCCCGCGGGCACCGACTTCTTCGAGCTGCGCGCCGGCCGTTTCGCGGTGCCCGCCGACCGCAGCGACCACTACGAGTGCTTCTCGTTCGCCGCGCCGGTCGACGGCGAGCGCTTCATCCGCCGCATCGAGACGATCGTCGACGACGCGCGCGTCGTGCACCACATCGTCGTCATCCCCGGCGCCGAGGGGCTCGAGGCCGGCGCCCACGGCCGCTGCCGCAACGAGAACGCCCTGCAGCTGATCTACGGATGGGCGCCGGGGCAGGGGGCGCTGCAGTTCGCCGAGGGCGGGCTGCGCGTGCGCCCGGGCGAGCGCCTGACGCTGCAGATCCACTACAACAACTCGGCGGGCCACACCGACGTGGCCGACTCGAGCGGCATCCGCGTCTACCACGGCCCCGCCGAGGGCCCCGAGGTCGGGATGCTCATCTTCGGCCCGCTCGGCTTCGCGGTGCCCGGCCGCAGCGAGGGCGACGCGCTCGGGGCGTGCACGCTGCCGCAGGACATGCGCCTGCTGGCCAGCTTCCCGCACATGCACGAGTTCGGGCACGCGTTCGAGCAGACGGTGGAGCGCGCCGCCGGCGGCGTCGAGCCGCTCATCACGCTGCGCGGCTGGGACTTCGCCAGCCAGTTCGTCTACGAGACGCCGATGGACCTGCGGGCCGGCGACGTCGTCCGCACGCGCTGCGTCTTTCGCAACCCGAACGAAGGGCCGATCGGCTTCGGGCCGCGGACGGGCGACGAGATGTGCTTCAACTTCGCGTACGTGACGCCGCCGCCGCCCAACGGCTACTGCAACGAGGAGATGGAGGCGCCGCTCGTCTACGCGCCCGGCGCGTGCGCCCCCGAGGGCGCGGCCACGCTCGCGCCGCCCACGGTGAAGGGCGAGATCGTCGTCGCGCCGCCGCCGACGCTCGCCGGCGGCGCCCTGCCCGAGGGCCGGTTCGTCGTCGACGGCGCCGCGGTGATGCTCGGCCGGGCGCAGGTCGGCTCCTCGGAGGTCGACGTCGAGAAGAGCAACGTGCGCATGGCCGGCGTCGCCGACTTCGCGGACGGCGCGCTGCGCCTCGACGTGAACGCGTCGCTGCACTTCGTCGCCGGCGCGCTGGCGCTCGACCGCGCCATCCCGCTGTCGGTGGCGGGCGCGGTCACCGCGGGCGAAGGCGGTGGCCTGACGCTCGACGCCGCGTGCGGCAGCATCCCCGGCGGCGGCACGCTCTCGTTCGAGCGCATGGGCGAGCGCCTGCGCCTCGGCGTGAACTTCAGCGGCGCCGCCATCCCGCTCTTCGTGCAGGTGGACCTGCGCCCCGCCGACTGACGCGGCCGGAGATCAGGGCGTCGGCGGCGCCGGCGAGAGGTCGCCCGTCGTCGTCGCCCTGCAGGCGCAGACCTTGTCGGCGCACGGCAGGCAGCGGTTCCCGCCGTCGTCGGACAGCGAGACGTCGGCGGCGCTCGGCGGGACGCAATCCGCGGCCCCCACGCCGATGGCGAGGCCGTTGCCGGCGAAGGTGTTGTCGCTCAGCGCCGCCGCGGCGGGCGCGCCGTCGGCGTCGCAGCCGGCGACGAGCAGGCCGGCGCCGCCGTTCTCGACGATGCGGTTCGCGTCGACGCCCACCGCCGAGCGGTAGACGCGCAGGCCGTTCCCGAAGGTGCCGTCCGGGCCGAAGCCGTTGAAGGCCATGTCCGTCCCGCTCACCGCGCCGCGCGCGTTGTCGAAGGTGACGCCCGCGACGCCGTTGCCGCCGACGAACGAGCGCGTGATCTCGACGGGCACCGCGTCGCCGACGACGTGGATGCCGCCCGCCGCGTGGTCGGTGACCGTGGCGCGGTCGATGCGCAGCCCGCCCGGCGCCTGCGAGGCGGCGTAGATCAGCAACCCGATGCCGCCGGAGTCGCGAACGAACGTGCGACGGATCCGCAGGCGGTCGACGCCCCGCAGCACGACGCCGTGGCCGACGGTGCCCTCGATCTCGACGCGCTCGAGGTCCAGCGCGCCGAAGCGGCCGGCGATGCCGCGCTCGCCGCCCTCGATGCGGACGCGCTCGGCGCCGACGGCGGGCAGCGCGTCGTCGTCGGTCGCGATGCCGGCGGCGCCGCCGACCAGCGTCAGCCGCGAGAGCGTGCCGCCGCCGCCCGGCCCGTACGTCAGCACGGCCCGGTCGCCTCCGGGCGCCACGATCTCGGCGCCCCGCCCGCCACCCTCGACGCGGACCGTCTTGCCCGTGATCGTCAGCGCCTCGACGTAGCGCCCGGCCCGGATGCGCACGGTGCCGCCGTCGGCGACCGCGTCGAGGCCGGCCTGCAGCGTCGGCAGCCGCCGCGAGGGCACCGTCACCTCGGCCGGCGCCGGGCACTGGCCCTCGGCGCACGGCACGCCGTCGGCGTCGGGGCAGCGCGCCTGCGCGATGGACGGGGCGACGAGGGCCCCGAGGACGAGGAGAGGACGTCGCAGCATCGGGTGAGGCATGGCGCGGAATGGAACACGGACGGCGCGCGGCGACAAGGAGTTCCCGCGGACCCCCCCGAACCGGCGGCGCCCGCGGCGCGGGGCCCGGGTCATTCGCGCGGGAGCAGGTTGGTCTCGTCGAGGCCGAAGCGGTACACGCCGTAGCGGCCGGCGGCGAAGTACAGGTCGCGGCCGGCGACGAGCACGCGCTGCGGCCAGCCGCGCGTGGCGAACCAGGCCTGCGCGCGGGGCCGCGCGGCGTCGTCCAGGTTCATCACCAGCAGGCCGCCGGGCACCGCGAACAGCGCGCGGCCGGCCACCGCCTCGCGCAGCTCCGCCCAGGTGTCGACCGCCACGCTCGCCAGCGTCGCGAGGTCGGGCGCAGTGGCGTCGAGCACGGTCAGCGACTGGAACGGCGGCGCCTCCGCCGGCGCGACGACCGCGTCGCCGCCACCCGGCGCGACGCTGCCGCCGCCCGTGCCCACGCCGACGTCGACCGGATCGCTCGTCCAGCTCGGACGGTGGCTCACGAGCAGGTGGCCGGCGCCGTCGAGGCGGAGCGTGTGCACGTCGTCGCCGTCGAAGCGCCGCGTGCCCTCGAGCGTCGCCCGGTCGCCCTCGATGCGCAGGCGGCAGATCGCGGTGCGCGCGAGCTGGCCGTCCCAGAAGGCGTCGCGCGTGAACACGACGTCGTCCTCCACCGCCGCGAGCTCGCCGGGCACATTGACCGGCGCGCCCACGCGCACGTCGTCCGGGTCGCGCACGTCGGCGCGCACGAAGTGCCACGACACGTACGGCCGCGGATCGCCGGCCAGCGCCGTCGGGCGCGCGAAGGCCACGTACACCGCCTCGCCGGCGCCGAGCACCGCCGTCGTCTCCTGCTCGTCGGGCAGCGCCACCGTCGCCGCGAGGCGGGGCGCCGCCGACACGTCGAGCACGTGCAGGCGCACCGACTGCCAGTAGCGGTAGCGGTCCCACTCGTAACAGCTCCGCTCCGTCTCGACGCCCGCCGCGTCCACCGCCTCGCAGTCGAGCGTCTCGCCGTCGTAGAGGCATCGCTCGAGCGAGCCCGAGCAGATCTCGGGGCGGCCGTCGGTGGCGCGGCACTCGATGGCGCCGCCGTAGAAGGTGCAGGCGCGCTCGCCGTCCCACGCGCAGCCGCGCGGGCCCTCGACCGCCTGCGTGTAGCAGACGCGCTCGTGGCCGACGACGCGCTGCTGCGGCACGCGCTCGACGAAGACGAGCGACCCGCCGGCGGCGATCGCCTCGTGCCGCGGGTTCCACCCCCAGCCGCAGTCGAAGCAGGCGTCCGCGGGCATCGGGCGTCCCCATCCGCCGTTCCACGCCGCGGGCAACTCGCGGGTGACGAGCTCGCCCGCGTGCCGCGGGTGGGCGGGATCGGCGAAGTCCCACGCGACGACCGTCGACTCGACGGGCCACGGGTCCTTCGGATCGGCCGGCTCGACGGCGCGCGCCGACACGACGACCAGCGTCGAGCCGACGGCGTGCACCGCCGCGCCGGCCGGCACCTCGACGCTCGCCACCGGGACCGCGTGGTCCGGATCGTCGGCCAACCGGACGACCTCGAGGCGCGACGGCGGCAGCGCTTCGCCGTTGGCGGCGCCCCACCAGTCGTAGGCGCCGCGCGTGTCGTGGAGGCGCACGCCGTGGTCGCCGACCACGAAGAAGTCCGCATGGTCGGGGGCGAGGTCGAGGCCGCCCAGCCGGGCCGGACGGTCCGGGTCGGACGCGTCGAAGAAGCTCAGCGCCTCGTCGGACAGGTTCGCCGGCATGTCGTCGGCGGCGCGGAAGGTGCGCCGCACCGGCGTGCCGTGGTCCATCACGCCGCGACGCGTCAGCGTCTCCTTCGAGAAGGTGAAGATCTGCACGCCGGACACGTGTCGTCGCGCGTCGGCGTCCCACGCGGTGAACGGCAACAGCACGAGGCCGGTCTCGAGCGCGCCGCCGGGTCCCGACACGCGCACCGCGTCCTCGACGACGCCGAACGCCTTGTCGTCCCACTGCGCCGTCGACCAGCTCTCGGCGAACGCCACCTCGGCGCGCGCCACGAGGGGCTCGGGGTTCCCGAGGTCGGTCGTGTCGTAGAGGCTGACCGCCATCGTGCGGCCGACCTCGTCGTTCACGCCGATGCCGATCAGGCGCTCGCCGGCGAACGTGGCGCGGAAGAAGTCGTTCCAGCCGGAGACGATGAACTCCGCGCGCTCGGTGATCCGGCCCTCGCCGTCGACCTCGAACGCGTGGAAGGGGTCGCGCCGGAAGTATGTGACGAAGAACGCCTTTTCGCCGAGGAAGAGCGTGGCGAACAGCTCCTGCCCGTCGCCGAAGGTCTTGTGGTCGAGCGGCGCGGGCCGGTCCACGTCCGAGGCGTCGAAGGTCTCGACGTGGTTCGTCCCGTCGCCCGACGAGACGACCTGCAGGACGTCGCCGTACAGGTCCATGTCGAACTTGTTGCGCACGCGGCCCGCCGCCTGGACGTCGCCGCCGGGGCGCATCGTGCCGTCGGGGCTGGCGATGTCGACGAGCGCGACGCGGCTCCGGCCGCCCTCGCGGGTCCAGTCGTTCCGGGCGATCATGAGGACCTCGGGGGTCGCCTGGACGTCCGCCACGTCGCCGCCGAGCCCCACCTCCCCGCGCGGGGCGAGCGTCCCGTCGGCGCCGAGCGTGAAGCTGCGCGCCGTGGTGACCGACTCCGAGACGGCGACGCCCTCTTCGTTCTCGACGGTCTCCCAGGTCTGGCTGACGACGTAGAGCGCGCTGCGCCCGCCGCCCTCGACCATGCGGCTCGTGCGGATGAAGCCCGGCACGCGCTGCCGCGCCCGCTCCACGGGCCGCTCGGGGTCGGCGACGTCGACCACGACGACGAGGCCGCCCTCCCAAGCCTCGGGCAGCACGTCGTCGCGGGCGCCGTAGTAGCCGCGCCAGCCGTTCAGCAGCAGCACGGCATGGCGGCCCGCGACGTACATCTCCACCGGCTCGCCCGGCACCTGCAGCTGGCCGGTGATCTGCGGCGCGGCGGGGTCGTGGAAGTCGACGACCTGCAGGCCGCGGTAGGGGTTGAGGTTCAGCAGCCGGCCGTCGCCGAGCAGGCGATAGATGTCGCCCTCGACGACCTCCGGCTCCTCGCCGCCGCCGGGCGCGCCGGTGTCCACGCCGCGATCGGGCTGGCGACCGTCGTCGCGGTCCGCCGACACATAGCGGTGGGGGGGCGACTCGCCGCCGGGATCGACCTCGTCGGTCTCGCAGCCCGGCAGCGCGAAGAGAGAGAGAAGGCAGAGGAGGAGTGGGGATCGCATGGCGGGCCTCCGATGCAGAGGCGGGCGGCGGCCTCAGCCGCGCGGCCCGCACTCCGTGGTGACGCGGACGTGGCACATCGTGCAGGCCGCGCCGCCGCCGGTGAGCGCGCAGTCGGCGTCGCAGGCCTCCCAGAGCAGCTCGCAGACCACGGCCGGGTCCTCGACGGGGCGCGCGTCCTCGAGCCGGTTGCAGACGCCGCACTCGACGCAGACCACGCGCGCGTCCTCGCACGCGGGCTTGCCGGCGCGGACGCACCCGCCGCAGGACGCGTCGACGCAGGTGCCGACCGCCACCGGGTCCGGCGCGCCGTCGCGCGGCCCGAAGGCGCACGAGTCGAGACACTCGTCCGAACGGTTCTCGCACATGCGGCAGGCGTCGGCCGGCGTCGCCGCCTTGTCTTCGCACCAGCGGGCGACCGGCGTCTCGACGCCCGGGTGCGGCGCCCAGGGCAGCACGTCGCCGGGCAGCACGAACGGGTCGAACAGGACGTCGCCAGGACCACCGAGCTCGATGCCGGCGCCCAGCAGATCGTCCTCGCCGTCGACGCCGCCCGACTCCGCCGCGCAGCCGGCGAGCGCCAGCGCGCACAGACCCGACAGCAGCCACTTCGCGGTTCTCATGACCCAACCTCCCCGGGTCGATCCCATGCGGCCCGTCTCGCCCCGAGACAACGCAAGCGACGGGCCATGGCGCCGGGCGAGCGCCATCGTGGCGGGGCGCACGGATCGGCAACGTCGGGGGTGGGGGAGGTTACGAAGGTGGCCCGCAGGCCTGGGGGACGGACCAGTTGCGGCGCAGGGCCAAGGCGGGCATCCTTGGGCCTCGCCAGCACCGGCATGGCCGTGGAGGACTCGGAGGCGTGCGTTGAACCCCAGGCGTTTCACCGGCGCGGCGGTCGGTCTCGTCACGAACCTCGCCGATCCCGAGAAGCAGGGGCGCATCAAGGTCCGCTTCCCGTGGCTCGACGACGAGGCCGAGAGCCACTGGTGCCGCATCTCGGCCAGTCAGGCGGGCAACAGCCGCGGCAACTTCGTGCGCCCCGAGGTGGGCGACGAAGTGCTCGTCATGTTCGAGCGCGGCGATGTGCATCAACCCTGGGTGGTTGGTGTGCTGTGGAATGGCAAGGACGCGCCGCCCGGGCCGGGCAACGGCGACGGCAAGAACGACCACAAGTTCTTCCAGAGCCGCGCCGGCCACCAGATGATCTTCAACGACGGCGCCGACGGCGGCTCGATCACCTTCCACGACGGCAAGCAGCGCCTCCACACCAAGATCGACGTCCCCGGCCAGCACATCCACAGCACGGCCGACTCCGGCTACATCAAGATCGAAGCGCCCGCGGGCCTCGTCCGCATGGAGTGCAAGGACTTCAACCTGCACTCGACGGAGAAGACCGAGATCCAGGTGACGAACAGCCACCAGATCACGGTGGGTGGCACGCGCAAGGTCGCGATCTCACAAGAGAACTACGACCAGATCGCCAGCAACAGCCTGTCGATCACCACGCCGAAGTTCTCGCTCGACGGCGTGACGCTGATGACCTCGACGGGGTCGACGTCGGTCACCGTCGGCAACATCGAGGCGGAGATCCAGCCCAAGCTCGAGATGGAGCTGTCGGGCCCGGTGACCCGCACCATCGGCAAGGCGAAGTTCAACGTCCAGCAGTTCCGCACCACGAACGGCGCCGAGCCGTCCGGTCCGCTCACGTGGACGACGGGGATGCTGAAGATCCAGGGCGAGGGGGCGACCGGCTTCGTCAGCGGCGCCGCGGCCACGATCATGGCCGGCCTCGTCAACGCCACCGGCGGCCAGGTCACCTACGGCAAGGACGCGGGCGGCGCCATCGGCGCGGCGAGCCTGGTGAGCTTCCTCGGCGGCCTGATGCTGCTGAACCCGGCGGCCGTCACCATGCCCGCCACCAAGATGCTCGACCCGATCATGGGCTTCGACGCCCACACGACCGGGCCCGCGCCGATCCCCGCGCCGCCGATCCCGTTCCACCCGTTCGCGAACATCAACCCCATCCTGCTCGACGTCCGGCTCAACACGCTCGTGAACTTCCGGCCGGCGGCGGGCTCGGGCGCGACCTCGGTGGGCGTGCACATGCCGCCCATCCCGGTGCCGCCGTGGCCGCCGATCCCGCTCACGTTCCGGCCGATGCTGGTGAGCGCGCTGACGGCGCTGTTCCTCGCGCCGTTCTCGGCGGCGGTCGAGATGGTGCGCGGCATGGTGAGCGCGAACCAGGCGACCGAGAGCCCGCAGGCGGTGCAGACCGTCGAGGACGGCAGCAAGCCGCACTGGTTCTTCCGCACCTTCCCGATGTTCGCCTCCCCCGGGAACTTCATCATGTTCCTGGTGGGCCTCCTGCCGTTCCCGGTGGCCAACGGCTCCATTTCGATCGCCTCGCCGTCGGTGCAGTGGAACGACACGCCGGCGGGCCTGGCGATCATGCCGTTCTGCAACACGTGCTCCGACATCCCCGTCGTGCCCAACGCGATGGTGATGACGTTCAGCAACGTGATGGTCGGCATCGACCTCGCGGCCATCCTCGACCAGCTCTTCTGGAACGCGGTGCACGGGGCGGTCGGCTACGGCGTCGGGCGCGGCCTCGCGGCGGGCGGCAAGCGCATCGCCGCGAAGATCAAGGCCGGCGACAACCCGCGCCTGCAGAACGTCACCCAGAAGGTCTCCGACTTCCTCGGCTTCGACGCCTGCATCGCCAAGGGCCACCCGGTCGACGTCGTCAGCGGCACGCTCTTCGACGTGCAGGACGACGTCTCGCTGTGCGGCACGCACCCGCTCGTGCTGCGGCGCTTCCTCAACGCGAAGGCGGTGTCGGTCGAGCAGGGCGGCGTGCTCGGCATCGGCTGGCGGCTCACGCTCGACCAGCACCTGACGCGGCACGTCGAGGGCGATCGCAAGACGCGGTTCTGGGCGTGGCACACGCCCGACATGCGCGTGGTGCGCCTGCCCGACCTGACCGACGACGGTGAGTTCGCCTGGCTCCCGAAGGTCGCCGTCGAGTTCTGCCGCGCCGGCGAGCGGCTGTGGGACGTCACCGGCGCCGACGGCGTCGCCTGGCGCTTCGAGGAGACGACCGACGGCGAGGCGCGGCTCGCCTCGTGGAGCGACCGCAACGGCAACACCCACCGCGTCGAGTACGACTCGAGCGGCGCGGCGACGGGCCTCGTCGACGCGAGCGGGCGGCGCCTGCGCTTCGAGTACGCCGAGGGCAACCTCGCCGAGATCTGGCTCGACGGTCAGGCCGGCCGCTGGGCGCCGCAGCGTCTGCGCACCTACCGCTACGACGCCGAGGGCCGGCTCGTGGCGACGGCGGGCGGCGACGGGCAGGAGACGACGTACCGCTATGACGAGCGCGACCGGCTGACGCACGAGCGCCTGCCGACCGGCTATACGTGGCACTTCCACTACGACGGCCGCGACTGCGTCACCACCACCTACGGCGACGACCTGCGGTACCACTTCACCTTCGACTACGCGCCCGAGGCCGGCGTCAGCAGCGTGCAGGACGGCCTCGGCCGCCGCACGCGCTACCAGTACGACGAGCAGAAGCGCGTGACCGCCATCGTCGATCCCGAGGGCGGCGTCACCCAGCGGCAGTTCGACGAGCACGGCCAGCTCCTCGTCGAGACCGATCCCGCCGGCGGGGCGACGGCCTACGAGTACGACGAGCGCGGCCGCGTGGTGGCGAAGTCGCTGCCGGGCGGCGGGCGGTACGCGTACGTCTACGACGTCCGCGGCCACCTCGTCGAAGAGACCGATCCGTGCGGGGCGGTGACGCGATACGTGCGCGACGGCCGCGGCAACGTGGTGCGCGAGCGGCGGCCGGACGGCGGCGAGATCATGCGCCGCTTCGACGAGCGTGGGCGGTTGCTGGCGGAGCTCGACGCGCGCGGCGTCGAGCACCTGTACGTCTACGACGACGTCGGCAACCTCGTGTCCGAGAGCCACGACGGCAGCCGCACGCGGCACCGCTACGACGCCGCGGGGCGCCGCGTCGAGAGCGTCGACGCCGCCGGCGGCACGACGACGTTCGTGTACGACCCGGCGGGCCGCCTCACGCGCATCCGCGAGGCGGACGGCGCCGAGACGCGGCTCGCGTACGACGCGCTCGGGAACCTGAGCGAGCGCACGACGCCCGACGGCCGCACGTGGCGCTTCGAGCACGACGGCATGGGCCGCCTCGTCGGCAGCACGTCGCCCGCGGGGCGCCGCCGCCTGAGCGAGCGCGGGCTCAACGACCGCTTCGTGGCGCACCGGCGGCGCGGCCCCGAGGGCGACGCCGGCGCCGAGTACCGCTACGCGCACGACGCCTGCGACCGCCTCATCCGGCACGAGACCGCCGACGGCGTCGTCGAGCGCTACGAGTACGACCCGGCCGGGCGCCTCGTGCGCACGGTGCTCGGCGACGGCGCCGATCGACGCTACCTGCCCGGGCCCGACGGCCGCCCGCTGCGGACGCAGACGCGCGACGGCTTCGTCCAGCAGTTCAAGCGCGACGCGCTCGGCCGCGCCGTCGAGGCGTTCGAGGCCGATCCCGGCGTGCCGCCGCGCTCGATGAAGGCGCCGCCCGGCGCGCCGCCGCCCGCGCCGCGGCCGGGCGAGCGCCGCGTCGCCCTGGTGCGGCGGCCCGACGGCGCCGTCGTGCAGGAGGTCGGCCCCCACGGCCGCGTGCAGAGCAGGTACGGCGCCGCGCACCGCCTGCTGTCCCAGGACGTCGACGGCGCGCGTCTGACGATCGAGCGCGACCAGAAGGGCCGCCCGGTGCGGGTCCGCACCCCCGACGGCGGCGCGTACGCGCTGCGCCACGAGGCGGGGGGCGGCACCATCGTCGTCACCCCGGGGGGCGCGACGATCCGGCAGAGCAGCGACCGGGTGGTCGTGCGCGACGCCGACGACCGCATCCCGTTCCTATACCGGGCGCGCTACGACGGCGACGGCCGGCGCGTCGCCGACGTCGTGCGCACGCGCCACGGCGCGGAGCAGGAGCGCAGGTACACCTTCGACGGCGACGGCCTGCTGGACGAGCCCCGGGACGCCGCGGGCAACCGCCTGCTGCCCGGCCTCCGCTACGCGGCGGGGCACCGCCTCGTCGAAGACGCGCACGGCCCGGTCGACTACGACGACTGCGGCCGCGTCCGCGCGCGCTCGACGGCCGACGGCCGCTGGCGGTACCGGTGGGACGACCTCGACCGCCTCTTCGAGGCCGAGGGCCCCGACGGCACGGTGGTCCGCTACCGCTACGACGCGTTCCACCGCCTGGTGGAGCGCATCGAGGACCCCGTGCGCGGGCCCGTGCAGCGCCGCACCTTCCTCTGGAACGGCGACCGCCTCGCGGGCGAGCACCTCCCCGACGGCGCGCGGCTGCGGTACCTCGTGCTCGAGACTGACGCCCACACGCCGTGGGCCTGCTTCGTCGAGGCGCCGGACGGCACGAAGGCGCTGCACCTGCTGCACGCCGACGCGCGCGGCGCCGTCATCGCCGCCACCGACCCGACCGGCCATCCCACGTGGTCGGGCGTCTACGACGCGTACGGCCGCTGCGAGGCGCGCGTCGCCGGCCTCGATCTGCGCGTCCGCCTGCCGGGCCAGTGGGAGGACCCGGTCACCGGGCTGCACTACAACCGCTTCCGCTGGTACCAGCCGGACTGGGGCCGCTACCTGAGCCCCGACCCGCTCGGCGTCGAGGGGGACTTCAACCGCTACGCGTACGCCGCCGGCGATCCGGTGCACCGCGTCGACCCGCTCGGCTTGATGTGCGATGACGCCGACACGCCCGCGGGGTCGAAGAAGAAGCCCCCGGGCGACACGAGCGAGTCGACGGCGCCGAAGACGACCGCTCCCCGGACGCCGTCGGCGGAGGGCGGAGATCCGCCGCCGTCCGGCCTCGATCGCGCCCGCGCAGCGCGAGATGCGAAGCTGGCCGAGATCGACGCGCTGCCGAGCAAGCAGCGCAACGAGGTCGCGACGGTCGTCGGCGTGCACGACCCGGCGACGGGAGAGGTCGCCGTCGGTGTGAAGCGCTCCGGCGTCGATCACGGCAAGTGCGCCGAGGATCTGGCCGCGGCGCAGCTGCCCGGCAACCCGGATCCCAAGTCGCTCGAGTTCACCGAAGTCATCCGCCCGCGCAACGACAAGGTCATCCCGCGTTGCGATCGTTGTACGGAGACGTTCGGCCCGGAGAAGCTCTGATGTCGTCGGTCATTCATGGAACGGATTGGGGCAAGCTTCGGCACGCGCACGGTACGTGTGGGCACATGCCGGAGGTGTTTCGCAAGCTGGCCTCCGACGACGCGAAAGTCCGCCAGGAGGCCTACTGGGCGATCGACAACAACGTGGTCCTGCAGGGTGATCTGTATGAAGCTGCACCCACGGTGACCCTCGCGCTGATCGAGCTGGTCGGCGACGAGCGCCGAAGCGCCGGTCGGCCCGAGATCTACGAGCTGCTCGTCGAGCTGGCATACGGGAACGCGCCACCGTCGATGACCGTCGACTTCATGGGTGAGGCCTGCACCCTGAAGGCGGCGACGGTTCGCGCGCTCGCGAGCGGTGTGCCCTGGTATCTCCGCGATCTGGCCGACGGCGCGGGCGATGACGTGCGCGATCGGATCCTCGAGTTGCTCTCCCTGCTGAAGGACGAGGACGCGCTGGACGTGGCCCTGGTCCGCTCTCGGATGGAGAGCACGACGAACCCCGAGCTCAAGCAGTCGCTTCGGGCGCTCGTGGAGGGTTGATCGGAGGCCGCGCCCCCGCGTCGGGCGGGCGCCGATGCGCGCTCGTCGGGCACCTCCGGACACATGCCTCTCCGCTGGAGACGAGTCGGTCACGGGACCCAGGTCCGGCCGGGCGTGGCACGCGCAGCCGGCGCCCGATGGCTTCACGGGGGCTGCCGCTTCCGCTCGGCCTCGAGGCGCGCGAGCATCGCCTCCTGCTCGGCGAGGAGCTCGCGCGCCGCCGCCAGCTCCGTCCTGAGCTGGCGGCGGCTCGCCTCGGCGGCGTCGTACGCGAGCTGCAGGTTCTCGGCGTCGTCGCGCGCGGCCCGCAGGTTGTACTCGGCGACGTCGAGCTCGGCCTGGGCCGCCTCGCGGGCGCGGTCGTGCTGGCGGACCTCGCGCTGCAGGTCGCGCAGCTTCGCCTCGACCTCGGCGCGCGCCTCGGCGGCGGCCGCCAGCGCCGCCCGCAGGCGCTCCGCCTCGACGAGGGCGGTGGTCAGGTCGCGCTCGGTGACGCCGCGGGCCCGCTCGGCCTCCTCGGCGCGCGTGGCGAGCTCGCGGGCGCGCTCCCGCGTCACGAGGGCCTGGTCGCTGAGGCTGACCACCTGCGCGCGGTCGCGCTCGCGGTCGCGCTCGAGCTGGGCCGCGCGGCGGGTGGCCTCGTCGATCTCGCGGCGCGCCTCGGCGAGCGCCGCCTCGGCCTGCAGCCGCGCCTGGCGCTCCGCCTCGAGCGTGTCGACGGGGAGCGCCGCGAGGCGCGCCTCGAGCCGCTCCGCCCGCGCCCGCCACTCGTCGCGCTCGGCCGTCAGCTGCGCGATCTCCGCGGCGGGCCCGTCCACCGTGGGCTGGGTGGGGGCCGGCACGTCCTCGACCTTCGTCTGCTGGCGGACATCCTCGAGCAGGATCCAGATCGCGAAGAGGCCGAAGCGCACGTGGTCGCCGTGGGCCAGCGTCGTCCGCGTCACCGGGACGTCGTTGACGAACGTGCCGTTCACGCTGTCGAAGTCCTGCAGGTGGAGGCGGCCCTCCTGCAGCCAGAGGCGCGCGTGCATCCGGGACACCGACGTCTCGTCGGTGCGGATGGCGCAGCTCCACTGCCGCCCGACCTGCAGCTCCTCGCCCTCGGCGAGGGCCCATTCGCGCGGCGTCCCGCCGCCCTCGTGCACGAGCTTCGCGCGTCGTCTCATCGCCGTCCGTCGAGGTGTTGCGGGTCAGCGGTAGGTGTAGAACGTCGCCCAGTCGCCGACGGTCGACGTGTTCGGTCCGGTGACCTCGCTCTGGGTGCCGGAGTTGCCGTCCACCGTGCGCACCTGCAGCGAGCGGTGGCCCGTCGGGCCGAGCGTCGCAGGGTCGTGGGGCTGCACCCACACCACGACCGCGTGGTGCTGCATGCTGTTACGGTAGGCCACGTCGCCCACCTGCGGGATCTTCGTGTTCTGCAGGCTCGACGAGACGCCGGTGCCCACCGCCCAGTTGCCGATCGGCAGGCCGGCGGTCTTGGCGGCCCACGTCGCGAAGATGCCGCACCAGTGGGGCAGGACGTCGGTCTTGTACTCGTAGACCCAGTTGCCCTGCTCGTCCTTCTTCTGGGGGACGTTGCCGTCGACGGGGTGGCGCAGGAGCGGCTGGTTGGCGTACTCGCCGCCGAACGCGGTGTCGAAGTACTTCTTCAGATCGCGCCAGCCGGGCCGCGCCGGCTTGCCCTGCTCGTCCTGGTCGGTGAGCGGGGCCTTCGCCTTCACCTTGCCGACCTCGCCGAGCGCGAGGCCCGCCATCGCCGCCCGGCCCGACGCGTAGGCGTCGGCGGGGCCGCTCTGCACGGGCATGCCGGCGTCCTTGCCGGCGAGGCTGCCGTAGAACGCGCGCATGTTCTCGATGCGTCCGAGGTAGGCCGTGATCTTGGGCGGCGGGCCGCCGCTGAACGCCTGGGACACCCAGCGATGCAGCGCGTCGAGACAGTCGTGCTGCACCGGGGCGGGCGGCGGCGCCGTCGGCGTCGCCTCGAGCGCCGGCGGCAGGCCCACCGCGATGACGGTGAGGACGTCGGCCATGGCCTGGTCCTCGGGGTCCTTGCCGAGGGCGAGCAGCGTCGCGGTCTGTTGCACGGCCGGCGCGAGCGCCGTCGCCGCCGCGGGGTGGGCCTGGGCCACCTCGCCGATGAAGCCCGAGTAGCCTTCGGCCAGCGACTTGCGCTCCACCAGCGTGAGCGCGCCCTCGGTCTGTCCGCCGGGCTGCGGCGGGTCGTCCTTCTTCGGCTTGCGACCCGGCGCGTCGAGCGCGCCCCACGTGATCGGCCCGACGATGCCATCGGGGGAGAGCGTCCGCGCCTGCTGGAAGCGGACCACGGCGGCGCGCGTCATCGGCCCGAAGATGCCATCGGCGTCGAGCGACTCGCCCTGGCCGTTCAGCGCCTGCTGGAGCGACTGCACCCACGGACCGCGGCTGCCGAGCCGCACCACCGGACGGTCGCCCATCTGTTGCTGGACGTAGCCCGTGAAGGCCGCCGCCGCGCCGCCGCCCGCCGGGGCGCTGCCCGCCGCCTCGCCGGCGCCGCGCGTCTGTGACGCGACCGCGCTGCTCTGCGCCTTCTCGTGCTCCATTGCTCGGCCCCCCGAACGGTCCCCCCGCGACGCGCCACGTTACACGACGTCCCGTGCGACGGCCATGGGGTCGCGGCGAGACATCCGAGGGGCCTCACGCGCGCCGCAGGTGCCATCCCTTGGGGCGCAGGAAGGCATCGAAGCCCTCGTCGCCGCCGAACGCGCCGAGGCCGGAGCGGCCACGGCCGGCCCACGGCAGCGCGGCGCCGATCGGGTCGGGGTCGTTCCAGCACGCGACGCCGACGTCGAGCCGCGAGAGCAGGGCGGCGGCGCGCAGTCGGTCGGGCGTGAACACCGTCGCCGCCTGGCCGTATGCGTTGTCGGCCATGAGGCGGCAGGCGTGGTCGTCGTCGTCGGCGGCGGCGAGCCCCACGACGGGGCCGAAGGCCGGCTCGCGCATCACGCGCATCTCGGGCGTGCAGTCGGCGAGCACCGTCGGGGCGTAGAAGCTGCCGGGGCGCGCCATCCGTTCGCCGCCGCAGAGCAGCCGCGCGCCGCGATCGACGGCATCGCGCACCAGCTCGTCGAGCAGGTCGATGCGGTCGGTGCGCCCGAGCGGGCCGACGAACGTCGTGCGCTCGGCGGGATCGCCGACGGGGAAGGCGCGGACGAGGTCGGTGAACGCGGTGACGAACACGTCGTAGAGCGCGCGGTGCGCGTAGACGCGCGCGATGGCGCGGCACGACTGGCCGGCGTTGCGGAAGGCGGCATCGGCGACGGTGGCGGCGACGGCGAGGTCCGCGTCGTCGCAGACGTAGGCGGCGTCCTTGCCGCCGAGGTCGAGGTGCACGCGCGCGAGGTGCCGGACGGCGGCCTGGGCGACGCGGACGCCGGTGCGGTGGCAGCCACTGAAGAACACCCCGTCGAAGGGGTGCTCGAGCAGCCCGGCGCCGGCCTCGGGGCCGCCGAGGACGCGCTGGAAGACGTCCTCGGGGACGCCCGCCTCGTGCAGCAGGTCGGCGGCGGCGAGGCCCGACAACGTCGCGTGCTCCGAGGGCTTGTAGACGATGGCGCAGCCCGCGAGCAGCGCCGGCGCCCACACGGAGCCGCCGAGCAGCCAGGGCGCCGTCCACGCCGAGAGGTGGCATACGACGCCGAGCGGCTCGTAGGTGACGACCTCCTCCGCGTCGGCCATGCCCGGGAGCGCCTGGCCCTCGAGCACGCGCGGGGCGAGGCGCGCCGGAGCGCGCCGGAGCGCGTCGTGGATGCGCCGCCGCGCCGCGTCCAGCTCGCAGCGGGCCTGCGTGACCGGCTTGCCCGTCTCGCGGACGAGGATGTCCGCGAGCGCGCCGGCTCGCGCGCCGACCAGGTCCGCGAAGCGGGCGACCGCCGCCGCCCGATCCGCGAAGGGGACCGCCGCCCAGCGGGGCGACGCGCGCCGGGCGCGCGTGAACTTGTGCGCGATCTCGCTCGGTGTGTCGGTCTCGATGTCGCCGATGACGCGGTCGGTGGCGGGGTTGATGATCGTCAGCATGCAGGCATGAGCACCCGACGAATCCCGGGGTCGCGCGTGGACCGCGCCCCAGCCCGACCCGGCGTCAGGGCTCGCCCCACGCCTCGACGGGCCAGCGCCGTGCGCGGGCGAGGCGGCGCAGGCGCGGATCGGGGTGCACCACGACGGGGCGTCCGACGACCTCGAGCATCGCGACGTCGGCGATCGAGTCGGTGTAGAAGGCGCAGTCGACGAGGCGCACGTCGCCGGCCCATTCGCGCGCGACGCGGACCTTGCCCGGGCCGAAGCACAGCGGCTCGAGCGGCCGGCCGGTGAAGCGGCCGTCGGGCAGCACTTCGAAGCGCGTGCAGCAGATGCCGTCGAGGCCGAGGTCGTCGGCGACCGGCTCGGCGAGGTAGTTCGACGCCGAGGTGAGCAGGACGAGGCGCTCGCCGGCGTCGCGGTGGCGGCGCAGCGCCTCGCGGGCGCGCGGCCGGTACAGCGGCCGCACCTCGCGGTGGTAGAAGCGCAGCGTGCGCTCGCGCAGCGCCTGCTCCGGCGTGCCGGCGATGCTGGAGATGGCCCGGCGCACCGCGGCCTCGAGGTCGGCGAAGCCGAGGTGGTAGCGCGCGAGCCACGTCATCGCCTCGAAGGCCTGGCGCTTGCCGATGAAGCCTTCGCGCAGCTCCGCGCGCACCCACAGCGAGCCCGAGTTGCAGGCGAGCAGCGTCCGATCGAGGTCGAAGAATGCGATCACGGGGGGCTGCATACCGGATGGCCGGCGAGGTCGTCGAGGATCACGAAGGCGGGCGGGTCGGCGAGCTTCGCGAGGTGCGCGGCGAGGTACGCGCGCAGCGCGGGATCCACGTCGGCGACGACGCTGTGGCGGCGCTCCTCCACGGCCACGCGCGCGGTGACGCCGCTGCCCGCGAAGAAGTCGAGCACGGTCGAGCCCGGCCACGAGAGCGCGCGCACGAGGCGCCGCACGACGGCGGCCGGCTTCTGCGTGGGGTGGCCGACGCGCTCGCGGCTGTTGGCGTTGAGGCGCGGCATCCGCCACACGTTGGTCGGGTTGCGGCCGCGCTCGAGCGTCTCGGGCCGCAGGCGCGGGTCGCGCCGGTAGGCGGCGAGCCGCGCGGCGTCGTAGGGCTCGCGCACGGCGTCGAGGTCGAAGTAGTAGCGCTCCGAACGCGCCAGCCACGCGATCTCCTCGTGGCGATTGGCGAAGAAGCGCTGCGCGCTCATGCCGTTCGGGTAGTTCCAGACGACCAGGTTCACGAGGCGCATCGCGCCGCGCGCCCGCAGGTGGCCGAGCAGCGACAGGAGGTCGCCGCTGCCGGCCTCGCCCTGGAACTGCAGGCCGCCGAACAGCGCCAGGCTGCCGGTGGGGCGCAGCACGCGCTCGACCTCGGCGAGCCAGCGCGCGGCCCAGGCGACGTAGTCGTCGCGCCGGTCCCAGCCGGCCATCGCGATGTTGTACGGCGGGTCGCAGACGACGAGCTGCACGCTGGCGTCCGGCACGCGCGCGAGCACTTCGAGGCAGTCGCCGACCAGCACGGCGTGGGACGTCACGTCCGGCGGCGCCGCGGCGACGTCGGCGGCATGGGGGCGGCCGCGCTTGCGCAGCGCGTTGACGCCGCGGTGGCCGGCATTGCGGAGGCCGCGGTTGGTCAAGCGGCGACCCGGGGCGAGCGGGCGGCGTCCACCTCATGGCGGTCGAAGCCGGATGCGCCGCCGGGAGAGGCATCGTGTGGGACGAAGACGACGGCTGGGGTTCCGGAGCGCATGGCGCGGGCGAGCGTGCGCACGCGCGGACGGCATCGTCAAGCCCGAGGGCGCTCGGGCCGGGGGCGCGCCGGCCGAGGGCCCTCTGGGAGGAGCGGCCGCCGAAGGACCAGGGCGGCGAGCGCGCCGGCGCCGAGCAGCCCGACGAGGACGTGGACGTCATCGACGACCCGGCGCCCAAGCGCTCGGAGCGCCTGCTGTGTCGGCAGTGCGGGCAGGTGTTGACGAGTCGCCAGTCGGTCATCGAGATTGACGGCGCCAGCGACCACGTCTTCGAGAACCCGCACGGCATGGTCTACCACGTGCGCTGCTTCGACGAGGCGCCCGGGGCGGTCACCCTGGGCGCGCCGACCGACGAGTTCACGTGGTTCCGCGGGTACACGTGGCAGATCGCGCTGTGCGGCGGCTGCCGCAGCCACGTGGGCTGGGCGTTCATCGCCGACAAGCACCGCTTCTGGGGGTTGATTCCGGGCCGGCTGGTGGCGGAGGCGGAGTAGGCGGCTACTTCGAGACGGTGACGACCACGTCGTCCCAGTCGCTCCACGCCTCCCCGTCGTGGGCGCGGACGCGGAAGGTGAGCGTCGCCTCCGCGTCGGGCGCGACGAACGTCGTCCGGCCGGCGCGGCGGTCGGAGAGCGCCACCCGCGGGCCGTCGATCTGCTCCCACTCGTAGGCCAGCGCGTCGCCGTCGCCGTCGGTCGAGGCGCCGGCGTCGAGCGTCACGAGGCTGCCCGCGGCCGCCTCGAGGTCTGCGCCGGCGTCGACCACCGGCAGCTGGTTGGCGATCTCCACCCGCACCACGTCGAAGGCGCTGCGGGCGAAGCCGTCGTCGACGATCAGGGCGAAGGCCAGCGACCCGCGGGTGGCCGGCGCGGTGAACGACGGGGCGGCGGTGTCGGCGTCGTCCAGGTTCACCGGGATGCCCTCGAACTGCACCCACTGGTAGCTCAGGGCGTCGCCGTCGGTGTCGAAGGAGGCGCTGCCGTCGAGCTCGACGCGACTGCCGCCCTCGACCGTCACGTCGCCGCCGGCGTCGGCCTCGGGCTCGGCGTTGGCGACGTCGATGACGACGCGGGCCGGCTCGCTCCATACGGCGCCGTCGAACACCTTCAGCTCGAACTCGAGGCGGCCGCGCAGGTCGGGGACGACGAAGGTCGGCTGCGCCGAGTCGGCGCCCATCAGCGGCACGAGCGGACCGCCGACCTGCGTCCACAGGTAGCTCAGCGCGTCGCCGTCCTCGTCGCTCGAGCCGGTGCCGTCGAGCGTCACGAGGTCGCCGGGCTGCACGAGGCCGCCCTCGCCGGCGTCGGCGAAGGGCCGCCGCGTCTCGACGGTCATGGTCACGAGGTCGGTCGCGGTGCCACCGAAGCCGTCGTCGACGGTCAGCTCGAACGTCGCGCCGCCGCGCTCGACCGGCGCGCGGAAGTGCGGGTTGCACGTGTCCGCGTCCTCGAGCTCGATCGGCTCGCCGGTCAGCTGCCGCCACGCGCAGGTCAACGGGTCGCCGTCCGGATCGGTGGAGTCGCTGCCGCGCAGGCCGGCGATGGCGCCCGGCCAGGCGACGAAGTCCGCGCTGGCGTCGGCCGTGGGCAAGGCGTTCTCGGTCAGCAGGGTCACGCGGTCCGCCGCGCTCTCGAGGCCGTCGGCGACGACGAGCTCGAACACCATCGCGTGGCGGCCGGCGGGGGCGGTGAAGTACGGGCGCTCGGTGTCGGCGCCGTCCAGCACCACCTCGGGGCCCTCCACCTGGCGCCAGCGGAAGGTGAGGGCGTCGCCGTCGCCGTCGAGGGAGGCGCTGCCGTCCAGGGTGACGCGCTCGCGGGCGGCGATGCCGTCGCGGTCCTCGCCGGCGTCGGCGACGGGCCGCTCGTTGCCGACGACCACGATGACGCGGTCGGTGGCGCCGGCGATCCCGTCGTTGACCGTCAGCGCGAACTCGTACAGGCCGCGGCCCTCCGCCGGCAGGAACGACGGGGTGGCCTTGCGGGGGTCGTCGAGCGCGACGGCCGGACCGCCGATCTGCGTCCAGTGGTAGGCCAGCTCGTCCCCGTCGAGGTCCGCCGAGCGCCGGCCGTCCAGCGTGACGATCTCGCCCGCCGGCGCGTCGACGTCGTCTCCGGCGTGGGCCACCGGCGCGTGGTTCGCCACGGCGATGGTCACCACGTCGTTGTCCTGCAGCTCGCCGTCGGAGACGTTGAGCTTGAAGGTCAGCGCGCCGCGGCGGCCGGGGGCGTTGAAGGAGGGCAGCGGGCCGTCCGCGTCGTTGAGGGCGACCGGCGCGCCGGCGATCTGCGTCCACTGGTACGAGAGGCCGTCGCCGTCCAGGTCGCGCGTCCCGGTGCCGTCGAGCACCACGAAGGCGCCGCCGCGCACCTCGCGATCCGCACCGGCGTCGGCGAGCGGCGCGTTGTTGGCGACGTCGATGCGCACCGAGGAGAGAGCCGAGACCGCGCCCGACGAATCGGCGACCTTCAGCGCAAAGCCGAGCGTGCCGCGCGCCGTCGGCGCCGTGAACGACGGCGTGGCCGACGTCGCGTCGTCGAGGTGCACGGCGGGGCCCTCCGTCTGGGTCCACTCGTAGGTGAGCGCGTCGCCGTCAGCGTCGCGGGACGACGTGCCGTCGAGCACCACCCGCGCGCCGCCCTCGACGATGCGGTCGCGGCCGGCCAGCGCTTGCGGGGCGTGGTTGCCGACGTGGATGGCCACCTCGTCGCTCGACGCGTGCCCGGCGGCGTCGCTGACCGTCAGGAGGAAGCGGTAGTCGCCGCGGGCGCCGGGGATGCTGACCGTCGGGCGCGCCAGGGTCGGGTCGTCGATGTCGACGGGATCGCCGCCGGTCTGCGTCCACACGAAGGCGAGCGTGTCCCCGTCCGGATCGCGGGAGGCCGTGCCGTCGAGCATCAGCTCGCCGCCCTCGGTCTCGAGGTCCAAGCCGGCGTCCGCCAGCGGGCTGTGGTTGCGCACGCGGACCACGACCTCGTCGCTCGTCAGCGCGACGCCGTCGGTCACGTCGAGGCGGAACCGGTAGGTCGCCCGCGGCTGCGGGACGCGGAAGGTGGGGGCCACCGCCGTCGGGTTCGACAGCTCCACCTGCGGGCCCTCGATCTGCGTCCAGCGGTACTGGACGGCGTCGGCGTCGCGGTCGCCGGAGCGCCGCCCGTCGAGCATCACGAGCTCGCCGCCGTCGACCTCGATGTCCGGGCCGGCGTCGGCCACGGGCGACGAGTTGGCGGTGTCGACCACCACCACGTCCGGCTCGCTCTCGACGAGGCCGTCCGTCACGACGAGCTGGAAGACCATCAGCCGCTTCGCGTCGGGCGCGAGGAAGGCCGTGCGCGCCGCCGTCTCGTCCGTCAGCGCCACCGGCGGGCCGTCGAGCTGTGTCCAGAGGTACTGGAGCTGGTCGCCGTCGGGATCGGCGGAGCCACGCCCGTCGAGGGTGACCACCGCGCCCTGGGCCACGCGCGGCTGGTCGCGGCCGGCATCGGCGATCGGGGCGGCGTTCTCCACCTGCACCGCCACCGTCGAGGGCTCGCTCTCGGCGAGGCCGTCCGACACGACGAGGGCGAAGCGCAGGTTCGCGCGCTCCGCCGGCGGATCGAACGACGGGTTGGACGTCTCGGCGCCGGCCAGCTGCACCGCCGGGCCCTCGATCTGGGTCCAGCGGTAGCGCAGCGCGTCGCCGTCGGGATCGTTCGAGGCGCGGCCGTCGAGGTGCACGCGCATGCCGCGCCGCGCCAAGCGCGCCTCGCCGGCGTCCGCCATCGGCGGCCGGTTGCCGAGGTGCACGAGGGCCTCGGCGGGCGCGGAGTCGGTCAGGCCGTCGTTCACGACGAGCGCGAACGAGAGGCGCTCGCGGCCCTCGGGCGCGATGAACGAGGCCTTGGCGCCGTCGGGCGCGAGCTCGACCGGGGTGCCGCCGGTCTGCGTCCAGCGGTAGGCGAGGGGATCGCCGTCGCCGTCGGAGGACGCCCCGCCGTCGAGCGTGATGCGCTCGCCGGGCATCGCGGTCTGCGGATCGCCGGCGATGGCGCGCGGCGCGCGGTTGGCGACCGCCACCTGGGCGCGCGCCGCGGCGGCCCGCGTGATGCCGTCGCTCACGTCGACCTCGAAGACGAGCGTGGCGCGCTCGGTCGGGGCGAGGAACGTCGGCTGGGCGGCGTGGACGTCCGACAGCTCGACCCGCGGGCCGGCGACCTGGCGCCACGTGTAGGTGAGCGCGTCGCCGTCCGGATCGCGGGAGCCGCTGGCGTCGAGGGTGACGAGCTCGCCGGGCCGTACCGACGGGTCGCGGCCGACCGTCGCCATCGGCGGGCGGTTGCCGACGTGGATGCGCACCGTGTCGGGCGCGCCCTCGCCGAGGCCGTCGGTGCCGATGAGCTCGAACTCCAGGGCCTGGCGCCCCTCCGGCGCCTGGAACCAGGGGCGCAGCGTGCCGGCGTCCCGCAGCGCGACGCGCTCGCCGCCGATCTGGCGCCAGTGCGGGGTGACCGCGTCGCCGTCGGCGTCGCGCGAGGCGGTGCCGTCGAGCATCACGATCCGGCCGGCCTCGGTGATCTGGTCGGCGCCGGCGTCGGCGATCGGCGGGCTGTTGTCGACGAAGACGCGGGTCCGCGCGGGCTCGGAGCGGGCGATGCCGTCGTGGACGACGAGGTCGAACGCCAGCGTCGCGCTCTCCGACGGGGCGTCGAACGAGGGCGTCGGCGAGGTCGGGTCGTCCATGACCACGGCGGGGCCGGCCACCTGCCGCCAGGCGAAAGTGAGCTCGTGGCCGTCGGCGTCCGAGGAGGCGCGGCCGTCGAGCGTCACGCGGCCGCTGCGGCGGACGGACAGGTCGCGGCCGGCGTGGGCCACCGGCGGGCGGTCGCCGACGACGATGCGCGTGCGGGCCGCCGCCGACTGGTTCAGGCCATCGTCGACCACCAGCGCGAACACCATCTCGCCGGGGATCGCCGGCGCGGTGAACTTCGGGTCGGGCGCGAACGGGTTGTCGAGCTCGGCGGCGGGCCCGAACTCCTGGACCCAGTGGTACTGGACGGCGTCGCCGTCGGGGTCGTACGAGGCCGCGCCATCGAGGGCGACCGTGGCGCCGCCGTCGACGGCCTGCATGCCGCCGGCCACCGCGATCGGCGCACGGTTGCTGAGCGCGATGGCGACGTCGGCCTCGTCCTCGTCCTGACCGTCGGAGACGGTGACGCGGAAGACCAGCGTCGAGCGGCCGGCGGGCGCGACGAACGCCGGCGTGGCCGAGGTCTCGTCGTCCAGCGCCACCGGCGCGCCGCCGATCTGCGCCCAGCGGTACGTCAGCGCGTCGCCGTCGAAGTCGGTGGACGCGGTCGCGTCGAGCACGACCGTCTCGCCGCCGGCGGTGCGCTCGGGGCCGGTCGCCATCGCCACCGGCGCGTGGTTGCGGACGCGGATGCGCACGTGGGCCGGCTCGCTCTCGTACTCGCCGTCGCTGACGGTCAAGGAGAAACGGAGCTCGTCGTGCACGTCGGGCGCGAAGAACGACGGCGTCGGGCCGCCGGCGTCCTCGAGGTCCACGAGCGGGCCGCCGGTCTGGCGCCAGTGGTAGGTCAGCGGCTCGCCCTCGGGGTCGCTCGAGGCCGTCCCGTCGAGCCGCACGCGGGCGCCGCCCTCGACCGCGGCCGAGGCCGTGGCGCGGGCCACCGGGGCGCTGTTGCTGATGTGCACCGCGGCGACCGCCGAGGCGCTCGTCTCGCCGTCGGACACCGTGCAGCGGAACGTCAGCCGGCCGGAGCGCTTGGGCGCGTCGAACGTCAACACGGGGCCGTCCGTGGAGAGGTCGGTCACCGCCGGCCCGCCGATCTGCGTCCAGGTGTAGGTCAGCGCGTCGCCGTCCTCGTCGGCGGAGCCGCCCGCGTCGAGCCGCACCCGCGCGCCGACCGGCGCCGACGCCGGCGCGACGATCTTCGCGAGCGGCCCGCGGTTCGGGCGGACGAACGGTTCGCCCGGGCTGTTGTCGGGCAGCGACGAGGCCGGCGTCCCCGGAGGGTTGTCCGGCGAGCAGCCCGCGGCAGCCAGCGCGACGGCGAGCACCCAGCGGGCGTTGGCGGTGGTGTTTCGGCGGCTTCCCATCTCTGCCTGTCCTCCTCGTTCGCGGCGGCCCGCGCTTGCGCGCCCCCCGGGGGTCTCGTCGGTCGCCGGTCGGCGTGTCGCCCGGCGCTTCGCTTTCGAGAGACGGCATCGGCGGGACGGGCGGAGGGGGTGGATGGGTGGGTAAGTCCCGGGGGGTGCAGGGCGACCCGGAGGGCGGTCAGGCGGGCTCGAACCGCTGCGGCTCGACGGCGATGCGCCGGGCGTCCTGCGGCAGGATGCGCCCCGACGCGACGAGCGCCGCCAGCGCGTCGTCCATCGTCTGCATCCCGAGCCCGCGCCCCGCGAGCATCACCGCGCGCGCTCCCGCCGTGCGCCCGTCGCGCAGGAGCGGAAGCAGCGAGGGGGTCCGCAGCAACAGCTCCACGGCCACGACGCGCCCGCGCCCCTCCGCCGTCGGCACGAGCCGCTGCGCCAGGACGCCCTGCAGCGTGTCGGCCAGCAGCGCGCGCGCGTGCGGCTGCCGGTCGACGGGGAAGACGTCGATCACGCGGTCGAGCGTGTGCGCCACGTCGACGGTCTGGACGGCGGCGAGCACCAGCGCGCCCATCTCCGCCGCCGTCAGCGCGAGCTCGAGCGTCTCGGCGTCGCGCAGCTCGCCGACGAGGATCACGTCGGCGTCCTGCCGCATCGCCGCGCGCAGCGCCGAGGCGAACGCGCGCGCGGGCACGTGCCGGTGGCTGATGCACGAGCGCTGGTCCGTGTGCACGAACTCGACCGGATCCTCGAGCGTCACCACGTGTCGCGCCGAGGTGCGGTTCACGCGATCCACGAGCGCGGCGAGCGTCGTCGACTTGCCGCTGCCGGTGGGCCCCGCCACCAGCACGAGCCCGCGCTCGAGGTCGGCGAGGCTGCCGGCCGCCGCGGGCAGGCCGAGCGCGTCGAGCCGCAGGACCGCGCCCGCCACACGCCGGATCACCGCCGCCGGCCCCGCGCCGGTCCGGAAGCAGCTCACGCGGAACCGGCCCAACCCCTCCGCCTCGTAGGCGAAGTCGGCGTCGTCGTCGAACGCGGCCCACACCGCGCGCGGCGCGATGGCGCGCAGCAGCGTCTCGAGCTCCTCTGCCGTCGGCGCCCGCTCGCCCTCGACCGGCTGCAGCACGCCGTCGCGGCGCCAGCGCGGCGCCTCCCCGGGCGCCAGGTGCAGGTCGGAGCCCTCGAACGCGGCCAGGTGCCTCAGCAGTCGATCGACGCCGTTCACGGGACCTCCACCGACGGGCGCGCCTCGGGCAGGTGCCGGCGCGCCTCGTCCGGCCCGACGACGCCGCGCTGCACCAGCGACACCAGCGTGTCCTCGAGCCGCACGCTGCCCTTGGCCTGCCCGTTCCGGATGGCCCCGTCGATCTGCGCCCCCTTGCCCTCGCGGATGAGCGCCCCCACCGCGGCGTCGACGACAAGCAGCCCGTGCGCGAGCACCCGCCCGTCGCCGGCGGCGCTGCGCACGAGCCGCTGCGTGAGGACTGCGCGCAGGTTGTCGGCCAGCCGCGCCCGGATCTGCGCCTGCTGCGCCGGCGGAAACGCGTGCTCGAGCCGCTGGATCGCGCTGGCGACGTGCGTCGTCTGGAGCGAGGCCAACACGAGGTGCCCTGCCTCGGCGGCCGCGAGCGCCAGCGCGATCGTCTCGCGGTCGCGCAGGTCGCCGATGACGATGACGTCGGGATCGCCGCGCAGCGCGGCGCGCACCGCCCGCGGGTACGCGTCCGGGTGCGGCCCGATCGAGCGCTGGTTCACGAGCGAACGCTTGCTCGTGTGCACGTGCTCGAGCGGCGCCTCGATGCACATCACGTGCGCCGCCCGCTCCTCGTTGACGAGGTCGACGAAGGCGGCGAGTGTCGCGCTCTTGCCGGATCCGGCGGGCCCGGTCACCAGCACGAGGCCGCGCTCGTGGTTCGTCAGGCGCGCCAGGTGGGTGGGCAGGCCGAGCTGCGCCAGCGTCGGCGGCATCACCGGCACGAGGCGCAGGACCGCGTCCAGCCCGCGAAGCTGCCGGTAGGCGTTGCCGCGGACGCGCCCCACCGCGGGCACGGTGTGCACGAAGTCGACCTGGCCCTCCGCCTGAAGCCGCGACCACTCCGCTTCGGTGAGCATGGCGCGCACCGACCGCTCGAGGACCTCGGGACGCAGGGCCTCCTCGCCGAACTGCGTCAGGCGACCGTGAAGCCGCAGGCGCAGCGGCGCCCCGGCGTGGGCGTGCACGTCGCTGGCCCCGAGCCGGAAGGCGTCGAGCACGCAGAGCGCCACCGGATCGGGCGCGTGCTCGCGGCTCGGCGTGATCCACGCGATCTCGTCGGGCGCCGCGTCGTCCGCGGGCGGCACGGGCGACTCCTCCACCGGCCCGATCACGCGCCGCCGCTTCACGATCGCCGCCGCGCCGATCGCCACCGTGGGCGACGCGGACGCCCCGGCCCTCGGCGGCAGGGCCTGCGCGTCGAGCTCGGGACCCGGCCGCGGCCGCGACTGCAGGTACCGGACCTGGAGCGCCAGCAGCTCGTCGAGCTGCCCGAGCCGCAGGGCGCCGAGCTCGACGAGCACCTGCCCGAGGCGCACGCCGTCCGCGCGGCGCGCCTGCAGTCGCGTCGCCTCGGCCAGCTGATCGTGCGTCACGAACCCGTAGTGGATGGCCAGCCGGCCGAGCAGCGCTTCCATATGTTCTTTGACTTCGGTCGCCGCGCACCGCGACTTGACCTCCATTCGACCGGGGGCGGTGTCCGAGCGCCCCGGCGCGGGAGGGGGACGAGGCCGGTGACGGGCCGCGCCTGGCGCAGCGCGTCTCGGTGGGTGGCGCGGCCGGGCGTCGGCCCCGAGGCCGGTTGCGCTAACGTCGCTTGCGGCGCCTCTTGAGGCCGCGGCGCGGCCCCGGCAGCAGCTCATCGCGGATGGCGAGCAGCCGCTGCTTCTCGTACGCGTACTCCTCGTCGGTCAACGCGCCGGTCTGGTGCAGCTGGTGCAGCGCCGCGAGCTGCCGCGCGAAGCCTTCGGTGTCGGTGTGCTTCAGCGCGTGCAGCGTCGGGTTGTACTTGCGGTGGAACTCCTCGCTCGTCATGCCCAGCAGCTGAATCCCGTGGATGAAGTTCAGGACCATCGGGAGGAGCGTCCAGGCGAAGATCGCCGAGAAGAAGAAGGCCACCCGGTTGCCCAGGTAGTAGTGCTGGGCGCCGACGATGCCGAGGGAGAACGCGAGCGCCATCGCCACGTAGCGGTTGCGCGGCGGCGCGAGCTCGAGATCGCCGGCCGGCGCGGCCACGACCGCCGTCGGCGGCGGCGGTCCGGGCGGGGGCGTGCGCAGCAGGTCGCGCGTCCGGTCGAGCTCGGCGCGAGCGGCCGCGGCGTCGACAGGGCGGCGCCGGACGTCGGCGTCGAGCCAGCGCTCGAGCAGCTTCACCACCGGCGGGCGCGCCTGCACCCATGGGCGCCACTCCAGCTCCTGCCGCGGCCCGATCATGTCCTCGGGCGCGCGCCGCGAGAGCAGCACCACCGCCAGCACCGCGACGCCGTAGACGTCGGTGGCGGGCGTCGCCTCGCCCCGGAACTGCTCCGGTGCCATGTAGCCGAACGTCCCGGCGATCGTGCTGCCGCCGAGCGCCGGATCGCGCAGCACGTCGCGCACCGAGCCGAAGTCGACGAGCACGAGCCGTCGGTCCGTCCGCCGCCGCATCACGTTGCGCGGCTTGACGTCGCGGTGCACCACCGGCGGCCGCAGCCCGTGCAGGTAGGCGAGCACGTCGAGCAGCTCGGCGACCGCGTCGAGCACCTCGTCCTCGCTGTAGCGCCGGCGCTCCATCTCGTCGAGCAGCGTCTCGCCGTCGATGAACTCCTGGACGAGGTAGAGGGCGCGGTGCTTGCCGACCCCGGCGACGAAGTGGTCGACGTAGCGGGGCACGCGCGGGTGCTCGAGCTGGCGCAGGATGCGCGCCTCGCGCTCGAGCCGGTCGCGGCGCAGCTCGTCGCCGCCGCCGATCGCCATCTCCTTGATCGCGACCGGCGATCCGTCGCGCAGGTCGGTGGCGCGGTACGTCGTGCCGTTCGCGCCGCGCCCGACGATCTTCTCCACGCGGTAGCGGCCGACGAGGCGCGGATCGCCGCCGCACGCGGCGCACGTGTGCGCGTCCTGCGAGACACGCTCGCCGCAGACGCCGCACAGGATGTCGCTGCTGGCCGCCACGGGCGCGGAACTTACCAGAAAACGGCGGGGCCGCATCGCCCCTGCCCACCGAGCGCGGCGTCATGCGATGCTCGGCGAAGGAGGTCGCCCATGCGCATCGCTGTCTTCGCCCTGCTGTCGCTGGCCGTCTCGTCCGCGTCCGCCTTCCAGATCGAGACGCCGTCGTCGCCGCCCGCCGCCCCGCGAGTCACCGTCTACGACTTCCCCGACGAGGAGGTGGGCGGCACGCGCGCCACGCCGAACGGCGACGTCGTCATCGTCCACACCCCCGATCGCCTGCCGAGCCTCGTGAAGGTCCGCGCCGACTTCGACGCCGAGCTGATCGACTCCGCGCACTCGCTCTGACTCGAGTTCCACCCTCTTCGGCTGCCTGCGGCCGGCCCCGACCGGCCGCCGCAGCTCGCGCCCACAGGCGAAGCCGCCGTCTTGCGGTGGCGGATCTGCCCGAAGGGGTCGGTCGCTTCGCTGCGCTCACCGAATGGCGAAACTCGAGTCTGACGGTGGCTCACCGCCGCAGCGGCAGGCCCATCTGCGCGCGCCGCCGCGCTTCGTCGACGAGGCGCGCCATCTCGAACGGCGTCCAGTCGAGCTCGCTCGCCCGGATGCGCAGCGGGGCGCCGTGGTCCACCGAGGCGACGACATCGTCGCCCTCGATGCGCAGCGCGCCGAGGCGCGTCCACTGCACGAAGCGCTCCGGCTCGCGGCCCCGCTGGTAGCGCAGCCCATCCTGGCGGATCGCGAGGCACGTCTCGTCGGCGAGCAGGCGCAGCGCGAAGTAGAAGATCGCGCCGACCGCGACGGCGATCAGCCCCATGCCGCCGGCGATGGCCGCGAGGCCCGCCGGGCCCCCGCCGCTGCGGTTGTGGCCCCAGTAACCCAGCAGCCCGCCCGCGACGAAGACCGCGCCCGCCGTCCCGAACGGTCGCGCCAGCCGCCGGATGGGATCCGGCCGCAGCCAGAAGACCTCGGCGCGCGGTTCGATGCCTTCCATCGCGATCGTGACGCTCCCCGGCGGCGGACGTCGCGCGTCAGGTCCCCCGCACCACCTTGCGGGCGCCCTCGCGCTCGAGCCACTCGGCGACGCGGTCGACCTGGTCGCCCTGGACGAGCACGTCGTCGCCCTCGACGGTGGCGCCGCAGCCGAGCGCCTTGCGGAGGCGGCGCGCGACGTCGTCGACGCCGGCGGCGCCGAGCGCGGCCAGGCCCTCGACCCGCGTGACCGTCTTGCCGCCGTGGCCTTTGCGCTCCCGCCGCGCGACGACCTTGGCGCACGGCGACAGTGGGCCCTCCGGCGCCCGGGACGCCGAGGCGGGCGCGGCCTTCGGCGGCGGGGGGGCGACGGCCGGCGCGGGCGGCTCCGGCGGCGCTGTTTCTCGCGTCGGGGCTTCCACCGGCGCCTCGGGCGGGGCGAGCCCCTTCGCCCGCAGCAGGTCCCCGAGCGTGCTCCCGAAACCCGGCGTTTCGGCTGCGTTCTTCCGGCCTTCGTCCCGGTCGCGCTTCCTGGCCATGATCAGCGCTTCTACGCGATCGCGCGGCCGCGCGCCAAACCTCCCTCCGCCCACCGTCCGATGACCGGGGGGCGGCGCGCGAATGACCGTTGCGTCCCCGCGCGCGAGGGGCGCACGATGGCTGCACCGCGCAGGGGACGGGAGGGGTGTCGTGAGGTTGATGGGATCCATCGGCCGGCTGTTCCAACCCGGTGAGCGGCCGCTCGGTCCGGCGGGCTTCGCCGACGAAGCCGCCGGCGCCTTCCGCCTCGACGTGCCCTACGTCGAGCAGGCCCGCGTCCACCTGAGCACCGAGGCGGCGGTCCGCATGGTCGTCGCCTGGCACCTGCACGCCGCGCCGCGCCCGCGACGCCTGTCGCGCGACGTCGAGTCGCCGGCACCGTCGACCGCCGAGCTGATGGGCCTGCTGCGCGCCTGCGGGCTCGCGCCGGTCAGCCTCGCCGGCGCGCTCCCCCGCGACCGCCGCTGGTCGCCCGGCCCGCTCGCCGCGCTGCTTCGCGAGCACGGCCCCGTCATCTGCGCCGGCACGATGCACGCCGTGGTGCTGTGCGGGGTCGACGCCGACGGCGTCGTCGTCCACGACCCGTGGCGCGGCCGCGACCGCGCCAAGTCGTTCGAGGCCTTCGACCGCTTCCTGTGGTGGGCCGATCGCGACTGCATGGTCGCCGCGCGGCGCTGCTCGTAGTCAGGCGCTGCGGCGGCGGCGCTCCGTGGGCGCCGCGTCCGCGCGGCGGAGCGTGAGGTCCGGCCCGACGGACCAGCCCTCGGGCGGCGGCCGCCGCTCCACCTTCTCGCCGCCCTCGAGCGACGCGACCGGCACCCCGTCGCAGTACAGCACCGCGTTGTCGAGCAGCGCCGGCACGCGCGGCCCGGGCGCGATGACGCCGACGAGGTTGAGCGGATCGGTGGCCGCCACGCGCACGAATTCCGGCGTCGCGGGCCGCTTCCGCCGGACGGCGCGCAGGGCCTCGACGGCGGCGGGCAGCGCGAACTGCTCGCCGACGAAGCCGCTGACGAAGCGCCCGCCGCGCACCTCGCCGCGGTCCTCCATGCGGCGCAGCGCCCGCAGCAGCTCGCGCCAGCGCGGCGCCCACGCCTCGCGCGCGAGCAGATCGCGGAAGATCACCCCGTAACGATTCAGCAACTGCCGCGCGGCCTTCTCGGCGTCCGGCGCGTCGCCGACGCCCTCGCGCCGCAGGATCGACCAGCGCCCGCCCGGCGCCGGGGCCGCCACGCCGCGCGCCCACCAGGGGGCGCGCGCCTTCTTCGGCCGCTTCGAGACCTTGCCGCGCACCATCAGCGAGCGCAGCGCGCCGAACCCGTCCGCCGTCACCAGCCCCGCCGAGACGAGCGCCCACAACGCGTCCTCGACCTCGCCCGGCAGCCGCCGCGTCGCCACCTGGATCTCGTTCGGGAACGACGCGCCGCGTCGCTCGAGGTGGTCGAGCACGTCGCGCGCGGCGGCGCCGAGGTGCTCCACCGCCGCGTTATCGGCGGCGCCGAGGAAGTCGTCGAGCGCGTCGCGGCGCACGAACGCGATCGGCGCGACGCGCGTCGGCGAGCTGCCGGCGGCGACCGCCCGCGGGAAGAGGCGTCCCCACGCGACCACGCCCGACAGGCAGAGCTGGTCGAGCCAGCCCGGCTCGTACCGCGCCACGCGCGACGGCAGAAGGTCGCGCTCCCAGGCCGCCGCCGGCACCTCGAAGCCCTGCAGCGCCTCGACCGCGCGGGCGACGCCGCCGACGCCGTGCAGGCGCGTCTCGGGCCGCACGTGGTGCCACTCGAGGAGCGCGCGCATGAAGTCCGCGGGCGTCACCGGGTCGATCTCGCGGCGCAGGCGCCCGAGCGTGAGCCGGTGGATGCGGGCGAGCACGCGCCGATCCGCCCACTCCTTCTCGTCGGTCTCGCCGCTGAACCGGCCGCGGATGGCGAGCCCCGTCGACTCGAGCGCCAGCAGCGCCGCCTCCACGTCGTCGACGTGCAGGCCCAGGCGCTGCGCGAGTCCCGACGCCGTCACGAGCGCCGCGCACTCGAGGTGGCCGCGCACCAGGGCCACGCGCGCGGCGTGCGCGTCGCCGTCGAAGCCGCCAACCCCTGGAATCGCGGGCGAAAAGCGCACGCCGGGGATCGCCGCCGAGACGAGCGCGACGCGCTCCGCCGCCACCCAGCCGTGCCCCGGCGCCCGCGTCGCGCGCCCGTCGCGCGCGAGCACCTCGAGCCACGGCGCAAAGCCCTCGGGGACCGGCTCCGGCAGCAGGCCCAGCGTCAGCAGCGCGTCGTGCACCTCGTCGGGATCGCGCGCGTCGGGCGCAACCTGCTCGGCCACCGTCCGGATCGCCTCGGCGTCGAGCGCGCCGAGCCCGCCGGCGAGCGCGTCCGGCAGGCCGCGCCGCAGCACGACCGCGCGCGTGCGCCGCTCCTCCAGCGGGGCGTCGTCGAGGAACGCGTACGGGTTCGCGTTCAGGATCTCGTGCGACAGCGGCGACGGCTCCGACGACTCGACGGAGACCGTCCGGATCTCGCCGCTCTGGATGCGCCGCACGAGGTCCTTCAGGCCGGCGAGATCGGCGTACTCCGTCAGGCAATCGCGCAGCGTCTCGAACACGAGCGGGTGGTCCGGCGGCTCGAGCGGCCCGGTGATGTTCTCGAAGCACGCGACCTGCTGCGGGAAGACGGTCGCCAGCAGGTCGTCGGTCTTCATGCGCAGCAGCGGCGGCGGCACGCGGCGCCCGCCCTGGAAGCGCAGCACCGCCAGCGAGCGCTGCGCGTTCCAGCGCCAGCGCCCGCCGAAGATCGGGTGCGTCAGGATGGCCTGCTCGAGGACCTTCTCGACCGTGTTCGGCGACAGGAAGTCGAACACCGTCTCGAGCGGGAAGCTGTGCGTGGGCCCGAGCGAGAGCACGAGGCCGTCGTCGGTGGCCGCCGCCTGCAGCTCGAAGTCGAACGTCACGCAGAAGCGCTTGCGCAGCGCCAGGCCCCACGCGCGGTTGAGGCGTCCGCCGAGCGGCGCGTGGATGACGAGCTGCATGCCGCCGCCCTCGTCGAAGAAGCGCTCGGCGACGACGGTGTCGTGGGTGGGCAGCGCGCCGAGGACGCCTTTGGTGGCGGCGAGATACGCGACGAGCTGCCCGGCGGCGTCCGGCTCGACGAGGCACGTCCGCTCGACCCAGCCGGCGACGTCGGCGAGCGTCGCGCCGGCGTCGATCTGCGCGGCGACGTCGGCGCGCAGCCGCCCCACCTCGGCGGAGAGCTCGGGCGTGCGCGGCGGCGCCTCGCCGAGCCAGAACGGCACCCCGGGCGACTGCCCCGGCGCCGGCTCGACGCGCACGCGCCCCGGCTCGACGCGGCGGATCTTCCAGGTGTTGCTGCCGAGCAGGAAGACGTCGCCGGCCATGCTCTCGACGGCGAAGTCCTCGTCGAGCGTCCCGATCTGGATCTCCTCCGGGTCGAGGATCACCGCGTAGTCGGCGCGCTCGGGGATGGCGCCGCCCGAAGTGATCGCCGCGAGGCGCGCGCCGCGCCGCCCGCGCACGACGCCGTTCACCTGGTCGCGGTGCAGGTGCGCGCCCGTCCGGCCGCGATCGGTGGCGATGCCCTCGGACAGCATCTCGAGCACCTGGTCGAACTGCCGGCGCTCGAGGTCGGCGTAGGGCGCCGCGCGGCGCGCCATCGCGAACAGGTCGTCCTCGGACCACGCCTCGCCGGCGGTCGTCGCCACGATCTGCTGCGAGAGGATGTCGAGCGGCCCCGGCAGCGCCGGGATGAGGTCGAGGCGCCCCTCGCGCACCGCGCGCATCAGCGCCGCGCACTCGCCGAGCTGGTCGCGCGTCTGCGCGAAGATGCGACCTTTGGGCGTCGCGCCGACCGCGTGCCCCGCGCGCCCGATGCGCTGCAGGAACGTGGCGATGCTGCGTGGCGACCCGATCTGCACGACGAGGTCGACGTCGCCGATGTCGATGCCGAGCTCGAGCGAGGCCGTCGCCACGAGGCACGACAGCTCGCCGTGCTTGAGGCGCTGCTCCGCCGACAGCCGGATCTCGCGGGCCAGCGCGCCGTGGTGCGCGGCGACCTTGTCCTCGCCGAGGCGCTGCTGGAGGTTGAACGCGACGCGCTCCGTCAGCTTGCGCGTGTTGGCGAAGACGAGCGTCGTGCGGTGCGCGCGCGCCAGCTCGGCCACGCGGTCGTAGATCTGCTGCATCTGCTCGCCGCTGGCGACGGCGGAGAGCTCCTCGTCGGCGGGGATCTCGACGCGCAGGTCGAGGTCGCGCAGGTGGCCGCGGTCGACGAGGGTGGGCAGGGGGCGCCCGTTGCCCACGAGCAGCCGCGCGATGCGCTCGATGGGCCGCTGCGTCGCCGACAGGCCCACGCGCACCGGCGCTGCGTGGCCGTGGCTCTTCACGAGCGCGTCGAGGCGCTCGAGCGTGAGCGCGAGGTGCGCGCCGCGCTTGCTCGCCGCGACGGCGTGGATCTCGTCGACGATGACGGTGCGCACGCCGCCGAGCATCTCCCGCCCCTTCTCGGAAGTGAGCAGGATGTAAAGGGATTCCGGCGTGGTGATCAGGATGTGCGGGCGCTCGCGGACCATCTTCGCCCGCGCCGCCGACGGCGTGTCGCCGGAGCGCACCGCCACGCGCACGTCCGGCAGCGTCACGCCGGCGCGCGCGGCGACGTCGCGGATGCCCTGCAGCGGGACCTGCAGGTTGCGCTCGACGTCGTTGCCGAGCGCCTTCAGCGGCGAGACGTAGACCACCTCCGTCCCCGCGGGCAGGCCGGCGCCGAGGCCCTGCCGCACGAGGCCGTCGAGCGACCACAGGAAGGCCGCCAGCGTCTTGCCCGAGCCCGTGGGCGCGGCGACGAGCGTGTCCCGCCCCTCGGCGATCGCCGGCCAGCCGTCGACCTGGGCCGGCGTCGGCGCCACGAACCGCGACGCGAACCAGTCGCGGACGAAGGGGTGGAACCGCTCGAGGACGCTCATCGCCACAGCGCGTACTCGTAGTAGGCCGCGTTCTCGAGCGGCGGCAGGGCCTCGCGCGGCAGGAGCAGCGTGCGGACCGTCCACAGGTCGGTGAAGATGCGGTGCTTCGTGGTGCGGTCGAGGTAGTCCACGCCGGCGGAGCCGCCGGTGCCGGGGCGGCGGCCGATGATGCGCTCCACGAGGCGCGCGTGCCGGAAGCGCCAGAGCAGCAGCTGCTCCTCGAGCTCGACGATGCGGTCGACGAGGCGGCGCGGCCACGAGAGCAGCGGCAGCTCGCGGTAGCACTCGATGAAGAGCAGGCCGGCGCGGGCGCGCTGCAGGCGCCAGCGATCGTCATCGGGCGCGGCGTCCTCGGCGCGCAGGAACGTCCGCGCCGCCGCGAGCCCCTGCTCGAGCCGCGACTCGAGCACGTTGACCGACGCGCCGCGCGTGCCGAGGACCCGCAGCGTCTCGCGGTGGTGGCGCTCGTACGCCGCCAGGAACGCGTCGGTGAAGGCGCCGACGCGCTCGCGATCGTCGTCGCGCTCCGTGGTGCTGGCGTCGATGGGCGTGCGGAAGAGCCAGCGCTCGAGCGCGCCCTTCAGCGTGAGCTCCGCGCGCGCCTTCGAGAGGCGCTCGACCACCCACGGGCCGCCGGGCTCCTGCGACGCGTGCCGCTCGAGCGCGCCGACCGCGGTGCCGGCGTCCTCGCCGAGCGCGGCCAGGCGGCGCACGTCCTCGAGCCCCAGCAGGATCTCGATCTCGCGCATCTGCACCGACTGGAAGCCGCTGGCCCCGAACAGCCGGTCGCGGAAGGCGAGGAAATCCTGCGGCGACAACGTCTCGACGAGCGAGAAGTGCCCGACCGCCTGCTTGAGCACCTCGTTCACGCGCCCGAGGTGGTGGACGACGTGCGGGATGTCGTGCTCGGGCACCATGTCGCGGGCGAGGTGCTCCCGCGCGAGGCGCAGCTCGTTGAGCAGCAGCTTGAACCACAGCTCGAAGACCTGGTGCACGACGATGAAGTGCAGCTCGTCGGGTGAGACGTGCCGCTCGTCCGTCTCGAGCCCCGCCTGCAGGTCCAGCAGGCGCGGCAGGCGCAGGTACTCCCAATAGTTCGGCAGCGGCGGGGTGTCGGTCATCGGTCGGCTCCGCGGTGACGGGGCGCGGATCATACACCCCCCGGGTGGATGTGGACCGCCAGCCAACGCGCGCCCGCCGTGACGGCCACCACCGTGTGGGGCGTGCCCGCCGGGATCAGCAGCCAGTCGCCGGCCTTCAGATGCACCTCGGCACCGCGCACGTCGAGCGTCGCTTCGCCCGAGAGGAGCGCGACCCACTCGTCCTGCGTCTGGACGTACGGCGTCGGCGGCACGTTCGCGCCGCTCGTGATGCGCTCGATCTGCACGTTGCGGCAGGTGGTCAGCACGTCGAAGCGCTCGCCCTCCAGCGGCGCTTCACCCGAGAACAGGTTCCCTCGTTTCATGCGGGCACTCCGTGAACACGCTCACCGCCGCAGATCGAAGATCCTCGGAAACACGGCGGCAATCTCCGCATACACCCCCTCGACCTCCCCCTCGTACCGCACCGAGAAATGGAACGGCACGAGCAGCGCCACGTCCGCCTCGCGCGCGATCTCCGCGCACGCCCGCGTCGTCAGGTGCTTCGTCGCGCGCGCCCTCTCGGCGTCCGCCGCCGTGAAGTGCGCCTCGAGCACGAGCACGTCCGCCCCCCGCGCCAGATCGACGAGCGCGGCGCGATTCTCGGGCGTGTCGGCGAGGTCGGTCGCGTACACCACGACCTGGCCGCGGTCTTCGTAGCGCCACGCGAGCACGCGCGTCCCGTGGTCGAGCGACACGGCGCGCACGCGCACGTCCTCCTCGGCGAGGACGCAGCCGCCGGGCGCCGTCGTGACGTCCGCCGGCTCGGGCAGCGCGCGGCCGGCGCGTACCTCGCTCCAGCGCACGACGTCGCCCTCGAAGTCGCCGACGAGGAAGCGGGGGCCGTCGCGGCCGACGCGGTCCCACGTGAAGGCGTCGCAGAGGGCGGCGACGCGCGCGGCGGTGCCCGGCGGGCCGACGACGCGGCACGGCGCCGGCGTGTGGACGCGGCGGCGCAGCAGCCAGGCGAGGCCGGCGAAGTGGTCCATGTGGGCGTGCGTCGCGAACACGTCGGTGACCTGGTGGGCGATGCGCGACGGCAGGTCCGCGCAGGCCCCGGCGTCGACGAGCAGGCTGCGGCGGCCGCGCGCGAGGCGCAGGTGCAGCATCGGATCGCCGAAGAGGCCGTTCATCAGCACGGGTCGCGCCCGCCGGCCGCCGCGACGGGTCGGGAGCGGCACGCCGCGGGTCCCGGTGCCCTCGACCGGGCCCGGCGGCGGCTTCGGCGCCCCGGGGCGCGGTGCGCTCCGCAGGGCCCCCCGGGCGTCCCGCTGCGCGTCGCGGACGACCACCGCCGTCACCGGCGCGCCGACGGGCGGACAGCGCAGCCGCAGCCGCTCGCCGTCGCGCGCCTCGATCTCGCCGAGCGCGAGCGTCGCGCCGTCGGCCCCGAGCAGCACCGCCTGCCGGCCGCGCCACGCCGCCTCCTCCCGCGGGGGCGCGCCGAGCACGCGAACCCCGGCCAGCTCGAGTGGGACGGCGCCCGCGAGCGCCGCGTCCCAGGCCGCCGTGCGCCGCCGGACCCGCGCGGCGTCGCTCCCCGGCCGGGCCAGCGCGTCCGGGGCGCGGTGGATCACCTCGAGGTGCGCCAGCGCCGCCGGGACCTCGCCCTTCGCCGACAGGACGACCACCGCCCGCGCCCCCGTCACCCGCGCCAGGGCCGACAGGAGCTCCTCGGACGGGCCCCCCCGGATCACGCCCGGCGCGTCCACCAGCAGCGGCCCCTCGAAGGCGGCGAGGCGCGCCACCGCCTCCACGAGCGGCAGCCGGAAGCGCAGCGCGTCGAGCGTGCCCAGGCCCTCGACGGCGCGGACGTCCCAGCCACCGCCGCGCCGCGCCGCGAGCGCCACCGCGCCCGGCGGCCCGAACGCCGGCTGCCCCGGATCCGCGTGCAGCACGCGCGCGCCCTCGACCCGGTCCGCCAGCGCGGTCACCAGCGTCGACTTGCCGGTACCCGGCGCGCCCACGAACAGGAGGCGGCCGACGGCGCGCCACCGCTGGACCAGCTCGTCCATGCGCCTATCGTAACTCCTCGTCACGGAACGGTTTTTGCTGAAGGAACCATCGAGGGACCATGGCGCGACACTTCGACAACGAGGACCTGGGGACGGTGCTGGACCGGGTGGCCGACCTGCTGGCGGCGCAGGAGGCCGACGCCTTCCGCGTGCGCGCCTGGCGCAACGCGGCGGGCTCCGTGCGGCGCGCGCCGGAGCCCGTCGAGCGGCTCTTCGCCGAGGCAGGCCACGAGGGCCTCGAGCGCCTGCCCGGCGTCGGGCGCTCCATCGCCGGCGCCCTCGCCGAGCTGCTGACGACCGGCCGCCTGGGCATGCTGGACCGCCTCGAGGGCCAGGTCTCGCCCGAGGACCTGCTCGCGACGGTGCCCGGCATCGGTGCGGAGCTGGCGGCGCGCATCCACGGGACGCTGCACGTCGAGACGCTCGAGGACCTCGAGCTGGCCGCCCACGACGGCCGCCTCGCGACGGTCGCGGGCTTCGGCGAGCGCCGCGTGCGCGGCGTGCAGGAGACGCTGGCGGGCATGCTCGGCCGCTCGACGCGCCGGCGACTGCACGAGCGCGCGCGCGGCGCGCCGCCGGCCCCGGAGCCGCCGATCGAGCTGCTGCTGGCCGTCGACGCCGAGTACCGCGCGCGGGCCGAGGCCGGTGAGCTGCCGCGCATCACCCCGCGCCGCTTCAACCCGACGGGCGAGGCCTGGCTGCCGGTGATGCACCTGGATCGCGACGGCTGGTCGTTCACCGCGCTGTTCTCCAACACCGCCCGCGCCCACGAGCTCGGCGCCACCCGCGACTGGGTCGTCCTCTACTTCGAGCGCGACGGCCGGGAAGCGCAGTGCACCGTGGTCACCGAGCACCGCGGCGCGCTGGGCGGGCGCCGCGTCGTCCGCGGCCGCGAGGGCGAGTGCCGCGCGTACTTCCTGCCCGACCTCGAGCTCGCGACCCCGGCGCCGAAGCGCCACCGCCGCTGACGTTCATGGGATGCGCGGGTAACGCCGGCGGGTCTCGGCGGCGGACGCGCAGTTGAAGTGCCACCACTCGCTGGCGAGGGGCAGGAAGCCCGCCGCGGTCATCGCCTCCCGCAGCAGCGCCCGGTTGGCCGCGTGGAGCGCCGTCAGCTTGCCGGCGGCGAGCATCTCCGCCTCATGGCGCGGCTCGGACGCCGGACCGAAGTGGTCGAACGGCGTGCCCATGTCGAGCGGCGCCCCGTCCGTCGTCGCCAGCGTCAGGTCCACCGCGCAGCCGTAGTTGTGGATCGACCCCGTCGCGCCGTGCGGGTTGGCGACGTACTTCTGCTGCGGCGTGCCGGCCACGAGCGCCCACATCGCGACCTGCACGTGGTGCGGGCGCGCGCAGTCGAGCGCGCGCAGGCGCAGGTCCGGCCGGCGGCCGCGCAGGTGCGCGTCGGCCTTCGCCAGCATGCGCGCCGCCTCCGGCTGCAGAAAGCAGCGCTCGAGGTCCCCGTACACGTCGCGGCCCAGGAAGTTGTCCGCGGTGCTGTACTGCAGCGCCACCTGCACGTCGGGCGCGACCGTCGCCACGTCGACGAGCCCCGTCGTCCATGCGAGCAGGAGCGCGATCACGGGGAGGGGAGCCCCCACGCGTCGCGCAGGGCGGCGTGCGACGCCTTCGGCAGCTGGACGAGCACCGGCGCCGCCTCGGGCCGCAGCCAGCGCAGCAGGTCGACGAGCGGCGCCTCCGCCATCGCCGTGCAGCCGACGGTGGGCTTGTCGGGCGCGCGCCACACGTGCAGGAAGATGCAGCTGCCGCCGCCCGGGACCGGCGCCGGGGCGGCGTTGTGCTCCACGACCACGAGCCACTCGTAGAGGTCGTCGCCGCGCCGCAGGACCTCGGCCGACGTCCACGGGGACATCGGGCCGGGGCCCTGCTCGACGAGGCGGTTGTAGTGGGGCGAGGCCGGGTCGTCGACGCAGCGCGACTGCGCCGTCGAGGGCCGGTACGCCCAGGCGACGCCCTCGGGCGCCTTCTCGGCGTAGCCGGCGGCGGTGCCGAGCCGGAACACGCCCGCCACGGCGCGTCCGTCGCCCTCCTTCTTCACCGGCCCGTCGCCGGCCTTCTCCGGGTGCAGGCCGCGGCCCCACGCGAGGCCCGTGCGGCCGACGGTGACCGGCACGCCCTCGCCGACGCGCTCGAAGCCGGCGTCGCTTCGCTCGAAGCGCCACATCGCGCCCGTCTTCGCGTCCCAGCCGTCGGTCAGGACGAGCACGACCTGCTTCGCTTCGACGGGCAGCGCGAACGCCGGGGCGGGCGCGTCGGCCCGCGCGGCGCTCACGGCCGCGAACAGCGCGAAGGCACAGAGGAAACGGGACGCCATGAACGCCTCACCTCGGGTCGGGACGTCCGCATCATCGCACGCCACGCCCGTCGTCGTCGCCCGCGCTCGCGGCCCGTCTCGGGCGACGCCTCGGTGATGCGAGCCGGGTAGAAATATTGGAGGATTGAGAGGATTCTGTTTCTCACTCATCGGTTGTTTGGCATATCGTCGCTGTCACAACCACGGCACGGGAGGGTCCGGACGTGACGAACGGACGACCGCTCCTCGTCGGCCTGGGCCTGCTGGTCCTGGCCGCCGGCTGCGAAGAAGGTGCGATGACCAGCGGGCGCGGCGAGCCGTCGCTCCCCGTCGACCACGGCGGGCCCGGCGACGTGCCCGGCGGGCCCGGAGGCGGCCCGGGCGTCGATCCCGGTCGGCCCGGCTTCGACCCGCTCGATCCCGACGGTCCGGGGCCGGACGCGCCAGACCCGGGGGCCCCCGATCCCGCGTTCGTGGCCGCGGAGACGGCGGCGCGCCGCCTGAGCCGCGCCGAGCTCGACGCGACGCTGCGCGACCTGCTCGGCGACGACACGCGGCCGGCGACGCGCCTCCTCCCCGAGGAGGAGTACGCGCCCTTCGACAACGACTACACGAAGCAGGCGGCCTCGAGCGCCTTCATCGACGCGGTCGAGTCGATGGCGAACGACGTCGCCGACCGGCTCGTCGCCGATCCGGCGCGCGTCGCGCGCGTGCTGCCCTGCGCGCCGAGCGGCGCCGCGGACGCCGACTGTCTGCGGCAGTTCGTGACGACGTTCGGGCGGCGCGCGCTGCGGCGCCCGCTCGCCGCCGACGAGGTCGAGGCCTACGTCGCGCTGCTTCCGTTCGCCCAGGAGGTCATGCCGGGCCGCGAGGGCGGCTTCGCCACCGTCGTCGGGCTCGTCGTGCGCGCGATGCTGCAGGACCCGGAGCTGCTGTACCGCGTCGAGCCGGCCGGGCCGGACCTCGACGACCACGCCATCGCCACCCGCATGTCGTATCTGCTGTGGGGCGCGCCGCCGGACGACGCGCTGGCCGCCGACGCCGACGCGGGCCGCCTTCGCACCGCCGAGGGCCGCCGCGCTGCGGCGACGCGCATGCTGCAGGACCCGCGCGCCCGCGAGCAGGTGCGCCGCTTCCACGCGATGTGGCTCGGCTACCGCACGATGCCGCATCCGCCGGCGCTCGTCTCGCGCCTGAACCGCGAGACGGAGCGCCTCATCGACCGCGTCGTCTTCGACGAGAATCGCGACTACCTCGACCTGTTCCGGCTGCGCGAGACGTGGGTCGACGCGTCGCTCGCGGCGCACTACGGCCTCGCCGCGCCCGAGGGCGGCGAGGGCTTTGCGCCCTACGCCGAGGGTGATGGCCGCGCCGGCATCCTGTCCCACGGCAGCGTCCTCGCGGGGCACTCGAAGGGGTACAGCGACAGCAGCCCCACACAGCGCGGCAAGTTCATCCAGGAGCGCCTCGCGTGCCGCCCCATCCCGCCGCCGCCGCCGAACGTGATGGCCGACGGCCCCCCGGGCGACGGCGAGGCGGAATGCAAGAAGGATCGGTACGCCGAGCACTCGGTGAACCCGGGCTGCGCCGGCTGCCACGCGCAGATGGACCCGATCGGCTTCGGGCTCGAGGGCTACGACCTCGCCGGCCGGCTGCGCACGCACGACGACGGCATGCCCGAGTGCGCCATCGAGGGCGTCGGCACGCTGCCCGACGGCAGCGAGTTCAGCGGCCCGGCGGCGCTCTCCGCCTGGCTCGCCGACTCCGGCGCGCTCGACGAGTGCGCCGTCCGCCACTGGTACGCGTTCGCCGTCGGCCGCTTCGAGCCCGCCGACGCCGCCGAGCGTGCCTTCGTCCGCCGCCTCGTCGAGCGCTTCCGCGCCGGCGACCGGCGCCTGACCGACCTGATCGCGGAGTTCGTGGCGAGCGACGCGTTCGCGCGCCGAAGCGAGCCCGCCGACGCGTCGGCCCTGGAGGTTCCCCGATGAGCCGCGAGATCGACCGCCGCGCCGTGCTGCGCGGCCTCGGCGGCGTCGCCGTCGCCCTGCCGCTGCTCGAGTGCATGAAGCCCGCGAAGGCCCAGGGCGCGGCCGCCGCGCGCCGCTACGCGCTGCTCTTCGCCGGCCAGTCGATCGGCGGCGACGGCTGGACCCACGACCAGCAGAAGATCGACGGCCGCCGCTACACCGAGGCCGGCCACTGGATCGTCCCGGACGCCACCGGCGCCGGCTTCCGGTTGACGACGCCGCTGCGCCCGCTCGCCGAGCTGCGCGACGCGTTCAGCCTCGTCTCAAACCTGCGCATCCCGTGGAGCCGCAACTCGACGTCGGGCGGCGACGTGCCGCCGGGCGGCGCGTATCGCGACTTCCACGGCGGCGCGTGCGGGCCGCTGCTCTCGGGCGTGCGCACCACGCAGGGCGGCTACGGCGTGCGCGGCATCACCTCGGACCAGGTGCTGGCCAACCTGCACCGCGGCACGACGCGGCTCGACGCGCTCGTGCTGCGCGCCCAGCCGTCGTGGTACCTCAGCGGCAGCGGCTACGCCGGCCGCCAGTACCTCTCGCACCGCGGCGACCGCCAGCCCGTCGAGGCGCAGGTCAGCCCGCGCGTCGCCTGGCAGTCGCTCTTCGGCAACTTCGTGCCGCCGGGCCGCGACGCCGCTGCGCGCCACGACTTCGACATGCGCTCGCGCCGCAGCGTGCTCGACCTCGTGCTCGACAAGCGCCGCAAGCTGGTCGACCGGGTCGGCGCCGCCGACCGAATCCGCCTCGACCGGCACTTCGACGAGATCCGCGACCTCGAGCGCCGCGTGGCGGCCATCCCGCCCGCGGCCGAGGGCCAGTGCCAGGCACCCGCCGAGCCCGGCGAGGATCCGCCGATCGGCAGCGACAACGGCGTGCACGGCGACGATCCCGTGCGCGCCGGCACCGGCTACAGCCGCGAGTCGGACCGCGCGCGCCTCATGGCCGACCTCATCCACATGGCGTTCGTCTGCGACCTGACGCGCGTCGCCACGCTGCAGATCACGACGTTCATGTCCCACATGAACGTGCACGCGATCACGTCGGAGATGGGCACGCCGATCACCGCCGACCTGCACGAGGTCGGGCACAACGGCGACGAGAACAACAAAGGTCAGCTCGCCGTGTCGCTGTGTCTGCAGTGGCACATCGCCATCTACGCGTATCTGCTCGAGAAGCTGGCGGCGACGCCCGAGGGCGACGGCACGCTGCTCGACAACTCGGCCATCGTGTTCACGCCGGAGGGCGGTCACGGCCTCCAGTTGAACGACGGCTCATCGCCGAACAGCACGCACTCCGTCGAGAACATGGTGATGCTCGTCGCCGGCCGCGCCGGCGGGCTGCGGCCCGGGCGCCACCTCGACGGCGGCGGCGCGCACCCCGTGCAGGTGCTCCTCGCGGCGATGCAGGCCGCGGGGCACGACGGGGATCGGCTCGGCGAGGTCAGCGGAGCGCTCCGCGCGCTGTTCTGAGCCTCAGTCGCAGGGCGGCAGGTCGGCCGCCGCGCTGCGCTGCTCGTGGACGACGCGCCACGTCGGCTCGCCGGGATCGCGGCCGGCCCGCGGGAACTCGTCGCCGGTGTAGACGTAGCGCAGCTCGAAGGAGAGCGGCCCGCCGTCGTCGCCGAGCTGCGCCAGCGGCACCCGGTACGTGCGCCGCGTGCCGGGCGGCAGGCCCGAGTCCCAGATCGTGCGCTTGCCGCCGTCGGCCTGCGGCGCGTAGCGGCGGCCGAGGAACGCCTCGAACATCGCCTCGGGCGCCGTCGGGCGCCACGCGCGCGCCAGCAGGTGCCGGTGCACGTCGCCGGTGGGGACGTCGTGCCCCGCCCCGACGTTGGCCACCGTCATGACCACGTCGTCCCCGGCGCGGCACACGTCGAAGGCCAGCGCGCGCAGGAGCATACGCGGGTCGTGGGCGCCGGGGTACGCGTGCTGCCCCGGCGACGCGGCGTGGCACCCGCGGCAGCCCTCGGGATCGCGGGCGTGGGGACCGGCGCGGAACTGCGCGACCGTCGCCTGCATGGGGTGCGGCGTGTAGCGGACGAGCTCTCCGCGCCCGTCGAGCACCGGGAACGTGAACTCGTGGCACCCGCCGCACCAGTCGGGGCCGCCGAACGCATCGTCCGTCACCGTTTCATGAGGGGAGTCGGGGCGTTGCGTGCGCGCGTGGATGCGGCCGTCCCGCACGTGGCACGTCGCGCAGTTCACGCCCTCGGCGAGCAGCGGTCCGCCCGTGCCGACCTGGGCGTGCTGCGCCTCGAGCGGGGCGTGGCAGTGGACGCACCACGCGCCCGGCTTCTGGCGGTATTCGCGCTGGAAGATGCCGTTCGTCCACGCCTGCGCGTGCCGCGAGCCGGCCCACTCGCGGTGCTCGTCCGGGTGGCAGTCGGCGCAGGCCGCCGCGGAGAGCATCGCCGCCGGCGTGTCGCCGACGCCGACGGGGCCGCGCCCGCCCGGGAACATCTGGGCGAGTCCGATCAGCAGCGCGAGCACGTCAGCGGGCGGCGACCGGCTCGAACGCGCGGAACGGCAGGAACGTGTCGCCCCACGAGTAGAGCGTCTCGCCGCCGGAGACCCGGCCCGGCGCGTCGCGCCAGTCGAAGAGCGTGACGTAGGCCCGACCGGCGGTGGCCGCGAGGCGCCCGTCGTCGCCGTACACGAGCAGCTGGGGCTCGGCGACCGGCACCTCGCCCTCGCGCGACTCGGCCAGCCCACAGCGGACCACGAGCAGCTCGCGGACGATCGTCTTGCCGGCGGCGTCCTTCTCGCCGCGCGCCCAGGCGTAGTTCGTGGCGACCGAGCGCTTGCACGCGGGCGCCTCCGCGGCGATGACGTCGGCGAGCGCCGGCGCATCCTTGACTTCGAGCGTGCCGAGCGTGTCGGCGCGGTACAGGCTGAGCTGCCCGTCCATCGGCGCGCCAAGGACGCCTTCGGAGCAGTACGGCCCCTCGAGCGCCCACCACAGGTTCGCGGCGCACAGGCCGTCGACCTCCGGGACCTTGCGCTTGTCGGCGGGCGCGAGCTGCACCGGGACGAAGGCGGCGAAGTCGCCCTTCGCGGCGGCGACCGCCCGGTCGAGCGCGCCGTGGAAGCGCGCCGAGGCCCGGAGGCGCGCACGCTCGACGCTCGCGCGCATCTGGCAGAGCTGGCCGCCGTTCTCGCACACGCCCCACACGTCCCACTCGTCGCCGCGATCCGGCAGGGCGTCGCCCCGCTGGTACTGCGCGGCGACCGGCATCGACTTCGCGGCCTCCCCCTTGAAGGCCTTCGCGGCGGCCAGGCGCTCCGCCTTCCACTTCTGGATCTGCTCGAGCTTCGCCTTCTCGAACGCGGGGTTGTCGCGCGTCGTCGCGGTGACGAACACCTGCACGTCGGAGAGGCACAGGTCCTCGTACTTCGTGCCGGCGTACACCTCGTCGACCCGCAGCTCGATCGCCTCGACCTTCTGCGCGGGGAGCGCGACGGCGACGTCCTGCCAGCCCTCGGCGTCCTTCAGCGCGACCTGCCGCGTCGCCCCGCCCGGCAGCACCTTGACGGTCACGGTCTTCGCCCGCGCGTTGGCCCGGAAGAGCCCCGGCGACTTCTGGTAGCCGTTGCGCACCTTCAGGCGCACGTTCGTCGCGCCTTCGAGCGGCGTCAGCTTCAACCGCACCCACTCGCCGGCGCCGGCGCCCTTCGCGCCCTCGACCCACGCCGTCTTCGGATCGCCGTCGACGAGGTAGTTGGGGTGGTAGTTCTCCTGGAACTTATTGAAGTCGTTCCACAGGAAGCTGGACGCCTCGACGCTGGCCGGGTGGAGGCGCCGCTCCACCGGCTCGGCGGCGAGGGCCGGGCTCGCGGCGGCGAGGAGCAGCAGGGAGGTCGTGATGCGCATGGACCGCATCATGGCACACTCCCCGCCGGCAAGCCTACGCCGCGAGGCGGACCCGCACGCAGGCGCCGCCGAGCGTGGAGCGGTCCACCTCGACGGTGCCGCGGTGCAGACCGGCGCACTCGCGGACCGACAGCAGGCCGAGGCCCGTGCCGGGCTCGCGGCCCAGCGCGCGCTCCGGATCCCCGTCGGCCAGCGGGCCGTCGTCGTGCACCTCGATGGCGGCGCCCCCGCCGGCGGCGACGACGCGCACCTCGATGCGGCCGCGACCGCCGACGGCGTCGACGGCCCCGAGCACGAGGTGCGTCACGAGCTGGTGCACGAGGGTGGGGTAGACGCTGGCGCGCAGGGGCGCGTCGGCGAGCACGCGCAGGTCGCAGCCCTGGGCGCGCTTGTGCAGCCGCACGACCTCGACGGCCTCGAGCACCGTCGCCAGCACGTCGACCTCGCGGCGCTCGCCCTGGTCGGTGTCGCGGCCGGCGCGGCCGAGCCGCCAGGCGAGGTCCGTCCCCCGGGCCACCGCCGTGTCCATCGCGTCGAGCACCGTCGCCTGCTCGCCGGTCACGCCGGCCTCGCGCAGCAGCGACGCGCCGGCGCCGATGATCGCCAGCAGGTTGTTGAAGTCGTGGGCCACCGAGGTCGCCAGCAGGCCCGCCAGCGCGCGGCGCTCGGTGGCGAGCAACGCCTCCGGGGGGATGGTCGGCGCGGCGGCGGGCGTGGGCGGCGGTTGCCGGCCGGCCAGTCGCCCGGCGCCGAGCACGAGCGCGGCCCCGATCGGGACCGTCAGCAGCGCGGCCAGCGGCGGCATGCGACCGAGGATCAGGAGAGGTGCCGCCGCCGCGGTCAGACCGGCGCCGGCGAGGAGGAATGGACCTCGAAAGAAAGAGCGCATCGGGGTTCTCCGGGGTGCCCACCCGTGGTTCCACCCCGAGCATCGGCGGATCGGCGCCGCCGCTGCGCCCGATGTGTCAGGCCGGACCGGCGGGCTTGTCGCGGAGGGCGAGCTTCATCACCTCGTCGAGCTCGCGCACGAGGTGGATCTGGAGCTTGCCGCGCACCTCCGCGGGCAGGTCCTCGAGGTAGGCCTCGTTCTCGTAGGGGAGGATGATCTCCCAGATGCCGGCGCGCGTGGCGCCGAGCAGCTTCTCCTTGATGCCGCCCACGGGCAGCACGCGCCCCGTCAGCGTGATCTCGCCGGTCATCGCGATGTCGTGGCGCACCGGCCGCTTCGTGATCGCCGAGACCATCGCCGTCGCCATCGTGACGCCGGCCGAAGGGCCGTCCTTGGGCACGGCGCCCGCGGGCACGTGAACGTGCAGGTCGACGCCGCGGAACGCCTCGGCGGGGATGCCGAGCGCCTCGTGGTGCGTCTTGGCCCACGTCAGCGCGGCGCGCCCCGACTCCTTCATCACGTCGCCGAGCTGGCCGGTGAGCACGAACTTCTCGCCGCCCGGCATCACGCTGGCTTCGATGAAGATGATGTCGCCGCCCATCGGCGTGTACGTCATGCCGGTGGCGACGCCGACCACGTCGGTGGGGTTCTTCTCCTCGGGCACGAGGCGCGGCCGGCCGAGCATCTCGCGCACGCCCGTCTCGTCGACCTCGAGCTGCTGCACCTCGCCGGCGGCGATGCGTCGCGCCGACTTGCGCGCGAGGCGTCCCACCTCGCGCTCGAGCTGGCGCACGCCGGCTTCGCGCGTGTAGCGCTGGATGAGCATCGTCAGCGCGCCCTCGGTGACCGTCAGCTCGTCGGCGCGCAGGCCCGCGTCGCGCCGCTGCCGCTCGAGCAGGTAGCGCCGGGCGATCTCGAGCTTCTCGAGCTCCGTGTAGCCGGCGAAGTTCACGACCTCCATGCGGTCGAGCAGCGGACCGGGGATGCGGTCGAGGTAGTTCGCCGTGGCGATGAACAGCACCTCGGAGAGGTCGAAGGGCACGCCGAGGTAGTGGTCGGTGAACGCGTTGTTCTGGGCGGGGTCGAGCACCTCGAGCAGCGCCGCGCTGGGGTCGCCCTGGTAGGACTGGCCGAGCTTGTCGACCTCGTCCAGGAGGAAGACCGGGTTCTTGCTCTTCACCTGGCGCATGCCCTGGATGATGCGGCCGGGCATCGCGCCCACGTAGGTGCGCCGGTGGCCGCGGATGTCGGCCTCGTCGCGGGCGCCGCCGAGCGAGATGCGCACGTACTTGCGCCCGAGCGAGCGCGCGATCGACTGGGCGATGCTCGTCTTGCCGACGCCCGGGGGGCCGGCGAACAGCAGGATGGGGCCGCGACCGACGGAGCGCGCGCGATCGCGCTCCGCGTCGTCCTGGACCTCGCCGTCGCCCTCGTCGCCGTCGGGCTGCCGCTGCGCCGTGCGCCCCCCGGCCTTCGCCGAGGCCGGGACCGCCGCCTCGTCCTCGGCGAAGCGCTCGAGCTGGAGCTTGCGGACGGCGAGGAACTCGAGGACGCGGTCTTTGACGTCCTCGAGGCCGTAGTGGTCCTCGTCGAGGATCTGCTCGGCCTTCGCGAGGTCGATCTTGTCCTCGGTGCGCGTGTTCCAGGGGAGCTCGGTGAACCACTCGAGGTACGTGCGGATCACCTGGTACTCGGCCGACTGCGGGTTCGTGCGCTCGAGGCGCTTCAGCTCGCGCTCGGCCTCGGCGCGCACGTCCTTGGGCAGCTCGAGGGCGTCGAGGCGCTCGCGCAGCTCCTCGGCCTCCGCCTGGTCGTCGGTGTCCCCGAGCTCCTTCTGGATGACCTTCATCTGCTCGCGCAGCAGGATCTCGCGCTGGCGCTCGCCGAGCTCCTCCTGGACCTGCGCCTGGATCTTCTCCTGGGCGCCGATGCGGGTGAGCTCACGCTGCACCGCCACCAGCGTGCGTCGCATGCGCGTCTCGTCGTCGAGCGTCTCGAGCAGCTCCTGCTTCTTCTTGATCGGCAGCTGCAGGTAGAACGCCACGAGGTCGGCGAAGGTGCCGGGGTCGTCGATGCCCTTCACGAACTGGCTGACGGCCTCGGCCGGCATGCCACGGCGGGTGCCCAGCTCCGCGGCACGCTGCCTCAGCTCGTGGTCGAGCGCCTGGAAGGTCGGGTCGTCGAAGGCGCCGGGCGGAATGCGCTCGAGCGGCGACAGGACGGCCATCAGCATGCTCTCGCCGACCTTGTCGTAGGCGTACGCCTGGGCCCTCGACTCGCCCTGCACCAGAAGCTGCATACCGTCGCGGACCTGATGGGTCTGGAGGATGCGGATGACGGTACCGATGCGATACAGCCCGTCCGTGTCGACGTCGTCTTCGTCCTCGTGCTGGGTGACGGCGAACAGGCGCTCGTCGCCCTTCAGCGCGCGCTCCACCGCGGCCACGGTGCCGGGCCGGCCGGCGGAGATGGGGATCGCCACGCCGGGGAAGACCACGGTGTTGCGCAGCGGGAGGACGGGCAACGTGAATCGTTCGTTCATGGACCTCACCCGGTTCGAGAAAGCGAGATGCCCGGCGTCGAGATTGGGACGCGTGGCGAAGCGCCCCGTTGCGGGGACGTCCGGGGCGAATGCGGATATCCCTGAGCACGAGCGGAGCGCCGTCCAGTGGCCGTGACGCCGATTCCGTCCGAAAGCGAACGGCAGGCCTTCCTGTCGCTGCCGAACGTCCTGAGCCTCGTGCGCATCCCGCTGGCCGGCGTGCCGTGGCTCGCGCGCCACGACCTGTGGCTCCTGATCGCCACGATGTGCGTCGCCGCCTTCACCGACTGGGCCGACGGGCGCGTGGCGCGGCGGCGCGGCGATGCCGCGGCCCGGGCGACCGGCGCGTGGCTCGATCCCCTGTGCGACAAGGCGTTCGTCGTCTCCGTCGCGCTGCTGGTGTTCGTGGTGCACGACCCGCCGTGGGCCTTCGTGGCGCTCGTGTTGACGCGCGAGGCGCTCCAGGCGCCGCTCGTGCTGCTCTATCACCTGCGCCGGCCGCCGCGGGGCTTCGACTTCCGCGCCGGCGTCCTGGGGAAGGCCACGACGTGCGCGCAGTTCTTCGCCATCGGCGCGCTGGTGCTCGATCTCGAGGCCGCCATGCCGCTGGCGGTCTTCTCGGCGCTCGTCGGGATCGCGGCGGTCGCGTCTTACGTGCGCCGCTTCCTTCGCTCTCGCGTCAGTGAGTAGGAGACGCGCACGGGTTGCTGCCCGGAGGTGGATGGATGCCGATCCTCGCGCTCGCCGGCGATGTGATGCTCGGCCGCGGCGTGAACGAGCGCCTGCACGGTCGCCGCGACCCGGCCGCCGTCTGGGGCGACGTGCTGCCGATCCTGCTCGACGCCGACCTGCGCCTCGTGAACCTGGAGTGCGCGCTGACGCGGCACCGGCGGCCGTGGTCGCGGACGCCCAAGGTGTTTCGTTTCCGGGCCGATCCGGAGCTCGCGGCGGCGGCGCTCGCGGCGGCGCGCGTCGACGTCGCCGCGCTGGCCAACGACCACGCGCTCGACTACGAGGCGGAGGGCCTGCTCGACACGCTCCGCGCGCTCGACGGCGCGGGCATCCTGCACGCGGGCGCGGGGCGCGACGCGGCTGCGGCGCGGCAGCCGGCGGTCGTCGAGCGGGGCGGCGCGCGCGTCGCCGTCCTCGCCTGGACGGACGAGGAGCCCTCGTTCGCCGCCGGCCCCGACCGTCCGGGCACCTGCTATCTGCCGATCTCGCTTGCGCCCCACGTCCTCGACCGCGCCGGCGAGGCCATCGAGCTCGCGCGCGCCCGGGCGGAGCTGGTCGTCGTCTCGATGCACTGGGGCGCCGACCTGGTGCAGCGCCCCAACGAGCTGGTGCGCCGCTTCTGCCGCGCGCTCGTCGAGCGCGGCGCCGACCTCGTCTTCGGCCACGGCACGCACGTCTTCCAGGGCGTCGAGCTGCACCGGGGACGGCCCATCGTGTACGGCGCCGGCGCCTTCCTCGACGACTTCGCGATCGACCCGGTGGCGCGCAACGACTGGTCGTTCCTGTTCCGGGTGGCCTTCGAGGGCGGGCGGTTCGCCGGCCTCGAGATGGCGCCGGTGGTGCTGCGCAGGGCGTCGGTGCGCCGCGCGGGCGGCGAGAACCGCGAGGCCCTGCTCGCGCGCATGCGCGTGCTCTGCGAGGAGCTCGGCACGGCGGTCGCACGCACCGGCGATCGCTGGTTCGTCAAAGGCGACGGTGGGTGAATGGGTGACGAAGCCGAGAAGATGCGCGCCTGGTGGCGCCGGCTGCGCCGCGAAGCGCCGCGGGTGTGGCGCTCCGCCGCGCGTGTGCACGTCGAGGTGCGGCCGCTGGTGCGCGGCGCCGATCCCGAGGCGCTCGACGCGGCGCTGCGCGAGGCGCTCGAGCGCGTCGACGGCGTGGCCTGGGCGCGGCTGAACGGGGCGCTGCGGCGCGCGGTGGTGGCGCTCGAGCGCGCCGACGTCGACGTCGAGACGCTCGTCCGCCTCGTCCGCCAGGCCGAGGAGCGCGCCGGCGCCAGCGGCGCGCGCTACGCGCTCGACGCGACCGAGTACCCCGGCGACCTCGAGCCGCGCCTGCGGGTCGCCCTCGAGGCCGCCGTGGACTTCACCGCGCTCCTGGCCGCCGTCCTCCTGCGCGTGATGCGGGTGCGCACCGCCCCGGCGGAGGTGGACGTGGCGGCGCTGCTCAACATGCTCGAGGGCGTGCCGCGCTTCCGGAAGGCGCTGCAGCGCAGGCTCGGCTGGGGCGGCACCGATCTGGCGTTCGGCCTCGCCAACGCGATGGTCGCCGGCCTGCTCAAGGGTTGGACGGGGCCGCTCACCGACCTCGCGCGGCGCGGGTTGCTGGCGGCGGAGCTCTCCGCCCGCGCCGAGCTGTGGGCGCGCCTCGAGCCGGCGCTGTGCGGCCGTCCCGAGGACCACCTGGCGCGGCCGGCGGTCCGCCGCAAGCGCCCGACGCCGTTCCCCGACGGCCCGGTCGAGGCGTACAGCGGGCAGGCGGTGCCGGCCTCGCTCGGCGGCTTCGTCTCGAGCCTCGCGTCGAGCCACAGCATGGAGGGCGCCGCGGCCAACCTGTTCGGCGGCATGCCCAGGCCGGCGAAGTTGGGCCGCGAGGGGTTCGCCGCGTCGCTGGGACGTCGCCTCGCGAAGCGCGGCGTGCTCGTTCTGCGCACCAAGGTGCTGCGCCGCCTCGAGCGCATCGACGTCGTCGCCGTCGCCGACGACCTGCTCGCCGCCCACGGCTGGGTGATCGGCGCCGTCCTGCCGGTGGAGGGCGCGGGCGTCGACGCCGAGGAGGCGCGGCGACACGTCGAGGCCCTCTTCGATCCGGAGCATCCGGCGACCGCGCGCCGCGACGACGGCTGGTCGCTGCACGCGCCGCTCGTCGCCCGCCGGCGCACCGACGGCGAGGAGGCGCGGGCGCTGGCGGTCCCGGGGGGCATCGTCCTCGGCCTGCACCGCCACGGCGAGACGGTGGCGCTGGCGGGCATCCACCCGGTCGTCGATGCCCGGGCCGAGGCGCTCGTGGCGCGGATCCGCCGTTCGGGGCTCCGGCTGATCGTGGTGGCCGAGCGGCCGGAGCGCGTCGCCTGGGCGCAGCCGGACACGGTCATCGCCGGCGACGACGCGCTGGCCGACGCCGTGCGCGCCGAGCAGCGCGCCGGCCGGGCCGTGGCCGTCATCGCGGCGGGGTCGTCCCCCGGCCTCCACGCGGCGGACTGCGGCATCGGCCTGCGCCTGCCGGACCGGCCACCGCCGTGGGGCGGGCACCTCCTCTGCGGCAACGGGCTCGAGGACGCCCGCTTCCTCGTGGAGGCGATGGCCGCCGGGCGCGACGCGGCCAACCAGGCCGTGGGCTTCGCGGTGGCCGAGGCGGCCGTGGGCGCGATGTTCGCGAGCGCGGGCCTCGAGCGGCGCACGACGCAGCGCGTGATGGCCGCAGCCAACGCGGCGGCGCTGCTGGCGATGGCCAACGGGATGCGCATCGCCGCCGGCGTGCGCGGCGAGGCGCCCGCGACCGCGGTGCACCGCGTCCCCTGGCACGCGCTGCCGGTGGAGACGGTGCTCGAGCAGGTGCGCTCGCGCCGCGAGGGCCTGACGTGGGTCGAGGCGGAGAGCCGTAGAACCCGAGTGGATCCGCAGGCTTCCGGCATCGCGCGCCTGGCGCGGCTGTGCGCCGAGGAGCTGTCGAACCCGATGACGCCCATCCTGGCCGGCGGCGCGGCGCTGTCGTCGGCGGTGGAGGGGCCGGCGGACGGCGCGATCGCCGCCTCCGTGCTGGGCATCAACGGCCTGGTCGGCGGCCTCCAGCGGCAGCGCACCGAGAAGGCGCTCTCGCGGCTGCGGCGCGAGGACGGGCGTCGGGTACGGACGCGCCGCGACGGGCGCGAGGTGGAGATCCTCGCGGGGGCGCTGGTGCCCGGCGACATCGTCGCGCTCCAGGCGGGCGACGTGGTGCCCGCCGACCTGCGGCTGATCGAAGCGGCGCACCTCGAGGCGGACGAGTCGAGCCTGACGGGCGAGTCGCTGCCGGTGCGCAAGGATCCGGCGCCGTCGCTGGCCGCCGCCGTCGCCGACCGCAGCTCCATGCTCTACGAGGGCACGACCGTCGCCGCCGGCAGCGCGCTGGGGGTGGTGGTGGCCGTCGGCGGGAACACCGAGTCGCGGTGCGCGGTGCCCGGCGAGACCGACGGCCCGCCGGAGACGGGCGTCGAGGCGCGGCTCGACCAGATCACGCGCTACACCCTGCCGGCGGCGCTCGTGAGCGGCCTCTCGGTGGCCGCCGCGGGCCTCGTCCGCGGGCGCTCGACCCGCGACATGGTCGGCGCCGGCGTCGCCCTCGCGATCGCGGCCGTCCCCGAGGGCCTCCCGCTGCTGGCGACGATGGCGCAGCTGGCGGCGGCGCGCCGCCTCGCGCTACAGGGCGCGCTCGTGCGCAACCCGCGCGCGGTGGAGGCCCTCGGGCGCGTCGACCTGCTCTGCGCCGACAAGACGGGGACGCTGACGGAGGGCCGCATCCGGCTGAAGGTCGTCTCCGACGGCGGGACGGCGCGGTCGCCGGCGAAGCTCGAGGCCGCCCACCGGCACGTGCTCGCGACGGCGTTGCGGGCGAACCCGGACGGCGATCCCGCCCGCCTGCCGCACCCGACCGATCGCGCGCTGGCGCGCGGGGCCCGCCGCGCGAACGTCGCCGTCGACGAGCGGCGCGCGGGCTGGCGGCGGGTGGCGGAGCTGCCGTTCGAGGCCGCGCGCGGCTACCACGCGACGCTCGGCGACGCCGGCCGCAGCCAGTGGCTGTGCGTGAAGGGCGCGCCGGAGGTGGTGCTGCCGCGCTGCGTGAGGCAGGGCCGCGCGCGCCTCGACGACGCCGCCCGCGCGCGCCTCGCCGCGCACGTCGACGAGATGGCGCGCCGGGGCCTGCGCGTGCTGGCCGTCGCCGAGCGCCGCATGACGAAGCGGCGCAAGCGGCTCGACGACGCCGCCGTCGGCGACCTGACGTTCGTCGGCTTCGTCGGCCTCGCCGATCCCGTCCGCGCCACCGCGAGGCAGGCGGTCGACGACCTGAAGCGCGCCGGCGTGCAGGTGACGATGCTCACCGGCGACCACCCGAGCACCGCCGAGGCCATCGCCGCCGAGCTGGGCCTCCTGAACGGCGAGCCGGTGATGACCGGCCCGACGCTCGACCGCCTCGACGACGACCGGCTCGCCTCGGTCCTCGGCTCGGTCAAGGTCTTCGCGCGGGTCACGCCGGCCCACAAGGTGCGGATCGTCAAGGCCTTTCAGAAGGCGGGCCGCGTGGTGGCGATGACCGGCGACGGCGCCAACGACGCGCCGGCCATCCGCCTCGCGGACGTGGGCATCGCGCTCGGGGAGCGCAGCACGCCGGCGGCCCGGGGCGCGGCGGACCTCGTCGTCACCGACGAGCGGATCGAGACGATCGTGCGCGCGATCCTCGAGGGCCGCGCCCTGTGGTCCGCGGTGCGCGACGCGGTCTCGATCCTGGTGGGGGGCAACCTCGGCGAGATCGCGTTCACGCTGTTCGGTGGCCTCGTCGACGGCACGTCGCCGCTGAACGGGCGGCAGCTGCTGCTGGTCAACCTGCTGACGGACGCGCTGCCGGCGCTGGCGATCGCGCTGCGGCGGCCGCGCGGCGTGACGCCGGAGCAGCTCCTGCGCGAGGGGCCGGAGGCGTCGCTCGGCGAGGCGCTGACGCGGGACCTGGCGTGGCGCGCGGCGATCACCTCCGCCTCCACCTCGGCGGCGTGGATCGCGGCACGGCTGACGGGCTCCCGCGAGCGCGCCTCCTCGGTCGCGCTGTTGACGCTCGTCGGCACGCAGCTGGGCCAGACGCTCCTGGCCGGCGGACGCAGCCCGTCGGTGCTCGCGGCGGGGGTGGGCTCGCTGGCGGCCCTGCTCGGCGCCGTGGAGACGCCGGGCGTCAGCGGTTTCTTCGGCAGCACCCCCGTGGGCCCGCTCGGCCTCGTCCAGGCGGGTGTGGCGAGCACGATGGGCACCGCTGCCGCGGCCGTCCTGCCGCCGATCGCCGACCGCCTCGGACCGCGCGTGGCGCGCACCGCCGTCGTGAAGCGCCTGCGCGCTTCGCCCTGGCCCCGGCGGGTCGTGCGGGCGTTCGCCTCGGCCGCGCCCGACGGCGCGGCGAAGCGCGGCGGCGACTGGCGACGCTACGTGCCGTTCGCCGGGCGCTGAGCCGCCGCGGCGCCGCGCGCGCCCCTCGAATCACAGCGGCGGGCGTTCAAGTGGACGAAGGATCGCGCCGGGCGGTGAGGCGAGGCCCAGGCGCGAACCCGCAGTCATCGCCGAGCCGATGGCGAGGGTTCGCAACGGCGCCGAGGCCCTCGACATGACGGGGCCGTGGGCTCGCCCCGAAACGGCCATCGCCTCGCCGGACAAGCGAGGCGTCGCCAACCTGGACGCCCGCCGCGGTCAGAAGGCGCAGACGCAGCGGAGCCGCTGCTGGGCGTTGTTGCAGCCGACGTCGTCGCCGCCCTGGTTGCAGCCGGCGTCGCGCACGGCGCGCTCGCAGCGGCCGCCGAGCTCCTCGCACAGCGAGCTGCAGGGCTGCTCCCCGCCGTCCCATGCGTAGCGGCACGTGGGGCGTTCGTTGCCCCCGCAGAGGCGCAGGTGGTCGCGGCGTGCGGGCGGGCAGGCGCAGCCCTCGTCGACGCGGCCGTCGCAGTCCTCGTCGGCCCCGTCGCCGGCGCACACCTCCGAGGGCGGCCGGCGCTGACACTGGACGTCCGCGCCGTCGGGGCGGCACTCGAACAGCCCGCCGGCGGGGCAGGCGCGGCCCTCGATCGCGCACGGGGTGCCGAGGAGCGCCCACGCCTCGTCGGCGTGGCCGTCGCAGTCGTCGTCCTGGCCGTTGCAGGTCTCGGGGCTCGGGCCCGACTGACCCTCGCAGGCGCCCCACGTCCCGTTCGCGCACGACTGCTGCCCGGCGCTGCACGCGCCGACCGCGGAGCCGCACGCCTGGATCCCGCCGACGTGGCAATTGCAGCCCTCGTCGAACGCGCCGTCGCAGTCGTCGTCGTCGCCGTCGGCGCAGCGCTCCGGGCTGCCCGCCGGCGGCACGCACCGGACCGCGCCGCCCTCGCACACCTCGGCGCCCTCCGCGCACGCGCCGAGCATGCCGGTGGGGCACGGCCGGTCGCCGAGGGCGATCGCCTCGTCGGTGGCGCCGTCGCAGTCGTCGTCCAGGCCGTTGCACGTCTCGGCGCCGGGCGGGCCGGCGGCCTGACACACGAGCCGGCCCCGCTGGCAGGCGGTGAGGCCCCGGGCGCAGACGCCGAGCTGTCCGTCGATGGCGCAGACGGAGCCCAGGAGCGGATCGGACTCGTCGGCGCGGCCGTCGCAGTCGTCGTCGGCGTCGTTGCACGTCTCGACGGCGGGCACGCACGCGTCGGCCGACGCGCCGTCGGGGAGGGCGCCGTCGGGGAGGGCGGCGTCCGGCGACGCGCCGTCGGGGAGGGCGCCGTCGGGGCGGGCCGCGTCCGGCGTCGCGCCGTCGGGGCGGGCCGCGTCCGGGCGCGTCGCGTCGCGTCCGGCGGCGTCGGGCGACGCGCCGTCGGCGCCGCCCGCGTCGCGCGGCTCGAACGCCGGGAAGTCGGTGACGCAGCCTTGCGTCGCGAGCAGGACGGTGACGAGGAGTCGGCGACCGCGCATCGCCCGCCACGCTACACGAAACGGCGCCGCGATCGGAACGTCATGCCCGCGGCGCCGGGCGGCTGACCACGAACCACCCGATCACGACGAAGAGCGCGGCGGTGACGGCCGGCACCACCCAGCCGCGGACGTGGAGCGTCAGGATGAGCCACGACGGCGGGAGCAGCAGCAGGGTGATCACCTTGGCGCGCGTCGGGATGGCGCCCTCCTCCTGCCACGCGCGGATGAGCGGGCCGAAGCGCGGGTGCGCGCGCAGCTTCGCGTGCAGGCGCTCCGAGCCGCGCGCGGCGGCCCAGGCGGCGACGAGCAGGAAGGGCGTCGTCGGCAGCCCGGGCACGGCGATCCCGACGGCGGCGAGGGCGAGGCAGAGGTAGGCGACGACGAGGTAGGGCCAGCGACTCGGGGCGGACATCGCGGGGCAAGGTAGCACGCGGCGGGGCGGCGTCACGCGACCGCCCTGTCGATCGGCCGCGCCCGGACCGGAGAGCGCCCGGCGCGCCGTCAGCGCGCCACGAGGTTCTCGAGGCGGATGTCGAAGGCGTAGATGCCGTAGCGCCCCGCGGGCACGTACACGTCGTCGCCGGCGAGGTGGAACTGCTGCGGCCAGCCCTGCAGCGGCAGATACGCCTGCGCGTAGGGACGCTCCGGGTTCGTCGCGTTGACGACCAGCACGCCGCCCGAGACCTGGAAGAGCGCGCGGCCGGCGAGCGCGCCCTGCAGCGTGGCCCACGCGTCGATCTCGGACTCGCTGCGGACGGCGAAGTCGCCGGCGTCGAGCACGGTGAGCTTCTGCATCTCGCGACCGTCGTTGCGCGCGGCCTGCCAGGCGACGCGGTGGCTGACGAGCAGGTGGCCGGCGTCGTCGAGCAGCGCGGCGTGCACCTCCTGGTCGACGAAGCGCCGGCGGGCCTGCAGGAAGGCGCGTCCGTCGCGCAGCGTCACGCGGGCCAGCGCCGACTCGACGACGCGCTCGCCCCACACGAAGTCCTGGGTGTAGGCGGCGTCGCCGCGCACCGCGAGCAGCCGGCCGGGCACGTTCACCGGGTCGCCGACGCGCGCCTCGCCCGCCGACGACAGGTCGATCGGCCGCAGGAAGTAGCGCACGAACGGGCGCTCGTCGCCCTCGACCTGCTCCGGCACCTTGTACGAGAGGTAGAGCGTGTCGCCGTCGGCGACGGCGCCCTCGGCCTCGTGATGGCGCGGCGCCTCCCAGGCGGGCAGCAGTCGCGGGTTGGCCGCGTCGCTCAGGTCGACGACGCGGACCACGTGGCGGCCCCAGTACCGGTACAGGTCCGACTCCCAGCACTCCTCGCGCGTCTCGATCGCGTCGTCGGCCACCGGCTCGCACGTCCACTCGGCGCCGTCGGTCTCGCAGCGCTGGATCTGGCCGCTGCACACGCGCGGCCCGCCGTCGAGGCTGCTGCACTGCACGCCGCCGCCGTAGCACGTGCGCGGCCCGGCGTCGTCCCCGACGTAGCAGCCCTGGCGGTCGACCGGCGTGCGCCAGCACGTGCGCTGGTGGCCGACGCGCGCCTGCTCGTGCGTCTGGGCGACGAACGCCAGCCGCTCGCCGGCGGCGAAGGTCGTGTCCGGCGGCGACCCCCAGCCGCCGCAGTCGAAGCAGTCGGCGAGCTCGCCGCGGAAGCCGCCGCTCCACCCCCAGCCCCAGTTGGCGGGCTCGATGTCGCGGGTGACGAGCGTGCCGCCCTCGCGGGGCCGCGCGGGATTGGCGAGGTCGAAGACGTCGAGGCGCGTCTCGTACACCGGCTCGCCGTCCCGTTCGGCGTCGACGTACTGCTGCTCGATGGCGACGAGCAGGTCGCCGACCTTCTCGAGCCGCGCGAACGCGGGCACCGGCAGCTCGGCGATCGGCGCCGCCTGGTCCGGATGCTCGCGCAGATCGACGATCTGCGCCATCGCCGGCGCCGGCGTGTGGCCGCGGTACCACCACGCGTCGGCGTTGCTCTTCAGGCGGACGCCGTACGCCCCGAACACCAGCAGATCCGCATAGTTGGGGGCGAGCTCGACCGCGCCCAGCTCGGTCGGGCGGTCCGGATCGGAGGTGTCGTACAGCGACAGCGACTCCTCGGAGAGGTTCGCCGTGACGTCGTCCTGCGTGGGGAAGCTGCGGCGGACGGGCGTACCCTGCTCCATCACGCCGCGGCGGGTGAGCGTCGTCGGCGAGAACGTGTAGATCTGCACGCCCGAGCGGTAGCGCTGACCCTGGTCGTCCCAGCCGCCGAAGGGCAGCAGGACGAGACCCGTCTCGCGCTCGCCGCCGGGACCGCGCGCGTCGGCGGCGTCCTCGAGCACCGTGAAGGCGCGGTCGTCCCAGTTGGCCTCGGACCAGCCCCACTCGAGGTCCGCGTTGACGCGCGCCACGAGCGGCTCGGGGTTCACGAGATCGGTGGTGTCGTAGAGGCTGACCGCGAGGCGCCGCCCGCCGCCGGCGTCGTCGTGCCCGATGCCGAGCAGACGCGTGCCGCCGAAGGCCGGCTTGAACCAGTCGTTCCAACCGCTGACGATGTACTCGCTGCGCTCCGTGGCGTCGCCGCCGGCGGTGATCTCGAAGGCGTGGAAGGGGTCCTGCCGGAAGTAGGTGACGAAGAACGCGCGGTCGTCCTGGAAGAGGGTGGCGAAGAGCTGCTGTCCGTCGCCGAACGTCTCGTGGTCCACGGCGCGGGCGCGGGCGCGATCGGAGACGTCGAACGTCTCGAGGTGGTTGGTGTTCCGGCCGCCCCAGGCGCCCGCCGAGACGACGCGGAGGACGTCGCCGGCGAGGTCCATGTCGGTCTTCTTCTGGACGATCCCCGACACCTGCACGTCGTCGCCCTCGACCATGCGGCCGTCGACGCGAGCGATGTCGATGAGCTGGACGAAGCTGCCGGGCTGAGCGCCCCGGAAGTCCCAGTCGTTGCGGGCGACGAGGAGGGCCGTCGGCGTCGCCTGGATCGCGGCCACGTAGCCGCCGAGGTCGAGCTGGCTGCGGGGCTCGATGGCGCCGCCGGTGACCTCGAAGCTCTTGACGACGGTGGCGCCGATGCCGCCGACGACCGAGCCGTCGCCGTTCTCCTCGACGCGCCACTCCTGGGCGGCGACGTAGAGCGCGGCGCGCTCGCCCTCGCGCGTCAGGCGGCTCGTCTGGATGTAGCCGGGCACCACCTCGCGGTCGACGACGCGCGGGCGGTCGGGATCGGCGAGGTCGACGGTCAGCACGAGGCCGCCTTCGTGCCGGCCGAAGCGAAGCGCCTCGCGGGCGCCCCAGTAGCCGATCCAGTGATTGAGCAGGACGACGGCCTGGTCGCCGACCACGTACAGCTCGACGGGGCTGCCCGCGACCTCGACGCGGCCGCGGACGCGCGGGTTCGCCGGGTCGGAGACGTCCACGATCTGCACGCCGCGGTACGCGTTCAGGTTGACGACGAGCCCGCCGCCGAGCGGGCGGTAGATATCGCCCTCCTCGACGGTGCGCTCGTCGCCGCCGGCGTCGTCGGCCTCGCCGGCCGCGGGGTCCACGGCGCGGTCGTTCAGCGCGCTCGGCTCGCCGTTGCGGCCGTCGGCGGAGACGAAGTCCGTCTGCCCTTCGAGCGGCTCCGGTTGCGGCGCCGGCCGCTGGGCGACGCCGCCGTCGCCGTCGTCGCAGCCCGCCGCGGCCAGCGCGAGCGCCAGCCATGCCCCGTGAACTCGCCTTCGCATGCTCAACCCCCTGCGCTTGTGCCGGAGGCGTGCCGTTTCACGGCGCGTGCCACGCGGCGGAGCGCAGCGTTTGCGGGCGCGCGGCGGTGGGCGCGGCGGGTTTTCGAGGCGCGGGGTCGCAAAAAACCGAGGACGCGGACGCGGTGCCCGCGGCTCCTCTGCGCGTCGGCCGCGCGGGTCCGTCACCCGTGCGGGGCGATCTCGACCTTGGACGTGGACGCGACCGGGCTCGTCCGTGCCCGCCCTCGCCTCCTCGGCGGCGAGGCAGGGCTCCGCATCCCGTGGGTCACGCTTCGCCGGACGCGCGACGGAATGCGGGCGGCGCCGGTCACGCTTCGCCTGACAGGCGCCGGGCGTCTCGGGGCGCCGGTCACGCATCGCCTGACCCGCGCCGGCCGTTTCGGGGCGCCGGTCACGCATCGCCTGACGACGGCGATCGTTTCGGAGTGTCGGTCACGCATCGCCTGACGACGACGGCGGATGTCGGCTTTCGGGTCACGCATCGCCTGACGACGGCGATCGTTTCGGGGTGTCGGTCACGCATCGCCTGACGACGGCGATCGTTTCGGGGTGTCGGTCACGCATCGCCTGACACGTCACCGACTCGCAACGCCCCCCGCGATGCGTCGCCTGACCCGCAGCGAGCTCGCGCGGCGCCGGCCCGGTGACGCGCGACCGGCGCGCGGACGCCGGGAGGCCGCAGCCACGCCCTGCGCCGATCCGCCGGACGGCGGACACGCCTCCTGGTCAGATTGCGCCCCCCCCTGCACGTATTCGGACACGTCAGGCAGGCCCCGATCCGGGCAGCATGCCCGCAGAATCGCAGGAGGGAGACACCGTGGCCGCGCCGGTGCTGGTCGTGGGGGGCGCCCGCCGTCGGGGCGCGCTGGCCGTGTTGTTGTGGGTGTGCTGGGGCTGCTCCGGCGACGGCGGGGGCGCGTCGGGTGGCGCGGCGCCGGGCGCCGACGCGGCGGCGCTCGCGGACGCCGGCGGGTCGCGACCGGCGGACGCCGGACGGCGGAGCGACGCGGCGACACACGACGCGTCGCCGGGCGACGCGGCCGCGGCGGACGACGCGTCGCCGGGCGACGCGGCGACGCACGACGCAGGGTCACGGAGCGACGCGGCGACGCACGACGCATCGCCGGGCGACGCCGCCGCGGCGGACGGCGCGGCGCCG
>CAUJDF010000109.1 GCA_963169045.1 Myxococcota bacterium
CTGTTCCGCTTGCCACGCAAACGCATTGCGAATATCTTGCGTTTGCGTGGCGATTGGTCGCCCGCCGAGCGGCATGGGGATGCCGCGAAGGGGGTACGATGGCAGGCAAGAACCTTCGGGCCGCGCTCGCGGCCGTCTACAACAGCGCGGGCGAGCTGGACGAACAGGCGCTAGACGTCAGTGAGGCGATGCGGCGCATGACGAATGCGATCGCGGACGTCGACAGTCTGCCCGATGGTGACAACAAGGCCGCGATGAAAGCTGTGTTCTACGTCGCGCGGAGGATGGGAGAGGTGGACGCGGCCATCCGTCAGGTGAATTCGAGGTTGAATGAGATTCAAGGGGACCTCCTTGAATCGCTTGAGTTTGACGGGGTTGTTCGCAAGGGGTCGGTGTGATGCGTTCGGATGAGGAATGGGAGCGCGCATCGGCGGACGCTGACCGCCTGTGGCGAGCTGCCGCGGTGCTCCAGCGTCGCGTGCGTGGGCTCCAGGCTTGGGCGGCGAGGCAATGGGACAAGTGCGCCGCCCATGTGGACGACGCGGCCGAGACGGCTGCGCGTCGTGCGATGCGCCGCGCCGATCGCGAATGGGCGCGAGCTGACCGCCTGCACGCTCGCTCCCTGCGTATCTCTCGCGCTCAGGCCCGCGCGCTCCGAGTGGCGGTCGAGCTGCCCGCCGGCCAGCGAGGCGCGGCCGTCGCCCGCATCCTTCCCGCCGGCGACGACCGCCTCGAGCTGGACGCCGGCGACGACCGCCTCGAGCTGGACGCCGTCGACGACCGCCTCGAGCTGGACGCCGTCGACGAGCTGCCCGCCGGCGACGAGCTGCCCGCCGGCGACGAGCTGCCCGCCGGCGACGAGCTGCCCGCCGGCGACGAGCTGCCCGCCGGCGACGACCGCCTCGAGCTGGACGCCGGCGACGAGCTGCCCCACGTGGCCGCCGAGCTGCGGCGAGAGGCGGCGGAGCTCCGGGCCGGCGCTGACCGCCTCGAGCGGCGAGCTGACCGCCTCGAGCGGCTGTCCGGGCTGGTGTGTCCCTTCGCGTGGCTCCGGGCCGCGAACGGGACCGACCTCGAGGCGTTCGCTCGAGCATGGTCGCTGGACGGTGCGCCCGCGTGCGCCTGCGGTCGCTGCATGTGGACCCTCGAGGACGGGCGGACCGTCCCCGCAACGCGGGAGACGGTAGACGCGGACCTCGTGCGGCGGTTTCCCTGCGGCTGATCTGCCTCGCAATGCGTTTGCATTGCACGTATGGTGCGGCGCACGGAGGGAGCGATGGGGAGACGTCCAGCGGCCGAGGGGCAGGCGATGGTCAACTACACGCTGCGCGTCCCGGCTGCGATACGCCAGAGGCTCGACGAGCTGGCGGAACAACTCGCGGGGGATCCGTCCTGGCAGATGCGCGGACGGATAGACGCGAGCGACGTCGCCCGCGAAGCACTCGCACGCGGCATCGCTGATCTGGAAGGTGAGGCTGCGGCGAAGCGCCCAAGCCATCGCAATCGCAAGGGAAACGCGCCGGAACGGCCGTAGACACGTGGATTACGATCCCGCGAGTCAGAATCAGGCGCAAGTCTGCGAGATCACTACCGAATTCCCCGCTCACGTGTCGCGGCGTAAGTGTCCGAAATCATTGGCGAATCCCCCTCGCGGTCTGCGTGTCCGTAGTGCACCACGCGCGCAAGTCATTGGAATTACTGGACTCGCACGAATTCCCTGGATCGGTGCACGAATCGCCATGCGAGGCTCCTCCTGGCCCGTTGGCGGACAACTACCGCCCAGGAGGTGCGCCATGGCCGAGGAGATGGATCGGAGCGTCGGCGACGAGCTGACCGAGGTGGCCGAGCGGATCGAAGGTGACTACCCCGAGTCGGCCGAGGTGCTGCGGGGCGTGCTGGCGCGGCTCGAGAACGGCGGGAGCAGCGACGACGACCCGGACGGCGAGGACGACGACCCGGACGGCGAGGACGACGGCCCCGACCCCGACGCTCAGGCCGTCGCTCCTTCCAGCGCGACGGAGCCGGGCGACTTCCTCGTCCTGGCCGTGGGCAACGACGGTGGGATCTGCGACTGCGCCTACGTCGATGGCCGCACGAGCGCGTTCGAGCAGGCCGACGCACTGGCCGCGGATGGCTTCCGCGCCATCGTGGCCACCGTCGTCGCGGACCGCGAGGCCGCGTGAGGTGGACGCCCCGCCCGCGACGCCGCACGGGCGGGGCGTAGAGACGCGAAACCCCGCGCCGATCTGACGACCGGGCGGGGTACACATGGCCCGTGACGGCATGGCCGTCCGGTGGTACGTCTCAGGTGCCCGATCGGCGACGAACCGACCGGGCCGGAAAGTGAAGCGCGCCCGAGGGGATGGTTTGGCGGCCGGACCCTCGTGGCGTTCAACCCGCGCGAGCGACATCGCTCGCGCGAACGTCACCCTTGCGCGTCCAGCCTACCCACGCCCGAAGCGCGTGGTCAAGCGGCGTGCGGGGCAGAGGACTACATGCGTCCGACCCCCCTGGCGCGCGCCGTCGCCGGCGCCGAGCACGTGGCCACGTCCCCCACGTCGACCCCCCGCTGGGTCGACCTCGAGCGGGCGATCTCGTGGCTCCCCCTTCGCCCCGCGTTGCGGCTCGTCCTGCTGGCGCTCGCCCGCTGCCTCGACTGGTCGAGCTGGTCGGGCGACGTGAGCATCGGGCGCGTCGCGCTCGAGGCCCACGTGGACACCCGAGCCGCGCAACGGCGACTCGCGGAGCTGGTCGCGCTCAAGCTGGTCGAGCGGCGCGACCGCCGGGCATGGAGCGGCGCAGACCTCGCCCCGCACTGGACGCTGGACGCCGGCGCCATCCTCGCCGCGGTGGGCATCCCTGGCGGCCGGGGGGAGGGTGGTAGCACCGACCCGGGGGGGAGGGTGGTAGCTCGTACCGCCCCTGATCTGTCCGACGATCAAGCAACAGCAGCAACAGCGCGCGGGCGCGCGCTGGAACCCACCGAGACGGTGAGCGAGACACCGGCGCCGGCTGCGCCGGCGAGCGACGGCGATGAGCTGGCGACGATGCGAGCCGCGATCGAACGGCTGACCGCGGCGGGGTACGCGGACGCCGAGCACCGGGCCGCGCTGCCCGCCCGCATCGCCACGTGGCGCGAGCTGGGAGCGCCCGAGCGGCTGATCGTGTACGCCATCGGCCGGGCGGCTGCGGAAGCGCGGGAGAAGGGCCAGATGCGGCCAGCGTGGGGGCTGGCGGCGCACATCGTGAAGAACCCGACGCCCGACGAGCTGCGCGCGCTGGGGCTGGCGCCGGCGGCAGGAGCTGCGCCGCGGCCGACGTCGGGCGAGCGGCGCCGGCGAGGCCGTGCGGCGCCCCTGTGCCGCTGCGGACGCCCCGACCCTCGTCCGCCCGGTGTCCGGGCCTACGAGCCGTGGAGCTGCTCGCACGAGCGCGCCGGCGACGTCGGCGAGGGCCTCGAGCTGGACGCCGGCGATGAGCTACCCGCCGGCGACGACCGCCTCGAGCTGGACGCCGGCGACGAGCTGCCCGCCGGCGACGACCGCCTCGAGCTGGACGCCGGCGACGAGCTGCCCGCCGGCGACGACCGCCTCGAGCTGGACGCCGGCGACGCTGGCCACATGCCCGGAGAATCGGCCGGAAAACGGCTCGCGACCGCGCCGCGCAAGGGTTTCCGGCGACTTCCGGCCGCTGCGGAAACGCACTCCGACGAGCACCAGGCGCACGACCTGGCCGAGCACCAGGCGCACGACCTGGCCGCGGAACTGCCGACCGACGACGACGACCGCCGGCGACGCCTCGCCGAGCTGGACGCGCTGACCACGTGGATCCGTGGCGCCGACCGGGCGCCGACCGGGCGCCGACGCCTCGCCGATGAGCTGCCGTCTACGCCGCGCGCTTCCCGCGGTTGGCGAGCTTGTACGCGAGGTACGCGAGCAGGAGCGCGACGGGGATCACGACCCCGGGCCGCTTGTAGAACGGCCGCTCCGGGCGAAGCGGCTGGATGGGCTCGAGGTCCTCGGCCGGGGGCGCGGCCTTCGCGGCTCGCTTCGTCGATGCCTTCGCCGCGGGCGGTGCCCGCTTCGCCTGCGCCGCCGCCGTCTTCGCCCGCGCCGCCGCCTTCGCCTGTTCCACGGCCGCGAAGGCCGCCAAGGCGGGGGAGAACCCGAGGTCTCCGTCGTCGTCCAGCTCGCCGAGGTAGTCGCCGATGCCGTCGTCGTCGTCCAGCTCGCCGAGGTAGTTCGAGGCGATCGCCATGCCCGTCTCCGGTCGCAGTCCATGCGGACGCTCGCATGGCGAATTAATCCGCCGTCAAGGTCATTCCGGGGCCGAAACGGGGCCGCTGACGCACCTTCGCCCCGATTCGCGCCGTTGTGCAGCCGTTGCGTCGCCGTTGTGCATGTTCCGTTTCGCCGTTGCGCCACTGTTCCGCTTGCCACGCAAACGCATTGCGAATATCTTGCGTTTGCGTGGCGATTGGTCGCCCGCCGAGCGGCATGGGGATGCCGCGAAGGGGGTACGATGGCAGGCAAGAACCTTCGGGCCGCGCTCGCGGCCGTCTACA